>NZ_JAOQJC010000021.1 GCF_025567625.1 Paenibacillus sp. J5C2022 | reverse complement strand
GCACGAAGCTGAACAAATACATCACCATAATGCCAAGCGTCGCTGCAATGACGATCTTCTTGAACGTAGGCGTCGCCTTGATCAAGCCCGTCTTGTAAGCGAGCAGCATCGCAAGGAATACGCCCATCGTGAGCAATGCCGCCTGCATCGCAATTCCGTTCGTCTGCGCATTGAAGTGGGCCGAGATCGCTCCGAGGAACAGTCCTTCCACCGCCGCATAGACCGGCACAAGGTACGGCGCGCTGCGCGGCACGAAGCTGATAATGAGAGCCAATACGAAGCCTGCGATCGCGCCTCCGATCGCCAGCCCCATGACACTGGTATTGCCGCCTTCATACATCGACCAGGCCGCGAATGCGCCTCCCAGCAGAATAGCCAAGGCGATAAAAGTTTTGTTCACTGTGCCATCAATCGTCATAACGCCCCCGGAATGGGCATCGCCCGTCCGCTGGAACGTATTCTCCTTCAAGGTAGGATTACCGCTGCGTCCAATCACGCCATATCACCTCTTCATTAAGATTGTCCTCATTTTAGCATATTCTGGCGGGAGAAACATCATGTTAGGTTAGAAGAAATGTAAGGCGATGGAAGATCTATGCTATGTCGGTAGATCCCCCCACTCGGATGTCGGTCTGCTAGACACAGACATGCGAATGAATACAAGAAAAACCCGCAAGAGCGAGGGATCTCCCCCAACGCCTTGCGAGCTCACACGTAATGTTAAGGATTGTCCCCCGTCTCGTGCTGCAGCCTTGCAAGCTCCAGCTTCAGTGCAAGAACGGTATCCGCATACGCAGGATCACAGTACACATTATTAAGCTCGTACGGGTCCTTCTCCAGATCGAACAGCTCCCACTCCGGCTCCCAGCTCTCGTTCGTGGAGCCGGTCGTGCCCAGCGCCTCGCCGTAATAGTAGATCAGCTTGTGCTTCTCCGTCCGAATGCCGTAGTGCGCGCATACATTATGCTCCGACAGATGCATCCAATAGCGGTAATACATCGAAGTCCGCCAGCCCTCCGGTCGCCCGCCTTCCAACAGCGGCTTCAAGCTAACGCCTTGCATTTCCTTCGGGCTGTCGATGCCCGCATACGCCAGGAAAGTCTGTGCGAAGTCTACGTTCAGCGCCATCGCGTCGCATACGGTTCCCGGCTTGATGCCGTTCGGGTATCGGACGACGAAAGGCATCCTGAGCGACTCCTCGTACATGAAGCGCTTGTCGTACCAGCCGTGCTCGCCCAGGAAGAAGCCCTGATCGGACGTGTAGACTACGATCGTATTGTCGGCAACCTCTTGTTCATCCAGGTAATCCAGCAAGCGGCCCACATTCTCATCGATAGAGTGAATGCAGCGCAAGTAGTCTTTCATATACCGCTGATAATTCCAGCGCTTCAGCTCCAGCTCCGACAGCCCCTCCGGCGGATGGGCCTTCAGGTCGGTGAAGGTCAGATCGCGGTCGACCCGCATCTTCGCTTCTCTTGCCGCCCGGGACCGGGTGGCATAATCATCGTAGAACGTCTCCGGCTCCGGAATGTCTATGTCATCGTAGAGATGCTGATCCTTCGGATTCGGCACCCACGGCCGATGCGGCGCCTTATGATGGCACAGGAGCAGGAACGGCTTGTCTCTATCCCTCTGCTCCAGCCAGTCGATCGACATATCGGTAATGACGTCGGTCACATAGCCGGGGTAAGTCTTCACGCCGTCCGCTTCAATGAACTGGGGATCGATATACTCGCCCTGCCCGGGAACAACGCTCCAGAAGTCGAAGCCCGCCGGATTGCTGCTCTCGCTGTGTCCCAGATGCCACTTCCCGATCATCGCGGTCTGATAACCGTCTTCTCGCATCAGCTTGGGGAACGTCGTCATCGTGTTCGGAAGCTCGTCATCCAGCGTCCGCACCCCGTTCGCATGATTGTACAATCCCGTCAGAATCGTCGCCCGGCTGGGGGTGCAGATGGCATTCGTGCAGTACGTATGATCGAAGCGCATCCCCTCACTGGCAATCCGATCTATGTTAGGCGTCTTATTAATCCGGCTGCCATAGCAGCTCATCGCTTGCGACGCGTGGTCGTCCGACATAATGAATACAATATTTGGCCTTTGGTTAGACAAGGTTCCTTTCCCCTTTCAAGCTCTGTTTCAACCGTGATGCATGTCTATTAGCCTCTTGCTCCCGCAACCGCTCTTCCAGTCGGATCAGCCCGCGCCGCCGATCAGATTCGGCAGGAAGAGAACAATCTCAGGGAAGAAGATCAGGAATATCGCCCAGAATAAAATAACGAGTATGAAAGGCACCTCATACTTGGATACTTGAAGTATCGTGGAATTCGACATCTTCGTCGCCACGAACAGATTGCCGCCTACAGGAGGCGTCAGGAAGCCCATCTCGATGCCGAGTACCAGCAAGACGCCGAAGAAAACAGGATTAATGCCCAGCTCCGCCAATATCGGCACGAAGATCGGCGTCAAGATAATAATCTGGCTAAGCGTCTCCATGAACATACCGGTAATGATCAGAACGCCAAGCAGCATAAGCAGCACCAGCTCCGGACTGTCCGTAATGGATGCGATCCAGTTGCCCAGCGATTGCGGCACCTGATACAGTGTCGTCAATCTGCCGAAGCCGCTGGCTACGCCAGTCATTGCCAGCATGACCGCCGCTGTCACTGCGCCTACGCGGAACGCTTCCACCAGCTGGGAGGCCTTCACATTGCGGCGAATGACAAGGCCGTAGAACAGTGCATAAAATACGGCAAGCTCGGCCGCCTCCGTAGGAGTAGCGATGCCGCTGTAGATGCTGCCCAGAATAATAACGGGCGCAAGCAGCCCCCACTTCCCCTTCCAGAGCGCGCGACCGACACGGGCCCAGGAGAAGTTGTTGTCCGTTGTGCGCAGGTTGTACCTCTTGCCGATGAAATACATGACCACGGCGAAGGACGAGGCGATCAGCAGGCCAGGGATCATCCCTGCCATGAACAGCGTTCCGATGGACGTACTGGACAGCACTCCATAAATAATAAGCGGATTGCTGGGCGGAATGAGCACGCCAAGCGCCCCTCCGGTTGCCGACAGCGCTCCCGCGAGCGGCGGCTTATAGCCCCTCTGGATCATGCCGCCGATCGTAATGGAACCGATCGCCACCGTCGCGGCCAGACCGGAGCCGGTAAGCGCGGCGAACAGCGTGCTGGCAAGAATGGTAGAGATGCCGACGCCGCCCGGAATATTGCCGACGAGCGAGTCCGCCACCTCCAGAATATCGTCGGTAAGGCCCGACGCCTGCATAATCGCACCCGATATAATGAATAGGGCGACCGCCATCAGCACAAAATTGTCTATGCCGCTGAAGAAAGTCTGCGGCAGCATCGTCGGCGAGAATTCCCCGTATACGATCAGAGGCAATATCGTAGCCGTACCGATTGCCGCGTAGATCGGAACGCCAATCAGCAGCAAGGCAAAGAAGACGATAAACATCAGCTCCATGGCGCGTTACCCCTTTCTCATTTCTTTCCACAGTCCCCATATGTTCGTCTGGAAAATGCGTATTGCAGTAAGTACGGCCGTAAACGGCACAAAGCTGTACAATACCCAGAACGGAATTTCGAGGAACGGGGTTTTCTGAACAAACTTCATCATATTCTCGATAAACGGCAGACTGTACCAAGCCAATCCGAGCGTGAAGGCAAACCATATCACGTTCCCGAACAGCAACAGCCAATTCCTCACTTTCTCGCTCACATTCGACAGCACAATATCCGCCCGAATATGCTCATTCGTCTTGGCGGCATAGCTGATGCCGAAGAAGATGCTGAGCACGAAGCTGTATTGCGTAATTTCCTGCATCTCGGTCGTCGATATGCCGAACAGGCGGAACAGAATCGTGAGGCCGAGCAGAATAAAAATAACAAATAGAAGCAATGCGCTGATTACTTCTTCGAAATGGTCGACAAACCATTTGATCCTTTTCATAAACAGCCTCCTTTACAGCGTTGAGCAGGAGTTAGCCTCCTGCTCAACGAATGAGTTGCCCGTTATTATTCGATAATGCTTAACACTTCATTGACAATTTCTTCGCCTTTCGCCGCGCTGCCGCCGCCGATCGACTCATACGCTTGCGGCCATACGCTTCTGCCCAGCTCGATCCATTGATCGATGTCCTCAGGCTTGCCCAGACGCTCCATCCCTTTCTCTTCCAGGAACTTGATGTCATCTTCCATCAATTGGTCGAAGCGATCGCGCTCCAGCTGCGAAGCTTCCTTGCCCGCTTTGACGAGCGCGTCCTGCAATTCCTTCGGCAGGCTCTGGAAGTACGTCTCGCTAATGGCGAATGAGCTGATCGTGTACATCCATTCGATATCCGTAATGTACTTATGCACCTCGTAGTAGTGCTCCGTACGCGCTGTCGTATAAGCATTCTCTTGCGCGTGAACCAGACCTTGCTGCATCGCGGTGAACGCCTCTGAGAACGGAAGCACGACCGTGTCCGAGCCGAATGCCTGGAAGGCGGATTCAAAAATTTTGTTCGGCGGAACTTTCATTTTAAGCCCTTTCAGATCTGCAAGGGAACGGACGGGATGGTTCTTGTCCGATGTAATGGCGCGGAAGCCCGCGTCCGTCCAGAGCAGGAAGCGCATACCCGCTTGCTCGACGCCGAACTCATTGTTCTTGTCCCACAGCTTGTCGATGGCGTCGCGAGCTTGCTCCGATCCTTTGAAGATGTACGGAAGCGTCAAGTAGTTGACCGAAGGCGCGAATGTGCCGAAGTTGTTCACGGACCCTTGCACCATCTCTTGCGTACCGTTCTGTACCGATCTCATCTGCTCCAGCTGATCGCCAAGCTGGTTGGAAGGATAGATTTCCACCTTCAGCTGGCCATCGCTGTACTGGGAAGCCAGATCGGCGAATTGCCGCGCTGTCCAGTCAATAATTGATGAATCGCCGGATTTGTCGCTATGTCCCAATTTAATCGTGTATACCTTCTTGTCGCCGTCCGCTTTGTTGTTGCCTGCTCCCGCTTCGCTTCCGCTTCCGGAGTTGCCGTTCGACGAGCCGCAAGCCGCCAGCGTGAATACCATTGCGCAAGCTACGATGCCTGCCATAAGCTTCTTCATTCGATTAAGCCCCCTTGAATTGATCTGAATCATGACGTTGTAAAGGCTTCATCGAAACGCTTACATCTCGTTTACTTCACCTTTACTATTTGCATAGCCAACTTTATCATGCGTCCGGAACTTATGTCAAGATTTGAATTAAGTATGCAATGATTTTTCGCACGAAAGCGCTATTTTTATTGTATTTCACCCCAGTTTTGTCTATAATAAACCAAACGGATCGCGTAACAGCCTCGATTGAGACTTTTTTTTGGAGACGAACGATCCAATTGTCAGCAATAGATATCATACTCGTTTCGAATGAAACCGATTTACACAATATCCTATAAACAGGTGATTATATGATTGTGACTCCTACTCCGCTTGATCAAAAGGGAAGCAAAACGGCGATTCTGCAATGCTTGCATAAGTATGGCGCTATTACGCGCGTACGCCTGGCAGAGCTGACGGGCCTCAGCCGCGCGACTATATCCACCGCAGTATCCGAGCTAATCGGACTGGAGTTGGTCAGAGAATCCAAGGAACGTCTGAACACCGGCGGACGCCCGGCGGTGACGTTGAAGCTGAAGTCCGACACCCGGCTTGTCATCGGAGCGGATCTGGACCCCGATGCATGGACAATCGGCGTATTCGACTTGCGCTTCAACCAGATCGCCATCAGCCGTGTCCCCATACAGGACCGCTCTATTGCCTCAGTCATCAGACTGCTTGTCGATCAGGTGAAGAGCTTTATTCAAGATTTTGGCAAAAGACTGCTGCCCATGATTGGCATTGGTCTGCCTGGGCTGATCGACAACAGGAACGGCATGATTATAAGCGCATCTCATTTCGGCTGGAGCAAGGTGGCGTTCTCGGGGCAAATCCGGGAGGAGCTGGGATGGCCGGCGGTCATTCTGAATCACAATAAAGCAAGAGGTCTCGCGGAATGCCGTTACGGGGCAGGAAGAGACTACCATCATATGATTTACATCGGGGTGGGCAGAGGAATAGCCGGCGGCATCTTCTATGACCGCCAGCTGGTAGAAGGCGCCTTCAACGGAGCCGGAGAGATCGGCCATATTACGATGGTTCCGAACGGCATTCTGTGCAGCTGCGGCAATCACGGCTGCTTGCAGGCCTACAGCTCCGGTTCGGCCTTGGAGCTGCAAGCGAGGAAGAAAGTCCGGCTGTCGCTGGATGAGCATACAAGTCTGACGTCCGATGAGGATATGATGCAGCTTCGGTACGAGAAGGTGTGTCTCGCTGCAGACAAGGGGGATTGGCTTGCCAAGGAGATTGTGGAAGAAGCGGCCCAATACTTAGGTATAGCGATGGCCAATCTGGTGAACATCATCAATCCGGAAGCGTTCATTCTGGGCGGCTCCGTGCCTCGCAACAGCAAGTTGTTCGTGGACACCGCATTGAAGACAATGCGGCAGCGCTCCGTCAGCCAGCTGTCGCAGACGACGGAAGTGAACATCGCTCAGTTCAATGAGTTCGGAGGAGCGCTGGGAGCGGCCAACTTCGCGATGGACGAGCTATTCTCCTTCCCGTTGTGTGTGGAAGAATAGCGCGCTGGGTAGCATCCCACTCACGGACGCTGCTCTCCATCTGCAACTTACGGACGCTCGCCATTCTCTACACTTACGGACGCTCGCCACTTTTCGCACCCAGCTAACGGGCGCCACAGAAGCTATTTTCCGCTAAAATGTCTCATATCAAATGTAACGGTTCTGTCAGAGCTTATTCCCCTCCATATCTTGCTATCTGTGCTAGATGAGGCGCAATAACGTCACTGACGACCGTTACGCTTCAATAGGTGGGCAATCCGTTCAAATAGCCGCTATAGCGGCCGTTAGACATTCTGTCCATACCGCCCCCGCCAAGCCGTTCATCTCTTGCGGACATTGCGAATACTGCAAGGAAGGCCGTTACAATCTCTGCAATCAGTTCGGATTCGTCGGCTTGCAAGCGAACGGCGGGTTCGCGGATTACGCCATTGTCGATCCCCACATGCTTCACCGCTTGCCGGATCATGTCACCTTGGAAGAAGGCGCTCTGGTGGAGCCAGCTGCAGTCTGCTTCCATGCCGTGAAGGAGAGCAAGCTGAAGGTGGGATAGAACGTAGCGATATATGGGGTGGGACCGATCGGGCTCCTCGCTATCATCGCAGCCAAAACGGCGGGAGCGGCGCAGATCATCGCCGTGGACGTCTCGGAGGAAAGATTGCAGAAGGCGAAGGAAGTCGGCGCTACGACGATCATCAACGCCGCAACGGAAAATCCCGGTGGAGAGAATTCTGGCTCTGAACGGCGGAGTGGAAGTGGCCTACGAATGTGCAGGGGCGGAAGTAACGGTCGGCAATGCCGTCAGCTCCATTCGCAAAGGTGGAGAAGTCGTCATTATCTCCATTATCCCGCAGCCGGTCGCGGTTGACATGCTTCAATTAACGGTGAAGGAAGCCTCCATTCGCACATCATTCGCCTATCGCCACATTTTCCCGGAAGTGATCGGGTTGATCGCAGCGGGGAGAATCGACGTGAAGCAAGTCGTCACCGCCAAGATCGAGCTGGACAACATTGTAGAAGACGGCTTCAAGAAGCTGCTGACCGACAAGAGTCAGGCGAAAATTCTCGTTAGACTAAGCGGCGACAATTAATACTGCACCTCTAGCAAACAACGCGATCAATCAAGCCTTCCTATCCTCTGCGGATGGGGAGGCTTCTTGTTTTCCTTGCAATTGTTAAGAATTTGATCAGCGAAGGGGTCTACAATAGATATGCAAGACAGGGAGGTCAATGCCATGTTGCGCAAAATCAACCGGATAGCTGTCCTGCCATTCATTATTCTGCTCACCATCGTGCAGCAGTCCGCTATAACTCCAAATGACGAGAATAATATAAAGCCGCCTACCTGCTTGTGCTGGCAGCAAAAAGGGCCACAGCTGCATGCCGTGACTCCGATTATCCAATTGCCTGCGACAATGCCCGGGCAGCCTTAGACCTGTCCCCGGCTATTCGATGCGCCAACACGGATTGCGAATCAAGCCGTCAGATCAGAGCCGATCGACGACTGGCGCTTGCGCGAGAATAGGTCGGCGATGCTGCCCGCAATGAACAGCTGCGCCGCAAAATAAGTAGCCATAATCATCGTGCCTGCCGCCGGCAGCGGACCAATGAACTTGGCCCAGGCCAGGATGGAGTCCGAGACGACGAATAGCACAGCCCCTGTCGCAGCATGCCAGTTCCGTGTCATCGCCGCACTCCAGCACATAACAGAGATGACGATGATATAGATGAGCACCGGTATCCACAGACCGCTTGACGCATCGTCAGCGAATAGAGACTCATGGAACCGCCCGCCCAGCACATAAGCGTACACCGCCAACGGCACTGCCGCCAACGCCGGCGCTGCGGTCCACTTCATACGGCTGACCATGGCCGCGACATAGCATAGATGCCCCGTCAGGAACGAAGCCAGGCCCCATATAAAAAACGGATCGTCCGGCAGCAGCAGAAAAGCGTCACCGGCGATGCTGAACAGGAGCCCTGCAACAATGCACCTCTTGTACATGAGCGGTCGATCGCCTGCCCCGGAACGGAGGGCCAATCCGATAATGAGCAGCATCGGCAGCAGCTTGAACACCCAGTCAAGCGGCGCAATGCCCAGCGGTTTTGTAGCCAAATGAATGAATGCGGTTGCAATAATAAGCGTTATCCAGCCATTCCCCGACATTCCTGTCCACCCCGATTCCGTTGAATGATAACCCTTCTTCATGAATGCAACAGGAGCATCCACGATGCTTCCCGTAATTCTAATTATATCCAGGAACGCTATCTATACAAGGACTCAATCTCTACAGTCTTCGCCATATCCGCAATAGCGGCAATCAGATTCGGCGGATGCTCTGCCATGCGGTGGCATACGTACAGGAACCATTCTTCACCGTACAGCACATACGCCCGGGCGGGCACCCCTTCACTCTTCCACCTTCTCAACAGCTCGGGACGTATGCCGTACAGCATCTCTATCTCCACCTCAGGCCGGGCCAGATATCCTCTCCGAGCTGCTTCTTCGATTAACGCTTCATCATGCGAGGCAATCGACACACGGCTTCCGGCCGCCAACGCCTTGTCCGCCAATTGCAAGTATCTATCGTTAAGCGCTTCCGATCGCGGCAGTGCCGCATCCGGGGTCACGGCGTATGCCCCCTTCACCAGCCGGAAGCAACCGCTGCCGTTCGCAAGCAATCGTTCCAAGTCGGCTTCCGTACGATGAAGATTCGCCTGCAAGGTTATTCCGACATGCGCATACTGCTTCCGCACAGCCTGGTACAACGCGAGAATGCCGTCTGTACGAAAGGTCTCTTCTCCGCTTATCATCACTCTCATGTCATATAACCCTGCCTCCTGAACGATCTCCAGCATATGTTCATAAGCGAGCGCCTCGCTCACATCCAATCCAAGGTGGGACAGATCGATGGATATCACGCTGCCTATTAGTCCTGCAGCCCCCGCAGCCCGAATAAGCGTCAACGTCTCAGCTTTGGCCATTGCGCTCTTGTAGTGGTCGTCCGCGCATTCCCTCATATACTGCAACGATATGCCGTATCCCCAATCCATCAGCTTCTGCCCTGCATGGACGGCATCGCCCGCTTTTGCTCCGACGATATACCGCTTTGCTGCTCGGTCCAACAGCCCTGACAGCACCGGATCTTTTTGAATATGCCTTCTTAATGCCGCATCCTGAGCCGCTGCCCGCAATACGGCTGCTGCCGCTTGCCACTCCCTCGTCTCCATCCTGCCGACCACTCCATTTCTGTTGTTTGGTTTGCAATATGACATTATCGCATTACAATGGTTCTAGAAAGCTCCACTTTCCATCCAGTTCATGAGTACCACTTGTTAAGAAAGGAAGTGTCCGGCATGATATGGGCAGCACCGGATCGCACATCGTCCGTCCCCTTATACCGACAGATATATGCCAGCATTCAACATGGCATTCAACAAGGCGCCATTCGCACCGGCGAGCGGCTTCCCAGCAGCAGGGAGCTTGCCGCCAGTCTGCACGTATCCCGCAATATTGTCATACACGCCTATGAGCTGCTTCATGCAGAGGGTTACATAGAAGGAAAGCACGGCTCCGGCACTTTCGTGACAGATGGAGTGTACTTGGAGAGCTCGGCTCCCTTCGGCAATCGGCAAGGAGACAGCTTCGGCGGCCAGACGGAGCAAGACCGTTCGCATTCCTCTTCCCCGAACACACAGGATATCGTGCATTTTCGCCCAGGGACACCGGCACTGGATCAATTCCCACGCGGCAGGTGGGGACAGCTTCTTAGATCAGTCTGCCTGGAAGCGCCCGAATCCGCTCTGGGCTACGATCAGCCCGAGGGCCGCTCGGAGCTTCGTACGGCGCTTATGCACGATCTCCATGCCACCAGAGGGGTACGCTGCACTCCGAATCAAATTATTATTACGAGCGGCGCGACCCAGGCTCTCTCTCTTATTGCCAAGCTTCTGCTGGTTCCCGGAACGGAGGCGATTGTCGAAGACCCCGTAACCGAAGAGATTCACCGGATGTTCGATATGCCAGGAACAACGATGCATGCCGTCCCCGTAGATGATCAGGGCATAAGAACGGACATGCTGCCCCGCAGCTATTCTCCGGCCTTCGTCTATACGACGCCTTCCCACCAATTTCCACTGGGCGGCGTACTGCCCATCCAGCGTCGCATCCAGCTTATCCAATATGCCAGAGCAACCGGCTGTTATCTCATTGAAGATGATTACGACAGCGAATACCGTTACGACAGTCCTCCAGTCAGCTCCATGCAAGGATTGGCGCCGGAGCATGTCATCTATGTAGGCACCTTCAGCAAAGTGCTCACGCCTGCGCTGCGCATCGGCTATCTCATTCTCCCTCCCCATCTGATTAAGCAATACAGGGATTTGAAGTGGATGAACGACCTTCATACCCCTTCCATCGAACAGCTTGCTCTAGCCCGCTTCATGGAGGAAGGCCATCTGGAACGCCATATCGCGAAGCTGCGGAAAATATATCGCAAGCGCAGGAATGTGCTCATGCATCTGCTTGCGGATACATTCCGGGACCATTCGATCAGACTGTTAGGCTGCTCTACAGGACTGCATCTTGTTGCCGAGCTGCCCGGCATTCGCTTCACCCCCCAGTTGCTGAGCCATCTGGAAAGGAACGGAGTCAAAGCGGATGTGGTGGAACGGCATGCAATAAGCAAAGGGAAGCAGTTGCACCGCATCATTCTGGGCTACGGCAACTTGTCTGAAAGAGAAATTCGAAGCGGCGTCGAACGCCTCTTCCGGGCTATTCACTCCTACTCTGCACATAATTAGTATCAGGTACTAGTATCTTGTGCTATACTAAATGCAACAACGATTATTTAGCCAAGTGACAGGAGTGAGCAATATGGCCGCATTAATGGAGGGTCGAAACATCATCGTGACCGGAGTCGCCAACGAGAGGAGCATTGCATGGGGAGTGGTGAAATCACTGCATCGGGCCGGAGCCGGCCTCATCTTCACCTACAGAAAGCAGCGTTCTTACGAACGATTAACTCAACTGCTGGATAAGCACGGCATTCAGCCGCTATATTGCGCATCTTGCGATGCGACCGACGATGGCGCCATCGCTTCCGCAATGGGGGAGATTGCCGAGCGTATTCCCGTCGTGCACGGATTCGTACATTCCATCGCTTATGCGGAGAAGGAGGAGCTGCAAGGCGAATATGCCGACACTTCGCGCGAGGGATTCCTGCTGGCCCATGAGACAAGCGCCTACTCGCTAGTGGCATGGGCCAAAGCCTGCAAGCCGTTCATGACCGAAGGCGGAAGCATCGTGACGCAGAGCTATCTTGGCGCAGAGCGCGTCGTTAAAAATTACAATGTGATGGGCGTAGCCAAAGCCTCCCTGGAAGCCAGCGTCAGATACCTGGCCGAAGATCTGGGCAAATATCGGATACGGGTAAATGCCATCTCTTCGGGACCTATCCGCACACTATCGGCCAAGGGCGGCGTATCCGGCTTTACCGATCTGCTTGGCGTCATCGAACGGAAGGCCCCCTTGCGGAGGAATGTCGATCAGGACGAGGTTGGAGACGCAACGATGTTCCTGCTCAGCGATCTGGCAAGAGGCATTACGGGAGAAGTACTGCATGTCGATTCCGGCTATCATGTGCTGGGATGAGTCGATCAGCTCTTCACACGATAAACGGATTATGGTAATGTGAACGGGAACGTATGATCTCAAGGAGGCGTGATAGATAATGAGTGCAAGGAAGCCCAATATGAAGATGGAGGCGCCCCGTCTTCCCCATAATCTGCCTTTGCTTGAGCTGGATCGCTTGGACAACGGTCAATACATAGAAGAGGGACTCCTGCAGGATGCTTCTATGGAGTATCAGGAAGCTCACAAGGTGATCGTAGACAAGACCGTATTCCGCAATGTCGACTTTGCCGAATGTTCGCTAATTGGCGCGGAGCTGACCGATGTCGTATTCGACAAGTGCGACCTCTCCAATACGAACTTCAGCGACGCCATTATTCACCGTTCCGAATTTCTGGATTGCAAGATGGTCGGTACCAACTTGACGGGAGCAACAATTCGGAATGTACGGTTCAGGCAATGTCTGTCGGATTACGCCACCTTCCGCTTCTCGGATATGAAGAGCATCGTCCTGGAGGAATGCTCCCTGATCAAGTCTGACTTCTACCATTGCAAGCTGCAGAAAAAGGCGATTTTCCGCCAATGCAACATTGACGGAGCCCAATTCTCGGGCACAGAGCTGGACGGCATCGACTTAAGCGACTGCGATTTCGACGGCATCGGGGTGGAAGCGGACAATTTGAAGGGCTGCCTCATCGCCCGCGAGCAAGCTTATCTGTTCGCCGGCCTGTTCGGACTGAGGCTGAAGGGCGACTAACACCATGGCCGCAGGAGCAGGCGGCACGGAACACAGTCCTGTCGCCTCCTCTATGACGGTACGCCTACCTGCTTCCCCAGCAGCTTGCTGAAGTGACCGCCCCGCTCGCTCGCCAGCTCCTGATAAGTGCCGATCTGCCTCACCTCGCCCCCGTCCAATACAACCACCTGATCCGCATGGCGAATCGTAGACAAGCGATGGGCGATTACAATCATCGTCATCGTCCCTTGCAATCGCGCCAGCGTCTCTTGTACGCGCCACTCCGTCTCCGTATCCAGCGCGCTTGTCGCTTCGTCCAGTATAAGGATGGACGGCTCCCGCAGCAGCGCTCTGGCCAGCACCAGCCGCTGCTTCTCGCCGCCGGACAATCTGACGCCGCGATCCCCGATGAACGTATCCAGTCCATGGTGCAGCCGCTTCACGAACTTCGCCGCCGCAGCCAGCTCCAGCGCTTCCCATAGCCGATCGTCAGCCGCTTCCGGCTGAAGCAGCTTCAGGTTGTCCCTGATGCTGGCGTTGAACAGGAACGGGTCTTGTGACACATAGCTGATCGACCGCCTCAAGGCAGTGGCATTATCGCGGGTTAACCGCTCGCCATCGACGAGCACCTCGCCGCGCTCCGGTTCATTGAGTCCCATCAGCATATCCACTAACGTCGTCTTCCCCGCTCCCGATGCGCCTACAATAGCTGTCATGCCGCCGGCCGGGATGTGAAGTGATACGTTATTCAGCGCATAATGCTCCCGCTCCCGGTTATATCGGAACGAGACGCTGCGGCAAGTCAGCCCCTGCCGCAGAGAGATGCGTCTATCATGCGCCAGCTGTTCTTCCTGAAGCTCCCGTTCCCTCATGCATAATTGCTGGAGATCGATGACCGATTCGAACGAAGGAGCCATGGCGGCCAGCTTCTCCACACTGTTCTGAATACGGGCAACCATCGGCCATATGCTGGCGAACAGCATAATGACGAGCAGCAGCTCCGCCGGCTGAGACTGGAACATGTTCAGCAGGAAATACACGAATACCGCCAGCAGCACCGCCGATACCGTCTGATAGATGAATTGCGAGCTCGCCTTCATCTTGGCGAAATCGATGGAATTGCGCTCCACTTGTCCGCACAGATCGGTCATCCATGCCTCGTGGGCAGTCTCAAGCGTATTGCCTTTAATATCCTTCATGCCGTTCAAGTGATCGGTAATGCCCGCGGCATACACCTTCGACAGCTTCAAGTTGTCATAGCCGAACTGCTTCGCCCTTCTTGTGAAGTATCGGGAGCACAGCAGAAGAGCGGCGCCGATGGAGATGATGACAAGCGCAATGCCTGGAGCCAGGAGAAAGGCCGCCCCCACCTTGACGCCTGTGAATATGAGCGAAGACAGAAATTGCAGCGTGTAATTCAGCCCCTTCTTCACGTTCCCGATCTCCGTCGTCATCAGCTTCACGAGATCGGACTTCCGCTGGGCGAGGAAGAACGACCAGTTGGCACGTATAATGCTTCGATAGGTATCTTCACGCAGCTGGCGGATGAAGCCCTGCTGAATGCGCTTGTTCTGCGTCGACAGATGCCATATGAACAGACTTTGGCCTACGATAAGCAGCACATATATGATGAGCACAGCAAGCAGGCTCTGCTCGTTCGCGACGCCCTCCAGCTTCTCCATCATCCCCGATACGACAGGCACGTTCGACATGTCCAGCGCTACGATTCCCGTCATGTTAAGGAACGGAATAATGAGAACCAGGCCGATAGATTCCAGCACGCCAATAAAGAGCATGGCAATAAAGTTATACAGAAGAATCGGGCCGGAGTACTTATATATCCTCCCGGAGAAGTAACGGATCGCTTTCATGCCACAGTCCCCCGATTGTCTGATGGGCGCGTCATGCCGGAACCTCTTCCACTTCGGATACGATGAGCTGCAATAGCTCCTGTACGGTGAATGTCGCGCTGGACCGCTGCAGCACCTGCACGCTCGTCATGCCCGCCAAGCTGGAGGCCGTGCGGAAATGCCACTCCAGCAAGCCAAGCGGATGGATCAGCTCACGATTGAAGGTATGGCGCATTACGATATGCAGCTGCTCCACTTTCGAGACCGGAACCAACGCAGCAGAACCGTCCATATGGTCCGACTTCACCAGCTCGAACAACCCCCCCAGTGGAAGCGGCCCTTTATGGAACGGCTCTACAGGAATTTTATATTTCGTCTTCTTGCCCGTGACGACATCGTCTCGCTTGATCTCACGTTCATAGATGGGATGGAAGCCTCGATCCTCCATTCCCAGCTGGCGCAGACTCTCTTGCCATAGCTTCTGCTCCGGCAGCGCAGGCAGCACCTCAGCCTCCCCTTCTCCAGAAGGAAGCCGCACCGGTATGACGTCATCCGTCAGGAAGGCATAACCGTGATCCAGGAAAGCTTTCGCAAGCGTCGACTTCCCCGCCCCTGAGCGGCCTATTATGCCGTAAGCTTTCCCCTCGATAACGACCGCCGTCCCATGCAGCGGCAGTATGCCTCTCTGCAGAAGCAGAGCGCCCATGCAGTAGCCGTCCAAATATAACCGGATGCGTTCGGGAGGCGGCGTTCCGATCGGAGAGACGATAATTCTGCAGCCGTCTTCTATAAGATAAGTAGCTGTATGAGGCATGTGAAGCAGAACGAAATTGTCCCGAATGACATATCGTTCCTCGGGCTCGGACAGCTGCGACCACATCTCCGACAGATCTCCCCAATGTATGGACGCATCCGCTTCCCCGGCATCGGCCCATAGCGCTTCTTCACCGGTTAATGCAATCTCGCTGGTTATGAGCAAGCCAAATGCTTGATAAACCTTCTGGTTCATAGCAGTCATGCCTCATCCTCCGTTAGGCGCAATATAGTGAACAATCTTTTTGAATTGTTCTATTTAAAGAACATTATAAGTCGACCGCCCCCACCTGTCAATCATCATCCAAAAAAGGAAATAAGCCCTTATTCCCCGTTCTTTCGGAATAAGAGCTTATTTCCTTGCAATTAACTGCCGAACCCGCCGCTGCCGGAGCCGCCTCCGGACCCCGAGCCAGATCCAGACCCTGAGCCGCCTTTACCCTTGCCTTTCATGGTCATGTTAATGTCCAGCACTTCCAGCTTGGGCTGCTGCCATTCCTTCTTCATCAATACGTCGCACCTCCCAATGAAGAATATGGGTTACCGAATAGCTTTTGAACGTTCTTAATTGAGAACGTTTGTGACCATATTGTAACGCCGCTATACGGGTTTGTCAATCCATATTGAGAGCGGATGTTGAGAGCGAGAAAAGTACTTGAAGGAGGTTGAGAAGTTTCTGGGAGGACCGTCTTGACGAAAATGATATAATGAACAGAAATGAACATGACAGGTGATCGGAATGAATACGAAACCCGCTAAAAATATATTGGCAGGCTGGCTTCAGTTTACGCAATGGCACTACTCCGTCTCCAGCCTCCTGGAGCAGGCGCTTTCCGACAAGCATGGCTTGTCTCTGAAGGAATTCTATATGCTGTACTTCCTATATGAGGCGCCGGAGCGAAAGCTGCGGCTGCAGGAGCTGGAGAGTATGGTCGGCTTAAGCCAAAGCGCGATGTCCAGACTTGTCAGCCGCTTCGAAGCAAGAGCGTGCGGAGCCATGCAACGGCATCATTGCGACGCGGACCGCAGGGGCGTGTATACCTGCTTGACGGATGCAGGACGCGAGAAGGTGGAGCAGGCGCTAGATACTGTGCTTCATGTGCTGGGTACGGAGTGGACAGCGAACGATATGGCTCGATTGGCCCGATTGATGCCGCCCGGTCAGGTGGAGTAGCAACAATGTCACGCTTCCAGCCTGACCGCCATCCCGCTTAATTAGCGGGGCAATACACGGGAAAGATCAATATATGATCAAATCAATAAGATAGAACACGAATACGATGACACTAATAGCTAGCATGAAGCTGCCTAATCGGTGACTCAAGTCTGCACCGTAATGGTTTGGATACTTTTTGGAAACAAGAACTGCGGGAATCCAAAATATGATCGCAGCCATAAACGGAAGATGAAATCCAAAGCGGTTTTCAATCGAATATATTTTCAAATCAAAAAGCTGGAACAAATAATGACTAAACACAAATCCTTTGGAGAAGTTCCAGTTAAAAAGAAATCCCATCATCAATAGTAGGATTGCTAACGTCCCATATCCGATCGGTCTTTTCTTGACCATCTTATCTCCCCTTCCAAGAAAACACTCCTCATAATCCCATTTAAGCAAACTTCTGAAAGATCGTAAAGGCATCTCCCGGAAATTTGTATTTTGATCCCCCCCTCACACAACACTTTGACTTGACAGCAACCGATTTACTTCGTAATATACATGCATGTGCATGCATTTTATAGTTCACAGTATGCTGTTCCGCTGATTATCGATGACTTTATATCGTCACCCCTATAGAAATCGGCATGCACTCAACCATCACATACTTCTGGAGGTTCAGCCCATATGCCACATCTCATGTCCCAGTTCCAATTGAAAGGTCTCCACTTGAAAAACCGCATCGTCATGCCGCCAATGTGCCAATATTCCGTAGCGGCCAAAGACGGCATCGCCACAGATTGGCATCACGTCCATTATGTTAGCCGCGCCGTAGGCGGAACAGGCCTCATTATCATCGAAATGACGGACGTAGAACCTGATGGACGCATCTCCGACTACGATCTGGGATTGTGGTCCGATGACCATATCGCGCCTTTAAGCCGAATCGTCGAGGCCAGTCACCTGCATGGCGCGAAGGTCGGCATCCAGATTGCTCACGCCGGCAGGAAGGCGGAAGATGCCGCCGTTCCCGTTGCCCCTTCAGCCATCCCCTTCCATGCCGGAAGCAAGATGCCAAGAGCGCTTGCGACAGATGAAGTGAAGGCGATGATCGAGAAGTTCCGCTTGGCTGCACGGCGGGCCGTACAAGCGGGAGTCGATACTATTGAGCTTCACGGCGCGCACGGCTACCTGCTGCATCAATTCCACTCACCGCTCACGAATCGCAGAGAAGATGCATACGGTCAGGATCTGACCTTATTCGGAAGAGAAGTCGTCGCTGCAGTGAAGAGCGAGATGCCGACCGACATGCCGCTCATCATGCGCATCTCGGCGCAAGAGTACGTAGAAGGCGGGTACGGCATTGCGGAGAGCATCGCATTCGGGGCGGCATACCGCGATGCCGGAGTGGATATGTTCCATGTCAGCAGCGGCGGTGAAGCGGCCACAGCTGCAGGACCGATCGGCCAACACGCAGGTTATCAGGTGCCGCTTGCCGAGCAGATCAAGCGTGCGCTGCAGGTACCCGTTATCGCAGTAGGGCGGCTGGACCGCGCCGAAGACGCCAACCAGGCAGTCGTCGACGGAAGCGCCGATCTGGTCGCCATCGGCAGAGGCATGCTGCGCAGCCCTTACTGGGCGCTGGAAGCGGCAACCCAGCTGCAATTGAAGATGGATGCGCCTCAGCAATATGCCGCGGGATTCCCCAGAGCATAAGGACCGAGAAGTCGGCTCACTCGCTGAGCCGGCTCTTCGTCATGCACATAATTGCCAGCTGAGCGGTGAATACTACCGGCATACTTTCGGAGGTGCTGAGCATATGGATTGGTTCGAGAAGCTGAATGATTATTTTCCCGATCACGAGTTGAAAGACCCCGATCAGCTCCAGTCTCTGCTGCAATCTTCCCCGTATTATCACAAGGAGGAGACGGAGGAATATCTGATCCTCTATGCCGAATTCTCCACCTTTATCTTCATCGATTACCTGCTCGTGACGGGGAAGAAGCGAGGGGCGGGCATTGGAAGCAAGCTGCTGGAACGGTTCAAGAAGAAGGGCAAGATGATCATTCTGGAAGCGGAGCCCGTTGATGCCGATGATCCCGCTACAGCGAAGCGAATGAACTTCTACAAGAAGAACGGGTTCCAGAAAGCTGATCGCATTCGCTATACGCGTGAAGATGACAGCGGCGAGGAATTTCAGATGAATATTCTGTATTGGCCGGCCGAAGATACGGATCAGGAGATGATTATGGACAAAATGAGAAAGGCATGCCGCGAAATCCACAACTTCCATGCTCACCGGTTCTACGGACGCAAGCTGGCCGACCCCGACGAAGCCTTGGAATGGAAGCATTGAGTGCGGCTCACTCCCCGTTCTCCAGCACTTTCACTCCCATACCACCGCTCACTTCATTCTCAGAAAGGTGCGAATTTTCGTTACTACTTAGGTCCATTTGGTACGTGGCAAGCTTGACGGCGGGGCTATGTGACTAAAATGAGCGATCGCGCACACTTTCCTCTACTTTTCCTATTCTATGTGACCACTTTGAGCGATAAGCCCTTACTTGCTTTAGTAGCTAAGCAGCAACCGAATTTCTCACATTTATGACAGGCCGGAGGCCTGAATATGGTAAGCTAATGTCAGCCTATCATCAGGATCTTCTTCACGAATATTGCAAAGCAGGAAATAAAGGGATTGCAACAAGGAAGGAGCGGCTCGCATGAGAGTGAAACGCATTGTAACAAATGTTGCGACAAAGGACGTTGAAGCTGCAAAAGTATTTTATCATGACGTGCTGGGTCTGGATCTGCTCATGGATCATGGCTGGATCGCAACATACGGGACGGATCAGACCATGAACATCCAGATTAGCTTCGCTTCTCAGGGAGGGGCGGATACGCCTGTTCCCGACATGAGCATAGAGGTAGACGATGTCGATGCCGCTTATGAGAAGATGAAGCAAGCGGGCTTCGCGATCCAATACGGTCCGGTAGACGAAGCGTGGGGAGTCCGGAGATTCTATGTGCGCGACCCCTTCGGCAAGCTGGTCAACATTCTTGCTCACTGATCTTGATGAGGAAACCTCTGTCTCGAAGAAATGCCCAATACGATCGTGACAAACAAGCCGCACAACGACAGTCGTTGTGCGGCTTGTCTCCATGCGAGCTACCCCTTCACCGCTCCCAGCGTAGCGCCTTCCATAATCCATCGCTGGAAGAAGCTGAACATGAGGACGGATGGCACCATCGCAATCATGACGCCGGCGAACAGCGTCACCCAGTCAGCCGAGTATTGCATCATCTGATTGGCGGAATACATGCTGACGCCGATTGTATATTTCGACTGGTCGCTTAAGTAGATGAACGGTCCCAGGAAGTTGTTGTACAACCCGAGGAATTTGAATATTGCCACCGTCACGATGCCCGGAAGCGACAGCGGCAGCATAATGCGCAAGAACGATTGGAATATGGACGCACCGTCCATATAAGCACTCTCCTCCAGCTCCTTGGGCAGCGATTGCATGAAGCCGCCGAGCAGCATGAGGAAGAATACATTTTCTCCGAGAACGTCAAGCAGCACTAGTCCCGTCAAGCTGTTCGTCAGCTGCAGGTCGCGCATCAGCACGTACTGCGGAATCAACGCATTAATGCCGGGCAGGAACAGCGACAGCATAATAATCGCCCACAGCAGCTTGCGCCCTTTGAACGCAATCCGGGTTAGCGCATAAGCGTTCAATGTAGTCAGGAATGTGCCGAACACAAGACTGACGCCAACATAATAAAGCGTGTTCGTCATTGCTTGACCGATGCCGTACTTCGACCATGCATTGCCGTAATTCCCCCACTTCAATACTTCCGGCAATGCCCATACGTCCCGGAAAAACTCCTGATTGGTCTTCAAAGACTCGTAGAAAACCCAAAATAATGGAAACACGATGGCGGCCGACCATAAAATCAGCAGGGTCCACCAGACGCTATCGACCAACGTGCGTTTCTCATTCATGTGCAGCACCTCATCAATATTCAACGGCGCGATCGGGCAAATATTTGTCCATCAGCAGCTTGGCTGTTACAAGAATGACGAACAAGAACATGCCCACCGCCGAAGCATAGCCGTAATTGTGATATTCCGCCCCGAAGGCCAGATTGAAAATATAGAGTCCGATGACGTCCGTCGATCCCGCCGGCCCGCCGTTGGTCAGAATGAGCTGCTTCTCGAAGCCCTTCAGGGAGCCCAGCACAAGGAATAAGGCGCTGACGCGAATGACCGGCATAATAAGCGGCATCGTAATGCGGAACAGTCGCGTCATATGCCCGGCACCTTCCAGCACGGCCGATTCATAGAGCGATTTCGGAATCGTCGCCATCGCATTCATGAAAATGATGACATACAGCCCGACGCCGCCCCACACGTACGGAGGTACGATAGCGGCCAGTGCCGTAGCGCTTTCACCGAGCCAATAGTAGTTGCCGATCGGTATGCCAAGCAGCCTCAGCAAGCCGTTCAGCAAGCCGAAGCTTCCATCGTAGATGAACGCCCAGAGCAGCGAGATGACGACAGTGGACAGCACATTGGGGAAGAAAAACAATATTTTGAAAAATGGCGTCCCCCGATAGCCTTTGTTCGCCAGCAGATACCCGAGCAGCAAAGAGATGAAGATGACGGCGACAGGAACGACCGCCATAAAAAACAGATTATGCAGCAGAGCCCGCCATACATATTTGTCCTGGAACAACGAGACGTAATTGTCCAATCCTACAAATTCCGGCTCGGAGATGCCGTTCCAATTCAACAGCGAGTAATAGACCGACAGAAGGTTCGGGTACAGCGTAAACAAGAGATAGCCGCCGAAAGCAGGCGTAATGGCGATGGCCAGGAAGAGAATCCGCTGCGTCCTGGCCTTCTTCAGCCAGTCTCTCCCCTTGCGGGGAGAGACACGGTCTGCTGCGGCGAAAGGCGAATGAGTCATGGCATTTCAGTTCCTTCCGTGCGAGCCTATTTTTGTTGCGCTTCTATCGCTTGGCCAATCAGCTTCTCCGCTTCTTCAAGGATCGGAAGCGGCTCCTTCTTGGCGGAGGTGATCTCAATGGTGCCTTCCTGCATCAGTTTAAAGGCTTGCGAGACGCTCGGGTCGGTCAATGTCTGATCACGGTTGCCTCGCTCCATCTTCGACTTGTTGGCAGCCATATAGTCCAGCATGGCTTTCGGCGCTTTCTGCAGCTTGTCGGCCCGCGCAGGGTCCTCCGAGAAGTCGGAGCGTACAGGCAACTGTCCGCCTTTCTCGGCGATAACCTCCTGCACGTCCAGGTTCCACATCCAGACGTTGAACGCTTTGGCCCACTGTTTGTTCAAGTCCGGCTTGCCGGCCCAGATGTAGTGGCCGTTGGAAGCCGTCGACCTAATCCATCTCGTCTGATCCGGATCTTCGCTCATGGGCACAGACATGTAACCCCAGCTGAACTCCGGCGGGAGAGCCGACTTCATCTCATTCTCGACATACACCCCTGTCGATACCATCGCGGCTTGGCCTTGAATCATCTGCATCTGCGATTGCGTGTGCGTAAGAGCTGCGACGCCTTCGGGGAAATATCCCTTTTGCGCAAGCGCGTAGATCCTGTTCCACAGATCTACGCTCTCCGGAGCAAGATGCTGCGGCAGCTTGTAGTTGCGGTAATCATCGGTGAACTTCTCCAGATTGCCGTTCGCTTCCGCCAGCTCGAACATTTTGATCGGCCCGAAGGCATGCTCGATATAGGAAGGGTATTTGCCCGGATACGTAATCGGAATAATGCCTTCCGCCTTAATGTCGGCGAGCAGCTCCAGGAATGCGGTCCAGGTTTTCGGATTTTGATCCCAGCCATGCTCCTCGAACAGCGCTTTATTGAAGAAGAGGCCGGACCCGCTGCCGGATACAGGCAGCGCGTACAGATGGTCCCCGACTTTGCCGATCGCCGCTTCCACCGTACCCGGCAGCGCAATGTCTCTTAACGTCTTGCCGCTTGCATCATACAGCTCGCTATCCCACAGATCTTCCTGCGGCTCCAGCTTGCCGGACAAGACTAGCGGAGTAATGCCGCCGGGAATGTTGCCGTTGAACAGATCGAACATATCGTCATCGTTGTTAGCGGAAATTTTCGCATTGATTATATCGCCGATTTTCGGCGAATAGACGACCTCGAAGCTGACATTGGGAAATTTCTGCTTGAATGTGTCCATGGCGTAGTCAATATATTCACGGCCCATGCCGCCTTCGAAGAAGCCGAATTTCAGCGTCACCTTCTCATCCTTCGGCAGCCCGTTCTCGGGATAGACGCCGGAATCCGAAGCTTCAGGCTTTGTCGTGGAAGCGGCGTCCGTACTGCCCCCATTCGTTCCTTGCGGCGTCTCCTGCCCCCCATTGCCGTTATTCGTGCTGCAGCCCGTCATCCAGGCCAGCATTACGATTAGCAGCAGCACAGTCAGCTGTCTTGTCAGCGGCTTCATATCTGTCAAATGCATGTATTACTCCCCCTCAATTTGGCATTATGTCATGAAGTTGATCATTCTCCAGCCGTGCCTGCGTAGCTTTCATTGTAGAAGGCCACATCGTCTATATACAGCTCGACTGGCTCAGTACTGTCGATCAGAAAGATGAGTCGCACCTTAGACACAGCGCTCCCCTTGACCTGAGCCGGAATCTCGCCTCTCAAGCGCCCTTCCAGCCATACGCCTCCCGTATCCTCCATCGTCGCGACCGGAGAGCGGACCGTACTGTAGCTCAGCCAGTTGCCCTGCTCATCCAGCAGATCGTAGCCCCATTGCATATGGACTTCGGCACCGCTTCCTGATGGCATATAGTAACGGAAGGACAGGGAAGCCATGCCCGGCTCGACGTCGATGACTTGGCTTGGCCCGCCCCAGCCCTTGCCATATACCTTCATGCTCCCCGTGCCGCTGTAGGCCTCCTCTTGCGAGCGCACAACAGCGCGTGTAGAAGTGGATCTGGGCAACAGCTCCCACGGCGGGGCGGCGGCATCTCCTTGCTCGAACGATGGATTCTGCGTCAGTGATGCTCCGTCCGCTCCGCTTAACAGCATGGCAGCGTACAGTCTTCCTTGCTGCGAAGGATGCGTCTGCTTCAGCTCCAGCGCCCTTGTCCGCACAGGTCCGCCGGCAGGCTCCCGCTCCCGCATATAGTCGACGAGCGCCCAATACTCTTGCACGTTCCAGCCTGACCACACGAGCTGATTGTATCTGCGGGCATCGAACCTGTGTATGAGCGCCGGGTTAGCTTGGAACTCATCCAGCAACTCAATCCGCTTGCCCGCCAGCTGCAGCTTCTGTCCCACCGTATCTGCGGCGTTCTCCATCAGGGCAATCGCTGCTGCCGCATCCGCCGGAATGTCTGCCGGTCTCGGGTAGCTCAGGACAGATGCTTCATAATATTCGAAGGACTTCATTAGCATGTCCGCCCTGGCCTGCTGCTGTCCGGTCTCCGCCTTGTCAACCACTTGCTCCAGCAATTGACGGCTATAGGCCATATCCGCAGCATCGACGCCAGTCAAGTAAGCCGGACTCGTGAAGTCCTGATAGGTTGCGCCCGGCAGGAACCATGGCAGCGAGAGGGCTTCCGTCGTCCAGAACTGCTCCCAATGCTCATAATAGTCCTGCAAGTACGGTGCCGCATCTTCTCCAACCGCCCGGACATACCATTCCTGGAGCAGAACATCTACATCTTGTAGAGGGTCCCATTGCAGCTTCGCCGCAAGCCAGGCCTTCGGCCCTTCCCCCCAATTCGGATACAGCTCGGCATAGTGCGCAGAGACACCTTGCTCCTGTGCATACCGGTAGGTGTCGGCAATCAGGTGCGGGTATAACCGAGGCACCAGATATGGCGAGCCATAGATGTAATCGTAGAAGCCGACTTGCGCCGCTCTCTGAAGCCACTGCTCCGTCAGTTGATGCCCCGCAGCCTTCGCGGCAGGATCGGCCCATGCCATCCGGTCAGTCGTCAGGAATGGCACGACTCTGTCATGCAGCTGGAAGGTCGGCGGCGTCTCCATCACCCGGTATGCCAGCAGGCCGAACCACTTGTCGGGATGCACCTCCAGAACACCTGCGACGACTTCATTCACCCAGCTGTAGTAGGATTGGATCGGATTGGCTTCGCAGTAACCGCTTCCATCATTGACGCCAAGCGAGTAGGACTCGGCTTCAGGATGCGCATTGAAATAAGCGACAATCTCATCGACGGCGGCATCTGCAATGCCCGGCGCGCTGAAGCACGGCTGCCAGTCGATCTGAACGCCCGGTGCGGGAGGGATTCCGCCAGGATAGAATTCCGGATTGCTCTGACCGAACTTCTCGACAGGGAAGAGAGCGTACAGATTGTGATGGAAGCTGACCGGCGCATTATAGAAGCCCTGCATGCGATTGTGCTGCGCCCATTCGTTCTGGACATGCCCGTAGGCGGCCTCATCGGCGGGGTCGCCGTGGAGCGGGCTGAAGATGCGGAAGCTGAAGGCGGGCTCCTCGCGAACATCTTCCGCAATAACGGCAATATCGCTCTGCTCCGGCACATCCTCGCCATACTCGCCGGGCATGAGCCAGCTTACGCCGACGTAACGTTCCAGGAAGTCGAATGCGCCGTTGTTCGTTCCCCAGCGGCTAGGACCGGCTATCGTGATCTCATCCGGATGGAAGTGGATAACGAACCCGTCCCGCTCCAGTCCGTCAAGCATGCTGTCCAGCTCCGCGTCTTCGCCCGCGATGCTGTCCGAGGTGGCCAGCCGTATAACGACCTGCCCGGCATGCGCCTCCGGATTGTCGGAGAACTGCTGCTCCGTCAATACGGGCAGAATGGCGCCCGTGGACTTCTGTACGTATTCAACGATGGCGTCCGCAGCCTCGCTCTCCCAAGACAGGACCGGCTCGAAGCCGGAATGAGGCACCGGCACATCTTCCCCGTCAGCCGATGTCAGGGACACATCATCCAAGTACAAGCTGGCTTGCGCGGTGCCGGAATAAAGGACGATTGCCGCATACGCGGCGTTGGCCGGAGCCTTCTCTGTAGCGGCCGTCTCGCTCCATACCGCGAGAGGATGGTCATCGCTGGCCATCTTCTGACTCACTCTGGCCATATTCTCGTCGTAATAGCGTAGGTAGACTTCCGCCTTGCCGCCGGACTCCCGATAGATCATGACGGAAGCCGTATACGTCTGTCCGGGAATGACCGGCACCGGCTTGCTGACAACACCGTAGGTTCCGCCGCTGTTGTCGTCAATATGCAAGCTGTGCTGTCCCGAGTAGCTGCGAAGGGCGCTAACGGCAATCCCGCCTTGCCCATACACTTGCGTCCATCCTTGAATTATGCCGGGATTCGACGGCTCTGTCGTATAGACGGTCTCGTCCACTACTATAACGGCATTCGGCCGGCCGTCCCGGACAATATCCATTGTAACGGGTTCCCCTTCAAGCAGTTGCAGCAACGGCGCTGCCGCCGTCTCCAGAGCGTCGGCCGTCTCCGGCAAGATTAACCCTTGCTGCTGTACGGCGGGATCATGAATATGGGTCAGCAAATCCTCCATATATAGGAGCGCTTGCTGCCGGTTATCCTGATCCAGCAAGATGCGAATGATATCCAGCCGGTACTGCAGCTCCGCTGCAAATGCGGCTGCAATCCGGTCAGCCGATTCGTACGTATCGACTTGCGCTTCCAACTCATCCAGTACATGTGCGGACAAATGCTGCGTACTGCCTGCCGATGCGCCGGACACAAAGGTGAAAGCGGCAATCAGCAATATAAACGGGAATAGCAGTCTCTTGTTCAACGATAGACCTCCTCCTGTCTAACCATAATGGGATCGCTCTTTGGTCGGCATGCCTCGCGATCTACGCACTAACGGTACCATCCCGCCCAAGCACCCGTATATATAGCTTTTTTTCGGAAAGCGACGAAAAGTGAAAAACGGATTCAAAAGGCTTGAATCCGTTGAAGCGACTTATTTTGACCCTATCGACGTTTATTGAAATACGCCTCATCCATGCATATCCTTGCGGAAATTGCCCGGTGTGCAGCCCGTATACTTCTTGAAGGCGCGTATAAATGTGATGCCGTGCAGATAGCCCACCTGCTCCGCGATCTCTTGCACCGTCTTGTCCGGATGCCGCTTGAGCAGCTCAATGGCCTTCTCCATTCGCGTCTGTGTAACGTAAGCGTTGAATTTCACTCCGAATTGCTCCTTGAACAGCCGGCTCAAGTAGCTTGGCGTCATGCCGAACTCACCTTCCAGATGCGCATGCGACAAGTCGGGATTATGATAGTGCTCCAGAATATATTGCTTGACGCGATGAATGAGCCCATGATTATTCTTGCTTTCGCGCAGCTCGCTCATCTGCTCGAAGACACGTTTCAGAATTTGATAACACGCACCGCTTATCGCTTCTGTCGTCTCTTGCTGCCCGAACACATCATGCAATTCCGCATGAGCGCCGCTATTCCATATGCTCTGGAACTCTTCGGGGAGCTCAGCGACTTCCCTGTGCAGCTGATACAGCAGATAGTTCAGCAAGCCGAGCAGCTCCTCTCTGGAAAATAACTGCGTATGCAGCCCCTCGAACAATTCGTGCCAATGCTGCTCCCAAGCCGCGTCTCCCGCTCGGTAGGCCTGGCTGATGGCTCTGATCTGACGGGCATGAAGCAGCGTTTCGAACGGCATTTTATCGGCATGGTCGGTATGGCGAATGACACGGCCTGTGCCGAGAGACGTTTTGTAGTGAAGCGCATCCACCGCGCTTTCATACGATTCGCCGATTCCGCCAAAGCTGCTCTGGACCGTCCCCATGCCTGCCGTTACAGAATAAGGCAAGTGCTGTCCCGCCCAGGCAACGAGCTTCTCCAGCACGGCAACCCCTTTCTCCTCGCCACCTTCCCCCAATAGGAACAACACGCCCAGCTGGCGGCGATCCATCCACTCCGCCCACATGACGACAGCTTCGTCCGCCGCCATCTCGGATAATGCCGATTTCAGAACATGCTTGAGCAGATACTGATCGCGCTGAGAGTACTGACCGGAGAATGCGGTGTAGCCGTCTATTTCGATTACGGCGATCAGAGGCGTTCCTTTGTCCGCCGAATATCCGAACGCTTCCAATTCCTCTCGCACATCGCTGTGTTGCCTTCCGCCGCCTTCCATCATTTGCAGAAATATATGCCGCTTGCGATAGACAAGATTTTCTTCGTTCTGCTCCTGCAGCGCACTGGATTGATCCAGCAATTCCTCCATGGCCGACTCAATATACTTCAGCTCATCGCCTTGGTGCGGCAGCTTCAATTCCTGCTGCTTGTGGCGGAAGTAATCGTTCATGCGCTGCGATATCGTCTGAATGGGCAAATAATTGCGCCGTGTGACATAGACAAGCCATATAACGCCCAATACGATCACGAGTGCGCCAAGTCCTATCCATATGTAGAACAGGGAAGATATCCATTGCATGACGCTCCCTTCATACACGCCGCTGCGAACGCTCCAGCCGGTGTAGGAGGATTCCGCCTTCGACCACTCCTTGCTTGGAGCGGACGCCTCCCGGAGCCGCCCCTCCTCGACCGGCCATTCTCTTGAAGCGATAAGCTCTCCCGAAGCGTTCGCCAGCTCAATGTAATTCAGACCGGAAGGCGTCATATCGCGCAGCATGCCGCTTAGCTCCTCCGTACGTATATTGACGACGATTAAGCTTCTGTCCGATAAGTTGGCGTACTTCGCCAGACTGACAACTTGTGTGCCCGGTCCGTTCAACTGTTCTTGATAGATGCGAGCATTGCTCCAGCGGAACGGCTGCAAGGACGACAGCTTGCTCCCTACGAACTGCCGGTCACCGAATTCATCCAGCTTGACGAACGTTGTAGGCGTCAGAACATGATTGTCGCTTGTCCGGTATAAATAAATGGAATCGATGAGCGGGTGGCCGGCAATGATTTCATTCAATACCGATGCGGCCCTGTAGTCCCAGTACTGCTTGTCCTCTGTATACTCATTGTGAAAGAAGCGCTTCACAATCGTATTGTCCTGTACGAGCAAGGCGACGGCGGAATCAATCGTATGCAAGGATTCATCGATCATCTGCACCATATTATGAGCCAGCACATCGTTGGTTTTGTAGGCCGATTGCTTGCTCATCTCACTAAGCGTCAAGTACGCAATGAACAGCAGGCTGAAGCAGATAACAAAAAATACAGGCAAATACGACAGCTGAATCCGGGATATTCTCTTTAATTGCATGGCTGCCTCCATAAGTGGGATTATGATCAAATTTTACAATCGATGCCATTTGTCTGCAATGTCATTTTGAAAGCGGTTTATTTTTTGCGGGAAAGCGTCTACTATAAGAGGATAGATATGCGCATGCAGGGGGAGATCATGTGAGAAGATCAATCTGGATAAAAGCGGCTTGTGCGGCCGCCGTCATTGGCGCTTGCGGCATAGGAGCGTGGTTCATGGGCGTTTATCCGGGGGGAGCGGCGAATCGGGGACATATCCATACACAGGAAGGGCTGGCACTCCACTTCTTCATTAATCGCCCTCCCTCATCCGCTTTACCCGATCCGGCATCGGACATCGTGAGAGCTGCGATAGAGGAGGAATTCGAAGTGCAGCTGACCGTCACCGCGATGGAAGAAGGCGATGAGTACAATACGACGATCGCTTCCCTGCTCGCCGCCAACGATCCGCCCGATATGTGGCTGAACATTAGCCCGGATGGCGGCGCCAAGTATACGCTGGACAATGTGCTCGCGGACATGACCTATTATGTGACGCCCGAGACGATGCCAAATTATTTTCGCTACTGGATGAATGAGATGGAGCTGAGGGAGTATCAGGTGCATAACAAATTCGCCCGGGCGCCCATCCCCTACGACAATCAGTCTTATCGCGCGTATTACATTCGTCAAGACTGGTTGCAGAAGCTTGGATTGAAGGTTCCCGCAACCTATGAGGAATACGTCGATACGCTCAGAGCTTTCACATACGATGATCCGGACGGGAACGGCATAGACGACACTTACGGCTTCACAACAGCGGGCAATGGCGTCGGCCTGTCACAGCAATGGCCGGAATTTATTAAGCACGGCCTTATCTATCCGGCATACTTCAAGGATGATCGACTAATCGATATGGGGATGGACGAGCGCGTAGGCGCAGTGATCGAAGATATTTTGCATGTAATGGAAGAAGGTGTCGTCGATCCGGACTGGTTCCTGAATAAAGGGGATCAACATGTGGACAAGGCCGTGCAGGGAAGAGTCGGGGTCATCTTGGGGGACACGGCAGACTTCGCCTACGATTCCAATCCTGACAGCTTGCAATCGCGAAGCAGAGCCGTCAATCCCGATGCCGATTGGGTCCCGTTCAACCCGTTCGGCTCCAGGCCGCTTCGCACCGAGGCTGCTCCCGGCTTCCCGTTCGTGTTCTCCAACAACGCCGCGGGACTGCATCCGGAGAAGCTGAAGCGAACGGCCCGCATACTGGACTGGCTGGCCGGCGAGGAAGGCTTCTTGTTAACGCATTACGGTGTGGAAGGACAGCATTATACGCGACAAGGCAATACGATCACAATTGTCCCTGAGGCGGTAGGCGAGGAGAAGGACGTCCGCGGCGATTTCATGAAAGTATGGAGCTTCTTCACGCCGAACAAACCGGAAGTGTACGGGATAACCGTAATCGATCCCAGAGTAACGGAGCGCGACAAGCAGATTCGCCTCACAATTGAGGCCATTCCGATGCATGAAGGACTGGGTACGACGCTGACGCCGCCGCTCGGCATTAACGTAGAAGCGATGCGCACCCGGCAGAATGAGCTGCAGGTGAAGATGCTGTTCTCCGATCGGTCGGCCGCGAAGTGGCCGGAATACCGCCAGGAAGTGCTGACTCAATTCCACGGCGATACGATCTTCCACCAGTATGAGCAGAAAATTCGGGCGGCGCACCTGAAGTAAGCTCGTGAAGAAGAGCCGCTGCCAGCAGGCAGCGGCTCCCGTTCTTCCGGTACTCATCGCACACTTGCTATGTAGCCTTAATCTCGAGGAGCTTGTATTCAATTGTACCCATCGGAGCATTGACATGAATGGCGTCGCCGACCTTCTTGCCCATCAGCTCTTTGCCGAGCGGGCTTTCATACGAGATTTTGTTCTCATCCACGTCCGCTTCCGCGGGGCTGACAAGCTGATACCGAATTTTCTCATCGAACTCCACATCATGCAGCGTCACGATTGTCCCCACGCCGACCTTATCGATTCCCGCGCTGCTGGCATCCACTACCCTGGCTGTCTTCAGCATCCGCTCCAATTGCAGAATCTTCGTCTCCAGGAACGCCTGGTCGTCCTTCGCCGAATGGTATTCGCTATTCTCGCGAAGATCTCCGAAGCTGATCGCCACCTTCAGCCGTTCCGACAGCTCCTTGCGCTTGACCGTCTTCAGTTCCTCCAGCTCGGCTTCTATTTTGGCATACCCCTCGGGCGTCAATATCATTTCTTCTTTCGCCATAATCGCCACTCTCCAATCGACATGCTCATCTTTAGTATTCCCCACTTCTCGAGATTCGGACGATGAGGCCTTATATTTTCTTTACGAACTCCGATTTCAGCTTCATCGCGCCAAAGCCGTCTATTTTGCAATCAATATTGTGGTCGCCCTCCGCAACAAGGCGGATATTCTTCACTTTCGTGCCCATCTTGATGACGGATGAGCTCCCCTTCACCTTCAAATCCTTAATGACGGTTACAGCGTCTCCGTCCTGCAGCACATTGCCATTGGCATCGACTGCCGTCAGAGCGGTATCTCCGACTTCTTCTCCCGTGCCCATGGACCACTCATGCGCGCATTCCGGACATACATACTGCCCTCTATCCTCATACGTGTAAGCTGATCCGCACTCCGGACAATTCGGCAATTGATCAGACATCTTATTACAGGCCTCCATTCCATTACTATAGCTGCTATTATACCATAACCAAGCTGTACACTGCCGTTGCTGCCATGGACTTGTTCAGATTCAGTCTATATGAAGCTCTACTCTACAACAGCTCCGATCTGCTTCGCCTGCTCATCCAGCTGCTTGGCAGCTTCCTCAATTCCATGAAACTGTTCGACTGCCAATCGGATCAGACTCTGGCTAGCGCTAACGGCAGATTGCGTGCGATTTGTCCCTTCGATGATCGCATGCACCTGACCGACCATTCCTTCCACATAACCGTTCACTTCCAATGCGGATTGCTGCACTTGGCCCGCAAGCTTGCGGACCTCCTTGGCAATAATATCGAAGCCGCGACCGCGCTCCCCCGCATGGGCCGCTTCGATAGCCGCATTCAGCGCCAGCAGCTGCGTCTGCGAGGATACATGGCGAATGACCTCTACGATGCTGAGAATAGATTCCGTATGCTGCTCCAGATGCTGCAGAATCGCCTTATTCCGCTCCGAGGCTTCCGCCACTTTATCCGCAGCTTCCTCCACCTCCAGACTCTTGCTCATGCCTTCCCGTGCGCGATGGAGCATCCTGTCGGACATGCCAAGCAACTGCTCCGTCATATGAATGGATGCCTGCTCACGAGCATTAATATCCGTCGCGACCTTCAGTACGGCGTATACCTTCCCCACATCGTCCACGACAGGCATATATGACGCTTCAAGTCTGATCGTCCGACCGTCCTTCGCTACCCTTGTAATCTTATCCTGGAATGCCCGACCGCTGCACAGCCCTTCCCAGAGCCTGGCATACTCCTTGCTATCGGCATATTGCTTCAAGCAGAACGTCCGGTGAGACATGCCGACCAGCTCACTGGTACGATATCCAATCGTTTCTGCAAAAAGCGCATTTGCCCAGATCACCTCACCGTTCGTATTGAAGGCAATCATAGCCAGTGACCGTTCAATCGCTGCAAGTACATCTTCATGCTTTAACATCTGGGCGGATCTATTTGTTTCGGAATCGGTGCCGGAAATCATTTTGACCCCCTCCTCATTTTGTATAACCTTTGTATAAAGTTATTCCTTATTATACAAATCCTATAAAATGACAGCAAGGCATTTTTCGACCGTACAGTTCCCTAATCTATGAGTATACATGAGCATTGCTTGCGACCGATTAATTTTTCATAGATTTGTCCACCCTATTAATAGTGCGGAAACATAACCACAGGCACCGTTACGAGAACAAGGGAGGGACTTCTCTTGCATAAGGATTATTCCGAATTTATTGAAGGCGTCGTCAGATTGAATCCTGCATTTATCGTGGGGAGTGGATTGTCCGCAGGTGCGGGCATATCCGGCATGGGAGAGCTGACTAGCTATATAATCAAACACATTCGTATTTCTAAATTTGCACAAAATCAACTTAATGAATGGGGAGCAATCAAGCGTCGGCTGACAGAGGAGAAGCAAGGCTTGGAGGAAGCGTTGCAGCATTCAGGCGAAGCCCTCAACGGTATACTGCTGCAAGAAATTGTGGAGCAAACCTGGCGCTGCATTGCGCATGACGAACAGCCGCTGCTTCCGGCGATATCCTATCGTGTCGATCCAACGGGTTTTTTGCGATATTTCACCCAATGCTTAACTTCAAATATTGACACAATTCACATTATCACGACGAACTACGACCATCTCATTGAGTGGTCTGCATCCAGCTGCGGCTGGAGGGTATGGGACGGGTTCGATGAAGGTACGATCGGGATGCCGCTGAGTGTCGATGCGCTGAACGAGAAGATGAGGAAGGTGACGGCAAGCGGGCGAAAGCAGGTGACGACGAGGCATCATCATGTGCGGGTATATAAGCCTCACGGTTCTCTGAGCTGGTTCAAATTGCCGAGCGGCGAGATGAGGAGAGTGCAAGGCATTGGTGCGCAATTGCTTACTGGACTGCGAAAGCTGTCCATCACGCCCGCCATCGTCACGCCAGGCACCGGAAAATACCTGGAAACCCATCAGGAGCCTTATAATTCCGTTCTCGCAGAGATGAAGCAAGTGCTGGACAAGTGTCGGGCGCTCATCTTTGTCGGCTTCGGCTTCAACGACTTGCACATACAAGGCAGCTTCGCCGGCGTCATGCGCAATGGGGATATCCCCAAGCTTATATTGGCGAGAGGACTGTCCCCGAATGCCAAGCAATTGATGCGAAGCGGCAAGCTGGTCAACTTCGTGGCAGTTCAGCGACAGGGAAGCGGCAGCGAAGTCATAAGCGACCAATTCAACAGCTTCGTCACGACTGAACCGGAGCATTGGACGTTGAAAGGGATGCTGAATCAAGCATGGGGAGCTGAGGGAAATGAGGGAGCAGCCAAGTCTGTTTCACATCCATGACGAATGGAGAATAGGCAGCGTCTATCTGGTAGACAGCTACAGAGTGAACGTGTCGGCCGTCAGCAATGAATTGCTGGGCAAGGCTCAGGTGAACGGGTACGTTCTCCTTCACACCTCGGACCCCAACGCCAGATTAATAGGCAGAGTCGACCGAATTGTGAAGGCACCCGTACATGCGGACGAGCTGCAGGATGCTGCAGCGGCGCTCTATGGAGGCGGTCTGGCGCATAATGACGTGACCATTAGCGTTATTGGCACCGTGAGAGGAGCCGGCGGCGGCAGAGAACGGCCCGTCTTCACAGGGGGAGTAGATCGGCTTCCCGAGATAGGTGCCGCTTGCTACTTGCTCCAGGGCGAGCACTTCGCCCTGTTCGTCAATCTGCTGGCGGACGGAGCCGCGATGCAGGCTGCTCCGTTAACACTGGGTTCATACGCACAAGCGGCAGGCGCTCCGGCCATTCTGGACGGCAACGCGTTCTTCCACAGGCATGCCGCAATCGTGGGATCGACTGGATCGGGCAAGTCCTGGACGGTAGCACGTATCGTCGAGCAAGCCGCCGAGCTCCGCCAGGCGAGCCTGATTCTCTTCGATCTTCACGGGGAATACGGACCGCTCGCGGCCCATCCCAATATCGGGAGGTACCGGATTGCGGGGCCCTCCGACTTGACCCGGAAGTCCCCTGATGCACTATTCCTCCCCTATTGGCTGCTTGGCTACGAAGATATGCTGGCGCTTATTCTGGATAGAAGCGACGAGAATGCGCCGAATCAGGCGATGGCCTTCAGCCGTGCCGTCATCGCCGCGAAGCAAGCTGCGCTTCGGGAGGCGGACATGCAGGAGGAGCTCGCTTCCTTCACGATCGATAGCCCCGTCCCTTATCCGCTTGACGATGTCGTGAAGGAGCTGACGGCGCGCAATGAAGAGAGGAACGTGAATCCTCGAACCGGCAACGAGACGAACGGCCCCCTCCATGGCAGGTTCAACCGCTTCCTGCCCCGACTGTCCGCCAAGCGAAGCGACAGACGGTACGGCTTCCTGTTCCCGCCGCAGAAGCAGCAGCTGGAGCCGGATTATCTGGACCTGCTGGCCGAGACGCTGATGGGAAGAGGGGGAGAGCACTCGCCAGGTGTGAAAATAATCGACTTCAGCGAAGTGCCGTCCGATATTCTGCCCCTGGCCGTCAGCTTGATTGCCCGGCTCGTCTTCCAGATACAGCAATGGTCGGGTCGCCAGTCGAGGCATCCTGTCGCACTCGTGTGCGAGGAGGCACATCTGTACATGCCGCAGCGATCGTCTGCGGACGCCGCTGAAGCAAGAGCCGTTCATGTATTCGAACGGATCGCGAAGGAGGGAAGGAAGTACGGCGTCAGCCTGCTGCCGGTCAGCCAACGTCCATCCGAGATCAATACGACAATTATGAGCCAGATGCATCATATCGTGGCTATGCGGCTGATTCATCATGCGGACAAAAGCGCCGTCAGCCTGCTGCTGCCGGAACATCTGGGAGGCATTGATCAGGTGCTGCCCGCTCTCGGCGTCGGGGAAGCGGTTGTCGCCGGCGCATCCTGCCTGCTACCAGGCCGAATCAAGGTGCGGGAGCCCGAATGCAAGCCTGCTTCAAACTCGATGAAAGTATGGGAGGAGTGGCAAGGCAACCGCAATCCCCAGCAGCTCCGGGATGCCGTGCGTCATTGGCGCAGGCAAAGCAGGGGATGACAGATGACACAGGCTGCAATCGCACCATTCATGAGAGCACTACGGATGATCCTTGCGGTATAATTCGCGGCTCTTGTAGCCCGCCTGCAGGATCATCCTTATCTCCTCGCGACGCTAAGTATGATAGCACGCTCCTGCAGCAGTCAAAAACCGCCTCCATACGCAAATGAGCCAGCTTTAACAAGGGCGTGTCTGAAAACCCGCTCAGTGGCACCTTTCACCGCCTTTCCGCCCCCTGCTTCGTTCCGTTTGCTTGACGTACCCCCGGGTACGCCTTCACAAACGCGCCTTGCATGGAACGAAAATTCGGCAAAATTTGCTGTCCTCAGAGTTCTCAGACACGCCCTAACTGGATTTAATGTCATTATTTTTTTGAAATACGCCTATTTGTCACAATCAACTGGATTTTATGCTGCTCTTTCGAACGAATATGGCGATCTTGTGCTGTACACTCCCATTTAACTGTACCTATTCCATTTGCTTATTACTCGGAAGACGATATCCCTTTAATAATAACTAAAAATCCAGTTAGCAGTCTCCGTACTTGAACATCATGTATTGGAACATGCTTCATCCTTAACGCCATCCCCGGTTACCCGATTATGCCTATTCCATTGCTTCAAACGTCAGCCTATACGAATGAAAATCCACTGCTCCATGCGAAGCAGCGGATTTCCGTCGTTACCCCTTCTATCCTTACAGTTCTTCAGACACAAACTGCAGATGCAGCAGCAGACGCTTCAGCATGACTGCAGCCTGTGCGCGTGTCGCCTGTTCCATTGGCGCGATGCGCGAGCCGCCGTCCACGCCGTCCATAATGCCCGCGCTCACCGCTTCAGCTACTGCATCGACCGCCCAGTCGGATATCGCATGGCGATCCGAGAATGGCCGAAGGCTGTCATCATCAGCGTCCAATGGATCTGCGGCAGCCGACGATTGCGCGGCTAGAGCGCCAACTGCAGATTGCTCGACGAAAGCGATCGCTCTAGCCGTCAGCACTGCCAGCTGCTCCCGGGTAATGGGCGCATCCGGGGCGAAGCGATCTTCGGATACGCCTTGGATCAGCCCTGCCGCAGCTGCAGCGCGAATAGCGGAATCGTACCATGCGTCTGATGCAACATCGCCGAAGGACGTCATGGCAGAGCTTGCCCATCCGCCTCCGCTCACAGACAATCCCAGCGAACGAACGAGCAGCGCGGTGAATTCTGCACGCGTAATCGTCTCATCGGGGGCGAACGTCGACTTCGTCTTTCCTTGCACAATCAGCTTCGACGCCATCATCGCCACATCCGCCCGAGCCCAATGGCGCCGCATGTCATCGAATTGCACATCGCCTGTCTTCAGCAGCGTATACACGCTATTGTGCGGCACTTGCATCATCACTTCTCCGGTACCATCACTACGTCGATTGTGTGCCGACGGAATGAAGTGGAATGTGCCTGCAGCGGGATCGTACAATACCCCGAGCAGTTGGTTGCTATCGTAGTCTTCATTCGGGACGATGGACCGCGCCATATACGTTCCGTCGAAGTCATCTATCTCGACTCGCCGCTCTCCCGCTTCCACAATGACCCGGAAGTGCAGCACGCCTCCGGCCATCTCATGCCCCGCCGTCTCCGCCGCTTCTCTGACCTCCGCTTCCAGCTCCTCGTCAGCAAGCTCGATCACGACGCTCAGCGTCAGCTCTTTCAGCGATACACCGAGCTTGGCTGCCAACTCTTCCAACTGCAGAGCGGCAATGGATAGTCGATAGCTGGAGCCGTTCAGTTGCACTTGCACCGTCAATTCCGGACGTCTATCGGCAGCATCGGCAAGCAACTCCGCGGGCAGCTGCACCCGAACCGCATCAGCCGCATCGTTCACTTCTGCGACGATACGCGCAGCATCTCCAAGGAGAGACAACGCTTGCTCCATCACCCGATCCGTCACTTTCACTTCCTGAATAACCGTTCCGTCACTATGCCGCTCGGTCGCAACAGATGCCTTATCTACGATAATCCGCACTTCGCCGCCTTCCCCAACTACTACCTTCGGCCCGGCGGGAACGACAGGCGGGATGTAAGGCTCCAAGCGCTTCACGACCAGTCGATAAGCCTTCTCTTCTCCGTTCAATGCCTTGCTGCCAATGCGAATATCGTTATCACCTACTGCAAGCGGCAGCGGCTCGCTCGCCATCCCGCTATTCACGGTCTGAGGCGCTTCGCCGTATACGCTGGCTGTCACCGTATCGGTTGCCGCCATCGCCGAAGGGGTGACGACGATGGCTGACACAGAATGAGGCACCGTGACCGCATACGCCAGCCTGGCCGGATCGAAGGATGGAGAGAGCTCGCCCTCCGACACCGCCAGCCCGCCAAGCTCCGCGGTCGAGGTATCCAGCCGGAAGCGATGCGATACGACACTCGCCACATTGCCCGTCTCATCTTGCGCCAGGATATGCAGATGCCAATCGCCGTCCGTACCATCCGGATGCAACATGTCTCCGTTCAGGAACGATGACCAGCCATCAACCGGCGATGCGACATCCTTCGACCATGCATATTGCAGCGAGGCCGCATTCACTCCGCTTCCGGTATCACCCACCGCTACCGTCGTCTGCGCCGTCCTCGACCATACTTCATTGCCATTCGTACCGAAGCCGACGGACGGAGCGGTGCGGTCGATCTTCACCGTCAACAAGGCTCCCAGTGTATTGCCCGCCTTGTCTGTCACCCGGAATTGCAGAGCATGCACGCCCTCTTCATCCAGAACGATAGGCTGGCCGCTTGCATAAGACTGCGAAGCACCGCCGTTCACCGTGTAAGCCAGCGTATCGATGCCGCTTGCACCGGCCGTGGCGTTTACTCGCACAATGACATTCTCACTCGTCCACTCGCCACTTGAATAAGCGCCCCCGCCGGCCAGTGCCATGGCAGGCGTCAGCATTAATCCGCTTCTGCTGATTTTCACCGTGCGCGTCTCGACCGTTTCATTGCCGGCTGCGTCGGCCGCCTTCAGCGACAGGGCATAGACACCTTCTTCATCGAGCCGTATCGCCGAGCCGTAAGGATGCCATGCCGCTCCGCTATCCAGCGAATACGTCACGCCCGTCACCGTGCCTGCATCAGATGCGGCAACGGATACCGTCACGGCTTGGTTCGTCCATGTATCGTTCGCATAGTCGCCGCCCGATTCCGTCATCATCGCAACATGGAGAGACGGCGCCGTATTGTCGAGCCGGAACCGTTCCGACTTCGCCGTCGCGGCATTGCCGAGCTTATCCTCCGCCTTCACATGCAAGTACCAGTCGCCGCTCACTCCGTTCAGAGCGATGATCTGCCCGCTCGCGAACGTCTCCCATCCCGCTGCCGGCAAGACTTGGTCAGTTGACCACGCATACTGCAGCGAAGCGGACTCTACTCCGATACCCGCATCGCTCACTTCCACCGTCGTTGAGACTGCCTTCTCCCAAGCCTCGCTTCCGTTCGTGCCGAAGCTGACCTCCGGAGGGAAGGTATCATTGCCGACATAAGCGGACTGATACACCGTTCCGAAATCTCCCGCCGCCACATACTTGCCCTTGGCATATACAACGCTTCTAATCACCCAGAACACTTCGCCGTTCTTCTGAACCGACCAGTTCACTCCGTCTCGCGAAGTCAGCACCGTCCCGAAATCGCCTACAGCCGCGTAATGCTCATCACCATAGGCGACGCTGTACAACGAATCGGCCACTCCGCTCGCTTGAACGCTCCAATCCGCACCATCATCCGATGTCAACAGGATACCGCCCCATCCGGACGCCACATACTTCCCGTTGCCGTACGCAATGCCATACAGATCTTCGGTCGTTCCGCTCGTCCGACTCGTCCAGTCTGTTCCGTCAGGCGAAGTCGAGACCACTCCGAAGGCGCCCACCGCCACATATTGGCCGTTGCCATAGGCTATATCTTCATAGAAATCCGATGTGCCGCTGTCCCGGCTTGTCCAGCTCTCACCGTCACTGGAAGTCAAGATCGTGCCGAATAGCCCGACTGCAACGAACAAGCCATTCCCATAGCCGACACCGATCAGATCGCTGAAGGAATCGTCCTTCACCCAACTCGTCCCATCTCCGGACACAGCTATGCCGTCATCCCCGACTGCGACAAACCTGTCGTTCCCATAGGCCACGTCATTAGGCAAGGCGATAATGCCGCTGCCCTTCTGCTCCGACCAATCCTCCCCATTGCCGGATGACCATACCTTCCCTACTTTCCCTACAGCCACATACTGGCCATTCCCATACGCTAAGCCTGCCAAGTCTCCTTCCAACGGCCCGCGACTGCTCCACTCGTCCAACGGATCGGCCGGAACGGCATACGCCGGAACGCTTCCAGCCAGAAGCGCTAACAGCACAACCAAAGATATGATGCGTCTCATGCACATTGCTCCTTACTCCTTAAGTTAGGTTCATCGTATCACGTCTCCTCCGGGAGGAAGATTAAAGGAAGATTAGAGAATGACATCCGGAGGTAAAAAGCGAGGGCTGCCATCCGATAGAAAATATAGTTTATAATGAAAGAACCGAAACACCGTGTCCAACATGGAAGAGACGGGGGAATCGCCATGACGCAACCACATATCTTGATTGTCGATAATGAAAAGGATATCCGGCAGCTGCTTAAGGTTCATCTGTACAATGCCGGCATGCAGACGCTTGAGGCAAGCTCCGGCCGCGAGGCGCTGGCAGCTCTGAGACAAGCATCCGTTCATCTGGTCATCCTAGACTTGATGATGCAGGATATGAACGGCTGGGAGGCGCTGCACCGCATGCGGGCAAGCGGTCATGACATGCCGGTAATCGTGCTGAGCGCCAGAGGAATGAACGCGGACAAGATCGAAGTGCTGGGAATGGGCGCCGACGATTACGTTACCAAGCCGTTCAGTATTGGCGAGCTGGTGGCACGCGTGCAAGCCAATCTCCGCCGTCACCCCGCACCGGAGCCGAAGAGCACGATAACAATAGGCGAGCTGACTTACGATACCGTTACGCAGCAGGTTCATAAGCCGTCCGGTACGGTCTCGCTGTCGCCATTGGAAGGCGATCTTCTGCAGTTGCTTATACAGGAGCCGGGTCGAGTATTCACGAAGAAGGAGATATCTCAGGGCGTATGGAAGCTGGACCGGATGGACACCAATACGGTCAATGTCTATATCAATTATTTGCGAAAGAAGATTGAAGACCATCCCTCGCGCCCTCGTTACATCGAGACGATCAGGGGCCTCGGCTATCGCTTCAACGGTGAGCAGCCATGACATTGCGTACCAAGATGTGGCTGCTGATCGTCAGCAGCACGATGGCGGGATTCATACTGCTGTTCCTGACCGGTTATTTTATTGGCGAAATATTCAATAAAGGCTATACGCATCTTACGCTGCATGAGATCGGAACCACGCTTGCCGAGACAGCCCAGGAGTTGGGTGACGATACGACCGGTGTCATTGCGCTGATCGAGCAGGTGAAAGCGGAGCATCCCAGCTTGCAACTGGAATGGCTGGCTGCGGACGGCTCCATGCTGCATGCGACGAGCGGCAGGACGGCACCTTATACGTTCCAGGAGATGTCCGACCGCTTCATCAACATGCCCTTCAGTCTATGGGAGAGCGGGAAGGAGATTGCCATGGTGTTCTCCTGGAAGCGACAGCAACAGCAATACCTGTATATGACGCTCCCCGGCGACAGCATGAAGAATAACCAGCTTTTCTTCTATATGCGCAATCGAATCGACTTGCTGCAGCTTCTCATTCCTGCCGCTTCGTTCATTCTGGCCCCTTATGTTATTGTGCTGCTGTACTTTCAACGTATGAGCAAGAGACTGCAGCGACTGAATACAGCGATGAATGCGGTAGACGCGCAAGGCTCCACGATCGCACTGGAAGACTCTTCCCGCGATGAGATCGGGCAGTTAACCCGCCGCTTCAACAGCATGTCGGAGAGAATTGGCGAGCAGGTCGGCCAGATCCAGCAATTAGAGAACAAGCGAAAAACGTTGATTGCCAATCTGTCTCACGATCTGCGCACACCGATGACGATGATACACGGTTATGCGGAGACGCTGCACTCCGGACTCTATCGGAGCGAAGAAGAGAAGCGCGCCTACACTGACATTATTATGCGCCGGTCACAATATATGAATCGGCTGCTCCAGCAGCTGCTGGAGATATCCCGACTGGACGCCGAGCAGGAACACGCGCATCTCAGCACAGTCGACTGCGCCGAGCAGCTGAGACGTATTGCCGTGGATTATGTACATACGCTGGAAGCCGGTCGTATTGCGCTGGATGTCTCCATCCCGGAGCATCCCGTATACACCCGACTGGACATCCCCCTATTCGAGAGGGCGGTACGCAATCTGATCGAGAATGCCATCCAGTACGGCGGCAGCGGCGGCTACCTGGGGCTAAGCCTGGAGCAACGCGACGACCTGCTGTACATCGTCGTCACCGATCGGGGCCCAGGCATCCCCGAGCATCTGCATCGGCATATATTCGAACGATTCTTCCGCGCGTCGGAAGGAAGAGAAGGCGATGGCATCGGTATCGGCTTGTCCATCGTGCAGGAGGTGGCCGCCGCGCACGGCGGGCGCGTCGAAATGAGCAGCGTCCCCGGTCGGGAGACAAGCTTCCACCTCATACTGCCTTAATCTTATTTACATTTTTTGTTTACAGATGCTGCATTTAGTGCTACGATGTACGTGAGCTGAATATACAAAAAAAAGTATATTAAACGGCATGCCGGATTCCATTATCGCAGACGTCCGATTATAGCCTTCGGCACAGCTCATTTTGTCTTAATATACATTTTTATGTACATTGATGAAGGCGAAGGGAGTGACTGTCCAGATTATCCAGCAGCTAGTTGTAAACGCTATCTTCAGGAGTAGATGAACATGTCTTATCGCATCATGTTTCGACAGGATTGGCTTTAAAATGATGAATAAATCCAAGGGGAGCTGATCATGCAATGAGGAAGTTGTTCATAATGGCACTGATAACAATGATGGGACTGACTGTCGTCGCGGGCTGTTCCGGCAGCGGCAATAAAGACAACAATACGAATAAGCCTTCGGAGACCTCTTCTGCAACGGCCAAGCCGGAAGAGAAGAAGGACGAACCAAAAGTAGACAAGGCTGATCCGTTCACGATGACGATTCGCCACATTCACATTCGCGAGACCGCCAAGGATTCATTGAAGCTGCTGGAAGAGGTGGTCGAGAAGACGGAAGGCGAGGTGCCGGGGCTCAAGTTCACGCTGGATGGCGTGGAGGACACCGTCAACCGCGACGTCAAGTTGAAAGCCGAGATGTCCAGCGGTACGCAGCCGCCTATCTTCAATCTGTTCGGAGGTGCCGATACCCAGAACTACTCGGCAGCAGGGCGTCTGCTTCCGCTGAACGACATTATGGCGGAGCTCGGCTTGTCGGATTCCTTCTTCGATCTCCGCGAATTCACAGTGGACGGAGAAGTATACGGCTTGCCTGAGACGGGCTACATCGAAGGCTTCTTCTACAATAAGAAGATGTTCGAGGAAGTCGGAGCCGGCATACCGGCCACTTGGGACGAACTGATGGCCACGATGGAGAAGCTGCAGGCGAAGGGCATTACTCCGCTTGCCATGGGCGCCGGCGGCGGCGACGGCTGGGTAGCGAACATGCTCGTGAACAACATGTTCGTCGCGCTGGGCGGACCTGAGCTGCAGGAAGGCTTCGCGAAGGGCGAGACGAAGTGGACCGATCCCGCCGTAATGAAGACATTCGAGATTATCGCCGACATGGTGAAGAAGAAGTACATCGATCCTAACGTATTGGGCCTGGGCTTCGCGGAAGGCCAAGCCAAGTTCTACACCGGCAACGCGGCTATGCTGTTCGACGGCAGCTGGGCGGTCAGCGCCGTGATCGGCGAGACCTCCACTGTGAAAGACGATGTCGGCTTCTTCCGCTTCCCCGACATCGGCGGCAAGGGCGACGGCTACATTAACGGCGGATGGTCCAACGGCTACGGCTTCTCCAAGGATCTGAACGACAATGAGCTGAAGGCGGTCAAGGGGTTCATCAAAAACTTCTACACGCTTGAAAATCAGAAGCGCACGCTCGTGGAGAACAACAAAATTCCTTCCATGAAAGGCGTTGACAACGTGGAAGGTGCAAGCGAGCTGATCAAATCAATCGGCGAGCAGCAAGGTTCGGCGAAGGGCGCTTATCCCGCGTTCGATGCGCTTGTGAAGCAGGAAGTGAAGGTACAGCTTGAGTCGGTGGTGCAAGAGCTGCTTGGCGGGCAGGTATCACCTGAGGATGGAGCGAAGCGCATGCAAGAAGTGCAGGATGCTGCAAATGCACAAGGCTAACTAATTTCAACCTGGCTGCCATTTGCCCATGCAGCGAATGGCAGCTCAACTTGGTGCAGGAGTTGAGCACATGTTCAAAATTTACCGTAATTTCACAGCCTACTTTGTCTTTGTCGTACCTGCCTTGCTGCTATACGCTATCTTCTACGTTACGCCGCTGTTCCAATCGCTCGGCTATTCCGTGACGAGCTGGAACGGCATTAACGAGCCCGTCTATACCGGGCTGGATAACTTCGTGAAAGGGATGAACGATGAGAAGTTCTGGATCTCCCTTCGCAACAACCTGTACTTCGTCGGCTTCTCCGTCTTCATACAGATGCCGCTCATCATCCTTGTCGCGATCATGGTCAGCAGCGTGAAGCGCATGCTGAACTTCTACAAGCTGACGGTCTTCTTGCCCAGCATACTGTCCACCGCGGCTGTTGCCGTCATCTGGCGCTTCATCTACGCGCCTGAAGCCGGTCTGCTGAATTCCTTGCTTGAAGCTGTCGGCCTGGGCGATTGGACGCAAGTGTGGCTCGGCAACAAGGATCTGGCCATCTGGGCCATCATCGCCGCGAACGGCTGGCAATGGACCGGCTTCTATATCGTGCTGCTGTTGGCCGCAATATTCGCCCTGCCGAAGGAGATGATCGAAGCCGGGGAGATCGACGGTGCCGTCGGCTGGCGCAAAGCGTGGTTCCTGACCATCCCGCTCATCCGTCCCGTTATCGGGGTATCGCTGCTGTTGTCCGTGACCGGCGCAATGAAGGCGCTGGATATCGTTCTGATTATGACCAAGGGCGGCCCGTTCGGCAGCACAGAGCTGATGGCGACTTATATGTACAAGCAAGCGTACAGCATCAGCGACTTCGGTTATGCCAACGCCATCTCCATCATTATCGCTGTCTTCACTGCACTGCTGTCCGTATTCGTCTTTCTGTTCAACCGCAGCGCCAAGGAGGTAAGCTGACATGAACAAGAGGTCGCGATTCCGCTTTCTTACGCATAGCTTGCTTGTCCTCTATGTGCTTACCGTCATCTATCCGTTATGGTTCGTCGTCACGACCTCCATGAAGAACAACACCGAGCTGTTCAACAATCCATGGAGCATACCGGCCAAGCTGGACTTCAGCAATTATGTCAACGTATTCTCGAACGGCTTTATTTGGAAAAACTACCTGAACAGCATCTATGTCGGCACGGTTGCGACGGTCGCCACCATCCTGCTCTCGACCGCTATCGCCTACGCGCTCACCCGCATGCAATTCAAGCGGCTGAACAAGCTGGTATACGGATTCCTGCTGATCGCGTTGCTCATTCCGCCCGCATCTCTGCTTATTCCTCTGTACATTATGGTGAAGGACTTCGGCTTGTACAATTCCCATCTGGCGCTCATTATTCCGTATGCCTCCTTCGGCATACCGCTTACGGTCTTCATCGTCAGCGCCTTCCTGAAGTCGATTCCGCTTGAGCTGGAGGAAGCGGGCGTGATGGACGGACTCAGCACCTTCGGCTTGCTGGGACGCATCGTGATCCCCGTTACGATTCCGACGCTCGTGACGGTATTCATCCTGAATTTCATCAGCAACTGGAATGAATACATTATGGCGAATCTGTTCCTGTCCAATCAGGAGCTTCGCACGATGCCCGTCACCGTCGTCTACTATGCCGACAAATTCAACATGAACTACGGCGCCATGACCGCATCCATTGCGATCAGCGTCTTACCTGTCATCGTGATTTATGCTATATTCCAGAGAAGCATTATAGAAGGCGTTACAGCCGGAAGCGTGAAAGGATAACCACACTATATTGAGTCATACTGGAGCGGATTTGCCATGAAAGATCGACTGTACCAGAAAAGCGGCATGGTCATTATGTACCTGGCCAGAATGTTCATGACCAAGAAGAAAGGCGAGCGGATTATGACGGTCTCCGAGTACGAGAAGGAGCTCGGCTATGCGCGGGGCACGATCCAGAACGCCCTCTCTGTCCTCAAGTCGGATGGAGCTGTCGTGCTGGAAAGCCGCGGTCATGTCGGCACCTATGTGCAAGACATCGACTACAAGAAGATGTGGGAGTACACAGGCATCGATTTCATTATGGGAGCCATGCCCCTGCCCTATTCCAAACAATACGAAGGCTTCGCCACCGGACTGTACAAGTCGGCAGAAGCTTATAATATCGATCTGAATATGGCTTACGTGCGAGGGGCGAGCGTCCGAATTCAGATGCTGCTCAAGGGAGCCTACGACTTCGTCGTCGTCTCCAGACTGGCGGCCAACCAGGCCATTCAGGACGGGCTCGAGGTCAGCATCGATCTGGGATTCGGCGTTCATACGTACCTGTCGGAGCATGTCATTATGTTCGCGGACCGATCCAAGCAAGCGATAGAAGACGGCATGACGATCGGAATCGATCCCAAGTCGATCGACCAGCAATATATTACGAAGACGCTGTGCGCAGGCAAGCAAGTCAAGCTGGCGGAGATGCCTTATAACAAAATCGTAAGCAGCATCCAGAGCGGCAGAGTAGATGCCGGCGTCTGGAATCTGGATGAAATCGAAGACAAGAAGCTGAATATTTCCTATCAGAAAATATCCAGCGTCAACTCCTTCGCGGACGCGACGGAAGCCGTTATCCTGACGGCGAAGAGCAACAGCGGCATCAATCCCCTATTAAGGGAGATGCTGCAGCCTGATCTGGTGCTTGACTATCAGCGCAAAGTCATTCAATTCGAGATCGATCCCAGCTACTGACACTATTCGGAGAGGAATGAAGCACAGATGCTAGACGAGCGGATGGAGCTGCTGTACGAATCAAAGCAAGTGAGCAAGTCCACGTACGAGCAGACGCCGGCACTTCTGTACATGACAGAGAAATTCCTGCGCATGAAGCTGGATGAAGACAATGCCGGCGCATTCACCTCTCATCTCATGAAGGCAGTGGAACGAATCAAGAACAACGCGCCGATTACGGAATGCTCACCCGCCTTGCTGGAGCAAGCTCATTCCCATACGGCCGTTCACTCCTTCTCTCGCCGGCTGCTTGAACCGTTCAGCCAGGAAGAAGACGCGGAGCTCGAGGCGGAGGCAGCCTTTCTGACAGCCTATTTCATTGGAATGAAGGAAGAAGAGGAGTTGATATAGATGATACGCATCGCCATAGCAGGATTGCAGAAGGACCGCATCGCCCGCAGCGTACAGCAGGCAGGAGGCGATCGGGTTGAAGTGACCATTACCTCGGATATGGACGCCGCCCGCAAGGTGAAGAACGGCCAGGCCGATTATTATATCGGAGCCTGCAACTCGGGAGGAGGCGCCGCACTGTCGATCGCTATCGGGCTGCTGGGCTACACCCGCTGCGCCACCGTCGCGAAGAGCGGAGGCAAGCCGGACGCAGGGCACATTGACGAGCTCGTGCGTCAGGGAACGGTCGCCTTCGGCATAGCCGAAGAAAGCATTGAAGCCGCGACGGCCTATCTGATAGACAGCTTGCTGAAGAAGCACGCCTGAGAATGCGCTATGAATGCCAACTATATCACTGAAGGGGGGGCCATATGCTGCCTTACACATGGGGTCAAATGATTGTCGTCATTGTCATGACTGCGCTGACCGCACTTGCGGCCCGACTCGGCAAAGCCGTATTCCATGACGGCATAAGGCCGATTATCCCCGAGCTTCTGGAAGGAAGAATGGAACGGCGCGAGCTGGCCGGCATCTCCTTCGGGCTAAGCAAAGGATTCATTACAAGCGTCGGCATACCGATGGCGATCACATTCCAGCTGCTGAACCCTTGGCTGCTCTTCCTGCCCACCGATGTGCTTGGTATCCTGGCGAGACGCTGGTGGATGGCAGTGCTGCTGGGCGCCGCCTGGGGAGCAGTCGCGCTGCCGGGGCTGGCGGGAATGCTGTCCCTGCTCTCAGCCATGCCCGTCGATATGATGAGCGCTATGAAGGCATTCGGCTATCCCGTCGCAGGCGTGATCGCTCTCTTCCCGCTAGTCGCGATTCTCTACCAATTCGGATGGCGCAAGGCGCTGGGAAGCGCATCCTTCGTGGCGGCAGCAGCAGTCCTGCTCGCTCGCCTGACGGACGCGGGACTGGCCGGCATGGCCGCCGCAAGCTCCCTGCTCTCCCTCGCAGCACTTGCCATCTTCGTTGCCGCCAAGCAACGGCGACTCAGACGCGAAGCGGGGGCCGCATCGACAAGCGTACATGCAGAATTGTCTGCTGCCGAAGAAGAAGAGCAGCAGCGAATACATGCCAAGGCATTGGTGAAATCGCTTCCATTATTCATGGCTATCGGAGCTTGCGCATCGATCGCCTGCAACTTGGGCGTCTTCGCCGGCACCGACGCCGCCATGCCGTTCCTGCAGTCCGCTTGGCAAGGAGACAGCGAGGGGCAAGCCGGATGGCTCGCCAGCGCCGCAGCCGTTGACTTCGCCCGCTTGCTCAGCTTCGTGCCGATGATAGCGGCGACGGCGCTGGCGACTGGCGTATACGGCGCGGCCGGCATGATGCTTATGTTCCCCGTCGGCTATCTGTCGCCGAATCCGGTCGTTGCCGGCTGCCTTGGCGCCCTGGTCATCGCACTCGAAGTCGTCGCCGTGCGCCGGATGGCCAAGGCTGCGGAAGTCTATCCCGTCATGCGAGAAGCGGCGGACTACATTCGCTCGGCCATGAATGCGACGCTGGAGATCGGCTTCCTGATCGGCGGCTTACTCGCTGTCATTAAGATGGAAGGCGGTACGCCAGGCTTCGGATTGATCGCTTTCATCCTGCTTTACTTGGCGAATGAAGGCATGGGACGACCCGTTATGAGAGTCGCGATCGGGCCCGTAGCCGCCTTGTTGACCGGACTGCTGCTGAATGCGGTATCCCTCTTGCCGGGCCTGTAGTTCCGGAAGACGGGAAGGAAGCGAACGGATGAAGGAGGGGCAGACAATGAAGCTTCATACTGTAACCGGACTTATGGACGCCGAAGATGTCGGCTGCACGATGATTCATGAGCACCTGATATTGAATCTGACTACGGTTAGAGGAGATCAGGATTCCGCCTTATCGAAGGACGATGTTATAGATGATATGTCGTTATTGAAGGAGCATGGCTGCAACTTGATCGTGGAAGTATCCAACATGGGCATGGGGCGGCAGCCGCTCGGACTGGTTGAGCTGGCGCGGCGGACGGACATCGCGGTTATCGCCTCAACCGGATTTTATAAGGAGTGCCACTATCCCCCGCATGTATTCACCAGCACAGCGGAGACGCTGGCGGAGATATTCATTCGGGATATCGCGGAAGGGATGGACGGCACGGCCGTGAGGGCCGGACTCATCGCCGAGATTGGAAGCAGCCTGAACGAGGTGACAGCCGCCGAGCAGACCGTATTTCATGCGGCGGCGCTTGCACATCTCGCGACGGGCGCTCCCATCAGCACGCATTGCGAGATCGGTACAATGGGACGGGAGCAGCTGAAGCTGTTCGACCGCTTCGGCGTGGACCCTGGCCGCATATCGTTCGGCCATCAGGACCTGAATCTCGATATGGAGGAGCAGCTCGAACTGCTGGAGAGCGGAGCCTATATTCAATTCGATACGATCGGCAAGCAAGCTTACCGCCCTGACGCAGACCGGACCATGAATCTGGCTGCGCTGCTGGAGAAGGGCTATGTGGAACAGCTTATGTTATCCTGCGATATTACGAGAAAGTCTCATCTTACCCGCAATGGAGGATACGGCTATATTTATTTGTTCCGCCATTTCATCCCGCGCCTCAAGGAGCTCGGCGTGACGGATGAAATGCTGCATAGGATGCTGACGGTTAATCCAAGAACGTTTTTGAGCTTTTGAACAGCTTCTAGCAAGTCCAATATTCCAACTATGCAAGCTTGAGAGATTCGAGGAGATCACTATGTTCTTGACGACAACGGTGGAAAGAAATTCCGCATTGGTTCGGTATGCCATCGAGCTGCACCAATCTGGGCTTATTATGCCGGATACGTATGTCATCGATCTGGATACGGTCAAGCGCAACGCCCGGATGATGCTGGACGAAGCGAATCGTCAAGGCGTGAAGCTGCTGTTCATGACCAAGCAATTCGGTCGCAATCCCATCGTGGCGAACGCCTTGCTGGAGCTTGGCTATGAAGGTGCGGTTGCCGTTGATTTCAGAGAAGCGGAGACGCTGCATCAAGCAGGCATTCCGATCGCCCACGTCGGCCACCTCGTTCAGACGCCGACCCGCATGGTCGGCAAGGTGGCGATGATGAACCCGGATGTCATGACCGTATATTCCGTCGATAAAGCAAGAGAAATTGATGAGGCATGCCGCAAGCTGAGAAGGAAGCAAGCTCTCCTGCTGCGTGTCGTGGACGATCAGGATATGCTGTATCCCGGTCAGCACGGCGGCATCCCGCTCCGTGAGCTGGCGGCGACGCTAAAGCAGCTGCTGCGGCTGCAGCATGTCGAAGTCGCGGGATTCACCTCCTTCCCCTGCTTCCTGTACGACCCGGAAGCAGGGGACATCGCCCCGACTCCCAACGTAGAGACGATGCGGAAGGCGAAGCGCATCGCGGAGGAGCAATTCGGCCTTCGGATTACGCACATGAATATGCCGTCGGCCACTTGCATCCACAGCTTGAACATGATCAAAGCGCTTGGCGGCACACATGGAGAGCCGGGCCACGGGCTGCTTGGGAGCACTCCCATGCATGCCGACAGGGAGCTGGCGGAGCTGCCGGCTATGCTCTATGTTAGCGAAGTATCCCATCATTGGGGAGACAAGAGCTACTGCTACGGCGGAGGCTACTATCAACGCTCGGCGATTGAACATGCGCTGGTCGCCGATTCCGACGGCGAGCGGATGTGCGCGTTGCAGCCTCCATCCCCCCATGCTATCGACTACTATTTCGAGCTGGACGGGAAGCAGCGTATCGGAAGCACAGTCGTCATGGCTTTTCGGACACAGATTTTTGTAACAAGAAGTCAGGTAGCGGTCGTAGAAGGACTCTCCGCCTCGCGCCCCCGTCTAATCGGTGTGCATGACAGTGGCGGCAAGCCGATTCAGTACCCGACATATACGAAGGAGTGACGAATAATGGAACAGACCTATACGGTCATGAATCCGTCCGGCATCCATGCCCGCCCCGCCAATCTCATTATGGATGCGGCCTTGCAATTCACAAGCGCGGTTACAGTCCGTACGACGACGAAGACGGCGAATGCGAAGAGCATCGTTAGCCTGCTGAAGCTGGGCGCCAGAATGGGTGATCAGGTGACAGTCTCTGCTGAAGGGGAAGATGCGGAGCAAGCGATCCGGGCAATCGGCGAGATTATCGGAAGCAATGTGGAGTAGCTATGAACAGGTTGTTAGTGGAAGGAGGCGGAATCATGCTGGAGTGGAAAGGAATAGCCGCTTCGACGGGCTATGCGATGGGATCGGCCTATCGCTTGCCCGAGCTGCCGGCCGCTGTGAAGTCGGCAGTGCTTTCCTATCCCGGAAGCAAGCTGGATAAGCAGGAGATTGACAAGGAGGCAGATCGGCTGGCGGAAGCCGTCCGGCAGGCGGCTCAGGATATCGCCGCCTGGAAGCGCGAGGCTGCCGCGGCCGGACGAGAAGCGCAAGCGCGTATATTCGCCACTCATCTGTCCTTGCTTCAAGATCCGGAATATATCGGAGAAGTAACGGAGCGCATCAAGGGAGAAGGCATATATGCCGAGTCGGCGCTGCGGGCTGTAACGGACGAGCTCGTAGCCTTGTTCGGGGCAATGGAGAATGAGGTGCTGCGCGAGCGCTGCGCCGACTTGGAGGACGTGGCAGGGCAGCTGCATGCCAAGCTGCATGGCGGTGATACCCCCCTCCAAGTACGGCTGACAGAACCAGCGGTCATCGTAGGGGTGGACATTCCGCCCTCTCTGACCGCCCGCCTCGACCGCCGAATGGTGCTGGGCATCGCTCTGGAGAAGGGCGGACGCACCTCGCACTCCGCCATTATCGCCCGTTCGCTCGGCATTCCCGCTGTGGTCGGCATCCGCGGCCTTCTCTCCGCTATTCAGACGGGAGACGAAGTCATTGTGGATGGGCGTCAAGGCATTGTCATTACGACCCCGGAGCAATCGACGACCGAGTCGTATGCCACCCGGCAACGGGAAGAGGCGGTGGCGGCTGCACGGTTGGCCCGCTTCAAGTCGCTGCCTACGGCAACGGCCGATGGGCATGCCGTACAACTGGCCATTAATATCGCGCATCCGCAGGAAGCGGAAGCCGCACGGGAGGTAGGCGCGGAAGGCATCGGGCTGTACCGTACGGAATTTCTGTTCATGGACCGGAGTACGTCTCCCAGTGAAGACGAGCAGTTCCAGGCATACCGCTCAGCCGTTATGGCCATTCCTGAGGGGAGCGCCATTATTATTCGAACGCTGGATGTAGGCGGGGACAAGGCGATCCCTTATTTGCAGCGGAATCGGGAGGAATTGAATCCCTTCCTCGGTTATCGCGGCATCCGCTTATGTCTGGACAGGGAATACAGCCCCCTGTTCAAGACGCAGCTGCGGGCCATTCTGCGGGCCAGCGCTTGCGGCAAGCTGAAGATTATGTATCCCATGATTGCCACATTGAAGGAGCTTCGTGCCGCAAGCGCATTGCTGCAGGAAGCGAAGCTGGAGTTGGACGAGGCCGGGCTTCCTTACGATCCGAAGCTCGAGGCCGGCATCATGATCGAAGTGCCCGCTGCGGCGATGATCGCTGATCAGTTGGCGAAGGAAGCCGACTTCTTCAGCATCGGCACCAATGATCTGGTGCAGTATATGATGGCGGCGGATCGGATGAACGAAGCTGTCTCCCATCTCGCAGAGCCGCTTCAGCCCGCTATCCTGCGCGTCATCGACCGCGTCATTCAGTGCGCGCATAAGGAGGGCAAGTGGGCCGGCATGTGCGGCGAGATGGCGGGCCACCCATTGGCGATTCCGCTCCTGCTCGGCCTTGGTCTCGACGAATTCAGCATGAGCGCATCGGCGCTGCTGCCCGCCAGGGAGCTCATCGCCAGGCTCGACTACGCCGAATGCCGGCGGCTTGCACAGCAAGCGCTACAGCTTGAGAGTGCGGAGGAGATCCAGCGATTGGCAGCCGAGGCGTGCACGCCGAATGTCAGCCTTGAGTCAGAATAGAGATACAATCCTCACATCCTCCTTGCGAACTCTTGCACAGATATGACACAATACGTATAGGACTGATTGGACTTGCAAGAGTGAATAACTTGCCCCTATTCGCAAGGATAGAGGGCGCTAAGGAGGCTACAGGCCATGAGGACGATCAAGCTTGGGACAAGCACATTGGAGGTGCCTGTCGTTGCGGTCGGATGCATGCGCATCAACTCGCTGGACAAGGCAGGGGCGGAACGGTTCATCCAGACCGCTATGGAGCAAGGAGCGAACTTCTTCGATCATGCGGACATTTATGGAGGAGAAGGGAAATGCGAGGAAATTTTCGCGGACGCCATAAATATGAATGACGACGTCCGTGAAAGCATTATTCTGCAATCGAAATGCGGCATTCGCAAAGGCATGTTCGACTTCTCCAAGGAGCATATTCTACAGTCAGTGGACGGCATACTGCGGCGTCTGCGCACAGATTATCTGGACGTGCTGCTGCTTCATCGGCCGGATACACTGGTTGAGCCCGAAGAGGTTGCTGAAGCGTTCGATACGCTGGCAAGCTCCGGCAAAGTAAGGCACTTCGGCGTATCCAACCAAAACCCAATGCAAATGGAGCTGCTGCGCAAATACGTCAAGCAGCCGCTAGTTGCCAATCAGCTGCAACTGAGCATTACAAACTCCACTATGATTACGAGCGGCTTCAATGTGAACATGGAGAATGCCGCCGCCGTCAATAGAGATGGCAGCGTGCTGGACTATTGCAGGCTGCATGACATTACCATTCAGCCGTGGTCGCCATTCCAATACGGCTTCTTCAAGGGCGTATTTCTGGATAATGAGGAATTCCCGGAATTGAATGAAACGATTAATGCCGTCGCGGCCAACTATGGCGTAAGCAATACGACGATTGCCATGGCATGGCTGCTGCGCCATCCCGCCAAGATGCAGCCGGTGACGGGCACGATGAATATCGACCGGCTGATCGACTGCTGCAAGGCAAGCGACATTACCTTGACGCGCGAGGAATGGTACGAGATTTACCGCTCGGCAGGCAACATATTGCCATAAACGAATTCAGGCATTCTTGTACGTTAGTTTTGCATACATGTGAAAGAATGGAATACTCCCCGTATTCCATTCTTTCTTTTTTTGCCGCAAGCCATTAATCGCATTTTTTCCAGCGTTCGTACCATGCAGCCACGTCACTCATGCGCTCCGCCTTCTGATTAGCGTTCATCTGCGACCTGAACTGCTCGTATTGCTCCTCGACCAACTCGCGATCGCCGGTCTGATGGAACAGCTTCATCAGCGAAAAGCAGCTTTCGCACTCGTCAGGCAGCAACTGTTGAACATGCTGATTGACTGCAATCGCCTTCCTAATATTGCCCTCCCGCTCGTAGTACCGGCTTAACTCCCGCATATGAAGAAGCCACAGCCGCCGATAGCGCTGCCGCTCCTGCTCAGCCCATTGATAATCGTAGCTGCCGAGATAATCTCCTTCGAATGCATGCAGCACATGCTCATATGCAGCCACCGATTGCGAGCAGGGCTTGCCTAGAGAATTGACAGCCCGTTCCCATTCCTCTACGTCGACTTTCATCGCTTTCGTCTCCAGTTTATAGCCGGGAACCTTCGCCCAGGAATAGGCGATCCGCAAGTTCAGCTCCAAGCTCTTCAAGGTCTGGCGTATATGATAAATGGAAGTATGAAGCTGCTTGGCGGCTTTATCCTCCTCCATGTCAGCCCATAACAGCTCTATTAATTGATCCCGATAGACTATCCGTCCGCGATGATGTAGCAAGTAAGCAAACAATTCGCGCGCTTTGCTCGTTCTCCATTTGATGCTGTGCACCTGTTGGCGTGAAAGCTTGAACCGGATTTCCTTGAAACAGCATATGATCGGGGTTGAAGCATCATCCATGAACAATTCCCTCCATACTCTCTTCATCGTTCCACAACACATCTATGAACATGACAACTGCAGCAGGCTCGCTGCACGCCCCTGCCAGTCTAACATCGTCATATACACAGTAACTAAACAATTCCTTAAAATTTGAAACAGCATATCGGGAAAAACTTTTGGGATAAACGGCTGCTGTTCCTTCCAGCTCATCTCACTCCAACCGAGGCTGCATCATCTACTGCGTCCCATCACAACCACTCTCCTATCCATGATCAAGGCTACATCGCCTACAACTCGCCGTTCACGCAAAAAAGACACCAAGTCCCGTACTCGGTGTCTCTACTTCCGTCTTATATAAAAGCTCTTTCTCCCTATTCCGCACCAAACGCTTGCTCAAAGGCACCAATACATTTCCGATCTTTGGCCAAGTCAAGCACGGCGAACCGAATCTCCTGGAACAGCTTGCCACTGCCTTCCTCTTCCAGAAGCTCGCGCCACCATGCCGCGACCCGATCGGGATCGTTGCGGAATACGCCGCAGCCGGCGACGCCCGAAGGCGCCTTCTATTCCCAATCGTTATTCAGCTCTTCTTATGAAATCCCTTGCCGTAATACACCGCAATGAGGAGCGCATACCATAGCGGGCCAATGACCAGAGAGATGCGCGTGTCCGGGAAGTAAGCCATCAATCCGATCACCAGTACCAAGAATGCAAGCGTAGCATATGAGCTATATGGTGCCCATGGCATCCTGTAAGACAATCCATGCAGTTCCTCTCCCGACATCTTCTTGCGGGACTTCAGCTGGGACAGCAAAATGATCGCCCACGTCCAGATTGCACCGAATGTAGCTATGCTGGTCAGCCAAGTGAACACCTTCTCCGGCACGACATAGTTGAGTACAACGCCTATGAGCAGCGCGCCCGCAGAAGCCATGGTCGCCACGCCCGGCACGCCACGCTTCGTCACCTTCGTGAACTTCTGAGGCGCCTCCCCTTGCTGTCCCAGGTTGAACAGCATGCGCGCCGTACTGAAGATGCCGCTGTTGCAGGAGGAGAGAGCAGCCGTAATGACGACAAAATTGATAATGCTTGGCGCATACGGAATGCCGATCTTCTCGAAGATCATAACGAAGGGACTCCCCGATTGCCCCAGCTCGTTCCAAGGGTATAGCGACATGATAACGAATAGTGCACCCACATAGAAGATCAGGATACGCCAGAACACGGAGTCTATCGCACGGGCAATAGATTTCTTGGGGTCCTTTACTTCCCCGGCCGTTACGCCGATCATTTCAATGCCCAAATAAGCGAACATTACCATCTGCAGCGACATCAGCACGCCGCCGAACCCGTTCGGGAAGAAGCCGCCGTGGCTCCACAGGTTGCTTATGCCGACAGCTACGCCGTCATTGCCGAGACCGAATACAATCATCGCCGCTCCGAACCCCAGCATCAGAATAATCGTCACAATCTTCACAAGTGCAAACCAGAATTCCAGCTCCCCGTAAGCCTTGACGGCAATCAGATTGACCAGCGTCATCATAACAAGCGCTGCCAATGCCCATATCCAGCGAGGAACGTCCGGAGCCCAGAATTCCATATAGATGCCGACCGCCGTAATCTCCGCCATGCAGGTAATGACCCAGAGGAACCAGTAGTTCCAGCCCGTCAAATAACCGAATACAGGGCCCATATACTCCCTGGCATACCGACTGAAGGAGCCGGCTACCGGATTCCGGATCGCCATCTCGCCGAGCGCCCGCATTATGAAGAAGATGGCCAGTCCGCCAAGCGCATAGGAAATCAATATCGCGGGTCCAGCCAGCTTGATCGCAGTAGCAGATCCCAGGAATAATCCGACGCCGATTGCAGCCCCCAATGACATTAACGTAATATGTCTTTGCTCAAGTCCACGATGCAGCTCTGCAGGTTTTTCTTTGTTCATGATGACTCCTCCTGATCTAGTAGACTTTGCTTGTAAGCGTTATCATAATTCATGTAAAAAACCTCGCGCGGACCTTTCAGAATATGCGGTCGAATATCTTTCGAAGAACTCCTTTCTTGCTTCCCCCTCGTCTTGCGTATAATTTCACGTCTATCTGCCAAGCTTAAGATAGCTGTGAAACTCATGGAGCCATATTAGCACATTCCCATGTATCCGTTTATGTTATAATCGATGAAAATAAAGCGTTTTCTCTGTCGAAAATCACAAATGCCCGTTCAGAGAAACTGGTCTAAGTAGGTGCCCTCATTGAAGCATGAACGCAACCCATTCCATCAAAGCTTCGAAAATCTGGAGGCGCTGGCTGATAAAATTAGCGAGGTGCTTCAAAATCCGGTTACGATCGAAGACGACAACCATCGACTTATTGCCTACAGCTCCCACGAGTCGCAATCCGATGAAGCCCGAGTAGCGACGATTATCGGCAGGCGGGTGCCGGAGAAGGTCATTCGCGCATTATGGCAGGCAGGTCATATGCAGCATCTATTGAGCAGCGAAGAGCCGCTGGCCATTCCGACGATCTCGGCGGTCGGACTAGGCAAGCGGATTGCCATTGCCATTCGCAAGCAGCGAACCGTTCTCGGCTACATTTGGGTGTTGGAGTCGGACAGGCCGCTTGGCGCCGACGCCGCCGATCTGTTGAAGAAAGCCGCTCATGCGGCTTCTGCGAAGCTGCTGCAGCTGCAAGTGAAGAAGCGCAACGAAGAGAAGGGACACGAGGACTTCTTCTGGCAGCTGCTTACCGGCCATCTTGCCGATCAAGGCGAGATTGAAGATAAGGCGTCCGATCTGGGCATTGCCTTGCCCGGCCGTTATCGGATCGTCGTGCTGGCATTCGCATCCGACATGCAAGACAAGCAGCAGCATATCGATTATATGCTTACGACTTCGCAGCGTATCACCGCTTTCTTCCATACCGTAAAACAGAAACAGCTGATTATCCTGTCGGCGCAAAAGCCGGACTCAAGTCTGAGAGAAGATGACTTCGAGGATTTCCAATATATGTTCGATCAGATGCAGCAACGGTTCGGCTTCTCTCCGTCAGGAGGAGGATGCGGCTCGGCTTACGATGATTATATGCTGGTGGAGCGCAGCTATCAGGAGGCGCTGACCGTATTGCGCATGAAGAAGCTGTTCCCCAAAGAGCTGCATCATGCGTATACCTACTCCCAGCTGGGCTATTACCGGCTGCTTCCTGCCATGATAGCGGAAGACCGTCTGCACCCTGTCCGGAATCCCAGCGTGAACAAGCTGCGCTTATACGATAATGAGCATAACAGCGATCTCCTACATACATTAGAAGTATTCCTGTCCTCCGACAGCAATGTGAAGGCGGCGGCGGAAACTTTGCACATCCATATCAATACGCTGAGCTATCGGTTGAAGCGGATTGCCGAGATTGGAGACATTGATCTCGGCAATACCGACCAGAAAATCACCGTGTTCCTTGACCTGAAGATAGACAGGCTGAAGAAGGAACCGTCCCCCCGTTTGTGAAACACAACAAAAAAGTCTTCAACATTTGTTATTTCCACACAATGTAAAATAAGCGACTCCCCCTTATACTTGGCACTGAAGCACAAGTAAAAGGGGGAGCTACCAATGATCATCGGAGTACCGAAGGAAATTAAAAATAATGAAAACCGCGTTGCAATTACGCCCGCAGGAGTCGTCTCATTCCTCCAGTCCGGACATCGCGTAAGCATCGAAAGCGGCGCCGGAGTTGGCAGCGGTTTCACCGATGAGGATTACAGACTGGCCGGAGCATCCATTGTGAGCGAAACCGACGAAGTATGGGCGGAATCCGATATGGTCATGAAGGTGAAGGAGCCTCTCCCTTCAGAATATCGCCACTTCCGCAAAGGGCTTATCCTGTTCACCTATCTGCACTTGGCTGCGGAGCCGGAGCTGGCGCGCGCGCTGACGGAAGCGGAAGTGACGGCTATCGCCTACGAGACCGTTGAAGTGAACCGTACGCTTCCGCTGCTGACGCCGATGAGCGAGGTGGCCGGACGAATGGCTACTCAGATCGGAGCGCAATTTCTGGAGAAAATGTACGGCGGCAAAGGCATACTGCTTGGCAGCGTGCCGGGCGTAAAGCGGGGCAACGTTACGATCATCGGCGGCGGAGTTGTCGGTACGAATGCGGCCAAAATCGCGATCGGGCTAGGCGCCAAAGTAACGATGATCGATCTGAGCGCCGACCGCCTCCGCCAATTGGACGATATATTCGGGGCCCAAATCACGACATTGGTGTCCAATCCTCTCAACATAGCTGAAGCTGTGGCCGAATCCGATCTCGTCATTGGAGCTGTACTGATTCCGGGAGCCAAAGCTCCGAAGCTGGTAACGGAGAATATGATCAAGACGATGGCGCCAGGGTCCGTCGTGATCGATGTCGCAGTGGACCAAGGCGGCATCATGGAGACAGTCGATCGCGTCACTACGCATGACAATCCAACGTACTTGAAGCACGGCGTCGTTCACTATGCTGTCGCCAATATGCCGGGGGCAGTCCCAAGAACATCCACCATCGCGCTGACCAACGCTACGATGCCATATGCCCTCCAGTTGGCGGGCAAAGGCGTACGCAAAGCTGTTCAAGACAATGCGTCCCTGAAGCTGGGCGTCAATACCGTGGCTGGCGCCGTCACTTATGAAGCGGTGGCCAAGGATCTGGGCTACGCCTATACACCTGTAGAGCAAGCGCTGGAGCTTGCACTGGCCGCGAACTGACCGTGATGGAGCTGACATCTCCTGTACTGGCGGCAAGCTATCGGGATACTTGGGCCGAGATCTCGCAGGACGCAATCGCTCACAATATCACTCTGTTCAAATCGCATGTTCATGAACGCTGCAAGGTGATGGCCGTTGTGAAAGCTGACGGCTACGGTCACGGCGCAGTCGAGACCGCCAGGGAAGCCATCAAGGGGGGCGCCGGCTATATCGGCGTCGCCCTTCTAGACGAAGCGCTGCAACTGAGAGAGGCCGGCATTGCCACCCCCATCCTCATATTGGGCTATACGCCTCCCCGTTCCGTCACAACGGCCATTGCCCATGGAATCACACTGACGGTTTACGATTGCGAGGTGCTGAATGCCATCATCGCCTGCTCTAATCTTCTGGGCATTCAAGCCGCTATTCATCTGAAGGTCGACACCGGGATGTCGCGTATCGGCGTACAGAGTATAGAGGAAGCGGTGCAGTTGGCCGAACTGGCGGCGCGTTCTCCTCAGATCAAGCTGGAGGGTCTATTCACCCACTTCGCCAGCGCAGATGACGATAACGCTGCCTATACGGAGCAGCAATTCCAGACCTTCCTGGCATTCGCAGATGCTCTCCGCGAGCGGGGCATCCCTGTTCCGATCAGGCACTGCTGCAATAGCGCAGCTGCCATGCGCTATCCCGCCATGCATCTGGATATGGTGCGAATCGGAATCGCGTTATACGGCCTGCACCCCGCTTCCGCTATGAAGCACGACTGGCCGCTCAAGCAAGCTATGAGCCTCAGAAGCCGCATATCGGCAATTCGGCACATTGCGCCTCATCAGCCCGTCAGCTACGGCTGTTCCTTCGTGCCGGAGCGGCCGAGCGTCATCGCCACAATTCCCATCGGCTATGCAGACGGACTGTCGCGGCAGCTGTCGAATAGAGGCTGCGCGCTTCTGCGAGGTGAGCGCATTCCGATCGCCGGGCGCATCTGCATGGATCAGACGATGCTGGATGTGACGGATATAGCGGACGCCCGGGCAGGCGACGAAGTGACATTGTTCGGACGATCCGGCGGACAGCTGCTGGCGATCGATGAACTGGCGCATGTCATGAACACAATAAATTATGAGGTCGTCTGCCTGATCGGCAAGCGGGTGCCGAGAGTAAACAGACGATGATGCCTCTATCTCTATGCATGGCCAGACTTCATCCATCTCCGGTACAGATCATCAGCCCGCGCTACGATGTGTTGGCCGAATCGATAAGGCATGCTGCCATGCTTTATCTCCGGCTGCCGGAGCTGTTCCCGGACAGAGTCCGAGATGTCATGCAGCGACGCCATAATCCTCTCCCGCCACTCCTCTGTCGCGGCAAGAGCCTTCTCCGGATCGACAGCCCTCGCAGGGAACAAGGGCGCATTCCACAAGGTCAGCTGCGGCAGCAGCCGCTCCAGCTCCTCATAGAGCGACCTTATGGCACGCCGCTCTTCAGGTGCATAATACTGATAATAGTCGTCCATAATTCCGTCTATATCATCGTCCCATAATGCTCTGCAGAATACATAGCTATTGTACTGATGCGCCCACTTCCAAGGATAATCGGCAACCTTGTCCAAGTTCGGCACGACCAGATTCACAATGCCATGCGCCCGCAAGCTCTCGTAATAAGTCATATCTTCAGCGATTCGCCGCGGTATGAACGGGAATAGCGAGGAGAGCATAAAGTGATCGCTATAGTATTCGAAGATCGTCAGCTTCCGGCCGCTCCGCTGAAGCGCTTCTTCCCAGTCGAGCAAAGCGCGTTGCGCCCTTCTGTCGCTCTCATGCGGGCTGTCCTCATAGCCGCAGCTGTAGTCGCGTCCCCAATAGGCGAGCAAGGTGTCCACAAGATGCGAAGTCTCCGCACCCGCTCGTTCGAGCATGCTCCAGGACAAGCCTGCATTATAGACGATATGCTCCACTTCAATGTTGATGTCCGCTGCCAGCAGTTCGTCATGGAGCATCTCCGTGAATTGTACATAGGAACCCAGGAATCCTTCGGCGTCACTCGCCGCTACATCTTCAGGCCATAGCGACAGGCGATCGAGATTGGGCACATGCTTGCAGTACGAGACCACTTTCGTGATGAGGAGCTTCTGCCAGTCCAAGGATTGGAAGTCCACTTGCCGCTTCGACGTATAAGGATGCTCTGCCTCTGAATACGGAATGCCTCTCTCATTGTCCAGGAAAAACTTCAGACTATGCCCGCCCAATGTAACCGATAGTCCGCGATCCACAATATCCGATGCGATCTCTCCGCCAATCTGATCCCATAAGGAGAAAGTAAAGAAGAGCTCATTTATGCCGTTTTTCGCCAGCCAGTCTATCATCTGCTTCATATATGCTGCATCGTTCACCGTCTCGAACACGAAGCCTCTGCGCTCCATTCTAGGGGAATAGACCTCTCCTCGCTTCTTGCAACGGCTCGGATCAGGGGCGATCACCGTAGCTTCACCCGGGTAAATCCAATGTGCGCCCCATTCTTCCTGCGCATACCGATAGACGGCATACAACGCCGCTCGCTCTGATTTCCCTGCCAGCATAAGACTGCCTTCCCTCTCTATCAGCACATAGTCATCGGAATAACGGGATTCTTCCGGACGCATAGCCCCTGCCAGCTCAGGCTTGCACCTTATCAGCGCTTCCCAAGTGCCAATCCATACTTCTCCGGAATGCTCCATGCCCGATTTCCCCGCGAAGGCTTCCTTCAGTCTCTCCCATTCCCCGTAGGCAAATGAAATAACGGGATGCCTGTTCCCCACACGCTTCTCTTTCACTTTCCACACTCCCTCAACGTAAATATTGGAGCGCTCCCAATTCAAATGAACGGAACGGTATACATGTTCAGTGACGGCACACACACCCGATTTGGGAGCGCTCCAATTTATATATGATTCTAATTATTACCTAGTTCGCAATAACATTCAATACTTATGATTCATCTGCGAAGCAGAAGGAGATGCCGTGTTATGGCCCCTATGCCGAACAAGTTCTAATGCGGTCTGCAGCAGACGGCGAGAAGGAGCAGTCGTCTACCCGCTGCTCCTCCTTACGCTAATGCATGCCGTCTATCGGATGCTTGAGGCGGTCATCATAAAGGTCAAAGTACAAGCTGCCGTTCGTTCCTTTCACAGCATAACATACCTTGTCCACGTCCAAATCCCGTTTTTCCAACTCACGATCGAGCCATTCCGGGCTTAGCCCTTCCTGATGAATATTCTCCTCGACAACCCGCCCGTCCATAATAAGCTCAATCGGGAATTTCGTTCGCTGACCGCTGGCGAGGGCCAGGTCTCTTCTCGTCAATTGCCGGTATTCCGGCTTGCGTAGAACGGATACCTGCCCGTTCAGCTCTAGAACAGCGAATTCCACTTCCCCGATGTCGAAGATATCCTTCTCCCGCAGCTCCTGATTCAGTGTATCCAGCGAAAAGCGCAGCTTCCGCAAGTTCTTCTCCAATATCTTCCCGTCTTCGATGACGATTGTCGGCTTCCCCGACAGCACCTTCCTCAGCTTCCGGCTCTTCAATGTCAGAAGTGTAATCAGAAAGGCAATCGAGCTGAACAAGAGTAAAGCCACCGTAAGATTCCAAGACTTTAGCGATGTATTGAAAGCAATATTGGCGGTAATGGAACCCAGCGTAATAGCGGACACAAAATCGTGATACGTCATCTGGGTAATTGTATGCTTGCCCAGTATTCGTGTAATGATCATGATCAAGACGAACGACAAGACCGTTCGTATAATCGTCTCCATGACAGGATGCATGCTGCCTCCCCTTCCTCGTAACCAATGATGTGTAGCAGCCATTATGTATATCAGTCTCTCCCAAGGACATTTATTCCATGTATAATCGCCTCATGATCGGCAGCTGCCGACGGCATGAATCACTCTGACGGGTGACAGACAACAACAAAGCCGCCCCTCCCTAACGGAAGGAACGGCTTTGCCATGATTTTCTCTATCGTACGCATTCGCAGCCGGGTCTCAAGCCGCGCGTCAGCTTCTCATTGATTTCTTCGATTAAAGACGGGAGCTCGCTCATCCGGTCGAGACAGAAGTCGGCGCCATTCTCCATGAACACTTTCCTCGTTCGGGCTACAGCCTCTGCCCGCTCCGCTTCCGATAAGCGATCGAAGTCCTCCTGACAGTAGCCAAGCTCCGAGCTGCCGATGACAACGCCGACCGTCCATACCCCGGCCTGCACGCCCTCCCGTATGTCGGATACAGTATCTCCCGCCTTCACTACCTTCCATGAAGCGGACAGCTTGAGCTGCTCCATGTTCCTGTAGATCATGTACGGATAAGGTCTGCCATTAGAACCGGTATCGTCCGGGGTTACGACGAAGTCCGGGCTGTACCCTTTCGCCCGCGCATGAGATACGACAACCTCCATCATCGAGCTGGTATAGCCCGTGGTGGAACCGATTCGCAAGCCCTTGACCCGCAACGCTTCTACGGTGTCGATGACTCCGGGAATCGGATCGGTATAGTGCGACAGGGAAGTCATGAGCGCAGGCTCGAACTCCGCATACAACGCTTCAACATCCTGCTCGTTGAAAGGTCTGCCGTACTGCTCCTGCCATAATGCCGACACTCTCGGCATAGACAGCATAGCGCGAATATGATCGATCTTCAGCATGCCCATCGGTCCTCTTGCTTCTTCCATCGTCACTTCGATGCCGGCTTGCCTGAATATATCGATGAACACATTGACGGGCGCGAAGCATCCGAAGTCTACCGCCGTTCCGGCCCAATCCAGGATGATACCCTCGATTCTGTTGCTGTTGCTATTGCCGTTGCCGCTCATTGGCCCAATCCCTCCATATACTCTGTGATAATATCGCATAAGCGGTGAATGTCTTCCTCATAAATCTCTCCGATATTGCCAATGCGGAAAGTGTCGACCTCCGTCAGCTTGCCCGGATAGATGACATAACCCCGCTCTTTCACATACTCGTAAAACTGGCTGAAGCTGAACGCTTCGCTTGGGAACATGAACGTCGTAATGATCGGAGATTGCTTCTCCTCCGCGATGTAGGCTCTGATGCCGATGGACGCCAGCCTCTCTCGAAGCAGCTCGTTGTTCCTCCGATAACGCTCGTGTCTTGCACGCACTCCGCCCTCCTGATTCAACTCATCCAAGGCTCGGGAGAATGCCGCCACGACATGGGTAGGGGAGGTGAAGCGCCACTTGCCGTCCTTGTCCATTCCCTTCCACTGGTCGTACAGATCCAGCGACAGGCTGCGGGCTACGCCCTTGCAAGCCTCCAGCTTGTCCAGTCTGGCGATGACGAAGCCGAAGCCCGGAACGCCCTGGATGCACTTGTTGGCGCTGCTGATCACATAGTCGATGCCAAGGCCCGCCACATCGATGTCGATGCCGCCGAAGCTGCTCATCGCGTCCAGAATGAGCGTCTTGTTATATTGCCGGGCCAGCTCGGCAACATCTGCGACAGGGTTCAATATACCCGTCGTCGTCTCGCAGTGCACCATGGCCATATGTGTAATGCCGGGGTCTGCATCCAGCATAGTCTTCAACTGCTCCATATCGGGATATTGATCGTAGCCGACACGATATTCGACATACTGCAGCCCGATATATGCCGCCATCTGAACAATGCGCTCGCCATAAGCGCCATTCGTCATAATCAGTACTTTGTCACGATCCGAGATCGCGGATGTCATGACGGATTCTACGGCGAACGTACCGCTTCCCTGCATCAGCACGGCCGTATACTGCGCTGGATCAACCCCTGCCAGCTCCAGCAGCTGCGCTCGTATTTTCTGCGTAATCGATTTATAGGAATCGTCCCAGGTGCATCGGTCCTGCAGCATTTCCTCCTTCACCGTGCTTGTCGTCGTCAGTGGTCCTGGTGTCAGCAGCTTGTATCGATTCATTCCTAACTCCTCCTATTTCGCGTCGTTGAACGCCTTCTGATGCTTTTCCAGCAATTCTACCGTCAGCGGCTTGGCGAATACTTTGGCATACGCCGGCTTGTTCACATCGTCCACCTTCTCGCCTTCATACAAGGCAACGGGATAGTTCGTGATGAGTTCGCCTCTCGCTTGCTCAATAATCGTCTGTGCCATCTTCATCGCCAGCTCAGTCGTCGCATTATCCTTGTCCACGACCGCGATGGATTCCGTCAAGGAGAAGTTGCCCTCTACAGGGTCAACGAAGTCGATTGGCGCTCCGTCCGCATTCGCTCTTACCGCCTGATGACGCAATCCGAAGCCGGCAGCCACTTCTCCCGCTTCTACCTTCTTGATCGGACCGGAGCCGGAGCTTTCCAGATGAGGGCCTGCATTGACAATCAGATCATGCATCACCGTGCCCGCCTCGTCGCCATACTCGCTTATAATGGCTTGAACAAGCAGCCATGCGGTAGAGGAATGCATAATGTTCGGAATGGAGACCAGGTCCTTGTACTCCGGTCGAGTCAGATCCTTGATCGACGTCGGCATCGGCAGCCCTTTCTCCTTCAACACCTCCGTATTGACGAAGATCGAGCCCGTATTCCCCAGAATAGGCGCATAATAGGAAGGATAGCTGTCCAGAGCCTTGCTCTGGAATGTCAAATCCTTGAACATGGCATGCTCGGCCTGCGCGCTCTCGATAAAGTAGGAGCTCATCGTGACGAGATCGGCCTCAATGTCACTGCCCTCAGCCAGCAGCTTTCCGCCCAACTCCGACGTGCCCAGTGACTGAATGACAAATTTGCCCTCATAGCCCGCACTCTTTAAAGCAGCTTCCATTGCCGCCACGGCTTCTTCATCGGCATTGGTGGAGATGACCACCTTTCCCGCTTCCTGCGAACTGTCATTGCCGCACCCTGCAAGAGCCAGCATCAGACTGAAGGCAACAATGGACAGAAGCACAGCTTTAATCGTTTTCGAACTTGTAGTCATGGAAATTCCCTCGCTTTTATTTGTTTTTGGTCATCATTCTTCTTTGCCCGTAATCGCACAACAGCTTGATCAATAGATTGGTGAAGAAGATAAACATCGACAGGACAAATATTTCGTTAAATTTGGCGAAATGCTGCAGCTCCTTGATTTTGCTGGCGACTACCGACGTCTGGGCCGATACGAGGAAGATGACGCCGCTTATCGTCACCATCGCGTTCATGAAGAAGTAACCCAGCATGTCGAATATCGTGGCTGCCGAATTGGGAACAATAACTCGATACACCGTCTTGATCCAGCTGTCTCCTAGCAGTTCCCCTGTCGTCTCCCACGAAGGATTCATCTTGGACAGGGCGTTCTTCGCCATCAAGTAAGGCGTCGTGAAGAAATGAACGATATTGCAGAACACCAGTATCGCGAACGTCCCCTTCAAGTCGCTCCCATTAAACAGCAGCAGGTAGGCTATGCCCAGCACCATGCCGGGTACCGTATTGGTTATCATCGAGACGGTATCCATGGACGATCTGATCTTGAGCGATGACCGTACGTTCAGCAGGGCCGCCCAATAAGCGATCGCGGTTCCCAGCAGAGAAGTGAGCAATGCGACCCACAAAGAATTAGCGTAGACCTTCATCAAATCACTGGACTGCACGATGCTCATGACATGCTTCAACGTGAAGGTCGTATCGTACGGGTAGCGGTTCAGCCAAGGCGCGATAAACATAATCGCGAATATGGAGAGCATCCCGAGCACAATGACGATCGATATGGCAGCAAGGACACTATCACGAACGCGATGATGCGGAAGCTCGGTGTCCGCGGCATTGTCGTAATGGAAATTGAGCTTCTCCAGTCTCTGCAACAGCCATATGCCGAACACGGCAGGCGCCAGCATCATGACGGAGATCGCGGCTCCCTGATGCATATCGGGAATAGAGCCCAGCATCACCTCGTATAATTGCGTAGCCAGAACGTTATACGTCCCGCCCACCGAAGCCGGAATGCCGAAGTCCGTGAAGCTTAAGATGAACGAAAGCACAAATGCCCCTCCGAGCGCCCCGGCCAGCGGACGCAGTATCGTGTTGGCAAAGCTTCTGAACGTCCCATCCCCCATTAAATGCGATACGATGATGAACTTTTTGTCCACATACTTGAACGCATTGTGAATGAGCAGAAACGCCGGAGGCAGCGTATAGACGACATATCCGATCAGCATGCCGTTGAAGCCGTATATATCGAATAGCTGCCGTCCCAGCATCCGGGTAATAAGCCCCTGATTGCCCAGCGAATACATAATGGCGAATCCGTAAGTAATCGTCGGCAGCAGCATTGGGATGATAATAACCGTTCGCAATATGCCCTTCATAGACTTGTACATCCGGGTGCAATGCAGCGCATAGGCCAGTGTAAATCCCAATACGGTGGACAAGCACGCCGTCGCCGCCGAGATTTTCAAGCTGTTCAACGCCGATGCGCCGATATCGCGCTCGCTCCAGACGGCTGCGTAATTGGCGAGCGAGAAGCCCTGTCCGGTCTCCAGCGAGCGGATGAACAGCAGGAGCAGCGGCAGGAACAGGAATACGGTGAACAGCAGAAGCAGAACTGCAAGCATAATGCGCATTTCCGGCTTTGCTTTATACATGCGTCTCACCGAACAAATTGTATATATTTTGCCGTTTAATATGGAGCTGTTGAATGATGAACTGCTTGACGAAGTCGTTGCCCGGGCGATGGATAATGTCCTGCGGCGCTCCGAACTGTGCGACCGAGCCTTGCTGGATGATGAGAATTTTGTCCGACAGCGTCAGCGCTTCTTCCGGATCGTGCGTCACGATAATCGTCGTCAGCTTGAACTGCTTCGCAACGGATTGTATCCGTTTCTTGATAGATTCCTTGATGACTCCGTCCAGCGCGCTCAGCGGTTCGTCCAGCAACAATAGCTTCGGCTTCGTCACCAGTGTACGGGCCAGAGCAACCCGCTGCTTCTGTCCTCCCGACAGCTCGCTTATCCGCTTCTTCAGATGCGGCTGCAATTCCAGGAAATCGATATATTCCCCTATCTCTCGCTCGCTGACGCTCTCCTTCTTATTGCGCAAACCGTAGACGATGTTGTCGTACGCATTCAGGTTAGGGAACAGTGCGTAGTCCTGGAAGACGATATTGAAGCCGCGCTTCTTCATCGGCAGCGAGGTCATATCCACGCCGTTGAACGCAATCTTGCCGCGATCCGGCTTCGTCAAGCCCAGTATAATGTTCAGCAAGGTCGTCTTCCCGCTCCCGCTCGGTCCCAGCAAGGACACGATCTCGCCTGTTTCAATATCCACGTTTATATCGTCCAGCACGACTTTGTTATCATAATGCTTGCCTATATGCTGGAGTCTCAGCACATTGACCACCTCCTTAAGTACAGGCTCAGTATAAAGCCGGATTGTTAACGTTGATAGGCAACTGTGTAAAATGTGCGTAAATTATGCATAACTCATACATAAGTATTGCATTTATTTGTGTCATCTATTGCCACACTATGCAGAGCAAATGTGAATAAGTCTTGATTCCCGTGATCGCAATCAGTAGACTTAGAAGGGAGAGCGCTGGCACCAGCGCTAGCTTGCTAGCAATTCATAGAAGGTTATATCACGACATAATTGAAGGGTGAAAGCATGCTTCCACTGGAAAGGCAGAAAAAAATTCTCGATCTGCTCATGATCAAAAAAGTGCTCAAGTTGCCTGAGCTGACCGCCGAGCTGGACATCTCTATCGATACGCTCCGGCGCGACCTGAACGCTCTGACCAGTCAAGGAAAGATAGAGAAAATATACGGCGGGGTCAAGCTCGTGCAGGCGAAGTTCGGGGAATCCTCGATGGATGAGCGGATGGTCAAGCATTTGGAGGAGAAGGAAAGCATCGCCCGAAAGTGCAGCGAGCTGATCAGCGACGGCGATTGCATCTATCTGGACAGCGGATCGACCACTTATCATATCGCCAGGCATGTCAAGCACAAGAAGCTGCTGACGGTCGTCACCAATTCCATCCCGATCGTGCAGGAGCTGATGGACAGCTCCGTGGAGCTGGTCATCATTGGCGGCAAGATCAGGCACCATGAGCAGTCTGTCATTGCGTACGACTACTTGTTCAACTTTCAAGGACTGAATATTCAGAAGGCGTTCATCTGCTGCAGCGGCATTACGATCGATAGAGGCATATCGGATTATAATCTGGAGGAGGCCGTCACCCGCAAAAAAATTATCGAGCAATCGGGTCAAGTGTATGTCGCCGCCGACAGCTCCAAATTCGGCAAGGATGTCACCATCTCCATCGCCCCTCTGGACCGGGTGGATGCCATTATTACGGATCATCATGCCAATGCCGAACTTGTGCATAAGTTCAAGAAGCTGCGCACCAACCTGGTTATTGCGGAATAAGCGCATTTCTTGCCGGAGACAGTTGACATCCTCCGACAAATTCGACCATAATAAGGGAAAGAGCGCAGGGAAGCACCCCGCATAGCCGAACACGATCAGGTGTCGCTTGCGGGGTGCTTTCTTATTACCGAGAGGAGGACAACGTCTTCCAGCCCGATGTCATCTACATAGCGAAGGAGAATACGGGCATTATCCGCGACGGCTTCATCTACGGCGTGCCTGATCTGGCTGTGGAAATATTATCGGAAGGCACAGCACGACGAGATAAGACCATTAAGAAATCCGGATACGAGAAGTTCGGTGTGAAGGAGTACTGGCTGGCCGACCCCATCCACAAGTTCATCGACCAGTTCATCCTGATGGACGGACAATACCGGCTGACGGCAACGTTCACAGAAGACGATCGGCTCGTCTCCGCTACCGTCCCTTGCCTTGCCATTGAACTCTCCGGCGTGTTCAAGGACGACTTGTAATCCGCCATCAGCGAAGAGGCCCCGACTCCTGTTGGAATCGGGGCCTCTTCAGCTCCTCGTTCATTATTCCCTTTCCTATGAGCCACTTCCGCCGTTCGGTCTCTCACTTGTTCCGCCGTCCGGCATCTCACCTGGACCGTTGCCCGGCATCACGCCAGGTCCTCCTTCCGGCATTTGCCCTCTTCCACCACCCGACATATTGCCTCTTCCGCCGCCCGACATGCCTCCCCATCCGCTTCTTCCCGTCGTTACGCCTTGCTCGTTCAGCCATGTGATTGGGCTCACGATCTCGAAGCCGACAACTTCGCTGCCGTTCTTGTAATCGCCGCCGGTATAGAGACCGTCTGCTTCCTGACCTGTCGAGCTGCCGCCGGTATAGAGCGTGTACTTCTCCCCTTCCACCAGCTCCGGCGAGCTGATTAACAACGCTTGATACGCCTTGGAGGGTGCGAAGGTCGCGATATCGCCTCCATTGCCGTCCTCCAAATGGACGAGCGAGCCCGCTGGCTGCTGCTGCGAGAAGGTCATAAGAACGGCATTCTGACTGGAAGTCTCGGAGGTGGCTTGCGCCATGCCCGCACTGCCTGCGGCAACAAGGAAGCCTCCGCTTATCTCGAAGCTGCCGTCATAATCGATAGCGCCATTCCTATCCATAACAGGTCCGTGTACGATGACCGTCCCTCCCGTCATCGCAATCTGCCCGTTGGAGTCGAACCCATCGCCCTCCGCATCGACGGATATCGTTCCCCCGCTAATGACGATGGAGGATTGATCCCCGCCTCTGCCAGGCCCGCCCATAAAGCCCCCGCCGCTGTCGCCGCTGGCGGCGTTGATTCCGTCATCGGAGGAGACAACATGGATCTCGCCTCCTTCAATGGCAATCGTCTTCGCTTCAATGCCTTCGTAACTTTCCGTAATCGCAATCTTCCCTTCGGTTATAGTAACCGCCTCATCCGCATGAATGGCATCGTCACCGGATACCAGGGCAATCTCGCCGCCGGTCACCGTCAACTCACCGTTGCTGTGCAATGCATCATCCACAGATGCGATGGATACTTCGCCGCCTTCGATTCGCAGAGAGGTGATCGCCTGCATGCCGTCGGCTCCGGCTTCGATATGCAAGCTGCCGCCTTCCATAACCACAACACCTTTGTCCTCTTCCTCGTCATTGGTCGACTTCACTCCATCTCCGTCGGCCTTAATGGTTATCGTTCCAGCCCTAATGACCACGCTGTCCCGCCCCATCAATCCGTCATCGGCAGCATCAATCTCGATCGTTCCCGATTCGATCAGCAGATCGTCCTTGCTGGCAATGCCGTTGTTGAAGTTCGCTGTCACCGTCAGCTTGCCCGTCCCGTTAATGATCAGGTCGTCCTTGCTGAAGATAGCGGCGTTCGGCTCGTTCGGCTCTTCATCCGGGAATACATACTCCGCGCCGTCCGCCACCAGGTTCTCCGTACCTTCCTGCAAGGTGAGGATGACATTGCCCGCTTCCTTGACATAGAGCGGAGCGCTGTCGCTATCATATAGCTCCACCCCGTACAGCACCAGATGCACATCCTCCTTGTCCGGCACATCGACGACAATCTGACCGTCATCCAACTTCCCTTTCAATACGTAAGTTCCTGCCTTTGTAATCATGACAGAACCGCCATCGGATGCCGCCCCCTCTCCGGTTATGACAGCACTCGCCCCTTCCAGAGCTATGACGGTAGCTGTATCCTCACTCCAATTGACGGCTTCCATCTCTTCTTTGTCCGATTCGTTCTGGGTGGCTATCGCTTGACGGCATCCTGAAGAGACTAGCAGTATGCCTAGCAGAATCACCCATAATGCCCCTCTTAACTTTCGTTTATCCATTCTTCCCCACTCCCCGTTCATTCCATTGCTAATTCGCAGTCGATGCAGGCGCCATCGGCAACGATAATCACCGGGCTCCATATAGGCCTGTAAGTAGCTTAGTCCTTCAACCTTTAATGAATCTTAAATAAGAGTACAAGGTCTTAATCCTGTCGCTGTACGTCCGATTAAGATTGATTAAAGGTTAGACTGTTATCATAATGGTAAGAAAGAATGACGACTGAACTGTGAGGATGGCGAACCATGCGAATATTGATTGTGGAAGACGAGATTCATCTTGCCGAGGCTTTATCTCAAATTCTGAAAAAACAGCATTATTCCACCGACGTCGTCCATGACGGCAGAACCGGGCTCGACTATGCGCTCAGCGGTATCTACGATCTGCTGCTGCTTGATATCATGATGCCGGAGCTGGACGGAATCCGTGTCTTAAAGGCGCTTCGAAGCAAAGGGATCTCTACTCCTGTCATTTTGCTTACAGCGAAAGGGGACGTGCCGGATAAGGTGGCCGGGCTTGATGTGGGAGCGGATGATTACATTGCCAAGCCATTCTCTACGGACGAGTTGCTCGCCCGAATACGGGCGGCATTAAGACGGAAAGGCGAGGTCATACCCGAGGATAACCTGCAGTATGGCGATCTGTCCCTGCACACATCCCAACTGAAGCTCACGGTAGGCGGCAAGGAGATCAAATTGAATTTAAAAGAAAGCGAGTTGTTGGAGCTGCTCATCACCAGGAAGCAAGCGATAACATCCAAAGAGCAAATTATTGAGAAGCTGTGGGGCTTCGATTCCGAAGTGGAATACAATAATGTCGAAGTGTATATTTCCTTCCTGCGGAAGAAGCTCTCCTTCCTTCAATCCAAAGTCCGTATTCAGACGATTCGCAGCGTCGGCTATGTGTTAGAGGTGCCGGTATAATGTTCAAAAAGCTGAAAAACCGCTTCTTGCTGTTGAATATGATCATGATATCCGTCATGATGTTGGTGTCCTTCGCCACGGTATACGCGATAACGTATCAGAACGTGCAGCGGGATATCGATAACGAGTTGAAACGAATTCAGGAATCGTATCTGAAATCGCGCCATCCCGATATAGGCAGGAAGGAGCCCCACGATATCCCTCCTGAAAACTTGGCTCCGATGCCAAAGGCGCTTCCCGTATTCTTCGTTCTTACGACCGATCAAGAATGGAATCTGGTGGAGATCTCTTCTCCCTTCCAACTGGATGACGATGTCTACTCCTCTGCCCTGCAGGCAGCAGCGGACGGGAACAATGAACGCGGGCAATTCGGACACGATGGAGTGGACTGGGCTTATCTCGTTCGGCCCATTCCGGACGGTTATATGCTCGTCTATCGGGATGCCACCGCTCAGCAGAAGATCGTCACGAATCTCATCTATACCGTGGTAGCGGTGGGCGTCGCCATGCTCGTCGTCATCTACTTTCTAAGCCGCTTCTTCGCCAGCCGCTCCATCGCTCCTGTCAAGGAAGCGTTCGATAAGCAGAAGCAGTTCATCGCGGATGCCTCGCATGAATTAAAGACGCCGCTAACCATTATCCGCACCAATACGGATGTGCTGCTGGCCAATCGGGAGGATACCATTGCCAATCAGGCCAAGTGGCTGAATTATATCCAGCTGGAGACGGAACGGATGGGGAAGCTGACGAGCGACTTGCTCTACCTGACGGAGATGGACGACAGCCGTACGGCTATGATGCTCTCGAACTTTAATATGAGCGAAGCGGCGGAATCCATCCTGCTGACGATGGAGGCGGTCTTGTTCGAGAAGCGAATAGCCTTGCAGTACGATATTGCACCCGGTTGTATGGTATATGGCAACAGCGAGCAGATCAAGCAAGTTATCCTCATTCTGTTGGACAATGCCGTCAAGTATACGTCTTCCGGGGGCAGTATGGCCATCACATTGAAGAAGCAGCACCATGATACGGTATTATCGGTGATGAATACAGGGGAAGGGATCGCGCCGGAGCACTTGCACCGCATCTTCGACCGCTTCTATCGCACCGACTCCTCCCGTTCGCGCCAGCAAGGCGGCTACGGTCTCGGTCTGGCTATTGCCAAGTCCATCGTAGAGCAGCATGGCGGCAAGCTCTATGCCCGCAGCGCAGTCGGCCAATCGGTCACCTTCTATATGCATCTCCCCTGAAGACTGGCGCCTGACGGAATTAAGTCAGGCATCCCTATAACCGCGAACATCCCGGCCTGCAAGCAGGCCGGGATGTCGCTCGTCTATCAGCTGCAAGCAGCCCCGTTATACTTTCTCCACAAGCTCGATCAGGACGCCGTCCGGATCGCGGAAGATCACCCACTTGCGCGCGTTAATCACATTGCGAAGCGAATCCGGCACAATATTAATCGGCGAAAAGAACTGGATGCCCTTCGCTCCAAGCTCTTCCATCGTCTGCTCCAGATCCTCCACATAGAAGCTGAAGTGTGTTGTCGTATACGCATGCAGCGGCAGGTGCGATTCGATAGGAGACTTCGGCTCTTCGAACTCCATCAGCTGAATGAAGTTGTCGGCCGACTTCAAGTATGCGACACGCAGCTTCGTACCCGGAACTCCCAGCCCTTGCGAGATCTCTTCTCCGTCGAAGGTGTCCGTAATGTCTACGGCAACTTCCAGGCCGAGCGTATCGCGATAGAATGCAACAGATTTCGCCAGATCAGATACAACAATGCCTACATGATAAAATCCCAACGTTTTCACAATGATGACCTCCAGCATATGTAAAATATGAATCCAGTTTCATTATAACAGCTATGAAAATAAGATGGAAACCATCATTTGACAAGCATATTCCGCCCAACTATAACTTTCGACAGATCACAAGATAGCCGCAAAAGCCTATAATACGAATCATCTCTTCATATTAAAGGAGCGGTACGCATGCTAGTAGTAGGAAGAAAGCCGGGGGAATATATCGTCATTAACGGAAATATTGTCGTCAAGGTGATCAAGAGCGATGATGGACAATTGCGCCTGGCGATTGACGCTCCCAAGGAAATATCCATCATTCGCGGAGAGCTGCTTGACCGGCACCGGCAAGAACAAGCAGCACGTTCCTCGTGACTCCAACAGCTCAATGCTCAACAGTTAGCCGATCAGCAGAAGCTCTCTGCCTTTCGCTATGGCTTGCGCTCTTCTTTTCACTTGCAGCTTGCCATAAATATTGGATGCATGAATTTTCACCGTTCCTTCCGTAATCGTCAAGCGCCTTCCTATCTCCTTGTTGGACAACCCTTCCGCCATCAGCCGCAACACCTCCAGCTCTCGGCTGGTCAGCGGCTCGTTCCCTTCCTCCTGCGAGGACGCCACAGACGTCTTCATCTCCGCAAGAACGTCTCCCTGAGGCGTTCGATGCAGACCCATGTAGGCCAGACGGGCAAAGAGCAGATCCAGTATGGCAAGGCACTCCGAACGGAAGGCATGCGTGGTGAAGTGATTCTCCAGATACAGTACACCGCGGGAGTCATCGGGATAACGAACGGGCATACATAAGACCGAACCGGGACGCACTTTAACCATATAGGGGTCCGCTGCAAATAAACCGCTGCCGACATTGCCAATAATGACAGGCTCTCCCGATCTCATGACGAACTGGACTACCGAAGAGGAATACTGGTCTGAACTGGATGGCTGTATATCGGAATCGTCTTCGGGCGTCTCGGATGCAATAACGTGCCATTGGCTCTCCTTCCCCAGCAACAAGATTCCTTTGTCGGCACCGGCATTATACATAGCCATCTTCACGAACGTGCTCTGCCACCCCTCCTCGGCGCCTTCCTCCCAATCAAGCTCCGTCGCTTGCCTAAGCATGCTGAGGTCGGGATCATCCTTAACAGGGTAGGACATATATCCGTGAGCCGACCATAATTGGTTCTTGTCCGTCATCCCGTTCGGCGCAGCATCATCGTTCCTCATCACGGGTTCAAGTTCCCGCAACACAGAATATTGCTCCCGCATCTGTCTTGCCTTGCCTTCGGCTCCCCATATCCGATACGCCTTGCAGGCCTGAGACAGATGGAATTCGGCAGCTTGCTCTTCACCGTTCCTCATCAACAGCTTGGCCAACAGCTCATGAGCAATCGCTTCGTCAGATGTACACCCGATTGCCCGGGCTTGCCTTATGGCGTCGTTGTAGCGCTTGATTCCCCCCCGCTTCTTCTTAACCAGCCGGGCATACTCCGCCTGCAAGATCCAATACTTGGACAATGCGCTCTCCGGAACGCTCCCGGCCCATTGCTTCATACGACGAACCAAGCGGCGTATCGCCGCGCGATAACTCTGCTGTCGCGCCCGCGGCGCTTCGGCATAGCGAGCCATCATGGCCATCGCATAATAGAAGCAATAGCGCTGATTAAAGGAAAGAACCGTAGCCGTCTCATAATTTGCCGACCGCTCGGCACAGTCTATCGCCTCCGTATAATGGCCGTACAGATAATATACTTCTAGCTTGCAGGTATAGTAATAGAGCAGGTTGGATTTGAACGAGTCGTTGTCAATACCCGCCTTCAGAAATTCACTCTCACGGAAATGCTCGCTGCGGAACGTCAATTGCTCAACATTGGCGTCAGCCATAGCCGAGTCTTGCAGCAGCTGCGCATAGCGCTTGGCGATATGAAGAACATTTAACGTCATATCGTCGAGCACGATACCCGCTAATTCCTCATATTGCCGACAAAGCCGGCTCAGCCTGTTCAAATCTCCTTGCAGAAGAATCAATCGGGAAGAAATCGCATAGCCCGCATACACCAAATCGCCGGCCTCCAGGCTCAGATGTTCCGCTTTGCGAAAGTAATCGTCGGATTCACCAGGCTTGAGCAATTGCAATACAAAGGCCACCATATAGTAGAGCTTCCCTCTTTCTTTCACACTATCCAGCGTCTCGCAATGGCTGACCAGCATCTCTACCAGCCGGAGCGCCGCCTTATAGCTCTTAAGCCCAAAGCATAAAGCGATTGCAAGGGAGCCCAATGCCACCAGAAAGGCCTCTCTATTGCGCTGCTTCAGAAACAATCGCACGCAGCGGGTCGTTAGCGCAATAGCCTGCGAGGCATCCGTTATGAACAGAATGGACGAGGAAGCGATATAAATGTCGCCTAACGCTTTATGCGCCGGATCTTCGTTCAATGGTACCTTCTGTTTCCTGGCCCACATTCCAGTAAAAGCAATGGCGGGAGCCATGATCAGCCTGGACGGCTTTGAAGGAATGGGCTGCCCCAGTTCGGCCATTGCCCGAAAGATGATTTCGGCCGATTTCTTCTCCTTCTTGCCGAAGGCATACATATTAATTTGCGTCACATAAATTCTGGCCCGTCCGCCCGGGTCCCGGACATGAGCCAACAGCTCCTCCAGTGCCGCTTCAGCCCGCTTAGTATCGCCACAGTAATATTGGCATTCCGAGCGCTCCAGCAAGAGCTGCGCATATAATGGCGAACAGCATGACCAGCCGTCGCCCCCAACTAACGCGACCCCCTGGTCGAGCAGCTCCAACGCTCCGTCGTACGCGGCGGAAGCCTTGGCCCTTCTGCCCGCTTTCAGATTAAGCTCTGCTGTCCATTCTTTCTCCGCGGATTCCGTCATGTGACGGCTGCCTCTGTTCAAGTGATGCACGACATCGAACAGAAGATCGTCCTCCGCAGACGATTGATACAGTTGGGACAGCAAGCGACCGATCTCCAAATGAATGCGCTCCCGCTCTGCCGGAAAGATAAGGTCATAAGCCGTTCTCTGCACATGATCGTGAAGGAATACGAAATCATCTTGTTCGCGAACGATAAGACCGACCGATAGGGCGGCGTATACTGCCTCTTCCGTCTCCGCGGAAGTGTGCATATTCAGTCTTGTCAGTATATCCAGAGGAAAAGGATTGCCAATGCAGCTGGCCAGTCCCAGCACTTGCCTTGTAGCCGCCGGAAGGGAATTGAATCTGTCCGTAATCATGCTCGCTATATCGCTGAAGCCCTTCCTCTCCCGAATGGCTTCCAGATCCCATTCCCACCGCCGGCGTTCCGTATGGAAGCGCAGCATTCCTTCCTTATAGATCATCTGCAGCATCTGCTTGAGATGAAAGGGATTGCCTGCCGTCTTCTGAAACAGAGTATCCACTAGCGGCTTCACGTTGGTCGTGTCGGCACGCAGCGTCTTGGTAACATATGCTGTTACTGTCGCGTAATCGAGAGGATTGAGCGTTATTTCGACGATATGCGTGTTCCCGAGCGATTGCCGATGAGCGGCCTGCGTCAGAAGACTGTCCCTGCTCCACTCTTGATGGCGAGTAGTCCCGATAATCAGCATATGCCGATTGGACGGGTCATGCAGAATGAATTGCAGCATATGAAGCGTAGCGGAATCGGCACAATGCAGATTGTCAATCCAGAGCACCAATGGAGCTCTTTCCTCGGCGAACACTTTAACGAAGCGGCTAAGTAGCGTTTGAAAGCGGATCGTCGCCTCTTGCAGCGGCAGCTCCTCCACAGGCGGCTGTTCCCCGATAATCAAGGCAAGCTCGGCAATCATCTCGCAGAGGACGTAGCCGCTGTTGCCTGCCGCCGCCATAATTTTCGCTCTCCACTGCTGGATGCGTTCCTCGCATTCCGTCAGTATTTGCCGGATAAGCTCGCGCAGCGCCATAATCAGCGGCGCATAGGGAACGGAATGATTAATCTGATCCGCCTTCCCGGCAATGAAGCGTCCCTTCCCCTGCCCGACAGACTGTGCGAATGCCCGGACGAGTGCCGTCTTGCCGCTTCCCGGATGGCCCGCTATCACAGCAAGCGACTTGACGCCGGAACAGGCGCTCTCGTACACTTCTTGCAGCATACGCGTCTCCTCATGCCGACCGTATAACCCCGTCGGAAGCTGGAATCGGCACAGTTCATCGACTATTCCTATCGTGAAGGGCGCGATGACCCCCTTGTCCCGAAGCTGATCTCTGCAGTTCCTCATATCGTCGTATAGCCCGAATACGGTCTGATACCGATCTTCGGGCTTCTTCGACAATAATTTCATAACAATGTCATCCAGCGCTTCGGGGACATGTGGACGAATGCTTCGCATAGGCGATGGAAGTACGGCGAGATGGGCATGCCTCCATTCATTGGCCGTTTCCGCTTGAAACGGTTTTTCTCCGGTGAACATTTCATAAAAGATCATGCCTAGCACATACATGTCGCTGCGATGGTCGATGATATGCTTCATACGGCCGGCATGCTCCGGCGAAAGATAAGTCTGTGAGGCGTCCGATGCGGACTGTCGCATATCGTCGCGGATTTCGGCAGAGACAGCTGCAACGCGAAGGGCGAACCCTTCCTTCAAATACTGGATATGCACGCAATCCGGATCATAGGCGTGCAAATAATAACCGCTTTCATGGCGCGATTTGATCCAGTCCACGAAGCTCAGGGCAAGCTCGCAATAGTCGGAACAATGGTTTGTATTTCTTTGCAGAAATTTTCGTAACGGTATCTCCATTTTAATCGTCACAGCTATTACCCCTTGCTATAAAGGATCATTTGAAATAAATATGGGACTTTTCGACTATACGAACCAGGACTAAATTCATATAAAAACAATATATCACTTTCCGCTTTATGACAACTGCAGAGGTTTTATCGGGAACACACTACTTTACAATATTGCCCAATTGAGCTACGATGTTCTTAATGAAGAACTTTCAAGGAGATGAAAAACTGATGGGCGCCAAACCTCTATTCAAAACACATTCCATTGTTTTGGATTTGTTAGCTTTAATCGGGGGTTTCCTCACTCTTTATTCCGTGTGCTGGCTTGTTCCTTACCTGTTCACTGACGATTATGCCAGCTTGGCCGCGACCTATCAAGGAACTCTGAAGCAATCGCTTGAGCACGTAGTGGCGGGGGGACGATCCCTCTATGCCGGGGCGATGATAGTGGCCTTCTCTTCGGTGGATTCCTTCTATTCCTTGCGCATTCTGCGATTCATTAGTGTGCTCGGCATAGCCTTCACGGCTTGGCTCGTCTCCATCAGCTTAAGAAGAGCGGGATGGAGCAGAAGAGCATCGCTGGTGAGCGGATTTCTTATCGGCACGTTGCCTGCATTTCAAGTGTATGCCTCTTGGGCTATCACCTTCATCTTCCCCTGGGCGACAGCTCTTACAGCCTTGTCCGTCCGTTGCATAGCATTCAGAGCGGAAGCTGCCTTAAGAAGGAAAGCGGGGCTTCTGGCACTATCGGCTCTTATCCTGGTCGTATCGCTTAATATATATCAGCCTGCCGCCATGTTTTTCTGGGTATTTGCCGTTATCCAGTTATTCGTTCGATACAGGCAGCAATATGAAACACAGGTGAGAATGTTCGGCTATTATATGCTCGTATTCCTTTCCTCCCTGCTTGCTTCCTATCTGATACTGAAATTGACAGAGACGTTTTTCGTTCATAGACTGGAGCGCTCGCAATTAATCTCCAGCTTCTACGACGTTCTGGTTAAATTGAAATGGTTCGCGACCTACCCGCTGACCGATGCGGCCAACTTCGTCAATATTCATTCTACCTTCTGGACAGCCCTCTTGGTATTGGGGACCACCCTCGTCGGCGCTTTTTTTTACCTCGACCATTCCGTGAAGCGGAAGCTTGTCCTCATTGCTATGGGCCTGTCGATCATTCTATTCTCTTATACGCCCAATCTTCTTGTCGCATCAAGCCCGCCCAGTTACCGTACGCAAGTCGCTTTGTCTTCCTTGCTGCTATTGTTTCTCATCATGTCGCTGAAAGGCCTCTCACAACTTATAGCCAACAAGACGTTTGTACAGAAGTGGAGCCAGGCGGGCGTTATCCTCGTGCTGCCGCTATTCTCCGTATGGGCGATCTATAATGTGACAGCCGCGATTGTTATCCCGCAATTCACGGAGCTGGTCAACGTGAGCATGCAACTGACTGCAGATAAGCTTGTGTCTGCTCAGACGATCTATTATGTAGCACCAGACTCGGACAATCCGGCAAGATCGTTGGCACCTTATAAGAAGTATGACGAGTTTGGATTAGCTTCCGGCAATGCCTCCTGGGCTCAGGCGAATGCGGTATATGTCGTACTGCATGAACGATTCCCGGAGCATAAGGATAAACAAGTGAAGGTTATCCATCAGAATGACCCTATCGCTGGGAATGACCAAGCTTTAGTTATTGATCACTCGCCGTTATGGAAGCTGTCTTCCTTCTTCTATCCGAAGTGAATTCAACCGCTGCGTCTTGACATCGCCACCTTCATCCCAACATTGAACACCCTTCAGGCCGGGGATGCTGTTCCTGTGGAACACGGAGGCCCTCCGGCCTGCCTCTGCCGCTTGCAATCGGTGAACGCAACCTTCGACTGCAGCAGATTAGCTGCTATGCTCACGATGACCATTAGGTAACGTCTGATTCTAGTGCGCTCCTACATAGTATACACAGCATAAGGACGGTCGAAATAGACTCCAAATATATCCATATCCACTGACCGGCCTTATTCACAGCTTATGCCCGATATTCCGCAAGCTACGATGTATCGCCATCTGAACAAGCTGCTTAAGGCTCAACTGGTTGAAGTTGTAGAGCATAAGCAAATTCGTGGTGCCATGTTGAAAGTTTACAGTCTGGCGGAGAACGGTGCAGATATTCCAGCTCAAGAGCTGGCCGCTATGACACCTGACGAGCATATGAAATTGTTCATGAAGTTTATCGCTTCCTTGCTTGGAGATTACGGGAAGTATCTTCAACAGGATCAATTCGATCTTCGACAAGACGGCGTATCGTTCCGACAGCCGGATCTTCTCCTGTCCGATGAGGAATATATGGAGCTGGTTCAAGGGTTGCGGACACAGCTCATGAAGCATGTCGGGAATAAGCCCGCTCCCGATCGCAGAAGAAGAACCATCACGACGATCATCATCCCGGAGACCAAGCCACATGCAAGCATCAGTGCGGAATCGCCGCCAATTAAAGGAGATGAAAGCAAATGACATTGTCGAGCGACGCTCATCAAGGCGACGATATTCATCAGCAGTTTCAAAGCACGATGAACAAGGCCAAATACATGATACCGTTCTATGTTTTGGTCCCGTTGCTATTCTGGCTCGTCTTCCACTATGGGGCATCGTGGAACGCATATTTGCAAGCGCATTTCATATCGGCTGTACCCTGCTCGTCGCGAAATCCCCATGGCTAGTAGTACTGCTGATCCCCGCACACAGCTTCGTCAATTTATATGCCGGCAAGCTCATGAAGAAATCTGTCGTCCGCACCGAGATATTCATAGCGGCCGTCGGCATACTGGCGCTTGGCGCCGGGATCATCGCTTTCCTCTGACGCTTCATAGCCCGCATGCTCTGGCATGCGGGCTCACCATTACCCTCTGACCTTGACGGCAAAAGCCTCATACGGCTGCAGCGTCAGCTGCCTGATATCGATGGACGAGCGGTTGTAGTTGCTTATCAGGATCTCATCGGCATCTTCTTCTACGCCGAATGCATGCTCGCGCTCCGACATATTCGCCGCCACTAGCCACTTCTCGCCGTTATATAAGCGATAATAGGCGAATACTTCTTTCACTGTATGCGCAATCAGCTCGAAGTCTCCCCACACGATAATGGGATTGTCCTTGCGAAGCTGAATGAGACGCTTATAGGTGTAGAAGATGGAATCCGGATTGTCCAGATTGCGCTGCACATTGATCTCCGCATAGTTCGGATTCACATGCAGCCAAGGGGTGCCGGACGTGAAGCCGCCATTGACGCTGTCATCCCACTGCATCGGCGTACGCGCATTGTCCCTCCCCTTGGCATTGATCGACCGGATAATGTCCTCCACGGCATAGCCCTTCGCCAACCGGTCATGATACATATTGACGGCTTCGATATCCTCCACTTCGTCAATGCTCGTCACCGGACAATTGGTCATGCCGATCTCTTCTCCTTGGTAAATATAAGGCGTGCCTTTCATTATATGCAGCAGAATGGCGAACATCTTCGCGCACTGCTCGCGCAGCTCCCGGTCATTCCCCCAGCGGGATACGATGCGCGGCAAGTCGTGGTTATTCCAGAACAGGCTGTTCCAGCCTTCATCGCCGAGCGACGTCTGCCACTTCACCAGCACTTCCTTCAACTCGGCAATATCGAGCGGCTTCAGATCCCACTTGTCTTTGCCCTCCTGCTGGTCCAGGCCGATATGCTCGAACTGGAATACCATCGACAGCTCATTGCGCTTCGGATCGGAATACTGCTTCGCGATCTCCGGCGTCGCTCCCCAAGTCTCGCCGACGGTCAGGACGTCGTGGGAGCCGAATGTCTCCCGATTCATCTCTTGCAGGTATTCGTGCAGCTTCGGACCGTTGCCGGTGATGCCCTGATCCGGCAGCTTGCCGATCAGGTCGATGACGTCCATACGGAAGCCTCCCACCCCTTTATCCAGCCAGAAATTCATCATATCGTACACTTCGCGGCGCACCTTCTCATTCTCCCAGTTCAAGTCCGGCTGACGCTTGCTGAACAAATGCAGATAATACTGGCCGCTGGCCTCGTCGAACTCCCATGCGGAGCCGCTGAAGATGGAGCCTAGCTCGTTCGGTTCAGCGCCGTCCACGGGGTCACGCCATATATAATAGTCGCGGTAAGCATTGTCGCGGCTCTTCTTCGCCTCGATGAACCATTTATGCTCATCCGACGTATGATTCACGACAAGATCCATAACGATCTTGATGCTCGCTTCGTTCGCCTTGGCAAGCAACTCCTCCATATCCGCCATCGTCCCGAATTCGTCCATAATGTCTTGGTAGTCGCTAATATCGTAGCCGTTATCGTCGTTCGGCGATTTGTACACCGGCGAGAGCCAGATGGCCGTAATGCCCAGCAGCTTCAAGTAGTCGATCCGGTTAATGATTCCTCTAAGATCGCCGATCCCGTCCCCATCGCTATCTTGGAAGCTGCGCGGGTAGATCTGATACACGACCGCCGTCTGCCACCATTTCACTTCCTTCTCCATCCCTTTCGCTTCATATCCTTTGACCATTCTGTCTCACTCCTTCTTATTATTCTATCCATATGCCCTGTCATACGTAACGTAAACGTTTACGTAACACGTAAAAAAATATCATGATTCAAAAGGGGAAGCTATCGCTCATATTGTTTACATAGACTATAAAATTTTCCGTACCGACTGACGTATAACCAGTTCATGAGGGATTACTTTGGAGACAATATTCGTCTTCCCTTGAATAGAACGTATCAGCTCCAAACAGCCCGCTCTTCCCATCTCATACAGCGGCTGCGCAACGGTCGTTAGCGGGGGTATCGACATCTGTGACACCTTCGAATTATCGTAGCCTACCACAGAGATATCATCCGGCACGCGGATTCCCCGCTCGTAGCATGCGGATATGATGCCGAGCGCCGCCTCATCGCTAACGCAGAAGACAGCCGTAATCGGTGCTTGCTCTTCAATGAATGCCTGCATGGCCCGCTTCCCGGCGTCAAAGCTGAAGTCACCGGTCTTGATGACATGAGAGTCTACCTTCAGCCCGCAATCGCTTAGCGCCTGCTTGTAGCCTTCCATGCGCGGCACGCCTGCTATCGCATCCTCCGGATCTGCGCCCGCCATGCCGATGAAGCGATGGCCACAGTCAATAAGATGCTTCACTGCCGTATAGGCTGCCCCATAATCGTCCACCTTCATATAAGGCACTTGCTCCGACGCCGTCTTGGTGGATAGCAGAATATGCGGAATGCCCAGCGACAGCAGCAATTCGATTCCTTCTGCTTGCAGTTCTACCGATACGATAATCAGCCCGTCCACTCGTCGCTCGCCCATCAGATTCAGGCTTTCGCGGATACGGGAGCCGCGGGAGCCCGCATGCGTCAGGATAACACTATAGCCATGCTCGAACGAAATGTCCTCGATGCCTTTCGTAATGTCGCCATAGAAGGATGTCGCCACATCCGGCATAATGATGCCGATCGTCTTCGTCGTCTTCTGCACCAGACTTCTCGCACTCTCGTTCTTCCGATAGCCAAGCTCCCTCGCGACGGCAATGACCCGCTTCCCTGTTTCCTCGTTGTATCCGCCCAGTTGATTGATGACTCTGGATACAGTAGCGATGGAGACACCTGCAGCTTTGGCTATATCTTTAATTGTCGCTGACATCATCTCACCTCATACGTATGCGCTGCCCGCTCGAAAATAGGAGGGGATCAGATTGTAGGTTAAACGTTTACGCAACCAATCATAGCTCTCTGAGCCAGCAATGTCAACACGCCTTCTGCGCCTGATTAGAATAGAAAAACGGCCATTAGTCGCGGCACGCATGACTATGGCCGTTTTATCTATATCCGTTTATACCGTCTGAAGGACATGCTCCTGTTCAGTGCTAAGGCCAAGCGTCCGTTCTGTCGATGCATGAATCTCTTGTATAAGCTCAGGCTTTTTCAGCAAAGCTACACCGTAAGAAGGAATCATCTCTTTCAGCTTCGGCTCCCATGCCTTCACCTGCTGCGGGAAGCACTTCTGAAGAACTTCCAGCATGACGGACACCGCAGTAGAAGCGCCTGGAGATGCGCCCAGCAATGCGGCTATCGAGCCGTCAGCCGCGCTAATGACCTCCGTGCCGAACTGAAGCGTTCCTTTGCCTGCAGCCGTATCTTTAATAATCTGCACACGCTGGCCGGCGACCAGCAGATCCCAGTCTTCGCTCTTGGCGTTCGGGACGAACTCCCGCAGCGCTTCCATGCGCTTCTCCTTCGACTGCATCACTTGCTTGATCAAGTAAGTCGTCAACGGGACATTCTTCACGCCTGCCGCCATCATCGTGGTCAGATTGCTTGTCTTCACGGAAGTGATCAAGTCCAGATTGGAGCCGAACTTCAGGAACTTCGGCGTGAAGCCGGCGAACGGCCCGAACAGCAGCGATTCCTTGTTCTCGATAAAGCGGGTATCCAGATGCGGAACGGACATCGGCGGAGCGCCAACAGGAGCTTTCCCGTAAACTTTCGCACGATGCTGCGCGACAACGTCCGGATTCTGGCAGACCATGAACAGTCCGCTTACCGGGAAGCCTCCGATGCCTTTGCCTTCCGGAATGCCGGACTTCTGCAGCAGGTGCAAGCTTCCGCCCCCGCCGCCGATAAAGACGAACTTGGCGTTATGGCGCTCGACGGCTCCGCTATCGATGTCCCGCACCTTCAACTCCCAGGAGCCGTCGGCGGCACGCTTAATATCATCTACATTTTGCTTGTACTGAATGCCGACGCCTTTACTATTCAGATGCTTGAACAAAATTCTGGTCAAGGAGCCGAAATTGACGTCCGTGCCGGATTGGATTCTTGTCGCCGCCATCGGCTGAGACGCTACCCGGTCTTTCATCATAAGCGGAATCCATTCCTTCAACTTGCCCGGATCATCGGAAAACTCCATGCCGGCAAACAATGGATTGCTGGACATCGCTTCAAAACGCTTCTTCAGGAACGCGACATCCTTCTCCCCTTGCACAAAGCTCATATGCGGCACCTGCATAATAAAATCCTTCGGATTGTTGATCAGACCGCTGTCCACGAGATAGGACCAGAACTGCTTGGATACCTGGAACTCTTCATTCACTTTGACCGCTTTGCTAATATCTATGGTTCCGTCCGGTTTGGCGGACGTATAGTTCAGCTCGCATAGCGACGCATGACCCGTCCCCGCATTGTTCCATTCGTTCGAGCTTTCCTCGCCAGCGGTTGCACGCCGCTCGAATACCTTGATTTTCCAGTCCGGCACTAATTCTTTCAACAACGCGCCTAAAGTCGCGCTCATAATTCCGGCACCGATTAAGATCACGTCTGTTTTCGATTGTTTGTTACTCATTTCTACCTTCCTTATACCCTAATATTTGCAGAAAGGATGCAGGCGCTCTTAACAGTGTCACAGAAAGCCAGAGCGCGACCTAGTCACACACCATTTCTGGATCGATTCTATACCTCATAATAGTGTATCACTATTAGCGATAGATTTAAATAATTCTATTATAAGATGGATAAAAGGGAATTGATAGGCCAGTAGACATGAGAAATTCCACCACAATCATTTTTTTGCCCGCTCAGCGCTGTTTTCCTCCTCCGAATCCATCACAACCGGAAGCTTTACTGTCACAACCGTCCCTTCCTGCTCCTTACTGCGAATTGCAACCCCGTATTCCTCGCCGAAATTCAGCTTGATCCGCTCTACGACGTTGGTAATGCCGATATTCGCAAGCCGCCCTTCGCCCGAAATATACTCACCGGACAGCAGCTGCTCCGCTTTGGATTGGTCCATTCCCCTTCCGTTATCCGCAATGGTAATCACGAGTTCCTTCTCCTGAAGCATGCCATTGATCGTAATGGACAAATTATGCGTGATCCCTTCCTGCCCGTGAATAATCGCGTTTTCTACTATCGGCTGCAGAATGAATTTCGGCACCTGGCATTGTTCCGTCCCAGGCTGCATATCGATAGCGACTTCGAAGGTCGAGCCGTAGCGAACCTTCTGAATAACCACATAATTATCAATATTGCGCAGCTCTTCTCTTAAAGTGACAAATTCTTTCTTGTCGATAATCGTATTGCGCAGCAGCTCGGCCAAGGCGCTTAAGCCGATGCTGACACTTTCCGCCTGACTAAGCTGCGCTGTCCACTTCAAGGAATTAAGTGTGTTGAACAAGAAGTGCGGGTTGATTTGCGCCTGAAGCATTTGCAGCTCAATCTCCCGCTTCTGCTGCTGCTCCCGCTTTGTCTCTTCAATCAAGCTATTGATCTGTTCTACCATGACGTTAAAGCGATCGGTCAGGTAACCGATTTCATCCTTGCTGTCGTCCTGCACTGTCGTATTCAAGTTACCTCGAATAATGCGCGACGTCTGTTCGACAAGCTTCGTAAGCGGACGGTAGATCGTATTGGATATGAGCAGAGCGATGACGAACGATACGACAATAAGCAAGACGCACGTCACCACAATGCTGCGCTGAATATACTTTGTTTCATTATTCAAGTAACTGTCGGGAATGGTGCTGATCAAATACCAGCCGGAGTATACATCGTAGCTGTAGGCCACAAGATGATGTTCTCCGGATATGTCCATCGAGAACGAAGGGCTTCCGTTCGCTTCATGACGTTGAATGGCCGCCATCAGCTTCTTGTCCTTAAAAGGCTCGTGGAGCGGTATTTTGGAGCTGCGGCTGGAGACAACGCTTCCTCTGTCATCCAAAATAAATACATCCGTGCCGTCTCCCATATCCACGTCGGAATACAGCTCCTCTGAATAAAGCTGCTCGCCAATGCTGATAAAAATATAACCGAGCGACTGGTCCCAGTTTTTCAAGGAATTGATTTTGCGTGCCAGCACAATGCAGGCTTCTCCTTGCTCGGTCGTCAAGTACGACCATTGGTCCTTGCCGTCCGCCTTATCGATCCGCTCCACCAACCGTTCAAAATTGCTGTCGCTAATGACGTTGAAGCCCATATCGTAAACGGTGTTGGCATCGGGGGTCATTATTCTGACGTTTTTTATTTTCTGCAGCAAATCAAGCTTATCGCTAAGCAAATTGTTGATGTACACGCTCATTTCCTTTTTTCCCGTTTCATCGACTTCGGCATAATTTTGAATATAGTGCTGTACATCGCCATCCAGCATAATCGAATCGCTTAGACTGACATATTTTTTATTTTCAAGTTGCTCGTTTTTTCGCAGCTGCTTCATAATTTCGGCCGAATACGTGCTTATTTTCATTTTAATGGCGTCGCTGGCCCCTAGGTATGAGTAGCTCCCGGACAATATGATCGGAACCGTCGTCAACACCAACAGCGTATAAATTAGACGAGACTTGATACTTGTGTTTCGAAGAAGCTTGTGAAGGGTTGAGATCGGTTTCAAAAGCCTGCTCCTTTCGCACCAAAAGATAAAAACTACGCAAATCTTCGCACAGTCGGCACTCCTAAAGCAACTCTGTTCTTGAAATGGAAAAGAAGGAACTTAAAATTACTGGTGCAAGCCGGACTGCTTTCCCTCTATAATGGTCTTATGATGCCAGAGGAGGTCAAGGTACATGATGTCCGCTAAAATAGCCGCATACGGCAGTTTCATTCTGATCACAGCTATCGTGCTGGCAAGCTGTGGGCTAATGCCATCCCCTAACCTGAATTCGGAATCGAACTCTATATATCCGGAAAGAGAAGAAGTTAAGTTTGCGAACAAAGAGCTGAGCATTGCCGTGTTTGAAGGCGCTTACGGCAAAGCCTATTGGGAAGCCGTTATTGAACGGTTCGAGGCCGATTTCCCCGGAGTCCGTATTACGATGATTTCCAATCCCAAGGTAATGGATATTATCAAGCCTCTGAACGTATCGGGCAATCCGCCGGACTTCATATACGCGCCGTTATCCGACCAGACCAATACGGTGCAGAAAATGCTGATAGAAAGAGCTTTCCTTGATCTGACGGAACTGTTCGACAGTAAAGCGCTGGACAAAGACGTGCCGCTCAAGGATATTATCATGGACGATATTTTGGACTTTGCCAAGCCTTATGGCGATGGAAAAATCTATATGGCTCCCACGCCTTCCGAACGACGCTCATGGACGTGCAATCTCTGGAGAGGTTCCAGCAGGTCTTGCACGATGTCATGCAAGAAGCCGGTACCCGTCTCCAGGAAGCCAAGCAGCGCGCTTGCCGTAAGGAAACACTGCAAATTATAGAGATTCTGCATGATCGGATTCATGAGAAAATCACACTGGATATGTTAGCCAATGCCGTTAATCTGAATGCAAGCTATTTGTGCAGAATTTTCAAACAGGATACCGGCAAAAGCATGTTTCAATATATTAATGAGCTGAAGGTCAATTATGCCGTTCAATTGCTGAAGCAAAAGGATGTTCGAGTTAAAGAAGTAGCCTACAAGGTAGGCATCGACAATCCCTTCTATTTCAATCGGTTATTCAAAAAAATGATTGGACTTAGCCCATCTGAATTCCGCAAAAAGAATAATGCTTAGCTGTATCCATTATGCGTACTTGAAGGAGAGAATGCGCAATGTCTATCCAATTATCAACCATCCGGCTCTCTGGCTCGCCGCTTGAGGGCGTCAATCCGCTTCCGATGTTCAGAAACCGCAGACATGATCGCGACGTGCCTGTCAACGCCAGTTATCCGGATCGGCTCCGGCCAATGCTGGGGTATGAAGCTGGAGAGCGTTACCTGCCCTATCGCATGCAGGACCGGTATACGCGCAGACGGACGGATATGACTGTGGATACCATCGTTCTGGACAATGGCATCCTGGAAGCTGTATTTATGCCCCAATATGGCGGCAGACTCTATTCCCTGATCGACAAACGCACCAATCGCAACCTGCTCTATACGAATCCCGTCTTTCAGCCCGGCAATCTGGCGATTCTGAATGCCTGGTTCTCAGGCGGCATTGAGTGGAATATAGGACAGCTGGGACATACGTTCACCACTTCTTCTCCGTTGCACGCGGCTATGCTGGAAGATAAGGATGGCCATGAATTTCTGCGTCTATACGAATACGAGCGCTGCAAAAATGTGTTCTGGCACATCGATTTCCATCTGCCGCCGGGCTCAGACAAGCTGATTGTGTATGTGCGCATCATCAACGATAACGATCATTCCGTTCCTATGTACTGGTGGACCAATACGGCCGTTGAAGAAACCGAGAAAGCTCGCTTGTTCTCCACGACGGATGAGGTCATCTATTTCGACCAGCGCATCAAGGGCTTCGGCCACGGCGAATTGCCCGAGCTTGCGTCGGTACCCGGGCAGGACGTCACTTATCCCATGAACTTCCCGTTCTCGAATGAGTATTTCTTCCAGACGCCTGCCGGGGACAGAGCCCCTTGGGAAGCCGTAGCCTATGAGGATGGAAAGCTGTTCTACGAGCGTTCCACATCGCTTCTGCGCTACCGGAAGATGTTCTGCTGGGGACATCATCCCGGCGGACGACGCTGGTGCGACTTCTTGTCCGATCCAGGAAAAGGCAACTACATCGAGATTCAGGCGGGATTCGCTCCCACTCAGCTGCACGGACTGGATATGCCAGCCCATTCGGAATGGGACTTCACACAGGTGATCGGACTGTCCGATGTGAATACAGTGCTGTCTCATGGCGAGGATTGGCGAAGGGCGAACGAATATGTGAAGGGCTGTGTCGACAAGCTGATTACAGAAGCCGACCTATACAGCATTCACGAGCGAGTTCAAGCGGAAGCGACAAAATCCCCCCTCCAAAAGCTCTATGACGGGTCGGGATGGGGCGGCCTGGAAGAAGCACGGCGCCGCAAGCATGAGCAGCATCGCGGCATTCCCGCCGGCTTCGACTTCTCCCTGCTGTCGGACGATGCAGCAGCTGAAGGCTCGGAGTGGAAGCATCTGCTTGACAGCGGAGCTTTCCCTGCGGGTGATGCGAACAGCGTTCCGCCGGCCTGGATGGTGCAGCCGGAGTGGCTGGCATTGCTGGAAGCGAGCTTGCGCACCTCCTCAAGCAGCGGGAATTGGAACGCCTATATGCATCTGGGCGTCATGCTTTATGAGCTTGGCCGCGAAGACGAGGCGATTGAGGTATGGGAGACATCCATTAAGCTGCACCCCTCCGCTTGGGTGTATCGCAATCTCTCCGTAGCCATGAAGCATAAAGGCGACTTCTCGCAAGCGCTCGCATACATGGAACAAGCCTTCCAGGTGTCGCAGTCATTCCCGGACCGCGCATTGGCCGAGGAATACTTGAACTTGCTCATTGACAGCGGCCGTTACGAGGAAGCGTGGCGATTCTATCATACGTTGTCGGAGGAGCATGCCGGCAATGACCGCATCCAGATTATCGTCGGAGCCGCTGCCTTGAAGCTTAACGAAGAAGCATTCCTGAATGAATTGTTCAAGAAAGAATTTGCGGTGGTTCGTGAAGGCGAAATGCTCATTATCAATCTGTGGTACAGCTATCAGGCTCAGAAAATCGCCGAACGGATGAATGAGCCGCTGTCCGACAATCATCTGGAGGAAGCCAAGCGGAACTGTCCGCCACCGAACAATATCGACTTTAGAATTGTCGGCGATTAATGCCCCTGAACAGGCCGCCAAGCCTACGCAAGCAAACGAAAATCCAACCGTTTTGAGTCATCTTATCCCTCAAAACGGTTGGATTTTTTTGGTGCGCCCCGATAATAGCGCTCATCTGCATATAACTAAAAATCTCAATAAAAGTTCTAAAGATCATATAAATAACGTCTGGCAGACGGGTTCTATAATGAATAAGGGAAGAATGACTAATCATTTCAGGAGTGTGATTCATGAAGCTGCTAGTGATTGACTCCGGCACAACGAATAGCAGGGTGCGTCTCATGGACGGAGACCGGATCGCAGCTTCGGTCTGCCGAAGTGTCGGGTCCAGGGACGTTGCCATTGCCGGTCATACGGAAGTGCTGGAGCGAGCATTGAGGGAGGCTATCTCGGAGATTTTGAGTAGCAACTCGATCAGTCTGGAGGATATTGAAGCCATTGTTGCGTCGGGTATGATCACGTCGAATATGGGGCTAATGGACATTCCGCATCTCCCGGCCCCGGCCACTGCCGCTCAAGTGTCCGCCGGAATCGTCGAGCGTATTTTTCCCGCTGTCGCGCCCAAGCCGATTCATTTTATTCCGGGCGTAAAGACGGGATTCATAGGCGAAGCGGAGCTGAGCCGTAAGGATATGATGCGCGGCGAGGAAGCGGAAGTTTTCGGTTTCATGGCCCATTCGGGAGATGCGGCGCAGGAGCCGCTAGTATTCATGCACTATGGCTCCCATCACAAAGCTATTTTGCTGGAGGGTGGAGAGATCAAGCGCTGCTCGACATCCGTCACCGGCGAGCTGATGATGGCCATCTTGCAGAGCACGATTTTGAAAAGCAGCCTGCCATCACCTGCGGAGATGCGACCCGATCTGAAGCAGGTCCGCACAGGGCTAGCTATTGCCGAGGCGGCGGGCTTTGGGCGGGCGATATTCAGCTCCCGTGTACTGAACGTTATGGAGCGGCGTGACCGGCAAGAAGCGGCGGGGATATTTTTAGGTGCATTATTATCACTGGATCTGGCTATGCTGAACGATCTGTTGACCCCGGATATTAGAAAGCTCGTGTTATACGGCAAAGCTTTATTTCCGTCTATTTTCAAACCGATCGTGCAGGAACGGCATCCGCATCTGGAGATTACGGTTGTACCGGAAGAGCAGTCCGATACGCTCAGCGCTCAAGGAGCCGTTAGCCTGTACCGTCATTATAAGAGCGGAATTCGCTGAGAGAGCGGAATTCGCTGAGAGAGCGGCATTGCCGATATAAGCACGATAGCGCGGGTTCTGTGCTGGATGCAACGATGGCTCGTGAAGCTGTTGCCGCCGGCGCAGCATTTTTAGTTTCACCGATTATCTGATGAAGCTGCCGACCGTTATAAAACATGCAAAACATAAAGGAGAGCGGAGAACATGTCGAACTCAACGATTAAGCTGGAAGGGGTTTACCCGATTGTCGCCACTCCATTTACCGAAAAGGGGGAGGTAGATGAGTCAAGTCTGCGCGAACTGATCCGCTTTCAGTTGGAAGCCGGAGTGAACGGTCTTGCCTTATTCGGCAATGCCAGCGAAATGTATACCTTGTTGGATCGCGAGCGGGAACAAATAGCGGAAATTGTATCCGATGAAGTGAAAGGGCGCGTTCCCCTCGTCTTCGGCAGCGGACACACCGGTCTGGAGGGAGCCGTTCAATTGAGCAAGTGGGCTCAGAAGGCCGGGGCGGACGCTCTGATGGTGCTGCCCCCTTATATGGTCAAGCCGGACGGTAAACGGATGACGGAATATTTCGAAGCCATCGCCCGAGCAGTAGACATTCCGATTATGCTGCAAGACGCACCGATTGCGAGCGGTGTGGCAATTCCTGTGGCAACGATGATCAAGCTGGCCGAGGAATGCGACAATATCACCTATGTGAAGGTAGAGGCTCCTCCGACAACGGTGAAAATATCGGAGGTTCTTGAGCGTTCCGAGGGCCGCCTTACTGTTTTCGGCGGGCTGAACGGGATGTACTATTATGAGGAGCTTTGCCGGGGAGCAGTTGGCATTATGCCGGCTTGCGAATTTCCCGACCTGTGCGTGGAAATATTCCGGTTGTTCCAATCGGGAGAACGGGCAGCGGCGAGAGCGCTGTTTTACCGGGTGCTGCCCTTTATTCGGATTGGAACCATTGCCGGTTATGCGATGGGAGTTCATAAGGAGGTGCTTAAAGCGGGCGGAGTCATTCAATCCGCTTATGTGCGCAATCCCAATGCCCCGATCGATGATACGCTGCGAAGTGAAGTGTTCGAGACATTGACCGATTTGGACCCGCTCGTATTACGGTGGCGGCAACGGTCGAAGGCGCGATAGAAGCCTATCGCCGGAACCTCAATTAATGAAGGGAGGCATGGACGATGCTGCTTGCTAACAGGAAAGCGCTAATTACGGGAGCGGCTGGGCAGCTTGGCGCGGCCATTGCGGAGCGGTTCGCGGCGGAGGGCTGTGCTGTGCGACTGGCCGATATTCATGTGGCAAAGGCAGAAGCTGCGGCTCTGCGGCTGCGGCAGATGGGTGCTGATGCTGCAGCCGTCACCATGGATGTGACGGATGAAGAGGCGGTACAGCGGGTATTCAGTGAATTGGACAGTCTCGATATATTGGTCAATAATGCCGGGGTGACCAGAATAAACAAAATTGGTGACAGCACACTCGAACAATGGAATGAGCTGCTGCATATCAATCTGACTTCCGTCTTCTTGTGTACCAAATACGCATGGCCGCTGCTGCAGCATGCAAAGGCACCTGCCATCGTGAATATGTCATCCACTAATGCCTTTCAGATGAACCCCGGCCTGCCCGCTTATTCGGCAGCCAAGAGCGGGATTATCGCTTTCACGCAGCAGACTGCTCTGGAAGGAGCTGCAGATCGGATTCGGGTGAACAGTATTTCTCCGGGCAAAACGCTGAGCGCGGAAATGCAGAGACAGCTGGCGGAGCAGACTGATTTTGTTATAGATTGTGACTGCTATCCGCTTGGAAGGCCAGGCTATCCGGAAGAGGTTGCTAACGCGACGCTGTTCCTGGCTTCCGATCTGGCTTCTTTCGTAAACGGCGTGAACCTGGTCGTCGATGGAGGCATGTCGCTGCAAGCGGTGGGGGGGCTGGTCCGGTCAGATCTGCGACGGCATTGGAAATCCGGCTCATACACCTTTGCCCCGGAAGCGACGAGTGACAACTGAAAACTACAATTCGGAGGGATTGCAAATGAAAGTTAGACGTATTGATGTTTACATTGTCAAGCTGCCACCTATAGCAGATGTGCCTGTAGAAGGTAAGCGATTTATTACCCCGGATTACTTTGTAAGGAGCGGCAATCGTCGTTCCTGCATCTATTCCATTAACGCCGAGACGGTATTCGTAAAAGTAACGACCGATGACGGCGTTGAAGGCTGGGGGGAGATATTGGCCCCAACGCATCCCGAGATCGTGGCGACCATCATAAAACACCATCTGGCACCGCTTGTTCTGGGGGAAAATCCAATGCAAAATCAATATTTATGGGATAAAATGCTTGACACCTTACGTGAAAGAGGATATACAGGAGGATATCTAATTGATGCGATGGCCGGTCTGGACATTGCATTATGGGATATTAAGGGAAAAGCATTGGGGCAACCCGTATATATGCTGCTTGGCGGGCGGTATCGCGATAAATTGAAGTGTTATTACACCGGTGTGCCCGGGAATGATCATGAAGAAAGAATGGAGAATGCCGCACGCCTCCGAGAAGAGGGGTTCAATGCACTCAAGGTGCACGCAGCCGACCAGGACATGAGCGCTTACATGGACCTGCTGCAAGCGTTGCGTTCGGCTTACGACGTGAACGAACTGGATCTGATGTTCGACGCTCACGGCAAATGCACGCATACGGAAGCCTATACAATTGGCAGATCATTAGGCGAGATCAACGCACTGTTCTTCGAGGCTCCGCTTACATTCGAGGATCGGGAAGGACACAGCAAGCTTGCGAGGGCGATCGATACTGCGGTCGCTGTAGGCGAGCCGCTACGCACGATATATGCCTTCAAGGACTGGATCGTATCCGGCGCGGCGGAAGTTGTTCAGCCCGATATGGGCAGGAACGGCATTACAGAGATGATGCGCATCGCTCATCTGGCGGAGGCGCACCATGTAGCATTCACTCCCCATCTCAGCGTGCATCAGGGCATCGGCCATGCCGCATCTATCCATGTATCGGCGGCGATTCCCAACTTTCTAATTTACGAATACCAGCCGAATGCCCTGAAGGCAAGCTCCCCGTATCTGCATACATCCTTCTGTCTGGAGCAGGGGCAGCTTACTGTGCCGAATGCGCCGGGGCTCGGAGTCGAGGTAGACGAGAAGGCGATGAATAAGGTTGTGACCGAATATTTTCAAGTAAAGAGCTCATAAAATTCAGCATCACGGGGGACGGAATATGAGGGAATCGGCATATCGGTTATTGATCGTGGACGACGACAAAGAGGTGCGGGAAGGCTTCGTTGACATCGTGGACTGGCAAAGCTGCGGCTTTCAAGTAGTGGCAGCATTAAAGGACGGCGCTGAAGGGATCAGTTATCTCGAGCAGCACCATGTAGATGTTGTACTGTCGGATATCCGAATGACGTTCCTCTCCGGATTGAGCCTGGCCAAGCATATCTACGAGCAGAACCTTCCTGTCCGGATCGTCCTGATTAGCGGGTACCAGGAGTTCGAGCTTGCCAAAGAAGCGCTTCGGTACAATGTGTACGATTACCTCTTGAAGCCAACCGATCTGGACGAATTGTACAGAGTATTCCATTCCTTGAAGGAACAATTGGATCAGGAGCGAGAGGAACGGGACCGCCAGCTTCAGCAGCAAGAACAGTTAGACCGCATGTTCCAGCACCTGATCGGAATGAGCATCGATCCGGGGACAAGCCCTTGCGCCCGGGTCCTCATATCCTGGTCATCCGAATCGCCGGTGGATGAAGTACGGAAGGCTATGCTTCACAGCTTGCCGGAAGACTCGTCCGACATCGTTATGCTGCCGCACGGCCAGCCCGGCAAGCCTTTGCATATGCTGGCTGTGTCCGTATCAGGCGATCCGGTGGGGTTCGACAGTCGCCTGAACGGCTTGCTGGAGCGTTCGGCCGCCCGGGTCCTCTCTCTGTCCGGGTTGAGACTGGAATGGAAGGTTGAAGCTGTGTATCCGGCATTGAATCAATGGCTGGACGAGCACCGGACCAAAGACAATCCAACAGAGCGGAAAGTAATCACCCAGGCCAAGCAGTACATTAGGGAGAAGCTAAAGCAAGATATTACGCTGGGCGAAGTGGCGGAACAGGTCTACTTGAATCCCGTCTACTTGAGCCGGTTGTTCAAGCTGGAAACCGGCCGCAGCTTCTCCGATTATGTAACCGGAGTTCGAATGGAACTGGCCGCCGAACTGTTGCGCGATACCAATCTGAAAATATACGAGGTTTGCGAACAGACGGGTTATAAGGATGTACGTCATTTCTACAAGCTATTCAAGAAACATACGGGCTATCTCCCGAGCGAATACAGGGAACGGCAGATGTGATGGGGGGAAGAAGCTTGGACGGGAAAGCGACCTTATGGACGTACATCAAAAACTATAAATTCAACAGTATTTTCATCAAGAACTTCCTGGTCGTGCTTTTTTTGCTTATGGTGCCTTTAGCTTGTGTGCATTATCTGGTCTATCAGTATAACGACTCGGCGATGAGGAGAGAAGTCAGCCGTTCCAGCTTAAGCGAGCTGACCCGTATCCGCGATACAGTTGATATTATTATTAACGAAGCGGAGAGTCTCAGCATCCGTCTGGGAACCGTATCGGATGTTGATCTGTTCTTAAGGAGCGAGCGACTGGACTATCCGCTGGATTATTCGACTATTGAACGAATTCGCCGCATTCAGGACTTGCTGCGCATTTCCATACTGACGAATCCATATGTTTCTTCCATTCAGCTCTATTTTGCGAAGACGGATTATCTCGTGAGCGAGACCAATGCAGGAAGTCTGGACAAGTACAGATATGAGTGGTGGTATCATGACTACTTGGCCACGAAAGATACGCACAAGTTCTGGATTCGCACGATCGATTCGCCGCAAGACGAAGAACCCGAGGTTGTCTTGTTCCGGCTGCTTCCGGTAAGCGGGGCGAATCAGGAAGGTCTAATGACCGTAAGTGTCGGAGCCAAGCAGTTGGAACCCCTCATGAAGGGAATGACGCCAGAGCAGGAGATTTACATCGTCGATCGGCAGGGACAAATTGTATTCACCCATGACCCGACGCGCATCCATCAGTCAATCGGGAACTATCACCCTGAATGGGATGCGGATCGCTTCGACCGGACGTTCTCGCATGTTACCCGGAACAGAGACGGCAGATCGACGGTTGTCTCTGCGGTTCCTTCACGGGGAAGAGACTGGACATTCCTATCCGCCATTCCGCTGGAGCGTTACGAATCCAGCCAGAACCGGCTTCGTTCCTTCATCGCGCTCCTAATCGTTACGGGAGTCGTTACCAGTCTCATTATCGCTTTCCTTATTTCTGTGAAAACCTATCGACCGATTCACAGCATTCTGTCACTGCTGGCGAACAACTTGCCTGCCCAGCGAGATAATGAGAAAAACACAGCAGGAGCCTTGAACGAACTAAAGTATATCGCTGCTGCAATCGTGCAATCCAGCGAGCAGAAAAAAGAGATGGAGCAGGAGCTGGAAAGGCGCTACGAACTGATGAGCAAGGCGCAGTCCATTGCGCTGCAAGCGCAAATTAATCCTCATATGCTCTACAATACGCTGGAAGCAGTCAACTGGAAAGTCATGCGGCTGACGGGAGGGAAAAATGAAGCCTCGTCCATGATCCATGCACTGTCAAGATTGCTGCGTCTCAGCCTGTCCACAGGCAACAATGTCATTCCTCTTCGCACGGAAATCGAACATGCCAGACTGTATGTAGAGGTCCAGCAAATGCATTATAAAGACGAGTTGGAAGTCATCTGGAAAATCAATGAGTCCATCTTTGACTACCTGACCGTCAGGCTAACTCTCCAACCCATTATTGAGAATGCTATCTACCACGGAATTAAACCTTCAGGAAGGCCAGGTGTCATTACGATTACCGGCTACGAAGATACCCGGTCAGTCATACTGCGGATCAAGGATAACGGGGTAGGAATTGGCTTTCTGCAGGCGGAGCGGATTAATCAAAGCTTTGGGTCCGATCAGATCAAGGAAGCCGATCACATCGGTCTGATGAATGTCAATCGCAGGATCGGATTGATCTTCGGCAAAGGCTGCGGGTTAAAAATATCCGGCAAGGAAGGAGAAGGAACCATCGTAGAACTGAGATTACCGAAGCAGATCTGACTGCAGGAAGTAAATGAGCCCCTACAAAAAGTAAATGCAGTCACACTGAGTCGTTTTTTGACGAAATAAAACGTTTTCATATCCCCACTATTTCTAGATTGTGCCTGATTTCTACGCCTTCTCTGCTCCTATATACTTACTGTAGTGGCACAGCACAAAACGAAAGGAGCAGACAGGTGGCACAATCGATCAAAAAAGAACCCCTGATCACCCATCTCATTCGAAACAAATGGCTGTATATGTTTTTAGTCCCCGGATTTGTATATTTGATTGTTTTCAAGTACATCCCGATACTCGGAATTGTTATCGCTTTCAAGGAATTGAATCTTGTACGCGGCATATGGGGAAGCGACTGGATTGGATTAACCAACTTCCAGCAGCTATTCGCATCCGAACACTTCTTCAGGGTGCTTCGCAATTCACTTCTGCTGAGCTTCTACCAGATCATATGGGGGTTCCCGGCACCGATCCTGCTGGCCATTATGCTGAACGAAGTGCGTCAGATGGCATTTAAGCGTATAGCCCAGACTGTCATGTATCTGCCCCATTTCATCTCATGGGTCGTCTTATCCGGGATTATCATCAACTTCTTGTCCCCCTCATCCGGTCTGGTCAATCATCTGATCGGCTCGTTGGGATATGAACCGATCAAATTTCTGACATTGCCGGAGTATTTCCGAACGATAGTAGTTAGCGCGGAGATCTGGAAGGAGGTCGGCTGGGGAACAATTATTTACCTTGCAGCTATGACAGGGATCGATCCGACCTTGTATGAAGCGGCAACGATAGACGGGGCAACCCGGTTGCAGCGAATCCGCTATGTGACACTCCCGGGTATTGCGGTGACCATCGTCATTTTATTGCTGCTGAAGTTAGGCAATGTGCTCGACAATGGGTTTGAGCAAGTGTATCTGCTATATAACCCTCTAACCTATGAGACAGCCGATGTATTTGAGACGTACACGTATCGGATCGGCTTATTGGACGGACGTATGTCCTATGCGACGGCAGTCGGCCTGTTTAAAAGTATCGTCGGATTTATTTTGATCATTTCAGCGAATTATGCTTCCCGCCAAGTTAGCGGCAAGTCGATATGGTAAGGGGGGCGCCAGATGAAACTTAAGAAGTTCAGTTTGTTTGACGGCGTGAATTACACACTCGTTGTGCTTATCGGTATTTTGATGCTGTATCCGTTTATCAATGTACTGGCCGTATCCGTCAGCTCTTACTCGGCTTATATTGAAAACCCTTTGCGCATATGGCCCAAGCATGTCAGCCTGGAAGCGTATGTAGAAATTTTGCGACATCCTGTGCTCTGGTCCAGCTATCGGAACACGATAATCGTGACCGCCTCAGGAGTGCTGTTCGGCATTCTGCTGTATATTTTGACAGCCTACTCGCTATCCAAGAGGCATTTGCGTGGACGAACCGTTTTCATGCTTGCCATCGTCTTCACCATGCTGTTCAACGGAGGGCTCATCCCCAACTACTTATTGATGCGTTCGCTTGGATTGCTCGACTCACTGGCGGCCCTGGTACTGCCAATGCTGATGTCCGGCTTTAATCTGATTCTGATGAAGACGTTTATGGAGAACATTCCCGAGGAGCTTGAAGAGGCAGCGAGAATCGATGGCGCTTCGGACCCGTACATTCTGTTCCGCATCGTAGTACCGTTGTCTATGCCTATCATCGCAACACTTTGCTTGTTTACTGCCGTGGCTTATTGGAATAACTTCTTCAATGCGATCGTGTATATCCGAACGGTGGAGAAGTGGCCTCTGATGCTATTCCTGCGCGAGGTGATCGAGGGGGCGAAGCTTGCCTCCATATCGGGAGGGGATAACGCAGCGGAATCGGGCGGCCAGCAATTGACCCCCGTTACTCTGCAATACGCCACATTGATGCTGGTGACGCTTCCAATCTTGTGCGTTTACCCGTTCCTGCAGAAGTATTTTGTCAAAGGCATCATGCTAGGGTCAGTCAAAGGATAATGGAGGCAAAGCCTTTATTATAAATACACATAAACTGAGGGGAGTATCCGCATGAAACACAATTACAAACGTATGTTCATCGGCGGCATGGTTTTGTCGATGCTTCTGGTATCCGCTTGTTCCTCCAATGGCTCGTCGAATAACGACAAATCGTCCGGAGCGTCCACAAGTCCGGAGGGCGGCCAGCCCGCTGCACAAGAGAAGGCCAAGATCTCGATTATGGCCAACTTCTCAACGGCGAATGTCGCACCGGCTGACCAGGCCATATTCGACCAATTGGAACAGGACCTCAATGTGGAATTGAATTGGGTCATCCCGCCATCAACCGGGTATAAGGAGCAACTGCAGTTGTCACTCGTTTCCGGCGATTATCCGGATCTCATCTTCTTCCCTTCGGAATCTGACGAGTCCTTTATCAACGCCGTTAACGACGGTGTGCTCATTCCGATCAACCCTTATCTGGATAATCTGCCCAATGTGAAGAAGTATACGTATGACATTTCCTGGAAGGCGCTGGAGACCAAGCGCGATGGCAATTATTATGCCGTTCCCCGCACTTCCGTGGCACGCAATGACGGCTTTATTGTCCGCGAGGACTGGCTGAACAACATCGGGTTCGAGATGCCGGCCAACCATGAAGTAACCGTCGATCAATTTACTGACATTCTGCGCCAGTTCACCTTTAATGACCCGGACAAAAATGGCAAGAACGACACCTATGGTTATGCCGCATATCTGAATACGGCAAAGATGATCGATCCCCTCTTGTCCAATCAGTTCGGCGATCTCGGCTGGCAGAAGGCCAATGCAGGGCCGTACCAATATATCACGCCAATGTACGATCAAAACTCCGACACGTACAAGAAGGTGCTGGCCTACACACAGCAGTTGTTTAAAGAGGGGCTGGTAGACCCTGATTCGGCAGTGATTGACCGCAATGCATCGGTTGATCGATTCAAGCTGGGTATATCGGGTGTCCGCACCGAATTTGCCGGCAATGCGTATACCGCTGAGCTGACAGGAAAAGAAAATGACCCAAATACGGAAATTACTTATTTATTTGTCCAAAACGAGCAAGGCGATCTGAAAGGCGCCGCTTACGGAACCGCTACCTTCGGGGTATGGGGCGTAACGGAAAAGGCCAAAAACCCCGAGCGCACACTTCAAGTGCTCGACTGGCTGCTGTCAGACAAAGGATGGGATCTGGTGAAGTATGGCGTGGAAGGCGTGGAATATACGATGGTGGACGGAAACCGCCAGTACAATCCCGATGTCACCGCCCCATGGCGCAGAGCGATCGTCAGAAGAGCCAACGACGGCGACTTCTTCATCGATACCAAACTTCCGAACGATATCAGATCCGGTCTGAAGACGTTCGTCGATAAAGCAATTGATACTGTGGAGTTCTCACTTGATCAAGGGTTTATCCCCCCGGCGGCGAAGCAACCCTCCTTCATGGATTTCAAGCTGATATGGGACGAGACGATCACGAAGATTATGGTTGGCGACCTGCCGGTCGATGCGTTCGACAACCTGCTTACCCAATGGTACGAGAAAGGCGGCAAAGCCTACGTCGAGCAAATGAATGAGTATATCTCCAGCACGCAATAACGTTCGGATTGAACCGAGTTTCATCGAGCCGTATGTCCCGTGGGCATGCGGCTTGCGCTACAAGTCATTTATTGTCGTGCAGCTTGATTAATGATCCGTGAGGAGGATAATTATGCGCTTGATGAACGTTCTGAACAGAGGACTGATCGCAACCGGTTTGGCTGCACTTCTAATTGGAAGCGCTATCGGAACCCCGATAAATTCTGCGCTCGCCCAAGAGGCGGCGGAGGAGACGGTAGCCATCAACCAGACTTTCGACTATCAGGCTCCCGGAGTCATCTCCGGGTTGCCCTTTCCCAATGACGAAAGCAGCTATGGCGGCACTTCCACGCTATGGCAGCTCAACCGGACCAACAGTATCTTTGTATCTGCTGCAGATGCAATGAACCCGACGAATTATTTGAAATTCCAGGACGGAGTTACGCTGTCCACTTCTCCAACCGTACCAAATGACGGAAGATTGTTATTCGAAGCAAAGGTGAAGACAGCGGGAGCCGAAAAAGCTGCCGATGTGGAGATCGTCAGGTTCGTGCTGGACGATACACAAACGCCAATTCCCAAGAAGTTGTGGTGGCTCTCCTTATATTCGGACTCGGTGAGATGGGGAGGCGGCTCTGACGGCGCTTACGGTACAAAGCTGACTAGCGAGCTCCAGCCGGATACTTGGTATTACCTCAGAATAGAATCGACCCTTAACAATTTAAAGAATGACATCTACTGGGGGACTGACCCGGAAGCACTTGAGTTGATCGGGCAAAGGGATGTATTCGACAAGGCAGGGGCGACTTACAACAATCCGACCGCTCCTCGCCTGCGGCTGATTGCTGCCGATCCCGTATCCTTGGACGACATCAAGCTTACAGCGCTACCGCCACTCGACGAGGCACCTCCGGAGGAGCCTCCGGTGGACCTTGAGAACGGCGTAATTGATGTGGATACGATACCTGGCTTCTCGGTTACCGGAGCCTGGCAGTGGAGCGGCGCTGTCAAGGGACCGATCCAGAATGCACCGGGCACCATATGGACGATTGACCCGAATGCCACAGCCACCTATAACCCCTATATTTATAGCCAGGGCAAAGTCCGAATCTCCATCTACAAGCTGTTCTGGGACGATAACAAAAACGACCCGAATGTCAGGTACGACATCCATCATGAAGGTACGATTGATACGGTATATGTCGATCTCACCGATGGTCAGATCGGGTGGTATGGACTCGGCACTTATGATTTCTCCGGCCAACCTGGAGAATTCGTAAAGCTTCTCAAAGAAACACCGGCCGGAAGTGAAGTGAATACCCGGGCCAGCGCGGTACGCTTCGAAATTCTGAACAGCGCGACCGACTATACCACAGTGTGGCAAACGCTGTATGTGAACGCCGATACTGTAACGGACGACCATGTTACGAATCCTGTCACTGCATTCGAGGATATAGACGGCCATTGGGCCGAGAACGATATTGTCAGCCTGTCGAATAAGGGATTGATAAGCGGCGTATCCCCAACTCTGTTCGCGCCGGATCAGACCACTACCCGAGGTGATTTCATCGTCTCCTTGGCACAGGCGCTCGGTCTCGAAGATAATGATGCAGGCAACTCGTTCAATGATGTCCCTGCAGGCAGTGAGTTGGCAGATGCGGCAGGTGCGGCCCAGGCAGTTGGACTGCTGCAGAATCTCCCGATCAGTCAGGATCAACTTCAGCCGGCTTCGCCTATAACCAGAGAAGAGATGGCGCTGATGCTGGAGCATAGTGTCCGGTATGTGAGCAAAAATCTGGAGTGGTACGATGCCTCAGCGAACCCTTACGACAGCTTCACAGACCTCGCGTCGATTGCGCCATGGGCCCGGGATGCAGTGAAGCAGATCGTCGGATTCGGAATAATGTCAGGCACGGAAGCTCAAGCATTCCAGCCGCAAGGAACCTCTACCCGTGCCGAGATGACGGTGATGCTCAAGCGGCTGCTGCAAACGATTGTATGGTCAGGGCCGCATACGGGTGCGGAGTGGGAACTCGCCTTCCAAGATGAGTTCAACGGCAGTTCGCTGGATTGGGATGTCTGGGATTCGGCAAACGGTTATCCCTCGCACATTCTGTCCAGCCGATGGAAGGAAAATGCGGTTGTCGAGAATGGACTGCTTAAGCTTGTCACCAAGAAAGAGCAGCGGGGCGGGGCCGATTGGACAACGGCTCACGTCTGGGTGAAGCCTGAAGTGTTCGAACAGCAGTATGGCTATTGGGAAGCCAGATACCGCTATGCGGCTGTCCCGGGATTAAATCAGGCATTCTGGATGATTCATACGGCAAATCCCAAATTCGAGATAGATATTAACGAGGGTCATTATCCCAATGCGATCAACACGACTCTGCATTACGAAGCCAACGGCGCAGGTGCTACTACGTCCAAACGGACCTTGGCGGAGGAGGATCTCAGCAACGACTTCCATACGTACGGACTGGAGTGGACTGAGCAGGAGCTGATCTATTACTTTGATGGGATGGAAATTGCCCGCAAGCCGGTGTACAATGCCGCCGCTCCAGTCACTCCAATCTTGTCTACGGCTGTGCTGAACTGGGCGGGTATGATTACCGATGCTGCGCATGGCAAAAGTATGGATGTTGATTATGTGCGGGTCTACAGCAAGAAAGCCGGCACAGACCCCGGGCAAAGCAATGTGCCTGGCAAGCCCGTTCTGGCGGACAATAACGGCCAGGACAGCGGGCTCGCCGATGGTGATTACAACCTTACGATGCATATGTGGTGGGGGGTAAACGGAACAACCTACAAGCTGTATGAGAATGGCACGCTGATCGACACGCAAGCACTCACTGCCGATACCCCTGGCGCGCAACAAGCGACTACACGTGTCAGAGGCAGAAGCAACGGAACATATACGTATGTAGCCGAGCTGACGAATGCGGATGGAACAACGGTCAGTGATACGCATACCGTAACAGTGTCGGCTGCGGCTCCGGCCAAGCCCGTATTGTCTTCGGATAATTGGGACGGGGATGGAAGCTATACAATTGCAATGAACATGTGGTGGGGCACCAATGCAACCGAATATAGGCTGTATGAAAATGAGGTGCTAATCGATACGCAGGCACTAAATGCCCAAACACCTCATGCACAGTCGGCTATAACGTACATCATGGACAGGGGACCAGGTGTGTACGAATACCGGGCAGAACTGATCAATCGCGCAGGTGCAGTCTCCAGCGATACCCTTTCAGTTACGGTTCGCGAAGGATAGCTCAACATGGTCGGAGGGGCTGATTCCTTCAGAATCTTCGTCTGGGGAGCAGCCTCTCTACTGATGGGACAGAGGGGAGGGTACAAACATGGGACGATATTCGTTTATGACATTTGAACGCGAGGGTGAAACTCTTTACCGCTTGATTGACCGGGCTGCGAATGGCCTGGTCGAGATTACTGCGGCATGCGGAATGAATGTGATCCGATACAGTTGGCAAGGACAAGAGTTGATATTATCTCCCCCGTCGCTTGCGGCACTAAGGGAACATCCGACTCGATACGGCATACCTGTGCTCAGCTTTCCAGGATCAACCGAACAAGGAAAATTGGTCCATAGGGGGGTTACGTATACGTTGCCGCCGAATAGGGGCCCCCATCATCTCCATGGAGAGATAGGCAGACTTCCCTGGAAAGTGTTGAAAGTAGGTGCCGATGAAGAGCACGGAGCTTTCATCACGGCATGCTATGCTTATACGGACGACCCGGAGCGCTTTGCTTATTTTCCGCATGCGGTCCAATATACGATGACCTATCGCTTGAAGGAGGGCAGCTTATCGTTAGAGGTTCGCGCAGAAAATAAAGGTGAGCGTTATGCGCCGTTCGCACTTGGATTTCATCCCTACTTCCGGTTAACCGGGGGAAAGGAGCGCATTCACGTGCAAATTCCGGCATGGGCAGAGTGGGAGTACGACAATGCCGGGCATGCGCTGCATATACAGAGTGATCGCAAGACGGCAGAGCTGCTACGAAGAGGGGCTCGTTTAAATACTGTTGAGCCCCGTCTGTACGTTCTGGAATGCCGCAATCCGGAAACAGTGGACGAGGCCTGCTATTCCTTTCAAATTGTAGATGAAGCGGCATCGCTGCAAATGGAGTATGAGGTGGATTCCCAGTTCTCCAAGCTCGTTCTGTTCCTTCCGGAATGGAGCAATGCTATCTCGCTTGAACCGCACACTTGTGTGCCGAATGCATTCAATTTATCATTGTCTCCTTCCGAGACAGGTGCTCTGGAATTGGCTCCAGGGGAGATCAATCGGCTCAATTGGACAATCTCGGCCAGACGGACGCAACCATTACTGCCGCGTCATACATCCAAGCGGAGCAAGCCTGACCGGGCGGACATTGCCAAAGCTGTCGATTTCATTAATCGCCATATCACGGAACGATTATCGCTCCAGACGATTGCAAGACAGGCGAATCTGGTACCTTCTTATTTCAGCACTGTATTCAAGAAGGAGATGAAGGAGAGTCTTGTTGATTACATGAATCGCCGGAAAATTGAAACGGCTGTAGAGCTGATGAAGGTCAGCAGGTATTCCAATCAAGAATTATGCGACCGGGTAGGTATCGCGAATGAAGCTTACTTCTGTGCCCTGTTCAAACGGAAGATGGGAAGAACGCCGGGGCAATATCGCAAACTGATGCTGTTTTAAGCAAGCATTCTTCCCTGGAAGCAAGGTGAGGCGAGTTGCAGCGCTGCTCGTCTCTAGTTCCCCCTCCCCGTCACCTCTTCCATAATGCGAATAACCGTATCGTTGAATTTCTTGTTTTCTTCCAACTGAGGCAGATGCGCCGAGTTGTCAAATACAATCAACTCTTTGACAGGCGCCTCCAGCTGCTCGTAAAATTCCTCGACCAGCGGATAGACCGATGTATAATCATGCTTGCCGATAATAAAATAGGTCGGCACTTCCAGCCCCTTTACTTCCTCCATAAAATTGATGTTCATGATCTCCGGTATCATCAGCCTGCCGACATCCAACGTTCTTTTTTGAAAGTTCTGCTTCTCGCTTAGTCGGTATTCCGGTGACAGCAGAAGTGATGACGCAATGCCCTTCTCCGGTTTTGTTTGAATGACTCCTCCGAACTTGTCCACATATTTTCTGTAGCTCATCATATTGTCGGAGGTGTAAGTGAGCTCGATCTGTTCCAATTGCTTAATCGCCTCTTCGTCGTTCGCCTCTCTCGCCTTAGTCCATGCGAACTGATAGGACAGCTTCTCATTTTCCTTCATATTTACAACTTGTCCCACACTGATATAAGCCAAGTATTTCTCCGGATGGCTTTTGGCTGCAAGCGTCCCCAGCACCGTTCCCCATGAATGTCCGCTGATAAAAATTTGCGGCTGATTGAATTGTTCTCTCAAGTAATCCGTCACCTCGTCGGTATCCTTCAGCAGTTGCTCGATTGTGAACGATTCCTTCGGCACATCCTTGGAATAGGACGCTCCCGCTCCGCGCTGATCCCATCGCACTACGACGAACTTCTCTTCCAGCGCCTTCTGATACCCTCTCATAAATCCGACTTCCCCTTGTCCAGGCCCTCCATGCAGGAATAAGATAACGGGATTGTTCTTATTGTGCCCTCTTATAAGAAGCGTCTGGTCAATACCTCCTATTTCCACCTTTCGAAGCTCTGCAATGCTGTTCGGGACTACTTTGCCATCCATCTTAATTTGCGGCGTTCGGGAGGGGAGCAATGCCAATATACCGAATATGATCGTTATTGCTGCCAACACGGCGACTAGCACCTTCATTATTTTTTTCAGCTTTTTCATAGACGTATCTCCTGTTCGTTATTTTGTAAGTAGATTACGTTATGGGGTGCGCCCCCTGTCAATTGGATGAAAATAGTGCATTCCTATAGGGCATCCAACAAAATAGATAGCCTGATTCACTGAAAACCTATCCAAACCGTTTTTCTCCCCGCTGTAGGGCAACAAAAAAAGATAGGGCGCACCCTATCTTTTAAAAAATCCGGCATAAATTTGTACATTATTTTTTTCGCCTATTTTTGTTCCATCCTCTTCGAGTCTAGGCACCTGCTGCGAACTTCTCTCTTCAACAACCGTATAGTTTACACTTGCGATATGTTCTTCTATATCCGTTAAGTGCGGCGGGCAATCGGAGACGATATAACCGCCTAGCAAAGCGGAACGGTCTTTTGCATACTGATCTACTTCTTTCAATAACTGTGCATTTTGAGTTGCATCTCCGCCTACATCAATAAGAAAATCCGCTATATCCGGCTTTAACGGAAGATCCAGCGTATCCGCGCAGATAAGAATGACCATGGTGCTCGGCTCCAGTCCTTGCAGCACTTCTTTCAGCTCTTTTAGAAGCTGAATATTGTGATCAACGGCTATGTAGACGTTATGCTCGGATAAGGCTTCATACACATTTCTCAGGAAAATGCCATACCCGACGCCAAGCTCCAGTGCAACGGCATTTGCGTCAATTTCATTTCTGAACTTATTGCTTAACCAGCGAAAGCCCTTTGCCAGCTCATACTTAAACTCCGGGCTTGTGTTCTCAAAGAATTGTTCGATACTATCATCGAATGGATACTCCCCGTACTTGCTCTTGTCAGAAAATAAGATGCCGTCCTCTATACGGATTGACCGACCGCATTGGCAATCGAGGTTGCCCGACTGAATTTGCGTCTCCACAATTTGACATTTCTTCAACACTAACGGTTGATGGCAATCAGGACAGGCCAACAGACTAAGTGCATTCACATTGACACCGTGATGGCCGGTGCCGGAGCTTTCCGTCGATGATATTTCTTCAATGCGATGTTGTAGTTTGCTTTCCATCTCTTTTAATTGCTCGATTTCCCGTTGAATTTGTTGGTGCTTCCGGATATATTGCGCCTTATAGTTTCTGTCTTTATCATAGTCGATAGAGGTGGATAGGCGCTTTTTATATAAGATGCCTCGTATTTCACTTAATGTGAAGCCATATTTCTTCAGTTCAACAATATCCTGAACATCCTCACTGCACTGGCTGTCAAAGTGATATTGCCCCCCTTTCTTGTCAGGAAGCAACAATCCCATCTCCATGTAATGACGAACGCTGTCGATGGTTAAGTGATGCGCTTGGGCAAATTTCCCTATTTTCATGAAGTTTCGATACCTCTGCTATGGATTTATTTATTATACCCCCATTATATCATGGCATTTCGCGAGAAAAATCCGTTCCTATTTCGAACCTTTTCGCCTGATCGGACCAATATAGAGAATGAAACAAGTAAAGAGAAAAGGAGGTGTGTAGGGGTGGTGGAGGATCAAGAGTTGAGACTATGGCTTCAACGTATGACGGAAGGTCATCCGGATGCTTTCCGGGAAGTATATGCCCGCATCCATCTTCACGTCTACCGGACGGTTTACTTCCTGGTCCGCAACAAGCATGAAGTAGAAGACGTGGTCAGCGAGGTGTACGCGGCCTTGTTCCAGACGCTGCCCGCTTACGACCCCGCCAAGCCGTTCAAGGCTTGGCTGAATGGCATTATATTGCGTCAGACGAGCAGTTGGAAACGGCGAGTATGGAGAAGGATGAAGCTGGGTTGGAGAAGTCGCCTGCTTCTGCCGCTAGCCCCGTCCGATCGCGCGTTGCCGGGGGAAGAGCTATTCCGTGACGAGAGACGTCACGAGTTGCTGGAAGTAGTAGATCGTTTATCGTTCAAACTGAGAGAAGTCATTGTGCTCCGTTATTACCATGAAAGCTCATTTGAGGACATCGCCGTCTTATTGCATATCCCGGTCGGCACGGTCAAATCGCGCCATCATGCGGCTATTCGCAAGCTGCGGTATTTCATGGAGACGGACAATAAGGAGAAGGGGGCCTCTATACATGTTCAATAGCGAGAAGCTGACCTATGCGTACAAGACAACGGCGGCCAATATTCAGCCGGGGGCTGGTCACGAACAGCGTGTCGAGCACATCTATATGCAATATCGGGTGAGTCGTGACAGGAAGGCGAAGCCGCGACGATCGGCTCTCGTCAAGATTGCTCTTGTGGCTGCCGTAGTAGCCCTTGTAACAGGGTTTACCGGGTACTACTACCTGAACATCAGCGATCAACGGATAAGTATCGAGTATAAGCAATCGTCGACAGAATGGCTGGACGCTGAGCATTCGGCCGAAATCTATGGCATGCTATCGAAGGTGGAGGCCTCGCTCGAGGAGGGCGAATCGGCGGTTGTCTATATTCCAAGCCTGGCGGAGGTATTCCCCGAGCAGGAAGAATTTTCATTGCTCGCCGTGTCGGAGCCAGTACAGATTACCGATGTAGCTGCGTGGCAAGCTCTTGTGGCAGATTACTTGGGGGAGGACGGCTACGCACCGGCAACACTCAATGATTGGACATTCCAGCGGGGGCAGGAGCAATGGCCCTTCGGAGGGATGATCTCGATCGAACTGATGAACAGCCTTCTTCCGGAACTGAAGCAGGAGTCCGTACATAGCGGGGACGGTTTCGTTTGGAGGAAAGTGGACGTAAGCGGTTCTACCGATTCGGACGTATTAACAGCCTATTACCGGAACTCGGAGCAAGCAGAGCTATATGTCAAGATGTCCATTATTGAAGAGAATACGGTGACAAAGATGGCAACCAGCCTGTCCGAAGCGGAAGAAGTGGACTTGGGAATGCACAACGCCCACTACTTGCGTACGGAGCCTTTCATGTACGCCGCTTCGAACAGCTTGCAGGAGGTACAATGGCTGGACACCAAGGAGCATTACACGATTGTATACGGCGTTGGAAGCACAGCGTCCGATGTGACGAAGAAGGAGCTGATCAACATAGCTCAAGAACTGGCTTCGATGAGCGCGAATCAGGAGCCGATCTCGGAAGGAGCCGGCCTGAATTAGCGCAATAGCCATGTCATCGTGCAATAAGCGTATGACGGGGTCAACCGGAACGTTCCGGTTGACCCCTATTTTTTTGCAGCAGCAGCCTGTCCCTTGACTTAAGTCAATGAGATCGTCGCGATCGAAGACTATAATACAAGCAAACAGAGGAGGTTCGTGATGAAAAACCTGAACAACGATCAGAACATATCGCATAAAGCTGCCGTCATTGCCGGAATATCCTTGCTGATCATGACACTTGCCGCATTTTTCGCTTATGGCTACGTCCATAGCACATTAATCGTAAGCGAAGATGCCGTAATGACTTTAACAAACATCCAACAGTCGAGTTCACTATTTAACTTGGAGATACTTGGCTGGCTTATCATTATCATCACCGACATTATCGTTTCCTGGTCCTTCTATGTTTTCCTGAAGCCCGTTCATCGGGAGTACGCCCTGCTGGCCGGTTGGCTTCGTCTGGTCTATACCGGTATGCTGGCCGTTGCCGTATCCCATCTTGTCGTGGCGCAGCACATTATACGAGCCGATAACGCTATGTTCGGCGAGTCGACAGAGCGGCTGGCTTCGCAAGTGATGCTGTCCATCTCCTCTTTTGAATCGATCTGGTCATTCGGATTAATCATATTCGGGGTCCATCTCCTCGTCAGCAGCTTCATAGCATTAAAGGCCAGACATATTCCGAAGCTGGTCAGCATTCTGTTGCTTGCGGCAGGAGTCAGTTATATGGTCATTCATTCGCTGAAGAACTTCTTGCCCGAACTGGATGGGTTAATCAAGCTGCTGGAAGCCGGCTTGAGCATACCCATGATTATAGGCGAACTAGGGCTTGTCATCTGGTTGCTGTATTGGGGAAGAAAAGCTAAAACCCTTTCATCACCATCAGGTACAAAATGACGATCGGCAGGAGTGTGGCAGCTACACCATAAATGGCCCATTGACGGGATGCAAGGCGATATTCGGTCGTGATCGCCCCCGTCTTCATACATTCGTGACTGTGCCGAATCATTCTGTTCTGCAGCGGAATGAAAATGGCCAGCCAGATCAAACCGGTCATTGCAAATAAGATCAGCGAAAGTGTAAGCCAATTGAACCCCAGCAACGAAACGCCATTATTTCCGGCCATTACAGCGCCTGAGGTTATGATGAGGACAAGACCGGGAATGGTAAAAGCATAATCGGCGATCATGACATTTCTGACCGTATGATGAATAATCGACGGTTTCCCGGTCAGATCGGCCCTTATCTTCCAAAAGGCTGCTGTTATAACATTTCCAACCATGAATAAGACGCCGACCAAGTGCAGCGTTAACCATACATTCATATTCCTTCACCCTTTCCTTCTCCATTGGTTGTCATCTAACCTGCCACGATAACCTATCGCGGATAAACTCCGATAAATCTTGAGCTTTAAAAGCTGCTTGCGCTTGTGGAATGCCTGAGCGGACTCTTAATCCGAATGTGATGAGCGTGAACATATCTCCCGTTTTCTCCGACTCGACAGTATCAGGAATGACGCCGTGCCTTTGACCCGTCTCAATCCACAGCTTGGATAAGTAAGCAGAGCGATCGTAATAATTCTTCAACGCTTGCGCGACCAGCGGGTCTTCTTCTTTTCCCAGCAAGTACAGCAGCACTTTATTCGTTACGTCATTCGGATTTTCGTAAGCGATAATGCTTTCCCTGATTTTCTCCATTGGATCGTCGAAGTTGGGGCTGCCCTGTTCCACTTCTTTCATAAAGCGTTCGTTGGTTTCCTCCAGCCGCTCCTGCAGTACCCAGATGAAGATTTCATTTTTGTTCTTTACATAGTGAAAGATGGCGCCTTTGGACATCCCCGATCTGTTCACAATATCCTGCATCGTCATGGACTGACAGCCCTTCTCCATAATCAATTCCTTGGTGGTAGCCATCAGCCGCCTAATGGTCTGTTGCCTGCGTTCCTCTTGTTTCATAATCGTTCCTCCGTTGCCTTGTGGTTATTATGAACTTAATCCCATTATAAATACCGACCATCGGTTTGTAAATGAGTAGAGCTAAATAAATGCGCATTCTAACGATTGGGAGGCGATGCATTACAAATATTAAATGGCTACATGAGCCATGTATATGAATCAAAATAAAATATGAAAGGAAGAATATCGAGAATTAATAAAAAAGGGCGGGCTATCTTAACGATAGCCCTTGCCCGACATCGATTGACCAAGACAATTGTACAAATGTCCCTCTTCGTAACGCTTGCCCTACCACGCAAAGCACCTCATCGAGCTTTGGCGGTATCACCCCTTTTAAGTAAAGTAAACTTGACATTTAGACACATATAAATTACATTATGTATAATTTAGTTCACACAAATGTCTTCATGAGGAGGTCCATATGTCTAACAGGAGAAGGGAGAATGACTATGGCAAGAACGCACACAAATTCCAGTAGAAGATCTGCCGTCATTATTGGGGTGTTATTCATCGCCGGATTGGTAACAGGCATATTTAGTGTTGTTCCCGTTATCGATGGAGCAGACTATCTGGTCAAGGCTTCCACGAATGAAACTCAGGTATTGTTAGGAGCATTTTCTCAGTTGTTAATGGTGATCGCCTATGTTGGCATACCTATTTTGCTGTATCCGATTGTAAGCAATCATCATAAAGGGATTGCGTTGGGATCGGTTGCTTTCGGCATTATGGCGGGAGTATTCATTGTTCTGGGTGTCATCATCCTTCTGTTGCTTTTGGCATTAAGCCATCACTTCGCAATAGCTGGAACTGCTCATGAATCGTATTATCAGGCCCTCGGCGAACTGCTGCGTGAAGGACGTGACTTGGTCAACCATGTCGCTACGACACTGGCGTTTGTTATAGCTATGTTCTTATTCAACTGCCAGCTCTACCGCACCGAATTAATTCCGCGCTGGCTGTCGCTTTCAGGGCTCATCGGGTCTGCATTGTCCATATTGGCGAGCTTATTATTTATGCTTGGCTCCATCGGCCTGGATACGGCCTACATGTTGTTGAACGTGCCGATTGCCATTCAGCAATTGGTTGTGGCTCTTTGGTTAATCCTGAAGGGCTTCAAGGAATGCTCAGGAGAAGAGGTGTCACAGAAATGAAGGAGAGCTTTTCAATTGTTGATGTGGATTGCTTGAAGAAAAGCTCTCAAGAATATTTTATTGTGGGCAGGAAGATTTAAGTTGGGAGAGGGCTTGGCATTAAAGTGAGAGCGATTTGCTCCCCGGAACGTGTAATTTTGTAGATACCTTCCTGCATGTCGATGCCATAATGCTTCTTCAACAACCGTTTCCCGTCAGAGTCGCTCTCCACGACGACCAAATAATCATAGCCGCCGAGCAGGTTATCCATATTGTCTTCATAGAAGCAGCAGATTCCGTCCACGCTCGGGGCATACAAGTAATACTTCCCGACATACTGCATGTAATAACTCGTTATCTGTTCATCTGTGTCCGTGGCGTAAAGCAGGTACTTGCTGTTATCCTCTCGACCGCTTTCGTACCATCGATCGCCGGTAACCGTTTGAATCTGGTATGGCAGCGTTGATTCGTAGCTTTTGGCAATGGTGAGAATGCCATTGTATTCCGATAATAGCACGATGATGGCAACAGCCGTACAGGCCATAATGCCTTTTTGATAATAGCCTTTCGTCTTGACACTCTTAAATGCGCGATATCCGGACACGTCACCGATTTGCACATGAAAGGAACGCTCCAGATCGACCGTTGCGCACATGACCAGACCGCCGACGAAGAGTACCACGATACTCGATGCGTAACGCTCGAAGCCGGCTAGCCGAATTGCCTCGTCCAGCGGCATGGAATAGAGATACAGTCCCAGAATTCCTGCATAGTACAACAACAGCACAAGATTAAGGGCAAGCAGCACTTTCCACAGATGCCACTTCTTCTTGAACACAACTGCCGCGATTATAGAAGCGGCAATTGCCAGTAGCTCGAAGGCCACGATCCCCATCGCCGGCCTTGTCGTAAGATCGGTGCCGGACTTCAGAAATAGCGAAACAATATCCTGCAATTGCTCCGCAGTTTTGGCCTGATCCATATTCTGCAAGCCAGAGGAAGAAACGTCGAATTTATTCTCAACTCCATGGAAGACTGTCGACATACGCCAGCTCCAGCCGAAATAAGGAAGAAAGGCGCCGCAGAGCAGACCGGCAACAGCGAGCATATTCTTCCGCACTGGCTTGCTCCAATGCGTCAGCCATGTATAGATGAGGTAGGTTAGTCCGACTGCTGCGAAAATAATACCGGTACTCTTCATAACCGCCAGCAGTCCCGCAAGCGGGAGAATGATTATACACGCACGTGTCAACTCATCTCGATACCGGTAAACTACCGCAAAAATAGCTAAAGCATATACCGGGAGCAAGAAATCCACCAACAAGTTGGTAATACGAATCGTGATATTAAAAAAGGAAAGCGTAGATAAGCCTAATCCGAGAAAAGCATAAAGGAGAAAACGCCTCCTCTCGGAAATGATGCCAAACACGGCATAGAATCCGGAAAAAATAAGCAGCCCTTGCGCAAGCAGCATAACGGATTGACCATGCCCTGCAAACCGGCAGATGTAATAAAGAAACGATGTGACGCCCAGCGGATAATTTTTGAAATCAATAAGATCGGCGGCCGGGGTCGGAAAAGCATCTGTGCTCAACATGACCTTTAATACAATCGCCCAATGAGAAAAGTTATCGTAGTGCGTCAATTTGTTCTGGAGGAGCATCAGCAAAAAAACTGAGCTTCCCAGCAAAAAAGCGACATGGAAAATGGAGAAGGAGAATCGAAAAGAAATAGCAGCACTTTTTTGCATCCAATGAAACGCGATCACCGCATAGACAAGCAGGCCCAGAATCAGGACTGCAAGGCTGACCGAAAATAGCTGTCCCGCCAAGCCGCCAAGAAACACAATACAAGCAATCGATGAGAACACAAATACAGGAATAAACTCCCATGGCAATGACAATTTTTTTCGAACAAGCAGCATGTAACCCAAACAGGAGAATACCAGAAGTGCTACCATCAAAAGTTGAAGCATAATCTGCATCTCTATCTCTCCTAGTCCTCTAAAGCGCTCGCGGCATGTGAATGGCCCAGATCATCCATCAACAGATCGATAAGGCCGCGCTCCACAAGATCGTCAATATTAACGACCGAGAGAAGCAGCTCATGACGACGGGCTCTAGTTTTTCTCGTATGCTCCAAGATAACCTCAATATTATTTCTCGTGTAAAAAGCAACCCGCTCCCCGGTCGAAGTATCGCCTTGAAAATCGGTGGCGGAAAAATAAAGGAAATTAAAGCTGCGCAGCGTACAGCTATCTCCATTCGTAAAAACAATTGGATATTCAAGCGGAATTCGAGGCATATTCCTATGATGCGATAGGGGCTGAACCACGCGCCGCTTCACATTGCGAACCATATCGTCATAAGCCGTATCCCATAAGTTCATCTGCTCCGGCAAGGAGTGCTTGCGATCATAGATGAGTTGCATGTATTGGCGTTTATCCGTCTCACTGACTGGCTTGACCGTTGCCGAATATCGCCAGCCCTCTCCATCCTTCTTGACATAGACGATGACTGCCTCCAGATTCGCTTCGTAGCGCTTGCTTCTAACATGCAAGGAGACGGTTGTCTTCGGCGGCAAATAAATAGGGTGAGCGACATAGAGAGCAATGCCTTGCTCCGATACGTCTACGGTTCGGGCCTCATAGCGAAGGGTGCTCGCTTCATGGTTGATCGTCACATCCTCTTCCGCCCGGATACGCTCCGTCTCTCGATAAGCGCGGCGTCCGATCATGAAGAATAAGGCATAACATAATGCAATCATATTATGAACCAACCAGAAAATGATGATACTGCTATAGAAGAGAGCCACACCGTACTTGCCGTCCACATATCGAATGAGAGCCGCAACCGAAAGAAATAGCAGGAAGAGATGAGGAATCGCATACTTTAATGATCTCATCCATTCTTGGCCGGACGCTCTCTTCTTGTTCGTCACCTTGAATTTTCTTTCGTGAATGTGCAAGGTTTCAAGCAGCACGGGTACGATCAAATACGGCATAAAAATCGTGTCGATCACTTGACTCCATCGCTGATTGCGAATATTGCTCGATAAATAACGCATGGACATGCTATAGAAAAAATAAGACGGAAGCCAAAAAATCAAAATTTGCCAAAAACTCACACTTACAATTTGGAAATCGAATAACGCAAACAGAATAGGGGCGAGAATGAAAATTAACCGATTAAAAAAAGACCACCAGTACAGGAAACTGCTCATATAGGTGATTCTCGTCCAGAAGGGCAGTTTTTTGGAAGAGATAGCTCGTGTATTTTGCAAGCTTTGGATAATACCTCTTGCCCAGCGGATACGCTGCTTAACCATGCCTTGAACCGTTGTCGTAGTCAGACCCGCAGCTTGAACCTCTTCGGTTGCATAAGTCATATAGCCCGCTTGCTGCAGACGAATACTCGTTTCGAAATCCTCAGTGATTGTTTTCAGTGGGAAGCCGTTAATTTCCTCCATTGCCTTCCGGGAAATAACCGTATTGCTCCCTGTATAAGCTACGGCATTGGAGGCATTCCGCAAAATATTAACTTCTCTTGAGAAAAAATCCTGCTCGTTCGGAATGCCCTGCTCGGCATAAAGGTTAAACTGGAATAAATCCGGATTGTAAAAGCTCTGAGGGGTTTGAACCAGTCCGAGTTTAAAGTGATCATCCCGTTCGTCCGCTCTTCGGAGCCTCCATTCCCCCTTTTCCTTTACGAACTCCGAGAGCAGGAAATAGGGAACGGTTTTCATCAAAAACGTATGCTGCGGAATCATATCGGCATCAAATGTAGCAATGAGCGGGGAGGAAGTTTTGCTCAGCGCATTGTTTAAATTGCCGGATTTGGCCTCCGTGTTTCCGGGAAAGCCGATATAACCGACGCCAAACTGCCTGGCGAGCTCCTCAACCTCAGGTCGTCCCCCATCGTCGCATAAGAAGATATGAACCTTTCGCTTGTCCGGGTAATCCATACATGTACAGGCATTGACCGTTTTATATAATATATCGACAGGTTCATTGTGTGTAGCTATGAACACATCGACATCTGGATAATAGTCCGGCGGTATAGTCGGAAAGTCCAGCTTCGTCCGCTTCTTCTGCATCTTCTGAATGAACAATTCAAAGGTTGTCAACACCGTTACCGTCTCAGCTGCCAAAAGCAGGATGCCAAAAAAGAGATTAAGAAAACCTTGGTCCAATGGCAAGGTGAACAGCATTCGCCATAGCAAATAGATTGACATGAGGATCATTGTGACGACAAACATAACATTCTGCCGCTTTTCGTTAATCATTAGAGCCGCTGCCTCCTTGCTGCAAAGACCCACCGACGCTGCACCTGAAAACTCAGCAGGAACAGCATTGCATCAAAGACGAGTTTCGCTAATTTCTCACTTACGTTGAAGACTGTATGGATGAAATATACCCCTGTGCTGGAAAGCAATATGACCAATGCGCATAGCGTCAAATAACGCCATAGACTTCCCCGGCTTTCCTCTTTATGAAATACAAAATGCTTATTCAGCAAATAGTTGACCATAATGGATATGATTCTAGCGATTACAGTTGCCAATAGAATTCTCAAGTAATCCTGATCTTCAAGCATGGGCTTCAGTAAATCCATTAGAAGCCATGCAATTCCCAAGTCGACGATAGCACTGGCAGCCGAAGAAGAAATAAACTTCAAGAAGTTGGAGAACAGAACTCTCATCACTCTGGCGCTATCCCTGACCGCTTTAAAATGAGTCCCTGCATTTCCATTTTCGTAGATGACTTGAATGGGCAGAGTAACAATGGGTACGCCGGATTGAATACAGGCAATGAGCATTTGCAACTCGTATTCGAATCGAGTGCCTCGAACATTCTGCATGAATGCGAGCAGCCGGGGACCAAATGCGCGAAGTCCTGTCTGGGTATCTGACAGCTTCTTGCCGTATAGCAGAGCAAAAATAACAGAAGTAGTGCGATTCCCCAGCAAGGACTTGGCCGGTATCCCTTTCCCGCTAAAATCCCTTACCCCGAGCATCAGCGCCTCAGGATACCGTTTCACTTCTTCCGCAAGACGATATACATCTTCCGCGGCATGCTGTCCGTCTGAATCGGCAGTTACTACGCAAGACACCTTCTCGAACTGCTGGCCTATATACTGAAAACCGTGCTTAAGCGCCGCACCCTTCCCCTGATTTTCCGCAAACTGCAGCAAGACACAACCATTCTTATCAAGCTCGTGAAAAATGGGCTGGTACTCCTCGCCGGATCCATCGTCTACGATGACAATATTCTTCAGACCGTATTCTCGCAATTGATGCACATATGATATCAGCCTCTCATCCGGCTCTAGCGACGGAATAAGGACAACCGTTTCTCCCATTTTTTCTGCCATAATCATCCCTGCTTATTTAAAATTCCCCACAATTCGACATAATCTATTCTATTTCTCTGTTCTTAGAGTAGTATAACATCGAAAAAACAGAGCGTAAACGAGCCGCCGGAAGACATGGACATAGAAAAAAATGGACGAAAAAAGCCTGTTGAGAGGTTTCTCTCAACAGGCTGATGAGGCACCCTATTGAGTGCCATTCAAATGCTGCTAGCGCAATGCTAACACGTCCTCCTCATAATCGTTCGAAGCCGATTGGATTGCTCCGTAAAGTTGTATTTCTGATTCAGCCATTCCCATAGTGCGCTCGAAACTGCAGCGGCGTCATGCCGGTCATTCTACGGAACGAATATACAAAGTGACTATCGCTCTGGAAGCCCACCGTTATGGCAATGTCCTTCACAGCAGGACAATTGCCGGAAAGAAGCATATCCTTCGATTTCTGAATTCGGAATTGCAGCAAATATTGATATGGACTTATCCCCCAGCTCTTGCGGAACAACGCATTCAAATGCTGTGGGCTAATCCGCAATGTATTCGCCATCTGTTCCAACCCAAGACCGGGGTCCCCGTATGCTTCTTCAATAAGTAAATAAAGAGGCGTCAGCCTCTCATGGCCCTCGGACAAGGAGGGCTTCCTGCCGGCTTGTCCGAACTGCTTGATAAGCGTCAGGAAGGCATACACCTCAAGCGAACCGTTGACCCCTGCGAGGTCGAAGCTGTGATTGCATTTACGATAGAATTGCTGGTGGATCTCTGCAAGCGGAGAATCGGCATCCCAGCTCAGCGGCTGCATGTGCTGAAGATCAAGCGATGCGGTGATGGGATTGGCGAGCGCTCCGTCAAAGGTCATGAACCATGTCGACCAGACGCTTGTTTCCGCATAATAACTGTGGCTGACATTCGGCTTGAGCAGAATGCCCTGATTGGGATACAGCTTCACCGTTTTTCCGTTCACAGAGAACTCGCCGACTCCGGCAACTGTGTGCAGCCAATGGAAATTATGAAATCCGTTTTCCCGATAGATGGCCCCCTGATGCGTCGACAGGCCGACGCTGCCCAGATGCAGCGGCAGCCCCCTATCCCGTTCCGTTGTTACGAAATGCCTGCCGTAGCTGCTGCTCATAACCGCTCCTCCAGTTTCATTTTTCGATATTGAAAGCGCTATATATGATATATTAATACGGAAATGGATCAATTAAAATAACTTACATAGTTAAAATATCCGACTTTCAGGAATGGGAGTGATAACGATTATGACTGTGAAGATTGGGTTTATCGGAACCGGAGGCATCGCCAATCATCATATTGGCAACTTAGTTCAGATAGAGGGCGTATCCCTAAGCGCCTTTTGCGATGTCGACCTTGGGCGTGCGCAGAAAGCGGCTTCGGAACACCAAGGTGCCAAAGCGTATGCCAAAGTGAACGATATGCTTGACGACAATAAGCTTGATGGCGTCTACATTTGCGTACCACCGCTGGCCCACGGAGATGTTGAACGGCAAGTGATTGAACGGGCCATACCCTTTCTGGTAGAAAAGCCGCTTGGCATCGACCGTGACACACCCTCCGCCATTAGTCAGGCGATCAAAACCAATATGCTGATCACATCTGTCGGTTATCACTGGCGCTACAGCGAGGCCACCCATTTGGCCAAAAAGCTGCTGGCGGATAGAACTCCTGGCATGGCACTCGGTTATTGGATGGGCGGGATGCCGATGGTGCCTTGGTGGAGAGTCCAGGCGGGATCGGGTGGCCAGTTCGTCGAACAAACAACGCATATCGTCGATTTGCTTCGCTACTTGTGCGGCGAGGTGACAGAGGTTTACGCGGCATATTCGCTTAAAGTCATGGGTGAGAAGGTGGAAGGGACCGACGTTCCCGATGTCGGAACAGTTACCATGAAGCTTGCGAACGGCATGGTCGCCACCATCTCCAATACATGTATGATGCCGGTTGGACACCATGTCGGACTAAATATCTACACGGACAAAGGCGTGCTGGAGGTTGGCGGACATTCACTGAAGGAGATCGGGACGGAAGGCGTTCAGACACATACCAATAAGCTGCAGCCTACTGCCGCCGAAGATGAAGCCTTCATCCACGCGCTTCGGACTGGTGACACCTCCCTTATTTTGTCCGATTACGAAGATGCGCTGCGCACCCACGAAATTACGGTGGCAGCCAACGAATCCGCCGTCTCCGGCAAACCCGTATCACTTGCATAATTTTATAGAATGGAGGGAATTTACTATGAAATTTTCATTGTGCATCGGCGCTTATAGCGGCAAAGATGTCATCTATCATTTGGAGAAATTGAAGGAGCATGGCCTGCACGGCTTGGAGTATTATGCGTGGTGGGATCTTGGCGATCTGAGAAGGATCGCGAAAGAGCAGGAGCGCATCGGCGTTGGCATCAACGCGACATGCACAAGATTTATCAGCTTGGTCGACGAATCGCTCAGGGACGCCTATATTGCCGGCGTACGGGATACGATTGAAGCGTGCAAGATGCTGAATGTCACCTCCATTATCTCTCAGACGGGCAATGAGCTGGCCGGTGTACCTCGCGAAGATCAAAGGTCTGTCATGGTGGAGACGCTCAAGCATTGCGCGCCACTGCTAGAAGAAGCGGGAATTGTCCTGGAAGTCGAGCCGCTTAACGGCCTTGTCGACCATAAGGGACACTTCCTCCAGCGTTCGGACGAATCGGTGGAAGTCATCGACCGGGTAGACAGTCCGAACGTCAAGCTCGTCTTCGATGTCTACCACCAGCAAATTACGGAAGGGAACGTCATTCGGAACGCAACAGGCTACATCGACCGAATCAACCACTTCCACATTGCGGACAATCCGGGTCGCAAGCAGCCGGGGACGGGCGAGCTTAACTACGTGAACATACTGACCGCGATTAAACAAACCGGCTTCTCCGGATTCGTCGGGTTGGAGTGCGGCTATACGATCGATACCGACGAAGCGGTAGAGCAATATAAGCGGGATATTATTACCCCCGTGTTGGGAAGCCGGCACTTATGAGCAATTTTTAATCGGCATATAACATAACAGCACATAGCGACTCTATAGAGCCGCTATGTGCTGTCCCGTTTTCCACGTATCAACGGCATTGCAGTTGCACTTATCCAGAGGTGTTCGGAGACTCTCCCATGCGCATGCCTCCTCCGAATCGATTCCCGCCTGGCATTCCCCTTCCCATATCGCCCAGCTTCGACAAATCAACAGATGATGCGTCGACCAGCTTGCCGGAGTCCGCTTTTTGATCTTCAGTCGTAGACGGAATTTCACCGTTCAGCTGGCCCTGAATACTTTCCGCCCGCAACGTGCCAAGCTTTGTCAATTCGACAACTGCTTGCTTATACGCTTCGAAAGTCGTAAAGGAGCTGGGGTCATTCTTTACATAATCTGAAATGAGTTGATCAAGGCTGGCAACCGTTTGTTCGAATTTCCCATTAGCAAAATAGCCGTCCATAATTTGTTGCAAATAGGCATGATATTTTTCTTTATATTCCGGTACCTCTAACAGCTTGCCAAGCAGCGGACGGTCTTCGAGACTGACGCCAGATACGGGTGTGTCGATTGCAAGATTGACGACATCCCCTGCAGTGCCTCCCTGGAACCCCCCGAACGCTAAATTGTAATCCCACGGCAAGATGCTGATTTGCCCATCATGCTCATAGAGATAATAATTGTGACCCATGGTGGACGTATAGCTGTCCATGTTGACGACAACGGTGTGAGCCGCAAAATATTTCAATACCGCATCAACATCCACATAGGTGTCCAAATCAGTCCCGTCATTCAAATGCTTTAGCGCAGTAATAATCCGCTGATGATCCTCTTCGGTCGTTTTGGTATCGGCATTGTCAAAAATAGCGGAATAGCTGCTGATGGCATCGTCGCTATACGCTAGAGAAACCCCGTTCTGAGCGCCATTCATCCCTCCCGGAAAACCCCGACCGCCCATATCCCCATTAGGGAACTGCATATCTGACGGCGGCTGCATGCCTTCTGGGAGCTGCATGTCCGACGGCGGCCGCATGCCTTCTGGGAACTGCATGTCCGACGGTTGTTGCAAATTCCCGGACGCTTCTCCATTTTCCGGCGCGCGCCCCCCAAATCCCCCCATCTGACCCATGTCTCCATCATTGTTCGGTTTGTACAGCTCGCCCTCGCCTTCCTTCGTTCTATCGAGATAAGCGCTGTCAAGCACTTCAACAGCTAAGTAGAATCCCCATGCCTTCCCGTTTACTTGAATATCTGCGAAAGCATACAGCGGTGCATCAACGCCGATTGTGCTCATAATGTCATAGCTGATGTATTCCTTCAAATAACTTTTATCGGCATCCATATTATTAATGACAATTTTATCAAGACCTAGCCAGGTTTGATCCTCCACATACTTATCAAACTTAATTTTGAAGCTGAATCGGTCCGTTGTGTCGTTGTCTAAAACCTTTCTTAAGCTGGAGTTGCCTTTTGGGCGTATGCCCACATTTTTGATCGTTGTGCCGTTAATTGTAATATCAGTTGAGATATATTCCTCTTCCGATGCATTGTCCAGCATCTCCTGCCATTGGGCTTCGTCCACGTTGATGGAAATAGTCATAATGTTCGTTTTGTCCATCTCGTTCACATAACCTGGCTTATTCGTCTGCGTATCGGCTGTTGCAGATACCGATTCTGCAGTGGTTTTTGGTGTTGCAGTCGCTGTCGATGTTGTACTAACGGGTAGACTGTCACCTTCACTGCAAGCCGATACGGTCAACGCCATGCAGCACAATACAGCAGCAGCCAGCTTGCTTTTTGATTGCCATTGTTTTTTCATCGCAGTTCAACCCTTTCGACCGAAATTAGTTAGTAGTCTGTATTTCCGCTAGGAACCATCGTCAGTGAAAGATCCAGATTGCCGTTCCGGCACCGGATCGCGTCGAGAAATGCCTTCTGGCTAATGGAATCGTTAATCACTACGTTATATACCAGCTCGTACAAGCTGCCAAGCTCAGTCGTTCGAACCTTCTTCAACTCATATCCAACGCCAAATTGCTCGAACACTTCGGTGAATGCATCTTCGTAACCCAAGTTTTCTGGAATGGTCACTTTAAGCAGCTTCTGCGTCTTCTTATTCGCGGCGAAATTGAACCGGCTCAGCATAACCATGAGCAGGCATAGGATCACCGTAAACAATACAGCATAGCCGAATGCCCCGACACCGCACGCAAGTCCCGCCGCCATCGTAAACAGCACATATGCGATATCCCTCGGATCGCCGGGCGCGCTTCTGAACCGGATAATGGAGAATGCCCCGGCAAGGCTGAATGCTCTCGCAATATTGTTTCCAATCAAGAGGATAATCATGGCGACGATAACGGGCAAAATAATCATCGTTAAGGTGAAATTTTGCGAATAGCCATTCGGATTCGTTTTCATATAGGTCACACTGATAAGACCCCCGAGCACAATAGCTATTGCAATGGTCATGAGCGCACTCCAAAAGCTAAAGCTCGTGCTCGTTAGCGTATCGCTAAACAAAGTATCAAGCATATAAGACACTCTCTCTTTCTGTGTGAGTAGATTTCATTATTTTTTTGTACTCATTGCCGTATTTGGAGAAGCTTGTGCGGTAAAGCCCGTGCTCGGAAAGCAGTTTAGACAGCCAGAGCGGAATCGTCTTCTCTGCTTTGACCTCCATTAGCCATCTCCCATCCTCGATTAGCGGCTCCCCGAAATCGCCTTGCTCCATATTGAGCGCGTACCGCCGACTTCTGATATTCGTATCGAACGTGATTCGCAAGTCACGGCTCTCTCTGGAGAACAGAGCTTTGCGTTCATAAGCCATATACACCTTCGGCTGCAAGTCGTACCGCTGAAGCAAGTACCCGATCTCCTCAAGCACCTGCTTGTTCATATAAGCCCTGAATTCCGGTGCAATTCCGGTGCGGACGAACGCATACGCCTCCTGCAGCTTCAGAGCCGTTCTTCGCTTGTTCACCAGTCCGAACACCTTTTTCTTAATTTCCAAGTACACCTTTGTTTCTTCATTCGGTATGCCGTAAGCACGCAAACGAAGCTTTTCCTTGTATTTCGGCTTCGCCAAACTGTTGCGGATCAAGGAATCATGCTTGGTGTCAAAATACAGGTTTGTGATGGAATAAAATTCATGCTTTTTGTTGTAATCGTCAAGCTCCATATAAGCAAGCAAATCGTTAAAAAATAATCGATAGGCTGCGTCATCAAGCAAATATTTGTTCTCATACCGGTTAAACACTTCAATGGCCATCTATGGCATCCATCCTCTCCCAATCATTATTGTTGCGGCTTATGATTGTATGTTAGCTGGCTAACCTTTAACGAATCTTAAATAAATGCATGAAATAAGAGCAGGCCATGGATAACGCATTGGTGGAGAATAAAATGAGAGGAATTGTTAACAGCTATCACAGTCGCTTGAAGAAATGGATGAACCGCTTCAATGGTGTTGTAACCAAATATTTGCAACATTGTTTAGATTGGTTTCGTTATATAGACAGCAAGGAATGAGAATACCTTATCGAACAAGAAAAAAATGTTAAAAGCGTTTGAACAGTTACAGCTATATGATTATGATGCTAAGACTGGAGATGGTCATTATACAGAAGGAACTACAATATCTCATGAAGAAGCTAAGGAGTTCTATTTAAAGAAAATAAATGTCTTGAAGGAACAAAACTATAAATTAATGGGTTTTGAAATTATAGAA
>NZ_JAOQJC010000020.1 GCF_025567625.1 Paenibacillus sp. J5C2022 | reverse complement strand
TGCTCACATAGCTCCATCAAGCGTGCCTCGTACCGAATGGACCTAAGTAGTAACGAAAAGACTGATGACCGCCTTTAAACGGCGTTGTCTTCGTATATAAATAATGACGGTTATGGTATGGGATTTAAATGAATCAACGCGATTTCTTAAAGCATCCGAAAAGCATGAACTATATATCGCTTTTGAACTGACTGGAATGCGTCAATCTACTAGGACCCAAACGAGGCATTCCTATCAATCCAAGAAATTTACTCCGTTCCTTCTACTCACTTATGAAGAAGGCTGAAATACCAAAAATTCGCTTTCATGATGATTTACGGCATACCGTTGCCACGTTAATGTTAAGTCGCAATATCAATCCTAAGGTAGTCAAGGAAATATTGGGCCATTCTGACATTCGTGTAACTCTGGACACATACAGCCATATCCTGCCTTCCGTTCACAAAGAAACCGCAAAAAAATTCGGCAGAATGCTTTTTGGTGACCCTCGACACCACCTTCAAAATCAGTCTGATAGCATGGTATAATAAGAAGAAATGGAGTTGATTGTCAAATGCCGGAACTGCTTGATCCCCGAAATGATTTCGTCTTCAAACGTATTTTTGGCAGTGAAGAAAACAAGGATGTACTTCTCGCTTTCCTGAATCGTACATTTGCGGAATCCGGCGAAGCTCTTTTAACGGAAATCGTTCTGCTCAATCCATATACGGATAAAGATGCTCCGCTCGACAAACAGTCCATCTTCGATATTTGGACAAAGACGATTGAAGGAAAACTGATTAATATCGAGATGCAGCTTTTCAATAAATACGATATCGAAAAACGAACGCTTTTTTACTGGAGCAAACGCTACTCCAGCCAGTTGCAGGAAGGGCAGACATACTAGGAACTGAAGAAATGTGTTACCATCAACATTTTGAACTACTCATTTATTCCGAATGAACGTTATCATAATGTGTTCCATTTGAGAGAAGATCATACGGGCCTTGAATTTCATACCCCACAAAGTGTCGATAACCTTCAAAGCCTATTCCGATTACTTTGCGGGGACCCCGACAGCTGAGTCATCTTCCATTTCAGGAAGTGTATCATTCACTCCCTGCGCGCGGACTGAACCCCGGGTTCGCCCCCTTGCGGGGCTCCATACGAAAAACGCCATCACGAATTGTGACGGCGTTCTCTTCGTATGGAGCCTAGGGGGATATGCCTCGCATATGCTCGCATTTCCATTATGGGATGTCCGAATCCTGATTATAGACTGACGAAGCTACTCGACGAGGACTTTTAGCGGTAGATTCAGACGCCGTGCTCGTCCGTTTGAAGCGTATTCTTCGAAGCATCCCTTCCACTCCCTGCGCGCGGACTGAACCCCGGGTTCGCCCCCTTGCGGGGCTCCATACGAAAAACGCCATCACGAATTGTGACGGCGTTCTCTTTGTATGGAGCCTAGGGGGATCGAACCCCTGACCTCATCGCTGCCAGCGATGCGCTCTCCCAGCTGAGCTAAGGCCCCATAATATCATTTGGTGTGAATAACTAAGGTTGTAATTCTAGCTAAACTGGAATCAATTTCCCGAATCACGACAAGATTTATAATATCACACGAGTGCAATTTTTGTCAACACATCTTTTTTTATACGGATCTTACTCTTGAGAAACATACACTCCCCATCGCCTTCAGCGATACGTCCCCAAGCCGCTTGAAGCGGAAGCAAAGCTTGCCGTTGCTCAACTTACCCAGCCGCCGGAGGAAGAAGCCCGCTCCCAGAGCATCTCCCCGTAGCCGATCATCGTCATGCTTATACCGGCGTACAACTGCCGCCGCTTCAACTCAGGGGCAGTAACCAACATCTGCACGTCAAGCTGCAGAAGGTCGCCGCGCAGATCGCCAGAATTTCTCATCAAATCCTCAATCGTCTTCTGCCGCAACCTTCATGCCATGCCACTTGCCCTTGACAAGTTTAACCTTTATGTTCACTTCCGCCGTTCATCGGATGCTTCGACAGCAAGCTGTTAAGCTCCTTCATGAACATGTCGATATCCTTGAATTGGCGATAGACCGATGCGAAGCGCACGTAAGCTACCTCGTCGACAGGATAGAGCAGATTCATGACGATCGTACCGATCTCGCTGCTGTCAATCTCGGCGTGGGCGGTCGTCCGCAGCTCCTTCTCTACCTCCGATACGATCACCTCCAGCCGTTCTACCGACACCGGACGCTTCTCGCATGCCCGAATCAGACCGCGCAGTATTTTGTCCCGGCTGAATTCTTCCCGGCTGCCATCCTTCTTAATGACGATTAGCGGCGTCTCTTCAATCATCTCGAACGTCGTGAATCTGCTCTTGCACTGCTCGCACTCGCGGCGTCTGCGAATCGACTTGTTTTCATTCGCCGGCCTGGAGTCCAGCACCTTCGTTCCTGCGTAGTCGCAGTATGGACACTTCATCCCTCTTCCTCCTTCCTGATGTCATTTTGATAAAAAATTTTCTCTTCCAATCGTTTCCTGTTATGAAACTCGGAATAACGCACATAATACAGTTACCAACCGCAAGGAGGTGACAATCAATGAGTGCAAACCGCAGCAGCAACCAATTGGTCGTGCCGCAAGCGACAGCAGCTCTGGACCAAATGAAATTTGAGGTCGCACAAGAGCTGGGTATCGCAATTCCGCAGGACGGCTACTATGGGAACATGGCAACAAGAGACGCAGGCTCCCTCGGTGGTTACATTACCCGTCGCCTGGTTCAAATTGCCGAGCAATCCCTGGCTGGCCAAAAATAATGATTCATTAAGCTTGTATGAATAACAAAAGCCTTGAGAGCGGCTTGTCCATGAAGCGGCAAGCCCTCCAAGGCTTCGTTCATGTTCCGTGAGCAACTGCTATATGTTATCTTGTCCAATTAGAAGCTCGGATACAAGTCCTTGTACTTATTATAGTAATAAAATACCCGTTGTACATAGTGCCGCGTCTCCCCGAACGGGACGGACTTCACACTCTTCATCTGGCCGTCCCAGGTGCCGGAATCAAGCCACTTCCGCACATGTCCCGGACCCGCATTGTAGGCAGCTACCGCCGCAATCGCATTGCCGTCGAATTGATCGTGAAGCGACTTCAAATACCATGTGCCTACTTCTATGCTGACATCCGCCCGATGCAAGAGCATCTCTTCGTCTACAGCTTGGAAGCCCGCACGCTCCACAACCCAATTCGCCGTATTCGGCATAAGTTGCATTAGCCCCAGCGCCCCTTTGCTGGATTGTCTGCCTGTCGAGTAGTTAGATTCCGCTCGAATAATGGCCGCCACGAGATGGGGCTCCACTCCGTAGCTGGAAGCACTCGCCCGTATGTCATCCTTATAATGAATCGGATACATCCACTTGGCCAGCCAGTCCGCCTTCAGGAACAGCAAGCCCACTATGGCGATTATCGCCAAGAGTAAATATCGTTTCTTCATACGCATTCTCATGATGTCCTATCCTTATTGTCCAAAAAAGAAATGATCTGAGCCTCCGTCTGCTCCTGAGAGCCGGTATTGTCGATGACCCAGTCTGCCCGTCTTCGCTTCTCCTCGATGTCCATCTGGAGCGACACTCTCCGCTCCGCTTCCTCGCGCGGCAAACCGTTGCGCTGCATGAGACGCTCTACTTGCATGGAAGCCGGAACATAGACCACCATAACCCCTTCATACCGCCTCTCCGCGTTCGTCTCGTAAAGCAGCGGTATGTCCGCTACTATAAGCCGTTCGGGGTCCTCCGTCGCGTACTGCTGTATACGCTCGGCCATAGCCTTGCGAATTGCGGGATGCGTAATCGCTTCAAGCCGCGTCAGTTGTTCCTTGTCATGGAACACGATGGCCCCCAACGCTTCCCTGTTCAAAGAACCGTCTTCGTGGAGGACAGCTTGTCCGAATGCGGAGGCGATTGCCTCCAGCGCGGGTTCGCCGGGCAACACGACCTCTCTGGCGACCTGATCGGCATCCACCAGCGCCGCGCCGTGCTCCGTTAGCATACGGGCAACCGTGCTCTTGCCGCTGGCAATCCCGCCGGTCAATCCTATGATCATCCCATCACCACCTTCTTACAACAGCTTCATAATGCCCATCAGTATTAATAATATTCCCGGTACGACACTTAATGCCTGCATGCCTCTTCTCGCCGCGAAGCGTATGCCGAGCCAAGTGCCCGCCATCAGGAACAGAGCACTGGAGCAGGCAATGACGATAGCCGTCATGATTGGCGGCAGCCCCAGCAATGCTGCGCCTAGTCCGGCGCCAAGAGCATCCAGCGACAAGGCGACGCCTAGCATTACAGCCTCGGATGGCGATATAATGCCGGAGCGGTCGACGTCTGCCGCTTGCGGCGAGCGCAATATCTGGATAACAAGGCCGAGACGCTTCAGCTCCACCGACAATACGGTTGCCGCGGGCCGTCTAAGGCCTTCTCCTCTGTTCTCAGAATCAAGCGACCGAGCGTCAACCGAACTAAGCGAACTTCCGACATCGCTATCTTCTTCGTGCAAGCCTCTGCTGCGTCCCAATTGAATAAGCGCCCAGCAGCCGATCCCGATCAGGATCGCTGCGCCGATAGCCTTGGCCGCGATCTCGGAGACGTAGCCCCGCAGCCATTCGCCGGCTCCCATCGACAGCCATATTATAAAGCCCGAACAGCATGCGATAATCAGCACGGATACGAACGGAATCCGAATCCGTCTAAGTCCATAAGTCACGCCGACGCCGAAGCCGTCCAGACTGACAGCAAGCGCAAGCACAAGCACTGACAACAAGTGAGCAATCCATTCCAAAGTCCAGGTCCCTCCCCGCTAGACGAAGCCTCAAGGTGATAACTTCATCATATGCGGGAGATGGGCTGAAGTGAATCTCATCGCTTCATCGGCTGACAGCGCGGGCATATATGCGTTCCCCTGCCGCCGACGACAAACTTCACGATCGGCTTGCCGCATACGGAGCAAGCTTCATCCTTGCGGCCGTATACGAGCAACTGCTGCTGGAACATCCCCATCTCGCCTTGTCCATTCACATACGACTTGATGGATGAACCGCCTGCCTCAACCGCTGAAGACAGCGTCGTGCGAATCGCTTCATGCAGCCTCTTCCACTCTGCAGGCTTCAGGGTGTCGGGCGTTCTCTCCGGATGGATGCGCGCCTGGAACAGCGCTTCGTCGACATAGATATTGCCCAGTCCGACAATCAGCTCCTGGTTCAGCAGCAGCGGCTTAATGCGCGAAGTACGCTTGCCGACCCTGTCGCGCAGCGCCTGCAGCGTGAAGTCGGGTCCCAGCGGCTCGATGCCCAGCTTCGCCAGCGGCGCCTGACGGAACTCCTCGCCGGGCAGGAACAGGTGCATCGTGCCGAATTGTCTGACATCCTTGTAACGCAAGTCCGTCCCGTCGTCCAGATGGAACAGCACATGCGTATGAAGCTCGGGAGGCTCCTCCGACGGGAACACCCCGTAACGTCCCTCCATGCGCAGATGCGAGACGAGCACCAGCCCGTCCAGCACGATGCGCAGGAACTTGCCTCTCCGTTCAACCTTCTGTATCGTACGTCCCGCCAGCGCGTCCTGGAATTGCTCAGGCTCCGCGGGACGCTGTATAATGCGCGGAAGCTTGACCGTAACCGTGCGAATCGTCCGGCCGGCGACTTGCTCGTTCAATGTTCTTCTGACAGTCTCTACCTCTGGCAGTTCTGGCATGTCTCCTCACCTCTTGCATCATTATACTGCAAAAGGGGCTGCGAAGCTTGTGACAAGTTTATTTCGCCTCATACCAATTATCTCCGAAGCTGACATCCGCTTTAAGCGGCACATCCAGCTTGATGGCCGCGGACATCACCTCTGGAAGGAGCTTCTTCATCGTATCCAGCTCGTCCGCCGGAACCTCGAATACCAATTCATCGTGCACCTGCAGCAGCATGCGGCTGCGCAGCCCCCGCTCCTTCAGCGCCTTGTCCATCTGCACCATCGCCAGCTTGATAATGTCCGCCGCGCTTCCTTGAATCGGCGTATTCATCGCTGTACGCTCCGCGAAGGAGCGCAGATTGAAGTTCGACGATTTGATCTCCGGCAGATAGCGCCTCCGCTCCAGCAGCGTCGTCACATAGCCGTCCAGCTTCGCCTGGACGACGATCTCATCCATGAACTTGCGCACGCCCTGGAAGACGGCGAAGTACTGATCGATGAACCGGCCCGCTTCCGTCGGCGTAATGTCCAGATTCCGGGACAAGCCGAAGGCGCTGATGCCGTAGACGATGCCGAAGTTGACCGCCTTGGCGGAACGGCGCATATTGGCATCCACCGCATCGGCGGCTACGCCGAAGACGTCCATCGCTGTCTTTGTATGAATATCCATGTCGTGGAGGAACGCTTCCTTCAGCCGCTCGTCGCCGGATATGTGCGCCAGCACACGCAGCTCGATCTGCGAGTAGTCCGCAGCCAGAATGCTCCAGCCCGGCTCCGACGGCAGGAACGCCTTGCGGATCTTCCGTCCTTCCTCCAGCCGGATCGGAATGTTCTGCAGGTTCGGGAACTGGCTGCTGAGCCGCCCCGTCGCCGCGATCGTCTGGCGGTAATACGTATGGATCTTGCCCGTCTCTTCACGGACCTCCTTCAGCAGCCCCTCTACATAAGTCGACTGCAGCTTCGCCAGCTGGCGGTAGTGAAGAATGTAAGGGATAATCTCGTGTTCCTTCGCCAACCCTTCCAGCACTTCCGCATCTGTGGAATAACCGGTCTTCGTCTTCTTTGTCGCCTTCAGCCCCAGCCGTTCGAACAGCACCTCGCCCAGCTGCTTCGGCGAGTTGATCTTGAACTCCGTACCGGCCAGCCGGTAGATCTCGCTGATCGTCGTCGTCAGCGTATCCTCCAGCTCCGCGCCGAGACGCTCCAGCTCTCCCTTCTCCACCTGAATGCCCTGCAGCTCCATCCCTGCAAGAATGCGGGATAACGGCTGTTCCAGATCGATGTACAGCTCCTTCATATTCGTCCGCTCCAGCTCCGCGGTCAGAACAGGCTGCAGCCTGCGCACGGCATCGGCCTTCAAGGCCAGGTGACGGTGCAGCGTCTCGTCGTCCGGCACCTTGAACTTGGCGCCCTTGCCGTATACCGTCTCATCGGACGAAGGGCCGGCTACGCCTTGCCGCTCGCATATGCCGGAGAGCGGCTGCGAGCCCTCCGTGGGGTCCAGCAGATAAGCGGCCAGCTGCACATCGAACGCTGCGCCTCCCAGTTTCAAGCCCGCCCAATGAAGCGCAAGCTCAGCCTTGTGCATATCGTAGCCGGATTTTCCTGCCGATTCTTCCGCCAGCCACTCGCGGAACGACTCTGCCGAATCTCCCTTTACAGCGTCCATACTCAGGACATACACGGCGTCCTCCAGCGCGACGGCCATGCCCAGCAGCTCGGCATGATGCGGATTGTCCCCAACCGCTTCAATATACAGGCCGTGTTCTGCGCCTGACCGCAGCCGTTCCAGCAGCTCTGCCAGCTCCTTGTCGCCGCCTCCGGCCTCGATCGCCTTCACAGTCAGCTCGTCTGCGGCGGCCTTCGCCTCCGAGGCCGATGCTCCGCCTTCAGCTTGCAGATCCAGCCGCTCGCTCAGCGACTTGAACTCCAGCTTGCGGAACGCTTCTCCCAGCGCAGCGGCATCATAGCCGCTGTAGCGAATATCCTCCCCGCTGCGTTCAACCGGCACCTCGCGGTAGATCGTCGCCAGCTTCTTGCTCAATTCAGCGTCGCCGGCATGCGTCTCCAGCCGCTCCTTCAGCTTGCCCTTGAGCTTGTCCAGATTGGCAAGCACATTCTCCACGGACCCATGCTCGTGAAGCAGCTTCAGCGCCGTCTTCTCCCCCACCCCGGGCACGCCGGGAATATTGTCGGACGCATCGCCCATTAATCCCTTCAGATCAATAATCTGCAACGGCTTAAGCCCATACTTCTCATCGATGAATGCAGGCGTATACAGCTCCACTTCGCTGACGCCCTTGCGCGTGACGGCGACCGTGACGCGATCCGAAGCCAGCTGCAGCAAGTCCTTGTCTCCCGTCACGACGACGGCCTCCGCCCCTTGCTCGTCCGCTTGCTTCGTCAGCGTGCCGATGATGTCGTCCGCCTCGTACCCGTTCAGCTCATACTGCTGAATGCCGAATGCATCGATCAGATCCTTCAGCACGGGGAATTGCTCCGACAGCTCAGGCGGCGTCTTCTGACGGCCTCCCTTGTACTCGCTGTAGCTTTCGTGCCGGAAGGTTACCTTGCCCGCATCGAACGCTACCAGCACATGAGTCGGTTTATGCTCTTCCAACAGCTTGAGCAGCATAGTAGTAAATCCGAATATGGCATTTGTATGTAATCCTGCTGAATTCGTAAGCGGCGGCATTGCGAAGAAAGCCCGGTAGGCAATGCTATTGCCGTCAATCAACATCCATTTATCCATTAGCTTGTGCAGCCCCTTTCCTTACCTGACCTACGCTTTCTATCATAACACAAAACAGGCTCTTCCCCAGCATCGTCGCCCGAGAAAAGCCTGTTACACCTGTTAATTGAAAAAAGGCCGCGGCCTTCCCAGCAAATACCCCTGTGCATAATGAACGCCAACCTCTCTCAGCAACTGAAGCTCCGCTTCCTGCTCGATGCCTTCGGCAATGACGGAGACGCCCATCTTGCAGGCAATGTCCTGCAGCGTCTGAAGGATATGGCGCTTCATCTCATCTTCGTGCACGTTATGGATAATGGACCGGTCCACCTTCAAGTAATCCGGCCTCAGCTCAACGATGGATTGCAGTGAGGAATACCCGGCGCCCACGTCGTCAATGGCGATCTGGTAGCCTTGATTGCGATAATGCTCCATGACGCGCTTGAAGGCGTTGAAGTCCCTGATGGCGCTTCGTTCTGTTATTTCGAATACGACATGCTGCGGATCAAGCTGCTGCTCCTCCAGCAAGCTCATCGTCTGTCCCGGCAGAAATTCTGGAGATTCCATAATTTGCGCATTGACGTTAATGAACAGCTTCTGCCTGCGCGCGAGACCGAAGCAGCCGCCGATTGCCCGCTCCCTTGCGATCCTCTCCAGCGCATACAGCTGCCCTTCCGCATCCGCGAAGTGGAACAGGGGCAGCGGGCCGTCGAACCAGCTGCGGTCATTCAGCCGCGTCAACGCTTCATACCCGAATATGAGCCCGCCCGACAACGAGACGATGGGCTGATAGACGGGGTATAGACCGTCCTGCTGTGTCAGCAGCCTGTGGAATGCTTTCCTCCTCAAGCTGTGCTCCATCGAGCCCGGAGACTGTCCGTGCAGAATAGCCGCTTTAGACGCCTCATACCACAGATTCAATTTCCCCAACGACGCATCCTTGGCGACGACGGATATGCCTACGAGCAGTTTGCCTCTGTGTGCCGTGTCCGTCATGCTCGAAGCATATTGATGGAATTCGCTCTCCCAATGGCGCATCATGCCGTACGTATGCTCAAGCATCCATTCCTCCAGTTCGCCCTTGTTCCCTGGAGGAAGATCGATCGACACGAACAGATCGTCGTTCATCCATTGGGGAGTGGACGTCAGCAGCGACATGCGCAATACTTGCTCGACCTTCTCGGCCGCATATGCGCGCCACAGCCTTCCAAGCAAGCGGACATCGGAGGCGGAGGCAGCCTCATGATCCTGCCATGTCCATGATAGATAAATCATGCCGCAGTAACGTACCGGCTCGTATTCCATCAGCTTGTCTTCCTTTCCTAACCATTGCCCTCTCATGGTGCCACTCGTTCCTCTCCATGTGCATGTCCCATCCGGGATAGTTGCTCCGTGACGTATACGCTTCCCTTCACGAGCTTGGCCCGCTTCTTCAGCTTGGCAGCGTACTTGGCTATGTCCTCCAGCGGCTGGGAGAACTCATGGGTGCAGTACAGTACCGACAAGGACAGGGTAACGCCCTCCTGATTCACTGTATTGCCGTTCCTGTCTTCTACTCCAGCGATCTGAACGCCGCCATAGAAGGCTTTCACTCCATTATCGAATCGTTCAATCAATTCCTCGCACATTCGATCCGCTGATTCGGGAGACAGCATCGCGATGAAGTCGTCTCCGCCGATATGGCCGATGAACCCGCTCTCTTCTCCGTAGCGGGATATGGCATCGTTAAGCAGACCGGCCAGGTAACGAATCAACTCGTCGCCCAAGCCGAATCCGAAGCAATCGTTGAACCACTTGAAATAATCCAGATCCGCATAGATGATGGCGAACGGTCGCTTCTCTGCCATTCTTCCCGCCAGTTCCGCATGAATGCTGGCATTGCCGGGCAGTCCGGTAAGCGGATTGGCCGTACGGGCCACCTCGGTCCTCAGCGCCGTAATGCTCTCCAGAATCGCCCTTATGGATGCCGCCCCGATGAGCCGTTCTTCTCTAGTAATGAGCACCACGTCGTACAGATCGGAGTATTCGCGCGACATCGCCAGTTGGGACACCTCTTCCACCGGCATCCCTTCATCTACGACCAGCGGCTGGCTTTCCATAATTTTCTCAACCGGCCTGTTGTAATAGAGCGGCAAGCCGAACTGTCCCGCCAGCAGCTGATGCAGCTTCTCCTTCATGATCAGCCCGAGCGGCGTGCCTTCGCTGACAATTGCCGCTCCTTGCTCGCGCGGGCGCGTATGGAACAGCTGGGCGATATCCGACACGCGAGCATGGGGCTGGAATTCCGGAATGGGCGAAGCAAGGCGGCCGATGGTGAAGCCTCTCTCCAGCATAACCATGCTCCCTCTCCGCTTCTCTTCTTCAACTGGCGAAGACGCCGCCGCCTGCGCTCTGGCTTCCATGATCATCCCATGGAGCACCGCTTCCATTGTCAATTCCGGAGACGGACTTGCGGAGCAAGCCGTCCCTATACGGAAGCGGCCTTCTCCATCTTCATCCCGCAAGCCGGCTATGTCGCCCAGCCCCCGCATAAGACGGCTTGCCGCTTCTTGAACGATGGCTTGCATCGTTCGATCACCCTGGGCGCTTCTTACAAAATAGTAGCATTCTTCCCCTATCTGCTGCTTCCAGAACAATCCATCCGTTTCACGTTCCCAGACTTGAAGCGCCTTCCCCGTATGCTCGTTCGGCTTCCGCAGCTGCAAATATAGAGTCGCAAAACCGCCGATCCAGTGCCGATCAGCCGTATGCATGAGCTCCCTGTTCCATAATCCGCTCCCTACTGCTCCCATAACGAACTCCTCATTCGTAATCACGTTACTATGTACCTATACCAATATTAACCGATATATGTGAAATGAACTACTGAGATTCGTTAAATTTCGGTAAAATACGACTAATTCCGACATAAAAAGGACCGCGTCAGCATATCGTTCTGCCTCTGCGGTCGCAGGTCTACATATTCAGGTCGGGACGGGTTCCAGTCACGAGGTATACGACACTTTCGCCGATATTCGTCGCATGATCCCCGAATCGCTCCATGTAGCGCCCTACGAAGCTAAGCAGCGACGCTTGGGCGATATTGCGGGGATTCTCCATCATCATCAGCGACAGCTCGCGCGTAATCTGCCCGTACAGCATATCGACCTGATCGTCGTCCTTCGCCATCTTGTAGGCGAGATCCACATTCTCCTGCACGAAGGACTGAATCGATTCGTCGGTCATCGTTCCGATAATTTCCGCCATTCGCGGAAGGTCGATCAGCGGCTTGATCAATTCCTGGCCGTCAAGCCGCAGCACCACCTTCGCAATATCGACGGACAGGTCGCCCATGCGCTCCAGATCGCTCGCTATCCGGAAGGCGGACAGAATGCGTCGCAGATCCTTGGCTACAGGCTGCTGGGTGGCAATAAGCTTGGAGCCCAGCTCCATCACATCTTCTTCCATGCTGTTCAGCTCGATATCCTTGTCAATGACCGCCTGGGCGGCTTCTACGTCAACATTCTTCAATGCCTCCACCGAATCGTCCAAAGCCTTCTTCACGAACGCTCCCATCTCGACCAGCAGATTGTGAAGCTGCTCCAGCCCGAGATCGAACTCTTTGCGCGTTGCCATCATACCCTTTGTTCCTCCTATCGTGTATTAGCCGAAGCGGCCGCTAATATAATCTTCCGTCCGTTGATCGGTCGGATTGGAGAACAGCTTCTCTGTATCGGAATACTCCACCACTTCGCCGTTCAGGAAGAATACCGTCTGGTTCGATACGCGGGCCGCCTGATGCATGTTGTGCGTAACCATGACGATCGTATATTCCGACTTCAGCTCTTGCGCCAGCTCCTCGATCTTCAGCGTGGAGATGGGATCAAGCGCAGACGTCGCTTCGTCCATCAGCAGAATGTCGGGATTGACCGCAAGCGCTCGTGCGATACAGAGCCGCTGCTGCTGACCGCCGGAGATCGACAGCGCAGAACGCTTCAAATGATCCTTCACTTCATCCCACAGCGCCGCTTGACGAAGACTTCTCTCCACGATCTCATCCAGCTCTTTCTTGCTGTTGGTGCCGTGCAGACGCGGTCCGTAGGCGATATTGTCATAGATCGACTTGGGGAACGGGTTAGGCTGCTGGAACACCATGCCGACCTTCTTGCGCAGCGTCTCGACGTCCACTTCGTTGGAATAGATCTCTGTCCCGCCGATTGATAGTCCGCCCTCGATACGCGTGCCGGGAATCATGTCGTTCATCCGGTTCAATGTACGGAGCAAGGTTGACTTGCCGCAGCCGGACGGTCCGATGAACGCCGTAATGGCTTTTTCCGGTATCGTAAGCGAGACATTTTTTAGCGCATGGAATTCACCATAGAATAAATTCAGTTTTTGTATATCGATTAATGTTCGCATTGCTTTCCCTCCACGAAAGTCGTCATTACACATTTTTCTGATACTTGTTGCGCAGCAGAATCGCCGAGAAGTTCATAAGCAAGAGCAGAGCCATCAGGACGATAATGCCGCTTGCTGCAAGCTCCTTGAACTCCGGCTGAGGCTTCGACAGCCAGTTGTATACCTGAATCGGTATGACGGAGAAGGAATCCATGATGCTCTCGGGCAGAAAGGCTACATACGTCAAGGCGCCGATCATGACCAGCGGCGCCGTCTCGCCGATTGCGCGGGACATCGCCAGAATGACGCCCGTCAATACGCCAGGCAGCGCGGATGGCATCACCGAACGGGATACCGTCTGCCACTTCGTGGCGCCCAGTGCGAACGAAGCGTCGCGCCTGGACTTCGGAACCGCGCGTATCGCTTCTTGCGCGGAGACGATAATGATCGGCAGTACGAGCAGCGTCATCGTGAGCGCACCTGCAAGCAAGCTTTTCTCCAGCGACAGCAGCCTGACGAACAGCGCGAGGCCGAGTATGCCGTATACAATGGATGGAACGCCCGCGAGCGTGCTGATATTCAGCTGAATGAGTCGAGTCAGCCAGTTCTTCTTCGCGTATTCCTCCAGATAGATCGCTGCGCCTACGCCGAATATGAAGGATACAGGCGCCATAATCATCAGCATGTATATCGTGCCGACGATCGCCGACTTCATGCCGGAGTTGTCGGCTTTCCGGGAAGGGAATTCCGTGAACAGCTGCGGTTGAAGGCGCGCCAGGCCGTCGATGATGATATCGATCAACAGGACGCACAGTGCGATTACACCTATCGATGTCGCGATGACGAATAATATATGAAGCACGAAGTCGATCGTACGCCGATTCGCGATCTGCTTCCGGTTCGCGTCTTGAAAGATGGACATATCAGTATTCCTCCCTGAATCGTCTTGCTACATACTGGGCAAGAATATTAAGCAGGAAGGTAATGACGAACAAGGTCATACCCACTGCAAAGATCGAGCCGTATTCCACCGTGCCGTGCGGCGTATCGCCAAGGCTGACTTGAACGATGTAGGCCGTCATCGTCTGGATGCTCTCCAGCGGGTTCAACGTCAGATTAGGCGTGGAGCCGGCAGCCAGCGTCACGATCATCGTCTCGCCGATTGCCCGCGAGAAGGCCAATACAGCGGAAGCCACAATACCGGAGAAGGCGGCAGGCACAACGATCTTCAGCGCCACCTCGAACTTCGTTGCGCCCAGCGCATAAGCTCCGTCGCGCAGCGATCTCGGTACAGCGGACATCGCATCCTCACTCAATGAGCTGACCATCGGGATTATCATAATGCCGACGACGATGCCCGCACTCAGTGCGTTGAAGATGCCAGTTCCGCTAAAAATCTGTTGAATGATCGGGGTTACGATGCTAAGCGCGAAGTAACCGTAGACGATCGTCGGCACGCCGGCAAGCACTTCCAGCACCGGCTTGACGATCTTGCGCACGCCCTTGGGCGCGTACTCCGACAAGTAGATCGCACTTGCCAGTCCCAGCGGAACCGCAACGAGACAAGCGATGACTGTAATGAGAAGCGTACCTCCCAGCAGCGGCAATATGCCGAAGCTCTTCGGAGGAATAAGCGGCGACCAGGTCGTCCCGAACAGGAAATCGAATATCGGAATTTTCTTGAAGAATTGGTAGGTTTCCGTAGCAAGAGTTACGACGATACCTATCGTAGTCATCACGGACACGATCGCACATAGAAACAGCAGGACCGGCATTACCGCATTCATGATGCTCTTGCGGCTGTTTTTGAATGATGTTGCAGGTATGACTTGCGCCTTGTCGCTCGTTGATAATGCATTGCGCGGCATACAGCATCCTCCCTCTTACATTTACAATTCGTTAACATATCCGGCGAGAAAAATGTGATGTCCCACGAGACATCACATTTCTCACCCGGCTTTCTCGGAAAGTTTTACATGAATTATTTCAGTTTTGCAGCTTGCTCGGCATATTGCTCGTCAGGAAGCGCAACGTAGCCCACTTCGCCCGCCATGGAGCCGATGTTGTTAATATAGAAGTTGACGAACTCGCTCACTTCAGGACGCTCAAGTTCCTTGTTGCTCACATAGATGAACAACGGACGGGACAGCGGAGAATAAGAGCCGTCTTTGATCGTATCGTAAGACGGTGCGATCGCGCCAGTGCCGCCATCGATCGGAACAACCTTCAATTTGTCTTGATTCTCTTCGTAGTAGGCATAACCAAAGTAGCCGATGCCGTACTTGCTGCCGGAGATTCCGACAACCAGCGTGTTGTCGTCTTCGCTGAAGGAGATGTTGTCGTTGCGGATGCCTTCTTTGTCCAGAATCGCTTCATTGAAGTAGTCGTATGTGCCGGAATCGGCGCCTGGCGAGAACATCACGATCTCTTCTGCAGGCCATCCGTCGCGAACATCGCTCCACTTCATTACCGTGCTGCCTGTTTTGAAGATTTTGTTCAGTTCTTCAACCGTCAGGTGATCGATGAAGTCGTTCTCCTTGCTTACGACAACGGACAAGCCGTCGAATGCGACAGACAGCTCTGTGAACTCGATGCCGTTGGCTTTGCAAGTCTCCGCTTCGCTGTCTTTAATCGGACGGGACGCATCGGAGATCGCGATCTCGCCTGCGCAGAATTGCTTGAAGCCGCCGCCTGTGCCGGACACGCCTACAGGTACGCGAACGTCAGGCTGTACTGCTCTGAATTCTTCCGCTGCCGCTTCCGTAAGCGGGAATACCGTGCTGGAACCGTCCACCTTGATTTCGCCGCTCAGCTTTTTGTCTGTGTTTTCAGCCGGTTTCTCTGTCGCTGGTGCGTTCGTCGCTGTGTTGTTGCCGCCGCCGTTGCCCGCGGAACCTTCGTTGCCTCCATTGTTGCCGCACGCCGCCGTGAATACCAGCATTGCCGCCATTGCCGTCATAATGATCCCCTTGATAGTCTTGCTCTTAGTCAACTCTACCACTCCTCATAGAAAGTATCTGTTTGGCTCGTTCTTACATTCCCTATATTACTGACTGATTGTTAATGCCGTATTCTTGTTTTGTAAATTCCGTGTTAAAAAAATGCTATATGCGATCATCGATTTGCAATCCTTGCCGATAGGAACGATAGAGCCCCTCCATCTCCTCCGCTACATGACAGGAATGGCGATGGGCACGGTCCGACAGCTCTCTGATCTCCTTCTGTCCGCTCCGATTGCCGGCCGCCGCCTTGAACAATCCGTTGAAAATATGCTCCGTATCCCGCACATGCGCCTCACTGCTCGCGGTTATTTCTCTGCCCTGCTCCACGATCTGCGCCGTTTCTCCAATCGCCTTTACAATCGCTTCCGTCGTTGAGGTAATGGCCGTCGCCGACCGCTTCGTCTCGCTCGCCAGCTTCATCACCTCGCTTGCCACGACAGCGAAGCCCTTGCCGTGCTCGCCGGCGCGCGCTGCCTCAATAGAAGCGTTGATCGCCAGCAGATTGCTCTGCTCCGCCAGATCCTTGATTAGCCGCGATACGCCGCTGATGGAGCCCACTTCGCTCATCAGCTCCTTCATGTTCGCCTCTTGCAGGACGGAGCTGGCTGCCATCTGGCGGAATGCTTCCGTCATCTTGTCCAGCCCGTTCTTGCCCGAGAGAGTCAAGTCCACCATCTCGACGGACGCTTCTTCGCCTTGCACACTGGAATGCTGCACGCTGCTGATGCCTTGCTCAATCTCGTTCATTCGGGTAACCACAGAAGCAACGACGCGCATCTGCTCTTCCATCGCCTCTTGCTGAAGCTCCTGCGACAGCTTAAGCATATGGGACATCGTGAGCGCTCCAACCACCCTCTCCCCATGGGTGACGATAACGCAATCGTAGATCGTGTCGTCGCTCCTGCTCAGCGCCATGTCAATGACGGCTTGTGGCGGCATGGACGCATCCACGACAAGGGGGGAAGCATCCGCCAGATGCGTAACCGGCTTCTCATAATAGAGATCCGCGCTGAACCGGTGGCCCAGCTTCAAGTAAAATTTATTTCTCATCAACATACCGATCGGTCTTCGTCGTTCGTCGGCTATAACAATACACTCGCTATGTCCGTTCCGGCGAAATACAGCAATGGCTTCTCTGCAGGTCAGTTCGGCAGGGACTGCAGGAACCTCTTGCACATGCTCCCGCAGTCTCCCGTTCATGGATGTCGTCGCTATCGTGTCCCGAGCTGCCGCATCGATCGAACTCTGCTCCCTTGCTCTCTCCACAATCGTTGCAGCCACCAGCCCACACCCTTCCAATTGATTTTCCATTCCTATCTAATTGTTACTATAGGACCTAAGAATCATCCCAGTGGCAACGCAATGTAAACGCAATGTTAAAATGTGAAGGAGCGGATTATGCTATAATGAAACCATCTTGTCGAGACAACCGGGCAGCCGCAAAGAAAGGGGCAAGTGCGCTTGGATTTCAGAGCATTTCCCACATTGACGGAATTGGACGAGCGCTTGCCCGTCTATCTGGTCAGCGTCGGTCACTGGGACCATCAAGAGACCACGTATCGGGAGAACGGCCATCCCGATTATCAATGGCTGCAGACCGTATCCGGAAGGGGCAAGCTTCAGGCTGGAGACAGGGAATGGACGATCTCACCCGGCCAAGGATTCTGCCTCTATCCGCACGAGCCCCATGCGTACTTCGCTGTAGAAGGGGATTGGGACGTCTATTGGATCAGCTTCCGGGGCAGTCTCGCTTCTCCGCTGCTGCAGCGGGCAGGTCTGGCAGGCACAGGCATTCATCATGTGTCGGAGCCGGAACGGATTGCCTCGCTAATCGGCGATATCTATAATATGACGCAAGCCGGCAAGGACTATGGCGGGATCGACTATTCCCAGCTCCTCTACACGCTGCTGCTGGAGTTGTTGAAGACGACCGGCCCCGGCTCTCAGGCGGCGGAATGGGGTTACGCGAAGCTTAGACCCGTATTGCAATATATGGAACGTCACTATGACCAGCCGGTCACGATCAAGGAGCTGGCTGACCATATCGCGGTCACGCCGCAATACTTGTGCCAGTTGTTCAAGCGGGCGCTTCATATGCGGCCGATGGAATATATGAACCGGGAACGAATTAACCGGAGCAAGGAATTGATGTTCCGTGAGGGCGGCATTCGGCTGTACGAGGTGGCAGAACGCGTCGGCTTCGAGTCTGCCAGCTACTACAGCTCCGTCTTCAAGCGCCTGGAGGGGATGAGCCCGGATCAATTCAAGCGAATACACGGATTGAAGTAATGGGCTTGGATGGAGGGAAGCAGGAATGGAAGCTTACAACGAGAAGGTGCGCTACGAGAATCCGCTATTGTCTCTGCGCACATTTCGCTCGAGACGCAATCAGTCCGACTATATTCATTGGCATTATCACAAGCAGCTGGAACTGCTGCTCGTGCTGCATGGCAAGCTGGAGCTCTGCCTGATGGACGAAGTGTTCCTGCTTAAGCCGGGCGACATCGTCATCGTCGGGGCGCATGAGCTGCATCGCGACCGCAGCTTTAACGAGCTGGATTATATTGTGCTTCAGTTCGATCTGGAGCAGTTCTTCGATCATGGCTCCATCCCTTATATGCGCTACTTCTCGGAGACCCATACGCCGCTCAGCAAGGCGAATTACATCTATCGGGACAACGAGGAGGCGCGGCGCGGGACCGCCGCATGCATGCAGCAGATTTTGAACGAGGCTACGCACAAGGAGAGGGGCTACGAGCTCGCGGTCAGCATTCTGATCAAGCAAATTCTGCTGATTCTGCTTCGCAACGACCACCGCAAGGTTCTGATGGAGCAGGACAGCTTCGATACCGTTCGCTTGAAGCCCGTGCTGGACTATGTGGAGAATCATTTGACAGATCGTATCCAGGTGGAGGAAGTGTGCCGCATCGCCAATATGAGCTATTATTATTTCGTCAAGTACTTCAAGAAGGCGATCGGCATGTCCTTCACGGAATATGTCAACTACCGGAAGGTGAAGTGGGCGGAACGCATACTGCTGACGAAGGATCTCAGCATCTCGCAGGTCGGCGAAGAGATTGGCATGCCGAATATGGCCCACTTCTACAAGATGTTCAAAAAATACAACGACTGCTCGCCCAAGCAGTTCCAGCGCAAAATGCTGTCCTGGCAGCCCAAATAAAAGAAGCTCTCAAGTCCGTCACTTCGGACTTGAGAGCTTCTTCGGCATCACGAGCTTGTAGCCGACGCCTCGGATGGATTCAATCTGAACGGACTGCTGGCCGAGCTCCAGCTTCTTGCGCAATGAGCTGACATGCACATCGACCGTACGCTGTCCTCCGATGTAATCGAATCCCCACACGACATTCATCAGATCGTCGCGGGTAATGACCATGCCTGGACGCTGCACCAGATACAGCAGCACCTCGAACTCCTTCGGCCGCAGCGGAATCGGTTCGCCGTGGACGATCACCTCGTATTTCTCCGGATAGATGGATAATTCTCCCGCCGTAATGACCTTCTCGTTCGTCACGACAGGCTCCGCCTCATCCTGCTGGGTGCGTCGCAGCACGGCCGACACGCGAGCCAGCAGCTCCGCAACGCCGAACGGCTTCGTAATGTAGTCATCGGCGCCGTGCTTCAATCCCTGCACGACCTCCTCTTCCGCATTGCGAGCCGTCAGAATAATCACCGGTGTGCGCACCCCGTTCTGGCGCAGCCGGTTCAACACTTCAAATCCGTTCATGCCGGGCAGCATAATATCCAAAACGATCAGGTCGAAGTTGCGCTGCAATGCAGCCTGCAGCCCTTCTCCGCCGTGATCAATGACGGTCGTCTCGTAGCCTTCCTGGCTAAGATTGTAGGATAGCAGTCTCGCTAATGTGGGCTCATCTTCAACGACTAAAATTTTATGCGACATGATGACCTCCAACTGATAAGAGGCAATTCGTACGAATAGCCTCTCGCGGTTTCTATAAGTAAAGCCAACAATAGTTTACCATGGATTCATGAAGAATAGGTAAACCTTTTTAATGCCAGTCCCCAATTCCACATTCCGGATGAAGCTGGCCGATCGTTACAGTCTACTGAATGACCGGTAAATCAATCGTAAAGGTCGTACCTACGCCAACTGTACTCTCTACGGTAATCGTTCCTTTGTGCAGCTCTACCAGATGCTTCACGATGGACAAGCCAAGACCCGTTCCGCCTGAGCTGCGTGAGCGCGCCTTATCCACCCGATAGAAGCGCTCGAAGATGCGCGGCAGGTCCTTCTTCGGGATGCCGATTCCGGTATCGGATATTTTCATCCGGATCAGGTCGTCGTTGAGCGCATGAATATCGATCGATACGCGCCCGCCCTCCATCGTATAATTGATGCCGTTGGACAGCAGATTCATGATGATTTGCCTTAGCCGATCTTCGTCCGCTTCTACGAACAGGCCGGACTCCACTTTTTGATGCAGTTGAATCCCTTTCCGGTTCGCTTCGGCTTCCAGCAAGGTCAATGTTTTGTCCACGAAGCCTTCAAGCTCCACAGGCGAGAAGAGCAGCGGCACACGGCGCGATTCGATCTTGGACAATTCCAGTATGTCTCCGATCAGACGGTTCAGCCGGTCGCTCTCATCATAGATGATTTTCAGGAAAGAGCTGGCCGTCTCTTCATCTTTCACCGCGCCGCCAAGCAGCGTCTCCGCGAAGCCTTTGACAGCGGCAATCGGCGTCTTGAGCTCATGCGATACGTTGGCGACGAATTCGCTTCTCATCCGCTCCAACCGGCGAATCGCCGAGACGTCCTGAAGCACGAGCAGTATGCCGCTGAACTCCTGTCCGCCTTGGCTGATGGGCACAAGATTCAACTCCAGCAGCCGTTCCTCGGGATAATAGAAGGTAACCTCTTCCTTCAGATGCTGTCTCGTCTGGAACGCTTCTTTAATAATCTGCGACAGCTCGTATTGCTGCTTCGCATCCGAGTAGTGCCGGCCGACCAACTCGCGCGCCGAGAAGCCCAGCACCTCCTCCGCTCTCCGGTTCATCAGCAATACTGTGCCGCTGGCATCGATCATGACGACGCCGTTAATCATATTGGCAAGGACGCTTTGCAGTTGGCTCTCATTTTGCTTGATGCGTCCCATCTGCACTTGCAAGCTGTCCGCCATCGCGTTGATCGCCGTGCCCAGCTCCCCGATCTCGTCCTGCTTCGTTACTTTGACACGCGCCCGGTAATCCATATTTTTGATCCGCTTCGCTACCTTCGTAATCTGCTCCAGCGGTCTGGTCATGCTGAGAGCGATGCGATAGCTGATCAGAGCGGCAATGACGAACAGAATGAGCAAGCCGCCCGCCAGCACCATCGTCAGTCGCGCAACCGAACGGTCAACCTCGTCCAGTGTAACGGCGAGTCTAATAATGTACGGCTTCTCCGTCGGAATTTGCTCGATCGGTATCGCTACATACATCATGCTCTGATTGACCGTGTCGCTCTTCCGGATGGAGCGGCCTACACCGTTCTTGATAGCTCCTTGCACTTCTTCCCTCTCGTAATGGTTGTCCATCTTGCCGGCATCGTAATCCGAATCTCCGATGACGACACCGTCATTGCGGATGAACGTAACCCTCGCTTCAGTGAAATGCTTGAGCTCGGCAGCTTCTTGCGTATAATAGTCGAGCACAGACTGGCTGTCGCCTGTACGCCACTCCATCTTCGCCGCAATGAACTGCATCTCGCGCACCATATTGTCCTGCAGCGCATTAATATGATTCTCTTTGAACGTCTTCATCATGAACAATCCGGAAGCGGTAACGGACAAAGCGATCATGGCAATAATAATGACCGTTAGTCGGGTTCGAAAGCTGTTCAAGTGTATCACCCCTTATCCTGCAACAACGTCTATCGTACATTTCGGCTCATTCTTTGGCTAGTGTTCCTATTGTGAAGTTTTTGTAAAACATAATGATGCAATGTTGCCAGCGGCTGCTGAATGAGAATCGACAGCACGACGGGGACAGCAGCCAATGGACTGAAGTAGCCGAGTGCAAGCACCGTACCCAGCGAAATGTTGCGCATCCCCGCCGCGAACGATACGGTCACCAGCTGTTCGCGATCGACACGCAGCATCCTTGCCGGCAAATAGCCGAGTGCATAACAGATGCCGACCAGCGCGATAACGAGCGGCACGAGCGTAAGCATATCCCCCTTCAGCTCGTGCATGTACGGCGCAATCGCCGATGCATTAAGCGTAACGACGGCAGCGAAGCACAGCTTGGACACGGGAGCCGTATACGGCTTTACCTTGGCCTGTATTTTCCCGCCGGTTAGTTCATAGAGTGCGATTCCGACGATCGTAGGAAGCACGATCAGTATCGTCAAGTCCAGCATAAGCGGTCCCGCTTCCACTTCAACCGCCGTATCGAACAGGAAGGCGATTCCCGCCGGCACAACCAGCGGGCTGAGCATGGAATCCAGGACGACCATCGCCAGTATGAGGGGAACGCTGCCGCCCGACATGCCGACCCAGAGCACCGTCGATACCCCCAGCGGAATGATCGTGAACAATACCAGCCCGATCACATATGGCGAATCCGTACCGAACAGCAGAACGCCCATCCAGTAAGCGATGAACGGCGATACGATATGCGCAATGAGAAATGTCAGCCCCATTATGCCTGGCTTCTTCATGACCTCTCTCAACTGCCCCAGCCCGCATCCGATCGCCATCGTCAATGTCACGTAGGCGAACAGGAACGGTATCCAATCGACGAATCGCTGGAGTACCGGAGCTGACAGAAATCCGGCTACCAGCGAGCAAGGGATGATCAGAAACATCCATTTTTCGAACCAGTCATTGAACGCAAGCCCAAACCTTCTCATCATCATCCCCCCCTCTCTACAGCCCAATTTATACGATAATTCATACAAAATTCGTCCCTATAAGGTTAACTTTCATTTTTTGTACGGTTTTTCATACAAACGCAGCTGATTTGTCCTAGAATCCGAGCATTTTGTACGTTTTTTCGTTCAAATGCAGCTGTTCCACAGCAAAACGCGATCATTTTATACGATTTATCATACAAACGTTAATATGAAGCATCTGTAGTCGTTCGCAACAATAAATAATATAATAGCATGAAGCATCGTTTTGTTCATAGCGTTTTTAAGATGGGGAGGAAGGCCGTATGAATAATAGCAGATTTACAAGCGCCATAATCGGCATGCAATATGTATCCCGCTGGAATGAATATTGCCCACGCTACAAGGATAACGCGGCAAGCCATAGCTTTCGCTGCGCTTCCATTGCCATACTCATCGGAATAATTGAAGAGAACGTGTGCGGCAACGAGCTGGACAAGCTTGATCTGATCGGCCGCGCCTTGCTCCACGACCTTAACGAGACAGTGACAGGCTCCATAAAGCATGTGACGAAGAAAGAAGCGACATTAGTCGGACATATCCGAAGGCTGGAGAACGAGGTAAGCAGAGATATCGTATCCCGGCTATCACGATCGCTGCGGCCTCACTTCACCCAATTCATCGTCCATGCGGAAGATGACAGCTATATTGGCGGTCTGGTCAAAGCCATCGATTCATTCGATGCGATGCTGTTCTGCATGAGAGAACACCAGCTGGACGGCAATCCCTACTTCCGAACAAAATATGAATCGCTCCGAACGGAGTTAGCCGCCTCCGCTTACTCCTCCATCAGGTGGCTGTTGCAGGCGTCGGAAGATAATGAAGGCGTACGCCAGTTCCTTGACCATATCCTCAATCTTGATCTGATCGAGCGGTGGGGAGGCAGCTTCAATCTTATACCGGATAACGACGCTACCCATTCCTTCCGAGTGGCGGCCATGTCCCTGTTCAATGGCTTGCTGGAGAAGGAGCGCTTCGGCAGAGAAACTATCGATCTGTATCGGCTGCTTGGCAAAGCCATTCTGCATGATATCGTAGAAGGCGTAAGCGGCGATGTGGCTTCACCGATCAAGAAGTCCTCGGCGATCGTTCAGGAAGCCTTCAAGCAATATGAGGAGCAAGTGGCGCAGCAGATTGTGTCCGCTCTTCCGGACATGTTCCATCCGCAGCTGACGGATTTCATCGTTCATGCGAAGGACGATACATATGAAGGGGAATTAGTGGACATTGCCGATAAAATCGATGCGCTCATCAAGAGCAATCTGGAGATGCGCAACAACCCTCACTATGCCGAGAAATATTACCAGCAGCTGCTTCATATCCAGCACCATTACGAGAACCCTTGCGTCATCTTCTTCCTCGCTTACATCTTGCACGACCTTACCTTCGACAACTTCGTCCGATGAATAAGCCACAAAAAAAGGATGCTGAATGGTGAGCTATCGTCTAGCCTCACCTCTCGCATCCTTACTTTGTTTTCAGCTGTTCTCACCTATGCTCTAGCGTATGCCACATACACTCCTTCAGCTCAAACCGGCCTTTTCGCTTCTTCAATGTATGCCGCATACACTCTTTCAGCTCAAACCGGCCTTTTCGCTTCTTCCATGTATGCCGCATACACTCCTTCAGCTCAAACCGGCCTTTTCGCTTCTTCAATGTATGCTACATACACTCCTTCAGCTCAAACCGGCCTTTTCGCTTCTTCCATGTATGCCGCATACACTCTTTCAGCTCAAACCGGCCTTTTCGCTTCTTCCATGTATGCCACATACACTCCTTCAGCTCAAACCGGCCTTTTCGCTTCTTCAATGTATGCCACATACACTCTTTCAGCTCAAACCGGCCTTTTCGCTTCTTCAATGTATGCTACATACACTCCTTCAGCTCAAACCGGCCTTTTCGCTTCTTCAATGTATGCCGCATACACTCTTTCAGCTCAAACCGGCCTTTTCGCTTCTTCAATGTATGCCACATACACTCCTTCAGCTCAAACCGGCATGCTCGCACTTACTCCGCACTCCAGCCGAACGGGTATGCCGGCGATATCTCCAACGGCAGCTTGCCAGCCGGCTTCAAGTCGCCCAGCAGCACCTTCGCGGCCGATGACAAAGCTAGCGGCCTGCACTCATAAGTGGCCACATAAGCTTTCGCTTCGGGATAGAGCAGCAGATCGAGCGGATTGCGGACAGATACCGCGACAACGCGGTCTCCCGCAAGCTTCATCGCCGCGCGCGCCATCTCACGCTCCACTGCATGCTTGGAGGCATCGTACGTGATGACGACGATCTGTCCGAATTCCTCCGCATCGGCCAGCGCTCCCTCATCGCTCATGCTCCGCTCCACGACATTGGCGCCGTATTGCGCCAGGAAGCCTCCCAGCGTACCGTCTCCGGCGAGCATCTCGTCCGCCACGGATACCGGAACGATATCCGGCCACAATACCAGCGTGCGCTCCTCTCGCTTCAGCGGCAGCAGTGCGCCTTCGTTCTTCACCAATGTGACAGACGACTCGCTCCACTTGGCTGCGACGGCTCCGTGCTCCGGCGTACCGATCGCCGCTTCCACCTCGTCCCAAGGCGCTATCGGCTCCTGCAGCTGAAGCTTCCCCTTCAATTGCATAATGCGGCGAAGCGCTTCATCAATTCGCCCTTCCGGCAGGTCTCCGCTCTCTACGGCGGCGATAACCGCCTCCAGCGCAGCGCGCTGCTTCCCGATCGTATGGCTGACCAGCACCATATCTGCGCCAGCGGCAATGGCCTTCACCGCGCCTTGACCGGGACCGTAATGCTCGTCAATCGCGCTCATCTCCAGACAGTCCGTTACAACGACGCCTTCATATCCCAATTGTTCCCGCAGCAGTCCCGTCAGTACCGGCTTCGACAAGGTGGAAGGCACTCCGGACGGGTCGATGACAGGCAGGCATACATGCGCCGTCATGACGAGATCCGCCCCCGCCGCTGCAGCCGCTCGGAATGGAACGAGCTCCACCGCTTCCAGCCGTTCCATGCTATGCGGCAGCACCGGCAGCGCATGATGCGAATCGACCGAGGTGTCGCCATGTCCGGGGAAGTGCTTCACCGTTGCTGCTACGCCTTCTGACTGGTATCCCTTCACCGCCGCAGCGCCCAGTTCGGCGACGACATCTGCCCGATCGCTGTACGAACGCACATTGATGACCGGATTGTCCGGGTTGTTGTTCACATCGATACACGGCGCATAATTCATCGTGATGCCGAGCTTGCGCAGCTCCTCGCCGCATATTTTCGCTGTTTCGTAGGCCGCTTCCGCCGTACCCGTCGCGCCTAGCGCCATGTTGCCAGGCATTAATGTAACGCCGTCTACCAGACGTGCGACCATTCCGCCTTCCTGATCGATCGCGATGAAGAGCGGCGGCCTGCCTGCTTGATTCGCGAGCTCCTGCAATTTCACCGACAATCCATGCACTTGCCTGGCATCCTTCACATTGCGCGTGAAGTAGATGGTTCCCCCGACACCGTATTCCGCTATCAGTTCCGCTATGGCGTTCTCAGGCTCATGACCATGGAAGCCGAACACGAACAATTGTCCTACCTTTTCCTTTAAGCTCCATTGCTCCAACTTGCGATTTTCCATCACCATGTTCCTCCCCATCCTATATAAATTCAGTTGTTTCCTCGCTCCAGCTGATGCGACTGCGCTTGCAACCTCGCACTCAGCTGTCTTCCACTCTACTGCCGATGCCTCATCGCCTGCAGCTTCGCACTCCCGCACGTTCAGCCTACTCCCCATCCCCTTGCTGGTGCTTCGCGCGATAATCGCTGGGATTGTCGCCCGTGTACTTCATGAATACCTTCGTGAAGTAGCGCCGTTCCGCATAACCGATCTCCTTGGCAATCGACGTGATGCTCATCTGCGTATTGGCAAGCAGCTCCTTCGCCTTCTCCATCCGGTTGCGGGTAATGTATTCGATGAAAGTAACGCCGTACGTCTGCTTGAACAGCAGGCTGAAGTAAGAAGTGCTGAGCCCGACATGCATCGCCGTCTCGTCCAGACTAATATCGCGGAACATATTGCGATCGAGGTATGTCTTCGCTTCCAGCATCGTATTCTCCGACTGCTTCTTCTTGTCCATCGACTTGTCGGAGACAGCCGTCGTCACCCCCCGGATCAGCTCCATCAAGTCCTTGATGCTGAAGCGCCGGTCCAGCTTGCGCCATAGAGACTCCTCCTGCTCCTTCGTGAATACCGCCATCTCCTTCAACTCCCTCATCAAGTGCAGCAGGAAGAAGTGAAGTAACGGCTCCACCTTGGATATATGCTGATCGTTCATACATTGCAGTTGCTTGGAGAGGTCGTCGCATTCCCGCTCGACCGATTCGTGATCGCCCCGCTTCACGCTATCGATGATCCTACCCAGCGCTCCCCAGAACAGCTGATCCGTCTGATCGCTCTGCCCGACGGCATCCGGATAGAAAGTGACGGGCGCATGCACGGGCGTCAGCTGCATGCATAGCTGAAGCTTGCGGTAGGCTTTCGCCAGATTGCTCACCTCGACGAACCCCCGGTAAATGCCCGCATTCAACGACAATTTAATATGCTCCTTCACCGCGGAAAGCAGCGTATCCGCACACTCCTTCACTTTGGCGTAATCGAACTCCGATCCGTCCGCAGGTTCGATAAGTACGCACCATTCCCCGTCGCGCATGCCGATTACAGCGTGCTGAAGCCCTTCCACCTGCAGCTTCTCGCGCAAGACATTGGACACTGCGAAATTCCATAACTTCCTTTCCTTGTCCGACCATTCCCTCCAATCCTTCGTATGCTCCGAGCTGACATCGAAGTCAAGCAGGATCATACTGAATTGCTTCATCTTCAAATGCGACTCGTCATGAATGAACAGCCAGTGGCCTTCCGAAAACTCCGTGTAATCCATCATCAGGTCGTACAGCAGCTTTTCACTGGCCAGATCCATGATTTTTTCCAGCTTCTTATTCTCTTTGCTCTGCTGCTTCGCTTTCTCTCGCTGAGCGGCCATTACTCTGGCAATTACGCCCGTCAATTCATCATACGGGATCGGCTTCAGAATATAATCCTTCACGCCGTACTGAATCGCTGTTCGCGTGTAAGCGAAGTCCTGATATCCGGACAGCATAATAATATCGCAAGGGAACTCCCGCTCTCTCACCTCCCTAACGAGCTCAAGTCCGTCCATGACAGGCATACGAATATCGCACAGCAGCAGCTGAATGGACTCCTTCTCCATCAAGGCGAGCGCATCCACCCCGTTTTTAGCTGTAGCCGCAACTTCCAGACCTAGCATTTCCCAGGGAATAACCTTCTCCAAATTTCTTGTGATGTGTGCTTCATCATCAACCAAGAGCACTTTATCCCTCATAGTTCCTCACCTCTTCTTATGGGAATGACCAGCCGTATCGTTGTCCCCTCATCTGCGCAGCTGCATATCATCATCCCATAACGCGGACCGTAGTGAATTTTCAACCGATCCGCCACATTGCGCAAGCCCAAGCCTCTTCGCTCGCCAAGTTGCGCCGCATCCTTCTCCGGACCGGAAGATGACGCTTCCCTCGATAGACAGCGCAGAACATCTTCGTGAATGCCATGACCGTTGTCGCGCACGAATATGACGATTCGTCCGTCGTCCATCTTCACGATGATATCAATTTTGCCTTCTCCGTCCCTATAACCGTCGAAGCCGTGCTGAATACTGTTTTCAACGAGCGGCTGGAGCGTCAGCTTCAGTATCGGCGACGGAAGAGCGTCATCGCTCACAGCAATGTCATATGAGAAAAGCTCTTCGAAGCGGTACTTTTGAATTTCCAGATAGCTTCGGACATGCTCAATCTCTTGCTGAACGCTTATTTCCTCCGACTGATGCATGCTTGTCCGGAGCAGATTGCTCAGCCTTCTCACCATAAGCATAATTTTATGCCCTTCGTTCTGAGCAGCCAGCGCATTAATGGATTCCAGCGTATTGAACAGGAAGTGGGGCTTGATCTGCGCTTGCATCAGCATCATCTCGGCATGCTGCTTCCGTTCTTGCTCTTGCCTTACTTCGCGGAGCAAGCCGCCGATTCGCTCCACCATGCTGTTGAAGCTTTTCGCCAGCAGCACCGTCTCATCCTTGCCGCGCATCGTTATGCGCGTCTCCAGCGCGCCTTGCTCGACCAGCCTCATTTTGCGCACTACTTTAATAATGGATCGGGCTACCCGATTGACAAAGAACACATTGAACAGCACCGCAGACAGCAGCCCCAGCACTGTAATCATGCTGATCCACTGTACGAAGCGCATATTCTCATTCGTCAACGCGTTCCATGGCTGCACGGACATCATAATCCAGCCGTTACGGTCTAACTGATAAGAGGAGACGAGCGAGTCCACCCCGTCGAATTTCATTCTTGTGCTATCGTATTCCACCGTGAAGCGCGGCAACTTCTCCGTATAGAGGGACAGGAATTTCCCGTCCAATTCCTTGTTGCTGTCCAGCATCGCCAGACCGTCCTTATTCACGATGAAATATCGGGCTCCCGGCGCCGTCGCATCGGGATGCTGGAATCCCTTCAGCATGCTTAGAATCTCATCCGACTTATACTGGACGACCATCAATCCGATATCGTTCAACGACTCCAAATCCTTGACGACGCGCAGCATAGTGAACAAGGGCGGCACTACGCCGGTAAGATCCCTGTGCTCATAAGGTCCGATCCAGATGGGCCGCCCTTGCATCGCGATGACATCGTCGTATAGCGAATGGCGCTGCAACTCCTCGAAGGTAAGCGGCCTGAACGTGGTAGGATCGTTGCGATTGGCACGCAGCATCTTGCCGTCGGGACCGTACAAGACAACGTAGCTGACAGCCGGATGCTGGAACAGGATGCCGCTCATCGCCTTCTCCGCCTGGGCGAGACGGATCATCCAGCCGGGATCGTCCTTGCCTCTTCCTATAATTTTAAGCGTCTCCTGAATCTCCGAGCTAATGACGTTGCCATTGGACAGACTGTCCAGCTCACGGAAGAAGTAACGGATATTGCCGCCAACCGCCTTCAACGATATTTCAGATTGCGCACTGTACTTTCTTTCCAGTAATGATTCAGAGTTGACGAACGAGAAAATGCCGAGACCGATCATCGGGATTATAATGAGAATGATAAAGGCAAGCATAAGCTTCGGTCTCAAATTCATGTCTATGCTCCCCCTATTCCTTATCCGGCGACGGCCCGCTTTCCAATGTAAATTGCTTCATGGCGGCATTCGCCCTGTCCTGTACCTTCTGAATGTCCCGCGCCACCTCTTCAGGCGAGCTTACGCCCCCGATCAGCTCTTGCAAGCCCACGCCAATCTGAGCGCCCACGACAGGCTGCACGATAGCATCGTAAGCGGGCCACTTGCCGGACGCTTCCGACATCTCGGTCAGGATCTCGTTCATAAGCGGCGTAACGCCGGACATATCCTCCAGCTTGAAGGAAGGAAGCAGCTTCCCTTCCTGCAGCGCCCACTTCTGGATGTCCTCCGTAAAGTAATTGGCGATGAACAGCTTCACCGCTTCGATCTGATCCTCCGACAGCTGCGAAGAGAAGCCCACTCCGTTCGAGAATGAAGCGTTGATGGAATGCTGATCGCCCTCTCCTCCCGGAATGGAAGGGAACAAGAAGAAGCCGATGCCCTCTCTCGTCACATGGGAATGAGAGGTTGCGAAGTAATGCGCATCCCACGAACCGGTGTAGACCATTGCCGCCTTGCCGTAGGCCAGCTGCGTCCCCTGATCCGCATACGTCAGCGATAGCGCCTCCTTCGTGAAGGCCTCTCTCTCTATCAGCTCGGCGTAGGCTTGAAAGCCCCGAATGAATGCCGGATCGGTCCACTTGGTCTCGCCCGTGACGAGCCCGTAGAACGCCTCGATGCCTACATGCCGCTCCATGATGACGTTCCATATCATCCCCGCCACCCAAGCGTCCTTCGCCGTCAATCCGAACGGCGTATAACCTGCAGCCTTCAGTTGCTCCGCCGCGTCCAACAGCTCGTCCCACGTTCGCGGTATGTCCAGTCCCAGCTTCTTGAAGATCAGCTTATTATAGAAGATGCCCTCGCTGTACCCTCCGTGGGGAATGCCATAGATGCGCCCGTCAATGATGAATTCTTCCAGACTTTCGAATTTGTCGACAAGATCCAGCTCCTGCAATATATCGGTCAGATCAAGCATGCGCCCCGCTTTCACATAGAGCTGCAGATCGGCGCCGCCGAACACTTCGAATATGTCCGGGGGATTGCCTACGACCATTTCCTGCTTCAGCTTCGTGTCCCTGTTGACGATTTCATCTATACCCTCCAGCTTGAAGGTAATCCAATCGTTCTCCGACTCTGTCTTGGCCAGTACGTCTTCCAATATCCGCAGCCGCGTCCTGTTCGTTTCTTTAATCTGCGTATGACGCAGCGAGAGTGTCACCTTCCTGTAACTGTCCCTCTCTTCATCGTCCGCCCGGCCTGTGCCACCGCAAGCGCTCAGTACCGATGCAAGCATAATCAGCTTCAAGCTTAACAGCAAGCTTCTTCGAAGCATAGAACCGCCTCCCAGCGAGCGTGTACGCTTCCTGTTATTCATCTCCATCCTATTATAACCAAGAACGCTTACAATGCAGTAGGTCAAAAAAATAACGAAAAAGGGGGACAATTCTCTTGTCCTCCCCTGAATTGACAGCCTGGCGGGCATACCGTTTTCTGTCGCCGCGCCCGCCTTCACTCCCTCATATGAATCGTCATTCGCCTCACGACCGCATAAAATTGCTTCCACTTCTCATTCGCGCCCGCGGGAGGCGCTTGGTCGCCGCCCTCAGCCTCTACGCGATCGTTGACCGTCGCATTCGCTTCATGTATGACACCCTTCCTGTCGCCGCTGCCCGATCTCCCATCCTTGTCGTCACGCACCAGCTCCTGGCCGGCTCCGCTTCCACTCTCCCGCAAAGCCGCTTCAGCTTCTCTCATTCGCGCCCTCCTTTACCCCTTCAGCCATGTCTCCCGCAGAGCGAACAGCTCTCTAAGCTCTTCTGTGCCCATCTCCGTAATCCAGTTCTCGGATTGGCCCACGATCTGGTCGTTCAACGATTGCTTGCCTTCGATCATCTCGTCAATCTTCTCCTCCAGCGTGCCGAGCGTAATGAACTTGTGCACCTGCACCTGTCTCGTCTGACCGATACGGAAGGCCCGGTCGGTCGCCTGATTCTCTACGGCGGGATTCCACCAGCGATCGAAGTGGATCACGTGATTGGCCGCAGTCAGATTAAGACCGATTCCTCCCGCCTTAAGCGACAAGACGAAGGCGCCAGGCTCCTCTTGCTTCTGGAATGCCTCGATCATCTCGTCGCGCTTCCCCTTCGGCACACCTCCATGCAGGTAAGGCACATCCCTGTCGAACTGACGCTCCAGATGATTGCGCAGTTGCTCGCCCATCTCCACATACTGCGTGAAGATCAGACATCTCTCGCCTTCGGCGACGATCTCGTCGCACAGCTCCAACAGCCGCGCCATCTTGCCGGAGCGCTTCGCCTCCCAGCTTCGCGCCCCCTTCTCCTGCAGCAGCAGCGCGGGATGTCCGCACACTTGCTTCAGCTTTGTCAAGGTTGCCAGTATAAGGCCTCGCCGCTGCATAGGCGGCAGCTCAGCCAACTTCTCCATCAGATCCGATACTATATTCTCGTACAACGCTCCCTGCTCTGCCGTCAATGCAATGTAGCTCTTGGACTCGATCTTGTCGGGCAGCGCCAGTTGAATCGCGGGATCTTTCTTCACCCGTCTGAGCATGAATGGCTGAACCCAGCGCTGCAGCCCTTTAATCAGCGCCTCATCCTTGGTCCGCTCAATCGGGGCTACCACCGCTCTGCGGAACTCGTTCAGACTGCCCAGATAACCGGGATTGGTGAAGTCATAGATCGACCATAACTCCGTCAACCGATTTTCCATCGGCGTGCCGGTCATCGCGATCCGGTGGCGGGCCGACAATCGCCGGATAGCGGCGGACTGCTTCGTATAGACATTTTTAACATTCTGCGCCTCGTCCAGACAGAGCGTATTCCAGTCAATGCCCCGAATGTCCTCCTGATCCAGCAACGCCAGCGCATACGAGGTAATAACCAGATCCGCATCCGAGACGTCGGCTCTAAGCTCGTCTCCTCTGCTGCGCTTGCTGCCGTAGTGCAGATGGACGCGAAGATGGGGAGTGAATCTCTCCAGTTCCTTCTCCCAGTTGCCGATGACCGAAGTGGGGCAGATAAGCAAGGACGGCCCGCCTCCTGCATCGCCTTCAGCGCCTTGTTCCTTCAGCATGCTGAGATAGGCCATGAATTGGATCGTCTTGCCGAGTCCCATATCGTCGGCCAGTATGCCGCCTAACCCGTATCTGCGCAAGAAGAGCAGCCAGGACATACCCTGCTGCTGATAAGGGCGCAGCTCGCCGCGGAACGATGCGGGAGGCTCCATCAGGGGGATTCCGGATATGTTCTGCAGCTGTGTTATCCATGAGGCGAGATGCTCGTTCAGCTCTACCTCAGCCTTCAGCTCCGCTTCCAGATCCCCTTCCAGATCCAGCTCTCCTCCGCCTTGCAAGTGCATCTGCAGCACTTCCCGGAAGGACAGCCCCTGACGCTTGCCGACCCGCTTCAGCCACTTCCGGATGAGCGCGACGTCATGCGGGTCCAGATGCACCCATTGTCCTCCTACTTGCACAAGTCTGCGGTTCTGGCTCACGAGCTCCATGAACTCCGCTTCGGTCACGTCTATTCCGCCCAGGGCGAGCTTCCAATCGAACTGGACGATGCCGTCCAAGCCGAACAGCGGCTGCGCCGCCGAACCTACGGACGACTTCATTCTCGCCTTCACCCGAAGCTTCCGGGATCGGACTGCCTCCCACCATGCCGGCAGCATGACAGGACAGCCGGACTCCAGCAGCGTCACGCTGCCATGCTCCAGCAGCTGCCACGCTTGCTCGTCGTCCAGCCCCTGCTTCATGACACCCGGCGCCGCTTCATCTTCCAGATAAGGCACAGCCGCCAGCCAACGGCTCTGTTCCTTGTCCAGCTTCTCCGGGACATAAGGCATCCAATCCTCCGGTATGACTTCTCCTTCAAGAGGATGCCCTTGCCCATCGAGCGGAATCCACGCTCCGCCCGCTCTGCTCTGAAGGACGGGCTGTACCGGCCAGACGCCCTCCTCCCCACGCTCCGACAGCTGCAGCGCGACCTTGAACGGAAGCGTATCCTGTTGAAATCCGATCGCAATCAGCCAATCCTCCTCGCTAGCCGCCTTGTGCCGGACGACGCTCTCTCCGGCATCTTGCACGACTTCCCGCCATGCCCGTCCGCAATCTTCCTCCTTCTCGATCCATTCTTCCACGACATCGCCAAGCCACAGCTCGATATGCCGATCTCCTTGTCTGTCCGCCGCTTCAAGCAGCGATTCCCATTCCAGCCTTCTCTCCAGACTTGATTCGGGATACTCCATCCTCCAGCAGCGACTCTCCTCGTTCCAGCGCCTCCAGTCGGGTGCGAACCAGCCGTTCAACAATGATTCGCGAATGCTCCGCGCGATGCGCATCAGCACGAGCAGCCTCTCCGACCAGCGAATATGCATCAATGCGACAGGCGCAGGGTCGGATAAGTAATCCATCGCCTGCAGTGGCGACAGCCGCAGAGCCGTTCTCTCACCAATCCGCACTTCCTCGATATCCGCCCCGTACCAGGAAGCGCGATGCCAGGCGAACAGCAGCGATCGCAGCTTGCCCTCGGGCTCCTTCCGTCCCGTAGGCGAGAGCAGCATTCCCCGCTGCTCTCCTTCTCCGTTCCATACACCGTCAATGTTCAGCTCCCGGATATCTGCGGTTCTTCTCATCTGTCCAACTTCTCCTTCCACAGCTCCTCCTGGAACGCTCTTAACCGCTGATACTTGGTCAATATGCCGGTTCGATACCGCTCCCATCTCTGCTGCTGCCCCAGCATGCCGTACAGCCCCTCCAACTGCTTCATCCCCTTCACCGCAGTCCGATAGCCTTGTCTGTTCCTGGAGGCGATCGCCGACTCCACCGACTGATGATAGAGCGGCAGCAGCACTTCAGGCGCCGTCTCCGCCAATTGCCGCAACTCCGCCCTGCTTATTTCCTCCGTTCTCGTACCTACAAGCAGTTGAAGCTCCGCCCATTCCCTGTAGTTTCTCCGCTTCATCCAATGCTCCGACAGCTCCTGATAAGAGTAAGGGAGCAGTTCAAGCATATATTCTCTCCATTCGGGAAGCTCCGGCTTCCGCTCGTCGGCCTTGCGGCATAATGCAACGAATGGCCCGATCATGCGGGGATTGCGCGAGGCTGCCACCTGCTCATGAACATAGTCCATCCAACTGCTGGCCTCCTCCCACCGGCCGTCATCCATTCGTCTGGCGACAAGCGGATAGACCCACTTCTGAATTTTCTGGAACGGGTTGCGGCTGAATTGCTCCCTCGCCGCCCTATCGTCCCCATGAAGGAAGAAGAGATTCGCAAGCGCGCTATGCAGGAAGTGCTCATTATGCTCCGGATGAAGATTATCCAGACCGGATTGCAGCTTGTTCATCTGCTGATCGTACCATTGCTCCCGTACATGAAGCTTCTCATTCACCGCCATATAGAGCTCTTCCCAGTCCATCATCTGCCGTTCGTGCCGCAGCGCGCGATCGAATAACAGACCGGCGATAGCCTCCATCCATTCCAGCTCGCGCTCTCCCATCACGTCCGGCTGCAATTCATCCAGCAAGCCTTGCATGTGAAGCATCCAAGGCTCCGCCGTCCTCGCGAAGGATACTTCATGATAATAGCGGCTATAGCTGTCTACCGTCGTCAGCGCGCGTTCCGCCTGATCCAGCACGAACCAATCGCACAGCATCCAGTGCAGTCTCTTCATGGGCGGCTGCCAGTCCTTCGTCTCCGACTTCAAGCTGGTGAGGAGAGGACCGAGCAGATGAATCGAATGGCGGCATCTTTTCCACCATTCTCCATAGGCCGATTCCATCCATTGCCGCCAGAGATCGCATGTTGCTTCACGCCCAGGCTGTCCGTCCCCCGCTTCTGCAGCAGCGGCCTCCGGCGCCTTCTCGGACTTCTCGGTCGCTTCGCTGGCAGGGAACAAGCCTAACAGATGAAAGTAAATGCCTTCTACACTGTTATCGGACGCCCCTTCCAGCTCCCTGCAATATTGAAAGAATACAGCCGCCATATGCTTGCACGCTCCCCCGTACGGACAGCTGCAACTGCTGTAACGGTGCTGATCGGCATCCATAACGACAGCGTAACGTTCCGATCCCTTCACGATGCCCGTTAACGTATCCTCCACCGGCGTTTTGACGCTAATGACCCGGCCTTCTTTATAGTAATGCCATCCCCGCTTCAAGATCGCGGTTGGCATATGATCCTGGAGCTGACGCTCGAATCGTGCTTGCAGCTTGTCATTCAGATGCATATTCCCCATTGTTCCGCTTCCTTCCCGAGCGATTCAATCTGTCTATGGCTACGATGGCGGCAGCCGCTCCCAATCCCGATAGCGTAAGCACGATCGTACCGAGATTGAACATCTGCTTCCTGACCTGCTTCTGCAGGAGAGCATAATCGGACACGACCGACAATACATAACTGTCCATTGGCCCTCCGTTCTCGTCCGTAATGTGAATGCCCTTCTCCTTCACATTCACCGGTACAAATAGCTTGTATACTGGACGTCCTTGCGCATGTCCGCTGAACGCTACCGTCTCTCCGGATTGATGGGCTTGCTGCACCGACCGCTCATCACGCTCCGTCTTGTATGTATACCCTCCGTACAATACCGGCCGCTGCACCAGATTCTCCTTCGGCTCGCCCAGATCGTTCTCTGCGACGACGCCTTCCGGGAACGTTCCGGGATTGATGACCGCCACCTCCAGCAACGACGGCGATGCTGCGATCAGCTCGTCGATAAGCCGCTGGACACCGGTTATCTCGTTGTATTCGTCCATTCTCTGGAATCCGATATAGGGGTCTACAATATAGTTCGTCATTCCGTCGTGATAGTACCCCCATTTATATATTTTATCCAAATCGGTTGACGACACTTCATAAGGCCCGCTCCAGAAATTGTCGAGCGTCTGGCCAAGCCAGTCCACAGTAGTCTGCCGGTTCCGGAACAGCTCCTTGAATATGTCGTGCCAAGGGTCCCATTGCTTCGTGCTTCTCCCCAGCTGAGTAGAATCGGATGAACGGTACAGCACGATATCGTCCTCCGTCTGCTTCAGCAATGTAAGATGGGCGATGTCCAGCTTCTTGCTCAATTCCGCCAGCTGTTCGTTCGTCACCTTCTCCACATCGGGATCAAGCGCGTATTGGGCGGCGATGGCGGCAGTCCGCAGCTCCCTTCCCATCTGATCCTCGAACATGTCCGCGCCAAGGCGGGATTGCTCCACAGCCACTTCCATTTGCTTGGCCCATGTATGCAGCTCCTGACGGTGCTGCTCCTCCAATGCACTCTTCGATTGATAATAGTAAACGCCGTTATTGACGACGATGAAAGCAAGCAGAATGCTTGCGGCGTATAACGTTTTTTTGCGCTTCATGCGATCCCTCTTGCCCCTCCGTTGGTATAGTTTCCAAGCGCCGAAAAAGCGCATATTTCCATCATACCATAACAGCGGTGCCAATGATGGAGCGACTGACAATTCATTCCGCTTCACAGCGAATAAAACCGCATGGGAGAAAGGATAATAAGGGAATACGATTATACATACCGAGAGGAAGAGAATGATGACTGAGGGTCAACATAGCGAGCTGACGAATCGCCAGGGACATCCTGTCACCGACAATCAAAATTTGCGCACAATCGGCAATCGCGGTCCGTCAACGATGGAGAACTATCACTTCATCGAGAAAATATCCCACTTCGACAGGGAGCGCGTGCCGGAGAGAGTCGTTCATGCCCGGGGAGCCGGCGCGCACGGCTACTTCGAAGCGTACGGCAAGCTGGGAGAGGAGCCGATTGCAAAATATACGAGGGCGAAACTGTTCCAGCAAGCCGGCAAGCGCACTCCTGTGTTCGTCCGATTCTCCAGCGTTGTGCACGGCGGCCATTCGCCGGAGACGCTGCGCGATCCCAGAGGCTTCGCCACCAAGTTCTATACCGATGACGGCAACTGGGATCTGGTCGGCAACAATCTGAAAATATTCTTCATTCGCGATGCGATGAAATTCCCCGATATGGTACACGCCTTCAAGCCCGATCCCGTGACGAATGTGCAAAGCATGGAGCGGTTCTTCGACTTCGTATCGCTGACACCGGAAGCTACTCATATGATCACCTTCCTCTTCTCTCCATGGGGCATTCCGGCCAACTACCGGCAGATGCAAGGCTCCGGGGTCAATACATACAAGTGGGTCAATGCGGAAGGGAAAGGCGTACTGGTCAAGTATCATTGGGAGCCGCTGCAGGGCATTCGGAATCTGACGCAGAAGGAAGCGGAGATGATTCAGGCCAAGAACTTCAATCATGCTACGCAGGACTTGTATGAGGCGATTGAATCGGAACAATTCCCGGAATGGGAGCTGAAGGTGCAGTGGATGAGCGACGACGAGCATCCGGATCTGGACTTCGATCCGCTGGATGCGACCAAGATGTGGGACGACGTGCGGTTCCCCATGCTGCCCGTAGGCAAGATGGTGCTGAACCGCAATCCGGATAATTACTTCGCGGAAGTGGAGCAAGCGGCGTTCGGAACGGGGGTGCTGGTCGACGGGCTGGACTTCTCCGACGACAAGCTGCTGCAGGGTCGTACATTCTCCTATTCCGACACGCAGCGCTACCGGGTCGGAAGCAACTATCTGCAGCTGCCAATCAATGCGCCGAAGAAGCCGGTCGCTACGAATCAGCGGGACGGCGCAATGGCGTTCTACGTCGATATGGGGGAGGGACAGAGTCCGCATATCAATTACGAGCCATCATCCCTGGGAGGCTTATCGGAAGCGGACAGGCCGGGGCAGCCCCATGAGCCGTTCTATTCCGACAAGCTGACGCGCCAGCCGATCGATCGTCAGAACAACTTCGGGCAAGCGGGCGACACCTACCGGAAGCTGGAGGAGTGGGAGCGCGAAGACCTGATCGCCAATCTGGCGGACGCCTTGACGACTTGCTCCGCAGGCATACAGGAGCGGATGATTGCCCACTTCACGGAAGCGGATGCCGACTATGGCAGAAGAGTGGCGGAAGCTATTCAGGCGCACGGCCATAGCGGCGCGGTCCGAGAACATATCGGGACGAAAGCCGCTAGAGAAGGAATGGAGCTGTCCGCAGAGCTCGGCCATTCCACGGACGGGTACTGACCGGAAGCAGGCCGATCGCTAGCCTGCCGCCTCCAGTTCTCTCCGTCTGCGCTTCCTGGCCGGTATCCTCACCTCGACGCAGGTGCCTACGCCCAGCCGGCTGAAGATGGAGACGCCGTACCCACTGCCGTAATGCAGCTGGATGCGCTGATGAATGTTACGTATGCCGTAGCCCGACTCGTTCGTATCGGACGAATTGAGCAGTTCCTCCGCTCTGCCCTTCGGCATACCGAGACCGTCATCAATAATTTGGTATACGATATCGCCCTCCGTCAAGCGGACTGCGATGCGGACATGTATGCGATCGCCGCACCAGGCATGCTTCAACACATTCTCGATGAAGGGCTGGATGATAAGCTTTAACGTCTCGTATGGCCATATGTCGGGATCGACGTCGAAGGTAACCTCCAATCGCTGTCCGTACTTCACCTTCTGAATGTCGACGTACGCTTCCGCCTGCTCCATCTCGGAGGCGACTGGAATTAGCGAACGGCCGGAATTCAGCGTCAGCCTGTAGAACTTCGCGAGAGACATCACCATGCCGTGCAGCTTCTCGTTCTCTCCGAACTTGGCTAGGCGGCTGATAGACGACAGCGTATTGTACAGGAAGTGGGGATTGATCTGCGTCTGCAGCATTTCAAGCTCCGCTTCCTTCTTCTGAAGCTGCGTCAGGTACACTTTATTTATAAGGGATTCCACATCCTCTCCCATCTCGTTGAGCGCATTGGAGATTTGCGAGAATTCGTCGTTCCCTTTGTAGTTCATGCGCTTCTTCAAGTTCCCTTCGCGGAACGCATTAAGCACCGACACGATCTTGGTGATCCGCTTGGAGAAGTACCGGGAGATGAACACACCGGTGAAGGTGAACAGAATGAAGCACAGCACGCATATGGCGATGATGAATGTCTGTATCCGCTTGGCCTCCTGCTCGATAATCGTCATCGGAACATGGGCGGTTATCGTCCAGCCTTCGCCGGGCATCTTCTCTTCCAATGTGACGAATGTCTTCATATCGACGGCCGAACTCCATTCGTGCGGCGCCCCGTTGTAGCCGGAGCTGTACAGGAGCTGTCCATACTGATCCCTGACCAGCAGCCTAGCCCCTTCCCCGATCTTCCCCGCATCGACGCTTTCGAACAATTCCGCTATGGACATGCTGAACCGCATAATGCCGATCTCTTTAATATCCAGCGGATTCTCCGAATCGATCAATCGCCGGACCATGGAGATACGGGATTCCTCCCGGTCTTCTTCAATCTGCTTCCATTCCATCGTCTGACCGTACTCTTCTTCCGGAAGCATCTTGTACCAGCGCCTGTCCTCGATTCGTTTCAGGTGATAGATGTTGAATTCATGCTCCTTCCTGTCATTCGACGAGCTGATATGGTACCTCTCGCTTATGGTCTCATTATGGAAGTATACCGACAGTCTGAAGGGAATGCCGACGGATTTCATCGCATCTTCCAGTCTGGGGATAATCTCCTGCCTCATACGGCGATAATTATCGCCCCGTTCCGCATCGGCGCGCAGAATCTGAGCCAGCATATAGTTATCGTATAACGTATCCGAGCTTCTCTTTATATCGTCGGTTTTGTAAGCGACGTTGTCGCGAATTTGGATGAGCGTACTGCTCAGATTCAGAGCGGTCTGCTTCCTCATGGACGCGTCGTACATCCGGTGGGAGATGTAGCCGTTGACGGTGACAAGCAGCAGTACGAACAGCATATAGGAGAGCATCAGCTTGTAACCGATCGGCAAGTAGCGGCGTCTGACCGTCGTATCGTTCATGTCCTTCTGCGAACCTTTCATTGGCGCCCCCTTATTGCATTTCCCTCTTGCGGTACTCAAGCGGCGTTATGCCGAATTTCTCCTTGAACTGTCTGCTGAAGTAAGGCAGATAACGGTACCCTACTTCATCGGCCACCTCGTATATTTTCTTCCCCGGCTGGCGCAGCAGCTCACAAGCCCGCTCCATACGAAGCTGCACCAGCATCTCGCTGAACGTCTGACCGGACTTCTCCTTGATCAGAAATCCAAGATAGCTGGGCGAGAAGGAGAAGTGCTGAGCGACGTCCTTCAGTGTAATGTTCTCGCTTAGCCGCTCCTCCATCCACTTGGCAATGCTTCGCACGAACTTGCCTTCCTTGCCGTTGCGCTTCAGATGCAGCCGCTCCGACAGCTGGAACAGATGATAGATCAGCCAGCCTCGAATATCGTCCACCGTCTCGAACGTCATCAGAATGTCCAGATCGCCCATCCCGATGTCGAGCAGCTTGAACAGATCCTCATCCATCTTGCTCAAGTGCTGCTCCAGCTTCCAGATCATATAACTGGACACATTATGTACCGTATATTTGGACCACAAGCTCTTCATGGAGCCCAGCACATTGTCGATCTCGTCGTAGATACCGACCAGGTCATAGGTTGTAACCGCATTCAACAGCGCATTCATGCGAATATCCAGCGTACGGAAGTCAAGCATCTCCGGCTCCGCCCGTACGTTCTCATACTGGATGATCGTCCCCTTGCCAAGGAACATCTTCCCTTGCACCGCTTCCACCGCCTGATAATAAGACCGCGACAACTGATTGGCATGCCTAACCGGTTCGCCCAGCCCGATTGTCACCGTAACGGGCAGTTGCTCGATACAGGCACTGTAGATCCGTTCAACCTTGGTCATGGCATGTGCCGATGGCAGCAGGAATGCCATGCGCTGTGCAGATAATCGGCAAGACGGTACCCGGCCTGCCTGCTGAAGCGCATCATGCATGCACTTCAGGAATTGGGGCGTTATCGGCTGTTTCGGCGTTCCTTCCTTCTCCTGTCGCCACGGCATCCCGTCAAGCTCGGCGACCGCGACCCGCATAGGCCATTCCATCGCATCCAGCCGGCAGGACGTAGGCAGGTCTGCCAGCGTCTTCTCGTCCGCTTCGCCATCTCCCTCCAGCAAGCGGATCATATAATCGTTCTGCACGAGCGGAATGAGCTGCTGATACGCCTCTTCGACTTGCTGCTGCTTCCGTTCCTCATCCAGATCCTTCTTCACCTTCAACAACGTCGCGATCAGCTCGCTGTCGTCCATCGGCTTCAGAACATAATTATAAGCTTTCAAGGACAATGCCTGCTGTACATAACTGAATTCCTGATAGCCGCTGACGAATATGATGCGTATCGCCGGCTTGCGCTCCATAGCGACCTTGGCCAGTTCCAGTCCTGACATATAAGGCATATTGACGTCGCTAACCAGTATGTCGATGGGCGAGTCGTTCAGCACCTCGCATGCGGACAGCGCGTTGTTGACGCAGCCCCTTACCTCCATGCCGAGCTGGGACCAAGGAATGAACTGCCGCATGCCTTCCAGATCGAGCTCTTCATCGTCAACCAGCAACACATTGTACATACGATCCCCTCCAACTATCTCTGTGTCACCTTGCACCTTGCGGCTCCACCGTCTCCAACGCTTCCAGATTGGAATGCCACTTCTCCGTAATGTAATCCAGATACAGCTGAAAGCCGATATCCATCGACGATTCATGCGCATCATCCAGTATCGCCAGCACCTCTTCGTCCGATTGCGCGTACAGGGCATACGCACGCGCATCCAGCCAGATGTCCTTCACCCTCTCCAGAATGACGCCTTCCGTCGAATTGGGCATCGGGAACAGATTAATGAACGGCGTAGCATCGCCTTGCGATTGCCAAGTCACTTCCTTCTGCCAATAGGTCGTCCAGTTGCGCTGGTTAGGAGGCAACGTCTCCTCGTAAGCCAGTTTGGTCTCATCAAGGAACTTCGTATTGCCGACCCAGATCATCTTCCCCGATAACGACTGGATGCGCGTCAGCTCCTCGGTATCGTTGCCGTACCGGCTGGTGAAGTTCGGAGTGAACCCGTCCTCCTGGAAGCCATCCCAGAAGCCAGTCGGCCCCGGCGGTCCCCAGAACTGTACAGCGGAGCCGAACGGACCGGTCATCCAGTCCAGCATTGCGAACAGAGCTTCGGGATTTTCTGCAGCCGTCGTGATAGCCGTTACATTCCAGCCCAGCACGTTGTAAGTGCCAGGGTAGATCTTCTCCGGGTCCAATCCGTCCTTGTAGATGGGAGGTATGCAGATATAGCCGGCATCGGGATTGTTCCTAGACAACTCTGCGTTCGCTATGCTCGCCAAGCGGAGCGGATCGGCGCTCGCATGCACAGCCACTTCGCCGTTCCTCAGCTTCTCCAGCACCTGATCCTCCGTCTGAAGCATGGCATTGGTCGTCATGAGCCCTTCTCGCATCAGCTTGGCGACATATAGCGCCGATTCCCGGAATCCTTCATCCTTGTAAATGGAAGTCATCTTGTCTCCGTTCACGACAGCGTAATAGCGGGTAAAGCTGAAGTTATTCTCCTTGAAGGCGGAGAACAGCTGATCGATGCCGTGGCCTTCGCTGGCGATGCCCGTCTCGAACGGAATGACATCGGGGTAACGCCGCTTCACTTCCTTCAGATAGCTGTACAGATCGTCCGTCGTCTCCAGCTTGGGTGAGCCAAGCTTGCTGTAAATTTCCCTGTTCACGACATAACCGGCGTTCCCATACGGCTTATCCGTATAGTAATTGGGGAAATAATAAATGTTGCCGTCCTCGGCCTGCAGCATCTTCAGCACTTTGGGACTTGCCCACTGCTTCAGGTTGGGATACTTCTCGATATACGTATTAAGCGGCACAAGCATACCGGCCTCGCGCATGCGCTCCAGATCGGAGTCCCGCTCACCCCAGATGAGGTCCGGCAAATCACCGCTTGCAATCATCTGCTGCAGCTTGTGATCGGCATTGCCTTCATGGCCGATCTGCGTAATATGAATGTTCAACTGGTCCCGAATCCATCTGGAGGACGGATCGGCCCCCCACTTCGGCATTTCATAATAGCTGTAATGCCCGTAGAAGGTCAGATGCAGCGGCTCCTTGCCGAGCAAATACAACCCGTTGCTGTCCCGTGGCACCTCCGTATTCGTCGTGACGGACGTCACCTCGGGATACTCTACTTTTCCCGTTTCGCTGCAGGCTGCCAGCATAATGGCTATAAGCATAATCATGCCGATCTTATTCATCCTTCTTCTTCGCACAGAATCCCCTCCATGCCGCTTCCATCTTCTAGAGGTTGTTCAAAAAGCCCACTTTTGATCACGCACTTTTAGGCAATACAACTCTATCATATCGAATATGCTCTCTCTAATCACTACCTATTTTGTGAAAACATGGAGGTATCCCAAGGAGTCGCACTCCTTGGGATAGAACTAATGTTCTTATTCTCTTTCTATTCGTTTCCGCTCAATGTTTTCAGGTTCTCCTGCCACTTCGCTGAGCGCCATTCCAGAAGCTTGTCATATCCGGCATCTTTCAGCGCCTGGCTTCCCTTATCCAATATTTTATCTACTTCCTCATCGCTGCTTGCAGTAGCGGAGTTGGTGTAATACTCCAGAAATATTTCATCGACCGACGTTTTAATAATGCCTTCATCGGAGTCCGGCGCCGGGTCAAGCCCGACGAATTCCGTTACATTCGCTTGCGAAGGCAAAGTTATGGTTTGCATATACTTCGTTGTCCAATCCTGCTCTTCGAATGGCAAAGTCTTCATGTACTTGTATTTGGCAGGATTAATGTACGCCGTATTGCCGACCAGCATAATTTGAGAGTTGTCGGGATCAAACTTTGAAACTTTCTCTTGGTCGTAATTTTCCGTGAAGTTCGGCAGTCCGTCCTCGTCGAAGCCATCCCAATACAAACCTTCCGGTCCGAAGAACTGTACGTTCATCCCTTCAGGACTTGTCATGAAATCAAGGAAAGCAAAGAGCGCTTCCGGATCTTCCGCTGCCGTCGTAATGTATGCTGCGTTCCAGCCAAAGGAAGTGTATGTGCCTGCTTTAATCTTGTCTTGATCAAGACCCGGCTTATGAATGGGCTTGATCATGAAGTATCCGCTATCCGGATCGTTCTTGATCATCTCGTAGTGAGCTGTTGAAGTGAATTGCGCCGGATTGGCGGCAGCATATACCGCGACGCGTCCAGACATAATCTTCTCTTCCACCTGATCCCGCGTCTGGTTGAATGCTTCCTGCGAGATCAGCTTCTCGCGGTACAGCTTGGCAATATACTTCTGCGCTTCACGGAATATGGGATCATCCAGCAGATTGGTCAGCTTATCGCCTTTCGGCACGGACAATATGCTCCGGTTCAAGTATGAATACAAGGCTTCCTTGTCTTCTCCGAATGCCGTATACAGTACGCCTAGTCCATTCGCGTCTTGAGCGCGGTCCGGCTCGAACGGAACAATGCTGTCACCGTACTTTTCCTTCACAGCCTGCAAATACGCATACAGATCGTCTGTTGTATTCAATGGCGGCTTGCCGAGCTCTTCATAAATTTTCTTGTTGACCACATAACCTGCGCTGCCGTTAGGCTGAGACGTGTACCAATTCGGGAACTGATACAACTTGCCGTCTTCATGGCGAAGCATGTTCAGATCATCGCCCATCCATTCCTTCAGATTGGGATACTTGTCCAAATACTCGTCGAATGCAACCAGCTTGCCCGCTTCTCTCAAGCGATCCATCTCAGGATGGAAGCGGTCGGTCCAGATCAGATCCGGCAGCTCGCCCGTTGACATCATCGTCGCAAGCTTCGCCACATGCTGTCCGCCTGCTTTCACGACGTCTACCTCCACTTGCTTTTCTTCCTTCAGCCATTTGCCGAAGGGTGTCGTCTCCCAATCGGGAAAGTCGTTCGGATAATGAGCATAAGCGGAAAATTTGAACGGCTTCTCGCCAAGCACCCACTTGTCGCTTGCAGGATCTTCTTTCTTGTCGCCATTGCCTGACGTCTTATTCTCCTGCGGCTCCTTCGTCGGTGTCGGCTCTGATTCATTGCCGTTATTGCCGCTGCAGCCGACAAGTACGGTTGCCATCATCAATACCACTGCGACGGCGAGCATGAACGGCTTCTTCAATTTCTTCATACTGGCTTAATCCCCTCTCCACAAAGTATTAATATATGTTCAGCGCGATAAAACGCCTGAAACCGATGTTAAATGAGCAACGCCTGCTCCTATTCCTTCAACGATCCGATCATGACGCCCTTGACGAAGTACTTCTGCAGGAACGGATATACCGCAATGATCGGCAGCGTCACGACCATCATCATCGCCATCGTCAGCGATTTGGAAGTAAACTGCTGGCTCCGCTGCATATTGGTCACCGAAGCCGTATCCATTACGCCGACCATATCCGTCACAATGTTGGCGTTCAGCGTTTCCCGCAGAATGGTCTGTATCGGAATCAGCTCCCGATCCGTAATGTAGATGCTTGGAAGGAACCAGTCATTCCAATGCGCCACCGCTGTGAACAAGGACAACGTTGCAATGACCGGGCCGGATAAGGGCAAGATAATGCGAATATATATCCCCCATATGCTGCAGCCGTCAATCTGAGCGGATTCCTCCAGTCCGACAGGGAGGCTCTTGAAGAACGTCCGGAAGATGATCATATTCCACACGCTGATCAAGGCAGGGATAATGAATACGGCGAACGTATTCATCATGCCGAGTGAGCGTATAAGCAGGAAGGTCGGAATCAATCCGCCTCCGAAATACATCGTGAATACGAAGAAAATCATATAAAACTTTCGACCCATCAAATGGCTTTTCGACATCCCGTAGGCGAGCATGGAAGTCATAATAATGGCGGAAATGGTGCCAACGACTGTACGCGCAATCGAGACGGCAAACCCGTTGAGCAATTTGTCATCGCCCAGAATGATTTTATAGTTTTCCAGCGTAAATTCCCTTGGCCAGAACACGATTCCGCCTTTCGAAGTATCGATCCCGACATTTAATGAGACGACTAGCGAGTTCCAAAACGGATATAATGCGCTGAATGAAAGCAAGATTAATGCAATATAGATAATGCTGATCATGACCCGGTCACTGAAGCCAATTCGTTTCAACCGATACCGCCTCCTCAATTCCTGTACGTACTACCACAAGCTGTTCCCCGATCTTCGCGCCAAGTAATTCGCTATCGTCAGCAGGATAATGCCGACAACCGCCCTGAACAAGCCGATAGCAACACCATACGAATAGCGGTGGGAGCCAAGTCCGACCCGATACACATACACATCGATGACATCCGATACCGGTCTGAGTCCCGGATTCGTCGCCAGAATCAGAATATCTTCAAAGCCTGCATTGAGAAGGTTTCCAATCGCCAGAATCATGAAAATAATGACTACCGGCATAATTGACGGCAAAGTAATCAGGTAGATCTGCTTGAACTTGCTCGCCCCGTCGATGTCGGCCGCTTCATACAGATGCTGGTCAACCCCCGCAATTGCCGCCAGGAAGACGATTGAGTTGAAGCCGATGTCCTTCCATACATTCGTCGTGACCAGAATGGACCAGAAGTATTTCTGCTCGCCCAGATAATTGATCGGTTCGTCGATAAACCCTAGTCCTTGCAGCAGCATATTGACACTGCCGTTCTCCGTAGACAGCATCGCCATTACCATCCCGCCGACAATCGCCCAGGACAGGAAGTAAGGCAGATAAGTGATCGTCTGTACGACGCGCTTGAAGATCAGATGTCGTATTTCATTCAACAGCAAGGCCAGAATAATCGGCGCCGGAAATCCCACAATAAATTTCAGCAAACTGATGATGATCGTATTCCGAATGAGCCGTTCGAACTCCGGGGCGTTAAAGAAACGCTCAAAATGCTTGAACCCTACCCAATCGTTCTCGAAAATCCGCGCTCCGGTGAATAGATCGTAATCCATGAAAGCGGTAATAACGCCGTACATCGGAATATAAGAGAAAATAAAAACGAGAATAATGCCGGGAAATACCATCAACTGCACGTCCCATTGCTTGATAAACCGTTTGAATGCGTTCTCTTTCCGTTTCTTCAGCAGCGGCTGGTAAGACTGATCAATATTCGCTTGCTGCATACTCATCCTCCCGTTGTCTCATTTGTCTTCATTGTAGTGCTTGCAGCCATGCCAAACGATATAATAGCGAATCGTTTTTTTACACATATGCATGTTGTTGCAACGGGAAATGATACTAAATCACGATTTCACAAGAAAAAGACAGCATATCGCTATGCCGCCTCTGGAGAATACACCTATTAGTATTTTGCAAGGGCTGGATTACTCGCATTGCTGTTGACTCTCAATACAACTTCATCTCATACAACAACTCAAACATTTGAAGCAGGAATTTGGAATAGTCGAATGGCTTTCCCCGTTTTAAATCCTTTATCATTTGCTTCACGTTGCTCCACTTCGCAAGCATTTCTGCACTTGTCATTCTATCTTCATGTTCTAGTATCTGTTTCAGCATCGGCAAATGCCTGGATAATACTTCTTCCAGCGTGATGAATTCGTCTGAGGATGTCGATCGACTCTTCCTCTGTTGAGCTACTTTGTCCAATTGTTTCTTCAATCTATTTTGCAACAATTCCTGCTGATGCGTTTTTTCGATTTTATTCATTTGCGAGGATGAAAGAGGAAGGCCGAGATCCAACTGGGTTTGGATATCCCCAGGCAGAAGCAAGCCAAGATATTCTGACGGCAGCTCCCAGCCTTGCTGATGCTTTAGGAGTATATCGTCACGTTCAAGATCTATTTTATGAAAGCCGTTCGTAATATCCTTAATGAGCTCCGGCGACATCAGCGTGTAATTTCCCAAGCATGTCTCGCCAAGACGATACGTTTTTTTCTCCTTACGGTGATGTACGATATAACAGAATCGGAGCGGCATCCCGCACTCGCACTTGTAAGGGCGATTGCCGTAGCCGCCATCCAATATTTCTTTCAGTTCCCAGTCGTTCAACTGTTCCCATATTTCATCGATTGATGTATGGGCATCCAGCACGATCCCTTTTTTCCATGCCAGCTTCTCCAGCCATTTGCTTTTTTTGCTTTGCTTCAAGTAGCCTTGCAAGTAGCTTCCTTGCTCGGCATTCAATAATTGGAATAACTGGTCAACTTCTCTTTCAGTTAAAGGAGCAGGCATACGCGTCCCTCCGATCAGAGCCAGGTTATGTGACGAATTGTACCATATGATGACATGCCGCTCCAATAATGGTGTCGCATCACAAGAAAAAGACAGCATATCGCTATGCCGCCTCCCAAATGAATCATATATTAGCATGTAGAAAGGGCTAATGCCCTGACAAACGAGAATGGAGAGACCCAACTTACTAAATTTGCAACTCCCCAAGCTTAATCAGCTCGACAACCGCTTGCGAACGACCTTTAACGTTCAGCTTTTGCATGACATTCGAAATATGGTTGCGAACGGTTTTCTCGCTGATGAACAGCTGTTGTGCAATATCCCTTGTAGTTTTGTCTTGTACCAGCAGCTCGAATACCTCTCGTTCACGATGCGTCAGTATAAACTTGCTCTTGTGGTCGCTACCCTTCAAAGTTTGTCACCCCTCCTTGCCCGGGTTTTTATGGTTTAACAAGGTTAAGGGATACAGTCAAATTATCATATGAAGGGGATGCGCGGATGGTGCTGTCGCACGAGAAAATGGGCACTCCGCATATAGTCTAATCACAATATCTCCCATGTATTAGACGGCAAAGCGACAGTAAGTCGCGACGAGTGGCTAACGAACGCAGTGGCCGCTATTTCGCGAATTGGGGCAGCGTTTGATTTCTTACGGACGCCAATGAGCTTATTTCAAAGAAATGAGCGCAAAACATGCCGATTCCCTCGAAATAAGCTCCATGGCATCCGTTAAAGTAGCAGATGTGCGAAAACAAGGGGAAATAGCGTCCAAGGCGACCGTTAGAGTGACTACTTCTGTTATATTGTCCCACTTGCCCACCAAGCCGCATTGCACCGCAGCCGCTCCTGCATGACAACTAACTTACAGGGATCGTCGACCATTTAGCGACGACATCTAGCCTCGCTAATCTAGCCACTCGCTCTAGTCACGCCATCTAGCCTCACTACTTTAGGCCGCGCCATCTAGCCTGCTCGCCACTTCAGCCTCGCCCTTCTAGCCGCTCATTTCCGCGTGAACGATGAGGCGATGTGTCGGGTCAACGACGGGGTCGCAAGTAATCAGCGTCAGCTTCTTGTCCCGATTGTTGTAATTCAACACCGATACATCGGACGGTTCCACTATTGATGTACCCGTAACGGTGTACGTGTACGTACCCTGCTTTGTCTCGATCGTCACTTTGTCCCCCTTCTTCACCTCGTTCAACCGGTTGAACAGCTTGCCCTTGGCCCGCATGCGGTGCGCGGCAACGGCTGCGTTGCCCACCTCTCCGAAGCCGGCCGTTTCCTTCAAGTGCGCCGCGGCGGCTCTCAGATTTTTCTCCGTCGCCCCCTCCAGCACGGGCAAATTCAGCTTAATGCTTGGAATTTTTATTCGGGCAATGACGTTCTGCTGGCTTTTCTTGCTCGTATTGGCAGTTGTCGTAGGGGACGGCGCATTGCTCTGAGCATCTCCCGAAGTGGCTGTCGGCTCGATCGATTCCACAGCGGAAGCTTCCGGCTCCAAGGACGCTGAAGCCTCCGATTCATCAATCGCGTCTCCATCAAACACATCCTCGCCATTTCCCATATCCGCGAACAAATCCGTCAAGCCGTCGTATTGCGATTGCGCGGTGCCGCCCGCTTCCAACTCCTCCTCCCATTCGGCCATCAATTGATCGCCTTGCCGGTCATAATACCACTGGCTTGCCTTCGGATAGAGGATAATAAGTACACCCGCTGCAATGAATAGATAAGCCGCGAACTTTCGCATCGGCTTCACCCCTTTATGCCGCTTTCACGGCTTCTTTTTCACTCCGAAAAACCCAACGCTTGCTGCCATAGAAATTTATCGCCACGATTATGCCTGTTACGCCTGCTTTGCTCCACAGCTGAGGCCACCCGGCGACGTCCGTCGCGATGGCGATCAAACCTACCGACGCACCCAGCATCAGTACATTCCATACGACGAATCTTAGCTTCCTGAACAGACTCTCTCTTCGAGGAACGTCTGTTTCCGAACGGAATGTGAACGCACTGTTCATCACATAACTGCACACCATTCCCGCCAGGTATGCAATGGCCTGAGCAGCCGCATAATGGACGGACAACCACACCAGAATGACAAATACGACAAAATCGACAGCTGTATTCAGCAGCCCTATCGCACAAAACGAAATGAACTGCTTGATCCCCCCGCTACGGGGCATGATGCTTCAGCCGCTCCGCTTCAATCGGCGATGACTCCTCGGCTTCCGAAGCATTCGCAGAATATCCGTGGCGATCGCGGACGATATAAAGCGGTCTGCCTTTCGACTCGTCATAAATACGGCCTATGTACTCCCCCATCACGCCGAGCAAGATCAGGATAATCCCGTTGAACAACAGGCTGAGCGCCATGAGCGAAGCCCACCCCGCCTCCGTCGTCTCGGTGAACAAACGCTGGAAGACGACGATCAGCAGATAGATGAAGCTGCCAAGCGACAGCATGAATCCAAGGTACGCTGCGATTCGCAGCGGTTTGTACGAAAATGACGTAATGCCGTCCATGGCGAAGCGCAGCATTTTGCGCAGCGGATATTTCGTCTCGCCCGCGAACCGTTCTTCCCGCACATACTCCACACTTGTCTGACGGAAGCCGATCCAGCTGATCAGGCCACGTACGAAGCGGTTCTTCTCCTTCAGACCGCGCAGCACATCGCACACCTTCCGGTCGATCAGCCGGAAGTCGCCGGTATCGATCGGAATGTCCACCGTCGTCATACTCCTGAGCAACCGGTAGAACGCCATCGCCGTCAGCTTCTTGAATACGGTCTCGCCTTTCCGCTTCAACCGCTGTCCATATACGACCTCATAACCTTCCTTCCACTTGGCGATCATATCCAGGATGACTTCCGGCGGGTCCTGCAGATCCGCATCGATGATGACGATGGCCTCGCCCTGGGCATGATCCATGCCGGCCGTAATGGCAATCTGGTGGCCGAAGTTGCGGGAGAAATCGATCAGGCGCACATGCAGATCGAATTCGCATATCATTCTGACCAGCTCCACTGTCCGATCCTTGCTTCCATCGTTCACGAAGAGCAGCTCGTAGCTCTCCCCCGTCCGGCCCATCACTTCCTTCAGCCTCTCGTAGGTATGCTCGATGACCGCTTCCTCATTGTACATAGGCACTATAATACTATAAGTCGTCGTTGGTAAGCTCATCTTATCCCTCCTTGCCTGCTACAGAATTAGAATACCCAGCTTGGGAACCAGCGCAATACGTCGTTCACATACGATGCCGGAACCGTCATGCCGGACAACGCCGGGTAGAACATCAGGAACAGCACGGCAGCGGCGACCACGTACGCTACTCTTACATAACCGACCGGCCGCCATTTTTCTTCCGCTACTTTAAAAATATAGACCACGCTCAAGATGAAGAACGGAACCATCGCAAAATAATGATACAGAAACGTCTCTCGCGGCACGAGCATCCATGGCACGTATTGGGCCAGAAAGGCGATCCACACCATATACATTGCCTTGTCCTTGCGCTTCAGACTAAGCGGAATCGTCGCCAGAATAGCCGCAATGCCGGTCCACCAGATGAGCGGGTTGCCCATCGCCACAATCGTCGACTTCATGCCTTCGGCCAGTCCCGCACCGGAATAATACCAGACCGGGCGCTTCATGAACGGCCACTCCCACCAATAAGAGGAATAGGGATGGGAAGATACAAGCCCGCTATGATACTTGAACATGTTCACCTGATAATCCACAAGCGCCTTCAGTGTATAGCCATCCTTCATCACCGACAGAATCGGAATGTAGGACAAGGCGTAGATGCCAAGCGGGATAACGATATAGAAGACAAGACATACCGCAAGCGTCACCGCCGTATACAGCGGGAACACCTTCACGATGCGCTGCAGTGCGGCAGACTCGCCCCCGCCGCCTTCCCGCCGCTTCAGCGTCCGCTTCGCCGCGGCATATTCCTTGTACCGGTCCGCCAGCGAGAGAGCCAGCATGACCGCCAAGCCGGCTCCGCCGTAGAGCACGATCCACTTCGAGGCGACGCCCAGCCCGAAGAACAGGCCGGCCAATCCCAGCGGCAGCAGCGTTGCAATGAACCGGTCGCGGTAGAAGTTAAGCGACTTGTACTTGCTCATGAAATAGAACATCAGCATAATGAAGAACACGCCGTAAACGTCTATAGTTGCAATTCGTGTCTGAGTGAAATGCATAAAATCGAACGCAAGCAGCGCCGTGGCGGTGGCCGCCCATATCGTTCTCCGGAACAGATGCAGCGCCGTCACATAGATGACGGGAAGCATCAGGACGCCAATCAACGTGCCGGCTATCCGCCAGCCGAACGGACTGAACCCGAACAGCTTGATGCCCAGCGCAATGATGAGCTTGCCCAGCGGCGGATGCGTGCTTTCGTAGGCTACGATGCCCTCCAGATTCTCATAAGCGGTGCGGGCATGGTAGATTTCATCGAAATAACTGCCGTACTTGAAAGAGTTCTGACGAACCATCAGCTCCTGCTCATCGAACAGGGCTTCCACCGACCCGCGCTTGGCGGAGCCCGCTTCCTCACTATGGATTCCGGCAATGGACAGAGGCTGTTCAGCGCCTTTCTCATAGATGCCGATCTCATGAATCGAGAAGCCTGAGGTTACCGCGGTCAGCCTCACAAAACGCGCCTCTAGATCGACGGCTTGCTTGTTCCAGGCGAACACGGCGACGTGCGTGCTGTCCACTTCCAAGGGATCGCTCCACTGCCCGGGCGTGTTCGCGAATTCATAGCGGAACTTCCCGGTGCCCACTCCCCCGAAGCTGACGATCCGCTCCAGTTGCTTCGGCTCGCCCAGATCCACGTAGAAGCTGCTGCCGGATTGCGCCGGCTGCCACACAGTCGCAGGAGCTTTCGCAGAGCCAAGACCGTACAGCGCCACGATGAGATAGATTAGCGTAATGCCTCCCATCCCTATCCAATCGCTTCGGTTCAGCTTCGCTCCCGTCGTCCTTCCGCTTCTTGACACGGTCGTCAACCCGGCAAGCAGCTCGCTATCTGCTTCCGTCCGCACTGCGGGCGTCATTGGCTCTATACGGCTAGTATTCCCACGTCCATATCTATCATAACCGACATAGAGCATGTATAAGAGGAGAGCGATGTTGGCGATCGCGCATACGAGCACGACCCCGTCCGCGGACACGTCCGTCGTGAAAGAGCTGTGGGCAAGCACATAGCTCATATTGATGAAATTAGTCATGGAGAAGCCATAGAACAGATGCAGCATCCGCCGATCCCGGGCTTGCAGGAATGCGAATAGGCTGAGCAGTATGACCGGGAACATATACCGTTCATGCATTTTGGTCACCAGAATGAACACGACCGCAATAAGCACCATCGCCAGGAAGAAGGTACGGTCTTCCGCAAGCTTCCGCCGGTTGACGAAGGCGTAATAGACGGCAAGAGCTACGGCAGCCGCAATAAATACGGCGCCCCACTGCGAATACGTCAGCAGCAGCCACTTCTCCTCGATCGGCGTCCAGTTGGCGCCAAGCAGCGAATACAGATTAAAGGCGTTGACAGTCGCATAGGGATACGATGACAACGTGCCCTTATACAGACCGATCAGCCCTGCCAGTCCGCCGTTGCTCCAGAAGAAGGGCAACGCCAGCAGAATGAACGTTCCGAAGCCGTAGTAAGCGCTGATGAGCACCGTCCGCCACTGCTTGTTGAACCATAGCGCCAATAAGATCACCGGCATGAAAATGAACGCCTGCGGCTTGATAAGCGCAGCAACGGCATACCAGATCGAACCGCTGCGGAAGCGTTGCTCGGAGAAGTCCGACAATGCCGCCACAAGAGCCAGAGCGAATACGGCATCCACTTGTCCCCATGCCGCCGAATCCAGTACAATGGCCGGATTGAAGCAATAGACGAGGGCCAGGAACAGCCCCGTGCGTTCGTCTCCCCGTCTGCAAGCCGCCCGGTAAAGCAGCAGCGCTGCGGCAAGGTCTGCCGCGATGGCGGGCAATTTATACAGCAGAATAACGGCCGCTGAGCCGTCCGCAAGACCCAACATCTCTTTCACAAGGCCGAGCATATAAAGCACATAAATATAACCCGGCGGGTAATCGACGAAAATATCGGGATGATAGAAGCCGGAGATCCCGTGCTGTACAGCCATATCCGACCAATACATGAACAGCGCCATATCGTTGGCATAGCCGTCGCCTTGCACGGCAATAATCACCCGCATAATGAACGCAGCCGCGAGGCTTCCGTACAGCAGCATCGGAATAAGGGCGCGACGGGACGCAAGCCCGTTCTCTTGCCGCAGCAGCTTGCCGTGCAACGCGGCATACAGCAAGGCGAACAGCGCACCGTACACCATCGCCGACAGAATCGACACCTTGCCGTTATTCTGCTCACCTCTATCGCCGCTGTCCAGCGAATGCAGCTTGAATGCCGTCGCGCCTTCCGGCACTCGCTTCACCTCTTCGACGTTCAGCGCGTCGAACGCCGCCAAGCCTGCGTTCAATTGACTGTAGCCGCCCAGACTTGCGCCGACCTTCATCTCTTCAAGACCGGCTCCCGTCTTGACGTAATATTCCATATATACCCACTGTCCGCCGGTATCATGCACTTGCGGATAAGCCAAGGCGTAGCCGTCCACGTACAGATGTGCTCCGTATGTGCCGTTAGGCAGTCCTTCAGTTCGTATGTAGCCGGAGATGCGATACGTCGTCCTTTCTTTCACGGACAACGATTGAATCCAGCGGGCATGGTTTTCTCCCTTGCTATGAATTTCGACATAGGCCTCCCCGGACATCGCGCCTTCCCGCTTCACGGAGAATGCCGTTACGCCTTCCTCCTTAATCCAGGCATCCGTCGTCCACCCCTTGGGACTACCCTCTTCCAATTGTTCGAAGTCGCCGTTGACAAGCAGGTTGGCCGAAGCATGCAGCCACGCTCCCGGCAATACGAGCAGCAGCATAAGCAGAACGGGTATGACCCCGATAACTTTCTTTATCATGGTCCGATCAATCTCCTTCATTTTCCCAGTACACTACCACTTTATCGGATGCCCTGATGACGGTCAACATAATTATAGAGCCTGATTGGATGACAGGCCCTCTCCATCGCTTTGCTTCCGGAATATGATAATGGAGTCAGCTATAACAGAACTGAACAATTGGCGATGCAGACTTGCCGAGAGGCTTGAGGAGTACAAGCGTCGCAGGTGTACAATTCTCGCAAGAAGGAGGAACACCGTCATGACTAATTCCATCCATGCCGACAGTCTTTACGATCAGCTCATCTTGCGATTCCCTCCGGATAAGCCGGGTTGGGGAGCGGAGCTTATATTCGCAGGCGGTTCCCATCAGCCTATGACTTACGGACTCATTCTTTCTTCGGAAGCAGTATACTATAGCGGCCAAGGAGATAGCGCCGCTCCATCCGCAGGCTTGCAGAGCGCCCGCCAATGCGCGGACTGGCTCATTCGCCATGCCGATCTGGACGGAGACGGGCTGGCAGGCTGGGGCTTGCCCCATCCCTTCGACGCATTCGCCGACGGAAGCGTCAATCCCGCCAATCACCCCTATACGATCACGACTGCTATCGTGCTGGAAGGGTTCCTGGACGCGCTCTCATGGCCCGGTCTGCTCACGGCCGAACAAGCCTCCGCCGCGCAGCTGCTCCTTGTGGACGCTTGCTGCAGGTGGTGCCGGGATGTGTGGACGGATCGGGCGGACGGAGGATATTACTGGTACAGCCCGTTCCCGGGAGACGCTGTCTTCACCCCCAACGTATCCTCCATGATGCTCGGCATCGTAAGCCGCCTGCTGAGCATGGAACAAGCTTGGCTCAAGCCCGATCAACGCACGTTGCTGGTGCAGCGTGCCGACTCGGCAGCGCAAGCGCTCGTCGCTCACATGAAGCGGGTCGACGGGCATATCAGCTGGCCTTATGCGATACAACGGCAGCACCCTTCGGCCAATAAGCCCAACGACTTGATCCATCATGTCTATACACTGTGGGGGCTGGAGACTTACCGCGCCAATCGCGCAGCCGTCGCCATCCCTTGGACGACCGGCGAAGCGGTCCGTTCACTGGACAATTATATAGATGCTTGCCGCTTCTATGAGTTCGACCGCTCGGTCCGTCAAGCCATGCCGAAGCTGCGAGACAGGGGAGCCCGGCTATGGGGCGCAGGCACAGCGATCGCATTCGCCGCCAGGAACGGGTCCGGGGCAGAAGCCGCGGAGCTTCTTGCCGCCGCTATGAGGCAGTATGGTCCTGTCGGCCAGCTCAGAACGTTGCCGGACAAGAGCAGCGTCACCTTCTATCCCCGCCATGCCGCCCACTTGCTCTGGGGACTGGCGCATATGGCTTCCCGCTAACTATCGCGGCCAGCAAGCAGGCGCCTCCTCACACCAATAGAGGCAGCCCCTCGTCATCTGCAATGACTGACGGGCTGCCCCTGCCTTCTCAACACTCTACTCTCTGCTCTTCTCCAGATTCTTCAGAACTTCAGAGCTTCAGAACTTCAGAACTTCAGAGCTTCGATTCTCCGCCACTCCAGAACTCCGATTCCCCGCCACTCCAGAACGCGGGAGCGCCGGCATTCCTTCCAGAGCGCCTCCCCATACCGCCCCAGCCTTTTCGTACGCCGCACAACCAGATGGATTTTATGTCATTATTTCCTGTTGAAATGAACGTTACGCTTCAGTTAAATGGATTTCCTGCAGCTATTTCAGTAAAAATTGCATCAATTGAATAATTTCAATGATAGCAATGACAATAAATCCATTTAGATGCCATCACCCATCGTTAAAGGCAGATACAATGTCATGAAATACAGTTAGTTAGCCAAAACAAACAGACTTTCCAGCACCTTCGACACTTCACTCCTGCCGCTACCGCATTCCATTCCTTCCAGCACGCCTGCCGCTACGGCATTCCATTCCTACCAGCACGACTGCCGCCCCCCGCATTCCATTCCTTCCAGCACTCCTACCGCGCCGGCACGGCGTTGAGCCGGCCTCGCGCCGCCCCCTAGCTCTTCCCCAGCAGGAACGACTCTATCTCCGCCACGAATTGCTTCGCGCGAACCGCATTGCTGTGATGCTGATGGATGAACCCATATCCTGCATCGGTCAACCGCTGCCTCTCCTCGACGTTATTCGCGTAATGAAGCGCCCTCTCCCGAATATTGTTCCGGTTGCAGGAGGCGTAATGCAAGCCGTCTCTGAAGCCCAGCTCCTCCAGATCGTCGTTAGGCTCCGCCAGCATCAGAGTACGGCAGCCCGGCAGTTCGAAAAACTTGGCGACCGGAATCTGGCGGAAGCTTCCGCAAGTGAAGGACATCTGCGATCTGTTCAGTGCGCTCGCATATTTCTCATTGATCAACATACCGGGATATAGACGAACCGTATGGCCGGGATGCTGGAATTGGCGGAAGCCCTCCACCTCATCCATCTCCTCGATGACCGCTTCCCGGAACGGATAACGCTCATTGACAATGCCAACCAGCGAATAGCGAATATCCTTCTCCAATCCGTAATCGCGGATGACGGCGGGATTGACGCTGAAGGGCAGCCAGCGGAATCGGCTCTTGCACGTCGGGAAAACGTCAAGAAACGGATGCTTGCTGGCCGAGAAGATCAGGTCCGGCTTTCCTTTCCGATCGAAGTACTCGTGTCTCAGCGGCGGATGGAAGTGAATGTCCAGCACGTAGCAGCCTGTAGGTATATTGACGGCGGAGAGCCCGGTTATATCCGGGGCGAACGCGTAATGCCATTCGATGTCGTAATGAAAAATAAAATCAGGCCGCTCTGGAATATGAGTCAATATGTCCCGAATGTCACCGTTATCATGCCAGTACATCACGTTGGCTTCCTGCTCAATGGCGGTCAGCATATCGAATTTATGCTGGTGCTTCGGCATCGACTCGGCAAATTTCTTCACGAGGAACAACAAATTCAAGCGACGGCTCATGCGTCTTCCCCCTCCCGCTTCGGAGCCTCCAGCCATTGCTCCCTCGGCACCTCTCTCAAGTATCGCGCAGGTACGCCCGCTACGATCCGCTTCGCTTCCACATCTCGCGTAACTACGCTGCCGGCCGCCGCCGCTCCTTCCTCATGAATGACGACGCCCGGCAGGATGACGGCTCCCGCTCCCGCCCGGCCGCCCCGCTTCACCGTGACGCCCTTGAACGATCGGAATCTGTGCTTGCCCCGCGCCATCGCGTTATCGTTCGTCGTGACGACATACGGTGCGATGAACACATCGTCCTCTAGAGCGGAATAGGCGCACAGATAGCTTCCGGTCTCCAGCTTGCAGCGGACGCCTACCGTGCATGCATTCTCAATGGCTACGCCGCGACCTACAATCGTCTCTTCGCCGATAGCAACCTTCTCGCGCACTGTCGCCAGATCGGCTACGAATACATCTCGCGCAAGCTCCGCTCCGCGATAGATGATGGAGCCTGTTCCGATCGTGCAGCCGTCTCCAATAATCGTCGGCGGCAGCGACGGATCGATGGCGGTCGTCGCCGAACGCTTTGCCTTCATGGGCAGCTTGCCGATCACGGCGTGATCGTGAATCCGCACATGATCCCCGATAACGGAACCGTCGTGAATGACCACGTGATGTCCAATCGCGACATTGCTCCCGATTCGTACCCCTTCCCCTATGACGACATACTTGCCTCTTCCCGTCAAGATACGCTTCCTCCCGTCACTTCGTGCAGCTTATCCATAATATATATCTGCTGTTCTTCCGGGAGCTGCGGCGAGATGGGCAGCGACAAGGAATGCTCGCAAGTACGCTCTGTCACCGGGAAATCGCCTTTGCGATAGCCAAGCCCCCGCAGCGCCTCCTGCAGATGAAGCGGACAAGGGTAGTAATGCCCCGTCGAAATGCCGAACTTCCTCATTTCCGCTGCCACGTTGGCACGGTCGGGACATTGCGTCGCATACAAGTGGTACACATGCCGGGAATCAGGTGAAGCATAGGGCGGAACAATGCCGGTCCCTGCAAGATGTCTGTCATAATAAGCCGCAATTCCTCTTCGTCGCTCATTCCACTCCTGCAGCTTGGCAAGCTTGACGCGCAGCACAGCGGCATGCAGCGGGTCCAGTCTGCTGTTGCAGCCCGTCGTCTCATGAAAGTACTTCTTCCTGCTCCCATGGTGAGCCAGCAGATGAACGCGGTCCGCAAGCTTCGCGTCGCCTGTGACCACGATGCCGCCGTCACCATAGCCGCCCAGATTCTTCGTCGGGAAGAAAGAGATGCAGCTGATGTCCGCCGTCCCGCCTACAGGTCGTCCCTTGTAAGCGGCGCCGAGCGCCTGGCAGGCATCTTCGATCAGCAGCAACCCGTGCCGATCGGCCAGCGCGCGGAATGCGTCCATATCTGCGGGCTGGCCGAATAAATGAACAGGCATGATCGCCTTAGTTCTAGGAGTAATGCAAGCGGCCGCAGCCTCCGGCGACAGATTGTACGTCCTCTCGTCGATGTCGGCGAATACGGGGATTGCTCCCCGCCTTACGATGGACTCCGCCGTTGCGAAGAAGGTGAACGGCGTCGTCACGACCTCGTCGCCGGCTCCGATTCCCGCGGCTTCCAGTGCGAGCAGCAGCGCATCCGTCCCGTTGCCGACGGATACGGCGTGATTTGCACCTGTCACTGCCGTAATCTCCTGCTCGAATGCTTCGACCTCAGGCCCGCCTATATAGACACCGCTATGGAGCACACGGCTGATCGCCTCGTCGATCTCCGTCCTCAGCTCCATATACTGCGCGCGCAAGTCAATTAACGGAATTTTCATAGCTGTCACTCCATCCATGCCATATCGCTCATATTGAAATTGCCCAGCGGAAGCTCAATCACCTTGCCCGTTGCCATTGACTGGTAGATCGCAAGCACGATCTCGACAGCGGCTATCGATGAATCGGCAGCCGCAAGTGGATGGCTCCCTGTGCGAATAGCCTTCACTAGATCACTATAAAGCGGAGTATGTGAGATACGGTCATCAAGCTCCGGTAAAGCTGTATCCGAACACGCTTCATGAAATGCCCACCTCTTCAATTCATTCAGTCGGTCGCCTTCCAGCAGCACCGCTCCTTTATTCCCGAACAAGCCGATGGAGGTTCCCAAGGAATGAGGATAAGTGCCGTTGGACGCTTCCACGATACCAACAGCACCGCTGTGGAATCGCAGCACCGCGGCACCCATGTTCTCCACGGCGATATCTTGCCCGTACACGCCTCCTTGCGCGTAGACCGAGGCAACCGGACCCATCAGCCATTGCAGCAGATCGACATAATGAATGCACTGGTTCATGAACAAGCCGCCTCCCCGCTGCCACTCCTCCCGCCATGACGCTTCGGCGTAGTATGCTTCGGAACGGTGCCACCTCATCGATACGACGCCGTGAGCCAGCGTGCCGAATTTGTTGCCGGTCACGGCTCGCTTTATCGCCACGATCTGCGGCAAATATCTGGCCTGGAACGAGACAGCGAGCGTCAGATGCCGCGCTTCGGCTTCCCGTACGATCTCCCTGGCTTCGTCCAGCGTCAATGCGAGCGGCTTCTCAACCAGCACATGCTTGCCCGCTCGCAGCGCCTGACGGACGAGCGGGGCATGGGAATCGCTGCTGGTCGCAATCGTGACGAGATCGATCCCGTCAGACGCAAGCATCTCCTCAACAGAGGAATACTGCCGCACTGCGGGATAATGCGGGTGTCTTATACGCCGGCCGAATTGCTCCAGCCGCTCGGCGGAGATATCGCATATAGCGGTCAATTCGGCTTCCTCCCGCAGCTTCGTCAATGCCATGACATGCTTCTCGGCGATCCGCCCGCAGCCAACCAATCCTATGCGCAGCAACGCCAACGCGGTCACACTCCTTCCTGCAGGTCGCTGTCCTCTATCTTCCTCGCATATCAGTATATGAATATAACAGCGGAGCGATATGGACGATGGACTGAAGTCAAGCCAATTTAGGTGAATGGGGGAAAGAATTAGAATCCGGAGGGATGCTCCCGGCATACATTTAAGCGAGGGCAACATGCGAATTGAAGCGAGAAGCAAGCATCGAGGAGCGTATATCGCGATGCGAGGAGTGAGTAGAGGAGTGGAGCGAATGAAAGTGGCGTCCGTTGTTGGCGCAAGGCCCCAATTCGTGAAGGCCGCATGCTTGAGCAAGGCGCTGCGCGCAGCCGGGGAAGAGATACTGATTCATACCGGTCAGCATTACGACCATGCGATGTCCGATGTTTTTTTCCAGCAGCTCGGCATCCCTGAGCCGGAATACCAGCTGTCGGCCGGCTCCGACACGCATGCCCGGCAGACGGCGCGCATGCTGGCGGACATTGAAGCGGTGCTGTTGAAGGAGAAGCCGGATATGGTGCTCGTGTATGGCGATACCAATTCGACCGTAGCCGCGAGTCTGGCCGCAGCCAAGCTGGGCATCCCCATCGCACATGTCGAAGCGGGGCTTCGCAGCTTCAACCGGCAGATGCCGGAGGAAATTAACCGTGTCGTCACCGATCACTTGTCATCCTTGCTGTTCTGCCCGACGGACGAAGCCGTAGCCCATCTTGTTCGGGAGGGCATTCGTGATCATGTCTACCAGGTGGGAGATATTATGTACGACGGCGTGCTCGCCTTCCGCTCCGCCGCGCTGGCTGAGTCCGCTATGCCGGGGAAGCTTGGCTTGCAGCCCGGTCAGTACGTGCTGGCTACGATTCATCGAGCGGAGAATACCGATTCCCCCGGAAGGCTTGCCGCCATCCTGGGCGCGGTCGCCCGCCTTGGCCGCACCGTCGTAATGCCGCTGCATCCCCGAACTGCCGGTTATGTGAAGAAGTGGGGACTGGAGCGTCTGTTGAACGCGCCGAATATTAAGCAATGCTCTCCCCTTCCCTATCTGGATATGCTCTGTCTGCTGCATCATGCGGAAGCGGTGTTGACGGACTCTGGCGGTCTGCAGAAGGAAGCCTATATGCTGCAAGTGCCGTGCGTCACGCTGAGAAGCGAGACGGAATGGGGAGGAACCGTCGCCGCAGGCTGGAACAGGCTTGCGCCTCCGGACAGCGAGGATGCCATAGTTGCCGCCTATCAAGCTATTGAGGCGCCCCATGAATCCCCGCCCATCTTCGGAGACGGCCATACAGCTGAAGCGATCGTCCGGCATATCGTTCATTTCCTGGGGCGTACTTCACAATGAATGATAAATATCCCGCAACCGCTGTTCCATCCGATTCCAGCTGTACGTGCTGTGCATCGCTTCCTTGGCGTTGCGTCCCAGCCTGTGAAGCAGCTCGCGATCGCGGTAGAGCAAGGCGAACTGCTCCGCGTAGTCGTCGGCGGAAGGATTCCGCTTCGGAATGACGATGCCGCACTGATAGCGGTTAATGAGATCGCCCATCGCCTGCGCGGCGTTGACCACGATGGGGACACCGCTGTTCATCAGGCTGAACAGCTTGTTCGGCAGCGCGTGAATCCGGTTGGAAACGCCCAGATCGAAGTAGATATAGCCGGCGTCGACCCCGCTCCACAACTTGCCCAACTGCTGGAATGGCGCCCATCCGTAGTCGATGCGGGGATGATCGCACAGCACCTTCTCCATATTCACTTTCCCCTGGCCGTAGGGAAGTACTACTTTGCCAAGCACCTTGAACCGGACGTTAATGCCTTCCTGAGCAAGCCTGTCGGCGATAGCCATGATGCGAACGGGATCGCCTTTCTCCTTCGTAAGCATCCCCTCATATCCGATCGTGAATGCCTTCTCGTCCGATGCTGCGGCAGGAGCCGTCTCCGCTACTTCATTCTCGTACAAAGGGGAATTGTAGATGATAGACACGGTTACATGGGGATAGCGCTGCCTGTACAGCTCGCCGATGCTGTCCGACACGGTAATCATGTGATCGGTCTCCAGCATAAGCCGCCTGAGCAATGGCGAATCGCCTTCCAGCTCGTGCGCATCGAAGATGACCTTCGCCCGCTTCCCTTGCCGCTGCAACAGCCGCTTGGCCATCACCGCCTCATACAGCGTCCATGGTTCATGTGCATGGTACACATCGCCTTCCTCCAGCAGCGCCCCCGACAGCAGCCCGTCCCATGAGAGCGGACTGTCAGGCGTCTCCCCCTGGAGCTCCGTCAGCATTCGGCTTTCCCAAGCGGCTGCTTCCTTATCCGTAACGGAGCGCTTGGCGGCAAAGGTCGCGAACGTCACACCGTCGAGCTGGAATCGTATGCCACGGTACAGTGCTCCGCCTACCGGCCTGCGGTTGATGTCAAGCAGATTGCCATTGTACCGGGGAGCCATCAAGCAGACATCGTAGCCCATTGCCGCCAGACTGCGCGCCTGCTTTTGGTACACCCGCACATCCTGAAAGGAGTGTTTTCTGATCAATTTTACGATTTTCATCATTCTTGCCTCCTCTTCCTATTGTATGAGGATGCGTGTCTGACCGATTGGACCCCTTCTTAACTGTCTCGAATAGAATGAGTGCAGCGGAACAATTCATGGAATGGAGCGTGGCGAATATGTCTGACTCACATTCGGCTTCCCCGGCGCAGTCCTGCCGACACTTCGACGTCATCATCGTCTCCGACTTCAGCCTGCCGGGCGGCACTACCGCCTCCAATGTCGAGGAGGTGTATGCGCAGCTTGGAGCGGGCCTGACTACCGGACTTGTCCCCCTCTACTTCAATCCGCGCGCAAAGTATCGGATGAATCCTGCCATTCAGTCCCTGATCGACGGAAGACGCGTCGCGCTTCTTCGTCATGACGAGCAAGCTGCATGCGAAGTAATGATTATCCGGCATCCCCGCATTCTTCAAGCCAAGCAGGAGGTGCCGCGCATAACGGCGGACCGCATTCATCTGATCGTCAATCAGACACCGAAGCGAAGTTATGGCAAGGGCGGAGAGACGGTCTACGAGATCGGAACCTGCGATCGGCGAGTGCAGGAATACTTCTGCCAGAAGCCGCTCTGGCATCCCATCGGGCCGCAAATTCGGGACACGCTGCAGAAGAACCATGCGAATGCGTTGACGAACATCCGGCTGTCGCCAAGCGATTGGGTCAATATTATTGATGTCTCCCAATGGCGGCGCCCCGGAAGACCCGCTCCGCATGACAAGATTCGCATCGGCAGGCATGCCCGGGACCGCTTCGAGAAGTGGCCGTCGAGCAAGCGGGAATTGTTGGCCGTCTATCCTGATGCGCCGGATTACGAGATCCGGATATTGGGCGGCGCCGATATCCCGAAGCGCATTATGGGCGGTCTGCCTGCCAATTGGAAGGTGGCTCCCTACGGCGCGCAGGCGCCCCGCGCATTCCTTCAGGAGCTCGACGTCTTCGTCTATTACATTCATCCCAATTGCATTGAAGGGTTCGGCCGGGTCATCTTCGAGGCAATGGCTAGCGGAGTGCCCGTCATCGTGCCGGACGACTACCAGTCCCTGTTCGGCGAGGCTGCGACCTATGCGAAGCCCGATGAAGTGCGGGAAGCCATTCGCATTCTGATGGAAGATGGCGATCATTATGAAAAACAAGTTGAGCGAGCACTGGCACACGTGGAGCGAAAGTTCGGCTACAGCGCTCATCTGGAACGCCTTTCCATCGCGAAGGAGGAAGCGTGAGAACATGCTTCCTCCCGACCCGTCAGACGAAATCGGCGGCTAGCCGATAATGGCGGTATAAGCGAGGATGCTGCTGCATCCAATCCAGCTGCATCCTCAGCATTTTATCGTAAGAAGGCACTTCGTAGGAGCAATCCGATCGCGTGCCGAGCAGACTCTTGTCATGATGAAGCTTGTCGCACGAGCGGATGGTTACTTCTCCCTTGACGCGGAATATCCGGTTCATCATGCGCAGCAGCTCATCCTTCGACACTTTGCTTCCGGAGGCCAGATGGATGACACCGTCAAGCGCAGCAGAACTCTCCACGCACCAGATGGCGAACCGGGCTAACTCAAGCGTCGTTACACCATTCCAATACACTCTGGAGTAGCCCTGCACCTCTCCCGTCTGCGACATGAACCAGTGGAACAAGCCAATACCCCGGTCATGCAGCTCCGGTCCGATAATGGAAGTGCGAATCGTCAGATGACCCGGCCGGTTCACTTCTCCCAGACTCTTCGTCTTGGCATAGACGGAGGAACCGTCTTGCACTCTGCTCTCCTCATATGGGCCGCCTATTCCGGAGAAGACGCAATCGGTGCTAATATGCAGCAGCCGGTAATTCAGCTCATCTCCCCAATCGGCCAGTCGGTGCGGCAGCAGACTGTTCACGAGAATCGCCTCCTGAAGCCTGTTGCTCGCTGCATCGTTCAATAACCCGGCCGCATTGATGACAACGTCGGGCTTCAGCCGTTCCAGCACCGTCCGCCCCCCTTCAAAGTCGCGCAGGTCAAGCGGAATCGCTTCCTCCTCCTTTCCGCTGCGCTGCGTGTAATAGACCTCATGACCTCGCGATGCCAGAAAAAGGCGGAGCACATGGCCGGCCATGCCTCCCCCGCCCAACACGACAATTTTCTTCACGATCCCGTTCCTCCTCTATCGTCTTGTCAGCAGAACCGCTCCAGTATTTCCTGTATCTCCGATTGCCCGATAAGCTCGGAAGCTCTGTTCACCTTGAAGCGGTTAAGCACGTTCGTGCCATGCACCACAACGACGAAGTTGCGGTCTTGCAATAGTACATGCTTATGCTTGATTGCGTCATGATGCTTCTTCAGAGCATGGCGCACACCCGACAAGTAGTCCGCAGAGCGATAGACGAGCGTATAGAACGACGGCGAATGGTAGGAGACGATCGCCATCCGGTGCTTGTTGGAATCGTACAGATAGCCGTGCTGAGTAATGATCGCTTTCGTATCGTACTCAAGCTTCGCGCTTCGCACCCGCTGGAAGAAGTCCTTGCGCAGCATGTTGTCAGAGTCCAAGCGGACGATGTACAGCTTGTCGGCCCCGCGCGCCGCTTCATTCTGAAGCTCCTGCCTTGTGGAGTAAGGAACGAATTGAATATGCGGCGGCAGCGGCTCGTAATCGCTCAGCGCTTCACGAATAAGCGGTTCCGTCTCATCCTTGTAATAGAAGTACACCGTGAAATCGCTCATCGTCTGCCCTTTCAAGCAGGGAATCGTATATTTCATGGAGATCGCCATCCGATAATCGATCCATGATTTCTGATAGATCTGTTTGCTGTACTCCAGACTGTTGAATTGAATATCTACGATCATATTGACGTCCTTCATTGATAGAAACCTCCTTTGGCGAGCATCTGATCAATCTCTTCTTTCGACATATGACCGGTGGCAGAGTTGTATGACGTGAAATTCACTTTCGGCAAGCCTTTATATTTATGCAAGTGCTCGTCGCCGGGATGCATCGGAAGGATGACATAATACCGGTTGCTGAAGATTCGCGCCCTGCTCGCCTCATGAGCGGAGAGCAGCTCTTCATGCAGCTTCTCCCCGGGACGGATGCCGACCTCTTCAAGCTTTAGATGCCCGGCATCGTAATGTGCCTGCATCGTCGCGGCGAGGTCGCGAATGTTGCAAGCCGGCATGCGCATGACATATATTTCACCGCCAATCGCCTCCGTCGCCGCCTTATGGAGCAGCTCGATTGCTTCGTTCACCGTCAGAAGGAACCGCGTCATGTCGAAGGAGGTAATCGGAATCGTCTGTCCGCTTCGGATACGGTCCCTGAAGAACGGGACGACGCTCCCGCGCGTGCCGAGCACATTGCCGCCCCTTATGCATATGAAGCGGGTCGTGGTGCTTCTCTCGTCGGCAATCAGCATCAGCCGCTCTCCCAGCAGCTTCGTCATGCCATAGAAATTGACGGGATTGACCGCTTTATCCGTCGATACGTCCATCACCTTCTTCACCCCTCGGTCCAGGCTGGCCCGGATGACATTGTCCGTCCCGGCCACGTTGGTCTTCAGTGCCTCTTCGGGCTGATGCTCGCATATCGGCACGTGCTTGAGCGCAGCCAGATGAAAGACGTAATCGACGCCTTCGCAGGCCCGCCATACCGCATCGTAATCGCGTACATCGCCAATAAGGAACTTCAATGCGGGATCATGGTCGAAGTCTCTGGCCATCTGCACTTGACTGAACTCACCCCGGGACAGAATGCGCACCTCCTTCGGCTTCTCCATCAGAAGCTTGCGCGTCAGCACTTGTCCCCAGGAGCCCGTCCCACCCGTAATCAAAATGATGCTGTTCTTAAACATCGTGCAGCCCTCCCAGCACCATATTGACGACCTTCTCCGATACCCGCAGGTCCATATACTCCCTCGGACAATCCCACTTCCCCATCGTCGCCATCATCAGCCTCACGGCACGAAGCATATTGCCGGCGCGCAAGCCGGACAGCACGTTGCTGCCGCACATAATCGTCTCCGGTCTCTCCGTGCTGTCGCGTATCGTTACGGCCGGAACGCCCATCAGACAGCTTTCCTCCTGCACGGTGCCGCTGTCCGTTATGACGCAGCGGGCATGGCGCTGAAGCTTCACGAAGTCGAAAGAAGCCGAACGGCTCGCATAGCTTGAGGAGCGGATGCGTATTGCCGATGCCGAATTGCTGAAGCCTGCTGGCAAGGCGCGGATGTACGCTGCACACGACAGGCAGCTGCAGCTCCTCCGCAATCTCATTCAGCCCGTCGATCATGCCTTGCAGACGCTCCCTGTCGTCCACATTCTCGGAACGATGCGCCGTCAGCACAAGATACTTCTTCTCCTTCAAGGCCATTCGCTGCAGAATATCGCTCTGCGCGATGCCGTCACGATAATGCTGAAGCACCTCGCGGATGGGATTGCCCGATACCCACACGCGGTGCTTCTCCACGCCTTCCCGCAATAAATTATCCCTGGATATTTCCGTATAGGGCAGATTAAAGCTGGAGATAGCGTCGATTACTTTGCGATTCAACTCCTCCGGCACCTTCCGGTCGAAGCAGCGGTTGCCTGCCTCCATATGGTAGACCGGAACGCCGGCGCGCTCGCACAGCAAGGCGCACAACGCGCTGTTGGTGTCTCCAAGCAGCAATATCCGATCGGGGGATTCCTTCTTGAGCAGCGCCTCGACCTCTCTGAACATGACACCCAACTGCTCGCCGAGCGAATAGCCGCTCAGCCGAATGCTATAGTCCGGCTTGCGCAAGCCCAACTGCTCGAAAAAGACGTCGTTCAGACAGTGCTGATGATTCTGTCCGGTATGCACAACAATGTGCTTGGCAGCCCGATTATCCAGCTTGGGCATAATGAGGCTGAGACGGATGATTTCCGGTCTCGTGCCCAGAATCGTCATAATTCGCATCTGTTCCGTCTCCTTTCCTATTACCTTGTACAGCTGTACTTGCTCAAGTCCTGCCGGCTCCCAGACGAATGAGGCCTGTGCGGGCCGCCATGCCTTTCGTTACATTCCGGGTATCGTACAGCAGTACGGCATGCTCCATCAGCAGTTCCAGCGGAATATTGCTGTGATCCGTGGCGATCACGACGGCATCCATCTCTCTCACATGGGCTTCGGTAAGCTCGATGCTGCGAAGCGTCGTCGAACTGACGGTGATATCCGGCACGAACGGGTCGTGATAATAGACATTGGCCCCCTCGAGACGAAGCAGCTCGATTAGGTCGATAGCGGCGGACTCGCGGCAATCGGCAATATCCTTCTTGTACGCCACCCCATACACCATAATATTGGCGCTCAAGTAGGTTTTCGGAGACAAGGCTTGCTTCAGCTGCTGCACAATATAATGAGGCATCCGGTGATTGACCGCATTGGACAACTGAATGAATTCGGAATTCATTTCGTGCTGCTTCACTTTCCACAGCAAGTAGGAGGGGTCCACGGGAATACAGTGGCCGCCGATGCCGGGACCGGGGGAGAACTTCTGGAAGCCGAACGGCTTCGTGCCCGCCGCCTCGATCACTTCCCATATATCAAGATCAAGCCGGTCACAGAGCATTGCCATTTCATTGATGAACGAAATGTTGACAAGCCGGTACGTATTTTCCAGTATTTTCGCCATCTCGGCGGCATCCGTGCTGGATACGGGGTGGATCGAAGGGAAGACGCTGCCGTACAACTCCGATACTTTCTTCAGGCACCGCTCGGTCACTCCGCTTACAATCTTCGGTATTTTCTCCAGAGGATATTGCTTATTGCCGGGGTCTACCCGTTCCGGAGAGTAGGCGGCATAATAGTCGCTCCCCGCCTTCAGTCCACGCTTGCTCATCATCGGCAGCAGCACCTCCCGCGTCGTCCCGGGATAAGTAGAGCTCTCCAGCACAATTAGCAGACCCCGCTTCATCTCCGGAACGAGCATCGCAATCGCACCTGTCAGATAGCTGAGATCCGGTGTTCCATAAGGCGTAAGCGGCGTAGGCACGCAGATGATAACGGCTTCCGCGGCCTCTATTGCGCTATATTGAGCAGTAGGGAGAAATCGATGGCTGCTCATCGCTTCCTTCACCGTCTCGTCCTCAATCTCATGAATGTAGCTGATGCCTTTATGCAGCTTGTCGATCTTGCCTGTATCGGGATCAATGCCCAGCACGCGAAAGCCCGACTTCACGAATAGCAAGGCCAGAGGCAAGCCGACATAACCCAATCCCAATATCGCTACCGTCCGCTGGTCCTCCGAATCCCTTATTGCTTGTTCAATATCCATCGTCTCTCTACCTCGCCTTCTTTCCAGCCAATTTTGCCAATAGCTAGAATACTATATGACGAGACAAGCGCATTGGAATGGACGATTGAGCATGGAATTATACGTGACAATGGAAAGAGCTCCCGGTTCGGCCTTAGCCGCTCCAGGAGCTCCGTTCTTGCATGGTTGCGAGATATAGACGCTTCTTCTAATCCAACAATCTGCCTTTGCTCTTCGTCTTGTCGCTTGTCATCTCGTCATCTACCGCCACCGGGAACACTCGCTCGGCCATGGCGTTGAACTCGGCGATATACTTCTGCACCGGCTGACCCAGTTGGACATCGTTGAAGTACGCTGTCATACGTCCCACGAATTCCGGATTGGCGGATACATACACATGCTCCACGGCCGGCCTGTTCTCTTTCACCACCGACTTGACTTTGTACATCAATTCCGGCGTCAGCATCTCCTCGGCTGTCGACAAGCTGCTTATTCGACGGCTTTCAACGATCCGATCCCGGTCCATCTTGCCCATCTCGGAGCGGCTCAGTCCCTTTAGCTCTCCCGACCGATCGGCCAGTGACAAGGCTACATAGGCATTGTTGTCGGCAAGCATGACATACGCCGATTTCACTTCTACAATTCCCCTTATTTTATCCCCAATGGACTGACTCATTTCCAAGCGATAATTTTTATGAGATCCCACCAGATTATTATTCATCTGCATCCGCCCGTTAATTCGGTTCATCTCATTCATGCCGTCGTTGGCGAATCGCTTGTCCCGGATTATGTTGCCGTTAGCATCGAATTTCAATTGATTTGTACGAATATTTTTCCTGCCGAGATCCCCTACATTAGACATACACCCGCTAAGCAGAATACTTATTGCAACTCCTGCTGATAATGCTTTCCATGTATTGCGCATTTCAGAACCTCCATTCCTGATGCTCAATGATTACTCATCATTATCGTGTGCCGCAATGACAATCGCTATTCTTGCTATTGACAATTGCCAGTTATTCCTCTTATAGTATTGGTATCAACTATTAGTATCAGGTACTAATAACGAACGAAAGGATGTGCTCTTCTCGATGACAGCACCTGCCCACAGAGTAAAATCGCAAGCGGCGATAACTGCAATCGGAAGCTATGTACCAAGCCGAATATTGACCAATGAAGATCTGGAGAAGATGGTGGACACGTCACACGAATGGATCGTTCAGCGCACAGGCATTCACGAGCGAAGAATAGCCGCGGAAAACGAGTATACGAGCGACTTGATCTTCCGTGCAATTGACAACATGACAAGCCGCTACGGCACGCAGCTTCACGATGCCGATTATGTGATCGTCGCCACCTCCACTCCCGATACAGTATTCCCCAGCATGGCTGCGAGAGTATGCGGCTACATCGGCGCTAAGGCGTGCGGCAGCGTCGATCTCCAGGCGGCATGCGCGGGATTCACCGCAGGCCTGCAGCTGGCGAACGCGCTGCTGTTGACCGGCATACACCGCAAAGTACTCGTCGTTGGAGCCGACGCTCTCTCGCGCATTACCGACTACACCGACCGGACGACCTGCATCCTGTTCGGCGATGGAGCGGGGGCGGTATTGCTGGAGCACTCCGGGAATGAAGACGGGGATATATGGTCTTCCTATTCCAGCACGGACGGCTCCGGCGGCCATCATGTCTACCTGAGCAATGGGGCAGCCTATATAGGGGAGCATGAAATTATACCGAACGGCAAGCTGGTGCAGAACGGCAGAGAAGTGTACCGCTGGGCCGTCAGCCATGTATCGGAAGGCATTAAGACGTTATTGGAAGAAAGCGGGCTTAGCCCCGGAGAGATCAGCTGGTTCGCTCCGCACAATGCCAATGCGCGCATTATTGAAGCTTTGGCGGAACGGGTCGGATTCACGGAGGAGCAGGCCTTGTCCAGCATCGCCCGATACGGCAATACGTCCGCCGCATCCATCCCGCTGGCCGTCGACGATGCTGTACGATCCGGGAAGCTGAAGAAGGGAGATATCGTGCTGATGCACGGCTTCGGGGGCGGGTTGACCCAAGCGGGCGTCATCGTAAGATGGTCGCTCTGACACATGGCGAAGGGCTGTCCTGCAAGGTCATATGTCGACCTCAAGGACAGCCCCATGCCGCTATGGCTTGTTAATAGGAACCGAAGAAATGATCTGCGTGCCGATGCCGAAGTCGATGCCTATCTTGCCGATCCGCTTCGCAATCTGATGCGACAGCACGACTGCGTTAACCCCGCAGGAGCATAACACGACATCGTACGTATTCTTGCGTTCCTCCAGAATGGCTAGCGTCTCTTCCATCATCTCGTACCGTTCGAAGGGCAATGTGAATGCCACGTTCAGATTGTAAGGCGGCCTGATCAAGCGCTGCTTCATGCCTCCTGCCCATCTGGACACTAGCGCGAGTCGCGCTCCTTCCTCATGAAGCATATCCCAGAACGGACTATACCGGATAAAATCCCGATTGACGATCGCACTGCACAGATAATCGGGCTTCAACTTGAAATAGTTGAATATCTGATTCGTCATCACCCGCTTATGACTGTGATGAGCCATTATGGTACGGTCCCCATTCGTCAGCACGCCGACAATATCGGCTTCTTTAATCGCCTCCACCATCCGGTCGCGAATCTCGATATTGGGAAGCTTGACCCCTTTCCTGCCCTTGTTGGCTTCCTTCACCCATGTCTGATGCAATACCTGCTCCATTGTATAGACGGAATCCTGCGATAGAACAAAGTTCTCTCCATCCCCGATCCGGACGAGAGCGAACGGCCGCTTGTCCGCAACTGCCGCTCTTATGCGGGCAATGACTTCATCCTTGTCCAGCAGCTCCTCGTTCGGAATATCCGCAATCATGCTCTTCCCTCCTGCGAGTCAAATTTCTACAGGTTGTATTATCATCCCAGTATATGTGTTGACATCGCAGATTGGTTCGGACGGCTGTCACGCTCCGTGAATCGTTCCGGCAGAAATCCGGCTATCGACTCACTCTCCCGACCGTCCAGCAAATCCCCTACGATCATCGCCGTGACAGGGCTAAGCAATATGCCGTTGCGATAATGACCGGCAGCCATAATGACATCCCGGTTGCCCCTGACGGGACCCAGCAGCGGTCTGCCATCCACCGTCGCCGGCCGCAAGCCCGCCCAGCGATGCAAGGGCTGCTGCTGCGACAAATGCGGGAACCATCTCCCGCTGCTGCGAATAAGCCGGCTGATGCCCTTATCCGTCACATCGCTCCGGAACCCCGCCACATCCTCGGACGCTCCGCAGATGATACGATCGTTCCGCTTGCCGACCCAGTAAGCCTGGGAAGACATGACGATATGACGCACATCTTGCATCGTCCCTCCGTAAGAACAGATCTGTCCGCGTATGGGATGGATCGGTATGCGTATGCCGATCCAGCGTTCATACTGGCCGGACCAGGCGCCGGAGCAGACAACAAGCTTGTCGCATGCGACCGCATTGTCCAGCAGGCGCATCTTCACGGTTGCGCCTCCGCTATCATGAAGCTCCAAGCGTTCCAGCTCTCCCGCGTCTTGACGAATGTCGACGCCAAGCCGACGGCATGCCTTCAGCAGCGCTTCAACCAGCTTGGGAGCGTACACATGGCTTTCTTCCGGCGTATAGACCGCCGCGATCGCCTTGTCCGTCAGCTTGGGCTCCAGCTCCCGCAGGGCTCTCCCCGACACAAGCTCAGCCTCCGCTCCCCATTGATTGTGCATCCGGATGCGGGCTTGCAACGGAAGCAGGTCCGCCTCATGCTGGAACACATTCAGACTGCCGCTGCGCACCCATTCCACATCTGCCGCCGAGCATTGCTCCACATCGCGCACCCAATCGGGATACAAGCGCAAGCTTCGCACGCACAGCCGGAAGAAGTCGTCCGGCTGCTCCGTATTCTCGGAATAGGGGGCCAGCATGCCCGCTGCAGCACCTGACGCTTGCCCGCCGGGCACATACGGCTCCAGCAAGGTTACCTTGTAGCGGCGCCTTGCGGCTTCGAATGCGCAAGACAGCCCGATTATGCCTCCTCCGAGCACAATGACCGAAGCCGTCATGCCAATCCGCCTGCTGCGCCGCTTGCAGCTGCCGACTCATCCGCATGGCGGAACAGTGCGCCCGCTTCGTCGCTGCTGGCCGATGCGTAGCGCTTCTTCGGTATGCGTCCGGCATAGCGTGCCAGCATGCCCGCTTCGATCGCCAGCGAGAACGCTCTTGCCATCGCGACAGGGTCCTTCGCCTTCGCCACCGGCGTATTCGCCAAGATGGCTGAAGCTCCAAGCTCCATCGCCTCCGCAGCATCCTTCGGCGAACCGATTCCCGCGTCCACGATAACCGGAACCTGCGCTTCTTCCACGATCATGGACAGATTGTACGGATTAAGCAGTCCGAGCCCCGTTCCGATCGGTGAAGCCCCGGGCATGACGGCGGCGGCGCCGGCTTCCTCCAGCCGCTTGCACAGAATGACGTCGTCCGACGTATAGGGCAGTACGGTGAAGCCTTCCTCCGCCAGCCGTGAAGTTGCCCTCAGCGTCTCCAGCGGATCGGGCAGCAGCGTAAGCGGATGGCCGCTGATCTCCACCTTGATCCAATCGCCTAACCCCGCCGCTCTCGCCAGTCTGGCGATGCGGACGGCTTCTTCCGCAGTGCGCGCACCGGACGTATTGGGCAGATAGTGATAAGGCCTGTGAATCACATGCTGCAGGATGGAATCTTCCTCCACACTGTCCAGATCGACTCGCCTGACGGCGAATGTGATCACTTCCGCGCCTGACGCGTCAAGTGCCGCCTGCATGACAGCAGGACTGGGGAACCGCCCCGTTCCCAGCAGAAATCTGGAGGTCAGCTTCTTGCCGCCGATGACCAGCGGCGCCTCTTCCCAATTAGCATCCATTCCCATCGCCATTACCCTCCACCTACAAATTGCACCAGCTCGATCTCCGCTTCGGACGACAGCGCCGTATCGCGCCAAGCCTCCCGAGCGACAATGCTTCCGTTCAGCTCCACGACGATCCGCTTGTTCCCTTGACCCAGCTCTTCTATGAGATCTTCCATCGTCGAAGCCGACGAATGGACCATCTTGCCGTTCACCTTCAGCGCAAGACTTCCATCGCATCCCGGACCCGCGCCTTGATCGGCCGTCAATATTTTCTCCTTCATCGCCCGGCATACGGCAGCCGGGTCGTCGCTTCCGACGATGGCGGATACAGAGCAGATTCGGGTCGCTCCCGCCTTCAACACCGCATCTACATTACTTAGCGTAATCCCGCCGATCGCGACGAATGGAATCGCTATTCGGCTTGCCGCCTCGCGAACGTAAGAGGTCGTCACCGCTTGACGTCCCGGCTTCGTATCCGTCGGGAAGACGGGGCCGACGCCGATATAATCCGCTCCGTCCGCTTCCGCCGTCAGCGCTTGTTCCAGGTTATGGGTGGATTTCCCGATAATACGCTCTGGACCGAGCAGAGCTCTCGCCTCGGCCACCGTCATATCCTCTTGCCCCAGATGCACACCGTCGGCATCCGCCTGCAATGCGATATGAGGATAATCGTTAACGATAAGCGGAACCCCGTACGCCCGAGTCAGCTCCCTAAGCGCTATAGCCTGCTCCAGCACTTGCCGCTCCGATCCCGTCTTGTTGCGCAGCTGCACGATATCGGCTCCCCCGATCAGCGTCTGCTCCATGACGGCGATCATATCCCTGCCGGGATGATTGTTCTCGGCCGTTATCGCATAGAGCCGGAAGTCGCGCCAGTCTCCCTCCCTCATCTCTTCATCCCTCCAATGCTGTATTCCGTCACATAATGGCGGCATAAGTCTTCCGCTCCCGCAACGTCCGACGTTCCTTGCACCAGCACCCGGCCGTCCGGGAACAGCACCAGCCTTTCCCCCTGAGGCAGATAGGCCTTCACCAAGTACTTGTTCGCCTGCAGCCTGCACCCCCGCCGCTGCAAGGATTCTCTCAGCAGCGGCATATCCAGCTCCACGCCCAGCGTCACCTGAACGGAGTCGCGGCCGCACAGCACCGTTGCCGCAGGCTCCATGGCAGGCCCGCTCCCATATGTCTTCCCCCCTCCGATTCCCCGACGCTCTACTTCAGCGGCAACTCCGCAATGCGGGCATGAGGGCGTTCCGCCCGGAAGCCGGGATTCTCGAACGCGGTAGTCCCATAGGTCCGCGCTCAGCCATGTGCCCCTTACCGCTTCGCGGTTGCCCGTCAGCCACTTGACCGCCTCGATCGCCTGCAGCGACGCCACCCATTCCACCGCTGCCGCAAGCACGCCGACTGAGTCGCAGCTGTCTCCTTCAAGCGCAGAGGCTTCGCCGCCGATCAGGCAGCGAAGACACGCCGTCTCACCGGGAACCAGCACCGCGCTCATGCCTTGCGCTCCGACTACTCCGCCATACAGGAACGGAATGCCTTGCCGGAAGGCGGCGTCGCTGAGCAGCAGCCGCGTTGCCGCATTGTCCGTGCCGTCCAATATGAGCTGTACGCCGTCCGCGAACTTCTCCACATTATGCCGGCTCACGTCCGACACATGCGCATCGATGCGAATGGCGCTATTGATTCGCTGGAGCTTCTCGGCCGCCGCCGCTGCCTTGGGCAGCGCCTGTTCCGCATCCGCTTCGTCGAACAGCACCTGCCGCTGCAAGTTGCTGGGCTCCACGTAATCCCGATCGGCGATGACGATACGGCCGACGCCCGCCCGCGCCATATGCTGCGCAAGCGAAGCGCCAAGTGCGCCGCAGCCGACGATTAGCGCGGATGAGAAGTCCAGCGAGCGCTGGCCTTCGACGCCAATCGGCGCGAAGCGAATCTGTCTGGAATAGCGCTCCTTCCAGCCAGAACCGCCGGTCAGACTACCCATAGATTCGGCTCCCGGACGCTTTGAACACCTCCGACTTCTCCTTCATGCCTTCCTGGATCGCCTCGGTCGTCTCCAGTCCCTTCTGCGCCGCGTACTCGCGAATATCCTGTGTAATGCGCATGCTGCAGAATTTAGGACCGCACATGGAGCAGAAGTGTGCGGACTTCGCCGCTTCCGCAGGGAGCGTCTCATCGTGGTAGGACATTGCGCGCTCGGGGTCCAGCGACAGATGGAACTGATCGCGCCAGCGGAATTCGAATCTGGCCTTCGACAGCGCATCGTCCCGCAGCTTCGCTCTGGGATGGCCTTTCGCCAGATCGGCAGCGTGCGCGGCAATTTTGTAAGTAACGACCCCTTCCTTCACATCCTCCTTGTTCGGCAAGCCCAGATGCTCCTTCGGCGTCACGTAGCAGAGCATGGCCGTACCGAACCAGCCGATCATCGCCGCACCGATCGCGGAAGTAATATGATCATAGCCAGGCGCGATGTCCGTCGTGAGAGGGCCCAGCGTATAGAACGGCGCTTCGTCGCACACTTCCAGCTGACGGTCCATATTCTCCTTGATGAGATGCATGGGAACGTGGCCGGGGCCTTCGATCATTACCTGCACGTCATGCCGCCAAGCGATCTTCGTCAGCTCTCCCAGTGTCTCCAGCTCGGCGAATTGCGCTTCGTCGTTGGCGTCGGCGATGGAGCCGGGACGCAAGCCGTCGCCCAGCGAGAAGGAGACGTCATAGCGCTTCATAATCTCGCAGATGTCCTCGAAGTGCGTATAGAGGAAGTTCTCCTTGTGGTGGGCGAGACACCATGCCGCCATAATCGATCCGCCGCGGGACACGATACCCGTCACGCGCTTCGCTGTCAGCGGGATATACCGCAGCAAGACGCCGGCATGAATCGTGAAGTAGTCGACGCCCTGCTCCGCTTGCTCGATCAGCGTATCGCGGAATACTTCCCAGCTCAGCTCCTCCGCTTTGCCGTTCACCTTCTCCAGCGCTTGATAGATCGGCACCGTTCCGACCGGGACGGGAGAATTGCGAATAATCCACTCCCGCGTCGTATGTATGTTCTTGCCGGTGGACAAGTCCATAATCGTGTCCGCACCCCAGCGCGTTGCCCACGTCATCTTCTCCACTTCCTCCTCGATAGAGGAGGCGACGGCGGAATTGCCGATGTTCGCATTGATCTTCACATGGAAGTTCCTGCCGATGATCATCGGTTCAATCTCGGGATGATTAATGTTCGCCGGAATGATGGCTCTTCCCGCCGCCACCTCGTCCCTGACGAATTCCGGACTCATGCCTTCCCTGATCGCGATGAACTCCATCTCCGGCGTAACGACTCCATTGCGGGCATAATGAAGCTGCGTCACATTAGCTTCCCCCTTGGCGCGCAGCGGACGCTTCTGCACGTTCGGGAACAGCTCCGCTCCGCGAGTCTGCGCCTTCTCCTCCGTGGAGAAGCCGTTGTCTTCCGGTCGCACCTCGCGGCCATCGTACCGTTCCGCATCATCCCTTTCGGCAATCCACCGCTCTCTCAGCTTGGGCAGTCCTGCCCGCACATCCGGTTGATAAGCCTCGTCGGTATAAGGACCGCTGGAATCATAGACGCGCACCGGCTCGTTCGGGAGCTTCTCTCCGCCTCTTCCCTCGCTGTCCTCCAGGACAATCTCTCTCATCGGCACTTGAATGGACAGTGCGGAGCCTTCCACGTACACTTTGCAGCTGCCGGGCAACGGCGTTGTCAACATTGTCATAACAACAAAAAACCTCCCAATGGAATATTGGAATTCCACCTGGAGGCATACGCAGACATATGAGAAAGTAATAGGACGCTGCAGTGCAAAAAGCAGGCGCCCGGTACATCAATGCCGCGGACAAACGCTTGATTCACGGCGGAATTTCGGCGGCGCTTGTGCGGCCATGTCGAGCACGGCGCATAGATTCGCATCTGCAAACGTATAAGGCATACGCCGATTGGCGTATAGCCGTTGTCCCACTTTCCTACGCTGGCATGACCCAGATCAGGTTCAAAGGGACCAAAGCAATGCGCTTTATCTCAGCCTCGCGGCGCCCCTAGTGGATTTCCTTGTAAGACTATAACGCCGAACGGCGCTTGTTGTCAACCTCTTCCTGACACCTCTTCCTGACATGCCAGTTTCCGACGTGCGTTCACTGCAACACCGATCTGTTCCATACATGCTCCTTCGCGTTATGTGCCAAGCGGGCATCTTCCATGCAAGCCTGCTACAGCTGAATTCGCTTCTGGAACAACCCCGCCTGCCGCGCAGCTATGTAGATAATGACGACCAGCGGGCCGAGAAATACGCCGATAACTCCCACCAGCTTGAAGCCGACATATAGGCTGATAAGGGCGGGCAACGCGCCGATCCCTACCGCATCGCCCAATATTTTAGGCTCGATAATGCGACGGAAGACGGTTATGACGAGGAACAGCACGATCAGGCCGAAGCCGGTGAACATGTCGCCCGTTATGATGAGATAACTTCCCCAGGGCACCAGAACGGACCCCGTTCCCAATATCGGGAGGATGTCCACGATAATGATAAGGAAGGCGATAGCCATCGGATATTTAATATCCAGAATAAGCAAGCCGACGAATGAAATGATGTACGTTAATGCGCTTAAAATAAACTGCGAGCGCAGAAAGCCGAAAATCGACTTGCGCAAATTAACCAGCACTTGATCCACTTGCGGCCGGGAGTTCTCCTCGAACAGGGACAGCACGGAAGCCTTCAACGTATTCAGACTGAAGCTGAACATGTATACCGCGACAAGGAATACGATAAAGAAGATGAACATATTCGGCAGACCGGTGGCGAAGGCAAGAAGCGTCTTGGACAACGTACCGATGAGCTGCTCGATATACTTGGTCAAGCCAACCAGGAAGTCTTCGATCGTTGCAACCGCGTCCGGCGGAAGCGACTGGTACAAGCTTCTTCCATCCACCATCAGCTTGTCGATGAAATCATTGCCGTCGGTAAAATATTTCGGAACGCGATCCAGGAAAGCAATCAGTTCCGCAACGATTTTAATCCCAAGCAGCACGATCAGACCGAGAAAGCCCAGTGTAAACAGGGAACTGGAAATCGTTGAAGCAGCCAACCGGTTCATTTTAAATCTGTTCATCAGCAGCCCGCTCAGCGGCTCCAAAAAGATGGCGATAATTAATGCCAGCAGGAACGGCAATCCCACAGTAAACATTAAATACAACAACAGCAACCCAAGCCCGATAAATATAACCGATCGTATGGACACTCCAGTTCCCTCCTCTAGTCCAAGTGTATGTCAGGACTACTCTATTATTGCCTTTCTCTTTAGAAAATTGACATTCTTATAGTACATGTCCTTCACCAGCAGATTGGGACCGCAGCACGAGGCGGCGGGGCAATGGCAGTTCACGCTTCTTGCAAGGGGATGAGACAGCCATCGCTTGAACAGATCGTCCAGCTTCTCCTGCTTCATGTTGCCGAAGGAAGGCACGTCGGAGAAGTCAGTTACGAACACCTCTCCCGTAAACAAATTGACGTTAAGACGGTTCCGCCCGTCGGGATCGTTCCTTACCGTGACGTTCGGCTCCCCTGCAATGCGCTTCAGCAAGGCGCGCTCCGTCTCGTTCTCGCTGCAATGGTAGAACGGCAACGTTCCGAACAGCATCCATACCGACGGGTCCCGATGCTTCAGCAGCAGCGCGATAGCGTCCAGCATTTCATCCCTGGTGATGATCGGCAGATCCTTCGCGAACGAGCTGGGATACATGGGATGCACCTCATGCCTGGTGCAGCCCATCTCGACAATCAGTTGGTGAATTTCGTGAATGTTCCGGTGAGTGCGGTAGTTGATCATGGATTCTGCCGAGACGAGCACGCCTGCCTCGCTAAGCCTTCTCGCGTTGTCGATCATCGTCTCGTACAATTTGGCCGCAGCCTTCAGAGGCACCTCATGACCGGCCTTCGCGAAGCCGATCGCGTGGAATTGTTCCGCAGACGTATAATTGAATGAGATGTGCATGACGTCCAGATAGGGGGCTAATTGCTCATATCGGCTATAAGGCAAGGTGACATTGGAATTAATTTGCGAGCGAATGCCCCGCTTGCGGGCATATTGGAGCAGAGGCACCATATACTCTTTCACTGTCTTGTCCGAGAAGGATGGCTCTCCGCCCGTAATGCTGATCGTCTCCAGCGCCTCGACTTCATCCAGCCGTTGCAGCATCAGCTCCAGCGGCACCTTCTCCGGTTCCTTCAGGACCAGTGTATCTCCGACCGCGCAGTGCTCGCAACGCATGTTGCAGAGATTGGATACGGTCATCTCCACGCTTGTCAGCCGGTGTTCGCCGAATTTCGGAAGCGATCGGATGGGGTCCCAGGGATCGTAGTCCGGTGACAGCGGCATAATCGAAGCGTCATCTATTTGTTGCTTTTGCAATACTTTCATTGAATTCAGCACCTTACTTCTTGTTCTTCTAGCGCTCATCAGGCGCATCTTTTATTGTAATGTCAATGGCCGATATAAGCAAACAGAAGCCTCCAATTCCGCCTTGCGGCGGCTATCGGAGACTTCCCGGTCCATTATCTTATTGATCAGCAACTGTGTACAACTCATATGCCCGACACAAGCTGAACGCTGCCTCCTTCGTCGTTCACCCCGACGATCATAATCGTCAGCTGCTTGGACAAGTCAATCTCATAAGGAACGGATATCTCCTCGCCCGCTTCATTCGTCAGTATCCGGACGATCGGCCGATGGGGATAGCTGTGATTGAAATCGACAACAACGCCGCTCTCCCCCGTATCCAGCCTGACGGTGATGCCGATAGGATAGATGGCGACCTTATCGCGGAACAACTGCAGCATATGCTGCTCATATAATATGCCGGAGCCGGCATACAGCCGTTCCATCGCTTCGTGGGGCAGCATGGGGGCGCGATAGATGCGACTTGTCGTCATCGCATCATAGGAATCCACAATACCGATCCACTTCGCATAATCATGGATATCCGTTCCCTTCAAGCCGCGCGGATATCCGCTTCCATCCAGCCGTTCATGATGCTGCAAGGCGCAATGAGCCGCCAGCAGCGGCATATTCGGCTCATCCTTCAGCAATTCGAAGCCGATCATGGCATGCCGCTTCATCTTCTCATACTCTTCATTGGTGAGCGAGTCCGGCTTCTTGAGCACATTCATGGATATTTGGGTTTTGCCGATATCATGAAGGAGCGCTCCCATTCCCAGAGTCATCGTCTCTTCGCGGGAATAGCCGTTCGCCATCCCAAGCAACGTAGAGTAGACGCATACGTTCAAGGAATGCTGATACAGATAATGATCAACCGTGCCCATATTAATCAGCATAATCATCGCGTCGCTGTTGCCGGACAAATCGTCGATAATCCGATTCATCATGCCCTTGAACGGCTGGGCGATGTACGGGAAAGCGACCCCGCGCTTTCGCTTGGGGCGATCCATCATCTCCCGGAACCTCGTCTTGATCTCCTTCACAGATTCGCGGAAAGTCTCCTCCGAGATGAGCGAGGGCGGCATAATGCCTTCCGTTCGAGCGTCTTCTATGTATACATATTGCACACCGCATTGCTCAAGACGCGTAATGAGCCTCGCTGTAAGCTCCATATGATTCCCCAGAAGAACGACACCGTCCTCGGAGAATATTTTTTTGGCCAGCCTCATTCCAGGTACGCATTGCGAGATCGGTAGCAATCGCATTTTCTCGGTCCTTCCTTGCCCTAAGTTCTAATACTACGTTTATCGGAAAAACCAGCTCGTATAGTTAATTTACGTGAAAATGCACAAAATCGCAACCATTAAATCCTAATTTTTCGACAAAGTCCGTCATTTTCTTTCACGTGCTCGGTTATTCTATACTGGTTTCCAACGAAGCGCACGGCAATCCGTCCGCGCCTCCTCACGAAGAAGCTCGTGCTCCAGCACATCTCTTAGAAATTCCGGCAAATAAAACTGAAAGCTCTCCGCTTCGGCGAGCGTCTCATAACCGATCCGGAAGCTGAACATGTCAATCGTGCCGACCGTATACAGCCGTTCGTTGCAAAGCGGCTGCCCGTTCACCTCGACGCGAATCAGCTTCTGCATATCAGGCTTGCTGCCGTCAAAGGTGATCGCAACGCCGTCTACCGCCAGCGTACCCAGCACTTCCCCCCGAAAGCCGAAGCCCTTAATGTGCTTATCGGCATATTGCGGCAGAAGCGACTGTTCAAGCGCTGTACGCAGATGCTCTCCCCTTATCTTCATCAGGCAAGGATTGATGGGCGAAGGGCATAACGCATGCAGCTCGCCAGCCGTTACATCGCCCAGGGCAAGACCGCCCAGCAGTTGGCCTGCATTCACGAGGCCAATCTCCGCATCCGTCCATCTCCGCAGACCGGCAGCGAGCAGATTGCCGAGCGGCGATTCGACATCCGTCGACAAGGGCAACGGTTCCGCCAGGAAAGTAATGACACGGCTCATTCGCTTTTCGGCGACAGCTCTGTATTGGCTAATAATGGATGCCGCTTCACGCTGCTCTTCATATGCGGCAGTCGGAATGACCGATGCGTTGAATTGGGGACGTTCGCCTCCGCTTCCCCATACGATTTCGACGCGGCCTGCATACTCTCCGAACTTCCCTGCAGCGCAGATCGCCGTCTCTCCTACGTATAACGCCTCATGCAGCAGATGATGGGTATGCGCCCCCAGGATGAGATCAATGCCCTCAATCGAAGCCGCCATCTCCTTGTCCCGCGACAAGCCCAGATGGGACAGAACGACTACGATATCCGCCTCCTCCCTCAGCTTGGCGACTTGCTCCCGTATCGCCGCCAGAGGCTCGGTGACTTCCCAACCAAGCAGTTCATAGAACGCTGAAAAATTGGCCGTCGCTCCGACAATTCCGATTCGCTTGCCCTGCTTGGCAATGACCGCTCTTGGAAGCAGCCAGTCCGGCCGCTTGCCGTCATCTGACTTCAGCATATTCGCACATACGACGAGAAAGCCGGGATTCCCGCCGTAAAGCTCCTCCAGCACGTCCATGCGATAAGTAAGCCCTTCATTATTGCCCAGCGTTATCAGATCATAACGTGCTGCCTGCAGCAGCTTCCGATTCACGAATCCGTCGCTGCCTTCCGTCTCCAGCCGCGCGCGATCCATGTGATCCCCGCAATCTATCACGAGAACAGCGGCATCGCCCAGTCGCTGCCGTTCCTCATCTATAATGGAAGCGATCCGTGCCGCATTCTCGAGACGGCTATGAATGTCGTTGCTGTGCAGCAGCACGACGGATGCTGCCTCGGAGTTCATCATCAAGCGCTCGCCTCCCCTTCGCTATTCCAATGGCCGCTAGCCGCCTATTTGCGACATTCTTCGGCTTGTGGGCGTATGCGACTGCCCTTCGCCGGCCAGCTTCATGGCCATTTCGTGATTCTCAGGCTTGATCGCCATCGCCCGATAGAACAATTGCTTCATATCCTCTTCGCTGCCGAGCGCCTGCTTCACATTCAATTCGTCGACCCAATACAGGCATGGCTTCAGATGACCGTCTGCCGTCAGCCGCAATCGGTTGCAGCTCCGGCAGAATTGATCGCTGACGGGATGGATGAGACCGAATGAGCCCTGCGCCCCCTCCATCTGCCAATTCTCGGAAGGCCCGCTTCCTGTCACCCCGTCCTCCCTCGTCAACCTATATCCTTGCTGCCGGGCAATGTCCATCACCTTCTGTAGCGGCAAATAGTGCTTCTTCCACCCGTCGTCCGCATGCCCGATCGGCATGTATTCAATGAATCGCACATGAAGCGGCTTCTCGTAAGCCAGCTCCAGGAAAGCGGCAATCTCATCCTCGTTCAAGCCCTTAAGCAGGACGCAGTTCAGCTTAACGGGGTGAAATCCGGCATCGCAAGCCGATTCAATTCCTTCCAGCACCCGCTGAATTCCGCCGCTTCTGGCGATCAGGCGAAATCTCGCGGGGTCCAGCGTATCAAGGCTTATATTGACCCGGTTCAGACCGGCGGCCTTCAAGGCATGCGCTTCCTTGGCGAGAAATATCCCGTTCGTCGTCATCGCGATATCCGTTATGCCCGGTATCCGGGACAACCGCTGGATAAGCTCCGCCAGCCGCGGCCTGACCAGAGGCTCTCCTCCTGTAATTCGCAGCTTGCGGATGCCAAGCGACGCACCCGCACGGACAACCTTCTCAATGTCGTCATACGAAAGCAATTTGTCCGATTCCGTGAAGGACGCCCCTTCTTCCGGCATGCAATACAGACACCGCAAGTTGCATCGGTCCGTCACCGATATGCGCAGATAATGATGAGCGCGTCCGAATCGATCCGTTAGCTCCTGCATGCCGCTCACTTCCTTCACGTTATATTGGTGAGGATTTTCTTATTCACTATACAATGCATCATAACATTTTTTCGGCCTTTATGGTAATGTAGAGACATACTTGAACGCACTGAAGGGAGGCTGGGCACGTGACTTACGTGTGGACTGTCAAACTATTCGCAGGCTTGCCGGAGAGGCTGGGAGACAGCGTGATTAAGCTGGAATTGCAAGCCGGGGAAATGCATGCTGCCCGGCTAAAGCAATATATTGCCGAAGCTTATCCGGAGCATTCCGGACTCGTGAACATGTCGTTCATCGCCCGCAATCATGCCTATGCACCTGATCAGGAGCTGCTGCATTGGCAAGACGAGCTTGCGCTGCTTCCGCCCGTATCCGGGGGACAATCCGGAGAACGGGCGGCAACGAATGCGGACTTGGGAGGACGAGAGGAGCTATACGCCATAACGTCTCATCCCATTCATGCCGATGAGGTGCTTCGCAAAGTCGTTGCCAAAGAGCATGGCGCTACTCTTCTATTCATCGGCACAACCCGGGAATGGACCGGCGACAAGCGTACAGTGCTGCTGGAATACGAGGCCTACGAGCCGATGGCAATCGCGATGATGAAGCAGATCGGCGAGGAATTGCACGGCAAGTGGCCCGGCTCACACTGCGCGATCACACATCGCATCGGCCCTGTCGGCTTGGCTGAGACAAGCGTCGCTATCGCTGTATCTACCCCGCACCGGAACGATTGCTATGAAGCAAGCCGTTACGCCATTGAGCGCTTGAAGCAGATCGTACCTGTATGGAAGAAGGAAGTGTGGGCGGACGGTTCGGAATGGAAAGGGTATCAAGGGGAACGGTGGAACCCTGCAAGTCCGGTTCAGCTTTCGGAACGCAGTCGGACAGGAGATAGCTAGGAAAGGTGGAGCGGCCCATGAATAAACACAATGAATGGAATGAGCAGGATGAGCCGCAACCATCGTCGATTGCAGCGGCACCTGGTCCGGAGTCGCGCTACAGCCGTCAAATTCGCTTCCGGCCTATTGGCATGGAGGGACAAGCTGCTCTGTCGGCAGGGCGGGCGGCCGTCGTCGGCATGGGAGCGCTGGGCTGTATCATCGCGCAGCACCTGGTCAGGGCCGGTATCGGCTACATACGCATAATCGATCGGGACATTGTCGAGCGGAGCAATCTGCAGAGACAGTTGCTGTATAAAGAGCAAGATGCCGACAATGGTCTGCCCAAGGCGGAAGCTGCCGCCTCCAGATTGCGGGCGATGAACAGCTCCGTAGCTATTGAGCCCGTTATTGCGGACGTGTCCCCGTACAATACGGAGCGATGGCTATCCTCCGTTGATGTCGTCCTCGACGGCACGGACAACTTCTCGACGCGTTATCTGTTGAACGATTACTGCGTCAAGCATGCCATCCCCTGGATTTATGGAGGTGCCGTCGGTGCCTCGGGCATGACGATGAGCATTATCCCGTCGACCACCCCCTGCTACCGCTGCTTATTCCGCGACCCACCGTTGACGGGAACATCGGATTCCTGCGAGACGGCGGGCGTCATCTCTCCTGTTGTCGATGTGATCGGCTCTATCCAAGCGGCCGAGGCGATCAAGCTGCTCTCGGGACGTGCTTCGGCTATCAGCCGGTCACTCATGCAGGTCGATCTGTGGCATAATGTCTGGATGCCGCTGACGATACCGGAAGCGCCGGTTCCGGACTGCCCCTGCTGCGTCAAGAGATCGTTCACCTTCTTGAACGGGGATACGGCCGGCCAGCCGTCAACTGTCTTATGCGGCAGGAACGCCATACAAGTCGCTCCTCCGATGCCGCTCGAGCTGAATCTGGATGGAATAGCCGCCAAGCTGGCGCCGACGCACACGCTGCGGCAAAATGCTTATGTACTGAAGGTTCAGCTGGAGCAAGGCATTACTTTCGTGTTGTTTCACGATGGACGCGCTATCGTACAAGGGACGGATTGTTCGACTAAGGCAAGATCGATTTATTCTGAATTATTAGGTATTTAGTACCAATTATCACTTCCTCATATTGCCATCACTATCTTTGGTTGTTACTATGGAATGTATATATGCACAGGTACATATGAATAGCGCAGCGTTTTCCAATAACCATATTTGAGGTGTCTCTATTGAGGATTCATGTAACAGAAATTATAGACGGCGACCAATTGATCAATGACATCTTCAACAATTACGGATTGCACGTGTTATCCAAGGGTACAAAACTATACAGAAAAGAAGTTTCGCGATTGCTTCAGCATCAAATCGACTTCGTCGAAATAGCGGACCGGGAAGCCGGGACTGATGACGATCAGAAAAACCGTACATTGGAATCCACTGTAACGCCTAAATGGCTTCCTACTGTAGGCCCTATTTACGAAAACGCTGTCAATACCTTTCAGCAAATATTCGAACAGGCATTGGCAAGCGGCACGGTAGACGACCAGCAAGTTAAGGCCGTCACGGAGCCGCTTCTGAACAACCTGCAACTGGAACGGGATGTCGTATCCATGCTGCTGCTTCTCAACTCGCACAGCAGCTATACTTATCAGCACTCCGTACAAGTATGTATGCTATCCTATTACCTGGCTACGTGGCTGGGTTATTCACAGAAGGATGCGGCGCGGATCGGTCAAGCCGGCTTCCTGCACGACATCGGCAAATGCCGCATCCCGGAGTCCATCCTGAATAAGCCGGCGAAGCTGACGGAAGAAGAATTCGAGGAAATCAAGCGGCATACCGTATACGGCCATGAGATCATCATGAGCTCATTCCAGGATGAGCTGCTGGCGAAAGCGGCGCTGCAGCATCATGAGAGAATGGACGGCAGCGGCTACCCGCACGGGCTGAAGGGCGATGCTATTGGTCCCATTTCCATGATTATCGCCGTCGTTGACATTTACAGCGCTATGATTTCCGCACGCGTCTATCAGAAGGAACGGGATTTGCTCTATGTGCTTCGCGAGCTATATCGCCTCAGTTTTGAGCAGTTGGACCCGCACACGACTCATACATTCATCAAGCACATGATTCCCAACTTCATCGGCAAGAAGGTACGCTTGAATAACGATCAGTACGGCATTATCGTCATGACGCATCCAACCGACTTCTTCCGGCCTCTCATTCAGATTGGCGATACGTTCCTCGATCTGACGCAAGAGAGGGAGTATGAGATCGTACACGTCTATATGTAACAGCTGACAACAACGAGAAAGGGCTGCAGCGACAAGTCTTGGCATTGACTTGATCGCATGCAGCCCTTATAGATTGATATCGGATTACCCGATGGACCCTTCCATCTCGAACTTGATCAGACGGTTCATCTCTACCGCATACTCCATCGGCAACTCCTTCGTGAACGGCTCGATGAAGCCCATGACGATCATCTGCGTCGCTTCGTCTTCCGACAAGCCGCGGCTCATCAGATAGAATAGCTGCTCCTCCGACACTTTCGATACCGTCGCTTCATGCTCCAGTATAATGTTGTCGTTGAAGATCTCATTGTACGGGATCGTATCGGATGTCGACTCGTTGTCCAGAATGAGCGTGTCGCACTTGATGTTCGACTTCGCTCCATCGGAATTACGGCCGAACGAAGCCAAGCCGCGATACGATACTTTGCCGCCATGCTTGCTGATCGATTTGGATATGATCGTGGAGCTTGTATCCGGCGCCAGATGCGTCATCTTCGCGCCCGCATCCTGATGCTGGCCTTTGCCCGCTACGGCGATGGACAACACATTGCCCTTCGCTCCCCGTCCGCGCAGGACGACAGCGGGATATTTCATCGTCAGCTTGGAGCCGATGTTGCCGTCCACCCAATCCATCGATGCGTTCTCATCCGCTACCGCACGCTTCGTCACCAGGTTATAGATGTTAGGCGCCCAGTTTTGAATGGTCGTGTAGCGAACCTTGGAATCTTTCCGGCAAATAATCTCGACCACTGCGCTGTGAAGAGAGTTCGTGCTGTAGATCGGAGCCGTACAGCCCTCGACGTAATGCACGGAGCTGCCTTCGTCGGCGATGATCAGCGTACGCTCGAATTGGCCCATGTTCTCGGAATTGATGCGGAAGTAAGCTTGCAGCGGAATCTCGCACTGTACGCCCTTCGGCACGTAGATGAAGCTTCCGCCGGACCATACAGCGCTGTTCAATGCCGCGAACTTGTTGTCGTTCGGAGGAATAACCGTGCCGAAGTATTCCTTCATGATCTCCGGATGTTCGCGAAGCGCCGTGTCAGTGTCGGTGAAGATAACGCCTTGCTTCTCCAGATCCTCCTGCATGCTGTGATAGACAACCTCGGATTCATATTGCGCCGATACGCCGGCGAGGAATTTCTGCTCCGCTTCCGGAATGCCCAGCTTGTCGAACGTTTCTTTGATTTCCTGAGGAACCTCTTCCCATGTCTTGCCTTGCTTCTCGGAAGGCTTGACATAGTATTGAATGTCGTTGAAGTCAAGCTCGCTCAGATCGCCGCCCCAGGTTGGCATCGGCATTTTGTTGAATTGCTCAAGCGACTTCAGTCGGAATTCCAGCATCCATTCCGGCTCGTCTTTCATCTTGGAGATCGTGCGGACGACCTCTTCCGTCAAGCCTTTGCCCGATTGGAATATCGCCTTGTGCTCGTCGCGAAATCCGTATTTGTATTCTTCCATTTCCGGCATTTTCTTTGCCATCGGGATTCACTCTCCTTCTTGTATTGTTAATGCTTCCCGTCTTGTGTCTCAATGCCCTTGCGCAGAGCGTTCCATGCGAGTGTGGCGCACTTGATGCGGGCCGGGAACTTGTTCACGCCGGACAGCGCCTCGATATCCTCAAGCTCTTCGAACTCCACATCCTCGCCCTTCATCAGGCTGGAGAACTTCTCCGCCATCCGAAGCGCCTTCTCGAACTCCATCCCTTTGACGGCTTCCGTCATCATGGATGCGGAGCTCATGCTGATGGAGCACCCCTCGCCTGTGAACTTGGCATCCAGCACCTTGCCATCCTCCACCTGAAGCTGCAGCGATATGCGGTCGCCGCAGGTAGGGTTGTTCAGGCTGACCGTCACCGCGCCTTCTTCCATCGTACCGCGGTTGCGGGGATTTTTATAGTGGTCCATTATGACTCTGCGATACAAATCATCCAATTGCATGACCGAAGAACTCCTTTGTTTGTAGTAATGCATCAGCCAACAGATCAATCTCATCTTCGGTATTGTATATATAAAAGCTTGCTCTAGCTGTAGCCGATACATTCAGCAGACGCATAAGCGGCTGGCAGCAATGATGGCCTGCCCGAATCGCAATGCCCTTGGAATCCAGAACGGTCGCCACGTCATGCGGATGGACATCCTCCAGATTGAAGGTGATCAATCCCGCTCGGTCGCGGCCCGGACCGTAAATCCGCAGTCCTTCCAGCGCCGACAACTTATCATAAGCATATGCGGACAGTTGCTTCACATGACGATCGATATTGTCCATTCCGATATCCTTCAGGAAGTCAATAGCGGCTCCAAGGCCTACGGCGCCGGCAATCATCGGAGTGCCGCCTTCGAACCGGTAAGGCGCTTCCTTCCAGGTCGCATCGTACAGATCGACGAAGTCGATCATCTCGCCGCCGAATTCGATCGGCTCCATGCCGTTCAGAAGCGACTTCTTGCCGTACAGCGCACCGATGCCGGTAGGTCCGCACATCTTATGGCCGGAGAACGTGTAGAAGTCGGCATCGATATCCCGAACGTCTACCGTCATGTGCGGAACGCTCTGCGCCCCGTCCACGACCATGACCGCGCCATTGCGATGAGCGATGGCGGCAATCTCCTTGACGGGATTCACGACACCGAGCACATTGGATACATGTGTGAGCGATACCACCTTGGTATTCGGCGTAATCGTCCGCTCTGCATCCTCCAGCGTGATCGTTCCGTCCTCTCCCATCGGGAAGAACTTCAATGCCGCTCCGGTCGCTTTCGCAACCTGCTGCCACGGGATAAGATTGGCGTGGTGCTCCATCTTGGAGATGACAATCTCGTCTCCTTCGCCGCATACGGCCCGCGCATAGCTGGAAGCGACCAGATTAAGCGCAGTCGTCGTGCCGCGGGTGAACACGATCTCTTCCGGCGAGGAAGCGTTCAGGAATTGCGCGACCTTCTCCCGCGCTCCTTCATAAGCGTCAGTCGCTCTGGAGCCCAGCGTATGGACGCCGCGATGGACATTGGCGTGATCCAGCTCATAGTACCGTTTTACCGCATCAATGACGGAACGCGGCTTCTGAGAAGACGCCGCGCTATCCAGGTAAACGAGCGGATGCCCGTTTACCTCTTGATGCAATATCGGGAATTGCTCCCGTATCGCATGTATATTCATCCCTGGAGCTTCCTTTCCAGCAGACGCTGCAGCTGCTCCCGTACCGCTTCCACCGGAATTTCCGATACAACCGGGGCTAGGAAGCCGTAGATAATGAGCCGTTCAGCATCCTGCTTCGTAATGCCGCGGGCCATCAGATAGTAGACCTGTTCCGGATTCACTTGGCCTACGCTCGCCGCATGGCCTGCGGTTACATCGTCCTCGTCGATCAACAGAATAGGGTTGGCGTCGCCGCGCGCTTTCGGGCTGAGCATCAGCACCTTCTCCGCTTGTACGCCGTTCGCTTTCGTCGCGCCGTGTTCAATTTTGGTCACGCCGTTGATGATCGCCGATGCCGAATCCTTCATGACGGCGCGTGTAACCATGTTGCTGTCAGAGCTTTTGCCGAAGTGCTGAGCGGCTGTCGTCAAGCTCATATTCTGCGACTTCTGGCCGACGCTGATTACTTTCGTGTCGGAAGTAGAGCCTTGACCGTTCAGCACCGACTTGGTCTCCGACATAGTGTTCCCGTCGTTCAGATCGCCGATGATCCATTCGATTCGTCCGTCGTTCTCTACGACTGCGCGGCGAACGCTTAGGTCTGCACCTGTCTCGCCGAGTGCATGAATGGTACCGAATCTGACTTGCGCGCCGCCTTTCACGAACACTTCCACGATGGAAGGATGCGTGAATTCGGCAGCAACCGCACTCTTATCCGTAACGACCGTATCCACATAAGTGACGCGGCTGTTGCTCTCCGCTACGATCAGAATATGCGGCGCGAAGGTTGCTTCCTGATTGTCGTTGAACAGGACGGCCTGCAGCGGCACTTCCACATCCACGTTTTTAGGCACATACAAGAAGATACCGCCATTCCACAGTGCTGCGTGAAGCGCAGTAAGCTTATCCTCATCTTTCTTCACCGCTTGGAACAAATATTGCTGTACGAGCTCGCCATGCTCGCGGCATGCCGTCTCCAGGTCGGTAAAGATGACGCCCTTCGCAGCCAAGTCCGCCGACAGACCGCTCCAAACCACGCCGGAGTTACGCTGTACGACCAGATTCTCGGTCCCCTTCGCAATCAGTTCCCCGGCAATGGCTGGCAGCTCAGAGACGGATTCCGCCTTGACCTGAGCCTCGTAATTGCCGACTGCTGTCAAATTCCAACGCTCGATCCGCATCTTCTCCGGCTTCGGCCATGGAAGCGTGCCTGCAAGCTCCGCCGACTCTCCGCGAAGCTGAACGAGCCAATCCGGTTCCCCCTTGCTCCGAGCGAGCGATATAGCCGATTCGCGGTCGGTCGGAGTCGTTAGTTGTATGCTCATGAATATATGCCTCCTTCTCCGATTAAGCCTGGCCGACCGTTTCGTCTTCGATGCCCAGCTCTTCTTTTACCCAATCATAGCCTTCGTTCTCAAGCCGCTGCGCCAGCTCCGGACCGCCCGACTTCACAATGCGGCCTTGCATCATAACATGGACATGATCCGGCGTAATATAGTTAAGCAGACGCTGATAGTGCGTAATGATAAGGAAGCTGCGCTCCTCGGAACGCATGGCGTTAACGCCGTTCGCTACGATGCGAAGCGCGTCGATGTCCAGACCGGAGTCGATCTCGTCCAGTACGACGACCTTCGGATCAAGCAGCATCATTTGCAGAATTTCATTCCGCTTCTTCTCGCCGCCTGAGAATCCTTCGTTCAGATAGCGATGTGCGAATTCCGGATTCATCTCCAGTTCCTTCATCTTGCCCTCCATCTGGCGGATGAACTTGATCAGCGAGATTTCGTTGCCCTCCTCGCGTCGTGCGTTAATCGCGCTGCGCAAGAAGTCGGAATTTGTCACCCCTGGAATTTCACTGGGATATTGCATGGCCAGGAACAGACCTGCGCGAGCGCGCTCGTCCACTTCCATCTCCATCAGATCTTCGCCGTCCAGCGTCACTTTTCCGGATGTCACTTCATATTTGGGATGGCCCATCAATGCGGATGCCAGCGTACTTTTGCCCGTTCCGTTCGGTCCCATGATGGCATGGATTTCGCCGCCGTTCATTTTCAGGTCGATGCCTTTCAGAATTTCTTTCCCTTCGATTTCGGCTTTCAAGCCCTCGATGACAAATTGTGTTGCCATTGTATACTGATCCCTCCAAGGTAAGTATGCTTCATAGAGTATTGCATTCTCGATGAGCCGTTGATTCTCACTGATTCTCAATAATTATTTTAATATAACTGTAGTTATAAATCAATGCAGCGCGAAACATTGTCCGTTCCAATCCCCACCAGCTCTTGACAACTGCCTCACGCCGACGAACTACGACAGTGCGGCCATCAATTTTTCCCGCATTCGGGTAAATTGTTCATCCGTCAGTACCGGCGCCAATTCCCGCTTTGGAACGTCATCCTCCAATTTTACCCATGATTTGCACCCGTTATAAGCGGGCCTCATAGGGATTTCTATCGTATCCTGCAGACGGTATACCCGTAGGATCAACAAATGCAGCGGATTTTTCCGCTTCCATCTGAGCCGCTCCTCGGCGAAGGCGTCCTCCCATATATGGCATTCACGCAGTTTGTCCAGCGTATCGCCATCGAATATTTCGATATCGTCAACTACCTCCGCATAGCCCTGCAAGCGGACCGTCTCCCAGTCCGGCGACCACTCCGTCAACGTGGCGGCCAGCTTGTTGCGGTACGGAGACTTCAACAGATGTTCCTTCTGATGTTCATACGCGGGCATGAGATAAAACCGGTTGTCCATCAGACGGAAGTCTCTTGTTTCCTCCGCAATGCCCCCTTTGCGCATGATCATGATCAACTCGCCCTCCAGCAGCGCCTTGACAGATACCGCCCATTCCTTCAGCGCGACCGCTTCACTCTGTATTGCCATAACCCAACTCTCCGCCCTTCCTGCAAGTGCTTTTCTTCTATTGTGAAAAAAACGGCGAATGAAGTCAATGATTGCGATAAAAGGTATTCCAAGGCGATTTCATTTCTATTATACTAGTAGGAATAGTGCCAATGAACGATTATACAATTCGGAGGGGAACGAAATCATGAGTGCATACCATCCTTTGAACGAAGGGGAAGCCATCTCGATCGCGAGCGGCATAGACGGATTTTTCCCGTCGGGCGCTTCGCTGCGCTGCCGGGAGATCGGTGACGGCAACCTGAATCTCGTCTTTCATATTATAGATGACGCCAGCGGCAAAAGCCTGATTATGAAGCAAGCACTGCCTTATGCGAAGGTTGTCGGCGAGTCCTGGCCGCTCACGCTCGACAGAGCCCGGATCGAGAGCCGGAAGCTGCTTCTTGACGGCAGGCTTGTTCCGGAATTGGCTCCAGTTGTCCACCGATACGACGCGGATCTCGCGCTCACGATTATGGAGGACCTCAGCGACCATGTCATTATGAGGCAAGGCTTGATGGAGCGCGCGCGCTATCCGCATTTCGCGGATCATATCTCTACGTATATGGCGCGCACCTTGTTCTTCACATCCGATCTCGGCTGCAACCAACAGGAGAAGAAGCTGGATGTGAAGGACTATATCAATCCTGAACTGTGCAAAATAACGGAGGATCTCATCTTCGACGATCCATATACCGTGTCGCCCAACAATAATATAGAAGCATCGATCGAAGACGCTGCGGCACTGCTGCGAACGGACGGCGAGCTGCAGCTTGAGGTGGCTATTCTGCGGGACAAGTTCCTGACGAAAGCCGAAGCGCTGCTGCACGGCGACCTTCATACGGGAAGCATCTTCGTGAGACCGGATTCCACGAAGGTGATCGATCCGGAATTCGCTTACTACGGCCCGATGGGGTTCGATATCGGCGCGATTATCGCCAACCTGCTGCTCAATTATGTCGGGCAGGAGCATTGGTCCTCGGACGAGGCGGCTCGGACAGAATATCGCAGCTATCTGCTGGACACGGTCAGCGGAATCTGGAACGGATTCCATGACAAATTCGTTGGCCTGTGGGAAGAGCACGGCGTAGACCGCCTGGCCTCGACTGCACCCGGCTATCGCGATTATTATATGAAGACGCTGCTTCAGGACGCAACCGGCTTCGCGGGCTGCAAGATGGTTCGCCGAATCGTCGGCCTCGCTCATGTCGCCGACATCGACCGGATTACGGATGGCGCGACAAGGGAACGTTGCCAGCGTCAAGCACTGGCAATCGGGACGGCGCTCATCCGCGGACATCGGAACATCTCGTCCATCGGGCAGTTCATCGATATCGTCACGGCTCCTATAGCGTAGATGCATTGAAATGCAGGATTACGATCAGAGAGGAAGTAGCAACATGAGTGGAAATGACAACAGCTTGCAGTCCCTAATATGGAAAGGAGACCGGCTTGATCTGCTGGATCAGCGGCTTCTGCCGGAAGAGATTCTCTACCTCCCATTAACGACTCCTGAGGAAGTATGGGAAGCGATCTCTCATCTGAAGGTACGCGGGGCCCCTGCGATCGGTATTGCCGCAGCATACGGCGTTGTGCTTGGCAGTCGCGACGCCTCCACCAAGGATGATTGGCTCGCGGCTGTAACCAAGCAAGCGGAATATCTCGCCACCTCCCGACCGACTGCGGTGAATCTGTTCTGGGCATTGGATCGTATGAAGGCCGCAGCTTCTGCGATTGCTGGCAATGAATCGGAGCTGGAACGCTGCAAGGCGGCTCTGGAGACGGAAGCCGTCACAATTCAGAGCGAGGATGAAGCGACGAACAAGGCAATCGGCGAGTATGCGCTGACGCTGTTCAAGGATGGCATGGGCGTATTGACGCATTGCAACGCTGGCGGACTCGCCACCGCGAAGTACGGTACGGCTCTCGCTCCCTTCTATTTGGCTCAGGAGCAGGGCATGAAGCTGAAAGTATTCGCCGATGAGACTCGTCCTGTATTGCAAGGCGCTCGCTTGACCGCATTCGAGCTGCAGCAAGCCGGAGTCGATGTCACCCTCATCTGCGACAATATGGCTGGACACGTCATGTCCAAGGGAATGGTGGATGCTGTTATCGTGGGTACCGACCGCGTAGCTGCCAACGGAGACGTTGCCAACAAGATCGGCACGTACAGCGTTGCGGTGCTGGCCAAGGCGCACGGCATTCCGTTCTACGTCGCTTGCCCCTTGTCGACGATTGATCTTGAGACGCCGACAGGTGAGCTGATTCCGATCGAAGAGCGCATCGCTGAAGAAATTACGGAAGGCTTCGGCAAGCGCACAGCGCCTCGTGACATCAAAGTATACAACCCGGCGTTCGATGTAACGCCTCACGAATATGTAACGGCCATTATTACGGAGAAGGGCATTGTACAAGCTCCTTACGAGGAAAACTTGCGCAAGCTGTTCCAGGAATAACGCAATAACCAGCATTCATTATGCTCCCTGCCTTCACTTTATGAGGCAGGGATTTTTTTCTCCCCTTTTTCTTGTCAGCCATTTTATTGGTATCTACTCACTATCCCCTTTATTCAGGTGCGCACTATTGAACTTCTCCCAAACTCTTCATTAGATACGTTCCTGAGTCGATGGGAGACGAGAGCCTGGACGAATTCTGGTGAGGCTAATACGACAATTCCTGAGGCAAAGGGAGAATGAGCTCTTTCGATTTCATGCACATGCCAAGCTACGTAACCAGTTCCTGAGATAACGAAAAGCAAGCCTGCGAACCACTTGTACAGCTACCTGCATAAATCAAGGTGTTGAGTAAATTGCAGCGGGAGATTTCCAACAGCCTGAAGTATACAGGTATGAACTAATCATGAACTAATCACGATCAAACCATGAACTAATCATGTACAAGTAATATACAGGCAAGCCACGTATAAGATACATATAAGATACATATAAAAGCCACAGGAAAGCCACTGCCCAATGCTGCTTCATAAGATGCTTCGTCATGCCGCTTCTTCATGCTGCCTCCACACAGCTGCGTGCTTACTCCCCCAACATTTTTTGTCGGAATTTCTTACTGAGTCACAGTCGCCGCTATTGCATCTATAGATTGAAGTTGAAGCATAGCTAAAGCATTAACCGCAACGCATCCTTTCCTTTCATACCCGCCGTAATGCCAAGTGCTTCCGCTTTTATCGTGACCGACTCCAGCGGCGCTTCGAACAATTCCTCCAATGTACGCACGCCGACCGCACGACCGGCAATAATCTCACGGTCGCGCAGCCGATCATTCAGGAGCGCGACATCCAATGCGCCGCACATAATATATCCTCGATCTGTCGAGATCGACAGCAAATTCGTCTTCGGTAATTTCACTTCAGCACCAAGTACGGTTTCTCCGCTTTCCAGCTTAAAGGGAATCATCCGCATCATCCGCATCCACCTCCCCGAGCTTCCAATTCATATTGCAATATGTCACTGCATCATCATTATATGCGCCTCCCCTGTATCAGTGTGGTCAATCGCATAGATGAAGAGAGCCTCATTATTCCCTCCATCTCATACAAAAAGTGCCATAAATATGAATATTTAGTCCTATAACGTTTTTGCGATTAGTGGTATATTTAGACTATATCATTTGCAGTTGAAGGGCGGGGAATGACAGGCATGAGCATTTATACAAATAGAGAGAAGAAGAATACATATGTGTATCAACTGGAAGTCATGATCGAAGACGATAGCCATACAGCCGCTCTGGAGCAGCTCATTCGGAGAATGAATGGAAGCGGATTCCTTGATTATAAGATTACGTCCGGCATTCAACTTGGACAACTCATTGAAGAGAGAAAGTCCGATGCCTCATCGACAATACCCATCCCGATCGAGCCGCAGTCCGGCGAGGTTAGTCAGCAAGGTGATCAGTCACATGCACCGGCTGATCCAGCCGTTCATGACACCTTTCACAGCTTCCGGAAAGTGATGAGCAACAACACATTAATTCGTCTCATCGTGAACAGAGGTCTCGGCATCAAGATGAGCATTCCTTGCCGGATCATTAATATAAATGAAAACGAGCAGCTGCTGACGATATACCATGTGGACGAAAAGCAAGTGTACACCTTCCGTATGAATGAGATCGAGGACTTTCAGGAGTAAGCAGAATCAGAGCCCCGGGTATGCTATGCCCCGGGCTCTGACTGCGTTAACGATGTGGATGGAAGAGGAATTCTCAAGGTAATCCGCGTACCGGCCCCTGATCGGCTTTCAATGGCAAAACCGTAATGATCGCCCCAGCACAGCTGAATACGCTTGCGAACATTCACGAGCCCGTAGCCGCTATGACCGCCTTTATCCGGCACTGCATCATTGATGCGTCTCTTTTGCTCCTCCCCTATTCCAATACCGTCATCCTCAATGAGGAACTGAATAGCGTTGTCGACCTTCCTTCCATGCACCTTGACGTGTCCCTGTCCCTTCTTAGGCCGCAATCCGTGAACAATCGCATTTTCAACAAATGGCTGCAGCAGCAGATGAGGAATTTTACATGCTAATAATTCCTCTGCAACTTGAATATCTTCGTGGAAATCGAAATGATAAGTAAAGCGGAGAATTTTCGTATATTCCTTGATCATCGTCAATTCGCTGCCAATGGTCGTCATATTCTCTCCGCGATTCAGAAAGTGCTTGAAAAACCGGATCAACGCCTCCGTGACGCCGCTAATTTCCTCCGCTCCAGCTCTCTTCGCTTTCCATCGGATTGTAGCCAACGTATTGTAGAGCAGATGGGGATTAATTTGCGCCTGCAGCAGTTCCACCTGGAGCAGTGATTTCTGCAGCTGCAGTTGAATCCGTTCCTCGCTCATCGTCTTCAACGATTCCACCAGCTGGTTCAAGGCACTGTCCAATTGGCCAATATCATCATGACCGGGGATAAGCGGAAGCGGTTCGTTCCAGTTGGATTGGATACGGTTCATCTTACGAGTCATACGATGCAGCCTTCTTGTGGACAAATGTGCGATAAAGAGAATTGTAACAAAGCACAGCACCAAGCTCAGCGTTAAAATGATCGTGACAACAAGTCCGATCGGTTTAAGCTGATCCGTAATAATGGCGTAAGGCATCATGGCTACGACGTCCCACCCCGTTACTTCAGACTTTACCGAGGCAATGAAAAACGGCGTCCCGTCTATCCACGTCTTCTTCACATGATGCCCAAGCTGGTTATCGCTTCTCAGCCGCTCCACCACGTTGCCGGACCATGCTTCACCTGAGCCGGAACCGCCTCTAAGCATAGCCTCAGTATCGCCTGCCAGCACAAGCTCTGCCCTCGTGTCCTCATTGCTGGTCTGCAATATTTTCTGAAATACTTCTTCCGGTATGTTGATAGTCAGAACGCCCAGTTCCTTCAGATCGCTGAACGATATTAGAAGATGATCGATCGAGATGTAGCGTCTTCCGCTTTCTTCGTAAAGCCAGCGCCACTGATGCTTATCGGGAGAGAGGCGCAGCTCGCGAAGCCACTGTTGCCCTTCGACTTCCCCGATATTGCGCAGCAGTCCGCTATCCTTCGCCAAAGTCTCATTATGCACATACATCGTGACATTCAGCATTTCGTTCCCTGCAGTGGATTCGGAGGATGATGAATACGTCATCTCGGACAATACCGGCTCCAGCACGCCCATGACATTCATATAGGCATTATACAGGCTATAGAAATCGCCATGCTGTTCTTTGAGCAGAGCCTGCAGAGAAGGATTGGCAAAGATGATTTTGGATTTCAGCAGATAGGAATCGAGCCTGTAATCGATCAAGGAAGCCGTCTGAACCAAATTTTGCTGCAGCAGCTGCTCGCTCATGCTTTCAAGGCGGTTTTTGGCGATTTGATAAATGACCAGTCCCGATCCCAGCACAACCATGCTGATGAGAGGCGTAAAGGCAATGATCAATTTCTGCTTAAGGCTTAAGTTTTGAAACCAGTTCATCAGCCTAATTAGCATGGATATGGCCTCTATTCTGCGAACCGCCCATCTTCTCGCGATACTCCTTCGGGGACATTCCCGTATACTGCCTGAACACATTGCGGAAATACGTCTCGTGATGATAGCCGACTGCGAGCGTAATATCATGAATTTTGCGATCTGTCTCCAGCAGAAGCTTCTTCGCTTGCTCGATTCTGAAGCGGGTTAAGTACTCCAGAATCGTCTCTCCCGTCTCCCCTTTGAACACGTTGTTCACGTAATTCGGGCTGTAGTGCAGCTCCTCGGATATTTCTTTCACCGTTACGGTTCCAGCGTAGCGTTCACTAATCAATGATTTCACCTTGTTGGCAATAATAACGGTCTGCGCTACGCTTCGCTGTTGAATGAAGGAACGGGCGTCCAGCAAATATTGAATGAGCCAATCCTTCGCCTCAGCCAAGCTCTCGAATCGCAACATCTTGTCCCAAGGGAGCTTGCTTGCGCTAAATTGTGACGACAAATCCTCATTCCATTCGCTTATCAGCTGCTGTCCGTAAAGTGCGGCGGCATAGCATAGATTGCAAGCCGCCGCTTGCGACAATATCCGATTGGCGGGAAACCAGTTCTCCAGGTAACTGGCCGCATCGGGGGAATCATCGGCAAACAGCAGCTTCTGCATATCCCTACGGATGACGGACAACAGGCCTGCATCGTCTTCCCATAAAGCATCCGTCTCTTCCACTTCCGATGCGCTTATCATCACTCCACGGCCAACATGAAATTTATGCCTCAGCGCCCTCTTCGCTTGCTCGTACTTCCTATCTACCTCCGCCAGCAGGGCGATAGGCTCGCTAATCCCGATCGATACGCTTAGATTCTCCCTTTCGAACCGCACCATTATATCTTCGGCTGTCTTGTAGCTCTCCTCCAGCGCTTGATCCGATTCCACTTCGGGGTTGAAGGACAGCAGCACCGCCCATTGCCCTTCGCTTGTCTCGCACCAAAGGAAAGAAGCAGAGCCAAGCAGCTCTGCGAGCCAATCTTCCCATCTCAGCTTGAACAACTCACGCTGTTCAATCGACATGTCGGACAAGCATGTCTCCACTCCATTCATCTCCACTGCCAATACGACATACATGCCTCGCTGCAGCGGGAAGCGGTAATATTGCACACAATCCCACAGCCACTTCTCGTCCAGCGCCTTATGCAAGCCCATGAACAGTTCTTTCGTCCACTTGGTTGCCATTAGCGGCAAGCTCTCCGCCAACAGCTGCTTCAGCCGGTACTCCTCCGCCTCACTCTCCTGCTGCCGCTTGCGAAGCTCAATGATGCGGTCCAGCTCGGTGAGGAATTCCTCCTCCACGATCGGCTTCATAATGAAGGAAGCCGCGCCTAGCTGAACGGCTTGCTTCGCATATTCGAACTTATGATAGAATGTGAAAAAAATAATATGAATCGACGGATAGAGCCGATTAATATGCTCTGCCAGTTGCAATCCGTTCATAAAAGGCATCTCAATGTCCGTCAGGACGAAGTCGGGCTGTACTTGCCGAATAAATTCAAGCGCATCCGCCCCGTTGCTTGTCTCACCGATAATTGCCACATCCAGCGAAGATTGCTCGACAATGTCCTTCACGCACTCTCTCTCCACGAAAAAATCGTCCACGATCAACAGCTTGTACGGCTCCATAAACGCCCTCCTGTCACATGTGTGTTAGCAATTGGAACAGTATCGTCTCGTATTGGGCCATGTGGATAGAGAACGAGGCGCACCTCCTTCCATCCATCATGTATTCACCCGTCATCGCGTCACGTACGATTCGGGGATCGGGCAATGTAATGATCTTTACGCCTGCCGATGCCGCATGCACGCACAAGAAATGTGTATTGGCATAGACGACATCCTCCGTATCCGTGTAAAGATGAACTCCCGCTCTCGCAGCGACGGTGCGCAGCACTGATGAAGGGAGGTCTGGAGCAACAGAATAATAGGATAAGCTCTTGCCGATGCGCTTCATCGCCAGTCCGCAATAGTCAGTTCCGGCCAGCTTGCCAAGCGCTGTCGCAGACTCGTCGCTTATCGCCAGAATAGGAGACACATGCTCCTCAACACCGTAGGAAACGCTTTCACCATCAACTTCCACGACTAACTTCAGCTTCTCCGCTTGAAGCTTGATTGCCTTAAAACCAGTTAACTTCCTAATTGTCGAAATGTCAAGTGCGGTGCCTGATACAATGCCTGGCGCATACGTCCAGCAAATGGAGCCGCCTCTCTCGCGTAATCCTTCTGCCAACCGATCAAGCTCCGGCGAATAGACGGCAACATTAAGCATCACATACAGCTTATAAGGCCGATTCTGCAGTCTGGACAAATCCGATACATCGTATACATGATAAGGGGCTCCTATCGAGCCGAGCCCCAGTCTTTGCCGATAAGTCCAGGCGTACGTTACGGCCGACTCCGGCCTCGTCCAGGCAAAAGATCGCTCATCCACAATGACGGCAACTTCCGCCGTCGAGGCGCGGCTGTCTAACGTTAACGCCCCATTGCCTACGGATGAGAATCGTGCCATGAGCTGCATGATTTCCGGATGGTCGTACCAGCCGCCCCACATGTCGAACCACCACATGCCGGAGCCCTCCGCCAGACATTTTCCGAAGTTTTTCAGCAGCAGGCTCTTCGTCACCGCCATGGATTCAGGCCCCTTCCATACGCCGCCTTCATACATGCCTGGAGGGCAGATGTCGGGACGCGCCTCCTTCAGCGGCTTGGTCAGACACGTTCTCGTGTCGCACTCCGTCCAGAGCATCTTCCCATGCAGCCAGATAGAGTGCGCTGCGGACATATAAGGCCAGTCAATGCCGGGCTGTCTGACGCCTAGATAGCTGTTGGGACTGCAGAAGAAGTCGATTGCCTCTTCATGCAATAACTTGGCCATATTGTGATGGCCTGCTCTCGCATCTGTTATCTCCAGTGCGTAGCCATAGAATACGCCTACCAGCAGCTCATTGTTGACCTGCCGCTTCACCAGACGGCTGAAGTGCACGATCGCATCGCCGGCCGCCTCGCTCAAAAATCGCCGATAATGCATAAGCAGCTCCTCGCTTGAAGGATCAAGAAACACTTCTCCTTCGTTCCGTTCCGACCTTCTGGCCAGCTCCAGCACACCGTCGGGAAGCTCCATCGCTTCCGCAGCGCCTTGGCTTCTCATTCGCTCCCGGAAAGCCCGGCTGGCCGGCTGGCCGAAATCCGCATAGGGCCAGCCGTGATAGGCCCATTCCTCCGTGCCTCCTGCACAAATATGAATGCCGATCAGATGAGCCCCATACTTTTGCCGCAAGTAAGACACTGTCTCTTGCAAGGCCCAGCCCGCATCATTCAGCCACCGCAAGGATGAGAACGACTGACGCCTTGTATCCCCGTCCAGCAGCGCGTTCAGCTCTTCAGGATACCGTTCATCCCACCAATGCGGCATATCCATATGAATGCGAGGGAACACATAAGCTTCCGGCACGGCCTTCAGCAGTCTCTCCATATCTTGATCCAGCGGTTCGAAGCAAAGTCCTTCGGGATTGTCCCATAGCCCTTGACGGAATGGGCCGATGCCGCTATCCGAGTTAATGCCTCTTCCCGCGAAATAGACCGGGACAGAGAACAAATTGACCCCCGCATCCGAGAAGGCCCGATAACAGGCGCGCTCGTCGAAATAAGACATATAGGCATGGACATCCCGGGGGATTCCATTGATGAACATAGTAGGAACCCCGCCGAATGGCTTAATCTCCGCTATCAACCGATTGTCTTGATCATTGTTGTCCACATTGTTCATAATCCTCACCTTGTCACGATTACAGGGTCCCCGATGAGAAAGGAATCAAAGGCCGTCGTTGCATCATCCCCCAACATCTCCTTGCCCCAACCGACCTTGAACGTAAGTTGAATGCTCTTGCCTGCATACGCCGACAAGTCGATCTTTACCTTCTCCTTCCAACCCGCTTCGCCGGTTATCCACTGTACATCCAATTCGTTGCCGTCCACAACGATTGCTGACGTAATGCCGTCGCTGGCGTTATTCACCTTTCCGGGATAATATTCCAGAGACAGCTTGTTCTCCTGCGGCAAATCCAATTGGACTGTCCCTTCTGCCCAACCGGGCACATTCAACCAAGCGGGATGCACTTTGAAGCCCTTTCGCTCGATGCGATCGTTCTCTTCTTCCAGCTGTTCGAACATGGGAGACAAGTCAGGTCTCGTTATTTCCTTGAATTCCGCGCCGTTCATCAGCCCTTCGGCCCGTTGCCCGTCTTCCAGCGTCGTTCCGTAGCTCCAGCCGTCACGTAATCCTTTAAAATCATCCACCCATGTCTGGAATACATCGATTACAACCTTGTTATTTTTATTCTCGCGCTTCTCCTCATAAGGCTTTCCCGTAAAGTATTGAGCGGGAATGACGATGACTGGCTTGCCTGCGGGCCGCTCCTTCCGCTTCACCATCTCGCCGTCCATGAATTGATACAACTGCCGCTTCCCTTCAACCCGATAGTAGTATCCTTCGAGGAAGCCGCTGCGCAAGCTGGCATATCCCTTCGTAATCTGCTCATACCAGTCCGGAGTCTCGTTCCCGTAAGCGTCCACCCAAGGCTCGGCAGTCTCGTTGCGAGGTGAGATGGCTTCGATGCCTGTCTCTTCCGCATGATCGTTGAAGGAAGAGATGACGATCATCTCCGGATTTCGCTTGACGGCTTCCGTCCACATCCTTATATAGTAATCACCGTTATCGCGGTCAATCGGGACAGTGCTGCGGCCTTGATGGGCCGTATCCCAACCCGGCATAACGCCGAACACCTCCGTGCTTGGCACATATTGATCGAACACCCATCCCCACAGGCCCGTCTCCGGAGCGACATGCACCCCTTCAGATGCGGAGCCCGTTGCCCAGCGGACGGTGAACCTGTCGTCATCCCACTTGTAGAACCATTCCGTCGTCGTGTAGTCGATAAGCAGCGGCTTGCCTTTCCAATGATAGTAGGAAGGTCGGTGAGCATAATCCTCGTAGATCAGATTAACCTCTGCCATATGCGCCTCCAGGCTGCCCGCCGCATACTGGCCCGCTCCGATCGCGAAGCAGATCTGCGGCGCTGTTCCTTCCTCCATGCTTTCCACCACATCGAATATCGCTTCAATGTTGTGCGCAATGTTCCCATTGTCTGCGAAGTGGCTGTTCGTATCATCCAATATGATATAATCGATTCCCGCAGACTTGATCCATTCCATATGCTTGCGTATAACGTCGGGATCGTCCGACGCATAGTCGCCGAGCACCGGCTTATACCGCGTCCATTCCTCCCAATGCTCGTCGTATGGCGCTTTATCGTCCCACCAGACGGTATACCATATCCCAATCTGAGGCCGGAACGCCCCATCCTCTTTCACTTCCGGAAATGCCGCTGCTTGCACAACATTCTCTCCTCTCCCGGTCCCATCGATGCAAAATGTGAATATGCAACAGCATAAAGCTATGACGAAAGACTTGACCATCGTAAATCCTCCCCGCTTCATCCGTATCATTCAAAACATTATGGTGAAGATGTTAACCAGCTATTGATATACTGCACTGTCATATCCCAATACATATCCGCGTCCAATGCCCCTTGTGCATTCAGCCACTTCTCGCTTGGCGCGTCAAGCTGGCTCGTATCCGCCGGCTGTATCGCCGTCTCTTCCGCAAATTCGTTGAATGAATTGATCACGACAATGCCAGGGTCCTCCTGCAGAACGCGATCCCACCCCAACTGACTGTAAAATCCGCCTCTAACGCCGTTGTATGTTCTGGATATCGTATATCCGACATTGTTGTTCTGTCCCGGCATAACGACCATAACGTCGGAATTCGGAAGTGATCCTTGCGGATAGCTCCACCCCATATAGAGACCGTAGTCGCTTGCCGGAGGCGTGTTCTCATAAGCGGAGCCGGCTTCCCAAGGCACCTTGCCCTGTATCCATCTGACCGTGAACGCGTCCGAAGCGGACTTGTCGCCCGTCCATTGCTCCCACTGTACTCGGTCGGTGTATTCGGCGTAGGATACGATTAACGGCTTGCCGTTCAAATGGTAGTAATGATCGCCGCCATATACAGGATGATTGGCAAATTCATTCCATACGATCGCGCTCTCCCCTTCCATCGTAGCCGGCTGATGCGATGTCTGCATTGCGCCGATGGCAATGGCATACCGTATTTTCCGGTTGGCGGGATCAGAATTCCAGACGGCTATCCGCTGGGCAAGGGCTACCGCTCTCTCCTTGATGTAACCGTTATCAACATTGATTCCATTGGTCTCATCCAGCAGCAGGAAGTCAATTCCCGCAGCTGCCAGCATGGCCAGATGCTCGTCAATCACCGCGGGATCGCCGCTATCGTAAGTATTATAGCTGCCGCCTGTTCGAGGCAAATACTTGATCGGCCTGCTATTCGGCAGAAGCCCGCCTTCCCATGTATTCAGCAGGTTCGGCTTGAAATAGTAATCGTCCGCAGGCATCGCTTTCCACAATCCCGTCGCGCCAGCGAACGCAACCGGCGCCTCCATGCCGCTTCCATAAATATCAGCCAGCCATTGCCGCGATGAACCGGCACCGTGGCGATACTTCCATACTGTGCCGGATGGCGTAAAGCTCCCCCCTGTCGATTCCGCCTTATACCAATTGCCGGCAGGACTGCTGTCCTCTTGATAGACAACGGCATCCGCTTTCCCATCGCCGTTCACATCTCCGGCGAAGACCGCTTCGGCGCCAGCTCCGAACCCGCTGGACCATTGCGTGTAAGCCGAGAAGCCGCTGCCGTTCGACAGGGCTGCCCACCATTCCCCCGTATCGCCGAAGTACACGATCGCATCGTCCTTCCCGTCTCCGTTCACATCCGCCAACAGACGGCTGTGCGAACCGCTGCCGTGTCCGGTTATCCAGCGGGACATGCCGCTGAAGCTGCTTCCGTTAGACAATGACACCCACCACTCTCCCGTCTGCTCGAAATAGACGACGGCATCGTCTTTCCCATCACCGTTCACATCCGCCATCAGTTGTTGTGATGAGCCCGCGCCATGTCCGACCGTCCACCGGGAATACGCGTTGAATCCGCTGCCGTTCGACAGCGCCGCCCACCAGCTGCCGTCTTGCTGGAAGTATACGATGGCATCATCCTTCCCGTCGCCGTTCACATCCGCAAGGAACTGGGCATGGGACCCCGTCCCATGTCCAGCGATCCATGCCGACGGTGAACCGAATCCGTCCCCGTCCGATAACGCGGCGTACCAGCCTCCGCTGCTGTTATCGAAGGTGACGGCATCCGACTTCCCGTCGCCGCTCACATCTCCCACGAGTTGATTGGAGGAGCCTGCTCCCAGCGATTGCGCCCAGAAGTAAGAACCTTCCTTCGCATACCAAGTGCTGTACCAAATGCCGATTTGCGGTGCATTCGCCACGGCCGCGGCATCATTGACAGTCCCATTTCCGTTCCCAACCATAAGCAAGCCAGCCATTGCTGCTGATAACATCCACTTTGCATATTTGCCGATACGCACAGACATTTTACCATCTCCAATCTACTCATTTATGAAAGCGGAATAAGCGGAGCACGATCATTTGCCATCGCCAGCATCACTTGCCAAGCGAAATTTTGAAGAAAGGCTTCATCTCTTCGATCGCCGCCTCATAGCCGCCCTTCTCATTGAATTCCGTCAGAAGATCGTCCCACATCGTATTAAACTGCGTCTCATCTTTGGTCATAAGCAGCTGTGCGGTTTTCGTCGTGCGGAAGGTATTCCAGTAATATTGCGACGTCTTATTGGATTCAATGCCGCTGGAAGGCAATACCGTTCCATCCGGACTCAGCTTGCTCTTGCCAGCCTCGATTCGCAAGTCTCCCCACGCGTCGAACTTTGGCGGCGACTTTCTGTACAGCTTGTTGTTGTAGAACGTCGCAGGAGCAGTCAGGAATGCCTTGCTCGTGTTATTGATGCCATAATACTCCGCATTCCGTGTGCCGGGCTCCACGACATCGCCGTTCAGGGAAGCAAGCAGCTCCTCATCCTTGAACATGCGCTTGCCGTCCTTCTCTTCATACAGCTCCGCACTGGCCGGTCCCCATGCCGTCAGCTCCATCGCTTCCTCTGTCTGGAACCAATCGAAGTATTTCAACAACCGTTCAATGTCTTTAAAGCCCTTCTTGATCAAAATGTTGGAGAAACCTGCAGGATAAGCGGCGTCAATATAAGAAGGATTGCCTGTCTCCAGCTCATATTGCGACTTCGGCCACGGAATCGGCCTCATCTCATAGTCTGGATTAATCGCTTTCATATTCCCCCTCGCCCCCGGCCAATCTGGTGTGAAGAAGGTAACGGCCACGCGTCCCGAAGCGGTTTTCTCCTGAAGCTGCTCCGGCTTCTGGATCAGATAATCCTTGTCCAGAATGCCGTCCTTGAACCATTGGCGAAGCTTGGCATAATAATCCTTCATGTACGGATTATGAATCCATCCCGACACCTCTCCCGATTGAGGGTTGGCATAGAAGCCTCCGGTCGGCGCATAGATCTGGCTCAGATGGTAGGCTCCCCAATCCGGCAGCTCCAGCGGAATGACCGACTTGCCGTTCTCCTTCAGATCAAGCGCTTTAATGTCGTACAACAGCTTCTCGAATTTTTCCGGCGTGTCCACAGGAGGGTCCAGCACCAGATCTTCATAAGTCAGCTGACGCGGGTTCTCGTCCAGCTCCGCTTGAAGCTCCTGCACCCCTTTAAATTGATAACCCAGCTTCTCCAATATATCTTCTCTTACGAACAAGTTCTGGGCGTATGGGGAACGGTAATGAATATCCCCTTCCATCAGCGCTTTCACTTCCGGATTGGACTGGTCTGGCATCGCATTCGTCGGAAGCGCAATCAGCTTGCCGTCTTGGGTCAGCATATTCCATCCGGTATCGGATACGAACTTATCCATATTGACAAGCAGGTCCTTATAAGGCGTCAAATCCTCGAATGCACCTGTCGCATACAGCACGGACAAGTTGGGGTTATCCGCCAATACGACATCGGGCAAGTTGCCCGCCGCGATGAGCATGTTGATTCGCTCGACCGGGCTCGTGCCGGCAGAGAAGATGACATCCTTCACTTGAATGTTGAATTTCTCTTCTACGACGGGCGTAACGACATCGTTGGGATTGTTGTAGCCGAACGGAGCGGTCGGATGCACCGTATCCAGGAACGTGTATTCAAGCAGCGGCAGTTCCTTCTCGCCTTCTTCCTTATTGCCGTCGCCGCTTGCTTTCCCTTGATTATTGCCGGAAGAGGATTGGCTGTTTCCCGGCTCGTTGCTGCTGTTCGAGCAAGCTGATGCGACGGACATGACAAGCAGGATCACAACAATCAATAAGCTAACACTGCGCATTTTCATAGCATTATGACCTCCAATTGGTTGATTTGTTCCATATATGACTAACCTTTCACTGCTCCCAGCATCATGCCCTTCACGAAATAACGCTGCATGAACGGATAGATGAATAGAATAGGCAGCGTTGACACCATCAACGTTGTCATCTTGATCGATTCGGATGAAATCGTCGTCTGCTGATCCGTCTGCGACATTCTCATAATCTGCTCCACCGTTGACGCCTGCGATTCCAATATAATCTTGTACAGCAGCGTCTGAACCGGCAGCAGATCCTGCTTCGTCACGAACAGGAGAGCATCGAACCAGGAATTCCATTGGGCAACCCCTGCGAAGATCGACAAGGTAGCCAATATCGGCAAGCTGGAGGGCAATATTATCTGGAAGAATATTCTTCCCGGTCCCGCCCCGTCAATGCTGGCCGATTCTTCCAGCGACTTGGGAATTTGATCGAAGAACACTTTCGCCAGAAGCATATTGAAGGTGGTGAACAATGCGGGCAGAATGTACACCCAGAAGCTGTTGGAAAGCCCCAGCTTTACAACGACTACATAGAAGGGGAGCAGTCCTCCGCTAAAAAACATAGGGATCATGAAAAAGACAAACAGCGTCTTTCTTGCGACCAGATAAGGCTTGGACAGCGCATATGCGACCATGGTCGTTACGATGACATGCGCCAGAGTGCCGACGAGCGTACGGGCTACAGAAATATAAAACGCATTCATAATGCCGCTGTTCGTCAGCACGACTTTATAATTGTAGAGCGTCGGCTTTACCGGGAAGAAGGTAAGCGTTCTTCCGGATGCGGCAACGCTGTCGCTTATGGAATAAAGAAAGACGTAGAAAAACGGATACATCATGACGACGCACAGTATGGCGAGCAGCAAATAATTGACGAAAGAAAACGCTTTCTCTCCCCGCGAGTAAGTCTCCATAGTTACCTCCTAACCCAGTAAGCGCGTCTCGTTTATTTTGTTCGATATGATGTAACCAATAACGACCAGTGTTGCCGTTATAATCGATCTTGCGAATCCGATAGCCGTAGCGTAGGAGAAATTGGCCATCTGTACACCGGTGCGATAAATGTACGTATCGATAACATCCGCCTTGGACTGGACAAATCCGTTCATCAAATTGAAAACGGCTTCAAAATTAACGGTGAACAGCGAACCCAGCGACAAGACGAACAATATGGCGACGGTCGGCATGATGCAAGGAAGCGTAATGGATATCATCCGCTGGAATCTGCTTGCTCCGTCAACCATGGCTGCGCTGTGAAGCTCGGGATCGATGCTCGTAATTGCAGCCAGATAAATAATCGTATTCCATCCCACGCTTTGCCAGATGGATGTGACGACGAGAATGCCCCAGAAGTAATCCGGATTTTGCATGAAATTTACCGCGGGCAAGCCGAGCTCCATGAGCAGTAAATTGACAATCCCGCTCTCGGATTCCAGCAAGCGGTAGACAAGGCTGGATATGAACACCCATGTAATAAAATGCGGCAAATACGTGATGGATTGAATGAGCCGCTTCGCCTTTGTTTTCCTGACGGCGTCAATCATGAGCGCCAGCACGATCGGAGCCGGAAAGCCAAATAAAATCATCAATCCGCCCATCACAAGCGTATTGCGCAGCGCATTAAAAAACTCCGGGTCCGACAAAAAGGTGCGGAAATGCTCCAATCCTGCAAAATCGCCGCTTAGAAAACCGTCCGTTACCCGATAATCCTGAAATGCAATGACTAGCCCGATCATTGGCGCATAAGCAAAAACCAGAACTGCAGCCGCACCTGGCAGCATAAACAAAAACAATACTCGCTGTCTCCAAAGTTTGCGCCATAACTTCAATCCCTTGTTCCCTCCTTCTTCTGACTTGATCAGCATGCTTACACATTTATTATAGGTTGGGAGCGCCAAGGGAAGACAGTCGGCATATCACCGATCAACAGTCACATTTCCACACAAAACGGATACACGGGAATAATGCAAACAGGGCGCAGCGGAACCCTATGGTTCCGCTGCGCCCTGCTTCTGCACCTGTTAACCCGCTCGCAGCATAAGCTCCAAACTGTCGCTGGATACGGGTGGGCTTCGGTAATAGCCCTGCATCTCGTCGCATTGATGCGCCTTCAAAAACTCTACCTGCTCCAGCGTCTCTACGCCTTCGGCAATGACTTGAATATTCAGGTTGTGAGCCATCGCAATAATGGCCGCCACAATCTCCGCATCGTTGGGGTCCTGCTGGATATCCCGGACGAAGGAACGGTCAATCTTGAGCCGATCAATCGGGAAGTTCTTCAAGTAGTGGAAGGAGCTGTAGCCGGTGCCGAAATCGTCAACGCTAATTCCGACGCCGAGGTCTGTAATGGCAAGCAGGCACTTGGCGACCAGGCTCACATCGATCGTCATTGATTCCGTTATTTCAAGATCCAGATATTTCGGTTCCAGTCCCGTCACGTTCAGGACTTCCTGAATTTTGCTGGCCAGATCATGCTGCAAGAACTGTCGAATGGACAAATTCACTGAGATGGGTACCTTCGGCAATCCCGCATCCTGCCAGGCCTTGTTCTGACGACAAGCCTCCAGCAGCACCCAATCGCCGATCTGGACGATCATCCCGCTCTCCTCCGCAAGAGGAATGAACGTTCCGGGTGACAGCTCTCCGCGCACGGGATGGTTCCATCTGACCAGCGCTTCGATGCCGACGATGCGGCCCGAAGCCATTTCGTATTGCGGCTGATAGTGCAGGATGAACTCCTGCCGCTGTATCGCGCGGTACATCTCATGTTGCAACGTCAGACGCTCGAATGAAGAATTGCTCCATGTATCGGAATAAAGCATGCAATCGTTTTTTCCCGTTTCTTTCACTTTGACAAGTGCCATATCCGCCTTCTTGAACAGAGAATAGCCGTCGTCTTGATCGTTAAGATTCGTCACGGCCCCCATGCTGGCTGTAATGTGCAGCGGGAAGCCCTTCAGCTCGTACGGCTCTTCAATCGCCTTCAGAACGTCTCTGGCCCTCTCCAGCAATTGGACTTCGGATTCCACATCATGCAGGATAATTGCGAATTCGTCACCCTCCATTCGCGCTACGAAATCCTGCTCAGATAATCCCCGGTTCAATCGGTCAGCCACCTGCATGAGCAGCATATCGCCGAATTCCCGTCCGAACGATGCGTTAACCAGCTTGAAGCGGTCCAGATCCAGATAGCAGATGCCCAGCAGCTTCTCGTCTTCCTTGGCGCGAATCAGACTCTCCGTCAGCCTGGTCTGGAATAGTGTGCGGTTGGGCAGCCCCGTCATATCGTCGTAATAGGCCATGTAGCGAATCCGCTCCACATTGCGTTTCCTGTCGCTTAGATCGTGACAGATCATCAGCATGCCGATCACTTCATCGTCCTGCACCATCGGCGCACATACGGCCTGCAGCTCCAGCGGGAAGCCCGTCCGGTGCATCATATGAATGTTGCTCTGTATCGTACCGCCCTCAAGCGCTTGTTCCAGGCATTGCTGGAAGGCGATCCGGCTAGCGGGATCAATCATGCGCATGATGGGCGCTCCGACCATATCCGTGCGTTGATGGCCAAGCATGCGGACAGAAGCTTCGTTCAGCTCGACAATGTTGCCGTCCCGGTCCAGCACCGCAATGGGCACCGCCTCCGAGCGAAGAATCGTCTCGACAATCGGCGTATGATATTTGTGGAAGCTTGCAAAAGATATGCGTTTAAAGTAAATGACGATAGCGCATGCCAGCAAAGAAGCGGCAATCGCCAAAGAAATCCAGCGGTACAAGGCGTTGGAAACGAGTAGAAACGAAACGACTACCCATAGTATCGCCATGACGGTCATCATTGCGCTGATGAACCAAGGATCGTTCAGTGCCAGCCATCGATTCCCTTCCATTTCCGATCCGGGAGAATTATCCTTATCTTTCGCCACACGCAAACTTCCTTCCTCTGAATTCGAGTCAAGTGACAACTAGTACCATTATAAACGATATTAAAATTTTGTCATAGAAATATTTGCTAATGCAGCTTGTTTTTTTGCAGGAAAAAGACGAATTGTGTCGAATTACCTCGTTTTTGCCGCGCCCGCAATAACGAACACCCAGCCGGCAAGCATCGCTACACCGCCTATCGGCGTAATCATTCCCAGCTTGGAGAAGCCGGTTACCGCCAGAATATACAGGCTTCCGCTAAAGATGACGATGCCCGTCAGCAGCAGCCTTCCCCCTGTCCGAACATGCTTGCTGCCCTGGATCGCCTTGTCCAGCAAAGCGATCAGCATCAGTCCCAGCGCGCCGTACATATGATAGCGAACCCCTGTCTCGAATACGTCCAGGTAATGCTGAGTGAGCTTGTCCTCAAGCCCGTGAGCGCCGAAGGCGCCAAGCGCGATTGCAATTGCGGCGTTGACCGCGCCAATGATAAAATATTTTGGAAACATTTGTTTTCAACCCTTTCGCATGTTGTGTATAATTGAGCGTAGTCCATAAAGGAGCGAGATCATATGAACAATGACCAAAACCAATACGAAAACAAAACGCCGGACGGCGGCTTCTCCACCTTCGAGCCGGTGCCGCCCCCGCCCGGCATGCACGGCGCCCCCGAGACGCTGAAGCATTCAGGACTGGGGATCGCCTCCTTCATCATCGCGCTGCTCGCCATATTGGCAGCTATCGTCACGGTCGTACTGGCCGTGTCCTTCACTGCCGAATTTATCAACATGGGTACGCTGGACCCGGAATCGCTGGAAGCCCAAATATTAGAAGGCGACTCCGCTATAGCCGGAATTATGGCTGCCGGCCTGTTGTTCATCGTATCGATCGGCTTGTCGGTCATCGGGCTTATTCTGGGAATTGTAGGCGCGGTGATGAAGAACCGCAAGAAGGTGTTCAGCGTGCTTGGCATCGTATTGAACGCTCTCATAGCCGTTGGCGTAGTCGTGCTTGTCATCATCAGTATGATGGCGGGTGCGGCAGGCGCCATCTAAAGTATCTTGTGCCCTGTCTGTCCAGCCGGCTTGCTCCGGAGTTTCCTTATAGGAAGCTCCGGATTTTTTTGTACATAATCGCCGATAAACTCCGGGATTCCCGCAAAGTCCCTCAATAAGCTTCGAAGCAGAACTCACATTATCGGGTGATTCTGTAAACGCTATTGCTATTGCCTCAGTACAATCTCCGTTCGGCTGAAGCCTTCTCTCGACTTGGTCACCTCCAGGCATGCAGGGAAGGCTTCCTTCAAGTCGCCGACGTGAGAGATGACTCCGATCATCCGTCCCGCCCGCTGCAGATCGACGAGCGCGGCGATCGCATTGTGCAGCGACTCCTCGTCAAGGGAGCCGAACCCTTCGTCGATGAACATCATCTCGATGGATACTCCGCCTTGATGGGACTGGATGACGTCCGACATGCCGAGCGCCAGACAGAGAGATGCATTGAACTTCTCGCCGCCGGACAATGTCTTCACATCTCTGTTCTGGCCTGTATAGGCGTCGTATACATCCAGCCCAAGACCGCTTTGCTTCCCTCTCGCCTCCAGCCTGTCGCTGCGCACCAGTTGGAACTGGCCGCCGGAGAGTCCCTTCAGCCGCTCATTGGCCATCGCCAATATTTGCTCCAGATATTCAATCAGAATGTATCGTTCGAAGGACATCTTCAGCGCATTGTCGCCCTTCAACATCGCATAGATGTCGAGCACGCTCTCCAGCTTGCTCTCCAGCTCGGCGGCCTTGCCCGCTCTGGCCCCGATGGCCGCTTCCAGCCGAACGGCATCCCGCTCGTACCGGAGCGCGGCGCCTTCGCCGGCGATTGCCGCCTCATGCTCCCGCTTGCATGCCGCAATCTCCTCCCTGAGCGGCTCCGGATCAATCCTCGGCTTGTCGTGAAGCTCCTGCCGAAGCGCTGCCTGTGCGCTCTCCAGCGCATGCACCGCGGACCGGTAGCTCTCGATCCCCGCTTGCATCGCTGTCATCCCTTCTTCAGACTTCACTGCCGCACGGTATTCATCCAGAGAAGTGAAGCCGGCCAGCATCAGCTTGTCCGCCATCAGCGCTCTGTATTCCTCCGCATCCTTCGCCGCAGCCTTCTGCGACAGGTCCGCCTGCTCCGAATAAGCCTTCAGCTCGGCGCCGCGAGTGGACATCCGCTGCATAGCTTCCTGCGCTTCCTTCCACGCCTGCTCCATGGCGGAAGCCTCCGCTTGCCGCTTGCGAAGCTGGAGGCGCAGCTGCTCCGGCGATCGCAGCTCCTCCGGTATCCGGTCTAGCTCCTTCGCCAGCGCAGATTCCGCACCGGCACGCTGCAGCATAAGCTGCTGTCCGTCCCCCTGCAGCGTTTCTCGTGCGCCCTCCAGCCGGACAAGCTCCGCTTCCAGCTGCAGCAGACTCGCGCGCTGTTCCTCCAGTCTGGCGGCATCTCCCTGCATGGCGTCCGTCTCCGCCTTCAGCGTGCGCCACTGGGCGCGCAGCCCGCCTTGCGCTTCCTGCAGCCTGCTCATCAGCCCCGCAGCGTCGCCGCCGCTCAAGGACTCCATCCCATACTCGGCAAGCTCCGCCATGCCTGCCTCCTGCTGCTGAAGGGCAGCTGCCGCCTGGGCCTTCACGGCGAGCAGCTCGCGCTCTACGGCGGACAGATATTCCTTCGCTTCCTGCAATGATTCCTTCGACGGCATATCCGTCTGCAGCTCCGCCTTCCCGGGATGCGATTCGCTGCCGCATACGGGACAAGGCTTGCCATCATGCAGATGGGACGCCAGCAGGCCGGCCTGTCCTTCAATCCAGCGCCTCTCCAGCTCCCCATATTGCGAGCGAAGCTCATCCAGCTGCCGCGCAGACTTGCTCTCCATCTCGTCGTGACGGCTCAGCTCTTCCGCGAGCTGAAGCTGCCGCTTCACTTCCTTCCCTTGCAGCTCTACCTGGCGAAGCTGCTGAACCGTCTCCGGAAGCTTGGCCACGCTCGCTTCCAATCCGCGAATGGCGCCTTGCAGCGTCGCATGCTTCTCCTTGCCAGCCCGGTAGGCCCCCTCCGCCGTTGCAAGCTCGGCCGCCGTCTCTCGCTCCTTGCGCTGCAGCTGCTCCAGCTCCCGCTGCTGATCGGCCAGCGAGTCGACGGCCGGCAGCAGCTCCGATAGCCGGTGAACTGCAAGCCTCGCCTCCTGACGGATCTCTTCGCGCTCCGCTTCCCGCCGGTAGCGGGCCGTCGCCGCTTCAAGCGCGCGTTCCGCCTCCTGCCATTGCTTCAGACTCCTCGCGTGCTCTTCCCGCTTCATGCGCGAACTCTCTTCCGCACGGCGGGCTTGCTCCTCATAGGGCGCCAGACCTGCGGCTCTCCGGGCCAGCTCCAATTCCCGTTCTTGCTGCTCCACATCCGGCTTTCGCTCCAGCAGCCGCCGCTGCTCCTCCTGCTTGATCGCCCAATCGTCATGACGCCGGTTCAGCTCCAGCGCTGCCTGCAGCCGCAGCTGCCGCTCGTCCAACCGCTCGCCAAGCTCCTTCTTCCTCCTGCTTGCGACAGCCGCCTCTGCTCTGTAATGCTCCGCCTCGCGGCGCAGTCCTTCCTTCACCTGAGCCGCGCTATAGACGTCTTGCCGGAATGTCTCATGCAAGCTGCTGTCCTCGCGTGCCGGAAGAGCTTCCTCCGCCTGCCGCATCAGCGCATCCACTCCCGCGCGCTCTTCCTTCAGCGTATCCTGCAGGCTCCGCACTTCGCCGTGAAAGCGTCTCTCCAGCCGCTCATACAGCTCCGTCCGGAATATGCGGCGCAAGATGTCCTCCTTATTGTCCGTATCGGAGGTAAGCAGCTTGCGGAATTCCCCTTGCGGCAGCATGACGATCTGGCTGAATTGCTCCTTCGTCAAGCCGATAACGGCTTGCAGACGCGCATTCACCTCCGTCGCCATGAACCGGTCCGTCGCGGGCACCGCCTCATCGCCGACTATCTCGTACAGCTCCGTCTTCTCGCCGGTCTCGCTCCGGTTGCCGCTCTTGCGATGCTTCATCTGCCGGAAGACGCGGTAACGCTTGTCACGGATGACGAAGTCAAGCTCCACGGACGTATGCGTCTCTTCATCGGCGAAGTGGCTCCGCAGCATCCGTACGTCGGAGCGGTCTTCACCGCTTGCCGAGCCGTAGAGCGCGAAGCAGACAGCATCGAAGATCGAAGTCTTGCCTGCGCCTGTATTGCCGGATATAACGAATAGACGATGATTCTCCAGCTGGGTGAAATCAACCGTCTCGCTGTCCCTGTACGGCCCGAACGCCGTCATCGTAAGTCTCAGCGGTCTCATCTTCCGTCGCCCTCCTCCCGCAGCTGATCGTCATAGGCTGTTGCGAACAGCTCCCGCTTCTCTTCCGACAGCGAGGCGCCGTTCACTTCCTCATAGAAGGCCGCGAACAGCTCCACAGGGTTCCGATCGTGTCTGCCGACTGCCGCAAGCGCGGCGCCATTCTCCCGATCTCCATCGTTTGTCCTGACCGGCATTCTCCGCTCCACATGCATCGCATTGGGATAGACGGCCCTTACCTTCTCCATCGGGAACAGCACGGGATGCTCGTTCAACAGCGTCACATATACATAATCCTCGTTCACCGGATGCTTCTCCAGCTCTTCGATGAGGGCCTCCACTCTGCGCATGTCGCGCAGCGGCTTCAAGGAACGCTTCTCCAGAGCAACTTCTCCTGCCGCATCCAGATGAACGATGTAGTAGCCCTTGTCGTGCCGCTCCTCGGAGATGGAGTACTTCAGTGGCGAACCGGCATAGCGGATACGTTCATGCCGTACATAATGGGCCTGGTGCAGATGACCGAGAGCGGTATAATGGAAGCGCTCGAAGTGGACTGCGTTCACATGCTCCGCGCCTCCGATCGCCAGCGGACGCTCGGATTCGCTCGTATTGGGCTCCTGCTCGCCGGAAGGCGTGGCGAACAGATGGCCGATCAGCACATGGCGCGCCGAACCGTCCATCTCTTCCTGAATCCGGCTTACCCAAGCTCTCGCCGCATCGTTGTGGCTGCGCACGCTCTCGTCTCCCAGCGCATGCCGTACGATGGAAGGATCGGCATACGGCATCAGATGAAAATGCACTTCTCCGTGCTCATCGCGCAGCACGACCGGCTTGCGCCCGGGACGGAGCTGACCCGCCAAATACAATCCCCTCTCCTCCATCATTCCTGTCCCGAAGCTGATTCTGTCCGGACTGTCATGGTTGCCTGCGATGGCGAGTACGGGCGTATTCAACTTCATCACGATTCTCTCCAGCACCTCGTTAAGCAGCTCCACCGCCTCGGTAGGCGGTACGCCCCGATCGTACAGATCTCCCGCTATAATGACCGCATCCGGCCGCTCATCCTTAATGGCGGCGATGAACTGCTCCAGCACATGGCGCTGGTCTTCTGTCATGTATACTCCCTGAACAAGCTTGCCCAAGTGCCAATCCGCGGTATGGAATAGCTTCACTTGCGTCACGTCCCCTCTTCCGAAACACTATTTATCTATTCTACCATCTGTTGCGCTGCAAGCCTATTCCCCTGGTGAAATAGAGAAAACATCCGTCCCGCCAGCTTTACGCTAGATTTGGACGAATTTCGTTCACATAACCTCTCCCCGCATGAATATATTGATTAACAACGGTCCGTATAGTTGTCGCTACGCTATACAAACTAACGGGAATGAGGTGGAATGAATGAGTTCGCATCCGTTATTTATCGTTTCCCGGGAAAATTGGTCGCTGCATCGCAAAGGCTATACCGATCAGGCCAGACATCAGGAGAAGGTAAGAGAAGCGATCAAGCAAAATCTTCCCGATCTTGTCTCGGATGAGAGCATTATATTGTCGGACGGTCGCAAGACGGTAAGAGTGCCGATCAAAAGCCTGGATGAATCCCACTTCGTGTACAACTACAACAAGAAGCAGCATGTGGGACAAGGAGACGGCGATTCCCAGGTAGGGGATGTGCTGGGGGTCGACCCTCAAGCGGCGAAAGGGGCGGGCAAAGGGAAAGAAGCCGGCGATCAGCCGGGAGAGGATATTCTGGACAACGAGATCAGCATCGATCAGCTCGAGGATATGCTGTTCGAGGAGATGGAGCTGCCCAATCTGGAGCAGAAGCAGAAGGAGCAGCTGCAGACGAGGGAGGTCGTATTCACCGACATCCGCAAGAAGGGGATCATGTCCAACATCGACAAGAAGCGGACGCTGCTGGAGAACTTGCGCCGCAATGCCAATGCAGGCAAGTCCGGCATCGGCGGCATATCGCCCGACGATCTCCGCTACAAGACATGGACAGAAATTGTGAAGCCGCAATCCAATGCGGTTATTCTTGCTCTTATGGACACTTCGGGCAGCATGGGCTCCTTCGAGAAATATTGCGCGCGCAGCTTCTTCTTCTGGATGACCCGCTTCCTGCGCCGCAAATACGAGCATGTCGATATCGTGTTCATCGCCCATCATACGGAAGCCAAGGAGGTGACGGAGGAGGAGTTCTTCACCCGCGGCGAGAGCGGCGGCACGATCTGCTCTTCCGCTTACCAGAAGGCGCTTGATATTATTACGAGCCGCTATCCGACGGAATACTGGAACATCTACCCGTTCCACTTCTCCGACGGCGACAACCTGACGTCCGACAACGAGCGGTGCGTGAAGCTCATCAGCCAAATGATGGAGCGATGCAATATGTTCGGCTATGGCGAAGTGAACCAGTACAATCGAAGCAGCACGCTTATGGCCGCCTACAAGCATATTAACCACAAGAAGTTTATGTATTCCATCATTAAGGACCGGAGCGAGGTTTACACGGCGTTGAAAACGTTTTTCGCCGCACAGCCGAATGAAAGCAAGCTGTCCTGACAAACATACATCCGGAGCCGCCGGCAAGCCTGCTTCCCGAAAGCAGGGCTTGCCCCGGCTTGCCCTTATTCCAGAGCCAGCTCATCCAAGCATTTGAAATCATAGCCTTGCCGTCGCGCCTCATCGATGATTCTGCCAAGCGCTCCAGCATTGTCCTTCGATACGGAGTGCAGCAGAATAATAGCGCCAGGGTGAAGCTGCTTGATCACTTGCTCGTAAGCATATTGCGCTCCGCGCTGCGCATTCACATCCCAATCCTTGTATGCGATCGACCAGAAGACGCTTGTGTAGCCGGCGCTTCTGCTGGATGCCAGCACATGCTCGTTGAATATCCCTCTGGGCGGCCGCAAGTAATTCATCGCCTGTTGGCCGGTTATCGCGGTTACCTGCTCCTTCACCTTATTCAACTCTGTCCTGATCGCTTCCGCGGACAGTGTCGTCATATCGGGATGGCTCCAGGAGTGATTGCCGATAATGTGCCCCTCCTCAGCCATGCGCTTCAGCAGCTCCGGCTGATCCTTCACATAATGGCCCGTTACGAAGAACGTCGCCGGCACTCCTCTATCTTTCAGCACGTCCAGAATTTGCCCCGTCAGCCCATTCTCATAACCGTTGTCGAACGTCAGGAACAGCTCCTTCTTGCTGGTATCGCCGAGGAACATCGCGCCATGCTTCGTGATGATCGGCTTGAAGCCTTCTTCGTCTATAGATGGCAGTTGGCCTCCGACGCTTCTCTTGAAGCCGAAGTGATAGACGCCGGGAGAAGCGGCCTCAGCAATGCCGCCACACATGGCGACAGTCATCATTAATGACGCAAGCAGCATCAGCCCTATTCTTCTTCTCATTTCATGGTCTCCTCTCATCCTGTCATATGCAGCAGTCAAGAGTACTTTGCCCATGATGTGCGGAATTATTCTTCCAGGCTACCCTGCCCTTATTTAGAAATTCAATGCTCCCTGTAGATTGAAGCAATCGCCTCTCCCGGCTCCACCCCGTACTCCTCGCGCAGCAATGTCTCCACATGCCGGTAATGCTCTTCCACAGCAGCTTCATCGCCTGACAGCCTTAGCATCCGAAGCAGTAGCGCGTGCAGTTCCTCGAGCTCGGGCTGATGATCGGTTGCCTCCCGCAGCAATGCGACGGCTTCGCTATACCGCCCCGACTGCTCATAGCACCGGGTCGTATTCGCGACCATATCCTTATATATGGATCGCAGCTTCTGCTGCCGCGGTATGGCCCATGCGTATCCTTCCATAGCCAGATAATCTCCCCGGTACAGACGCAAGGCGGCTTCCATATGCTCTATAGCGTTCGGCATCGCATCCGAATCAAGCTCTGCAGCCATGAGATAGCGGTTCACATCGCATTCCGCATTTTTCATCATCATTTTATAGCAATCATTCATATACGATACAATCAAATTTCTATCCAGCCCGAATTCCTTAATCATCTTGCGTATATAGTATACGCTGGTATGAATGTTCGCCAAGGCGCGTTCTTCATCGATATCGGGCCATATATCCCGAATGATGAGCGACTTGTGAATCGCATTCCCCTGATGATGAATGAAGTAGGCGAACAGTTCCTTAGTTTTCTTTGTACGCCACCTGATCGTCTTCTCTCCGTCCGAACCATGATGCAATTGGAAGGAGCCGAAGCAGGTCAGTTCGCACACCCACCGCTTCTCCTTCACAGAGCTGCCCGTCAATCGCTTTCGGTTATGGCTCCACTTCCGGACCGTCTTCGCCAATCGTTCCGGCATGACGGGCTTAAGCAAGTAATCGATCGCATTCACCTCGAACGCCTCAATGGCATACTGATCATACGCCGTAATGAATACGATATCGATAGCGGAATGAGCCTCCATTATTTCTTCCGCTGCCTGAAGGCCGTTCATGCCAGGCATCTCAATGTCCAGAAATACGATATCGATGCCAGTCCCTTCCGCCCTCAGCATCTGCATGGCATGCAGCGGATTCGTATACTTTCCGGCAATAACAATATATTCATAATCCGCAAGCTCGTCCTGCAAAGCGTCCAGCGCGCTTTCTTCATCGTCAATCAGTACGACTCTTATCATAAGCTGCTCCCGACTCCTTCCCCGCATAGGGAATATCCATCATGACTTTTGTCCCTTGGCCATATTCGCTTTCCATTTGCAGGCCGTGTCCGTACATGTTCATTAGACGCTGGTGAATATTTCGCAATCCCACTCCCCGGCTCTTATTCTCACTTAGAAGAAGAGTGGACAGCACCTCGCCGGAAATACCGACACCGTCATCCTCCACCGCAATGCGAATATACGCCCCTTCCCTCTGAATAGATAAGCGCACTGTTCCTCCCTCCAGCCGTTTCATTACACCGTGGCGAATCGCATTCTCGATAAGCGGCTGTATGCTTAACGGAGGTATGCACGTACCAGCCAGCTCATCGCAATCGTATCGGATGTTCAGCCTGTCCTTGAAGCGCGCTTTCTCGATATGGCAATACGATCGGATCAGTTCCATTTCTTTATCGATGGGAATCAGCTTCTCCTTGTTCTGGAAGTCGAAGCTGCCGCGAAGATATTGGCTTAACTGCTTTAGCAGGAGACTGGCATGCTTCGGATCTCTAGGGCATATGCCGATGATCGTATTCAATGCATTGTAGAGGAAATGCGGTTTTATCTGCGCCCTTAGAAAATCCAGTTCCGCTTCTACCGCCTGATTAACCGAATTTTTCAGCTCCAATAGCGTGCGAACTCTAGCCCTTAGTTCATAGGAGTGAAACGGCTTGGTCAAGAAGTCGTTCGCCCCGGCTTGAAACCCCTCCAGCATGTCCTCCCGGCCGTTCTTCACCGTCACCAGCAAGATCGGCAGCTCCGTCAGCGAATGTGTATGCCGAATCGTCCTAGCCACTTCTATACCGGTTATTCCCGGCATCATCACATCGAGAATGACCAAATCGATCCGTTCTTCACTCGCCAATATGCGCAACGCTTCATTTCCGTTGCCTGCAGTTATAATTCGGTAAGGCTCCTTCGCCAGTACGCCAGCGATAACTTGAATATTCGTAGCATCATCATCAACCGCCAAAATCGTATTCACATAGCTTGCCGGCTGAACGACTAGTTCATTGGCGACGCCAAGACGATTCGCCACCTGTTCCGTCGGTATGCGTGAAGGATGTTGCGCACGCTCCGCTTCTTCCTGTACCGCAATAGGCAAGGTGAATGTGAAGGTGGAGCCTTGTCCGGGTATGGACCGGACGTGAATCTCTCCGCCGCTTAGCTCGACTAGCCCTTTCGTAATCGACAAGCCCAGTCCCGTTCCCCCGTATTCGTTCGCTACTGCTTTGCCCACCTGCTCGAAGGATTGAAAGATCTGTTCATGCTTCTCTTCGCTAATGCCGATGCCTGTATCGGAGACGGTAACCTCCAGCATGCCGTTGCGTTCGCAAGCGGCTACTGCGATCCGGCCTTCATGCGTAAATTTTGCCGCATTGCCGATCAAGTTGTATAAAATTTGCTGTAGTCTGTCTTCATCCGCATAAACATGAGGCAGCGACTCTGGTACATCGATGTGCAGCTCTACCGGCTTGTCGTCAATCAAGTGGAGGAATACATCACCGTTGGCCCGCATGATGGCATGAAGCGATACATTCCGCTTGTTCAGCTTGATGTCATCGTTTCTCAGCTTGGAATAGTCCATAATATCGTATATCAGCTTCGTCAATCGTCTCGTCACGGACACGACCGTTGTCAGGTTATGCTGCTGCTCCTTGTTCATCGGCCCCTTTGCGCCTTCCAGCATCGCTTGCGACAAGTTCATGATGCCGTGCAATGGCGTAATTAATTCATGCGATGTATTGACGAGAAATTCATCCTTCATCTTGTTCTGCCTGATCAGTGTCTCGGACATGGCTTCAATCGTATGGAATGCGCTGGAATACCGGTTAGCCAGCACGATAGCCTGTACGAATACGAGCACGAACAGTCCCATCAGAATCATTTGACGGTCCAGCATATAGAAGAGCAGCGTGTTGCGGAATATAGCGCCGGCGTAGAACGCATTGATCGCAATATCGATGATAAAGGTCAGAATAAAAAAAATAATTCCGAAAAACTGCAGTCTCGCTCCCGGACGCTTCCGCTTGACGGAAAGCCAGATAACATGAATCAGCTTCACATTGACAATCAGCATTATCAAATGGTAGTAGAGGATACTATCCGTATAAAAAGACATCGGCGATAGCCATACGGAGAGAATGAACAGGATGCATATCGATACGACAATTCCCGTGAATCTCTTCGGCATCTCCTCTGGATACAGCTGACGCAAGTACAGGATGAAAAACATAATACCGCCGTAATAGGTGAAATACGATACCATTGTCAATATGGAAATTTCCAGCTGCGGAAAAAGCTCCAAAACAAAAATTTCTCCCGACACCAGCAATCGCATGCTGCCGATCAGACAGCCGACACCGAACAGCAGTGCCGTCTTCATGTCACGCCGCTGCGAAAAAATAAAAATATGATACAACCCCATGAACAGAAAGATGCCGAACAGCGTCATATCCAGACTTAGGCCTATATCGCGGTAAGCGCTTATTTGCTCCGGCAGCCCCAGATTCATCGCATACCACATGCCGCCGCTGTTATAGGAATAGTTCGAAATCTGCACAATGATATCCAGCCTGTTCGATTGTACCGGAAAGCTTAACGACTGCGGTGCGAACCTGGGGCTTGCCGACTCCTTGTCCCTTGATACGGTGCCGCATTGGGCAAGCTCCTCCCCGTTCACCCATAGCCTGCATGCCGTCGACATCGTGGGGAGCTTCAATGCCAGTTCCTTCGGTATGGCGGAAGGGTTCAACCGAACGCGAAGGCGATACGTCGCATAACCTTCACCGGACAGAGGCTTGCCGTCTCTATTATACGATGACCATATGTTGGGCACATTCGCATACATCGGCTCGCGACGACTGACATCGAGCTTCTCGAAATCATGAGGAGTCAACAGCTCTTCCCAATACAAAGCCCACTGCCCGTCCAGCCTGACCGCACCATCGCTGCCGAATCGCCAATTCGACAAGTCCAGCTCGCCATGCTCTGCCATCGGCTTCACCGGATTGTCGTCCGGTCCCGGCTGTATAACGATCCATAAGGCGGCAGCCACCGCAAAGGCAATACCGACTAGCAGAATGGCCTTGTTCTTCACTCTCCATTGTCTTCGCATGGCATTCTCCTTCTCACCCTTGCCGTGATGATCAACGCAATTACCTAACAGTATAGTAGATATCCCCTTCGACCGGAACCGGCAGCAAGCAAATAGCTTCGACAGCGCTCGTCAATCGAGAGCCGTCGAAGCTTGAAAGAGGGTTATTCGTTATGTCTCTTCTACGTGCTTCTCGCCGCCATTGTCTAGTCTCTCGTAACTGTGATCGATAGACGCTTCCTGAATATAATGGAACGCCCAATGGCTGATCGGAACGTCCTTCCACTTAGGCTCCATACCGTAAAGCGGTCCTCTGCCAACAAGCCTGTTGATCATCATGACGGCTTGCGCTCTCGTCAAGGACTGATCCGGACGGAACGTGCCATCGTCATAACCGGCAATTATGCCGGCCGCTTGCGCCTTCAGTATCGCCGCTGCTGCCCAATGGCCCCGTGTGTCGTTGAAATGCTGCCCATCGCTCTCTTCAGCCTCTTTGATATAACGAGTGATTATGCTGGCCATCTCCGCTCTCGTCATCGGCTTCATCGGCATGAAGCTGCCATCGCCATATCCGCTCATCAAGCCTGCGGCAGACACTTGAGCGATCGCCTCCTTCGCCCAATGATCATGCTTCATATCCGTGAATACCTTGCCATTTTTCGCCTCGCCGAGTTCCAGTGCCCGGCTTAGCATGACCGCCATCTCTGCACGCGTCACCTGTTTGTCCGGCTGGAACAATCCGTCATCATACCCATTCATATAGGCGGCGTGTCGAGGCGCATGAGCCTGCTCCTCGATGAAGTAATCTTGCAATTGATGACCATATACGAGCGAGAAAGTGCTGAACTTGTTCACAGTGAAGGCGATTCCTTGTCGATCCGTACCGTCAATGTTGACAAGCTTGCCTTGCAGCCATTGCTTCGAGCCGTCGCTATGTTCAATATAGATCGCGATATCCTGCTCTGCCGCACCGGAGATGTCATCGATGTCAATCGGTAGAACGAGATCGACCGGCGTCTTCTGCATATTCGTCTCAATTATCACCGGACGGCCCAGCAAGCTTATTCCGCCTGGACCAACCGCCTGTATGACCGCCTCATTCGCACCGGCACGCGTCATCACTTCCTGCTGCTTGCCGCTATCCCGCATAGGCGCAATGCGGAAGTAGATATCGTCGTCGCGTTCCGTCAACGATTGTTGGGGAATGCGTATGATCGCATGCTTCGTATCGATTTCAAGATCAATCTCCTGCTCACGCAGCTTCTCAGCCGCATCCTTCGTGAGCAGCACATGGGCTGCATATACTTCATCCTTCTTATCCGGAAGGACAAGCTTCGCCGTTCTCCGCTTCGCTTCAACCAACTGCTTCGTTATCGCTTCCGCTTCTTCCATAGCGATCGTCACTTCGTCTCTCCTCTTGCCGCTCGCGTCCGTCGTTCGCTTGATAGCCGCTTCGAAGAGTGAAGCACCGCTCGGGTCCACGATCTCCGCATCAATCTGTTGTTCGTTGGATGGAGGAACAACAGAGCCTCCCGACGATGGTGGACTCCCATGTATAAGCTTGCTTCCGTCCGTTGTAGACGTAACTTGCTCTCCTGCGATTCCGGCTTCAGAGATGACATCGACCGAGAATTTCAATTCGCCCCGGTCTTCGCTTCCATCAAGCGTATAAGCCGCCGTAAAGCGCTGATTGCCGTCATCTGCCACAGACGCTGTCTGGCCTGCGATCGTGACTATCGGCAGCTGCTTCAGCTGCAGACTGGACACGAACGTTAGCGTAATGTCGTCTCCCTTGCTGACATAAGTCCGGGATGAACCGCTGCCGGCGATGCTGACATAAGGCAAGACTGGAACTGCCAGCGAAAGCGGTATAAGCCTGATTTCATTAGACGGCATGCTTGTCCCGTCATCGTTGGCCGCCTCAACCTTGAAGTAATACGGCAATGAATTCGTCAAGCCCGTCACTTCATAAGTCGATTCGGTCACGGTAGCCATCTGTTCGTATTGCACATCTTTCTGAGGGTCTTTCATGAAGACATGATAACGTGTGGCCCCTTCTGCTTCACTCCATGACAGCAATACACTGCCATCTCCCACAACACCGCTAAGAACGGGAATCTCTGTCGGACTGTTGCTATACGTTAAGTTGCTGCCGTCTGTGGTCAGAGTTACTTGCTTCCCTGCCTTGCCCGCTACACTGACGAAGTCGATCGTGAACGTAATCTCTCCTATGCTCTCGACTCCGCTTAATGTATACGCTGCAGTATAGCGCTGATTGCCGTTATTCGTCACAACTGCGGCTTGTCCCGCAATCGTAACGACTGGCAAGCTGCTCAGCTTATGGCTGGATACGAAGGTTAAGGCAATTGTGTTCCCCCTTCTTGCAATCGGGTCCGTCGAGCTGTTGCTGGCGATGCTGACATAAGGTAATGTCGGCTGCTCAGCGGACAGTGGAATGATCTTCACTGCATTGGACAAGCAATCTCCTGCTCCGTTGCCGTTGGCGGGCTCTATCAAGAAATAATAGACGGAGTCATTGACCAGTCCTTCGGCTGTGTAGGTTAGTTCCATTGTATTATCAAGCCATGTGTAGCTATAATCCGTCTCCTCGCTCTTCACGTATATATTGTAATAGGAAGCACGGTCTATCGCATTCCATGTCAGTTCAGCGCTGCCGTCTCCTGCGCTTGCTTCCAGCGTCGGCTTGTCGGTAGGCGGATTAAGCTTCCAATTCGCATAGAGATGAACATCTTCTTGTCCTATTCTTAACTCGTCCCAGGAGTAGTACACACTGTCGGTTACGACAGGTGATGGCGTTAACGTCCATCCGTCAAAATAATGGTCTTCCTTCTTCAGATCATACCAGTTGCCCTCAATGGTAACCAATTCACCTTCCGTGTAGACGTTGTCATTAATCGGCAAGTCGCCTGAATCGGCTCCATTATCATGGTAAGTGACAGAGTAAGTCGTCATTAAGGTAGCCACTTTCACTCTGAATGCATTCGCTGCGCTGCTATATGCGACGTAAGGCTTATTGCTGCTGCCGATCATTAAAAACAGGTGATAGATTTCGCCGTTTGAGAAATTCTTCGTCCCTAGCGTTTCCCAGTTCGTCCCCCTCTTCATAAAAACATTTGCTTTCTTCGTTACTGCGTCCTTATACAATAGATACAAATCATGATTGGAAGTAGCTTCAATGTCGAGATCCAGCACTCCCCCGTCTGTAAACCCTTTGTTGCCTATGATCGTCCATTGGCTGCCGTCATACAGAGATGCCACCGCCTGATCATTAGTGTCGGTATAGGCTACAACCGGCACGGAAGTGGCTGTGACCGCCACGTCGAATGTGTTGACTTCCTCATTCGTAAACCCTCTGCTCCCTACATATTCCCACGAAACTCCAGAATATTTCATCGTGGATAGCGATCTGCCAGCTCCTTCATCGATGAAAGTTGCATATACGCTTCCAGTTATGTCGACCTTGAGCTCGATTTGATCTGCAGCGCCAGGCAACTCGCCGATCGTCTCCCAAGTTATGCCGTTATATTTCATAACGATGGCTTGCTGCGATCCGAAGCTGCCGTCGATATATGCAGCATATGGCGTATCTCCATTGAAAACCAGCCGCGGAGCCTTCACCGCATGATCGGAAAATCCTGCAGCCCCCACATAACTCCAGCTTGATGGAGTAATCTCGATTACACTTGCCTTGCTGCCATGATCATAATCAACATAGACGGCAAAGGCTTTATTCTGACGACTCATAGCGAAATGGTAGGGACCGGTGGATACCTCCGCTTTCCCTGCATCTGCCCAACTGTTGCCAGCCAGATTTTTTACGACAAATTCACCGCTCATGGAATCTTGGAACATTGCATGAAGCACGCCGTTACTATCTTCTGAGAGAACGGGATTGTACGAATACACCTCGGATATGCTGCCGTCGCCCACATTTCCCCATGACAATGTCGCAGCTGTAACGGATGTGTACATGCTGGGTATAGGCATGCTTGTCATAATCAGCATAAAGGTAAGCATGCATATTAGCGTTTTCATCATATGTACTTTGAATTGCTGCACGATTCATTCTCCTCCTGTGACCTGATTTAATGATGCCATCTTGCATAAATTTACAATATTCATTGTATCAGGACATTCTCGGCAAATTCTCGACAAAAAAGGGGCGCCCGGTAGGTAAGCAAGCTGCTTCTCCTTAACAGTGCTTCAACTCTCCAACCGAGGTCACCTCGCTTACAGCTCGTCATTCGCACACTTTTCTCTCTCAAGCCGAGCTCACATTGCTTACAAGTCGCCATTTCTACAATTGCCTGCCTCGGACCGAGGTTACATCATCTGCAAATGTACGTCTTTCTAAATTTCCTGCCGAAATTTCAAAAAAGCTCTGTAAAAATAAAAAAGCCGTCTACCCGGCTAAATTAGCTTCAGGCAAACAGCTTCTATATGTAGTAGTTATATTTTTGACTGGTCGGGATGACACGATTTGAACATGCGACCCCCTGGTCCCAAACCAGGTGCTCTACCAAGCTGAGCTACATCCCGAGACTGGAGCGGAAGACGGGAATCGAACCCGCGACCCTCGCCTTGGCAAGGCGATGCTCTACCGCTGAGCCACTTCCGCAAGTGGTGCCGGCGAGAGGACTTGAACCCCCAACCTACTGATTACAAGTCAGTTGCTCTACCAATTGAGCTACACCGGCAAATGCCATGCTATCTTTCATTTCATATTTTTGGTTGCGGAGGCAGGATTTGAACCTGCGACCTTCGGGTTATGAGCCCGACGAGCTACCGAACTGCTCCACCCCGCGATAATAAGTTGGTGACCCGTAGGGGATTCGAACCCCTGTTACCTCCGTGAAAGGGAGGTGTCTTAACCCCTTGACCAACGGGCCATATGTAATTGTGAGAATGTTACTACGGAGAAGGAGGGATTCGAACCCTCGCACCACTTACGCAGTCTAACCCCTTAGCAGAGGGTCCCCTTGAGCCACTTGGGTACTTCTCCAGGAA
>NZ_JAOQJC010000002.1 GCF_025567625.1 Paenibacillus sp. J5C2022 | reverse complement strand
TCTGGCCCGACCTGCTACTCTCAAACACCAACTACTACTCTGGCCCGACCTGCTACTCTCAAACCTCAACTACTACTCTATAGCACACTTATTACTCTGAGCACATTTTCTGGATTTGTACGATTATTCGTATAAAACCAAGTCACCGCCGCGTTTCGGTCTACTTTTTGTACGATAATTCGTACAAACCAGGGCGTTCAGCCCTCAATCTGCTACTTTTTGTACGATAATTCATATAAAACAGGGCCTTCTACACTCCATCCGCTACTTTTTATACGAAAATTCACACAAAACAAGGCGTTCCACACTCTTTCTGACAGTTTTTGTACGATAAATCGTACAAACTCAAGCCGCCGCCCAGCCTCATACTAGTATTTGTACGATAAATCGTACAAACTCAAGCCGCCTTCCTGCCATGTGCGAATGTTTGTATGATATTTCGTACAAAACAGGGCCTTCAGCACCCAAGCATCGATTGACGACCTGGTGAAGCAGCTCTTGGCTGTTATGCTCGATAAGTGGATTAATCGGGCAGCGTCCTCATCGTGATCATCTCAATAAAAGCCAGTCGCCCACATCGGCGACTGGCTTTTAAATGGCGCTCTTTATAAATCGATCATTCCGGCTACACGGGTTACTCGTCTTCCCTCAGGAGAAAGCAGATACACTTCCAGCTTTACGCTTTCCACTTGCACGTTCGGCATGTTAACCGGGATCGTGAAGCTTCCGTCCGCCTTTACCCGGTCCTTATACGCCGTGCCTGCCTCCAGCAAGTATCCCTCTTCGTCAAATAAGCGGTACCCAATCCAGAATCCGCTGCTCCTCCACGTTGTTATCCCTTGCAGCTCTGTTACGTTCGTATTCAAATCCGTCACTAGCGCCAGTACGCTTAGATGTCTCTTCGACATATTCGCAATCTCTGCCGTAACGACCGGGTTCGCTTCATTCAGCGCGCCCTCCATCCGCCAGATGTCATAGGTGAATTCCGCTTCGCCGATCAGGTTCGGCGCTTCGGCGCTGTCGGCGAAATACACTTCCACTTTGTCCGGCTCAGGCAGCGTACCGAACGGCGTTCGCAGCAAGCCGGCATTATGGTTGCGCGGAAATCCGGTTACCGCAGTGTTCAATGTTCCCTCAACCTTCCAAGTGCCTCCGCCTCCCCATACCGAACTGCCTTCAATGCTGACGATCTGGACTCCTCTTGTAATATAGCCGGGCACATTGGATGGGAATGGATGCACATCTCGAACGGCATAGAATCGGTCTCGGCTTGGATCATAAGTCACATCGAAGTTGTTGAACCAGTCCTGCTCGCCGTTCAAGTCCTTCAGCCCGTCAACGGTGAGACGCAGCGGTTCACCGATAACGGGAGCCGACATGTCACGCAAGTTCAACTCGATGCGATAGCCCGCCGTCATCTCGGGATCACCTCTCGTATAGAACAGCAGCAGATGGCCTTGACCGTCCACGCTCGTAGCGGAAGGCTGACCGACTCCCCAGAAGCCGTCATTGGGATAAGAGACGATCGGATTCGGATAACGGGTCCAATCCCCTTCCAGATCATTCGAGAATGCAACTCCGATCTGATTGTGGTGGACACCGTCTACGTCATTGCCCAGATAAAACATCGCATAGTCGTACTCCGATCCATCGAACAGGAACTTCCCTCCCAGCACGGTCGGATCGCATACATGATAGCTGTCCCAAGCTTCGGATGCTCCCGGGGGCAGCACAGAGCGCGACTCCGTCACGATGCCGTCCACCCGCTTCGTATAATAGATATGATCCCGGAATACGCCTTCCTCCGCATTATGGCACGTCCACATATGCTCTATATTTCCGTCCCGTATAATCGTTGGGGCATAAGTATAATAATTCCCTTGCGGATCGTAGACGCTGGATAGCGTATCTTCCTCCCACAGCACCGCCGCTTGACTATTCAAGGGCAGCATGCCTGCCAACATTACTGTGCAGATCATGAACGCAACGACAGTCTTCATTGTACTCCTGAACATGGAATCACTCCTTACCCTTTTAATGAGCCCACCATAAAGCCGGTTACAAAATAACGTTGAAGAAAAGGATACACCAGCAAAATTGGAACGGTGCTGATCACAATGGCAGCCATACGAATCGTCTGCACGCTAATCGTCTGCTTCACTTGCGGAGGAATGTATTGGCTGTTCGAGATGACATCCGCCTCGCGGATCATCTTCATCAAATAAAGCTGAAGCGGCATTAAATCCCGGTCGGTTGTGAAAATCATCGCGTCGAAGAAGGCGTTCCAATGAAACACCGCATTCCACAAGGAGACCGTCGCCAGCACAGGTGCCGATAACGGGATGAACAACAGCAGGAATATTTTGAAATCGGATGCTCCGTCCACCTTCGCAGACTCCGGAATCTCCTCCGGAAGCTCCCGGAAGAAGGCGTTGAAGATAATCATGTTAAATACGGAATACATAGTCGGGACGATCAATACCCAAAAGGTGTCGATCAGTCCCAGCGTCTTGAAAACAAGAAATGTCGGTATGAGTCCGCCATTGAAAAACAGGGTGAATAGAAAAAACCAATAATAAGGACTGCGTCCGATCAAGTTCCGGCGCGACATGGCGTAAGCGACCATTGACGTGAAAAACACGCTAATCAATGTGCCAAGCACCGTTCGCAATATCGTCACTTTAAAGCCTGTATATAACCTGTCGTCCTGTAGCACGATGGAATAACTGGACAAGCTGAAATCTCGCGTGAACCAGTATACTCCGCCCCTCATATAATCCGCCCCGTCATTGAAGGAACCGATCAGCACGAACCAAATGGGATAGATGGTGAGGAGGCAGAATGCACCCAGAAACGTGTAATTGCAAATATTGAACCAGTCCAGCCGTTTTCCTTTCATATTCGCTCCCCCCTAGAAGATGCCCCGGCCCGCGATGCGCTTGCTGATATAGTGACCGCTGACGAGCAGGATCAAGGCGATGACCGACTTGAACAAGCCGACCGCAGTCGTGTACGAATAGCGCATTTGTGCAATTCCCGTCTTGTACACGAATGTATCAATCACTTCGCTCCGTTCCAGATTGAGCGGGGTTTGGAATACCCATATCTGATCGAAGGCGGAATCCAGCAGGTGACTGATCGACAAAAGGAAAAATACGATAATTGTTCCCGATATCGACGGCAGTGTAATATGCCATATGCGGCGAAAACGCCCCGCTCCGTCTATTTTGGCCGCTTCGTACAAGGTCGGATCAATGGATGTGATAGCTGCCAAGTAAATGATCGAGCCCCAGCCCAAGCCCTTCACAATGGAAGTAATGATAATAATGGGCCAGAAGGCGTTCGGCTCCGCGAGCAAGGCCGCCTTCCCCTCCATCAGTCCCAGCTTCTGCAGGATCGGGACGATAATCCCCGTCTCTACAGACAGCATGTTGATGATGATGCCGCCGAATACGATCCAGGACACAAAATGCGGGAAGTAGCTGATCGATTGCACGATGCGCTTGAATCTGTTATGCGTCACTTCGCTGATGAGAATCGCGAACAGGATCGGCGCCGGAAAGTTGATGAGCAGTTGGAGCAAGCTGAGACCCAACGTGTTGTACAATATTTCTTTAAATTGATAGTCGTGGAAGAACTCTTGGAAGTAGACGAAGCCTACCCAAGGCGCAGTAGCGAGACTCTGCATCAAATTCAGGGAATAATCCGCCCTCTTGAAAGCGATGGCGATTCCGAACATAGGCGCGTAGTTGAACAACAATACAAATAGCAGCCCCAACAAAGCCATCGCTTGTATTTGCCATTGTCTCAGCATTCTAGCGAGCAAGCTTTGCCGCTTCAATACACGTTTGTTATATCCGGGCTCGGTGTGAGCAGGAATTATCGGCATGATCGCAAGCCCTCCTTTGTACTCTCTTCATCCGCGGGCAAGTTCACGCTACTTCACCAGCGGCGGCCATGAATATGCGATGCCCAGCGCATCCTTCGCCCGATGGAAGTTCTCGTTTGCATACGCATACAGCTTGTCTGAGCCCATTTCTTTAATTTTCGCCAAATAATCCTCGTATACGGCCCGGGCTTGCTCTTCGGAATCCGCCATAATAATGCGCGGAAGCTCCTTGCCCCACAGCAAGCCGATTCGGTTGCTTATCTCTCGCATAGTGTCGCGCTCCGGATGAGCGGGATCGGCTTTGCCTCCGGCCGCTGTTGTATCATGACTATAAGGAACAAGCGGTTTTTTCAAATCCGCAAGGTATTTGTCCACAGGCTTCTCAGCTTTCGGGTACAAGTTCATGACGGAGTACCAATCCTGCAGCAGATTGAAGCCGATGCCGTACTTACGCTCCAGGCTACCGTCATTGTTGTCGCGAAGCTCGTTATACTGCTCTGTCATGACGACACGACCGTCCTCACCCCACGTATACGTCTCACCCTCCCCTCCGAAATGGGTCATATGCTGCCCTTCCTTGCTGTAGAGAAATTGCATCAGCTTGATGATGCGCTCTTGCGCCTTCGACTTCTTGCTCACACCAGTTACGAGCCAGCCCCAGCCGCGGATATCCGTCAATACGGGATCGTCTCCGTCATAGTTGCGAAGAGCTAGCGCTTCATACTTAGCCTTGCTGTCGGATTCGAACAATGTCGTCATTTGCGGATTAAAGTCCTGGGAGGCAGTCAGCTTGGCGAATACGCGGCCGCTGGCGACCTTCTCATTGATTTGATCGCGCTTGTCTGTGAAGTTGTCGGGAGAGATCAGTCCTCTGCGATAGGCTTCGTTCAGGAATTTCAGCACTTGCCAATACTTGCTCTCCTCCTGCCGCTTCGTTAGATCGCCGTCAGCATTCTCATAAGGTACCGCGAAGTATTCACGCAGCCATTCTTCAGAGGTGTTGCCGCTGCTGTGGAATTCGTACAGCTGCAGCGGAATAATCCCCTTGCCGTCATAAGTTCCGATCTCGTTCTTCACCCGCTCCAGCACGTCCAGGAACTTGTCTGCAGTCGAAATGTCTGGACGACCCAATTGCTCGTAAATGTCGGAACGAATCGTGAAGGAGCTGTTCGGCTCCAACTGCTCGCCTTCCTTCATGGCGTGGCTGGAATAAGCGAAGTTGGGCACTACATAAGTGTTCCCGTCCCCTTCCTCATACCAGCTGAATACGTCTTCATACATTTTAAAATCTGGAGCATGCAGTTCGATCAGTTCGTTCATGGGCGCGAGATAACCGCCTTGCGCCAGCTTGGACTTGTAATCCATCCACGACTCTACCGTAATCATGTCCGGGATGGAACCGGATGCGATCATGGTAGAGATCTGGTCCGCGCCGTCGCCTGCCGGTGTAATGAAATTAATGTTCAAGCCGAATTCGTCCTGAATATACCGCGAGAACTTGTCCTTGCCCCATTCGCCGCCGTATTTCCACCAGGACAGATTAACGTACCAGTCAATATCGACGATATCGTCATAACGCTTCTCATCGTTGTCGCCTGCCGCCGATTCGCTGGTCTCTGCTCCTCTCTCTCCCTCGTTTTCACCTTTCCGGTTCTCGCTGCTGCAAGCGGACAGCGATGCCCATACGAAGATAAAGCATAGAATCAATAGCAGCCTCTTTTTCGTTCTGTTCATTTTGTTACCTCCCATGTAAAGTGTCGTTTGATTCATGCTTTCATCCTACGATAAGGGCATACGGGCTGCCTACTTTGATCTTTTTACCTGTTCGCTTGCCTTCTGTTGACTTCTGTCTTCTGTTGCTCCCGGAACTCCTGCGGGGTCACATTCATTGCTTTCTTGAAGAAGCGGTAGAAGTAATGCTCCGATAGGAATCCTACCATGCCCGATATATCACCGATGCGAATATTCGATTCTCTTAGCAACTGCTTGGCTTTGGCGAGCTTCAATTCCGTCACATATTCCGACAATCCCTGCCCCGACCTCTGCTTATACAATCTGGACAAGTAAGAGGGATTATGTCCGATGACGCGGGCTACCGTCTTCAGCGTAATGTCACCGCTCAAATGCTGCTGGATATAAGATCGGATCTTCCCTATAATCTCATCCTCTTCTTGTACCGCCGCCTGAAACGTATGGTCGAACACAAGCGCGGACTTCCGGCGAAGCAACTCGCAGAGTTCGTGCCAATCCTCCATAGACTCCGTAGCTCTGTATACTCTCGCCTTCAGCTCTTTGTTCGACTGCCCGGAAAGCTTCAGCTTATCCGATGCGGACACCAATAGCGCCGTAATCGTGCTGGCGATCTGAACGCCCGCAAGCGGCTGCGAACGGCTCAGCTCGACTCTCCCCATTGTCAGCAAGAGCTCCAGTATGCGCATAAATTCCGAACGATCGGAATTATCCAGTGAATATGCCAGCAGATCGAATTGCCTCAACAGCTCCTGGGGAGAGGCTTGCAGCCGATCTGTGCCGGGAATGCTCGGCTGCTCCGCCTCCACCAGTAGCAGTTCCCTGTTGAGCCGAATGTCGAAGTAGCTCCTCAGCCCATCATACCCCTCAGCAAGTCTGCTCCATCCCGTCTCTTGCTTGCCGATCGCTATAGAGATCGGAACCTGCAAATAATTGTGGCAAGCCGCTTGAATGCACTCGAAGGTGCCATAGATGAAATGGGAGGATAGTCGCCATAGCTTAGGGTCCAGCTGACTTTTGTTGACTTCCGCTTCGCTCTTTTGCTGAATAAGCCAGACGAGGCGTGAACGCCCGTAGATAAAACAGACGTGGTTGGTGACGAGCGACAAATATTCTTCCGATATATTTTTGACGGCGTAGTAGAGCAGAGACTTGTCGTAGTAGGAGTAGCCGTCCGGCCACTCATCCACCCTTCCGGCAACCATAACGACTGGCTTCTCCGCACTCAGCGGAATTGACAATTGCCGGAACTGCTCCCGCATCGTGCGTAATGCGTGATGGTCTCCCAGCATTAATTGGGCGAAATATTCCCGCTGAAGAGCCACGTTGGCTTCACGCATCCGCTTCTCGGCTTCCTGCACGACGGATTGGGCCGCCTGATCGGATGCCAGCTCCGCAATCGCCTCTCGCACCGCCCCGATGATGACCTCGTCTTCTTCCGTCTTCAATATATAATTGATCATTCCTACGCGGGCCGCTTCTTGTATATAAGCAAATTCATCGTAACCGGACAGGAAGATAACCTTACAGCGCGGCCACTGCTTGGCGATCAGCTTCTGCAGCTCCAATCCGTTCAATCCGGGCATCCGTATATCCGACAGTACAATATCGATCTTGGTCGTAATCAGCTGATTCAACGCCTCAGCGGAGGAGTATACGCCAATCACCTCCAGCTCAAGCTCCTTCTCCCCGTTGAACAGCTCCACAAGGCCGTCCACGACGTATTCCTCGTTATCCACAATCAATAATCTGTTCATGATTGTCATCGCCCCCTTGTTGTTCAAGCGCAGGCAGGACGGGCATTCGCAGCTTTACGAGCAAGCCGCCCCACCGACTTCGCTGCAGCGTCAGACCGTACCCTTCTCCATAACGCAGCTGGAGGCGGCGGTGAACGTTCAATATACCGGTCGTCTCCAGCTTTCTGTCCGCCTCTAGTGAAGTCAGGCGACTCCCCAGCATCAACAGCTTCTCATCCGTCAATCCGATGCCGTTGTCCTCTATCTGCACTTCCATGCTGTGAGTCCCCGCTTCGTATCCAATACGCAGTCTTCCCTTCTCCGGATTGTCCTCCAGCCCGTATTCGAATGCATTCTCGACCAGCGGCTGCAGAATCAGTCGCGGAACCTTCACGTCTTGCACTTCGGACGGAAGCTGCTCCAGCTCTACCGATAGCTTGGAGCCGAAGCGCAGCGACTGAATTGAAGTATAGGAACGGATATGCTCCACTTCCTCCAGCAGTGAGACTTCATCGCGCGAGTTTCTCGTCATATACTGAAAGTATTTACCCAGATGTACCGTCAGTTTTTTTGCCGTCTCCACATCCTCCAGCTTCAATACTCGGTTCAGCAAGAAAAAAATATTGTACAGAAAATGGGGGTTAATCTGGGCTTGCAACTGCTTCAGCTCCGTACGGTTCAGCCGCAGCTCCTGCTCGTATATATCTTCTGTGAGTCCCTTCAGCCGGGCAGTCAACTGGGCAAGCTGCCGGTAAAGGTAGCGGAACTCGTCCCGCTTATCATAACTGTGAACAACCGTCAAGTCTCCCTTCTCCACTCGCCGGAATGCGCTTGTCAGCATGTACATCGGCTTATGAATCAATCGGTAAATCCATAAAGAGAAAAGAAGAATGACGCATACCGATGTGGCGGCGAGAATCCAGAATAGCCTCTTGTGCCAATGCAACGGACCCAGCAGCTCACTCTCATCGACATAAATCATTAATGCCGCTCCAAGTCTCGGTGACAGCTGGTAAGCATACAGATGAGGCTTCCGGTCAAGCTCTACCCGGCCATCCATGTATGCGTTATCATGACTCTGCGGCTGATCATCAAGCAATCGCCGCAAGCCCTCCATATCCGACGGCAACGTTCCTAAGTGCCACCTGCCGTTCAAGTCCCATATGACGGTTTCTCCTAATTTGTTAGGGATTATCGTGCGCAGCGTCTGTTCAATCTTCTGCTTCGACAATTCAACTTCCAGATAGATTTGCGGTTCATTATCGCGCAGAATGCTTTTGGGATAGCTGTCCATCATAATGAGTTGGTCGCCGTAAGCCGTAATCAGCTCCATGCGCCCGTACTTCTGCTCCAGCTCCGTCAGTTCCGTACTGGCAATGCCCCGTTCGATGAATACGTCGTCAATGCGCATATCCAGCTCGGGAACGTACAGCCTGACGCCTTCCACGAATAAGCTCGCTTCCTTGAACTGCATTAGCTTCCGCTGCACTTCAAGCACGGTATAGTACAAGTCGATATCGGACAGGATCATATGATGCATGACAAGCGTCTGTATGTCGTTGTCCACCGTATATTGCTGCTTCATCCGGATGATTCGATCCATCTCCGTCTCGAATGAATTCATGTAGAATTGTACGCGGGAGTGCATCGATTCTTCGATATCCCGTTGAATAATCGTTGTGCCCGTTTGGTTCAGTGCAACGCCTATGATGAGAAGCGGAATGATGGCGATGAAAAACACCGCAATTACCTTTTTGAACAGATTAAGCTTCAGCCACTCCACTGTGCACCTCCCGAATCGGATTGACATATGGATAGCCTGATCCCTCACTCAGAGGAATCAGGCTATCGACAATCGTATGTACTACAGTGACTCTACTTCCTGCAGCGTCGGCATACCGGCTTGCGCACCGAAGCGGGTAACGGATAAGGAGGCGGCCTTCACCGCGAACGGAACGGCCCTCCCCATCTCCCAGCCGGAAGCCAGTCCATAGCAAACTGCGGCGTTAAAACAATCGCCGGCGCCAGTCGTATCGACCGCTTCAACGAACGGAGCGGGCGCCGTCCGCAATCGGCTGTCGTCCAGATAGGAGACGCCATGCTTGCCTCTTGTCATAAGCAGCTTATTGCCGTAGCGCTCCTCCCAGACTCTAATACCCTGTTCAATCAGCTCGTCCGATTCTCCTAACGCAAGCGACGACAACAGCTCGAACTCATGCTCGTTCGGCGTAACAAAGTCGCATAGCGTCAGCAATTCCTGCGGCAGCGGCACAGCCGGAGCCGGATTCAATACGGTACGCACCCCGCCCGCTCTTGCAATCTGCAAGGCGCGCACTACGGCGTCGAGAGGTATCTCCAGCTGCAGCAGCACGATATCTGCGGACGTAATGGCTGAAGCGTGTGCATCGATCATTTCTGGCGTAACCGCGCCATTGGCTCCCGGCACGATAACAATACTGTTATCTTCGGGCGTATGGAAGATGGACGCGGTTCCCGTCGGCTTGTTCGCCAATACGGCAATTGCCTCCGCCGACACTCCGTAGCGCCGCATATCCTGCAGGATGCGTTCGCCGAACCCGTCGGAGCCGACAGCGCCGATCATCGTCACTTCCGCCCCCAGCCTGGCGCATCCGACCGCTTGATTGGCCCCTTTGCCCCCCGGAATATAATGAATGGCGTCGCCGGTCAGCGTCTCGCCTTGCTTTGGCATTCTCGGCATGGATACGACCAGATCCATATTAAGACTGCCTACGACTGTCACTTTCGGTTTTTTGCTCATGCTGCTCCTCCTAGCTTATAGCTTCGCCAATCGTTGGAACAAGTCCTTGAATACAGCGTCGCGATCGATATAACGGATATAACGGATAAGATGGCGGGACGGATCTATTCCCCAGCGGCAATCTTCCGATATTCTTGGACTAGGCATCAGATGAGACGGCGCCCAGTCCGGCTGAACAAGCCAGGCGATAACCGCGATGTCCCATATGACGCGCGAATAGGCGAAGTGATCCTCCCGGCAGTTGCGAAATGTCTCATACAGATATTCTCCGATCTCTCCTTGCGGCCTCACGTAATCTCTTACTTCGGACAACGTCGTTCTAAGATTGGATGCCACACCCATGCAAGGCGCAAGCACGAGCGGAACTCCGATGTCCATGACGATGCGGGAGGCGTGCAGATCCTGCTGCAGATTGAATTCCTTGGTATCTCCCCATTCTAACGTATGGCCGCCGAGCCACACAACTACGATTCTCTCTATGATGGCAGGCTCCATCGCGATCGCGCTGGCGACATTGGTAATGGCGCCGATCGCCACTACGTACAGGGGATTATCCGGGTCGCGCTTCATGGCGCGATCTACCAGATCGCGCGCCGCCTCGCTGTCAACCGGAGCATGTTCGGTAGCCATATACGATTCAGAGCCGCGCAGCACGGGAATGTCCTCTCGTCCCATCAGCCCGCGAATTTTCAACAGCTCCAGATAGCTCTTCTCCATTCCGTCCGCAGGCCCGCTGGACAGCTCGTTGAAGAACGGTGCGGCGTAGAACGCCTCCACCTCCATTTTTTCCCCGGCTGCAAGCGCGTATATGACGGCGAACTGATCGTCAATTTCGTTGAATGTGTCGGTATCCAGCACCATGCTGATTTTGCCACTTGGCGGGGTTAACCGTTTCGCATATTCCGTCTCCGACAATAGGGGGTAGGCAGTTTTGTTCATGATCTTTGACCCTCCTTGTTTTGTTATTGCCTTCTGCTATAGGCAATCTCATCATACCAGGGCAGTTCCTTGCAATCGGCTGCCTTTAAGTAGAAGCCGGCCGCAGCCGAAGCATCCAGGCCATGCATCAAGCATAGCGCCAGCGCTCCGGCCGCGGCATATACATACTGATCGCTGCGAAGCAGCAGCACTTTGTCCGTGCCACCATTCACTTGAGCTCCGCAGCTGACGATCCAGTCGACCGCCATGTACACATCCCTTTCCACGACATGTCCTTCCTGTACGCACAGCGTAATGCGAGCGCCTTTCTCCTTCGCATATGCGACTGCTTTCAATTGCTGCTTCCCGGACAGCCTGCCATCGATGAACAGATCGTCGCCGGGGAACAATCTGTGATACAGCTGCTGCAGCCGCCTGTCTGTAAGCTCCCCTTCCCATGTATCTCTAATGAACACATGGTTGTCCCGCATCCACTTCACAGTTGCACAATCCGCCGCTCCGATATAGTTCGCATCCGCTTTCATGCGTGCCGCAGCGACGGCTATCTCCGGAGACTGCAATACATACGTTCTGGCCATCGGCGCTAATCCTCCTGCAATGGGATTTCGGTATAGTGAATGCGGTAAGTCCATAGAAATCCGTCATCTTGTACAGCGGATACCGTCAGTGCTACAGGCAGCACGGCTTCCTCGTACAGCCAGCCGAATGCGTCCTTGCACACGCCAGCGTTATGATTGCGTTGAAATCCGCTGTCTGCGGCTCCTATATTGCGCATCGTGCACCAGCCGCCTTCATTGCTTTCGAACTGTTGACGGCTAATGGAGCATATCTGGGTGTAGGAAGCAATAAAGTTCGGCATCCGCTCCCGATCGAACGGGGTGCCTTCGCGGGCCAGATAATAGTGATCGCGCATGCGGTCCCATACGATCGCGGGATTGAATACCTCCGCCTTCCCCTCGCCGCCAAGATTGGCAATGCCTCCGTCATGCATCGCGACTGCTTCGCCGACGACCGGAGCATCCGCATCATGCAGATCGAAATCCCGCCAGAACGTTCTGGGCTTCTCATAGTGGCGGGCATACTCATGCACCGTCTGCGTATAGAGCATTCTGAACTTCCCTTTCCCGTCCAGCGACAACACGCATGGTTGACCCGCACCCCAATGATAGAGCTCGTCGTAGGATACTATGGGATTCCGATCATATTTGATATATGGACCTGCGATATCTTTGGCGAATGCGATGCCGATCTGGTTGTGATAGCAATAATGAATATCGCAGCCAAGATAGACCATCATCCAGCTGTACGTCTCGCCCTTCCAGTTGAACTGCCCCTTAATGACATCGGGATCGCATACGTGGATGCAATCCCATCCCGTACGGGAAGGGGTCAGCGCCAGGAATCTGTCGCCGAATTCCCAACGTCCCTCTACCAGCTTACCTTTCCTGCCGTAAATATCGTCTATGACGATGCCGGGCCAAGTGTTCGCGCAATAAAATACATACATCGTATCGCGATCAACCCTGACCGGAGCCGGACAATAATTGTAGATGCCTTCGGAATCGTCGAACATCCGATATGGACTGGCGCTCATGTTTATTCACTCTCCCTGGATACAGCTATTCCGTTACGTCTTTCATTGTAAGACTGCCGCTCCAGGACACGCTACTTCGTTATGTTTACATCTTGCATTGACTATTGTTTACTTGATGGCGTTCATGATTAACATTCATGATTAGCGTTCCCTCTCCCGCTTCGCCATCTCGCCCTCCTGGTTCCAGGCATGCCCGAATGGATAGCCGGGATACCGCAGCGTCCGCGGCAGTCTGACCACGCCGGCGTCGCAGCGGACCCGCTCGCCCCGCTGGCCGCTGATGAGCACGCCCGTATCGCTCCATACGCCGTCGGCAAGCTGATAAGCGTCGTCGGCCCGGTAGGAGAAGACAATTCCGCGACGGGGCTTGCCGGACAGATTCGGGCCTGATCCATGAAGCGTCAGTCCGTGATGGATGCTTATTCCGCCTGCCCGAGGCATGATATTGACGACATGGCTGCCGTCTTCCCAATAACGCGACTCCGAGCAAGCCCCTATGAAATAACCATCCTTCGTATGATCGAGGGGGCCAAGCTTATGGCTTCCCTTCACCATCTGCATGCATCCGTTCTCCTCCGTGGCGTCATCCAGCATGATCATCACTGACAGAATATCTGTATTCGTATGCGGATAGAACATGTAGTCCTGATGCCAGGGGAATATTCCCTTTCCCTTGGCGGCGGGCTTCGTTGCCAGCTTGGAGTGCTGAAGCTGAATGTCGGGGCCCAGCAGCGGCTGCAGGCAGCTTACGATCGCGGGATGTCTGGCCAGATCGAGGAAGAGGGGAGACATGCTCGTAAGTCCCAGCATATGTACTGTTGCCTCCTTATCTTTCTCCTGAAGCTGTTCCCGCAGTGCCGATATGGAATTGGATTCCGTCAATTCCCGATACAGCTTCACCTCTTCTTCAGACAACATATTTTCGATAACCAGAAATCCGTCGCGCTCGTAAGCTTGCACTTGATTTTGCGCTAACATAAGAATTGCCCTCCTACTTTGCATATAGCTATGCATCTCATTTTATGGCTAATCACGATAAGCATGATTCGATTTTACACTTGAACTATTGACTACATCTATAATCTTATGGCTAACCCCTATCACGATTTGGCTAGGACAGACCTTCTCATGGAAAGACAACACTTTCCAACCGTCCCGTTCTTCAGTACAATAGCTTCAAACTCAGTTAACAAAGGGGAAGATGGCCGTGCTTAGCAGTCTCGACTTCCTGATGCATCACACGATGCCGAAAGACAGTTACGTCGACTTCCACCATCATAGTTGCTTCGAGATCGTGTATTATGTTCGGGGTACAGGCGAGATGGTGATTGAGAGGGATTCCTACCGTTACGGTCCGGGGACGATAAGCATTACCCGCCCCAAGCTGTATCACGATGAGCGGCATGACGAGGAGACGGAGGTCATCTTCATCGGATTTCTCCATGACGACAAGCCGGCGCAGTTGACGAACGGGATATGCCACGATCAGAACGGGACCGTTCTTCCTCTCATGCAGCGCATGAAGCGGGAGATGGGGACGCCTGGCGCCTTTCATGCCGAGCAGATGAACCTGCTGACGGGACAGGTCGTCATGGAGCTGCTGCGCCTGCAGCACCAGCCGTCCGCAGAGACTGTCTCGAGCAAGCTGCACTACGCGATTCGGGCGCTGGAGGAAAATTACTTGCAATCGGTCGATTTTCACTCCTTATCCGATCTGACGGGCTACAGCTATGACCGGTTCCGTCATTTGTTCAAGGAGCAGACCGGCCAATCTCCGCTGAGCTTCGTCATCGGGAAACGGCTGGAGCATGCCGTTCAATTGCTTCTGGGCACGGACGATACGATATCCGCGATCGCACAGGATTGCGGCTTCTCCACCGCCTCCCAATTCGGCGACATGTTCAAGCGGCAATACCAGCTGAGCCCCTCTCAATATCGCCGGCTCTCTCGCGGCACATTATAATTCGCTTCGGACGTTCCGTTCGTCAACAAAAAAAAGAAGACTGCCCCGGCAGGGCAGTCCTGTATATCATATATTCGTATTATGCTCCCGCAAGCATCCCCTTACTTCACAATGGCGCCGTTCGGCATCCCGTCTGGCACAGTGGCGAGCGTCAATTGATCGCCGTGCGAAGCGGCCAATATCATGCCTTGCGACAGCTCGCCGCGCAGCTTCACCGGCTTCAGATTCGTGACGCAGATCACCTTGCGCCCGACAAGCTCCTCCGGCTTATAGAACTTCGCGATGCCGGACACGACCTGACGTTTCTCATAACCCAGATCGATCTGCAGCTTGAGCAGCTTGTTCGCCTTGGCGACAGGCTCGGCGGCCAGCACCTGCGCGACGCGCAGCTCCACCTTCGCGAAGTCGTCAATGCCGATCTCCTCCGCATCGGACGGTGCGGGGCCATCTTCGGCAACGGAAGCAGCCGCTCCGCCACCATTGCCTTCAGATGCATTGTCAGACGCCTGGACGCCCCCCATGGAAGACGCAATAAACGCCACTTCATCCGCCATCTCCAATCTCGGGAACAGCGGAGCCTCCTTGCTAACCTTCGTTCCGCCTGGAATGCGGCCGAACTCCCTCATGCTCTCCCATGAGGTCAGCTCGCCTGCTGGAATACCCAGCTGCTTCCATATCCCTCTAGGCGCATGCGTCAGGAACGGCTGCAGCATAATGGATACCATGCGCAGCGATTCCGCAAGATGATACATGACGGCATCCAGCTCCGCTCGCTTCGACTCGTCCTTGGCCAGCGCCCACGGCTGCGTCTCATCGATATATTTGTTCGTGCGGCTCACCAGTTGCCACAGGGAAGACAGGGCTATGGAGAACTGCATCTCTTCCATCGCTTTCTCCACTTGGCGAACCGTCTGCTGCACCAGCTCCTGCAGCCCGTTGTCGAACGCGGTGACGGAGCCTCGGAACTGCGGTACCGATCCGTCGCAATACTTGTCAATCATCGCTACCGTTCGGTTAAGCAGATTGCCCAGATCGTTCGCCAGATCGAAGTTGATTCTTTCTACGAAATTTTCAGGCGTGAACGCTCCATCCGCGCCGAACGGCACTTCCCGCAGCAAGTAATAGCGGAGCGCATCCAATCCGTAGCGATCAATGAGCACGACCGGGTCGACGACCGTCCCTTTCGATTTGGACATTTTGCCTTCCTTCGTCAACAGCCATCCGTGGGCGAATACCTTCTTCGGCAGCGGCAAGTCGAGTGCCATCAGCATGATCGGCCAATATATTGTATGGAACCGGACAATTTCCTTGCCTACCAGATGGACGTCCGCCGGCCAGTATTTGCGGTAAGCTTCATCCTCGCCTTCCTTGCCGTAGCCAAGAGCTGTCACATAGTTCGACAGAGCGTCGATCCACACGTAGATCACGTGCTTGGGATCGCCCGGCACCCGGATGCCCCAGTCGAACGTGGTTCGCGATACCGCCAGGTCCTCCAGGCCGGGCTTGATGAAGTTGTTGATCATCTCGTTGCGACGGGACTCCGGCTGGATGAAGCCGGGATGATCCTCGTAGAACTGGAGCAGGCGGTCTGCATACTTGCTCATGCGGAAGAAGTAACTCTCCTCCTTCACCAGTTCGACGGGCCGCCCGCAGTCCGGACAATTGCCGTCCTTCAGCTGCCGTTCCAGGAAGAACGATTCGCAAGGTGTACAATACCAGCCTTCGTAGGTACCCTTGTAGATATCGTCCTGCTCCAGCAGCTGCTTGAATATTTTCTCCACGACCGTCTTGTGACGGTCCTCAGTCGTACGAATGAAGTCGTCGTTGCTGATCTCGAGCTTGCTCCACAGCTCCTTAATGCCGACGACGATATCGTCTACAAATTGCTGCGGCGTCTTGCCCGCTTCCTTCGCCTTGCGCTCAATCTTCTGCCCATGCTCGTCGGTGCCCGTCAAATACCGGACGTCGTAGCCGCGCAGACGCTTGTATCGCGCCATGGCGTCGCCCGCCACCGTCGTATAGGCATGACCGATATGCAGCTTGTCGCTGGGGTAATAGATCGGGGTTGTAATATAAAAAGTTTTGTTCGAGCTCATTACTTGTCTCCTCCTGTTCATGGAAATGCAAAAAAAGCTCCCGTCCTCATGGGACGAGAGCCGAGCGCTCACGTGGTACCACCCAAATTCCAATCTCCCTCGGCAAGCATTGTTGCCTCGTACGGAAGATTGCTTCATCACGCTGCCTGGCGTTGCCGCCGGCAATCCGACCGATAACGCCGGCCATGCGCCGTCCCCTTACTTCCGCGTTAGGCGGACAGCTCGAGAGCGGTGCCTCCAAGACCATCTTCACGCGACTTCCCATGCCGGCTTCCACCGTCCCGACCGGCTCTCTGCAATGGTACGTTCGCCTTACTCATCCCTTCATCGGCAATGCATATGGGTAAAATATACCGAAAAATCCGTCCCGTTGTCAAGCGGCACTGAAAAGCGGCTATTCCTTGTCGGGCACGGGATCGAAGCCGCCAGGATGAAAGGGGTGGCAGCGGGCAATCCGTTTGGCCGCAAGCCAGCTCCCCTTCGCCGCGCCATGCTTCTCGATCGCCTCCAGCGCATATATGGAGCAAGAGGGATAGAAGCGGCATGTCGGAGGCTTTAAAGGGGATATGACCTTGCGGTAGAAGCGGATAGGGGCCTGCAGCACGATACGGCCCACGCGCCCCCGGCTCACTGTTCGTCCTCTCCCTTCGCTTCCTCCTCGCTGCTGCAAGCCTTGCAGTAACCGAACACCTCGAATTTATGCTTCACAACTTTGAAGTCGTCCGGCACGGCAGTCTGCTCCATCGGACAGAAGACGATAGGATGTGTAAGTCCGCATTGCAGGCAGATCAGATGGTGATGGTGATGGTGCTCGCTGCAATGCAGCTTGAACTTCACTCCGTCCTCGAACATCACCTGCTCCAGAACACCCAGCTCCTCCAACACGCGCAGATTGCGGTATACGGTATCGAAGCTCAGCCCGGAATACGTTTTGCCCATAAATTCATAGACATCCTTGGGAGCCAGATAACCCGGCGTATCCGCGAACAGCTTCGCCAGCGTTCTTCTTTGATCGGTGACCCGCAGTCCCTGGCTCGACATCCGGCCGACAATTTCCTCAACTGTGTGCATGCTGTATCCTCCGAACCTGTTAGTGTCTCATTTCCTGATTCATTATCCTTACTACCCATCATGCCGAAAAAAAAGACTCTCGTCAATGAGAGCCGTCATCCGTTTATCTTCATATTCAAAATAAAACTCGCCGACATGGCAATGAACATGGCGATCGCAATAACCGCCGACACCGTTCGCCTTCTGGCGAGCGACCCGAGTCTCGCAGCATCCGAGTGCTGCTGCTTCGCCTGGGCGTAATTCCGGTGCTGGAACAGAAATACGATAGCCGAAGTCACAAACAGAATGTTGAGCAAAAACCAGATAAGCGTTAAATTCAAGCTTATACCCCCGTCAATTAAACGTTAAAGATACCATTTGTTCAGTACGAACATGAATCCGGTAAAACTGATCAGCGCCCCGCCAAAACAATACCAGCCCGCACGGAACTTCTGCTGAAACATGCGAAGTATGCCTAAGCTGAGCAATCCGAATATGAGCAACAAGAACACGACCCCTAATATAAAGAGCGATGCGGGTACATCGCTTACATCTACCAACGACACGGACGACACTCCCTCTTCAACCGATGAATTGTTATGCGATTCTATTATAAGGGATTGTCCCTTCATTATCCAGCCGTATCCCGGTCTAATTCGTGACAATTGCGTGTTATTCCCACTGAATGCCGTGCTCGTGATAACGATGAAGCCGCTGGCGCTTGCGAAGCTTCACAAGCAGAATTCCGCCTCTCACGACTGCGCGGCATATGCGCGGCTTGACCAGCTTCGGCAGCTTGATCACTTCATGCTTGCCGCTTGGAAGCCCGTCAACCCGTACGCGGTCCTCCCGTACATGCAGCGATATCGCATAGCGGTCATAACCGGTTGGAAGACGATACTTCACTTGAAGATACTGTTTCGTTTCCGAGAACTCGGCGGAGGTTGAAGAGGAGCTTCCGAGCAGTCCGGCCGCTTCCGGCAGCGCCTTCGTCATCATTTTGCGAACGAAGTTCTCAACCCAGTCGGGCTCTCGAAAAATTTCAAACCCTTTCGGCAACTGCTGGCCTTCCATCCAGCGTTCCAGGTCATCCCACTTGGACGTCATCGCTTCAAGCTCCTCCCTTCCTCTGTATGCACTCTCTTCAGTCTATGCATACGCCTATAGGCGGGATACTGGGCATCCGGGTAACGTCTGGGCGAATGCCGCATACGATGTAACAAACAGATTTCATAAAGGGTGATTGAAATGCCGGCAGTCGTCGGGTTCGTGAAAGTCGTAAGCGTAGGTTCAGGCTCCATCGTGCAATTCGGCGATACATTGCAAATATCCCCGTCCAGCAACTCCAAAACATATGCGGGTTCAGGCTCCTTCCTGACCGGAAGCCTGACCAATTCCAACAATGCCGTCAGCGCGACGAATTCGCTTGATCCGGATCTGCAAGACAACACCAATGTGCCGAACGGGGCGAATCTCATATGAATTGGACGATTCATCAGCAGATTACGATTCATCAATTCAAGGTAGACAGCGTCGCGAACAGCTCCGTCGTCCAAGTGGGAAGCGCAGGCTCCATCCGTTCCTTATCGCAGCTGTACAATACGGGCGGGTTCACTGGTCCCGCCCCGCAGCTGCAGGAGGAGAATCCGCTCACCTTCGTTCCGCTTCCCAATCCGACCTGATCCCGCTCGGCAACGCGCATTCCCCGGAGAGGAGTCTGACGCATGAAAGAACAAAGCGAGCTGTCCCCGTGGCAAGCCTGGTCTCTCAGCGTGCAGCAGCGGCTGAAGGAGCAGCAAGAGCAGATTAACCGGCTTCAGCATGAGCTGTCCCGGTTGTCTGGCAAGATGAAGGAGCTGGAGGAGAAGCCGACATACCATATCGACAGCATTAATTATAAATTCGATCAATTAAAGGTAGAGAAGCTGGAGGGCACGCTGAATATCGGCATGTCCGCTCCGGGAGAAGGCGAAGCGCCCGGCAATATCGAGCAACTCGCCGTATCGCATACCGGCCAGTTCCCGATGGCTCCTTCCTCCGTTCCCCAGACGTCAAGCGAGGACAACACGTTCCAGAGAATAGCCTCCCGTATGAACGACTACTTGAACAGGGAAGGGTATGAGACGCTTGTTCGGTTGGAGCAGGAATACGGCTTAACGCTTGATCAGCATCACAGGCGCATCATAATCGAGGATGTGCGCAAGCAGATGCCTGCGCGGATTCGCTATTATTTGCAGCAGCACGGGAACGGTACGGTCAATGGGGCGGGGGGCGGCAATGAGCAACAGGAATATCCCGATCTGATACTCGACCGGATATTCCTGAAGACGCGGCGGGATGCCGACACCGCGATGCAGGCCTACATGCGCCAGCTTACATCGATTCACGACAATGAACAGTCAGGAGGCGCAACATGATCCATTTCAAAGTGATTAACCATTCGCTCGCCGTAGGTGAAATCGACGTATTCGGCGTATCCAGCTCATCCATGCTGCAGGTCGGAGATACCGAAGTCGTCAATCTGTACTCTGTGTTCGACACGCCGCCGGAATCCGTCGTTATCGGGCCGCTTGCCCCATATCCTGAGCCCGGGCAGGAATCCGTGACGAGCAGGGAAGGCAACGTCAATGAGTGAATACTGCCCGTGTCCGCAATATGCGGTCAGAACGGCCAAGATCGGCGCTGTCTGCATCATTAGCGCCGCCACTGCTTCCGTCGTGCAATTCGGGGATCGTGGAGATACGTATGCATTGCTGCGAGCGCTTGCCGTGCAGCGGGCGGAGAACCACATTACGGCAGGAGAAGCTTACTTCGAAGCCTACTCCATCTTCAATCGTCCGCTGCCGTATATGATCGATCTGCTTTATGATACCGGTCAGCTTATACAGACGGAGAGAATCAATCACTGTCCGGATATCAGGGTAGGCTTCGTCCGCGTGACGGCGATGGGTTCTTCTTCCAGCTTCCTCGCCGGCAATGCCAGGAGCAACAATGCAACATCGAAGATTAAGCATATCCGGCAATACCCCAGCCATAACGCATCGGGAAAGAGCCTCCCCGGCCAATGAGGAGGCTCTTCGACTTGCAGCTAACGCGAGGCCAACTGCTTGAATTTCGCGGCGTACTTGCATACGCTCTGCACGAAGGTGGCGTGCGACCACGTAAGTGGCGCAACAGACAACGGCGATCCATCATAAGGATGAAGCTGCTCCGGCAGCACGCCGCTCTCCAGCGCATGATCCGCTACCCACTGCAGCGTATCCCGCGGCCTGGACAGCTCCTCCAGCGACTTGGCGGATTCGATCTCGAAGTTCGCCATCCAGAGCGTGCATATAATCCACGGATTGCCCGGCACTCTGTCTATGTCGCCCGATTGCTGGAAGTAGTAATCGTTCGTATAGCGGGCTATTCCGCCAACCTCCGTCTTGATGCCGAGCCCCGACTTGATCGCTCCCATCGTCCGCTTGACGCGTTCGTCCTCTACCGGCAGCACACCGAATTCCAGTATGCCGAACAAGCTGCTCTCCAACGTCATATCCTTCACCCAGCGGTTGTCCTTCTGAATCAAGCCGCGTGCGAAGCGTCCGGCTTCCTCGTCCCACAGATGGGTTAACATGCCCGCCTTGATCCGCTCGGCCGCTTCCTTGTACCGATCGCTTCGCTCATAATCGCCGAACAGCTCCGTGAAGAATGCGGCCGCCTTCAATCCGCCGTATACGGACGCAGTCGTATACGTCCATATGCCGTAGCGCTCCTCCCACAAGTCGTAGCTTGGCCGCGGAAGCGACAAGGACGGCTCCATATACTCGCACAGGAATGACGCCGACTTGCGGATCAGATTGCTATACAGCGATTGGGGCAATTCGATAACCCCGTTGCGCTCGTAATCTCTCCATAACGCGAACAATACGAGCGCCGTCTCGTCCTCCTGAATCGGCAGGCGCCTGCTTCCCTGTACGATATAGGGATGCCAGCTGGAGCCGACCGTCCCGTCAGGATTGTACTTGTGGTACAAGTAGCCTTCCGGAGCGAGAGCTGCGGCACAGAAGTGAAAGAACGGAGCGATAACGCTCTGATAGCCGGCCAGCGACATCGCGTCGGCGATAAGCGCGCCGTCCCTCGGCCACATATAGCTATAGTGATCGCGGTTATACTGCAAGATATCGGTATCGTTCGCAGCCAATATCGCGCCTTGCTCATCCACCTGGGTGCGCACCATGAGCAGACTGATCTTGAACAGGCGCACGACTTCCGGCGGCAGATTGCCCAGATCTGATTCCGCTCTCCCTAGCCAATGCTTCCAATAGACGACGATCCGGCTGAGCAGCTTCTCCGGATGATTGTCCTGGACATACTGCTCCAGCGCCTTGACTTCCTCCAGATTGCGGCCGATCGACATCCAGTAGAAGAAGCTCTTCTCCCCGCCCGGCTCGACGAACGTACGGAAGCTGATCGTGCTGTCCACTGAGCCTTGAGCGATGGAATTGCCCATCAGGATGCCGTCCTCCGCATCGCGCCAAGTGCCTTCGGCGGATTGGAACCGCTTGATGCCGGTCGAGTACTGCATCATGCCGCCTTCGTCGCTCATCCCGCTGAACATGAAATAATTGGAGCGCTTGTAATGGTACAGAGTATGATTCTCGGGATAGTAGACAGCGGTATCTCCCACCTCGGAGCCGTCGATCATCAGATCCTGATGGAAGAACAGCCGAACCTCGCGTCTCGAAGACCTCAGATTGCGGACGACGACCCGCTTCAAGTAGATGCATTCCCGCTGATGGATGCCGTCGTTCATATACAACTCGATGCCAATGGCGTCATTCCTCGCGATAATATTCGTCACGAGCGAATCTTCAACGTAATCCAGCTTGAACTGCCACTCCGGCTCATCCAGCCATGAGAATATGCCCTCGACCCATATGCCGAAGCGGCAATAATGACCGCCGACATGGTTCAGCTGCCCGACGTAGGGATAGTATATATCTCTTATGAAGCAATGCCGATCCAGGTTAAGCAGCATCTTTCCGTTCCCGATTACGAGGTGACGGGCCATGTCTCCTGCTCCTTTCGGTAAGCCAGAAGCTGCTCATACATATCCATGTACATTTTCGCCGAGCTATTCCAGCTGTAGTCTTCCCGGGCGCCATTGTCCACGATTTCCTTCCACTTCTTCTCGTCCCGGAACAGTCCGATCGCGCGCTTAAGCGTAAACAGGAAATCATGCGCGTTATAGTTGCTGAAGCTGAAGCCGTTGCCCGAGCCTGCAGCCTCCTCATAGTCTCTGACCGTGTCCTTCAGCCCGCCCGTCTCTCTGACGATCGGCACGGAGCGGTAGCGCAGCGCTACAAGCTGGCCCAGGCCGCACGGCTCGAAGCGGGAAGGCATGGCGAACATATCGGCCCCTGCGTAGATCCGACGCGCCATCCGGTCGCTGTAGCCGAGCCACAATCGCGCCTTGTCGGGATACCGCTCCGCCGCCTCGGCCAACATGCGCTCGTAACGATGCTCGCCCGCTCCCAGAACGACAAGCTGAACATCCTCCTGCAGCAGCTCGTCGATAATCGCGGCGAGCAGATCGAAGCCCTTCTGCTCCACCAGACGCGATACGATGCCGATCATCGGAATATCGGCGGACTGCGGCAGCGCCAGCTCCGCTTGCAAGTCCAGCTTGTTTTTGCGCTTGCGGGACAGGGAGCTGCGATACGGCGTATGGAGAGCGGAATCGTTCATGGGATCGTAATAGCTCTCGTCAATGCCATTAACGATGCCGGTCAGATCCTCTCTCCGGTATGCAAGCAGCGGGTCCAACCGCTCGCCGTAATAAGCGGTCTGAATTTCCTCCGCATATGACGGACTGACCGTCGTCAGCTTGTCGGCGAAGCCGATCCCGGCTTTCATGCAGTTGGCATCGCCATAGAAGCCCAGTCCGTCGTAATCGAACAGATCGTCACCAGCTCCCGTCAGCTCCTTGATCAATTCCATATTGAAGACGCCTTGATACTTCAGGTTATGGATGGTGAACAGAGACTTCACGTAAGCCCATGCAGGATCGAATGCATATCTCGTGCGAAGCAGGAACGGGATGAGCGCTGTCTGCCAATCGTGGCAATGCACGATATCGGGCTTGAAGCCGGCATACCTTGCCGCCTCCATGACAGCCATGCTGAAGAAGACGAACCTCTCCGCATCGTCGTCATACCCGTACAATCCGCTGCGCTTGAAATAATACTCGTTGTCGATCAGATAGACGACCATTCCGTCGATTTCCGCCATCAGCAAGCCACAGTACTGACTGCGCCAGCCGAAGGTGACATTGAATTCCGCAATACGGCTGAACCGGGAGGCGTAGTTCTCCGGAATCTCCTCATATTTGGGCATGATCAGCCTGACATCCGCTCCCCTTTGCTTAAGCGCCTTCGGCAGCGCATAGGACACATCCGCCAGTCCTCCTGTTTTCGCCAACGGAACCGCCTCTGAAGCAGCATACAATACGTTCATTCCCCTACTCCTCCATTCCTTTACAGCGTCTTATAGCGATCCTGTAAGGCTGCCTGTCAAATAATTTTTTTCTTACCCGCCACGAATGGCGACGTCCCCACTCCCCTGATGTCCCGTCCCGCTTCCACACACACATCCTTATCCAGAATGCTGTTATGCACACAGCTGTCGCGCCCGATCCGGCCATTCTGCATGACGATGCTGTCCTTCACCACCGCACCGCGCTCCACGTGTACCCCCCGGAACAATATGCTGTTCACAACGGTGCCTTCAATTCTGCAGCCGTTGGCAACCAGCGAACCGGTAACCTTGGAGCCCGCTTCGTAACGTGCCGGCGGTTCGTCCTTCACCTTCGTGAAGATGGGGCCAGGCTGGAAGAATAACTCCCGCCACACGTCCGACCGCAACAGATTCCGGTTATGCGTATAGAAGCTGGACAGCGTATTGACGACCCCCAGGTAGCCGTCATAACAGTAGCCGTATACGTTCAGCTCGTCAAGCCTGGAGAAGATGGCGTGCCGGACGAGATGGTCCTGCCCTTGCGCCAGCGAGGTCTCCACCAGCTCCATCAGCTTATCCCGCCGCATAACATACATCTCCATCGAGCTGACGTCGCTGATCATGCGGCCGTAATGATCCTGCATCGCATTGATCCGGCCATCTCCATCCATGCGAACCTTCCGGGCCTTGCCGGGAAGCGGCTGATCGTGCTGCTTGCAGACGACAGTAATATCCGCCCCTTTCTGCTGATGGAATCGGAGCACAGCGTCAAAGTCGATATTGCACACCATATAGCTGCGTGTAATGACGACATAATCGTGTGGCGAGCGATTGAAGAAATCTCGATGCTGGTAGAAGTGATACAGATCTCCCCGGCTCAGCTCCTGTATATCATCCGTTGCGGGGGGCAAAATGAACAAGCCGCTATGCCGATGCTGTTGAAGATCCCAGTTTTTTCCATTGCCCATATGATCCATTAACGAGCGATATTTTTTATGAGCGAATACACCGACTTTGGATATGCCGGAATTGACCATGCTGGACAATACAAAGTCAATCAGTCTGTATCTAGCCCCGAACGGCACTGTAGCGAGACAGCGGCTTTGGGTCAGATGCTCCAGCTCGTCGTTTTCGTGTATTAGGTTAATTACGCCAAGCAAATTCATTTTCATAGATTTTCAACCTCCTGCAGCACGTCGTGATCTTGATCATGGCTTCGAACGCACTGCTCAACGGCCACAACCGTTATGGCGTCGTCATCGGGATGGCCGATTGTCGCTCCCGCTTCTATGACAGCCCCTTCGCCAATAATCGCACGATAGATTCGTGCCCCGGAGCCGATTCTCACGTTCGGCATAATGACAGACTCCTTGATCAGGCTGCCTTCCTCCGCCTGCACGCCGAAGAACAGCACGGAACGGTCGACATGGCCTTCCACGATGCACCCTTCCGACAGCAGAGACGCATTCAGCATGGCGTTCCTCCCGATATACTGGGCAGGCTTGTTGGCGCTGACGGAATAGATGCGCCATTCCGGGTCAGACAGCTCAAGCGGCGGCTTCTCCTCCAGCAAGTCCATGTTCGCTTCCCACAAGCTTTCTATCGTTCCGACATCCTTCCAATAGCCCTTGAATGGATAGCAATGCATGCGCAGTCCGTCCCGCATCATTGCCGGAATGACGTCCTTGCCGAAGTCGTGGCTGGAAGTGCGGCTCACTTCGTCATAGATCAGATACCTTTGCAGCGCCTGCCAGGAGAAAATGTATACGCCCATGGAAGCGATGTTGCTGGAAGGGATTTTCGGCTTCTCTTCGAATGCGGTTATCCGATCCTCGTCGTCGACATGCATGACGCCGAAGCGGCTGGCTTCTCGCCATGGAACTCCGATTCCGGCGATCGTCACATCCGCGCCGGATCGCTTATGATGCTGAAGCATCATATCGTAATCCATCTTGTAAATATGGTCGCCGGAAATAATAAGCACATACTCCGGATTGTAGCGTTCAATAAAGCCCATATTCTGATAGATTGCATTGGCCGTTCCCTTATACCAGACGCCGCCCTTCTGCTTGACGTAAGGCGGCAATACGGTCATGCCGCCGTCGCGGCGGTCCAGTCCCCACGGGCTTCCGATGCCCAGATAACGATTCAGCTCAAGCGGCTGATACTGCGTCAGCACTCCAACCGTATCAATGCCGGAATGGGCACAGTTGCTTAGCGCAAAGTCGATAATGCGGTACTTCCCTCCGAAATAGACTGCCGGTTTAGCCAGATCCTTTGTCAGCACGCCTAGTCTTTTTCCCTCTCCTCCTGCCAGCAGCATTGCTATCATTTCTTTGCGGCTCATGGACACCAACTCCTTCTTGTAAGAGGTTGTTTAAGATGTGTCCCCCATCGTAGGTAAGAAGCATAAAGGTGAATGGGGGCAACTGAAGTGAAATACTCTGATCGCGACCGTGCCATGCTGTCTTCTCACTGCTGCAGCACCGCTGCTGAAGTGTGTCCGTACCACCAAACTGGCGTTCATTGCTGTTCAATAGAATACGGTACAAGCCATGCTTTGGAACGCCGATCCGGTAATTGCAGTACTCCTCTCTTGAGAAATTCGCCACAATTACTGCAAAGTCAGAGAAACCACAACGAATAAAGGATATGATCGATTGCTCGGCATTATGAACGTCAATCCATTGAAAACATTCCGGCTCCCTGTCCCGCTCCCACAGCGAGGGCTGTCCGCGGTACAGCGCATTGAGCTTGCGGACATAATCGTGCATCGAACGATGGGAATCGTAGTCCAGGAGCATCCAGTCCAGCATATCGCCGTCCTTCCATTCGTCGAATTGCCCCCACTCGCCTCCCATGAACAACAGCTTTTTTCCGGGATGCGTCATCCAATAGCCGTAGAACAGTCTGAGCTGGGCGAATTTTTCCTCGTACGTCCCGGGCATTTTGTTCAGTAGCGAACGCTTCCCGTGCACAACTTCGTCATGGGAGAGGGGCAATATATAGTTTTCGGAAAAAGCATAGCATAGCGAGAATGTAATCAAATGATGATGATGTCTGCGGTGTTCAGGCTGCAGCTCCATATAGCGGAGCATATCGTTCATCCAGCCCATATTCCACTTGAAGTTGAAGCCGAGGCCGCCCAAGTAGGTCGGAGAAGTAACAGCGGGCCATGCGGAGGAATCCTCCGCCAGCATAAGTGCATTGGGGTAATAATGAAATACCGTTTCATTGAGCTTCTTCAGGAAGCGGAGCGCGTCCAGATTGTCCCTGCCGCCCAGTTCGTTGAAGGTGAAACAGTCGGGAGACCTGTCCATATGAAGGTTAATCATGTTGGCGACGGCATCTACACGCAAGCCGTCGATATGAAATCTGTCCATCCAGTAGATCGCATTGGAGATTAGAAAGCTTACAACCTCGCTGCGCGAGAAATCGAAGGCCAAGGTGCCCCAGAGCGGCAGCTCCGCTCTGCGGGCATCCGCTCCCTCATAGAGCGGTGAGCCGTCAAACATCCGAAGGCCGTGGTCGTCCTTGCAGAAGTGCCCCGGCACCCAGTCCATAATGACGCCCAGTCCGTTGCGATGGCAGCTGTTGACGAACACCATAAGCCCGCGGGGGTTGCCGTAACGAGCAGTCGGACTGTAGAAGCCGGTAATCTGATACCCCCATGACTGATCAAGCGGATGCTCCGCCAGGGGCAGCAGTTCGATATGGGTATAGCCCATATGTACCGCATACGGAATCAGATCGTCGGCCAGTTCCTCGTAAGAGTAGAACAGCTCCTTTCCTTTAATTTTCCACGAGCCCGGATGTGTCTCGTAGATGAGGAGCGGACTGGTATAAGGCTGCTTCCTGCTTCTCTCTTCATACCATTGCCCGTCGCTCCATGAGTACTCATTGGGATCGGCTACTACCGAGGCAGTACCGGGCCGCAGCTCCGATTGGAAGGCATAGGGATCGCTCTTGCGGATTGTGGCTCCATCGCTTGTGAGGAACTCGTATTTGTAGAGCTCCCCGACGCGCAGTCGAGGGACAAACAATACATGCACACCCGTCGTTCCGAGCCGCTCCATGCGATGAGCTTCGCCATTCCAATCGTTGAACGAACCGATCACCCTCGCCTCCGAAGCCTCTGGCGCCCATACCGCGAAGCGGACACCCGATCCTTCCGCTGAATCGATGGGATGTGCACCCATGAACCGGTAGCTGTGATGAGACTCCCCTCTGTTGAATAAATAAATATCTTCCCTGGAAATACCGCTAGGCATCGTTTCAATCACTGAAATCTCACCTCCATGGAAGAGTTGTTAACACTATTATACGTAAATCTTTGAAAAAGACCAGTTAATTTTCAAGAAATAGGACTTTTATTGTATCTTGTGTCATATTACCTCACTTTTCGACGTCATGCGTCAACATTGTCGATTATCCCATTTTCATGACGCGATTGAGCCGATTCCCATTTCGTGTCCTCTCGTTTGTCCGTCCATGATGTCCTTTACAGCCGGCAGCAATGACAGCGCCTTGCATGTGTCCATCTTAGCGCGATTTTGTTATGGAATAAAGCGGGCTAAACCTCTGATATCCGCGATTTTCGGCTCGATATGGGGGTGATGGTGCCCGTAAGGCCCACAACAGCGGGAAAGTCTAATTCTTTAAATCTTTATATGAATTCCATGTAAACGCATGATCTCCATTCAGACGATCTCCAAGCTGCGAACGCTCCTTTTCAGCGCCATGTCAAAAAGCCCCGAAGGCTTACAGCTGAGCTGATCGCCTCGGGGCTTTTCCGTTCATGTTCATGATATATGGCCGGTTACAGGCAAGCCATCATCCCCTCTGGATGAAAGGGGTTAGCTCGCCGCGGTACAGAATATGAAGCTCATGCATCGCTCTGGTGCAAGCGGTATAGAACAGCTTCCGTTCGCTCTCCGCACTGTATTGCCGGCTGGAAGCGTCGCTGATGACAACCGCGTCGAATTCGACGCCTTTCGCCAAATAAGACGGGATTACCACCTGGCCTTGTTCGAAGGTGGCCGTATCCGAACCGATCAGCCGCAATTGCGGACAGGACTGCTTCATTCTGTCGTAGACGTCTCTACTCTCTTCTGCAGACTTGCAAATAACGGCTACGGAGCGATATCCGCTTCTCTCCAGCTCGGCAAGCTTATGCCGCAGCGCATCTGTGTTCGCGGCTTCATCGCTTACACCTGTCACAACCGGCTCCTTGCCGCTCCGGTTGAAGGGCTCAATCCGATGTCCGGCAGGCAGCATGCCGGCGGTGAATTGGATAATCTCCTGCGTCGATCTGTAGCTGCGCGTCAGCGTTATCGTCTCGGTATGCTCCTCGCCGAACAGGCCGCTCAGCCGATGGAAGCCTTCGCCGGACGATGCGTGGGCGAATATCGTCTGATTGCTGTCCCCGAGCACGGTCATCTTCGCACCCGGGAATAATCTCTTCAAGTAATGGAATTGGAACAGCGAGTAATCCTGCGCTTCATCGATCAGCACATGCTTAATTTTCGTATTGGTATGGAAGCCCTCCAGCTTCTCCAGGAAGTACAAATACGGCGTAGCGTCTTCATAAGGCATCATGCCTTCATCGAGACGCGCGAGCGTCCACTGCGCAATAGAATCCCATTGCTCAGGAAGCTCAGCACCTCCATGGCTTCGGTTGAACAGCCCCTTGTACATGGCGGGCACATCGATAAATTTCAACCGTTTCACGCGCATGCGGAGCGGCTTGAATTTTCGCTGAACGATTCGGGCGGCGAGATAATCCCGTTCCGAATCGGCGTCATCGAACGATGCTTCGTGGAATTTGTTCTTGCCTCTCAGCTCCTGGAATGCTTGGATGTACTCGTCATTGTCAAGCAGCTCCATCTCGTCCTCCACCCAGCTTCTCTTCCGCTCCAGCTTGCCAAGCCCGGTCAGCTCCTTCAGCAGCCATTCCGACAACATTCGCAGCCGGTTCGGAATGGATATGCCGCTATCCATTCCGTAGAAGCGCTCTCGCATTGCCTCCTCGCCGATCAGCACTCTCCCGCGGAATTTCAATGGTCTGAAGCGCAAGCCCTGCACCTTCAACTCCTCCGCATAGGCATCGATGATGTGCATGAAGGTGATGTCGGATTTATAAGCCATTCCCGCCATTCGCTGATCGTACTTGCGGTCGCGCTCGGCCGTCAGCTTATACTCCATGCTGTCATACTGATCTTCAAGTCGGAAGGCACCGCCCAGCCGATGTTCCAAATATTGCTGATAAGTCGTTTGTCCCATATTCTGCTCGCCAAGCTCCGGCAGTACAGTCGCAATGTAACTGTTGAACATAGGATTGGGAGAGAACAGCAAAATCTGCTCCGCGCTAAGCGTATCTCGGTAACGGTATAGCAAGTAGGCAACCCGCTGCAGGGCTGCAGACGTCTTGCCGCTGCCTGCGGCTCCCTGCACGATGAGCAGCCTTGCTCGTTCATTGCGGATAATCTGATTCTGCTCCCTCTGAATCGTGGCCACGATGCTCTTCATGGCGGCATCCGAATGCTTGCCCAGCACCTCTTGCAGCAGCTCGTCGCCAATCGTGACACCCGTATCGAACATGCTTCTTATCGTTCCATCGCGAATGACATATTGGCGTTTAAGCGTCATCTCGCCTTGAATGGTGCCAGCCGGGGTCGTATAGCGGATCGGACCCGGGCCATAGTCGTAGTAAACGCTGCTCACGGGCGCGCGCCAGTCGTAGACAAGATAATTCTCTCCGCTTTCGTCCAGCAGCGATCCTACACCCAGATAGACCGGCTCGGCAGCGGCAGGATCTTCGCCTTCCTCTATGATATCGATTCGTCCGAAGTAGGGAGAATCCATCAGCCGTATAAGGGTTTTCAGCTGCGCTGCAGCTACGCGATGGCTCCTCTCACGCTCGGACAGCAATTCCGCTTGCTGCTTCATACTGGCATAGGTTTCGGCTGTCTCGGCAGCATCCTCGAAGTTAACGGTGACATCGTCCCAGAAGTGGCGGCGGATTGTAACAATCTCATCTCGTAGTCCGCCCGTCTGCAGTTCCAACATTGCCATTCTCTGTTTCATCAGTCGACGCAATTCCTCTACACGCCGTTGCTCCTGCTGCAGCCCGTCTGGTTTATCTATAATGGACATACGTACCTCCTTGCGGCTGGAATCCAATATCATCCAGCATAATTTTGCCGGGACCGGAATGGAATCGGAATATAATTTCCTCGATTGCGGTGGGTGCCAGTTGACCGGTGAAGCTGTCATCTTCAGCGGAGAATTGCTCCAGCGGCACCACGAATGTCTGGAATACGGCTTCCGATGATCGCTCATATTTCTCGTCCTTGACGATGTCGTCCAGCCAAGGCAGCCTCATGAACGCCGTATAATAAGGAGGCTGAACCGGCACCAGCTCCTGCATGCGGACTGCATATTCTCCGCCGTTCCGCATGACAAGCACGATCTCTACGTCAGGAAGCGGCGGCAGCTCATTCATCAGCTCGGGCTGCATGGGATAGCACTTTCCTTGATCCGCATCTTCACCCGCTTCAACTTCATCATCCTCCGGAAGTCCGGACACGAGATCGTACTCCATATTAATCAGGGAGAATATCAGGCTTCCCCCATCCGTCGACTCCAATTGCCGGACGGCTTCAGGCGCGAGACGGAATGTATACTCCGCCCCTGCTTCACTCCATCCCAGCTCCGCCCCGTTCGTGCCCTTGCTGGCGCCGTCCCTGTTCACAGCGGCATTGCTCATCCAGGAGGTCATCCCGGTAGCGCTGGCATGATCAATACAGGAGTCTGCACCTTCGAACCGTTCGATGGCGACAAAGTCCGCTCCTTCATAGCGATTGACATAGCCTGTCTCCGGCAGCCAGGCCATACCCGACCGATAGTCTTGGAATATCGGCATATACGATTGATTGCCCAGCAGCGTTGCCTCCAAAAATGCCGAAATGTACACCTTGGCTATCTGCCTTTGTTCCTCTCCGCTTAACATATTCCGATCGTTCAGCATCAATCCTCCAGGCCACTTCTCGTCCATCGATCCCCAGTCGGAGTTGAATCTGCTATGGTTGGCATCTTCAATGTAGAGGGAGGACTTGAAATAGCCGGGCTCATTGAAGCCGGTTCGATTGTATTGCCGGGAGCCGTAGAAATGATTGACGTCGCCGTCTCTGGCTCCTTGTATGGTCAAGTAGTTCACATTGCTAAGTCTCGCAGATTCGGAATCCACTCTCTTGTCCGTTGGCGCTATCGCGACCACGGATCTGATCGATACGCCTTCCAGCAGCCTCAAGGAGTCGTCATTCGTGAACCATCTCTCCCGATCCGCAGCCATGGCAACCGCTTGCCCGCCTCTGGAATGCCCGATCATAGCTACATTGTCCCAATCAATCTTGCCGGCGAATACGTCATCCCCCGATTCATCCCATTGAAGGAATTGCCGCAGATGCTGAAGCATCAGCCACGCTCTTGCCTTCATATCATCATTAGGTATGCCGGACCAGACGGAATAATTCAAGAAATTGGCATCGACGGACGCCACGATCATTCCGCGGCTCGCAAGCAACTCACCGAGATACGCGTAGCCCTCGTCGGAGAAGTGCTCCATCAGATGATTGCCGTGCACGATCAGTACGAGCGGGAATTTCCCGTTCTCCTTCGGCATCCATACCGTTCCGTTAATCGGCAGCTCATGCGGGTCGAATCCCCAGAACCATTCTTTCGTCTTGGGCCACTTCGTAATAATCGATGAAGCGTCCACCGGCTCGGAAATCTTGCCGACTTCACTGCCGAACCGCTTCCTGTGCTTATCTCTCCCGCTTCCATAGCTTAAGCTGACTACTTCATGCTCTCCCGTCGCTGACGGATCTTCGGCTGCGACAGGGATGATGCCGGCTGCGCTTGCCGCCGACGCCTCTGCGTCTGCCGCTTCGGCATCCATCAGCATACGCGGAGGCGCAGCGTCACTCGGCGACCAAGCCGCTATAGCCGCTGAAGATCCCAACAGGACTGCCGCCCCTGCCGCCGCTCCCCATCGCATCATGCGCGAACGGCGCAAGCGAATCACCGCGGTTGCCAGCATGCCGGCGATCAATGCTGCGGAAGCATAAGCGATCGCGAATGACAACGAGAGGATGAATCCCCACTCGATGTAATAAAAAATGATATAAGCTTCCAGCGCAACATAGATATATAACGCCGCAAGCCTTCTTGGCAAAGGTAAATAAAGCAAAGAAAGAATATAAGTCAATCCGTAGCAGACAGCCCACATCATGACGGAGTGCAACATCAGCATAAGCAGCATATCCGCCCACAAGCCAAGACCAGTAGGCATCCCCGGAACGCTGACGGCTATGGCGATTGTGCCGAATAACACAAGACTGCCCGCAGCGGCCGCCGACAAGCGGCCATCCCGGGCAAGCCGAATCTCGTATCGACGGGACAGCCAGCGGCCCAGTCTTCTCCACATCCCGGGTTCCTCTATATGTGCGTCCATTCTTCCCCTTTCACCGTAAGCCAATACCGTTCGCTCTGTTGCGCCACCTCTACCGGTACGCCGAAGAAGTCGCTCATCTGCGATGAGGTCAACAGCGATGAAGTCGCGCCTTGAGCAAATGCTTCACCGTCCTTCATCAGCAGCGACTTGGAGAAGCAAGGCAGAATCTCTTCCACATGATGCGTAACATATATTAATGCGGGTCCGTTCTCCTGCTTCGCAATCGATTGCACAATGGCAAGCAACTGCTCGCGAGCGAACACATCCAATCCGGAGCATGGCTCGTCCAGAATGAGCAGATCCGGCTTTGTCATAAGCGCTCTGGCGATAACAATGCGCTGACGCTCCCCTTGCGACAGCGTCTCATAAGCGCAGTCTGCCAGATGACTGCAGCCCAACTGCTCCAGCAGATGCTCGGCATAGGCCACATCCTCTTGCAGAGGTTCATCATATATGCCGATCGTGGCATCCTTTCCGCTTAATACAATTTTCAGTGCAGAATCGCTGCCGTACAACCGCATGCCCATAGAAGAGCTGACCCATCCAATTCGTTTGCGAAGCTCGCGCAAATCATACTCCCCGAATTTGCGATCCAGCACGGTGATGCTGCCTGAAGTCGGCCATATGTATCCGTTGATCATATTGAGAAGCGATGTTTTCCCGGAGCCGTTCAAGCCTAGAATACACCAATGCTCTCCCCTTTGTACGGTCCAGTTCAATCCCTTCAATATCGTTCTGCTTCCTCGCTCCCATATGACATCGCGAATTTGTATAATCATACGCAATCCCCTCCCTGCTATTTCTCCCCGTTAATTCCTGCCCTTTACAGGCAATCAACTCTATCATACACCTAATCACCTAATTCAGGCCAATCGAAAGCAAGAGAGAAGCTTCTCTGTATGGATAAGAGAAGCTTCCCGCTGTCGTACCGTGTTTACATGATCAACCGACGAGTGCGTAATAAATCGGAGTAATGATGAAATGAATGGCGAGTACCAACAGTCCAATGGCTACTGACCATCCGCCCAAGCCTCTGGCTCCCTGCTTGTAAGCCATATAGCCCAAAATCATCGCGGTAGGAGCCAACAGAACCGGCCACAGAAACAATGAAGCAATAGAAAAGACGAGTGCAATCCAGCCTAAGGCAAATGCTCCGGAATCCGCCTCCGAATGAACGCTTTCCTCTTCGTAGCGGAACTTCTCCGAAGGCTTGCTGACCGGCATGCCATATGCGAAATCAGCCCCCATCTCTTCTTTGAAGCTCATGGCACCGTTCGGCAGCGACTCATTCGGCACCAGTCCGCCAGAATGATCGGGTTCGACCTCTTCTTTTTTGCCCGCTTGTTTGTTTTCCACTGTCATCACTCCTTCGGCTTGAAGGTGTGGCAGCAAGTGGCAGCCGATTGCAAGGCTTGATCTTGATGAAGCAGGCCTAGTTTGTCTGACGCGAACTCTTCATTGTAGGATGAATGAGCATCAATTTCGATTTTGATTTCATCCGCATTGCAAAGGTTGCCTTCCTTCCAAAAGCTGCAATTGGCAACACTGCAGTTTACGCCCTTCGGCATAAAAAATCACCTCCGCTATACAGTGTCTCTCCAGCGGAAGTGATTCATTCTGCCTTATTTTTGTCCCTGCATACGGCGATGCGTCATATACTCGCTTTCATAATAAGCCAGCTCATCCCTTAGCTCCTCATAAAGCTTGGATACGCCGAGCACGACTGTACGGGATTCGCGGTTCGGCTTGTATCTGAATCGAATGGCATCCTGACCTGTGTACGCATAGCGGCCGTCTTCGGAATAGCATTCATTTTTGGGATAGAAAAATGCGTTGACGCAGTAGTGATACACCTCATACAATACACGTTCTGCATTCTCATTATCGAAGTTGGGCCTTCTCAGCAGCACACCCAGCTTCTCAACGGCAACTTCGGAAAAAACAAGCAAATGTCTTAAATCCGACAGCAAGCCTTTGTAGAACAGCTCTGCGTCTTCCCCTGCATCGTCACCAACCAGGCCGGCAATCGTATGATTGTTCAGGAACGGCTCCAACTGGGTAATTGCTTCTTTAAGCTTTAAACGTGCGGATTCAGTTAATGGTTTTACATTAGTGGATGGCATGATGGTAGATCCCCTTTCATTTTCCAAACGAAAAAAACTATAAACATCAACATCGTACCACAAATTCCATAGAAACGGTACAGGCGTTTTCCATTTCCCCGCATAATTTCACACGCAAGATCGGAATCTAAAGTTAGTTCTATTGTAACATCAACGACCTCAGGAGGAAAACAATATGCGTACATCAAGATGGATTGCCGCATTCACGATGATTGCCGTCGTGGCGCTGCTCATTCCCGTATTGCCAAGCGTGCTTCCGCGCACTGAGCACAAGGCTCCCGAGACGGCGCCACACTCCGCTGCGAAAGAGCAGAAGATGAAGCTGACCGCTCTTCAGAACGACATGAGCGCAACGTCGGCGCTGATGGCTGCGGAGACCAAGCAAGATCTGATAAGACTGATCCAGTCGAATGACGGAAAAAACGGCAATCTTGCCACGGGCGTGAAAAGCTTGATGGAACATCACCCCCACTTGGCATACGTCGACTGGACGAGCCGGCAGGAAGACATCAAGCAAGGACATATTCCGGCGGATCAGCAGCGCCTGATTGCCAAGTACGTCTCGGAAGCGAAGAAGAAGTCCGGTACCGGCATGGATTATGAATCACCTGCAGTCGAGAGCAGCGACGGCAACCGGTATGTCGTGATTGGCGTGCCCGGAACGAGCGATCAACAATATATCGTTACTGTGTTGAATGCCAATATCGTCAAGTCGGTTGAACGCCATCAGAAGCAGAATTTGCGCATCATTCCTTATCCCGCGGAAGGAAAATTCCATGTAGAATCCGTACAGCCGAATACAACCAAGGACATTACCGTCCGATCCGGCGAAGACAATGGCAATGCAAGCCATTACTACATTCGGGATGTTATCGTGCACTTCTCCGGTCCGGTCACTCCCGACGAATTGAATCGGATTAAAGCGGACATTCACGCGCAATCGGCAGATCGAATCGGCCAAATCGGACATGCCTATGTGTTCCGTTCGGACCAGCTTGAAACGAAACAGCTGATGCATTATTTCAAAACAAACTGGAATCCCAAATATGTGGAACCCCATTATTTGTATCTGACGAATCAAGAGGACTTGGGGAATGCAGCCGCTCCGATCGTTCCCAATGACGTGTTGTATTCTCGTCATCAATGGAATCTGCCGTCCATCGAGGCCGAGAAGGGCTGGCAGTTGTCCAAGGGAGATGAAGGCGTCATAATTGCCGTCCTGGATACCGGAGTCGAAAGCAGCCATCCCGACTTGCGCGGCCGTCTCGTTCAAGGCGTGAACATCGTGAGCGCCAATGCGGCGCCCGAAGACGATGTGGGGCACGGTACGCATGTAGCGGGCATCATCGGCGCCTCTGTGAACAATAACGAAGGAGTCGCAGGCGTATCTTGGTACAACAAGATTATGCCGGTGAAGGTGCTTGACGGCAGCGGTGCGGGCTCTGCATATTCCGTCGCGCAAGGCATTATATGGGCAGTCGATCACGGCGCCAAGGTGATCAATATGAGCCTTGGCAATTATGCGCAAGCGGACTTCCTTCACGACGCCGTCAAATACGCGTACGAGCACGACGTTGTGCTGATCGCGGCCAGCGGCAACGACAATACGGAGCGGCCCGGCTATCCTGCTGCTTATCCCGAAGTATTCGCCGTAGCAGCGACAACTTCCAGCAAGCAGAAGGCTTCCTTCTCCAACTTCGGCGATTATATCGATGTGGCGGCGCCCGGCGACCAGATTGCCAGCACGTATCCAGGCAAGCAATATGCCGCCCTGTCAGGCACGTCGATGGCCAGCCCTCACGTCGCTGCGCTCGCCGGCTTGATCCGTTCGCTTAATCCGCAGTTGACCAATACGGAGGTTATGGAGATTATGCGAGCTTCCACGATCGATCTCGGCAACACAGGCAAGGACAAATATTTCGGTTATGGCGAGATCGATGTGAACAATGCGCTTCATGCCGCCACAAGCTATACAAGCGCGCTTCAAACTTATCCTCAGCAGGTCAAGCGTCGCCTGGAGCGCATCAAGGCACATACCCCGTAAGTAGTGCCGACAAGCGAATGTCGCAAAAAAGCCTTGTGTTCTGCTCGCAGCAATGCGAAGAGATCACAAGGCTTATTGTTCGTTGCCGTTGCGGAAAGTTTGCCGTAAGCCGGGTTCTGTACTTCTGGTGGTATAACGGGAACGACCCTCCCACTAATGAAGCGACAATCATCTATCTAGGCCGGCTATTGCTAACCGGCTCAAGCAACCAACCCGGACGCGCCTCGGGCTAAGGCTGCAGCCTTGCGGCTGCCGCATCCTCTCGGTCTTGCTCCAGATGGGGTTTACCAGGAACATAGTCACCTATGCTCCTCGTGGTCTCTTACACCACGGTTCCACCCTTGCCTGTGCCGGCGTAGCCGGCCATCGGCGGTCCATTTCTGTGGCACTATCCTTCAGCTCGCGCTGACTGGACGTTATCCAGCATCCTGCCCTGTGGAGCCCGGACTTTCCTCTCGCAGCGACTAGGCTGCCAGCGATTGTCTGTCAAACTTTCCGGTGCAGAATTCAGTATACTAGGATTTCTACAAAAGCTCAAGACTGAATCCGTTCCATTCATTCAAAACATTGCTAACTCATGATTTAGAGGAAGACGAACGGCTCCGTTGATAATTCAGAAGCGACAACTTCCGTCTTATAGTTGTCGTCAGACAGCTTGCCTCGCAAATATTCTGCAACCTTGCGCTTCATAATCTTCTCGATATTGTGTCCCGCATCGATAATGGTCATGCCTGCAGCAAGTGCGTCATGGGCCGTATGGTAATCGATATCGCCCGTAATGAGCACATCGGCGCCCGCGAACATGGCCTGCCGCACATATCGGCTTCCCGAGCCTCCCAGCACGGCAGCCTTGCGAATCGGCTTGTCCAGCGGACCGACCACCCGCAGACTCGGCACATCATAGGCTTGCTTAAGCCGCTGTGCCAGCTCGCTGAGCGTTGCCGGCTGCTCCAATTTGCCTGAACGGCCCAATCCGAAGGATCTCCCCTTCAGGTCGACAGGATACAGATCGTAAGCGACCTCTTCGTACGGATGCGCCTTCAGCATGGCGGCAACCGCCCCCCGATGTACGCTGTACGGCACAATCGTCTCCACACGAACCTCTTCTACCTGCTCCAGCTTCCCTTCTGAGCCGATGTACGGCTGGCTCCCGTCCCCAGGACGGAATGTGCCGGTTCCTCTTATATTGAAGCTGCAGCTGCCGTAATTGCCAATCTCCCCGGCACCTGCGCGCCATAACGCTTCGAGGACGGCTTCATGATGGCTCTCCGGGACGAATACGACTAGCTTGTACAGCTTGTCGGTATGCACCTCGTCCAGCGGGATGCGGCCTTCCTGCGCGATGCCTGCCGCATCGGCCAACCAATCGTTTATGCCCCCGTCGGCGGTGTCCAGATTTGTGTGGGATATATATACGGCGATATCGTGCTTGATCAGCCGTTCGTACAGCCTGCCTGCCGGAGTGCTCGTATCCAGCTTGACCAACGGACGGTATATGATCGCATGATGCGCCACGATCAGATTCGCGCCTGCTGCAATCGCCTCATCCACCACTTCGTCCGTTACATCGAGAGCGACCATGACTTTGGCCACTTCTTTGTTCAAGGTGCCCAGTTGAAGCCCTATTTTGTCGTTCTCCACCGCATAATGCTTTGGCGCCAGCTGCTCCATATACTGCATTAATCGTTGGCCGTTTGCAAACACTGTAGCACCTCTCCAATCATTTTGATCTCTTCTTGCAATTGCCTCCACTTCGCTGTCGCTTGAGGAAGCTCGGACTCCGCCAGTTGACCGCATATCCGATTCAGCTTCTGCAGCTCGGATTGCCATTTCATGATAAGGATCGGCCCTCCCGACCTTAACAGATGGGGACCCATATGCACCAAGAGAGACGTTGTTATCTCCTTCTGCCAGGCCAAGCCCAGGAACGAACCGTCATAGAGCTCCTTGTTCAGCCGCTCCGCATCAGAGCTTCTTTGCGCATGCAACACTTCATATATTTTGCCGTCTTCCTCCAGAATGCTCTCCGCCTTCAAATACCAGCCTTTCTCCAGCAGCCAGCTTCGCACGATATCTTCTCCCACATTCGGCTGCAGCACAAGCTCTTGCACTTGCGCAAGCATGCCGCGCTCATGCCCTTCCTCCAATATTTCCTTCATTAGACCGCCACCCATGCCGGCGATCGTTACGGTATCCGCTTCATCCCCTTGCAAGACAGCCAGCCCGTTGCCCTGACGGACCTGCAGCTTGCCGGTAAGCCCCGCATCGGCCGCTTGCTTCTTCGCCGCAGCCAGCGGCCCGGCATTCAGTTCACCTGCTATCGCGGATGCCGCGATACCGTTCTGAAGCAGATAGACCGGCAGCAGCGCATGATCCGAGCCAATGTCGGCAACACGGCTGCCTGGCGTTATGTATTCCGCAATTTTCAGAAGTCTGTTTGATAATTTGATCATTAAGCCACCCACACCATCCATTGTTTGCGCAAGAAGTAGAGCAGTGTCCCTCCCAGCGCGAATTTCATTAGCAATTGCAGTTGAATCCACTCCGTCTCCTTCAGAAAAGCCAGACTGTACACTTCCGGCATAAACCAGGTTAAGGCGCAGACTGCGAATAAAATCAATGGAACCGCCTTCGTCCATCGATGAAGGAACCAACTGCTCCAGCCGAACAAAACGGACAGCGGAAGCCAATACAGCTGCACTTCGAACCACTTGGGCTCCGGCGCGAATCGGGACAGCAGCCAGCTGTAAGTAAGCAGCATCGCCAGCCAGCCGCATAGATGAAGCACTTGCATCCGCATCCTTATGCCATAGACAATCCAGAACAGCGCACAGACGCTAATGAACGCCGCCTGCCAGCCCCAAGCATTCAGCTCATGTTGATTAAGCAAGTACAGTCCGCCGCCGAGCAGAAGCAGCATCCCTGTGCTGGACAATGACAAGCCAGCCGCTTCGCTGCGCATTCTCCATCGCTTGCCGCCCCAGAGCAGGACAAGCGTGCCTCCCAAAATAATTGCGATTTGCAATAGCGGATGAAAAAAGCTAAAATAAAGCACAACGAAGGAAATTAAGGTAAAAGTTCCAAATGTAAGGAACCATTGCTTTCCCGTTGCCCGTCTCATAGCCATGACCGCTTTCCCGATAGTATGGCCAGGCGCATCCTGATCGGAGTTCGATCCCGGGTCCGCATCGGGGTCACGATACAGATTAAGAAGGAAATCGCAATACTGGTCAGGCAGCACTTTGCTCCTGCGCCAATGCCGAATTTCCTTCACGATAATATCACGGTTATGCTCCATAGCAGCAGATATCCTCTCTGTTGAAATAGGAGAAAAAAGACCTTGCTGCTCATGCAGAAGGTCATTATATCCGGGTTATTCAAGGAAATCTTTAAGCCTCTTGCTGCGGCTTGGATGACGCAATTTGCGAAGCGCCTTCGCTTCGATCTGTCTGATCCGCTCTCTCGTTACGCCGAATACCTTGCCGACTTCCTCCAGCGTACGGGTACGGCCATCGTCCAATCCGAAGCGGAGCCTGAGCACGTTCTCTTCCCGTTCGGTCAAGGTGTCCAGCACATCCTCCAGCTGTTCCTTGAGAAGCTCATATGCAGCAGCATCGGCAGGAGCGAGCGCTTCTTGATCTTCGATAAAGTCACCCAGATGCGAGTCGTCTTCCTCGCCAATCGGCGTTTCCAAGGAGACGGGCTCTTGGGCAATCTTCATAATCTCACGTACCTTCTCCGTGCTAAGCTCCATTTCCTCCGCAATCTCCTCAGGAGTCGGTTCACGCCCCAGCTCTTGCAGCAGCTGTCTGGATACGCGGACGAGCTTGTTTATCGTTTCCACCATGTGCACAGGAATACGTATCGTCCGAGCCTGGTCGGCTATTGCGCGAGTAATAGCTTGACGAATCCACCAAGTGGCATAGGTACTGAATTTGAATCCCTTCTGGTGATCGAACTTCTCGACCGCCTTAATAAGACCCATATTTCCTTCCTGAATCAAGTCAAGGAACAACATCCCACGCCCCACATAGCGCTTGGCAATGCTGACGACGAGACGGAGATTCGCTTCCGCCAGCCTGCGCTTCGCTTCCTCGTCTCCATTCTCGATCCGAATGGCAAGATCGATTTCGTCATCGGCAGAGAGTAGCGGAACACGTCCGATCTCCTTCAAATACATTCTGACAGGATCGTTAATTTTTATGCCAGGCGGCAAGGCAAGATCATCGTCGAAATTGAAATCGTCCGAATCCCTCTCCTGATCGTCTCCTGTCTGCACAAGCGGATCTTCATCGCTTTCGTTCAAGACCTCAATTCCCAAATCGTCAAGCTGCTCGAAAAACTCATCAATTTGCTCAGGATCTTGATCGAACGGAGACAATTTCTCCATGATTTCCTTGTAGGTTAAGGAGGAGCGCTTCTTGCCATGCTCAATGAGTTGATCCTTAACTTGATCAAGTTTCTGTTCAGTATCTAGTTCTGTATGTTGATCATTCGCCATATTCCGACTCCCTCCTCCCTAGAAACGTCATCTGGTCAATTCTTCAGCTGTCTCTCTAGGGCGATAATCTCAAGACCTAACTGCGCTGCCGTTATAGCATCGCCGGCACGCTCGGCACGTACCATTTCTTCCCGTTTCCTTTCGATCTCCCTCTGCTTGGGAACTTTCTTAATATCATGGATAAATGCTTCCATTACAGCCTCGTCGAAAGGAAATCCGCCATCCATCATTAATATTGCCGTAGCCGTTTGTTCCAATCGTTCATCATGTAAAGTTTCAATGAATCGGGCGGGGTCCGGTTCATGGCCTCCGGCATAATAAGCGTATAAATAAGCAGCAAGCGCTGCATGATCCTCTACATGAAAGGATTCCCCGAGCCTTGCGTGCACATCCTCCGCCACCTCACGATTTTGCATCATCACATGAAGCAATCTGCGTTCCGCGGTGGCATAAGCAGGCAGAAGAGTCGAAGCCCGTGATACACGGCGCTTTTCATTCCTACCATTATTCCACGAATTGTCGTTATTATCCCTTTGCGGTTTCTTTTTTTGCAGCTCCATGCGATATTCATGACAGTCCTGCTTCAGCGCATCCAAGGATACATCGAATTCGCGCGACAGCTCCTTCAAGTGCAGCTCGCGTTCAGTAGAGGAGTCCAGTTCGGCTACAATTCCGACCGCTTCCATCAGATAATTTTTTCGCCCTTCTTCTTTTAGCAGTATATGGTTTTTCCGAGAATATATAAGTCTGAATTTCGTAGTTGACACAGGATCATCCAGAAGCCTGGAGAATGCTTCCGGTCCGTATTCCTCAATATATTCGTCGGGGTCCTTGCCCTTCGGAAGAATGGCGATAAGCACCTTCAGGCCGGCAGCCTGAAGCAGTGGAATCGATTTGTGCGCAGCTGCTTGTCCCGCATCGTCGCCGTCATAGCATAATACGACTTCCTCCGCTTGTCGTCTGAGCGAGACGCAATGTTCCTCTGTCAAGGCCGTTCCCATCGTTGCAACACCGTTCTTGACACCGGCGTTCCATGCTTTAATCACGTCCATGAACCCTTCGAACAGTACCGCAGACTTGCTCTTGCGAACGAATGGCTTCGCATGATGCATGTTATACAGCATTCTGCTCTTCGTGAACACCATGCTTTCGGGGGAATTCAAATACTTGGGCTGACCCTCGTCGATAATCCGCCCGGCGAATGCGACAGCCTGTCCTTCACGGTCCCATAGCGGAAACATGATGCGTCCGCGGAACCGGTCCACATAGCCGCTTCCGTCCGATTTCGGCGACAGCAGGCCTCCGCTTTCCATTAGCTCCAGCGAATATCCCCTGCCGCTCAGGAAGCGGGACAGCACATCCCACTCGTCAGGAGCATAACCGATCATGAACTGATCGATTAACCGGTCGGTCATTCCTCGTTCGCGCAAATAATGTTTGGCCCGTTCCCCTTGCTTCGTGTTGCTTAGCAAGTAATGATAAAATTTGGCGGCCAGTTCATGCGCTTCGATAACTTTCAACCGATTGGGATCTTGTCCGGCGGAATTCCCTTGGCCGGAAGATGTCCATGTTACCGGAATACCCGCACTCTCCGCAAGCACTCGCACGGCCTCCGGGAAGGAATAGCCCTCCATCTCCTGGACAAACCTGATGACATTCCCGCCTTTGCCGCAGCCATAGCAGTGATAAATCTGCATCTCAGGCGTCACGGTAAACGAAGGTGTCTTCTCGGAATGGAAAGGACAAAGTCCTACCATGTATTTGCCGCGCTTCGTCAGATGAACGTATTTCCCGACAGTCTCCGCAATATCATGCCGCTTGCGTACCGCATCAATGACATCATCAGGAATTTTTCCACTTGTCATCATGTATCACCTGCATTCAGATGAGAAAAGTCACAGACAAATCCAGATTGTAAACTATATTCGCTATACGTCATAGTTCTCCTGCACGTTCTGCAAAACTTTTGTCAACTTTTGTTGAAAGCAATCAGCATCCTCGCCGCTCATCGCCTTCGGCCCCTTCGTTCGCATGCCGGCACGGCGGCGTCTGGCGCCTTCATGTCTCCGCTCCATTAAATAGTCGATGTTCCCTTCCGTATACATCTCCCCCCGCGGCGACAGAGCGATTGCCCTTTTGCCCATCACCATGCAAGCCAGACCAAAGTCGGCCGTTACGACGATATCGCCGGCAGCCGCATGGTTCGCGATGTAAAGATCCACGGACTGACTGCTCCGGTCCACCTGCACAATTTCCACGCCTTCGGCTGGCTGCAGCCGGTGATCGTAAGAAGCGATCATGCGAACGGGCACTTGGAATCGGCTGGCGGTCTGGACAATTTCCGACTTGACCGGACAGGCATCGGCATCTACATAGATAATCGGCTTGTAACTGTTAATCTTGCATCACCGCTCATTCTACAATCTATACCGTACTATTATATACGGCGCCGGATCAAAAAATCCTGCTAGATCCCATCAAATGAACGCATATTAAATATTTGCAAAGAGGGAAGCTTCATTTGCACCGCATATATTCCATAATCAGGCTGGCAGTCTCTTCGACAGCTTTATGGGATACGTCTATGACAACGCAGCCCAGCCGCTTCATAATGGCATCCGCATACAGCAGCTCTTGTTCGATCCGTCCCGTTGTCGCATAAGAAGCCGTATCCGGCAACCCCAACGCTTTGAGCCGTTCTTTTCGAATGACATTCAAATAACCGACATCAATCGTCAAGCCGACAATTTTCCCTTTGTCGAGCTTGAACAACTCATCGGGAGGCTTCAGCTCCGGCACGAGCGGAACGTTGGCTACTTTGAATTTCTGATGTGCCAAGTACATCGACAACGGAGTTTTGGATGTGCGGGATACGCCGACCAGCACGATATCCGCCTTCTGAATACCGGACGTATCGCGCGCGTCATCATACTTCACAGCGAATTCCACCGCTTCCACCTTTCGGAAGTAATCCGCGTCGAGCACATGATTCAGTCCCGGCTCCTTGCGCGAAGATCGTCCCGTTGCCGCCTCCAGCGTCTCGATGAACGGACCAAGCAAGTCAATGGCCGATACGCTGTATTGCCCGGCCAGTCTTCGCATAGCATCTCTAAGGCCAGGGATGACAAGCGTGTACAGCACAATGGCTCCTTGCTCGCTCGCCAGCTCCGCAATGCGCTGCAACGACGCCTCGTCCGTTACGAAAGGAGCTCTGCGAATATCTGCATGAATGGGATGAAACTGTGCAATTGCCGCGCGAACGACCAGTTCTCCCGTATCCCCTGCCGCATCCGACACGACATATACGACGACTTCCGTTTTATGATCTGACAAGTGTATTCTCACTCCTTTCGTATCGTTATGAGTTACCAGACTACTTTGGAGAAGTCGGCGACAAGGCTTATATCATCGGCAATATTCGCCAAGGTAGCCAGCCGGTTGTTCCGGATGTGGTCATCTTCGGCCATCACCATGACAGACTCGAAGTACTGATGAATAGGCGGCTTCAATGCAGACAAGGATTGCAGAGCTGCAGCAGCATTCTTATCTGCCAATGCCGTCCGGAACGTCTCCTCTTGCGCCAGCCATGCATCGTACAGCTCCTGCTCGACATTTTCCTGGAACAATTGCCGATCCACTGATCTCGTCGTCGCTTTACCAGCCAGATTGCTTACCCGGTTGAACGCTTCGACCGTCAGTTTGAACGCCGCCTTGTCTTTCCCGTTCACACCTGCCGCCACGGCTGCGGCACGGCTGGCCGTCAGCTGCAGATCGGAGATGCCGGAAGCCATTACCGCATCGATGACATCGTAACGGTATCCTTGCTCAGACAGCCAGTTCTTCACTCGGAGCGAGAAGAATTCATTCAAGTCCTTCTCAATCTCGTCCGCCGGACGCTTCAGCCCTCGTGAAGCATGAACGGATAGCGCCGTACGGTAGAGATCGGTCAGCTCCAGCTTGAAGCCGAAGGCCAGCATAATCTGCACGATGCCTGCAGCGCTTCTGCGCAGCGCGTAAGGATCTTGCGAGCCGGTAGGAACGATGCCGATCGAGAAGCAGCCTACTATCGTATCGATCTTGTCCGCCAGACTGACGATCGCTCCCGTCACACCAGAAGGCACTTGGTCACCTGCGAATCTTGGCTGGTAATGCTCATTAATCGCTTTCGCCACATCTTCGGATTCGCCAGCGCGCTTGGCGTAATCTTCGCCCATGATGCCTTGAAGCTCAGGGAACTCGTACACCATCTGAGAGACAAGATCGAATTTGCAGATGGATGCGGCGCGCTGAATATTGGCAGATGCCTGGGCGTCCAGCTTAAGCTGCTCCGCCAGTCCTTTGGCTACGGCTGCTATCCGGTCCACTTTGTCCGAGACCGTACCCAGCTCCTCGTGATAGACGACATTGCGCAGCTTCGACATCGCATAATCGATCGTCAGCTTGTGGTCTTCCTCGTAGAAGAACTTCGCATCGGACAATCTGGCGCGCAGCACCTTCTCATTGCCTCTGGCCACAAGCTCGATGGAACGGCTGTCCCCATTGCGCACCGTTACGAAGTGCGGCAGCAGCTTGCCCGCTTCATCCATAACCGGGAAGTAGCGCTGATGCTCCCGCATCGAGGTAATGAGCACTTCCTGCGGAATTTGCAGAAATTGCGGATCGAATGAGCCGTGCAACGCCGTAGGATACTCCACAAGGAACAATACTTCTTCCAGCAAGTCTTCCTTCATGGCCACATGCCAGCCCTTGTCCGCCATCAACGCCTGAATGCCGCTCACAATCATCGCTTGACGTTCTTCCACGTCCACGATGACATGCTGCTCGCGCAGCTTCTCGACATATTCGGCCGGCTCGCCGATCGCGGCATCCGCCCCCAGCGTACGATGGCCTCTCGATATGCGCCCCGCTGTCACGCCCGCAATCTCAAGCTCGATAACATCTTGTCCCAGCAGTGCTATTAGCCAGCGAATCGGTCGAACGAAGCGAAATTCCTGGCTTCCCCAGCGCATATTTTTCGGGAAGGACATCGATGAGACGAGACCGTTCAAGCCTTGCGGCAGAAGGCTGCTTGACTCTACACCGATGCTGCTCTTGGTAGCGTAGACGTATTCCACGCCGGACAATTCCTTGAAGTACAATTGATCCGGTTCCACGCCTTGACTTCTGGCGAAGCCAAGCGCAGCCTTGCTCCAGTTGCCTTCCGCGTCTTGAGCAATTTTGCGGGACGGCCCTTTCGCTTCTTCTTGCATGTCCGTCTGCTTCTCCGCCATATCCTTCACAATGACGGCAATTCGCCTTGGCGTCGCATACGCTTGTACGACTCCATGATGAATCCGGGCTTCTGCCAGCCACTTCTCCAGCTTTTCCTTAAGCTGTTCCATTGCTCCGCGCACGAATCTGGCGGGCACTTCCTCAAGCCCTATCTCCAACAGCAGGTCTCTAGTCATGTTCAGCCGCCTCCTTCTTCAACAATGGGAATCCCAGCTTCTCGCGCTCTTCCAGGAATGCCGCTGCTACTCCGCGCGCCAGGTTCCGGACTCGGGTAATATAACCGGTTCGCTCCGTCACGCTAATCGCACCCCTTGCATCCAGCAAGTTGAACGTGTGCGAGCATTTGAGCACGTAGTCGTACGCCGGGAAGACAAGTGCATTGTCCATCGTTTTCTTCGCTTCTTCCTCGTACATGGAGAAGAGAGAGAACAGCATGGCCGTATCCGAAGTCTCGAAGGTATACTTGGAATGCTCATACTCGGGCTGCAGGAATACGTCTCCATACGTTACGCCGTCCACCCATTCCAGTTCGAATACATTCTCCTTATCCTGAATATAGGAAGCAAGGCGCTCCAGACCGTACGTGATTTCAACTGCGACGGGATTCGCATCTATCCCGCCTACTTGCTGGAAGTATGTGAATTGAGTAATTTCCATGCCGTCCAGCCATACTTCCCAGCCCAGCCCCCATGCTCCGAGCGTTGGCGCTTCCCAGTTGTCTTCAACGAAGCGAATATCATGGTCCTTCGCATCTATGCCAAGTCGCTTCAGACTTTCCAGATAGAGCTCCTGAATATTGTCCGGCGATGGCTTCAGAATGACCTGGAATTGATGATGCTGATACAGCCGGTTCGGATTCTCGCCATATCTGCCGTCAGCCGGGCGGCGGGAAGGCTCCACATAAGCGACATTCCATGGCTCGGGACCGATTGAGCGCAGGAACGTCATCGGATTCATCGTACCGGCCCCCTTCTCTACATCGTACGGCTGCACGAGTATGCAATTCTGCTCGGCCCAGAACTGCTGCAGCGTCAATATCATCGTTTGAAAATTCAATGACCCCACTCCTTCATTTCTTCAAAATGAGAATACTTCTATCGAAGACATTCATAGAGCAGCGGCCGCACTACGGCAAAAAACTCCCGTCGCTATGCCTGCCGCCAGACATAGGGACGAGAGTTGTTATTCCCGCGGTTCCACCCTACTTGGCCATCCTTGTCGGCGCTTGCCGCCTCTTTAGATGACCCGCTTTCGCTTTCATCGCTCCGGAGTGCCCTTCATTGCAGTGTCCTCCCGGGCTTTCACCGTCCCCGGTTCGCTATTATCGGCTCAGTCCGCAACTAATTTCTCCATCACAGCTCTATATTCATAATTTACTATTGTAGGCGTTCCGCTTATAAAAGTCAATTTAATTTGCCCAGTTGATCCAGGAAATTTTTCGACTTCAGCCTTAGTCCCAGCTGGGCATCCATCAAGCCGGACATGCATGCATGTATTTCCGCTTTCGTATGATCGGATACGTTAATATTGCCAAGCCTTCGCATATCGAGCTTGCTGAACAGTCTGAGCAGCTTCAGAGCCTTTTCGCTTACGGGTACAGCATGCGCCGCACCGCTGGTACAGCGGGAGCAGATCACCCCCCCCGCATGCGGCAGCAATTTGAACGGCCCGACCCGATTGCCGCAATGCACGCACTCCTCCAGCACGGGAGCATAACCCGACATGTCCAGAATACGCATTTCATAGACATGCAAGACGATGCCGGGGTCCTTCCCCTCCTGCAGCGCTGTCAGACATGCTTTCAGCTGCTCGAAATGATAGGTTCCCGCTTCGTCGTCCTGCAGCGACCGGTCTGTCAGTTCAGCTGCATATGACGCATAAGCTGCGAGATCCAAATCCATACGCAAATCATGGTGAGATTGGATAATCTCACCATGATTCAATGTGCCTAATCCGCTATTGCCTCGGAAAAACAGGAATTCGCCGTACGTAAACGGCTGGGACAGCGAAGCATGCTTGCTCCTGACCTTCTTCGCTCCTCGAATGAGCACGCCCGCCTTGCCGTTATCATTCGTCAACAGCGTAACGATTTTGTGATTCTCGCCATAATCCATGCTGCGAATGACTATACCTTCCACACGAACCAGCATACCGCTTTCTCCCCCATGACAACCGACTCTAATCCAGATATGGCATTAGTGCTTAATTCCCCAAGCCGGAGTGATCTCCCGCGATCATCTCCTCGTCATCGCTATCCCACGCTGCATCCGGATGCGTCTCGACCCCCACCTGATCCATTTCCTTGTACAGCATGTATGATTCGACATCCCCGGTCAACGTAAAATACTTCCACGAAAAGTCTCGCATTCGTATTCATCCCTTTCCGCCTCGGAAATGCTGCTCCAGACAGTTATTAGGATGCGTCGAAAAGACCCGTGGTATCCTTAGCAAAAAATATCAGCTATCTTGGCGGAATCCCATATCTCTAAGCACTCTCTCCTGATTGCGCCAGTCCTTCTTCACCTTCACCCACAGCTCCAGGAATACCCGCGAGCCCAGCAGCGCTTCGATGTCCTTCCGGGCGCCTTTCCCTACTTCCTTCAGCAGCTCGCCGCGCTTGCCGATAATAATTCCCTTCTGGGAGTCGCGCTCCACGAATATAACTGCGCCGATATAGACGACGCCGTTGTCCTGCACCCGCATATCTTCAATCGTAACCGCAATGGAATGGGGAATCTCCTCCCGGGTCAGATGCAGTATTTTCTCCCTCACAAGCTCGGCGCATACGAACTGCTCAGGATGGTCCGTCACTTGATCCGCAGGATAATACTGCGGCCCCTCCGGCAAATAACGAGACAGCTGCTCCAGCAGCGTATTCACGTTATTGCCTTGCAGAGCGGATATCGGCACGATCTCGGCAAAGGGATACAGGTCCTTATATTGCGTAATGAGCGGAAGCAGCTCTTCCGGCTGAATTTTATCTATCTTGTTCATGACGAGAAAGACGGGCGTGTGAACACTCTTCAGTTGCTCCATAATGTAGCGATCGCCTCCGCCGAGCCCTTCGGATGCATCGATCAGGAACATGACCGCATCCACTTCCTTAAGCGCGCTCTCCGCCGATTGATTCATATAATTGCCCAGCTTGGATTGCGGCTTGTGGATGCCCGGCGTGTCCAGAAAGACGATTTGCAGCTCATCGGTCGTGTAGACGCCATGAATTTTGTTCCGTGTCGTCTGCGGCTTATCCGACATAATGGCGATCTTCTGCCCGATCACATGATTCATCAGCGTAGACTTGCCCACATTCGGTCGTCCCACGATGGCAACGAATCCGGATCGGAAACCGTCGTTGTTGTTCATAGATGTGTTCATATCGATTATTGCTCCTCCTTATGCAGAGACAGCGGCGTGAACGCTCCAGGCAGCAGTTCCGCAACTGTCTTCACTTCCCATTCTCCATGCAAATTGCCCATAATGACCGGCATGTCCGGCGGACACAGCTCCACCAGCACTTGCCGGCATACGCCGCACGGCGTAATCGGCTCATCCGTATCGCCCACGACGGCGATAGCCTTGAATTGTCCCGCCAGCCTTCCGTCTGCGATCGCCCGGAATAACGCTGTACGCTCCGCGCAGTTGGTCGGTCCGTAGGCGGCATTCTCGACGTTGCAGCCCCGGTGTACGTTATTGTCGCAATCCAGCAGCGCAGCCCCTACCTGGAATTGCGAATAGGGAGTGTACGCTCTCTCTCTGGCTTCCGCCGCTTCCTCAAGCAACGCTTGGTAATCGTCGCTCAACCCTATATAATTGTTCTTCATCTTACAGTCACTCTCCTTCAACTGCCAGTCAGTAATTGCCATAGCGGGGGGCCCATCACCAATAATCCGATGATGACGGCCGCTATTGCACAGATGAGCACCGCCCCGGCCGCACAGTCCTTGGCGATCTTCGCCAGAGGGTGACGCTCGGGACAAGCAAGATCGACCGCATTCTCAACTGCCGTGTTCATCACTTCTGCAGAGATGACCATCCCTACCGCCATGGCAATCAGCGCCCATTCCAATGCATTCAGAGACAGCATCATTCCCGCTATAAAGACAAGGAAAGCGGCTATGCAATGAATTTGCATATGCCGCTGAGTCGCAATGGAATGGCGGATGCCCGACAATGCCAGTCCCACACTGCGTATTAACGCCTTCATTATCTTGTCAAGCCGGCTTGCCGCAGCACTTCTTCTTGCTTGGCGGTCATGACGGCTTCCGCTTGCTCGTCCTCATGATCGTAGCCCAACAAATGCAGGAATCCGTGAACGAACAGGAAGCCAAGCTCCCGCTCCAGGGAATGTCCGTATTCCTCACTCTGGGCAACGGCGCGCTCCACCGATATGATAATGTCCCCGAGCATGCCGCTGATGGGGTCCGCTTCGTCTTCGCTCTCCACTTCGAACACGATGTCCAGCTCTTCCACGCCATCGTCCTGCATAGCGAAGGACAACACATCGGTAGGCCTGTCAATGCCGCGATATTCACGATTAAGCGAATGAATGCCATCGTCATCCGTGAAGGTCAACGCCACATCGCCGTCCGTGAGACCTTCCGCAGCACCTGCAAGCGTCAGCAGCTGCTCAAGCTTGTCCACCATATTTTCCGGTATTTCAATTTTATCCTGTTCGTTGCTCCAATCCAGTCTCAAGCTCAATTCATTCACTCCTTCGTCTTCACATCTTCCGGATATTCGATGCGGGAATGGAAGATACCAATTATGCTTTCCTTGAGCGACTGGGCGATCTTGTCCAGTTCCTTCAGCGTAAGGTCGCATTCGTTGTATTGATTGTCATCCAGCCTGCTCTTGATAATTTTGTTGATCATCGCTTCCACCTGATCCACAGTCGGGCTGCGCAAGGAACGTACGGCAGCTTCCACACAGTCCGCGATGCCGACCACTGCCGCCTCCTTGGATTGCGCCTTGGGACCCGGATATCTGAAGTCGTCCTCTGTAAAGTCCGGCTCTACGCCCGCTTCCTCGGCTTGCTTAAGCGCCTTGTGGTAGAAGAATTTCAGCGATGTCGTACCATGATGCTGCTCCGCAATATCGCGAATCGGCTTAGGGATATTATACCCCTTCAGCATGTCTACTCCATCCCGCGCATGGGCAACGATAATCGACTTGCTCAGCTTGGGGTCGATCGTGTCATGCGGATTCTCGATATTGGACTGATTCTCGATGAAGTAATTCGGACGCTTCGTCTTGCCGATATCGTGGTAGAAGGAGCCTACCCGGCACAGAAGCCCGTCCGCTCCGATCGACTCCGCAGCAGCTTCCGACAGGTTGCCTACCATGACGCTGTGATGATACGTTCCAGGCGTCTCGGTAAGCAGCTTGCGCAGCAGCGGGTGATTGGGATTGGACAGCTCCACCAGCTTCAGAGCCGACAGAATGCCGAATGTGATCTCGAAGAATGGCATCAGTCCGATGACCAGCACCGCTGTCAGCAAGCCTCCTGCGAAGGCGAACGTAATGGAATAGATGAACGGAATCCGGTCCATCTGCTCCGACATCATGAGCGTGACCATAACCGCCAGCGAACCGAACAGACTCACCATAATGCCAGCCTTCAATATGGCCGATCGCTGGCTCGCCCGATGAATAGAGAATACGGCTGCAAGCGATATGACGATAATGAAGAAGCCGTATTTGAAATCGAAAATGTGGCCTTGGCCGGTATTCAAAATCATGCTCCCCATCACGGCAAAAATAAAGGAGCCGATAACGGCCAAATGCATATCCAACAGCAGCGTAATCAGCATCGCTCCCAATGCCGCAGGTGCCAGATAACCGGCATAATGGGCGGAATCCGTCTGCGTAAGTGCAATGATCTGAATCGTAATGATATTGATCAGGAATATGAGCCATAGCATCAGCAGCTGGGCGTTGCTGTACTTCGGCTTCAAGCCGCTGATGCCGCCGGATTGATGCAAGTAAGCGTACAGCACCAGCACGAACATCAGCGACAGAATAAGCAATCCTGCTTGCGGCCAGTAATGGCGCTTGTCCTGAAGCAGATTGGCGTCGGACAGCAGCTTGTACAGCTCCGGGGTAATCGTCTCTCCGTGCTTGACGATGATATCTCCTTCTTTAATGACGACCGGAGGCGTATTCTGCTTCGCTTGCACCCTGGCTTCGTCCGTCGCTTCCTTATCCAGGAATTTATTCGGCATAATGGAGAAACGCGCCAGTTCCTGCACGATTTCCCTGGCGGTGCGTTGCGAGATCGAGCTGCCGTTGACCAGCTCGGCCACTTGCATTCTGGCCGTCTCCGCATCCCTCAACGGCTCGATTGTCAGCTTGCGCACGATCTCTTTCGCGACATCCCGCATCTCGCCTAGCTGCTCCGAAGTAAGCTGAGGCATCTTGTAGAATGTCTCTTCCGGGATCGTGTACTGCTGCTCCTTGGTCACATACGACATTTCCTCCAGCAAGGAATCGCTGTATGTACCTTTGCCGCGGTTATTCTTCACGAACAAATCGATATGATCGCCGTACTTTCTCGGTATTTCGGAACGGTAAATATCAATTTTGTTCTCGGTCGTCACTTGATCGTCGGCGTTCAGCTGTTCGATCCGGTACAATATTTGCTCCACCAACTGCTCGTTCCGAAGCGAGACGTTGGAATAACTGTCTTCAATTCTCCCCGCCGCTTCCTCTTCCGCTTGCCTGGTCGCTTTCTCGTCTTTAATCTGGAATGGCGCCTTGATGTCCTTCTCGCTAACGGAGCCTTCCGAGATGTCATAGGTTTCCGGAATGACGTGAGGCGACAGGCTGAAATAAAACAGTAGCACAAACAGCCCCATAAGCAGCCATCTGACAGCCGGACTTTGTCTCCAGCCGGAAGTTTTGGCAGGCCGGACATTCCCGGACTTTGTTGTCCCTTTCTCGTTCATGCCGCTTCCAACCCTCCTCTAGGCTTTCATCTCTGCATCCCGGTCGTAAGCTGTTATAATCTTCTGCACGAGGGAATGACGGACGACATCCTGCTCCGAGAAGTAGATCAAGCCTATTTCGTCTATGGACTTCAGTATGCGCTGCGCCTCCACCAAGCCGGAGTTTTTGCCGCGCGGCAAGTCAATTTGGGTTACATCGCCGGTAATGACCATTTTGGAGCCGAATCCAAGGCGCGTCAGGAACATTTTCATCTGCTCGGGCGTCGTATTCTGAGCTTCGTCCAATATAATAAAAGAGTCATCCAGCGTCCGTCCCCGCATATAAGCGAGCGGCGCGACTTCAATCATGCCTCGCTCCATCGCTTTCACCGTCTGATCGGGTCCAAGCACATCATGCAGCGCATCGTACAAAGGCCGCAAGTAGGGGTCTACCTTCTCCTGCAGATCGCCCGGCAGGAAGCCCAGATTCTCCCCTGCTTCTACCGCAGGACGCGTCAGGACAATTCGCTTGACGGCTCCCTCCTTCAAGGCGACCACGGCCAGCACGACAGCCAGATAAGTCTTGCCCGTGCCGGCCGGTCCGATTCCGAATACGATATCCCGCTTGCGTATCGTCTTCACATAATGACGCTGACCGATCGTCTTGGCAAGAATCTTCTTGCCGCGGAACGTCGTGGCCACTTCCTTCTTGAACAGATCCAGCAGTTCTTCCGCCTGCATATTGCGAGCCAGGTCAAGCGCATATACAATATCCCGCTCCGAAGGCGTGTAGCCGTTGCGCACAAGCTGAAGCAATACGGTGAACAGCTGCTCCAGCGAGTCGACTTCCGGTTCCGGACCGGAGATGGCGATTTCCGCTTCGCGCGAGGCGATGGATGAGGCTTGCATACTTTCTTCAATCAATCTGAGATGCTTGTCTTGCGGACCGAATACGGCCAAGCCTTCTGCTGCGTTGCCTAGTGGAATTTTTACGGTTTTAATCGTTTCAATTTGCAACAATTCTCAATCTCCCTGCATGTGAACTAAAGGCATCTCCTGCACAATGGATTGCTCCACTTCAAAAAGAACTTTCATATAAACTTTACCATTGTCCGACTCTTCATGCAAAACAATTTCATCGCGGATGACAGCATCCGTCCCCGCCTTCTCGATAACTTCCGCTCTCGCTCGCATCAAACCGACATTCTTCGCCTCGTCCGCCGACAATTCCCGCTCCAGCAGCTCCGATTCCATCACCGTTTCCTTCATTCTTCCGATAGGCAGAGACCAGTTGCGCCATGACACACGCTCCTGATGAGTAATTACTTCGGACTGCGCGAAGCTGTCGTCGCCGAATCCGCTCAGCTGAAGCGCTCTCGATCCAAGGACGGCGTACCACTTCGTCTTTTTCTCGCCCGTATAGACCTTCATCTGCTGCACAAGAGGGGACTCCACCGTGAACTCGTACCAGACCAAGCCTTTTACCGTTCCCTTGGCCACAACAATTTGCGAATGGGATTCTGAGCCGATCGCTCCCGATATTAAGGTTTGTCCTTTTCTCACCCGTGTATTCTTCTTCACGACCGGCCGGCCGGCTTCAGCGATAATCTCGGTTACCACTGCATCGGCAGACGACACGAGATGTCTGGGATTGTGCAGCGGAAACTGCTCGGGAAGCGTCATCTCCACCACTTGTATCCGCACCTTCGTTCCCTTCTTCTCCACACCGATCCAGGTTGTGCCCGGCAGATCGCTGACAAGCCGTTTCGACAGCACATCCATATCCTTCAGACGGAATGACCATTGAAAATGATACAATCCTTCGTGCTTGGCAGCCTGAAGAATTTCGTCCTCCGTCAGCTTGACGTTGCCCTCCACTTCTATGCTCCATACGAGCGATGATAAAACAAAGATCATGGCGAAGAACAGTACAAGCCCGCCGGAGAACCAGATGCGGCGTTCAGCCTTTACAAGCCAGAACGGCAAGCCGCGGCGCTCCACGACATGGATGCGGCAGCCTGTCTCCTTTAAATACGGCCGCAGCCGGAAAAAGTCGCTAACCGATGTTTGAAAATGCAGCTTCTTATCATCGCCGCGGCTTGTCCATCGTATCTCGGACAGCGACAACCCTCCTGCAAGAGCCTTGTTCAGCAGCTTCTCCGCCTCGCCGCCCCTTGCTTGTACAACGACAACTCCTCTTAACCACTCCAGTCCGTCTCTTCTCACTGCAATCCCCTCCCGTTCTCGTTAAGGCAGCAATTGAATGCTTGTAATGACCCCTTCGATGAATACTTCCTCCGTCCAGATCGTACGTATGACGAGATCGCTGCCCGATACTTCAAGCTGTCCTTTGCTCAGTGCAAGCATGAGCTTCTCGCTTGAAAAATGAACAACGCCCCGATGATTTTCGATATATAATTGTCGGTCGCCTATTAAAGTTAGCCTTGGCAAGTCATACACGACATCTTGCGGCATATCCAGCATCTCGGCCGTCAGCTTGTGAAACTTCTTCTTCAAATGTCGCATGTATGCTTATTGCCCCCCTTATTTCGCAGATGCGTACTATAACAAAATATGCTGCTCATTTCTTAATTATGAGGAACGCCGAGCGCTCATTTTTCACACAACCAAACAACCCCCTTAACGACCGGCTGCCGGCGGTTAAGGGGGTTGTTGCTGCGTTTCTGCTGTATTAAGTTCTTCTGTTCACGTTCCTCGTGCTGGATCTGGGCGGACCGAGCACTTCGGACCAAATGACGGCACGTCTCAGCTCTTGCCTGCTCAGCTTCGGCATTCCAGTCTCCTGTTCGCCGGTTACGCTCCGAACGGCGGAGGAGAATGGGGAAGCACCGCGAGAAGACGCTGCTCCTGTCAAGGATCGGCCGGATAGTGTTCGACGGGACGGGGCGCCCTTCCGTTCTGTCAAGACTTCCGGCTCTTCTTGCCGCAACAAGTCTCCGAGCTCCGGACGCTCCGTTCGCTTCATAGTCTCCAGTGTTGATCGGTATACCGTATCGTCACCGCCAGTCTCGGAAGCGGGCTCGTTACGAGTACGCTCTTCATGGCGAGGACTTGACGAAGTGCGCTGTGGCGGTCTGCCTGCTTCCGTTGCGGATTGCCCGCTTCGCTGAGCTTGCTTCCACAACCGGTAGACGATGAACAGAAGCGGCACGACTACATAGATGTTGTCAAGCAGCATATCCAATAAAGACAACTTCGCTCACCTCCCTTTCGAATAGCGAAAGCCGTCGTCTCCCCGCAGATTATTTCTCCTCTTCATCCTGCAGGGGATTCGTCTCTCCGATCGCGCTTCGCATCTTCGTGTCCGACTCGATATTTTTCATATTGAGATAATCCATGACGCCAAGCTTGCCGCTGCGCAGCGCCTCCGCCATGGCGAGCGGCACCTGGGATTCCGATTCCACGACTCGCGCTTCCATCTCGACCACCTTCGCTTTGTTCTCCTGCTCTTGCGCTACAGCCATCGCCCGCCGCTCTTCCGCTTTCGCCTGAGCGATCTTCTTGTCCGCTTCAGCCTGCTCCGTCTGCAAGTAGGCGCCGATGTTCTTGCCTACATCCACATCCGCGATATCGATGGATAATATCTCGAATGCCGTACCGGCATCGAGACCCTTGCCCAACACCGTCCGGGAGATCAAGTCCGGATTCTCCAGTACATCCTTATGCGATCTCGACGAGCCTACAGTTGTAACAATACCTTCTCCGACGCGAGCAATGATCGTCTCCTCGCCTGCGCCGCCTACTAACCGGTCGATATTGGCCCGAACCGTCACCCGCGCCTTTACTTTCACTTCGATGCCGTCGCTGGCGACCGCGGCGACGACCGGAGTCTCGATGACGCGAGGGTTGACGCTCATCTGAACGGCTTGCAGCACGTCGCGGCCCGCCAGATCGATAGCAGCAGCCCGCTCGAACAACAGCGGGATGTTCGCTCTCTGCGCCGCGATGAGCGAGTTGACGACTCTGTCGACATTGCCTCCCGCCAGGAAGTGGCTCTCCAGCTGATTGATTGTCAAGCCGAGTCCCGCTTTCGTCGCCTTGATCATAGGATTGACGATCCGGCTTGGCACTACGCGGCGCAGCCTCATAGCCACGAGCGTGATAATGCCGATCCGCACGCCTGACGCAAGTGCAGATATCCATAGCATAATGGGGAAGAAGCTTAGAAACACAGAAAGCAATATAACGATCAATATACCGACGACTACAATCATGATAATGGGATCCAAATCCATTTCAAGAGCCTCCATTTCTGTTCCATTCTTTTCGGCAGGACATATCGGACAACATTAGTCCGTTCTTGCCTCTACCGCTTTTACTACAACCCAGGTACCTTCCACCTTCACGACCTGCACCGGCGTATTGGCTTCAATGAATTGTCCGGAAGTGATCACATCGACCCGTTGATCGGCCAGCAAGGCGGTACCTGCCGGCCTCAGCGGCGTTACGGCTATCCCTTCTTGACCGACCAAGAGCTCTTTCGAAGCCGCAGACAGGTAGCCTTCTTCCGTCGTAAGCTTGTCGCGCAATATGAATTTGTTCCATACGCCGCGCCCGCGATGGGTTCTGGCGAACAGGACGACAATCACGAGTGCCGCCACGAAGGCAATGGCCAACGACAGGATGCCCGATCGCGGATCGGGGGCGGCAATGACAACGCCGGCAACGAGCGACGCGCTTCCGAGCAGACCTAATATGCCAAAGCTCGGTACGAATATTTCAATAAACAGCAGCACAACGCCCAATACGAACAGGACGACCGACTCCATGCCGGCAAATCCGGACAGGTAGGAGCCGAAGAAGAACAGTCCCATCGCCAGCATCCCCATAATGCCGGGAACTCCAAACCCTGGCACGAGCAGTTCAATCGCAATGCCTGCTATGCCGATGATCAGAAGCACAGTAGACACGGCGGGATGGATGAGGAATCGGGCCACTTCCTCAGCGATGGAAGGCTGGACTTCGATAAGTGTTCGCTGGCCCAGCCCTAGCCACTCCGCTACTTCTTGCACGCTCGAAGCCGTATAATCGGAGTAGCCGACCTTGTTCGCTTCGGAATGCGACAGCGATAATATTTCACCCGCTTGCTTGTCGCGTCCGATTTTGTCCTTGAGTGCCACAGTTGCCTGTACGTCTACCATCGCCGCAGCGATGGCGGGATCTCGGCCATTCAGCTTGGCGGCTTCCGTCATCTGGGACACCCAGAACGATACGACCTTAGGGTTCTGAATCATCTCTCCCGTGCTGCCGTTAACAACGGCAGCTGAGCCTATTGTGCTTCCCGGCTGCATGGCGATATGATCCGCATTCAAGGCGATGTATGTACCCGCCGATACCGCTTTCCCTTCTACATAAGCTGTAGTGGGAATACTGCTGCTCCGGATTAATTCGCCGATATCGCTGGCGCTGACCACTTCGCCGCCCAATGTATTGACGACCAATATGACATGCGCAGCGCGGCCCTCCTCTGCTTCCTTGAAGGCCCTCTTGAGAAAGGCGTAGAGCCCTTGCTCTACCGTATGCTTCACCGGGATGACGAATACAGCCGAACCGGCCTCCTCACTTCCTTGCCCCGTCTTTGCAAGGGCAGGTACAGCTCCCAGCAAGCTCCCTGCCGTCCATAATGCGCCAGCGGCAAGCCAGAGGACCAGCATAACGGAAATGGCACGCTTCCACTTTATCCAATGCACACCACCACTCCTTTGCACCGTTTGACATTCCGCTACTTAGAGTTTAACCCTATTCCGATTCGGCATTCCTCCCCGTTCCAATCGTCATTACTCCTATTTATTCAATCGTTCGGACATATTATTACTTTAACACAAAACACCGTGACATAATGCACAATACCCCCAAAGTGGAGCAACAAAAAAACACCCCGAATAGGGGTGTTTTGCGAGTCCGCACGTTGATGCTATTGCAGAAATTGCTGTACAGCTTGATTTACTAGTTTGCCGTCCGCGCGTCCCTTTACTTTGGGCATAAGCGCACTCATCACTTTCCCCATATCGGCTTTGGAAGAAGCACCGAGTTCATGGATGGTCTGCCTAACTATCTCTTGTATATCTTCTTCAGTCAGCTGTTCGGGAAGGTATCCACTAATAATTTCAATTTCTGACTCAAGATCTGCAATCAGATCATCGCGACCAGCTTTTTTAAATTCTTGGAGGGAATCTTTACGCTGTTTGATCTCACGACTCAGAATGTCAAGCACTTCATTATCGTCCAGAGGACGCTTGAGATCAATTTCCAAGTTCTTCATCGACGCGCGAACCATGCGGATCGTAGTCAGTCTGAACTTGTCCTTGCTCTTCATCGCTTGCTTCATATCATCGCTCAATCGTTCGCTCAGGTTCATTATGGAAGGATCCTCCTAAAACTTTCTCTTACGCGCAGCCTCGGACTTTTTCTTGCGCTTTACACTTGGTTTTTCGTAATGCTTGCGTTTCTTCACCTCAGCCAGAACGCCATCTTTAGCGATTGTACGTTTAAAACGGCGAAGCGCAGCATCGATAGTTTCGTTTTTGCGAACTTTAGTTTCAGACACCAGTTTTCCCTCCCTCCGAAACAGACCGTCCAGAGCTATAACACGGTTTATCAAACTTCATTATAAAGTAAAATGAAAGCCAGTGTCAACTTCACGATTATGCTAATAGTGAACCGAGCTTCTTGCCGCCCAGCAAGTGGACATGCAGATGATAGACAACCTGTCCGCCATCGCTGTTCACATTGTTAATGAGCCTGTAGCCGTCCTCCGCAATGCCCAGCTCCTTGGCGATATGGCGTGCGGCGGCAAAAATGTCGCCGATCAGCTCATTATCCTCCGGAGCCGCGTCATTCATGGTTGGAATATGTTTTTTCGGAATAATGAGTATATGTACCGGAGCTGCGGGCTGAATGTCGTGAAATGCCACTACGCTGTCGTTTTCATACACCTTGTTGGATGGGATGCTGCCCTCGACAATTTTACAGAATATGCAATCCATCGTGCTTGTCCTCCATTTCCATTGATTCGAATCATGCTTCTATCTATCATAACGAAAACAAAATAAAAAATCCAATAACGCTGCAGGCTGACGCTGTTCATTCACAGCATGCGTCAGCCGGCCGTTATCGGTTGCAAAGTTAGAAAAAGGGCAGCAAGGATAATGCCAGCAAGGCGCCTAGTGGAAATCTTCGGCGGAAAAATCTGCGCCGCGGATAGTATGGATAAGGATATATAGGCCCTCCATAGGGGTAAAGCACGCGTTCGTCCATCCCGTCCGAACCGCAAGGCACTGCCAGATAGACCATATCGTCATCTACATGCTCCACAAATCCGTCGCACCATCCCTCCGCCGTCTGCACCAACACATAGCGGTGCATATGCTGCTGGCATATTTTCTTCTTGTCCGCGTTGCTCATGATCGTATTCACATTCGTCATTCCCTCAGCCTCCTGTCACCATCATTGTATGCGGAGATGGGCAGTTGGCTACAAGAGATTGCCTTGCCGTTCAAGCGATCAATCCATGATCGTTCGAAGCATATTGGCGCATGACGGCCTGGACCGAACCAGCCACTTCGTGCCATCCGTGTCCGGCAGACAAGCGGATCATAAAGGACTTGTTGCCTTCGCCCGCAAAGCTGAACGCCGATAAGGCTCCCGCAAGTTCTGAGAAAGATTGCTGCAATTGCTCGATCGTCTTCCGCTCGCTGTCATCCAGCGCCCCGGCTCCGTTGCCGATGCCGGTTAACCGCTCATAGGCGAAACTGTCGACATACGCTTCTGCTGCAGCGCCTGCGCCTTCCAGCGCGCCTGCGGCTTGAAGTTCTGCGGTTGCCATCAGCTCCTTCAAGCTGCTGCCGCCGCGCTGCAGGCTGGAAGCGGCATAACGGGCGGCCAGACGCTCGGCCGTTCCGTCGGAAGTGGATAGCTCCCTTACCTCCATCATCTGTCCTTCCATGTACTGTGCAAGCTCAAGACTCCTCTTCGCGCGGTCGAGTATGACCCCGCCTTCTTCTACTGCATTCGTCTGGTTAATGTTAATGTTTTTGGTCAGCAGCAGAACGTTTCCCATCAAGCTCATGACCAACAAGATTAGCGTGACAGGCAGGGCGATGGAACGCTTGCCTTTCTCTTGCTGCTTCACTGTGATCCCTCCCCGTCGTATCCGCCCGCGGACTGTTCATCGTTCAGCCTTACCGTGCGGGAACCGTCAAAGAAATAAACATAGATCTCGTCCACCTTCCGCTTCATCACGGACTGAATTGCTTCCGCATACAGCTCCAGCTGGAAACGATGGCGCTGAGCGGCGCGGTCCCATTGCTTCATGTAGATGCTGTCCGTCTTGTAATCCAGCAGCACCAATCCGCGATCATCCTGGAACAGACAGTCGATAACCCCCTGTATGAGTATCGGCTCTCCCGTCGCGCGATCCGCTTCAGCTGCAGGATATACTCGCCCGGAAGGGAATACGCAGCTGAACGGCACTTCTCTCTTCACCCAATCCGCCGCAAGCAGCCGCTTCCCGATGTCTTCGCGGAAGAAATCGGCAACGGCGCCACCATCGATGCTTCGAGCTTGCTGCCCGCTCAGCAATCGCTTCTCCGCCATAAGCTCAAGCGTACTCTCAACTACTTGCCTGTCCACGTCTGCATGAAGCGGCAGATGCTGCATGAGCAGATGGCTGGCGGAGCCCCTCTCGGCAGCCGTCAAGGACTGCTCTTCCATGAAGGAAGGCCGTCTCAGCCGGAAGGAATAGCTGCCGGAAGAGGAACTGGCCGCCCGGCCCGCTCCTTCCTCCCAGCTGAATACATCCTCTGCGGCTTGTTCATGCATGCGCTTCATCTCCGTCACGGACGTCTTGGCGGCAATGCGTTCCGCCATCCGGTGAGGATAATGCCACTGGAGCCTGCGATCCAGTTCCTCGTCCGCCTCTTCGCCTTCAATCAAGGCAAGCGATACGAGTGCTTGCAGCCGTTCCGCCGCGGCTTCCGCATGCTCTGCATCTGCCTCATGGGAAGCCGCCGCTTCCGCGCCAAGCCATTCCGCCGGCACTGTATGCGCCGTCCATTGCGACAGGCCGCTCCCACCGGACTCGTCTGCATCCTCTTGCGTGAATTGATCGGACGCGAGAGGTCCCAGCCAATCCAGATAGGTGCGGGCTCCCGCTATGGCGTAGTCGGGCATTGTCCCTTCCGCATCGCGCAGCGCCTGCCAGCGATCGCGTGCCTTCTCCATGCTGGCAACCGTGCCCAGCAAGAACAGCTTTTCCTTCGGACGGGTCAAGGCGACATACAGGATGCGCATCTCCTCCGCCAGCATCTCCATGCGCATCCGCTTGCGAATGGCCAGATAAGGCAGAGTAGGATAGCTCATCCGCTGCTCCGAATCCACGTATCTGGGGCCGAAGCCAAGCTCCCTATGCATCAGGAAGCTGCTGCGAAGATCTTGCTGATTGAACAGCTTGCCCAGACCCGCTGCGAATACGACCGGGAACTCCAGACCCTTGCTTTTATGAATCGACATGATTCGCACTACATCTTCGCCCTCGCCAAGCGCCCTTGCCGCTCCAAGGTCCCCGCCGCTGTCCCGCATTCGTTCGATGAATCGCAGGAAGCGGAACAGCCCGCGGAAGGAAGTGGATTCATATTGCCGGGCCCGGTCATGCAAGGCGCGCAAGTTGGCTTGCCTCTGGACGCCTCCGGGCAATCCGCCTGCGAAATCATAGTAGCCCGTCTCCCGATAGATGCCCCACAACAGGTCCGCAAGCGCTCCGCCCCGCGCTTCCTCCCGCCAGCGGTCGAGGGAATTCAGGAAGCGCGACAGCTTATGGCGCAGCTCCTCTTCAAGCTCGTCAGCCCCTGCCGCATGGCAGACAGCTTCGTAATATGACGTTCCCCGCGACAAGATGCGGATTCGCGCAAGCTCTTCTCCCGTCAGCGAGAACAATGGCGAGCGCAAGGTGCCCGCCAGCGGGATATCCTGATAAGGATTGTCGATGACACGCAACAGCGACAGCATCGTCTCCACTTCCACCGCTTCGAAGTATCCGCTGCTAAGCTCCGCATAGGCGGGAATGCCGAAGCTCTGCAGCTCTTCGATCAGTACGGGCGCCCATGATTGCGTAGCGCGCAGCAGGATGACGACGTCGCGCCACTGCAGCGCCCTATATGCCTTCAGCTTGACGTCATAGACTTGGAAGCCTTGCTTCATCAGATCTTGCAGCTGACGCGCGATCCAGCGCGCCTCCAGCTCGGCAACCGTCGCTTCTTCCGACGGGTCCGCATCGCTCCCGTATTCTTCGTCATGCCCCTGGCTATCGTCGCCCGGTTCCTGTGCCTGCGCCATGCCGCCGCGATCCAGCACCGTCAGCTGGATCGTGCAGCTGTCCGGCGGAGACGGCGGCGGATACCCGGCGCCGCATACAAGCTCGGCCCGGCTGTCGTAGTCCATCTCTGCCACGCTTTCTCTCATGATGGAACGGAACACAGCATTCACGCCGTCGACTACCTCGCTTCTGCTGCGGAAGTTACGGGCCAGATCGATTCTTACCCCCGGAGCCGTTTCCTCATCCTCATGCTTAAGCATTCCGGAATCGCTGCTGCTTCTGTACGATTTGTATTTTTGCAGGAACAGATTGGGCTCTGCCAGTCGGAAGCGGTAGATGCTCTGCTTGACATCGCCAACCATGAACAGGTTGCCGCTGCTCTGACGGGCAATAAGCGTTACGATGGATTCCTGCACCAGATTCGTATCTTGATATTCGTCCAGCAATACCTCATCGAACTGTTCCCTGTAAGACAGGGCAGCCTCAGAGGGAACAAGTCGATCCGGCTGGGATGACGGGTCCCGCAATATACGCAGACAGTAATGCTCCAGATCGCCGAAGTCCAGCAGCCCTTTGCTCCGCTTCGCTTCCTCGTACCGCTCGCCGAATGCGATGACCAGCTCCGATAACGCTCCCATTAATGTGCCGAGCTCCTGCAGCTCATGCAGGAACTCCTCCGCGCCGCGGCCGAACAGCTCCGACAAAGTGGAGGAAAGCAAGTCCTTCGCCTTGTCGCGCAGCTCCTTCGCCGCTTCTTGCAGTGACTTGTCATATTGCTCACCCCGCATCGGCTTCAACCTGCCGAACGCGGCGCTGTTGAAATAAGGCTCCCACTTGCTCCACGGCTCACGTGCGACGACCTCCTGCAGATGCAACACCACCTGCAGATCCTCTACCAGTGTCGCTGCATACGGATCAGGCCCACCAGGACGCGCCGCAATGGCGAGCGCCTGACGCAGCAGCGATTCCGCCCCCTCAAGTGTCAATCGGACATCCCGTTTTACACTCAGGGTCCATTCGCTCGCTTCCAACTGCTCCAGACTGTCAAGCTTATAAGCGGCCGCTGTCTCCCGCAGCCAATGCTCCGGCCACGGATGGCTCTGGGCGAAGTCGTACAGGCTTTGCACCAGCTCGTACAGCGGCTCGTCGCCTCGCTCACCGCCATAGCAGTCCGCCAGACGAAGGAACGCTCCGCCGTCGCCGGCTTGCTCGTACTTCTGCTCGAACAGCTCATCCAGCACTTCCAGCCGAATCAACTCGCTCTCTGTCTCATTGGCGATTCGAAAACCGGGATCAAGTCCGATAATCGGATAATAGCGGCGGATGACATCCAGGCAGAAGGAATGAAGCGTCGTGACGGAAGCCCGTCCCATCAGCGCAAGCTGACGACGCAAATGCTCATTGTCCGGCTGCTGCTCCAGTCCCTTCTCCAGCGCTACCGTAATACGCTCCTTCATCTCCGCAGCGGCAGCCTTCGTGAAGGTAGCTACGAGCAGTCTGTCTACGTCGGTATGGGACGATATTTTTCGAATGATACGTTCGACAAGAACGGCTGTCTTGCCGGAACCCGCCGCAGCGGCAACCAGCACATTGGCCCCTTCCGTCACAATCGCTTTCCACTGGTCATCCGTCCATATGCTGTTCGCCGGCTTCCGCACGGTCATGACGCTCCACCTCCTCTTGGCAGTCTCTCGCCAACTGCTCCCATATGTCCGCCCGCTTGCCGAGCACGTTGTATGCATTGCCCTGGAATAGCGGATCGAATTGGCATAACGGCTTGTAATCGCAGAACTGACACGGAGACTTGCCGCCCATCCGATAAGGCGTAATCGCTATCTCGCCCTGCTGGATGGTCTGTCCGATGCGTCTGATTCTGCTTCTGACCGAACCGCGCAATATATCCCATTGCTCGGCGGTCACGACGGAGGAGCTGCTGTAGAAGCTGCCGTCCCGCTTCAGTGCAACCGGGAGAAGCTCGGAATACCCCGTATCCAGACCTCCATCCATCATACGCGCAATATCCGGCTCGGCGGTCAGCAGCCCACGCATTTTGTAACGCTTCAGCAGTTGATTGTCCGCCTCGTCGGCAGGCAGCCGATTATTCATCGTCATCATAGGATTGTGTACATGGAAATACAGTACGCCCGCCGGCTTCGCTTCCCGGCCAAGCCAGCTTCCCGCATGGGTAACGAGCACATCCAGATAAGCCAGCATCTGCAGGGAGAGGCCGTGTACGACCTCCTCCAGCTTCAGCCCCATTGCGCTGGACTTGTAATCAAGCACACGAAGCAGCAGGCTTCCATCCGACTCAGCTGCATCCACACGGTCAATTCGGCCAATCACTTCCAACTCCTTGCCTTCGGACAGAGGAATAACAAGCGACGGCAGTGTCCCGTTCGGACCGAAGTCCACCTCGGTGCCTACCGTATGGAATTCCGCTCGGCGCGCATGCTCGCCAAGCACAACGGCCGCCTGTGCGACGATATCCTTCAATTTCCGTGCGACGAACTGGAATCTGCTGCTGCTGAGCAGTATTTCCGATTGCAGCTTGGGTACCAGCTCGCCGACCGTTCTGTCGGCCTCCGCCTTGATTTCTTGACGGCTCAGCTTGCCCCAGCGCGGCCCGAGCTCCTTCGCCAGTCCGCTTAGCGCAGCATGGAACAGCTGGCCCATATCCGGCGCTCCCAGCCGATACAGCCTGCGCTCCTTCAGCTTCAGTCCGTGGATGGCGAAGTGCTGGAACGAACACGAGACGAAGCGCTCCATCCGCGAGACACTCACCTGCATGCGCTCGCCGAACAACTGGCTTGCTGTCGCGATCGACAAATTGTTCTCCCTGTTGTGATGCACAAGCGAAGATACCAGCACGCCAAGCTTCTGCTGCCATTGGGGTCTGACGGCGTACCAATTGTACAGTCCCCACCATAGAGGAGCGATATCCCCGCCTTGATGCCACTCCCGCAGCTTGACGATGAGATGGGATATAGAGCGCTCGGGATGCTGCAGGAATGCCGTCTGCTCTTCAGGCGGCATATCCGCTTCGGGAGCAAGCACTTCCGTATGAATGGGAATGCCGGGGAACATCGCTTTCATCTGCCGCACGATCTCAGAGGGGAGCAATCCCTTCCCCTCCTCATCCGCGCCTGCCCAGCTCAGCCAGAGATGCTTGCTTGGCGTCGTCAATGCATTGTAGATCATAAATCGTTCATCCAGAAGCCTTCTGCGCGCTCCCGGCGCCATCTGCAGCCCGGTCTCCGCCAGTTGCTCCCGCTCAGGCTCTGTCAATATGCCGTCTTCCTTCACGCGCATAGGCAATGTGCCGTCATTGGCGCCCAGCAGATAGCATACCTGCACTCCGGCGGAGCGGGTGCGGTCCATGCTGCCCACCAGCACCTGATCCAGTGCGGGAGGGACCGACGCCAGCTTCAGGCTGTCCAGCCCGGCCTCGATCATCCCAGCGAATAACTCAGGCGCTACGCGCTCCTCGCCAGCCAGTTCAACCAGCTGGTCCAGCAGTGCCATGACGCCGTCCCACAGCTGGCGATGACTTCGCGCGGATTGCGCGTCGCCCCTCTCCATGTCTTGCCGGCTCCATCGCTCCAGGCGGTCAGCCGCATCGGAATGATCCAGCAGCCTGTAGAGCGCTTCGCACATCTCTTGTACCGTTGTCGCCTTCCGAAGCCCTTGCTCGAACCTGCGAAGCAAGGGAACGACAGCTTCGCGGGCAGCCAGCGCAATATCCAGCTCGCGCTTGGCAGCGGCAGATATGCCGTCAACGCCTTCATCCTCCAGGGAATGGGACATCATCGGCCTCCAGCGGCTGGCATCCAGCCACTTCCAACCATCGATCCCTGCAGCCAGCACATAATTCTCCAGAAGATCGAACCATTCACGAGGGAGGCTGTTGTCCAGCGGGAGGACCATCTCCGTCTTGATGCAGCGGAACATCGCATCGTACCTCCAGCCGTACAGCACTGTCTCCAGAGCGGATCGTATATATTCCACCAGCGGGTGGTGCAGCGCCTTCTTCTTCTGGTCCAGGAAGAAGGGAATCTCGTAATCTTTGAAAATGAGCGAGATATAATCGGCATATTCCTCCGCATTACGTGTCATGACCGCCATGTCGCGCCATCGGTAGCCGTCCTCCCGCACTCTGCGGACCAGATCACGGGCGACTGCCTCCACCTCCGCCCGCTTGCTTGCGGCCGCATGCAACGATACGCCGCATGCGGGATGATGACAATGGTAGCTTTCCGCACTACTCTGAAGCATAGCCACCTTGCTGCCGTAGTGCCGCTCCAGATGGGCCAGCATTCTATTGTCCCGGAATCTTCCTTGCTCAGGGGCAGGCATGCTTATCGGAGGGAGCACCTCTATACCGGCGCTCTCAGCCAACTCCATCAGCTTCAGGCAAGTTTCCGCTGTAGGATGGAAGAGCTCCAGTTCATGCGGTGAGACTCCGTCGAGATAAGGACGGTTAAGGGTGAGCGTAACGGTCATATGCGCCGCTCCCGCCATCAATGCGCCAAGCGCTTCAAATTCCGTAGGAGTAAAGCCATGGAACCCGTCCACCCATATGCGTGCGCCTTGCATGGAAGGCGACTCGGCGAAGCCTTCCCGCAAGTAATGCAAGTAGTCTTCCGAGTCAATGTACTTGCCGCCGAGCTCCCGCTCCATCTCACGATAGATGAGCATCAGATCGTGAAGCTTGCGACGAAGCAGATTGGAGGACGAGCCATCTATCAATTCCCGGCTGTCCAACAGTTGCTCTTCCTGCAGGCCGTATCGCTTCCACTCCGTCAGAAGTTCCGTCAGCCGCTCGATGAAGCCGGGCTGCTCCGCCCCGCCGGCGAACAGTTGCAACTCGGGCGCCATTCGGTGCACCAACTTGTACAGCAGCATGTGCTTGCCGGTATCGTTGATCGGGACGAGTGAGGTGCCGCCTGTCTCCTGCATGACTCGGAACGCAAGCCTGCGGAAGCTGAGCGCCTGGGCACGAATCGTCCCGCTCAACCCTCCGAGGCGAAGCATGGCATATTCGCTTTGGAACGTCGCCTGCTCCGGCACGAGCAGAATAAGCGGCGGTCCTTCCGGTGCGATGCGAAGCTCTTCTCTAATTTCCTCCAGACACCGCTCCGTCTTGCCGGCTCCGGAACGGCCGATGACCAATTGCAGCGGCATATCCAGCACTCCTCTCTTAGTAGCCTATATAACGTCCTTGCTTCTCACCTCGAATATGGCGAATTTCAGGTAATGTCCCTCCGGAACGCCCAGCAGCTGCGGATGATCCTTGCCCGCTGCACGCCACTCTACGAGTCTCAGCAGCTTGCCTGCATCACGGGCCGCTTCTTGTATCGTCTCGAGGAACAGCTCCGGCTTCATATGATAGGAGCAGCTCGCTGTGACCAGATATCCCCCTTCATTAACCAGCTTCAGCCCTTGCAGGTTTATATCTTTATAGCCTCGGCATGCTCCGGTGACAGCGTTCTTGGTCTTGGCGAATGCGGGCGGGTCCAATATGACCACGTCCCAGCTTCTCGCTTCCTGCTCCAGCTTCTTCGACGTATCCGTCTCACCGCTGGCCCTTAGCTTCCGCTCTTCATGTCCCTTCGCCTGGGATCGCAAGTAGTCGAACGCATCGGCGACAACGAATTCGACGCGGTCCGTGAAGCCGTTACGCTCCACATTTCGTCTCGCTGTCTCAATCGCGTGCTGAGATACGTCCAGACAGGTGACCCGTTTGGCGCCGTATTGGCAAGCATGCAGCGTGAAGCTGCCAGTATGGGCGAAGCACTCCAGCACCGTTGCACCGTCCCAATACGGGAAGGTGACGACTTTACCGTTTCTGTTCACCGGAACAAAGCTGCCGCCTTCCTCACCCGGCTGTGCTTGGAGCGTAATGCCGCTTCGCTCCCCCCAGCCTGTCATCAATGGTGCAATTGCCGCACGGTTTTCTCGCTGATCGAAGAAGTAGCCCGTTTTCTGCCCGTTCACAATATCCACTTCCATCTTCAGCCCGTTCTCTTCAATCTCGACAATGGCCGGGCAATCGCCGTACAGCACGCCTGTGCGCTCCTCCAGTCCCTCTAGCTTCCTGACGCCGACATCGCTGCGTTCATATATTCCTTGCGGTCTGAATACTTCCACCAATGCACTGACAATGTCGTCTCTTCGCACGTCCATGCCGAGCGTGAGCAGTTGAACGACGAGCACCTCTCCGAAGCGATCAACCGTCAGTCCCGGCAGGAAGTCGGCTTCCCCGTATACAAGACGGCAATCTGCACTCTTCACGAACCGATTGCGGTAAGCGAGACAATGCCAGAATCGATTCATGAAGAATGCGCGCCCCATCTCCTCCAGCGGTTCGTAGGAAACGATGCGCACAGCGATTTGAGAGGCCGGATTCCAATATCCGGTTGCCATATAGCGTCCCTGATGCGACACCACCTGCACCAGATCTCCCGGAGCGAGATTTCCTTCAACGGCTCCGATTTCGGATGCGAATACCCAAGGATGGCCGTTCTCTATTCTTTTTTTGCGAGATTTGTTCAATAAGACCCTGTTATCCATTCTGCTCAATGGCTCTTCTCCCTCTCTGTTGCATATAATTAAGCCTTGGCTTGTCATGCGTGTCCCGGCAGCGGCATACAAATAGCATAGCTGCAGGTCTAATCCTTCCACTCATTCGTTAAAGCAGGTGATTGCGATCATGATCCATGCCATTATTATTCCGATTCTGATGGGTTTTTCCATATTCCTGTGCGGCATGAAGCTAATGGAGCTTGCGTTGCACCGACTTACCGGCCCGCGCTTGCTGGATGCGCTGCACAGTTCGACGGCCACTCCGCTGCATGGTCTTGCGATGGGTACCGTCTCTACTGCGCTTCTGCAAAGCAGCACGGCCGTCACAGTCATTACAATCGGTCTCGTGAATGCGCGCTTGCTATCGTTCCCACGGACGCTCGGCATCGTGCTTGGAACGAATATCGGCACTTGTCTGACGACCGAGCTGATTGGCTTGAATATACACGCCCTTGCCGTCCCGCTGCTGATCGGCTCTTTCGGAACATGGCTATTGACGGCATTGTTCAAGGAGATGCGCTTGCTGCCGCGAATTGGCCAATCAGCGTGGCTGGAGACGTCCCGTTCGGCCTCCGTCGCCGTATGCGGCTTCGGCATGCTGCTGGCAGGACTCACCATTATGCAATCGATCGGCCCTGCCGTCGAGCAGAGCGCCTTGTTCGACTGGTTCATGGCACGTTCCGCGAACAGTCTGCTGTGGGGAGTAGCCGCCGGCACCGCGCTTACGGCCGCCGTGCATAGCAGCTCGGCAGTGATTGGCCTTGTCATGGGCTTCGCCACAATTGGCGCCATGCCGCTGGATGTTGGCATATCGATTATTCTCGGCGCCAATATCGGCACTTGCGTGACGGCAATGCTGGCTTCCATCGGCGGCAGCAGGGGCGGCAAGCTAGTCGCACTGACCCACTTCGTATTGAACGTTGGCGGTGCGATCCTGTTCCTTCCGTTTGCCGGAGAGCTCGCTGCAGCAGCAGAATGGCTGTCCCATTCTCCCGCCTCCTCCATCGCGCATGCTCAGACGATCTACAATGTCGCCTGTTCTCTGCTGGCGCTGCCCGTCTGCTACCTCCCGTTCTGGCGGAAGTTGCAGAATACCGTCTAATCCATAGCTATGTCGATTCCATAGCTATGTCAAGCAGCTTTAACGCTCCGGACAATATGCGATCGTTGTTCTCATAGCCGGACTGCTTCTGCCTGCGCCATGCGTCTAGAGGCTCGAACCAGTCGACGCCCCTGATTTCCTCCACTTGAGCCTGATGCTTGCCGCCGATCGCCTTCACTAAATAATAATGAACCTCTTTGTTGACCGTTCCCAACGCAGAATGATCATACTGATATTTGATTTGATCAATAGGAGCAACGATTTCACCTTGCAGTCCGGTCTCTTCTGCAATTTCACGCAGCGCTGTCTCCTCCACAGTCTCCCCCGGCTCCATCTTCCCTTTCGGCAGCGAAACCTTGCCGTAGCGATCCTGTATAAGCTGGATTTGCAGTTGTCCCTGATCGTTGTGGCGAAACACGACACCGCCGGCTGAGATTTCCTTCATGCTCCTTCCCCCTTGCAGTCTTTACCTTATACTACCCATTATCAATATTCGCTTACAAGCAGAAACGGCTATCGCCATCCGATGGTGGCAATAGCTCGTTCCTTGCACTGCTCTTATTTCCGTTCCAGCCCGAACGCTAAGCTTCCAGCGCTTCTCGGCGCAGCAGAGCGAAGTCTTCCCCATCCGCAAATACAGCGTCCTTCGCCGGGATTGCTGCATCAAGCACGCGAAGCAGCTTGCCGCGGCATTCATTCACGCCGGCTTCCGTCACCTTCACGCGGCACAGCTGGCCAATCATATCCGGAGAACCTTCGAATACGATGTTCAAGTAATTGTCGGAATAGCCCATCATAAGCCCTCTGCCTTCCGCTCCCTTATATTCACGCTCTGGGATCACATCCAGCACTTCACCCACATAACGCTTCGCATACTGGAGCTGCATGCGTTCCGACAGATCGATAAGCTGGTGAACACGCTCGTTTTTCAATTCTTCATCGATCTGATCGTCCATTCTCGCGGCTGGCGTTCCTGTTCGCTTGGAGTACGGGAATACATGCATCTCCGCAAAACCAAGCTCCTCCATAAACTTGTAGCCGTTCTCGAACATCTCTTCCGTCTCGCCTGGAAAACCGACGATGACATCCGTCGTAATCGCTACGCCGGGCATCGCAGCCTGAAGAAGCTTGATCTTGGCGGCAAATTCCTCTGTTGTATATTTGCGTCGCATCCGCTTCAGCACACGATTGTCGCCGGCCTGCAGCGGAATGTGCAGATGGCGACACATCTTGCTGGATCGATTGAGCACTTCGATCATTGCTTCGTCGATTTGGCTCGCTTCAATGGAACTGATGCGAATGCGCTCCAGCCCTTCCACCTTGTCCAGATCCCATAGCAAGCTGGTCAGATTGTAATTTTCCATTTCGTCTCCATAACCGCCGGTATGAATCCCGGTAAGGACAATTTCCTTATAGCCCGATGCGACGAGCTCCTTCGCCTGCTGGATGACACTCTTCGGATCGCGACTGCGAGACAGGCCCCGTGACCATGGAATGATGCAGAACGTACAGAAGTTGTTGCAGCCTTCTTGAATTTTCAGGAAGGCACGGGTCCGTTCGGAGAAGTCAGGCACATCCAATTCCTCGAAGCTGCGCGTCTTCATAATATTGCGCACAGCATTGACCGGTTGACGATCACGTTGTATTTGTCCGATGAAGCCCATAATCTTATCCCGGTCTTGCGTTCCGATCACTAGATCGACGCCTTCTATCGCCATGATCTCAGCCGGAGATGTCTGGGCATAACAGCCCGTCACAGCAATGATGGCATCCGGATTGCGGCGTATGGCCCGCCGAATAATTTGGCGACTCTTCTTGTCACCCGTATTGGTTACCGTGCAAGTATTGATCAGATAGACGTCGGCTGTCGACTCGAAGTCGACCTGCTCATAGCCTTCATTTTTGAACAGCTGCCAGATGGCCTCAGTATCATAAAAGTTAACCTTGCATCCCAGTGTATAAAATGCGACCGTTGGCATAGCAGTCACACTCCTCCCATTTCTCCAGATTCGTACATTAAACAGGTCAATCCGACAATGCCCGCCGTCTCTGCGCGCAGAATTCGTCTTCCAAGTCCGACCAGTCTGGCGCCGGCCTGCTCTGCTTCAGCGGCTTCCCGCCCCGTGAAGCCGCCTTCGGGACCTGCAATAAGCAATATGGACGGCTTGTCCCCTTGCCGCACACCGGCTGTCAACCAATGCTGCACTGCTGCACGCAAGCCGAGCCCTTCGTGCTCTTTTCCTTCCTCCTCATAACAAAACAAAGCCAGATCGAAGCTGCCGATCAACTGGAGCAGCTCCTTCCAGCTTCGCACCCCTTCAATGGCGGGTATGCGGTCGCGATGACATTGCTCAGCGGCTTCCTTCGCGATTTTCCCCCATCGCTCCAGCCGCTTCGCTTCCTTGCGGGCGTCGTATTGCACGATCATCCGCTCCGATTGGAACGGAGCGAAAGCGCAGGCTCCGATCTCCGTCCCCTTCTGTATGACCAGCTCCATCTTGTCGCCTTTGGGCAGACTCTGCGCGATCGTAACCGACCAAGCCGGCTCGCTGCTGCTTTCCAGCAGCTTCTCCAGCTCGACCAGCACAGTATCAGCAGTTATCTCTCTAATTACGGCTATGCCAGAATTCGACTGCCCGTCGCTTACGTATATTTTATCGTCAGGCTTCATCCTCATCACTTTAACGATATGCCGGGCATCGTCGCCCGTTATGGCGAATGTGCCCCCCTGAAGCTGCGGCGGTGTTACAAAATATCTCTGCACCGATAGTCAACCACCCTTGCGTCTCAATTCCATTGTTCATCATAGCATGGTTCATGCATAGAAATCCATGATAAAGTCCCGCCAATTCAGCGGTCCGAAAACGCCGTTAAACAAATCAATCAAAGCAAAGAAGATGTCCGTACTGAGTCCCAGTATCGGCGTTAACGTATATTGACGAAGCGGAGGGATAAAGACCATTAGCAAAAAGATGATCATGCCCCAATGAATGTGCTGCTCCATCTTGTAACGTATCCGCAACGGAAGCAAATCCGATATAATCCGATAGCCGTCCAATGGCGGCAGGGGAATAAGATTGAAAATGAACAGCAGCAAATTAATGGTTATTAAATAGTAAAAGAAATGAACAAGAGCCATATACACGCCTTGCGAGCCTGCATGGAGCAAGCCTGTCGCATCCAGCAAATAGAGAATAAACATTCCGACTACAGCGATCAACAGATTGCTCAAAGGTCCGACCGCCGAGACGATTACGCCCATCAGCTTCCGGTTCTTGAACCGGGATGGATTGACGGGAACCGGCTTCGCCCAGCCAAATCCGGCAATAAGCAGCAACGCGGTTCCCAGCACATCCAGATGCACGGCTGGATTCAGCGTTACTCGGCCTTCCTTATAAGCCGTATCGTCTCCGAATTTATACGCACTGTAGGCATGCGCGAATTCATGCACGGTGAACGCGATAATCAAAACCAGCACAATAAAGGGCAAATCCTCCAGCGGGTACCACAAAAATCTTTCCAACGCTTCCATACATTCACCTACGGCTTTCTCGCGACGATTGCAAGCCAATCTTCATCGCGTTGTTTCTCCACGATATGGAAGCCGGCTTTCTTAAGGCCCTTCTCCACATCCTCTTCCTTATTCTTATAAATGCCGGAAGCGATATATGTACCTCCCGACTTCAACGCTTCATACACATCCTCCACGAACAACAAAATAATCTCGGCCAAAATGTTCGCCACAACCAGATCGACCGGCGGTTGTATCTTCGCAGCAGAGGCCGCGCCTTCCTGATCTCCTTCACGCAATACACCCAGCAGATCGCTAAGCCGTACCTCGACTTGATCGGACAACCCGTTCAGGCTCACATTCTCAGTAGCACTGGATACGGCTACAGGATCAAGATCCAGTGCAAGCACCTTGCCTGCGCCTAGCTTGCATGCACCAATGGCCAATATACCCGAGCCTGTTCCTACGTCGATCATTACTTCTCCGCCCTTTACAACGGACTCCAGTGTACGAAGACAGAGGGAGGTAGTGGGATGAGTGCCTGTGCCGAATGCCATTCCGGGATCAAGCTCGATAATACGCTCATGATCAGCCGCCTCATAATCCTCCCAGGTCGGTTTAATCGTAAGCCTATCCGTAATTTTTACCGGCTTGAAATATTGCTTCCACGCATTCGCCCAATCTTCATCGTCGACAAGAAGGGTCTCATAAGTAACGTTCCCCGTATCGATATCGAACTCGCGCAGTTGATCAACCCGCGGCTTTAGCCGGAGCAGCAGATCATCCATATCCGTTCCTTCGGCGAAATACCCTTTAATAACCGCATGTCCTTCCGGAATATCGTTAAGCGGGAGCTCGTACCATTGTCCAAGAGAAGTATCCCTCGGTTTGTTGAGCGTCCCGGATTCCTCTATTGCAACGCCACCGGCGCCAACCTCATGCAAGAAATTCGAAATCATTTCCACTGCTTCTTCAGTCGTCGCGATTGTAAGTTCATGCCATTTCATCCATCGTGCCCCCCATAATCATTGAAACCTAACCTCTATTGTACACCAGAGACACCTCAAATTACAAAATAAGGAGCATGCCCGGTCTTCCGAGCACGCTCCTTGCATTAATACACTTCATTTGTTCCTATCCTGAGCCTGCTATTCCATCGATTGAATATTGCCGCCGATTTGCTGAATCAAATGCATGGCCCGTTCGGCAACCGAATCGTCCACCATTGCGGTCAACATGCCGTCCTTCTGAAGCTCGCCAACTTCAAGCGCCCTTAATGCCTGCAGCTTTCTGGCTGCTTCATGTGCTGTGGAATCGTTGACGAACGCTGCTGTGATTTGAATACCGCTCACCTACTGTTCCCCCTGTGCTCTCCGATCTGCCGCTTCCGCACGCTGCTGAGCGATACGGTCCGCGTTGTCAGCCGCCTCTTCGGAAAACTCCACATCTTCATTTTTTGCAATCGGCAGTTGCGCGAAGTTGATATTCTCCATGTCGGTTGCATTCGCCTTAATGTTGTTTTTGCCTTCCACCATTTTGACTACCCGCTTTCTTTGATTTTCTTTCTGTAACCTGGAGCTAAATAAAAGCTTTTGCGATGCTTTTTGTCGATTTATATTTTTTTAAATAAAGCACTTGCGTCAACTGCATCAACTGCATCAACTGCATCAACTGCATCAACTGCATCAACTGCATCAACTGCATCAACTGCATCAACTGCATCAATCGTATTGTGCACAAATTCACTAGCTGCGATTCATTTTTAGCTCCTTTTTTATTCAAAAAGATGGCCAAATCACGCATAATCTTCCCGTCTCGAGCGGCCTCACTATCCCCCTACTATAAGGAACCTCACGTTCCTCTCGAACAGGCTTCACTATCCCCTCTTATCAGGAACCTCGCATTCTTCTCGAGCGGGCCTCACTATATTCTCTTTTTATCAGAAAAGTTATGTGGTAAATGCTAATCGGTTTTCACTTACTGAAATTATCTCTCGATCTCCAATTATTAATGCAACTATTCAGGTTTACATTCATATTCACATCATTTTTGGTGTAAGCACTATTACTTCGTTTATGATTGTTCCTGAGCAAAGGGGAGAGTGAGCACTAATCCTAAATCAACATTTACATCCCTTGCAAGTCAGATAGAGCAACTGCATTAGAATGGATGGGATTAGTTTGGACTTCCATGCTATTATGACATGGAACTGGTAAAAATAACTAGTGCTAATACAAAAATACGATAAGAGAAGTGTCAAACACGGGATCGCGAACAGTTTCAAAGATGATCGGCCTCATAATTCGACCTCATATTATAGCATTGTTAATAGCTCTGCATTTTCAGGATACAGTTTGAGGATATAGTTATAATACAGCTATCCTGATACTGATACACATGCGGATAGATGCAACAGATACATTGTTACTGATACTTGTGCACAAGCTTATACTTATACCGTTCCGTTGCATATTCTGGTTTACATAACTTATACGTATATCATTACAGATTCAGCGTCAGTACCATCTAACTTTTACTCAAAAAAAGAAAGCGCTCCGGGTTATTCACCGCGGAACGCTTTCTTCATACGATCAAATATAGATTCATGATGTTCATCTTGCGGGCTGGTCGATTCACCGGTCAAGCCGCCGAACTGGCGAAGCAAATCCTTCTGGTCATCAGTCAGCTTCGTTGGAGTTACGACTGTCACTTTCACATGCTGGTCGCCCGTTCCGTAACCGCGAAGCTTTGGTACGCCTTTGCCCTTCAACCTGAAATAAGTGCCTGTCTGTGTGCCCGAAGGAATCTTCAGCTTCACCTTCTCCGTCAAGGTCGGTATCTCGATCTCATCGCCAAGCGCCGCCTGAACGAACGATAACGGAACCTCACAATAAATATCGTCGCCTTCACGGTCGAAGAAATCATGCGATTTCACGCGCAGCACGATATAAAGGTCTCCCGCAGGTCCGCCGCGCAATCCGCCCTCGCCTTCGCCAGACATTCTGATTTGCGCGCCGTCGTCTACTCCGGCCGGGATGTTGATCTTGATTTTGCGCTGCTTCTTCACTTTGCCCGCTCCATGGCACGTACCGCACTTGTCGGCTATTACGCGACCACTTCCACCGCACGTAGAACACGATCTGCGATTCACCATGCGGCCGAACGGTGTATTCTGAACGACCTCTTGCTGACCAGAGCCGTTACAAGTACCGCATGTTTTCGGCTTCGTGCCCGGCTTCGCGCCTGAACCGTGACAAGTGTCGCAGGACTCTGTGCGCGGAATTGTAATCTCCGTCTCCTTGCCGAATACCGCTTCCTTGAACTCAATCGTCATCGTATACTGCAGGTCGTTGCCCCGCTGCGGCGCATTAGGATCGCGACGCCCGCCTCCGCCGCCGAAGAACATATCGAAAATATCTCCGAAACCGCCAAAGTCAGCTCCATCAGCTCCGCCCATCCCCTGATTGGGATCTACATGACCGAAGCGGTCATATGTTGAGCGCTTGCTGTCATCGCTGAGCACGTCGTAGGCTTCCTTCACTTCCTTGAATTTCTCTTCCGCGTCTGTCGCCTTGTTCACATCTGGATGATATTGCCGGGCCAGCTTTCGGTAAGCTTTCTTTATCTCATCGTCGGAAGCTTCCTTGCCTACACCCAACACTTCATAATAATCGCGTTTGTTCGCCATCTAGTCTGTCTCACCTCGCCATAAGCTATAATTGCATATCATGCCGGCATGAAAGGAGGTCAAAGCCAGGAAACGCCTGTCTTTGACCTCTCGCCGGTAACAGCATCTATTACTTGTCGTCAACGACCTCGTAGTCAGCGTCTACGACGTTATCTTTTCCTTTTTTCCCATCGGAGCCGTCTTGTGCACCTTCACCGGCAGCCCCTGCATCTGCAGCCGCGCCTTCATACAGCTTCACAGACAGCTGCTGTACGATTGCTGTCAGCTCTTCTGTAGCTGTCTTAATTTGCTCCAGATCATCGGTCGCAATAGCAGCTGTCACTTTCTCTTTCGCTGCGTTTGCTTTTTCGATTTCAGATGCATCTACTTTATCGCCCAGGTCCTTCAACGTCTTTTCGGTGGTGTAGACCAGTTGGTCAGCCGTATTCTTCGCTTCGACCAAATCGCGACGATTGCTGTCTTCATCAGCATGCAGCTCGGCATCCTTCATCATTTTTTCGATCTCATCGTCGCTCAGGCCGCTGGAAGAAGTAATCGTAATCTTCTGGCTCTTGCCTGTGCCTTTGTCCAATGCGGACACATTCACAATACCGTTGGCATCGATGTCGAATGTGACCTCGATTTGCGGTACGCCGCGCGGCGCCGGCGGAATGTCGCTCAGCGTGAATCGGCCAAGCGTCTTATTGCCCGCAGCCATGGAGCGCTCGCCTTGCAGAACGTGAATCTCAACGCCCGGCTGGTTGTCTGCATAAGTGGAGAACACTTGCGACTTGCTTGTCGGGATCGTCGTGTTGCGATCGATCATCTTCGTGAACACGCCGCCTGCCGTCTCGATGCCCAGTGACAGTGGTGTGACGTCCAGCAAGACGACATCCTTAACGTCGCCGGTCAGTACGCCCGCCTGTACGGCAGCGCCAAGCGCTACAACCTCATCCGGATTAACGCCTTTATGCGGCTCTTTGCCAGTCAGCTTCTTGACAGCTTCCTGTACGGCAGGAATACGAGTGGAGCCCCCGACCAGAACGATCTTGTCGATGTCGCTCGCCGTCAAGCCCGCATCGCTAAGCGCTTGTCTTGCCGGTCCAAGCGTACGCTCCACCAGATCCGCGGACAGCTCTTCGAACTTCGCGCGAGTCAAGTTCATCTCCAAGTGCTGAGGCACTCCGTCAGCCATCGTGATGAACGGCAGGGAGATGGAAGTCGATACGACGCCCGACAGTTCTTTCTTCGCTTTCTCTGCAGCATCCTTCAGACGCTGTACCGCCGCTTTGTCTTTCGACAGGTCGACGCCTTGCTCTTTTTTGAACTCGGCAACCATATGGTCGATAATCACTTGGTCGAAGTCGTCGCCGCCCAGCATATTGTCGCCGCTAGTCGCTTTAACTTCGAAGAATCCGTCGCCCAGCTCGAGGATGGATACGTCGAATGTTCCGCCGCCAAGGTCATATACGAGAATTGTTTGGTCCTCGGCTTTTTCCAGACCGTATGCAAGCGCGGCTGCTGTCGGCTCGTTTACGATCCGCAGCACTTCGAGGCCTGCGATTTTGCCCGCATCTTTCGTCGCCTGACGCTGGCTGTCGTTGAAGTACGCTGGAACGGTAATTACCGCCTGAGTAACGGGTTGGCCAAGATAAGCTTCGGCATCCGATTTGAGCTTCTGCAGAATCATCGCCGAAATTTCCTGTGGCGTATATTCCTTATCGTCGATTTTTTCTTTATGATTCGTACCCATGTGACGCTTAATGGAGATAATGGTACGGTCCGGGTTGGTAATGGCTTGGCGCTTGGCAGTCTCGCCGACGACGCGCTCGCCGTCCTTTTTGAAGCCTACTACGGATGGGGTCGTACGATTGCCCTCCGGGTTAGGCACAACTACAGCTTCTCCGCCTTCCATTACCGCGACGCAAGAGTTTGTTGTTCCTAAGTCAATGCCAATAACTTTGCTCATTGCTCGTGCTCCTCCTTCAATCATACAATTTGATGTCAGTGTATATACAATAGCGAAATTAACCGCTAACTTTTACCATAGCCGGACGCAGAACTTTATCTTTCAGCATATAGCCCTTCTGCACTTCCTCGACAACGATACCTTCCTCATGCTCATCGGATTCCACCTGCATAATCGCTTGATGGAATTCAGGATTGAAAGGCTCGCCTATCGCATTCATCACCTGCAACCCTTCCTGCTCCAGCGTTTGCATCAGTTGGCGGAAGATCATATCGACGCCTTTCGCCAATGATTCGTAATCGCCGTTATCGGAAGTGGCGGCCATCGCCCGGTCGAAATTATCAACCGTCGGCAACAGCTCGGTGATCAGCTTCATGGAAGCGTACTTGCCCAGCTCTTCCTTCTCCCGCATCGTCCGACGTCGGAAATTGTCGAAGTCCGCCTGCGCTCTTAAGTATTTTTGATGATTGTCATCCGCCTGCTTCTGAAGCTCAGCATAACGGGTGTCCGCTTCATTCGGGGCTGCGGCATTCTCTTGCTCATGCTCCTGTTGCACAGCTTCCTCAGACGCTTCCTGGGCTGCAGTCACTTCAACTTCATCTGCCGCCGTCTCAGCGCTTTCTTGATGTTGCTCCTTCGTACTCACCTTATCACCTCCTTAACATGACTTATTTATACCATCTGCTCATTAACAAACCCATATCCTTCGACAGATAGTTCAACACGCTGATGACCTTCCCGTATTCCATCCGTGTCGGTCCCAGTATGCCTAGTGTGCCCAGCACCTGTCCGTCGATGGCATAAGTTGCCGTGATCAGACTGCAGTCGCTAATCGCCTTATGATCATTTTCTGTTCCGATTCGAACTTGTATGCCTTCCGGCAATGTCGAGAACAGCTTCATAATCGTCGGAGTCTCATCCAGCAAGTCCAGAATCGTCTTCACCTTGTCGACATCCTTGAATTCGGGCTGAGTCAGCATGTTCGTAGCGCCGCTCAAGTAAATGCGGTGCTCGTCGCCTCTCTTCAAGGCGTTGTCCAGCACGAATAGCAGCTCCTCGAAGTGATCAACATGCCGCTCCAGCTCGACCGCAACCTCGCTGTGCAATTTGGACTTCAGCCGAATTAGCGGCACACCGACCAGCTTAGCGTTCAAAATGTTAACGACCTTCTCCATGTCATCCATATTCACGCCATCCGGAATGGTAATGGTTCGGTTCTCCACGTGGCCCGTATTGGTGACCATAATGATGACAGCGGACCTGGCATCGAGCGGTACGAGGCTGAAATGACGAAGTGCATTGCTGAATAGCTCCGGTCCGAGCAATATCGACGTGTAGTTTGTCAAGCTGGACAAGACCAACGCGGTATGCTGAATAACTTGCTCCATCTGACTCAGCTTGTCGGTGACATGGGAACGCATCAGCTTTAATTCCTGATCATTCAATTCATTGACTCTCAACAAATGGTCAACATAATAGCGATATCCTTTTGTCGACGGTACGCGCCCGGCTGACGTATGAGGCTGTTCCAAGTAGCCCAGTTCCTCAAGGTCGGCCATTTCATTGCGTATGGTGGCGGGGCTGTATGCCACATCCCCACGCTTGGAGATGCTCCGTGAACCAACTGGCTCGGCAGAACGTATATAGTCATCCACAATAGCGCTCAAAATCATTCGTTGTCGATCAGTAAGCATCGTGATCCCCTCCATACATGATGTAGTGCGTACCGACAATGTTAGCACTCAACTCTTAAGAGTGCTAATCGCTATAACAAAAATACCAAACCGGCTTGACGATTGTCAAGTCGGTTCGGCATTTTTCAGCCAACATTTTCATCTTATATGTTCTTCAATACAGCGATTTCGTCGCATGCATGCCGCTTGGGACAATGAATGCAATCCGTCCATACTTTCTCAGGGAAGATTTCCTTGTCCACCACCTGAAAACCGTTCCGTTCGAAAAACGGCACTGCATATGTCAGCGCCATAATTTTCGGAATGCTCTGCTCCTGCGCTTCCTTGATTAAGGAATCGACCAGCATGCTTCCGATACCGAGAGACTTGTAGCTCTCCGATATGCCGAGCGATCTGATCTCTACCAGCTCTTCACCGAGCCGCGTTAACGAGCCGCAACCAACGACCGTCCTATCCAGCTCCGCCACATAGAACGTATCGATGCTTCTATGCAAAGCCTCGCGGGAGCGAGGCAGCATAACCCCCTGTTCAGCGTAGCTTTGAATTAATTGAAATAGGTTTTCCACATCGTCCGCCGTTGCCTTCCGGCATACGACCTGCATCGTTTGCATAGCTGCCTCACCTCCGCGCAAGCATTCATATTAAGTAATATGAATAAATATACACCAACACGAATTTTTTCTCAAGATGATTTTGCGGTCATGCCTCCAAAAAGGCGCCGAATACTTCATTGCCCAGCAAGACGCCTCGCTCTGTCAGACGATACCCGGTATGGTCGCCATCCACGAACTGCTCCAGCAAGCCGTCTCCGATCAGCTTGCTTAACACCGGACCAAATTTCTCCTCCAGCGAAGCTTCGGGAAACTGCTCCTTGAAGCGGACGCACCTTACGCCATCCAGCAGACGAAGCCCTACCATCATGAAATCCTCCATCGCTTCCGCCTCACTCACCTGATGGCGCTCCAGATACGGCAGTCCGGCAATAGCCTTGTCGATATAGGGCTGAACTCCCTTCACATTGACATGCCTCCAGCCGTGGGCGTAGCCATGCGCGCCTGCACCCAGTCCGTAATATGGCTCATTGCGCCAGTACGTGCAATTATGCCGGCTCTCATGGCCTTCCTTCGCAAAGTTGCTAATCTCGTAATGGCGGTAGCCGCCTCGCTTCAGCTTCTCCATTAGCAACAGGAACATGTTGAACTCCTCTTCCTCCGGAGGAAGAGGAAGCTCATTGCGCTCATACAGCTTGTGGAACAGCGTATTCTCCTCCACCTTCAAGCTGTAGAGCGAATAATGCGGCAGGTCCAGAGCCATAGCCCGCTCTACGCTATCCGACAGCTGCTCCAGCGTCTGGTCCGGCAGGCCGAACATCAAATCGATGGACAAATTGCGGAAGCCGACCGCTCTCGCATTCTCAATGCTTCGATAAACGTCGTCGACATTGTGTATACGGCCGATTCGTTCCAGCAAGCCGTTGTCGAAAGACTGAACGCCGAAGCTAATCCGGTTGACGCCGCCGTCCCGCATTGCGGCCAGCTTATCTTTATCCGTCGTTCCGGGATTGGCCTCCATCGAGAATTCGACGCCTTCCGCCAGCGGGAAGTGCTCCCTCACAGATCGGAGGAACCTTTCCATCTGCGGCGGAGTCAGAACGGTCGGAGTTCCTCCGCCGACGAATACCGTATCGATCTCTTCAGGCGGAAGCTGCCGCACGGTATGCTTCATTTCCTCCTCTAGCGCATCAAGGTATTGATCAACGGGCTGCCCCCGCAAGACGTACGACGTAAAATCGCAGTAATGGCATTTGTTCGTACAAAAAGGGATGTGTATATACAGCGCACGCGGCGTAGTATTATGAATCATAGACAACCTCCAAAAGCGGCATATCTTGCCTTGTCATGCAAATTTTTTTGAAAAAAAAGAGAGCAAAATGCTCTCCCTTGTTTTCATGCTTAGTCTTCGTCAATTTTGAGTACGGCCATAAACGCTTCCTGCGGAACTTCCACGCTTCCGACCTGCTTCATCCGCTTCTTGCCTTCCTTCTGCTTCTCCAGCAGCTTGCGCTTACGGCTAATGTCGCCGCCATAGCACTTGGCAAGTACGTTCTTGCGCATCGCCTTCACCGTCTCCCGCGCGATAACCTTCGTGCCGATGGAAGCCTGAACCGGCACCTCGAACATCTGCCGCGGAATAAGGCCGCGGAGCTTCTCGCATATGGCGCGTCCGCGATGGTAGGCGCGGTCGCGGTGCACGATGACGGACAAGGCGTCCACTTGCTCACCGTTCAGCATGATGTCCATCTTCACCAGGTTGGACTTGCGGTAGCCGGAAAGCTCGTAGTCGAAGGAAGCATAGCCCTTCGTATTGGACTTCAATTGATCGAAGAAGTCGTATACGATCTCCGACAACGGAATGTGATACGTAAGCGTAACCCGGTTCGTATCCAGATACTCCATATTGACGAACTCGCCGCGCTTGTTCTGGCACAGCTCCATAATCGCACCGACATAGTCGTTCGGAACGATGATGCTGGCCTTCACATAAGGCTCCTCCACGGATTCAAGCTTGCCCGCTTCCGGATAATTCGACGGATTGTCGATCTGAATCGTCTCTCCGCTGGTCAAAGTGACCTTATAGATAACGCTAGGCGCCGTCGTAATGAGCGGAATATTGAACTCGCGCTCGATACGCTCTTGAATAATCTCCATATGGAGCAGACCTAAGAAGCCGCAGCGGAAGCCGAAGCCTAGAGCCGTAGAGGATTCAGGCTCGTACGTGAGCGACGCGTCGTTAAGCTCCAGCTTCTCCAACGCATCGCGCAGATCGTTATAATCCTGCGAATCGATCGGGTACAGACCGCAGAATACCATCGGATTAATGCGACGATAGCCCGGCAGCGCTTCCGACGCTTGCCGCTTCGCTTCCGTAATCGTATCGCCTACGCGTGTATCCTTCACGTTCTTGATGCCGGCGATAACGAATCCGACGTCGCCGACTGCAAGCTCGTCCACGATAGTCATTCTAGGCTTGAATGCCCCGACTTCAATAACCTCGAACTCCGCGCCTGTCGCCATGAAGCGTATCTTCTTGCCTGCCGAGATGCTTCCGTCCATTACGCGGACATAGACGATAACGCCCTTGTACGCATCGTAATGGGAATCGAAGATCAGCGCCTTAAGCGGTTGATCCGGATCGCCGGTAGGCGCAGGAACCTTCTGCACGACTTGCTCCAGAATCTCCTTAATGCCGATGCCCGCCTTCGCGGACGCAAGCACAGCTTCGCTGGCATCCAGTCCGATCACATCTTCGATCTCGCCCTTGACTCGTTCAGGCTCGGCGCTTGGCAAGTCGATCTTGTTAATGACGGGAAGGATCTCCAGGTTGTTGTCCAGCGCCAGATATACATTGGCGAGCGTCTGGGCTTCGATGCCTTGCGCCGCATCGACGACAAGCAGCGCTCCTTCGCATGCCGCCAAGCTGCGGGATACCTCGTACGTGAAGTCGACATGCCCGGGCGTATCGATGAGATTAAGCAAATACTCTTCTCCGTCGTCCGCTTTATAGGAAAGTCTAACGGCTTGCAGCTTGATTGTAATGCCGCGTTCACGTTCCAAATCCATCTGATCCAATACTTGAGCTTGCATTTCACGGGACGTCAGTGCGCCCGTATACTCCAATATCCGGTCAGCCAACGTCGACTTTCCGTGATCAATATGCGCAATAATGGAAAAATTTCTTATTTTCTTTTGCCGGTCACGAACATCTGACATGCCTATCCCCCACACATTCCAAGTATTCAATCATTCTTCCTATTATAGCAATAAGGCGGAAGGACAGCAATGGACGTCAGTCAAATAATCCGTTGAAGAACGATGCGATGAAGCGAATGCCGGAGCTTGAAGCATTCTCGAGCAGCTCGGAGGTGGAATCCGCCAGCTTGTTGACGACCGGCTCATCCGGCTCATACAGACCTGGCCAGCGGGAATCCGCGTCGACCGGATAGCGATTGCCGCGCTTCAAATCATCAAGCTCTCGCTCCAGCTCTGCGATTCGATCCTCAAGCTTGCGGTCGCGGGAAGATTGCGGCGGCTCTTCCTCATACTGCACATATTGCCCGTTCCCTTCCGCAAGGGGACCATGAATCCGCTCAATGCCGGTCGTTGACAATTCGATTCCGTAGATGACAAGGAATGCGAGCGCTACCCCGAAGCCGATCCACTTCCACCTATTTCGCCTCATCGCGGCTACCCTCCCCTCCGGATACCTTCGCATCTTCCCAATAGATGTCCGCTACGACCTTCGCGAGCGCATCCGCCGTCCGATACGATTCCTCAAGCGTATTGTCCACGCCGCCGATCTCGATCAGCACGCTTTCAGACGCAAGCGACTGATTGTACTCCCCGTTGCCCGTCGCTGCCGTCTTGCCCCATATACCGCGCGATATGCCGGGATATTTGGCCTCCAAGGCTTCATGAATCTTCGTAGCAAAGGCTTCATTTTTTTCCCATTCGGGATTTTTGTGCCCGATGACGAAGTACACCTGGGCATAGCTTGTGCCATCAATATCAACCGTTGTATACTTTCTCTTCTGCGAGTCGCGGTGGAGGTCGAACAGAAATTGCAAGTCGTCGTTGCTGGCCAGCGCTTCCTTCACCGTCTTCTTGGAATACTTATAGCTCAGCTCCCAGCGGTAATCATCGATCGCCGTAGGATAGTCCACATCCGACACCATCGTACCGATTCCATTCTCTTCCAGCTTGTCTGCCAGACGCTTGCCCACGAGCGTAATGTTCTTCGTTCTGGAGCTGGGGTCCTTGGCTTCGCCGTCAAGCTCCGGATACCAGGATTCACGGTTATGCGAATGATAGATGAAAGCAATCTGCCTGCCGGTAGTCGGCTTGCCGGAAGGCTCAGCGACAGCATCCTCGGCATCGTTGCCTGTTGTCGATTGATCGTCGACAACTCCGTCTTCACCCACCACCAATTCCGTCCCGTTCTCTTCCTCCAGCCCCTCAAGCGGATTGTAAGCAATCGGCGCCCGATCTTGCGGACCGACCGTCGTATCCGTACCGCTCCCCTTGCGAATCAGGAAAGCATCGTTGCCCTTCATGCCTGGAAGCTCTCCGGCAAGCATGCTTCGCGGTTCGGCCGGATTAACATCCGTCAGGGAGCGCATCAGGAATATGCCGACATCCTTGCCCGAGAATGCCTCCGAGGGCAGATCGCTTCGAAACGAGGGCACCTCCATTTCCAGCATGTCCCCCAACAAGCCGCTTGATACAGAAGCCGCCAAGCCTTTCATAGAATGCATAGCAGATTGGGATGACTTCTCATAGATCATGCCGACCACACCCAGCAATATAAAAAACAGCATGGAACAAAGGGAAAGCACCGCAAATGCCTTCCCCGTCATTAGCAATTCCTTCAGCTTCCTCCCGCCATTCCACTCCAAGCCCTTAATCTGCACTGCGCTTTGCTTCCACATGAAGTTTAACGCTCCTTTCCGCTACCTCATAATCTAGTTACTATCAATCTATGAGGAACGTAGAGCTGGTAGAACCGAATTTTCAATAGACTAATTTGAAAAACCCGTATGCCTCGAACGGGCAAACGGGTCATATTAGAATGTCATTTGATACTTAATGCGTATAAGCAGCCACGTTATCTGTATCGACAGCATCATGCAAGGCCGCGTTCAAGCCGCTCGCAATAATGTTGGCGATGTCCTCGATAAACTGATCTACTTCCTTCGGCGTAACGAGCAGATCGTGCCCCATCGGATTCAGCACTTCTTTTACCAGCATGAGCCGTTCATTGTCGCCCATCTGGTTCATCAAGCCGAAGATTTTATCCGTATCGCCGTTCTGCTGCTCCAGATGATTCTGCATCATTTGAAATGCATTGTTCACGATGGTGGAAGCATACACAACTGTAGGAACGCCAATCGCGATGACGGGCACGCCAAGGATATCCTCAGTCAGACCTTTGCGCTTATTGCCGATGCCGGAACCGGGATGAATGCCGGTGTCGGCGATCTGTATCGTCGTGTTGACGCGTTCCAGCGCCTTGGATGCAAGCGCATCGATCGCAATGACCAGATCAGGCTTCGACTGCTCTACGATACCGTGTACGATCTCGCTGGACTCGATGCCGGTAATACCCAGCACGCCCGGTGCAACAGCACTGACAGAACGGTAACCCGGTGCGACTTGATCCGGCATCAGCTCGAAGAAATGTCGGGTAACCATTACATTTTCTACGACTAGAGGTCCAAGCGCATCCGGTGTGACGTTCCAATTGCCGAGACCGACGATCAACACACGCGATTGCTTGCCGATGGACAGCCTATCCAGGAAGGCCTCGAACTCCTTCGCCATATGCGTAGCCACCCGATCCTGCAAGCCGGTGTCGCCGCTCCGCAATCCGGGCACCTCCAGTGTCACGTATTGGCCGATAATTTTGCCAATCGCCTGCGATCCCTGTTCATTCTGCACATGAAGTCTCGTAATGGAGATGCCGTCATCTTCCGTCATATCCGACAATATACCCGGAATGGGGGCTCCGCTCCCCCCCTCCGCCATCTCCTTCGCTTCAAGCGCAAGGTCTGTCCTTACATCATATTGCTGCAGGTCCAGCTCATGTTCATTCATCGCCATAACTCCCCTTCGCATTGGATCATACCCTTATTGTTTACAGAGCAGCCCTTTTCATGCGAAGGTGGTTGAACATGGCTATCTTCTATACGATTGCTGGATGACGATATCGGAGTTAAGCGTTGCTATGCTCTCCAATTCAGCCAAAGTCAAATGTGAAAGCGATTTCAGATCAAATTACACACATCGTAGCTACTCTTGAGGTTTGAGCTATCCTCTTGCTTTTTGGCCTTGCGCATGATAATATATTTTAAGTTGTGTTGACTAGGTTTTTCGCTTGCGAGAAATCGACATTTACAGTGAAGCGAATGCTTTAAGAGATACGTTTTACTTGCACAGTATTCTGTAGGAGGTGAATTCCATGCCAAACATCAAATCCGCTATTAAACGCGTTAAAACGAGCGAGAAGCGTCGCGCTCTGAATGCATCTCAAAGATCTTCGCTTCGTTCAGCCGTAAAAACTGCTGACCAAGCGATCGTTGGCGCTGACGTCGAAGCAGCTAAAGCTGCTCTGATCGTAGCGACTAAGAAGCTGGACAAAGCAGTAACAAAAGGCCTGATCCATAAAAATGCGGCTGCCCGCAAAAAATCGCGCCTTGCGAAAAAAGTAAACGCTCTGTCTGTTCAAGCTTAATTTCGCAGCATGAAAAAGCCCCCCGCCCACAATATTGTGGGCGGGGGGCTTTTTTCTTGCCGATTACGCGCCGTACGTCATCTCTTTCTCCGTTCCGAGCGACAGCAGATACAATTCCATGCCCAGCGATTTGTCGATTCGTCCCGTCTTCATCGCATAATCCAGATCCGCAATGGAACCAAGCAGCTTACCCAGACGGTTGACATTATACTTTCGGGCTTTCTCCGCTGCAAGCTTGACCGCATAGGGATGCAGCCCTAGCTGACCGGCCATCTGCTGCGGCGAATACTGCCCTTCAAGCTCCTTGATGCCCAGCATAATTCGCAGCTGTCTTGCAATAAGAGCGGCAATCTTGATCGGCTCCTCGCGCCTGATAAGCAAATTGCGGTATAGCGGAAGCGCCCGCTGAATGGACATGTCGGCGATCGCATCGACGAGTGCGAACACATCCTCCTCGACGGTGGACGAGGTAAGGTCTCTCACCAACTCTTCTGTAATCATACCGCCTATTCCGACATGCAGACAGAGCTTGTCCACTTCTTGCGACAGCTGCTGCATATGATGGCCTATCCGGGACAAGAGCAGCTCTGCCGCCTCGGCCGACATCGTCCGTTCCTGCTGCGAAGCGCGCTTCGCCATCCACTGTACAAGCTGGGGGCCGTCCAGCTCCGGGAAGGCAATCAAGCTTCCGCGTTCCTTCAACGCCTTGACAAGCTTGCGACGTTCGTCAAGCTTATCTGCGTATACGGCGAAGACGATGACCGACGTTTCCATCGGATGCTCCATATATTGCAAGACGGTCTCGGGACGATGCTCCAGCTTGGACTGATCCTTTCCTCCGGCCGCCATAACCGACACATCCCTTACAACAATCAGCTTTCTTGCGGCGAAGAACGGTAGCGTCTCTGCCTCCAGCACCATCTCCTCAACCGGCGTCTCGGACGTATCGTAACGGGCTATGCCCATTTCCTTCTCGTCCGCAGTGAACATCGTATCAGCCAGCATCTCGATGAACTGCTCCATCCGGTAGCGATCCTTGCCGAAGAGCACATATACCGGTCTGAACTTCCCGCTCTTCACTTCCTTGAGAGCTTCCTTGATTTCCATCCGGCTCCCCCTTCTCACTGTGTTCCCCGTTTAGAATCAAAGTGTATCAGATTGATCACATCCCTGCAACGACGGATGCATGACACAAAGGGATGAATCCCCCCCTTGCAGAAGGCTCCATCCCTTTGTCTTCTATATAAACATTCGCAGATCAGATCCATGGCTCTGCCTGACGAATGGTCATACGACGCAAGGAATACGCCGCAGACTGATTAATTGCTATATCATACTCAATTCGCACGGATAATGTGCATCCTTAGCCCAGTTAATGTGTCCCTTTTTGCTCCGTGCGGGTAGAAATCGTAATAATATACTTCTCGATCGCTCCCTGATCCAGAGTTACTTCATACGCAAGCTGCGTGCTGTCCTCCGACCACACCAGCTTGCCATGGTGTCCGTTCTTGCGGGATGTCTCCATTACGATCTCACCGCTGTCCAGCGATACAACGACCACCTTGTGCTGATCGACCCGGGCTGTGTATTGGCCGTCCGGAGACGGAATGCCATCCACAGGATTCGGAGCGAATGTATTCGGTTCATCGAAGTTCCCTCCGGCAATGCCCATCTCTACTCCTCCGGAATCTTCCACTGCCGCTTCATCCCGCTCGTTCGGGACGATGGATTCCACACGTTTGTCACTGCTGCCATCGTTAGAAGGTGCGGCTATAGAATCTCCATATTGATCGGCTGCTTCCAATAAAGAGCTATGTTGCTCGTCCGTTTTGCCGGTTATCGCAACCTGCCCATCAGCATTATTTTCAATAACGCGATGCTCCACTGAACCCGATCCGCCCGATCCTGAACCATCGGCGCCGTTCTCTCTGTTCATTTGAATCATTTCGCCAGCGGTCAAGGACTCCGATTCCTTTACTTTCATACTCTCGGTAGATACGTCACCGCCAGGGTCCAAGCCGCTGCCGGACATCTCGTAGGCATACTGCTTCGCATCGCTCCGCGCCATACTATTGTCCGCGGAGAATCCCCCGTTCTTATTCGCTGCGTCATCCCGGCCGTCCGGAGCATAGGTGACGATGAATAAGCCAACAACGACGCTTGCAGCGACTACTCCGGCAATCGATCGCAGGAACGTCCAGCGGATAGGCGAAGAAGAAGGCTTCATCGTCTGCTTCGAGCTGCGGGGTCCGACGCTAGGCAACTCGCGCTCAGCGGATTCCGATGTCGCCGAACCGCCGGCTCCATTCTGCATGTCTATACGCTCCAATTCAGGAAGTATGGCATCAACAAGGCTATAGCTTGGGGTCACCTTGGGCAAGCTTGTCAATTCGGCAGATAACATCCGCAGCCGCTCGTACATGGCCTCGCAGTCCGGACAATGATGCATATGTGTCATCAATTGTTCATTCTCGGTGTCGTTCAAATCATCATCTAATTGCCTCTGCATGAGCTCCATCACCTCTTGGCAATTCATCCCCGGACACCACCTTTCTGATATTCATGGAGTAGCGCTTGCAGCTGCTGCCTTGCTCTGAACAGATAGGACTTAACCGTATTCAAGGGCAAATCAAGCGAATCTGCAATTTCATTGTAGGAGAAATCCTGTAAATATCGAAGCACGACAACCGTGCGATGGTGCTCCGGCAGTTGATCGATCGCATGTCGTATATCCTGAAACGTATAGGAAGCCATCACTTGATCTTCCACATCCTGCTTCTCCCGGAATACCAGCTCGTGCTCATCGATGGATACTGTCGGTTTCGTTCTTCGAAACTTGTCAATACAAATATTTGTGACGATACGCTGGACCCATGTTTTGAACTGCGCCTTTTCTTCGTAGGAGTTGATTTTCGAATAAATTCTTATGAGCGCTTCTTGAGCGGCGTCCATCGCATCCTGTTCGTTGTTCAATATATAATAGGCTGTCCGATATACATGAGTTTCAATCTCTCGCAACAGAGTAATTAGTGCTTCCCGATCTCCCGATTGAGCGGCTTTTATCGTGCCAGGCTCTACCACGAAGGATCCTCCCCTCTTGCAACCATTATGACGAACCGGTCGCGTAAAATGTTGCAATCATTTATAGAAATTACGGATTTATATGAATAAGTACGGAAAATCATTATGAATATGTACGATTGAGAAACATCCCACATTACAGCATACCAAATTATTGGTGAGCCGTATAGAGAATCAAGGACGACGATTGACCAAAATTCCTTCGCGGGTTAAGGCAAAAGAGACCTCTCCCCCATCATCCGTCCGCCACAGCTCCGCGCCTGACGCCTTCACGCGATCCAGCACATGGGGGTGGGGATGCCCGTAAGTATTATATGCGCCTACGGAGACAACGACGGCATTCGGCCGCCAGTACGCGAGCCACTCATCGCTCGTGGAATACCGGCTGCCATGATGCGCAAGCTTCAACACATCGATGCCGATGCGGCTCGGTTCATTCCCCTTCCTTCCCGATAACTCTATGGCATTACGTATGATGAGCCCTTCGGTTGCAGAGTTGATGTCGCCGGCAAAAAGAAACGTCCTGCCGTAAAGCGAGACGGCGACAACCAGGCTCGCTTCGTTCTGGTCCTGCACGAGCGGGATCGTGTCATTCCGTTCCTCCCCTTGACCCAGCACAAGCAGCTCCGTATGCGCGTCCAACTGCAGAGTGTCGCCAAGCGCAGGAGCTTGCAGCGGAACGTCGTTGTCCAGCAGGTCTTGCAGCAGCTCCATGGCGTCGGAAGCTTGCTTGACCGTTCCATTCCACCATGCCCGCTTGATCGGAATGACGTCCGCTACCGCCCTTAGCCCGCCAATATGATCGCTGTCGAGATGAGAGATGACGAGCAGGTCAATCTGCTTTACGCCACGCTTCATTAATAACGGCACAACGACTTTGGCTCCGACCTCGAACGGGTCTCTGCGTTCCCTCCATTCCTCGCCAGGCTTGCGGAACGAGACTGTTCCCCCGCCATCGATCAGGATATGCTTTCCCGAAGGCGTTCGTATGAGCGCAGCATCGCCTTGACCGACATCCAAAAAGCTGATTTTAGCCTGTGTGTCCAGCTTGTCCGGCATATAGGCATAACCCAGCAGCATGACGGCAGCCGCCAACACCGTCCCGACTGCGAATCGATACGTTCTGGCACGGCGCACCGACCCGCTCTCCCATTCGTAAGCTTGCATACTCCCATTGTCAAGCGGAGCGGTTTGCTGCAGAGTGAGCTGCCGCGCCGCCGCATGCGAGTTCCGGGAATGGCGCAAGCTTGTCATCAGACGGAAGCCCGTCCCCGCTAGAAGCAGCCAGGCGGCAATCCACCAGGCAGGCGGAGAGCCCCAGATCAAGCGCAGCCCAGATTGCTCTGCCAGCTGCTCCACGATCCAATACGTGCATTCATTAACCAGCCGGCACAGCTGAGCGATCCAGCCTGCTCCCGTCCCCCATATCGGCATGACGATCATGGAGGCTGTTCCAAGCGGGAGCACGATCATGCTTACGATCGGTACGACTACCACATTCGCCGGCAAGGACAACAGGTGGAATTGATTGAAGTAATAGATCGTTAGCGGGAAGGACACGATCTGGGCAACGATGGAGACGGACAGCAGATCGAATAGCGGTCCGCCGCGGCGCCTTGCCGGCATCATTCCCCGTACCGCAGGCACGCCAGCTATTAATCCCAGCGTAACGATGAACGACATCTGAAAGCTGACGCTGTCCAAATAGTAGGGGTCCAACAGAAGAAGGCCAACCGCTGCGGCGGACAGCAGATGAAGTCCGTCCTTCAGCTTGCCCATCCGCGCGGCCGCAAGCCCGAGCACTGCCATGACCCCTGCGCGCATGACGGACGGCGCTGCGCCCGCCATCAGAACATAGAGAGGCACAGAGGCCATCAGCACCGTCATTATTCGCTCCCGGCGCAGACGAAGCAGCTTCAGCAGGCTGCCCAGCACATACATGAACACGCCGACGTGCAGTCCGGATATCGCCAGTATGTGCGTCAGTCCCAGCTGGGCATATTGCTGGAAGCGGCCGGGGTCAATATCCTCGCGCAGACCGAGGAGCAGCCCCTTCATGTACCCCGCCTGCGGCCCGGGGTACAGCTCCTCCACGCGCGCGCCGAGCCAAGCGCGCGCGGCGTCTACGCGGCCAAGCAGCGCGGCCGCGGCTGTAGGGCTCGCCGCCGGCCGGACCGTGACGGCGGCGGCGCCCTTCGCCTGCAGCAGCCAGTGGATGCGCTGGCTGCGAAGATAGCGGCGGTAGTCGAACCCGCCGCTATTGCTTGCCGTGGCCGGCTGCGCCAGCTCGCCGGCTACGGCAATGCGGTCGCCGCGCTGCCAGGCCGCGGCGATCGCCTGCTCCGGCTGCGCAGCGAGCCGGAGCTGCACCATAAGCCGCTCGGCGCTGTCCGCGAGCGGCTTATGGCCTTCCACATGGATGGCATCCGCCTCCATGTGGAAGGTGACGCGGTCGCCATCGACGTCGACCGCGCTAACGATCGTGCCGAGAGCTTCCGCCGGATACTTCGCTCTCGGTCCATCCGTCTCTGCGGCGGCTTGCAGCGCCGGCAGCGAAGTGACATTGGCGGCGTCCGCCCACATCCGTTGTCCCGCCGCCAGCAGCAGCGCGAGCAGGCAGACGGCTGCCAGCCGCCAGCTTGCTCCCTTGCCCGCCACAGCCGCGACGGCCAGCAGCGTTGCCGCAGCTGCTATGAGCAGCACACCGCGAAACGGCAGGGCCGCCGCCACTGCACTACCGCTTACCCAGCATGCGGCAAACAATACAATCGGTCGGTTGTTCATATTCATGGACTCCCCTCTGATATCAACTCTCCATTTCACTGCTAACGCAAAAAAAGACCTCCAGCCGCATCTCGCGATGCTGCTGGAGGTCCTTCCCCACAGTGCTTTTAATGTTATATCCGACTTATCACTGCGTCACTTCCATCCCCGCCTGAGGCGGCGGCTCATAATGATTCAATTGGCGAAAAACGATGCCTTTCCCTGCCATCAGATTATGGACCTTGTCGCTATCCTTCGGATAGCCTCGATGATAGACAATTTCAATGATGCCGCTGTTCGCCAGCATATTGGCGCACGTCCAGCAGGGCTGGTCCGTCACATACACCGTAGACCCTTCGCGATCCGTCCGGTCCGTGAACAGCAGCAGATTCTGCTCCGCATGAATCGTGCGGATGCAACGCTGCTTCTTCACCATCTGCTCCTCGCCGTCGATCAGCTGCACTTCGTACTGTTCCGCAATCATACAGCCGGCTTCCTCGCAATCCTGTACGCCCATCGGCGCACCGTTGTATGCCGTGCCAAGCAGCTTCTTCCCCTGCACAAGCACGGTGCCGACATGCCTTCGCGGACATCTGGAGCGAGTCGATACCATGTAAGCAATGTCCATAAAATACGTATCCCAATCTTTTCGGAGGGCATCATTTCTCATTGCCATTCCTGCTTCTTCCTTTCTCTTGCTGTTGCTGCATTCTTCGCTGCTGCTGTTCTGTAATTCTCTACTATTATAATGCACAAGTGAGAGAACCTCTATAATGGCCCTTCAATCTTATCTGAACTTCCTCTTTGCCTCCGACTTGCACCTCAAGACTGCTGGCTGGCTGCAATCGCAGCTTCCAGATCGGCAATGATATCGCCAATGCCTTCCGTACCGATGGACAATCGAATCATGCCAGGCGATACCCCTGCGGCAACCTGCTCCGCTTCCGACAGCTGCTGATGCGTCGTGCTGGCGGGATGAATAATAAGCGACTTGGAATCGCCGACATTGGCAAGATGAGAGAACAGCTGGACATTGTGAATCAGCTTCTTGCCTGCTTCAAGTCCGCCTTTAATGCCGAATGTCATTATTGCTCCTGCACCGTTCGGCAGATACTTCTGCGCCAGATCGTAGGAAGCGTGGCTTGGCAAGCCAGGATAGCTTACCCACTCAACCGCGTCATGCCCTTCCAAAAATTCGGCGACAGCTTGCGCATTCGAGCTATGGCGCTCCATACGCAGATGCAACGTCTCCAGCCCTTGCAGCAGCATGAACGAGTTGAACGGAGACAAGGCGGCTCCCATGTCTCTGAGCAGTTGAACACGGGCTTTGATGATATAAGCGATAGGACCTACAGCATCCGTATAGACAACGCCGTGGTAGCTCGGATCAGGTTCCGTCAAGCCGGAGAACTTGCCGCTTGCTTTCCAATCGAATTTGCCGCCGTCCACGATAATGCCTCCGATAGAAGTGCCGTGGCCGCCGATGAACTTGGTTGCGGAGTGGACAACAATATCCGCTCCGTGCTCAATGGGACGGCACAGGTAGGGACTTGGGAACGTATTGTCTACAATGAACGGTACACCGTGCTCGTGAGCGATCGATGCCACAGCTTCCAGATCGATGACATCGCCTTTCGGGTTGCCGATCGTTTCTGCAAACACCGCTTTTGTTTTGTCCGTAATGGCGGCACGGAAGTTAGCCGGATCGGATGGATCGACGAACTTCACATTAATGCCCAGCTTGGGCAATGTGGTGGAGAACAGATTGTACGTTCCGCCGTACAGACTGGTAGCCGATACAATCTCGTCGCCGGCACCTGCAATATTCAGAATGGAATATGTAATGGCAGCTTGTCCGGATGCAACGGCAAGAGCGGCAGCACCGCCTTCCAGTTCCGCCACGCGCTTCTCGAATACATCCGATGTCGGATTCATAATACGGGTATAAATATTGCCGAATTCCGACAGCGCGAACAGATTCGCTGCATGATCGGTATCTTTGAAGCCGTAAGATGTTGTTTGGTAGATGGGTACTGCACGGGACATGGTAGTGGGATCAATTTCTTGTCCTGCGTGTACGGATAACGTTTCCAACGAGTATTTTCTCTCTGACATCTTCTTACTCCTCCTAAAATTGGCGATTAGCTCTCCCTGTAGTTGGACGCTTGCTTCCATTCTCTCATATTCACGGTAAAGCGACAACGCTTTCTTTCACTCCAGCATACAATCTCTCACCAATCCCCTTCACTCTCATCAAGTCCTCCGTCGATTGAAACGGTCCGTTTAGCTCTCTATCTTCGACAATTGCTTTCGCCTTTGAAGGTCCGATTCCTTTCAGCTGCTGTAGCTCAAGCTCTGAAGCCGTGTTGATATTCAACCGTTCATCCTGAGTCTGCCCTGTGTCCTTACTCCCCTCGCCTGCAAGATCATAATTTTTTTTATCGTTCTCTCGACCATCTCCACTCCTCTCAGTGAACTCGCCTATTTGCTGCACTTTTATGCTCTGCTCTGACTCCGCTTCCTCTACACTTCTCGGCCTGTCAGTCATCCCTTCATCTTGATTAACCGTCTCGTCCGGCATTTCGCTCGCTGTCCCTCCACTATTTTGCATCGCATAACCTTCCATCTCCTTTTGCTTTCCTTTCTCCATCTCGTTCTTGGCTGTATCCTGCGGCTGCAATTGCTCCAGTGCTTCGGCTACCGCATCGTTCAAGGGGAACCATTCTTCAGTCGCCGGTTTACGTTCCATGACTGCAGCCGCAATGAGGAGGAGAGCTCCCATCACACATGCCGCAATTAGCAATAATGCGCTTGATCCGTTTTTAGCTTGGCGCAATAATCATACCTCCTTGTTCTATTATGTGATACAGTCGGTTTTTGACATATGGAACAAGTCGTGCAGAATAGGATAAAAAAGCACTACAAATGGAATTGCCGGTATAGGAGGGCTTAGCATGAATGTTGGTTTTATCGGAACGGGCAGCATGGGTAGCTTGTTAATCGAAGCCTTTATTTCTTCGGGTGCACTCTCACCTTCCGAGATGACAATCAGCAACCGAACGATCGCCAAGGCAGAGGCATTAGCCGACCGATATCCCGGCATGAACGTAGCCTACAGCAACGCTGAAGCCGCTTTGAACAGGGATTATATATTTCTGTGCATCAAGCCGCATGAATTTAAGCAGGTCGTGCAGGATATTCAGAGCAGCGTTCGATCGGATAGCGTCGTCGTATCCATTACAAGCCCCGTGCTTCTGTCTCATCTTGAAGGTGAGCTTGATTGTAAAGTTGCAAAAATCATTCCCAGCATAACCAATATGGTTCAAAGCGGAGCTGCATTGTGCATGTATGGTGACAGCATGAACGAACAAGACAAATCAAGCTTGGAAGAGCTTTTCTCCTCCATCAGCGAGCCTATCCGAATTGAAGAGAACTTTACGCGCATCGTATCTGATCTGTCCAGCTGCGGTCCCGCGTTCTTCGCCTTTCTGCTTCAGCAATTCGTGGATGCTGCAGTCGAGGAGACGGGAATTCCGCGCGACGGCGCGCTGCAAGTGGCAAGCAATATGCTTCACGGCACCGGTATCCTGCTGACGGAGGGCGGTATGACGCCCGAGCAGATCCAGCAGAGGGTGGCCGTTCCGGGAGGCATTACGGCCAAAGCTTTGAACATGCTTCGTCAAGAGACGGGAGGCATATTTAATCATCTCATCCGTACGACGCATACCAAGTATAAGGATGACCTTGTCAAAGTTTCCAACGCTTTTTGCGGCGAAGAGGTGAACGGACAATAGCTGTTCTTCAGCTAAAGCCGCCCACCTCTTCGGGTTGCTTTTATTTAGTTGGCTACGATATTGACCAGCTTGCCTTTTACGGCGATGACTTTGCGCACCGTTTTTCCGCTGATCAACTCCTGAACCTTATCCAGACCTTTAGCCATTGCTTCCATATCTGCTTGATTCATATCGGCAGGGATAGATGCACGCTCAACGATTTTCCCATTCACTTGAACGACGATCTCCACCTCTTGATCGATTGTCCAAGCTTCGTCGTGAGCAGGCCACTCCGCATACGTAACCGATTCGTTGTGTCCCAGCTTTTCCCACAGCTCTTCAGCGATATGCGGGGCGATTGGGGAAAGCATCTGTACGAAGTGTTCCATCGCTTGCTTCGGCAGCTTCTCTGCTTTATAGGCATCGTTCATGAAAATCATCAACTGGCTGATGGCTGTGTTGAAGCGAAGATGATCGTAATCGTCCGTAATCTTCTTAATGGAACGATGCCACGTACGCTTGAAGGCATCGCTGGCTTCATCGCCGCCAATTATCTCGTTCAGGCTGCCATCCTCATTGATGAACAAGCGCCATACGCGGGCCAAGAAGCGGTATGTTCCCTCTACCCCATTCTCATTCCACGGCTTCGTCGCCTCCAAAGGTCCCATGAACATTTCATACATTCGCAGTGTATCTGCTCCGAATTCGTTCACAATGTCATCCGGATTAATGACATTACCGCGCGATTTGGACATTTTCTCATTGTTCGTACCCAGAATCATGCCCTGGTTCACGAGCTTGTGGAACGGTTCCTTCGTATCTACGACACCGATATCATACAGAACTTTATGCCAGAATCTCGCATACAGCAAATGCAATACAGCGTGCTCGGCGCCTCCGATGTACAGATCTACAGGAAGCCACTCTTTCTGCTTCTCTGGCGAGCATATCTCACTGTCGTTCTTTGGATCAATGAAGCGCAAGTAATACCAGCAGCTGCCGGCCCACTGAGGCATCGTATTCGTCTCGCGACGTGCCTTCATTCCTGTCTCGGGATCGATCGTGTTCACCCAATCCGTCACATTCGCAAGCGGCGATTCCCCCGTTCCGGAAGGCTTAATGGCATCTACATCAGGAAGAATAAGCGGAAGCTGGTCTTCAGGCACTGTCTTCATCGAGCCATCTTCCAGATGCAGCACCGGAATAGGCTCACCCCAGTAACGCTGTCGGCTGAATAGCCAATCACGCAAGCGGTAAGTGACCTTCGCTTTGCCTTTATCCGTCTCCTCCAAATGTTGAATCATGCGAGCGATCGCATCCTCATTATTCAATCCGTTCAGGAAGTCGGAATTGACATGGGCACCATCTCCCGTATAAGCTTCCTTCTCAATATCCCCGCCCTGCACAACCTCAACGATAGGCAGGTCGAATTGCTTGGCGAACTCCCAGTCCCGTGTGTCATGCCCCGGAACGGACATAATCGCACCCGTTCCGTAACCGGCCAGTACATAATCCGCGATCCATATCGGCGTTTTGGCTCCGCTAACAGGGTTAATGGCATACGCACCTGTGAATACTCCTGTTTTTTCCTTCGCAAGATCGGTACGCTCCAGATCGCTCTTGCGTGCAGCAGCTTCCTGATATGCATCCACAGCATCCTTCTGCCCAGCTGTCGTAATGCTCGCTACCAGCTCGTGCTCAGGTGCCAACACACAGTACGTTGCACCGAACAGTGTGTCCGGACGGGTCGTGAATACGACTAGCGAAGCATCATGGCCATCAATCGGGAACGTAACTTCCGCTCCGGTCGATTTCCCGATCCAGTTGCGCTGCATATCCTTAATGCTCTCAGACCAGTCCAGCTCCTCCAAATCTTCCAGCAATCTTTCCGCATACTCCGTAATCTTCAGCATCCACTGCCGCATCGGCTTACGGACGACGGGATGTCCGCCGCGCTCGCTCTTGCCGTCAATCACTTCTTCATTCGCCAGAACGGTTCCGAGAGCAGGGCACCAGTTGACGGGAACTTCAGCGACATAGGCGAGCCCGCGCTTATAGAGTTGAATGAATATCCACTGTGTCCACTTATAGTAATCGGGGTCCGTCGTGCTGAATTCACGATCCCAATCATATGAGAAACCCAACGATTTGATTTGTCTTCTGAAATTATCGATGTTCTTGAATGTGATGTCGCGCGGATGCTGCCCAGTATCCAGTGCATGCTGCTCTGCGGGCAATCCGAACGCATCCCATCCCATCGGATGAAGAACGTTATAGCCTCTCATTCGCTTATAGCGTGATACGATATCCGTAGCCGTATAGCCTTCCGGGTGACCGACATGCAATCCGGCTCCGGAGGGATACGGGAACATATCAAGCGCGTAGAATTTTGGCTTGCCGGAACCCTCCGACGTTTTGAACGATTTGTTTTCATCCCAATATTTTTGCCACTTCGGTTCAATCGTTAACGGATTGTAACCATGACGCTGATCCTCTTGACCCATATCTGCATCCTCCTCATTGTGCATACAAAACAAAAAATCTCCCGTCCCCAGCGGTTCAACGCTAGGGACGAGAGATTATTCTCCCGTGGTACCACCCTAGTTAGCGTCGGACATGCTTTGCCCTTCGCTCACTTCATGCCTATATCGCAGGCGATTCGGCGTGCTTCCCCCGTCAAATGTTGACGGCTTCACTCGCTGCTCCGAGGTGAGCTTCCCCGTCATCAAGGTCCGACTTCCACCAACCGTCGGCTCTCTAAAACCTTGAACATACGCGTACTATTCCTCATCAACGCATCCCATATGAAAAACAATTACTAATGATTATATAAGCTCTTAATTGTAAGTGTCAAGTATTGAGTGTGTTATTGTAGTTTGTATTGAGTAGTTTGTATTGAGTAGTTTGTATTGAGTAGTATGTATCGAGTGTGGATCTACTTTTAAGCGGCTGAAGCATTGTATCTGCTCAAATTACCCCGTACAGAACGTTGACTGTCCGCTTCATCTACCTTATTGTTGCCATCAGTTAATGCCAATTGCGATAATCTAAGCAAAGGAGACGATCCCTGACCCCAGCCATAGTTCATTCGGAAGCAGTATTCGTCTATGTAGCTTTGCGCATATTTCATGCCGATACCGAAAAAAGTCTCATTTATCCAGCGGAACCCCTCGGCAGCTATGATGGACAAAGGATATAGAAAGGGACATTCCTTAATTCGTGCATTGACGGCAGCAGCATTCCAGCCATACGGACTATACTTCTCGCATGTATTTCCAGAATGATAACCATCCACCCAATATTCCTTTACTTCTTCGTATGGAAACTTGCGATTGGGGGAGGACTTTGCATTGAATTGGAAAGAACACAACTGTCTTTGGCAGTGCAGTTCGACAAATATTTGCCGTTCTTCATCAGACAGCGGCTTTCTTGCTTCGCTCTCACGCCCCACCAGCTTTAATTTATAATAAGGGCGGTCGGATGCCTCATGCTCTACAGACACTTCATCCGCATGACCACTCCCTCTCGCCACAATGATCGATTTCTCCTGTTTCATGCGTTCTTCAGTAACAATAATCTGCTTCATATATATTTCATGCTTAGCCTCCACATCGCCGGATAACAGGTGTCCTGCATCCCACCGGGAGATAAGCCGTCGTATCTTATGCAGCATACTCCAAGCTGTCTTATAGGTGACTTGCAACAAATTAGCTAATCGAACGGCATTGACGCTCCCTTCAGAGGAAGAGACTAGAAATAGCGTCAACAACCACTTTCTAATCGGCGTACGACTCCTGTGCATAATCGTATTGGCGGTTAATGATGTTTGAATATTGCAGCCCTTGCATTCAAATAACGGCAATACCCGTGTAGTTATCCTGTACGCATCGGAGCAACTGCAGCTGGGACACTTGAAACCATTCGGCCATCTTGTCTCTTCCATAAAAGCAATACAATCTGCTTCAGTCTTGAATTGAGACTGGAAACGTTCCAAAGCATCCTTCAGCATCATTACGTCCTCCCGCCATACAATGAAATCATTTGTTCGTATTTCAATCTTAACACAACTTCATTCGAATTGCAAACATATGTTCTGTTTTTTTCTTCTCACATACACCTTTCTTCCCCTTTCCTACAGCATATTACGTCTTCTCCCAGACTACTCACTCTCCCTTCAACTCAGGATGCAACTGATTGTGAAGGAGCAAACAGCTTGCATGAACAGTTAAAAAATTGGAGTGGTAGATTGATCTGCAACTCATTTGACCTTTACATGATCATCATCAGATCCATCCTGCCTGAGTAAAGGGGAGAGTGCTGCCCTGGGAAAATTAGCAATATACCGGTACCGACCATAAAGTATAGCTACATGCAATCTCCGTTCCTCCCCCAAGAATAAAAACGTTCAATTGATCAAGGATTACATGATATTTGTATTCATAATTTTCTCCCAGTTCGACTTAGACTTCGACATGCTTGTGTACTGCTCCATTCCTGAGTAAAGGGGAGAGTGCTGCCTTGCAAAAATATGCGATGTATCACCAACTACGGCAGAGAAAAATTTCAAGAAGTTAGTCTGACTATAGGCTGACTGGGAAAGCAGGAAAGCAGAGCTTACTGAGAGGAATACTGCGGTGATGCTGAAATGAATCGCAATCTGCGAAGTTTCAAACCAGCAAGGACAAATAAAGGGCATTTCAATGTCAATGGAACGGCGGAGAATGCTGCTCCAACAATCAAAGATTATTGAATATAAACTAGGGCGTGTCTGAGAACTCTGAGGACAGCAAATTTTGCCGAATTTTCGTTCCATGCAAGGCGCGTTTGTGAAGGCGTACCCGGGGGTACGTCAAGCAAACGGAACGAAGCAGGGGGCGGATAGGCGGTGAAAGGTGCCACTGAGCGGGTTTTCAGACACGCCCTAAATAACAGGAATGTAATGGGTAGTTGGAAAACGATAAGAAAAACGAAACCGAAATAAGTCATTAAAACTGGACAGTCAACTCTACTCCCGCTTCGTTCTGTCCAGTTTTAAATATAACTTTCGCTCGGTCTGCAGCGGCAGTCAAGCGGTCTACAGTTTTCTATCCGCGCCAGCCCATAGGCCGACGATTCCATAAGCGATCGAAACGAATATGATTACGATAAGCGGCAATGTCCAACTGCCAGTCCGGTCGTGCAAGTAACCGAATAAAAAAGGACCTGTTGCCGCAAGTAAATAACCGACGGATTGCGCCATACCAGACAATTTGGCGGATATCTCACTTGAGCTTGCCCGCAGAGCAAAAAACATAACGGCAAGTCCAAATCCGCCGCCGACTCCCAATCCAAGCAAGATCATCACCGGAATGACTAACCCCGAACTTCCAACCAACAAGCCAACATAGCCCGCTACGAACATCGCTGCCATCAGTAGAGCAAGTCCTCGTTGGCTCTTCTGCCTTCCGGCAACTATAGGTACTACGAATGTCGATCCCATACTTATAACCTGCATAAGGGACAGCATCCACCCCGCACTTGTGTGGCTAAGCCCTTTGTCCGCCAGAATCGTCGGTATCCACGTTACATTTACATAAAAACAAAAGGACTGCAGTGCCAAGAATAAGGATACCATCCAAGCCAGTGTTGAATCCCATACACGTCCTCTTCCATTGGTTCGCGATACTGCAATAGAGATTGTACCCGCAGTTCGCCTCCCGGATCGTTTCGCCAACGGTACCCATACGATAGTTGCCGCAAGAGCGATAACTGCGCAAAAGGCAAGCGTTCCTGCCCAGCTAATGCCTAATCCGGCCGTCATCGGGTAGCTTATCCCTGAACCGACTGCCGCTCCTAAATTCATGGCTACTGTATATATCCCAGTCATCAAACCTATACGCTCCGGGAAATCGCGCTTTACGAGACTAGGTAGGAGCACATTCGCTATGGCAATAGCCGCTCCGATTGATACAGTGCCGATAAACAATGCTGTCGATCCCGACAATGAACGAATAAGGATGGCCAGCGTCAATACCATCGAAGCGAATAACAGGGTCCGTTCCAAGCCGAATTTCTCAGCAGCAACAGGTGCGAAGGGAGAAAACAAGCCAAATGCAAGCAAAGGCAAAGTCGTTAGCAAGCCCATAGCAGCGCCGGACAACCCCAAGTCATTTTGAATTTGCCCCACAATAGGCCCAACTATTGTGATTGGCGCTCTCAATACAATGGACAGCAAAACAATGCCGCCAATCAAAAGCCAGACTCCCTTTAAACCGACGTCTGACGATCGATAATCTATTTGTCTATTCGATATGTCGGACTGATCCCTGATGCTCATAGTTGTAGATAATCCACCTTCCGATTCATGTGTGAAAATGTATGACCCTTGAGTAAAACATCCCTCCATATCCCAATTGTTATCGAAGGATATCGGCTAATAGCATATCATACTGAACTCGAAGATGCACTCCTCGCCCTTAACTGTTATACTAAGCTTCATATGATGAGATGAAATGAGGAGTACGATAACATGTCAAAGGCATTCAACGCTCTTGGCGTCAAGCCCGAGCTTACGGAATTATTGATACAGCAAGGAATTAGCGCACCAACTCCCGTTCAGCGAGAGACCATCCCCCTCTTGCTTAAAGAACAGGACGTTATCGCGCAAGCCCAGACCGGTACCGGGAAGACACTCGCATTCGCGCTTCCGATGCTGCAGCGTATCCAAACGAACAAGGAGCAGGTTCAAGCGCTAATTTTAACACCCACCCGCGAATTGGCCCTGCAAATTACATCAGAATTGAAAAAGCTGGCTTCTGCTTACGAAGTGAGGGTATTGGCCGCATACGGCGGACAAGATGTAGAAGCGCAAATCCGAAAGCTTAAACACACTCCCCACATCGTCGTCGCAACACCAGGCAGACTGATTGATCACCTTACACGCGGTACGGTTAATCTGGGCAAGCTATCCATGCTTGTGCTGGATGAAGCGGATCAAATGCTTCACATGGGCTTTCTTCCGGAAGTCGAAAGCATTATTGCCAGCACTCCACGCGCAAGGCAAACGATGCTGTTCTCGGCCACCATGCCCGAAGCGATCCGGAGATTGGCCAGTGAATATATGAACAATCCCATCGATGTGCAAATAAAAAGCACGAATGTTACGCTGGACAACATTAAACAAATTATCGTGGAAACGACTGACCGCGGCAAGCAGCGAGCGCTTGTGGAACTACTGGAGACGCACCGGCCTTACCTTGCGGTAATTTTCTGCAGAACTAAAATACGGGCCAAAAAACTTAACGAAGCCTTGCAGGAGCATGGGTTCGAATGCGACGAGCTGCATGGCGATCTAACGCAAGCCAAACGCGAGCAAGTTATGAAGCGATTCCGTGAAGCCAAGCTGCAAATGCTGGTAGCAACTGATGTCGCAGCACGCGGACTGGATGTAGAAGGCGTCACGCATGTATACAATTATGACGTACCGCAAGATGCAGAAATATATATTCACAGAATTGGAAGAACAGGACGGGCCGGGCATTCCGGCATGGCCGTCACGCTGGCAACGCCGTACGACAATTCCAAGCTTGCTTCAATCGAGAAAGGCATTAAATCCGGAATCGACCGCAGAAAACTGGAGCGGGACGGCTCCTTGCGTACAGGAGGCCAATCAAGAAGCGCCTCCGACCATCCATCCTCAGAGAGAGCAGCCAGTCGGAACCGCTCGCGCGGCGGGAAGGAAAGTGGGAAAGTCAGAAGAACTGGCAGCAGTCAATCCACTCGTTCCGGCAGGAATAACACGAACCGTTCGCTGAGCGATGGGACAAGCCGTAATCCCTGGGAATCATCCGATCTGCCTATCGGCGATCGATCAAATGACAAATCCGGCGGCCGTTCCGGAGGGCGTTCCGACAACCGTTCCGGAGGGCGTTCCGACAACCGTTCCGGAGGGCGTTCCGACAACCGTTCCGGAGGGCGTTCCGACAACCGTTCCGGAGGGCGTTCCGACAGCCGTTCCGGAGGGCGTTCTGACGGCCGATCCAGCATCCAGTCCAACAACCGCTCTGGAGGAAGGTCCAATGGCAGAAGCGGGAAAGGAAACGGCCGAGGTAATCGTAGTTAGTCATTCCTTGACCTGATGGAGAATACGTCGCCCAAACCCAAATACACCGTGATAGCTGTCCAGTCCAAACAGAAAGTTGTTCATATACTATATTATGCCGTAAGTAGGAGCAGCTTCTGGTTCCCGGCAAGCATAACTCCCGCTTGCGGAAATCTTACGCTTTAGGAGGAATGGGCATGTCCGGTGTACATGGAGGCTACACGACGACAGGTGTTATCCTGGTTTTGTTTATACTGTTAGTCATCGTAACGAGGACTTTTCTGTATTACTAACCATACACCAAAATCGCCAGAGCGCTAGCTCTGGCGATTTCCTTTCAAAAGCGACACCTCTTCCGGGGTCAACTCTCGGTATTGTCCTTCTTCCAAAGCGTCGTCAAGCCTCAGCGGCCCCATACTTATCCGCTTCAGCGTAAGCACGCGCTTCCCCACCGCCTCAAACATCCGCTTGACTTGATGGAATTTCCCCTCTCTGATAGTCAGCCGTATGAACGAGCACGGTTCCCCTTGCCGATCGGAATGTTCCTCGATCACAAGCTTCCCCGGCATAGTCATATAACCGTCATCTAACGTAACGCCCATCGCAAATGCTTCAATATCGCTTTCGCCTACTTTTCCGAGTACCAGCGCTTCATAGGTTTTGTCAACATGCTTCTTCGGCGACAACAGTTCATGGGCCAACGCCCCATCGTTTGTAAGCAACAGCAGACCTACCGTATCCTTGTCCAGCCGCCCTACCGGGAAAGGCTTCAGCAAGCTATCCTCAGGCTTCAGGAGATCAACGACGGTCTTATCGCGAGTGTCTTCCGTAGCCGATATCACACCAGACGGCTTATTCATCATCATGTATATCACATCGCGATATACGACCGACTCACCCTCATATTGGACGACATGCCTCTCAGGTTCAATAATCTGCCCGCTTTCCCTCGCCACATTGCCGTCGACCGTTACCTTGCCAAGCTTTACCGCCCTCTTGATCTCACTGCGAGTCCCAAAGCCCATATTAGCCAGCAGCTTGTCAAGCCGCAATCGATTCGCCATGCTATATCCGCCTCCAGCCTGCCGCTAATTCATTTTTCAACATACCTCCGACATATTTGCCCCAGCCAAGCGGATAGCCGTCTAAACATACAAGGACATATCCCTTGCTTGACGTCTCAGACTTCATCTGGATCTTCTCTTCGTCTACGAACAAGGTTTCACCTTTCAAATAGCGAATGACTTCTTCGGACTCGGCACTCCAGAGAATACATCTTGCAGCTTGTGTGCAACTGAGCCCCATGGCCAAAGCTTGCGAAGGATGGAAGCGGTCGCGCTTCACTTCTCCGATCAGCCATCCGGCGCGAACGACGCGAAGTCCGCCAAGATCGGGAATGCCTTCAGGCTGCAAATAGACGATCGAGCCGAATATTACCAGCTTACCCTCCAGCTCGTCAGCCGATTGCAAATGCTCCTGGGCAAATTGCTGCCAAATTGCAAAAGGACTTTGTTCGACCTCCGTCGCTTGCTGTTCCCTGTCTTCGCGTCTTCGCTTTCGTCCCGCTTTCCGATCGATCTTTACAGGCCTTTGCGGCTCTGATGCCGCTGTCGGTTGTTCCGCTTCAGCGTAATGGTCTCCTGCATCGGTATTGCTTGTCCGCTTCAACAATGCCAAGTAATGGCCCTCACCATTCACATGATGCGGCCATAGCCTAGCCGTTCCTTTCATGCTCTGCAAGCTTTCCTCCGACAATTGCGCTGCCAGATCGGCGTCTACCCAATCCGGCCGACCATCTCTCCATCCCCATTGCTTCGGAATCGGTTGAACTTCGAAGTCTGGACGCTTGGCAAGAAATACCGCCAGCTGGCTTTCGTTCTCTTCCGGCGAGAACGTGCACGTGGAGTATAGAAGCATGCCTCCCGGAGCAAGCATATTCGCCGCATGCTCCAGAATATCTCGTTGCATAAGCGAGCATTTTTCTACCGAGTGCTTCTCCCACTGATCGCTCATCGCAGGATTTTTACGGAACATGCCTTCTCCCGAGCAAGGCGCATCCACTAAAATACGGTCGAACCACCCCTTGAATGCTCGCACCATGTTGCCCGGCTCTTCATTCAAAATAACCGCATTGCGAACGCCGGAGAGTTCGATGTTTTTGGCCAACGCCTTGGTGCGCTCCAAGGCATTGTCGTTCGCGACCAACACCCCTTGCCCTTGCAGCTTGCCCGCCAGCTGCGTCGTCTTGCCGCCCGGCGCTGCGCACAGATCAAGCACGCGATGTCCCGGCTGAACGTCTAGCAATTCGGCCGGCGCCATTGCGCTGGGCTCCTGTATGTAATACAAGCCGGCATGGTAATGTGGATGCTTGCCTGGGCGCTCCTCTTCCTCGTAGTAGAAGCCTGTGCTCGTCCAAGGTATCGGCGTCACCTCGCCTTGCATGGAGGTTAATCGCTGCCATTCATCCGGCTTTAGCTTCAACGGATTGATACGCAGACCGTATACGCGCGAATCATAATAGGAAGCGATAAAATCGGCATACTCTTCCTTTAGCAGTGTTTTCATCTTGTCAAGAAATGGTTCCGGCAAGCCTTCAATCATTTTGTATCCCCCTAAGCTTGAGAAAAATAACCTCGGAACTGTACGCACTGCGCACCCATTCAGAGGTTATCTGTTCGGTAAAGGGGCTATCCCCCTTTTTTCGCTTTCGCAATGGATTGTTGAATGCTCGCATACAATCCGTTCAGGCCATGATAATCCTCCACTTCGAATAGCTCATTAAATTTCATCTGATATTGGGCGGCCTCTCGGACCCGATGGTAAAAATACAGGTCCTGTATACCTCCCAGCACTCGCGAGACGATGTTGGATCTCTCCTCGAAGTCGGTCTGGGCGTCCAATATCTCCTGACGGATGAGCGTCATTTCGTTGTCCAGCAGAAATGCGGCTTCCGCAGCCTTCTTCAGCCGGTCCCTTACATCCTCTGGCAATCGTTCCTTGTACTTGTAATTCAAGGAATGCTCGATCGTCGCCCAAAAGTTCATCGCAAGTGTCCTGATTTGAATTTCAGCAAGCACTATTTTATACCCGAGAGCCGTCTGCACGGGATATTCTACGATGATATGGTAGCTGCGATAGCCGCTGTCCTTGTAGTTGGTAATGTAGTCTTTCTCGTAGACAAGCTTCAAGTCCTGCCTGCTTCGGATTAATTCCGCCACTCTATGAATATCGTCAACGAATTGACACATGATGCGGATACCGGCAATATCCTCAATGCCCGTCTCCAACTGGTCAGAAGCAACGCCCAGCCGCTTCGCCTTGTCCAAAATGCTGGATACACGCTTCACGCGCCCGGTAACGAATTCGATCGGCGCATATGCTTCCCGCAGCTTGAGCTCAACCCGCATCGTTTTAAATTTGACTTTTAATTCCTCAACCGCCTGTTCGTAAGGCTGTAAAAATAAACTCCAGTCTCTTCCGTCCATCCGGCCGCCTCCTGTATCTATCTGTGATCAGCACCCACTGCTTCCGCAATATGGCTGTAGCCGTCCCTTCTTAAGCAGTCCGATAACCCGCTTGTCAACTCGCGAAGCAGGCCGGGCCCTCTATAGATTAATGCCGTATATATTTCTACGAGCGAAGCACCCGCGCGAATTTTATCGTATGCATCCTGCGCGGTAAAGATGCCTCCGGAACCAATAATCGGCAGCTTGCCTCCTGTCTGTTCGTATACGGCGCGTATCACTTCCGTAGAACGAGTCTTCAACGGAATGCCGGACAATCCGCCGGTCTCTGACTTGTTGGCATGAACCAGCCCGTCCCGTGACAACGTTGTATTCGTGGCAATAATGCCGGATACACCGCTGACCATAATCGTTGCAACCGTCTGCTGCAGTTCCTCGTCAGACATGTCCGGAGCAATCTTCACCAATACCGGCTTCGGCTTGGCGTTACGCATCGCTGCCTGCTGCCTGATCTCTTCCGTTACCGTGTCCAGCAGTCTGCGGAGCTCCTCGCCATGCTGCAAGTCGCGCAATCCCTGCGTATTGGGCGAGCTGATATTAACCACGAAGAAATCTCCGGACTCATAAAGTGACTGAATGCACGACTGGTAGTCCTTATGCGCTTCTTCATTGGGAGTCACCTTATTTTTACCTATATTGACGGCAATGGGAATGCGATGCACTTTCCGACTCTTGAGTGAATTCTCCATCGCCGCGGCACCTTCATTGTTGAAGCCCATCCGGTTGATCAGCGCCTGATCGGGCGGGAGCCTGAACAATCTGGGCAATTCATTGCCGGGCTGTCCCTTTGGCGTCACCGTTCCGACTTCCATGAACCCGAATCCTATGCTGGAGAAGCCGTCAGTCGCTTTCCCGTTCTTATCAAGCCCCGCTGCCAGTCCGACAGGATGGGGGAAAGAAATGCCGAACAGCTCCGTAGACAATTGGGGAATTGGATTAACGCCGTACATGGCATTCATGACGCCTAGCGCCCCCGGCACCTTGCCAGCTGCAGCCAGACCATCTATGACGAGATGATGCGCTTTCTCGGGGTCCATCTTAAAGAAATAAGGTTTAAGCAGCTTTTCGTATAACAACGACTTCACTCCGTTCTGACTATTATGCTCTATCGATCAGTTTATCCCTTTTGCCGCAAAAAGAAAAGGGCTATCCCTTCCAAAATGGAGCGGTCATGTCAGCTTCCATGACAAACAACCCTTGCGAGAGCCGATCAATACATAAACCTCTCACAAGGGCATTTGGTTGCGACTATGGATTAAAACGATTACAATATAGGCATATATGCATGTCTACATTATTTCAAAGAAAGGTTGATACCATTGAGCGCTCCGAAACGCAAACCAGCAACAATAAAACCGAAAGAGAAAGAAGAAGTAAACAAGAAGGCGCTAATATGGATCTGTTCCATCGCCGGCGTCATTGTTGTTGCCATCTCTCTTCTCCTTATACTCACATCCTAGCTGTCCATATCCGGCAATCAGGTCAGCCATTGGTACACCTTGGAGGGATTGCTTTCGTCTTGCTTCGGTACGAGCGAGAAATTGTTCTCGGGCTTCTTCGGCCCGAACGGAAGCTTCCCTCCCTTGATGGTCACACTTGTACCCAGCGGAACCAGATCGTATAGCTCCTCCACATCGGAGTCCCTCATCCGGATACAGCCGAGCGATTCATCCTTGCCGATGCTATCCGGTTCATTAGTCCCATGAATGGCGTACAGCGTCCCCGACAACGTCATGCCTCTCGTCCCGAACATCCCTTCTTGGCTTCCCTTCGGATCCCTTACTTTCTCACTAATATAGAAGCTGCCTTCCGGCGTCTTGTCTCCGCCCAGCCCAACTGTGTAGCTGCGAATGACCATGTTGTTCTGTACAACGGCCAACTGATAGCTGTCGGTATCGATGATGATCTCGAGCGGTTTATCCCAATCCTCGTCATACAGCCCGTTAGAGCCGACCATACGCAGCGTATCTGCAGCTGCGGCCTTGGCATTCCCTTCTCCGCTGTCTTGCGAATCCTTCTCCGTTAATGCCGCTTTCTTCTTGATGGCTTCCAGCAGGCCGGCAAAGCTCTCCTTCATGCCTTCCCCTTCCCCCGATAGTACATTGTTCGGATACGGGCGGATGAGATCGTTCAGACTTTGCGGCCAATTGCCATATATTCGCTTATATTGCAAGATGCCGCTGCCAAGTACCCAGTGCGTCTCCTGCCGCTTCTTCCAGTCCTTGAATACGCCTTCCGCCCGGCTGGCATCCCAAGGCTCGCACAGGCACGCTTCACGATCAAGGAGCTTCAGCTCTAGCGGATTGCCGCCTTGCGACCTGTCTGCCGTCATATAGAGCCGCGCCCGGCTAATCCACTGCATCTTGCCCCCTTCCTCGCCAAGGGATGCCGCCAGCGTATATCGCGGAGCTCCGCCGCCCGCTTCCATCAACTTCTCCATCGCATAGCCGACTGGCTGGAAGTTAGCTTGCGGAACGAACACAACGCCAACTGCCAATCTCGCGGCCGTTGTCGTTGTCGTCGCTGCGGGCTGCTGATCGACCGGCTGCTCGTCCTTCCTTACGAACTGATTGTAAGGAATAAGCAGCGTAACGATCAACAGAAGCGCTGCGGCTACCGCGGTACGGCGCAGCAGCTTCCTCTTCTTCTGCCTGCGGTCCCATTGCTTCAGCTCTTCAAGCTGCTGCTCGGGATGTGCCAGCGGATGACTTTCCTGCTCGTATGCGTCGTATATATCGCCTGCCTGGATAAAGCAGTAATTGGCCTTCCCATCTTTCCCCGCTTCCCTGTAATGCTTCCCGAGCAAGTACCACCCCATCCGATTATCGGGATGCTGCTTGACGAATTGCTTCAAATACAGGATGTCCTCCGGCTTCTTCATCCGGTCTTCCCCTCCACTTCCTCTGCTTTAAGAGGTTGTTCAAAAAGTCCGCTTTTGATCACGAAGTATGCCGAGAAGAGTATTCGACATCGAATATTGAACTCAACCGGAACAAAGCGTATGCTTTCGAAGAATGTTTCCTCCGGAAACATTTCAGGTGCTCACGTAGCCTACACTACGCTCCGCTCCTCATTTCCTAGTTTCATTCAATCTTCTCGGTGCTGAAAACCGGGCTTTTTGAACACGCACTTTAAGGAATATATCGGAAAGAAAACCTTCACTTCAATGAGACTTAGGGCCTATAACGCATAAATACAGCAAAATAACCCCGCAAAGCTATAAATAAAAAAAGCTCTTCCCCGTCTGCCTGGAGAAGAGCTTGATAATAGGTCGTGTTGCTTGTTAGCCCGCTGCGTTAAACGGCTCGTCGGCAATCTTGATGGAATCCGTCGGGCATCCGTCGCATGCATCCTGCATATCGTCGTACATATCTTCCGGAATCTCCGTATTGCCATGATTCTCGTCGCCATCATAGATGACTTCCGCAATTCCTTCGTCATCGTAATCGTAAATATCTGGCGCAGTTGCTCCGCAAGCGCCGCAAGCGATACAAGTGTCCTTCTCCACCCATGTATATTTAGCCATTCATTTCCCCTCCTTATTGTCACGGAATCAACCACTTTATCTTCCAGCTGATCCCAATTATGCTTTAAACCTTCACTCATCAATATATAACAAAGTATCGTCTCTTTGCAAGGATGTCCCGCGAATTCGCTTGTTCCTGATTAAGGCAGAGGGATCATCCCCCAGCATTCCCGCCGTCAAGACGGCATCCTCGCCGAAGCGGTCGCGCAGTGCATCCATCGTCCGAGTCAGGGCATCCTTGCGCGGCTGCTCCTCGTAATGGAACAAATCAAGCTGCAGCGCCGTCTCCTCTGCGGATGACAAATTCTGAAGCGCTACTCCCAGCAAACGAATAGGCTCCCCTTGCCTCCAATGCCGATCGTATAGACGCTTGGACTCATCGTAAATGACGCCGGTATCGTCGGTAGGCACGCGCAGCGTATGAGACCTGGTGATCGTCGACATGTCCGGCCTGCGAATCGTAATCTGCACGGTGGCCGCAACAAGCTTCTGCCGACGCAACCTGCGAGCCGTCTGGTCCGAGAGGTTGAGCAGCACCCGGCAGATGTCCTCCCTCTCCGTCAAGTCCTGCGGCAGCGTCGTCGTATGGCCGATGGACTTATTCTTCTCGCGGTTCGGGTTGACCGGCGAATGGTCGATGCCGTGCGCCGCCGACTTCATCCACGAGCCCAATACTCCGAAATGCTTGTTCAGGAACGCTTCATCCGTATCCGCCAGCTCTCCGATCGTTCGGATGTTCAGGCTAAGCAGCTTCTTCTCTGTCTTGCCGCCTATTCCGAACAAGTAGCCGCATGGCTTATCCCACAGAAGTGAGGGCACATCCCGCAAGCGCAGGATGGTCAGCCCGTTCGGCTTCTTCATGTCCGAAGCCATCTTCGCCAGCAGCTTGTTGGGCGCAAGCCCGATCGAACAAGGAAGGGACCACTCCGAAGCAATGCGGTACTGCAGCTTCTTCGCGATGTCCAGCGGAGTGCCGAACAGCTTCGAGCCGGTAATGTCCAGGTAGCATTCGTCAATGGATACCTGCTCGACCATGGGAGTGAACTGCCGGGCAATGGACATAAATCCTCTAGAATACTTGCGATATAGCTCGAAGTCCGGCTTGATCAGCACAAGCTCGGGGCAGATGCGCATCGCTTGCGCCACATTCATGCCCGTCTTGATGCTGCGGGCTCTGGCCGCATACGAGCAAGTCACGATAATCCCTTTGCGCATCTCTACGCTGCCGGATACGGCTGTCGGTTTCTCTCTATAATATTCCGGCTGCTCCGCTTCGTGTACGGAACAATAGAAAGCGTTCATATCCAGATGGATGATCACTCTGCCGCGCGCCGGGTAATGCGCATCCACATCAGACATTGACAGCCCTCCTTCAAGCCCGCTGCCCATGCAGCTTGTTTACAATATATTCAGCATAGTATGAGCACCATGCCAAGTCAATGTACCGCTATCCGATAATTGATAAAATTTGAACTTGCCTCTCTACTTTACACGAATAAAGTGTTATAATCGTTAATTATGATTTGTTAAGGTCTTTACTGAAGGAGGCGTCTACAGGAATGTCATCAATTATCAGCATATTTGATACGACGCTGCGCGACGGTACGCAAGGGGAAGGCATCAGCTTGTCCGCAGACGACAAATTGAAAATTGCCCAAAAGCTGGATGCGCTGGGCGTGCACTATATCGAGGGCGGCAATCCCGGCAGCAACGGCAAGGATATCGAATTCTTCCAGCGGGTAAAAGCGTTGAAGCTGGGCGCCAAGCTGACTGCATTCGGCAGTACGCGCCGCAAGAACAGCATCGCCGAGCAGGATGCCAGCCTGCTGCGCATCGTGGAATCCGGCGTACCCGCCGCCACGCTTGTCGGCAAAGCGTGGGACTTTCATGTACACACCGCTCTGCAGACGACGCTGGAGGAGAATCTGGCGATGATCTACGACTCGTTCGCCTTTCTTAAAATGAAAGGGATGGAAGCGATGTACGATGCCGAGCACTTCTTCGACGGATACAAACACAATCCGGAATACGCGCTCGCCGCATTGCGGAAGGCGGCGGAAGCGGGAGCCGACTGGCTCGTGCTGTGCGATACGAACGGCGGTACGCTGCCCGGCGAGATTCGCGAGATCGTAGGCAGAATCAGAGCCGAGCTGGACACCCCGATCGGCATCCATACCCACAATGACTGCGAGCTCGCCGTCGCCAATACACTTGCCGCGGTAGAAGCCGGTGCAAGGCAAGTGCAAGGAACGATCAACGGCTACGGCGAACGCTGCGGCAATGCCAATCTATGCTCCATCATCCCCAACCTCCAGCTGAAAATGAACTACATCTGTCTTCCGGAGGAACAGCTTCGCACCTTGACGACGACAGCGCGGTACGTCAGCGAGATCGCCAACGTGCATATGCCGGTAGGCCAAGCGTATGTCGGCAACGCCGCATTCGCGCACAAGGGCGGTATCCACGTATCGGCAATTATGAAGGATGCCAAGACATACGAGCATGTGCAGCCGGAGCTGGTGGGCAATAAGCAGCGTATTCTCGTCTCCGAGCTCGCGGGACAGAGCAATATTATCTCCAAAGCGGCGGAGCTCGGTCTTGATATCAACAACAATAATGAGAAGACGAAAGAAATTATGAACAGAATCAAGGAGCTGGAGCATCAAGGCTACCAGTTCGAGGGCGCGGACGCCTCCATGGAGCTGCTGCTGCGGGAAGCATTCGGTGAATTCACGTCCGTATTCCAAGTGGAGTCGTTCAAAATTCATGTCGAGCGCAATCACGCCGGCATGATCTCGGAGGCGATCGTCAAGCTTAACGTGGACGGGCAGCAGGTGCATACCGCTGCGGAAGGGAACGGCCCCGTCAACGCACTGGACAACGCTCTGCGCAAATCTCTCGTGCAGTTCTTCCCGGAGATCGACAGCATCCATCTGTCCGACTACAAGGTCAGGGTCATCGACGAGAAGGACGCAACCGCAGCGAAAGTACGCGTGCTGGTGGAATCGACGGGACTGGACAACTCCTGGAGCACAGTCGGCGTATCCGGCAACGTTATCGAAGCGAGCTGGGAAGCGCTGATCGACAGCTTCCGGTATGCACTGATGAACATGGTCAAGCTTGAGGTTAGCGGCAACGAGAAGCCGGAACGGATCGGATTAAGCAACCATTAGAAGAGTTTGTTGCCATCGAAAAAGGAAGGCTTCCGAAAAACGGAGCCTTCCTTTCTGATGTCGCTTGTCTGCTATGACCACTTCTCAATTAACCTCTCCCATTCCTCGTAAGGAATGACTCCATTGATCCGCTCACGGATAACGCCCTCGCTATCGATCAGGAATGTCGTCGGATAAACCTTCACTTTGTATTGATTCGTGATCGTGCCTTCCCGGTCCATCAGCACAGGGAAAGTGAACTGATACGTGTCCACGAACTTCCTGGCGTCGCGCTCCTTATCGTAATAGGTGGAATTGACCCCGTACAGCGCAACGGATTCTCCATACTGTTCATGCAGCTTCTGCAGATCAGGCGCCTCCAGCTCGCAAGGGCCGCACCATGACGCCCAGAAATTAACCAGCTGCAACTTATCTCCCGCTTCGCCTGCGGAGACAATCCTGTCGTCGAGATCGGGAAGACCGAACGGTTGCGCCATATATCCAGCCTTCGGTTTGAACTCCTCATCCACAGCCCCAGAGCCCGCCGCTTCCGCTTCCCTCGTCATATATTGATAGGTCCCAAGACCTGCGAACAGAATTGCAACGATAAACAAAGTGACGATATTCCTCATTCTGTCCCTTCCCTTATATATAATTTGCTCTGACCTCATCGTAACACGCAAGGTATGGAAGCTCAAGCCGGAGGGCAGATTAGCCATGAAACCTTCAACAAAGCCATTCACTTACTTCACGGAGGAGGAACACTTGAAAATGGCGCAGTCCAAATGGCTTCAACCTGCCGCATTCGCCTCAGTCCCGCTCGTGCTCGTACTCGGCAACTCCATGCTTGTACCCATCCTGCCGGACATGGCCCAGCATATGGGACTGACCTCGCTGCAGTCCAGCCTTGTCATCTCTTTATTCTCGGTATCCGCAGCTCTGTTCATACCTTTCATCGGCTATTGCGCCGATCGGACCAGACGGAAAGCTATCATCGTGCCCGCGCTAGCGGTCTATGGCGCTGCAGGCTTGCTAGCGGGATTCGCCGCCGTCTGGCACTCCTATCCCTTACTGATCGGCTCTCGCGCCATTCAAGGCATAGCGGCTGCCGGGACAGCTCCGATCGCCATGGCCCTGGTCGGCGATCTGTACAAGGACGGCGCGGAGAGCGAATTGCTGGGGCTGATTGAAGCCTCCAACGGCGCGGGCAAGGTCATCAGCCCTATCCTCGGCTCATTGCTCGGCTTGTGGATCTGGTATGCCCCGTTCTTCGCCTTCCCGATATTATGCGGCGCCGCCTTGCTGGCCGTCATCTTGTTCATCCAGGAGCCGGAGCATCGTCAGAGCGCCATGCCGCTTAAGCAGTATTTATCCGGCATGCGGGACATCTACAGCAAGAACGGCAAGTGGCTGTTCACCGCCTACTTCGCAGGGTCCTTAGGATTATTTATTTTATTCGGCTTGCTCGTCTACTTGTCCGATATGCTGGAGAAGCCGCCGATGTCCCTCCAAGGCGTGGCGAAAGGAGGCGTGCTGGCTATTCCTCTGCTGGGACTCGTCATCACGGCATATATTACTGGCAAGGTGATCAAAAAAAGCGGCAAGCGGATACGGGGCATCATTATAGCAGGGCTGATTATGATGTCGGCGTCCCTCATTGCCGCCTCGATCTGGCACGCATCCATGATCGTCCTGATGATATTCATCTCCGTCAGCAGCATAGGTACGGGATTCATTCTCCCCTGTCTGAATACGCTCATTACGGGGGCTGTGGATCGCTCTCACCGCGGCATGGTCACTTCGTTGTATAACAGTTTGCGCTTCTTCGGCGTCGCGGCCGGTCCGCCATTGTTCACCTGGTTGGCCGCTCGTTCGGCTACCTGGCTGTTCGTTATGCTGACCGTGCTCAGCCTTGCATCTCTATGGAGCGTCATTGCCCTGCTCCATCCGCCCAAGCAGCAAAGCAAGGCCTAACACAGTATGTGCCGCTTCCTGTATAATGACAATGGGAAGGAAGTGCGATCATGGACAAAGAAGCCTCCATTACGGCCAACGCATACGACAAACTTATCCTGCTCTGCGAAGCCGCATTGCCCTTGGAAGCATGCGGCTTGCTCGTCTGCGCCGACAATACGGGAATAGCCGATACGATCATCCCGATACATAACGTGCATGAGCAGCCGCGGCAAACGTTCACATTCGACCCGCAGCAATGGATAGAAGCATACTTCTACATACGAAAAAACCGACAAAAGCTTGTCGGCATCTATCATTCCCACCCCGCCGAGCCGGCAGAGCCTTCATCAAGCGATTATGAAGGCTACTTGCCGGCTGAGGATGTCGCTTATTGGATTGTGGCCTTCCCCCGACAGGCGAAGCCCGTAGTGAAGCGCTACCGCAGCGATGGCGGAATGTTCATTCCGATTCCGTTAGTGCTGGCTTAAATAGGCATACAGATCGCCAAGCGTCGTCACTTGCCGCTCCAGCATTCGCTTCAAATAAATTTCCCATAGCTTGCCTGTCATCAAAGCATCATCCAGGGCATGATGACGCCGGCGAAGATGTATGCCGTTGCTTGACAGCAAACCATCCAGTCCGTAATCTTCACGCCCCGGCTCCAACCACTTCGCTACCATCATCGTATCCAGCACCCGATGGTTCAGATTCACTCTTGATGTCCGCCATAATGCGGCATCCAGAAATTTCTTGTCGTGACCGGAAGCGTGGGCGATCAGCAATCGCTTGCCGACAAAAGCCATGAACTGGCGCAGCACTTCCACAAGAGGCGGAGCCTCCTTCACCATATCGTCGGTGATGCCGGTCAACTGCTGGATATGCTCCGGTATCGCGCGGCCCGGATTGACAAGCGAATAGAAGCTCCCCCCTTCTTCAATGGCCTTCTCGCCTCGCATTAATACAGCTCCGAACGAAATAATCTCATCGCCGCTGCCGGGATGAAATCCGGTCGTCTCCAGATCGAAGACAGCCGCCTCAAGCTCAGCCAATGGCATGTCTAACATAGAAGGATTGCGCAGATGCCGATTCGCGTGGCGAATATATGCCATATGCTGCGCCTTCTGTGAACCCAGCATGGAAGCGATTGCCGGGGTAACTCCGCCCAGCTTGTACAAGTGCCACATTCTCCCTATCCCTTTATACTCCTTCACACCTGACACCGCCTTGATGTGCCGCTAACGATCCTTAAGCCTGTTCACGAATCGCTGCAGTCGTCTCCCTTGCTTCAAGAAGCTTCTTAGCTCGCTTACCTGTTCCTTGTCCAGTATGCTGCGCGGCAGCTTGCCGCTGCTGCTGTAATAACCGTCTGCGAACTGAGTCTTCGCCATCAGCCGCATTCGCATGAAGAATCGGAAAGCGTCGAGGTACCCTTTCCCTTCCGACTCGGATAATTCGCCGCATTCGATTAATTGCAATATTCTCCCCAATGTAGACGTCTCAACGATTCCGGCCCGTATGGCCAGCAACCGGACGGCATTAACCATAGGAATGTATGCCCCATACTTCATGTCGAGACTGCCGGCATCCTCCCCGTATCGATCTGTCAGCAGCTGGCCGAATATTCCTGTCAGCACCTTGTGCCGCATCGTATTCTCCAACATTCTGGTCGGCACCTTCGCATAGCTCAGCACAGCGTTTAAGTATCGCTCTTTCAACTGGCTCCATAACCGTTCTTCACCATATACACTTCTGCCATCCGCTACAATGAGCAAGTAACGGATAGCCTCCCATGTAGGGTCGACGCACCATAGCGAGATGGTGGAGTGCCATTGCTGGACGGACTTGCACCATAACGCATTGCTGCTTAGCACATTCCCTTCACAAGGCGGGTATCCCGTCTGGGAGAGGGTATCCACAATCTCTTCGCCCAGCGCCAGAAAGTATGCCTGCGTCGCATCCATATCATAGTCATGATGCTCATAGATGATGCCGCTGTCCTGATCGCTGGACCAAGTCTGCTCCTTGCGCCCTCCGCTGCCGAACAGCACATATGCGTAAGGCACGGGGGGAGTGCCTCTCCCCTTCCGTGCCAACTCCTTCTCCGCTAGCACAATCGCTCTGCCAATCAGCCGATCGTGCATCGCATTCATTTGTTCGTTCAGCATATCAATCGATAGATAAGAGTGCCGTTCCATCTCATTGTGCATTAATCTGCGAAGCTCCAGCAGTTCGCCCGCATCTCTCGCTCGCGCCATACGCTGCTGCAGCAGCGCATTCACAGAATCCAACATGCGCAGGTCACTCCCCTGTTCCGTTACAGCCATTATACGCTTATATCCCCACCCGGCTTCTTCAATTGCTCAGGATAACCGTACGCGCCATGCTCGCTAAGGTCAAGCCCGATTATTTCCTGCTCCTCCGTTACGCGGAATCCGATAAATTTCTTCATGATGCCTAGTACTATAAAGGAAACGACAAGCACGAAAGCCCCTGCTACGACAACGGACTGGAATTGCACCCACAGCTGCTTCCAATTGCCGGTATCGATCAACCCGCCTTGCCCTACGCCAACCTTGTCTGCCAAAGCCTGCGTGGCGAATATCCCGTTCGCAAGCGTTCCCCATATGCCTGCCATACCATGAACGGAAAGGGCATAAATGGGATCGTCCACCTTCAGCTTCTCGAACAATTTCACACTGTAGAATACCAGCACGCCTGCTACCAGACCGATGACGACCGCAGCCCACGGCTCCACAAATGCACAAGATGCCGTAATAGCCACCAGACCGGCAAGCGTACCGTTCAACATCGTCGTAATATCCGCCTTACCTTGCACCGCCCACGAAATGAGCAGTGCCGCTACGCCGCCTGCACCTGCTCCAAGCATCGTCGTAAACGCGACGTAAGTGAAGAAGCCGTCACCGATCGCAACTGTCGAACCCGCATTGAAACCGAACCAGCCGACCCAGAGCAGCAGCACAGACAACGCTGTAAACACCTGATTATGGCCCAATATCTCATTGGCTGAGCCGTCCTTGTTAAACTTGCCGATTCTCGGCTTCAGAAGCACAGTAGCGGCAAATGCGGCAACCGCACCTGTCAAATGCACTACTGTAGATCCGGCAAAATCTTGCGCACCATGGTCGGCCAACCATCCGCCGCCCCAAATCCAGTGCGCTACTACAGGATAAATGAAAGCGATAAATACGATTGTAAATACGACGTAAGCCGATAGCTTTGCCCGTTCGGCAAATCCCCCCCATGCGATTGAAAGGGAAATGGCGGCAAATGCGAGCTGGAACAGGAAGAATACTGCCGTCGTAAAAGATTCGCCATCTGCCATCTCCGTTGCGGGACTAAAGAAAAATTCGCCCCAGCCCATAAATTTGTTAAGCATGCTGTCGCCCAAATCGCCGCCGAATGCGATACCGTAACCTACAGCCCAATAGATAAGAGCGGCAAATCCTACTGTGAAGATGGTTTTTCCGGCAACGTGACCTGCATTCTTCATCCTTGTCGAGCCGGCTTCCAGCAGAATAAAGCCGCCTTGCATAAGCAGTACCAGTATAAAGGATAAAATAATCCACAATGAATTCAATCCCGTGTCAAGCACAGCCGCTTCAGGCCCTGCAGCCAATGCCATCACCGGAAACAAAATCGTCATGCAGCTTAACGCCAATATTACTTTCTTCACCAAAGCGTCCACTCTCCCCTTGTATGTTATTTTTTCTGACACTTACTGAAATCCATATTGCCATTATAGTATCAGGCCATTGATTTGGCAACAAAAAATGTTAAAATAGTCGAAACACCGCTCATTGTTATATGAAATCACGTGAATATGTAAGGTATGGTTACGCAAATCTTTCGTCCCTTCCGCTATCCCCAATAACATCCACTAGAGGAACAACGCAAACGTTTGACTGTATGATCTCATTCCTATTAATATTAGAAATAGAAGATGAATAAGGGCGGTGAAAGAATGGTAATCGCAGAGCTATATCGGATCGGAGAATTGTCGAGAATATCGAATATAAGCGCCAGAACAATCGATTATTATACGAAGCTCGGATTGATCGAGCCGGCAAAGCGGACAGAAAAAAATTATCGCCTGTATGCACATGAAACTTTACAGCGGCTTGAACGTATTGAGGAGATGAAAAAAGCCAAGTATACGTTAGATGAGATTAAATCCGCGTTAAGCACTTGGAGCGAAGTGACGCCGGACGAACAGGTGACATTGAAATTATCGGAGATACAGCAGCATCTTGCCAAGCTGGAGCAGGAAGTGAAGGAGCTCGAGCCCGTCATCAAGAAGATGAAGCCGCGGCAAGTCAACCGCTTGTACACCCGAATGATGCCCCAAGCCGCCGCCTGTATCGAAGCGTTGATGCTCCTGACGAACAAGAGCTCTCTCATGTAACGAAGACAACCATGTAACGGAGGAATCAACCATGATGATGTACATTCCAGTATTGTTGGCTTTCGCCCTGACAATCTGGGCGCAATTCCGTGTGAAGGGCACATTCAAGAAATGGACTCAGGTGCAAGCAAGCAGCGGATTGACAGGGTATCAGGCCGCAAGAAGAATGCTGGACAGCAACGGCTTGCATGACGTACCGATCGAACCGGTCCGTGGAGCTCTGACCGACCATTACGACCCCATCAATCGGGTAGTGAGACTGTCGGAACCGGTATATTACGAGAGCTCCATATCGGCCATTTCCGTCGCCTGCCACGAGGTGGGACATGCGATCCAGCACAAGGTCCATTATCCATTCCTCGTCGCGCGGCACCGCATATTCCCGATAGTGAACTTCGCATCCGGCATTGCGCCGTTCCTGCTGATCGCCGGCTTCCTGTTCAATGCGTTAGGCTTGATCGGACTCGGCATTATCTTCTTCTCTATCGCAGTCGCTTTCCAGCTGATCACACTGCCCGTCGAGTTCAACGCCAGCAACCGGGCACGTGAGCTAATGGTCGCCGAGGGCTTCATTACGAACAATGAGGAGCGGGGCGTCGCCAAAGTATTGAACGCCGCAGCACTTACCTATGTGGCCGCAGCTCTCTTGTCCTTGATGGAACTGCTGCGCTATATTCTTATCTTTACGCAGAACAGAGACTAGAATAAATATATAGGCCGTTCCCTTGGTCAGCATTGACCCGAGGGAACGGCCTTATTTTTTCCACCTAATCTATATAAAAACTGGGTGCCCTGTCATCTATCTTGACGGTCTTGGAAATAACGAACGAGGAAGCCGTGAAACACCTTCGCCACTAACGGCAGCTTCTCATTGGACCGGCGGATCAATCCGATCGTTCTCGTGACAGACGGATTGCATATCTTCACCTTCTCGGGCTGGAGAGGGCCGCGATAATCCAGCGCCATCTCCGGCAGCAGGCTGACCCCCATACCGGCAGCTACAAGCCCTCTGATCGTATCCGTCTCCTCCCCTTCGAAGCCGATCTTCGGTACGAATCCCGCACGCTCGCAAGCATCCCATACGATAGGACGAAGCGAGTAGCCCTCGCTGAACAGAACGAACGTCTCCTGCTCCAGCTGCTTCAGCTCAATCTCCTTCTCTGCCGACAGCGAATGTCCGGGGGGCAGTATCGCATATAACTCTTCCGTCAGAAGCACTTCCCCGCATACGTGCTCATGCTCCTTCGGGAATGGCGAGATGAAGGCAAGATCGATCTCCCCTTTCGTCAGGTCACGAATAAGCGTCGGATACATCCCTTGCTTGAAGCGGAACTTCACGTTGGGATGCAGCTTCCGGAACGCCGCCACAACTTGCGGAATAAGTGATATTCCCAGACTATGGGGGAAGCCGAGCCGGATCTCCCCCTTCTCGGGGTCCAGAAATTCGTGAATCTCAATTACCGCACGCTCCAGATCGGCCAATATCACTTCCGCGCGCTTCAAGAAGAGCGCACCTACCGGAGTGAGCTGCAGGTTGCGCCCTTTCTGCACGAACAACTTAACCCCCAACTCCTCTTCCAGCTGGTGGATTTGCCGACTGACGGCCGATTGCGCGACATGAAGCTCCTCCGCAGCCTGCGTTACATGCTCCTTCTTCGCTACCTTTACGAAATAATACAATTGTCGTAGTTCCATACCGTCCGCACTCTCTCCATTTTCAACATTTAAGACGGACGCTGCCGTCTCCATAAATGTGCCGATTCAAATAGTTTGTAAAGCAAAAATCCCGTCAGCAGGCCTCCCACATGACCCCACAAGCTAACTTTCACCATCATAATGGAGTACAAGATGCCAAACCCCAATAAAATATAGATCGTCTGTCGCGAACCGCTGTCCAACATCGATTTCCTGAAAAGCGCGATGAACAGGTACGCTCCGTAAGCGCCGTAGATCGCCCCGGAGGCTCCTACACCTATATTGGGATCGCCATCTCCGAACATCAAATCCATAATCGCCGACAACAGATTGCCGCCGATGCCGCAGAGCAAGTAAAACGGAATAAATCTAACCGTCTTCAGTAAATATTCAAGCGGCGGAACGAATACGATCAAGGCGAACATATTAAAAAACAAATGACTGAAGTCAGCATGCATAAACTGGGATACGATATATCGCCACGGCTGCTCCAGACCAAACGGATCGTTCACGGGATCCCATACGAAGGCACCCATCCGGAAAGCATGCAAAACGTTGTTCGGGTCACCCTTCGCTGCGATCACAATAAAGTAAACGATATTGAGCAATACAAGCACAGACGTGCCGGGATAGCTGCGCAAGTATCCCCGAAAACTTTCATAGCGCAGAAATATCATTCCATTACCCCCTTTCACCCGCCAATAATTGGACAACTCTCTTCTTAAACGATTATAATGAATGTCGTATCGATCAAACCCCATTGGAGGAGGAATTTCATTATGGCACAAGAACGTACGGGCGTAGCAACGTTGAAAGGCAACCCCATCACATTAATCGGTCCAGCGCTGCAGGCAGGGGATCAAGCGCCTGACTTCGCCCTGAACAAATCGTTGACGGAGACGGCCGCTCTGAACGATTACAGCGGCAAGATCAAACTGATCAGCGTGGTCCCGTCCATTGATACTGGCGTATGCGACATGCAGACGCGCCGCTTCAACGAAGAAGCTGCAGGCCTGGGTGACAACGTCGTTGTTCTCACAGTAAGCGTAGATACGCCATTCGCGCAGGCGCGCTGGTGCGGCGCTGCAGGCGTAGACAAAGTCGTTATGCTGTCCGATTATAAAACCAACAGCTTCGGCGAAGCGTACGGCGTGCTTATTAAAGAGTTTGCCCTGGATATGCGCGCAATCTTCGTCATCGACCAAAATAACACGATTAAGTACGTTGAATACTTATCCGAAATGGCTGAGCATCCAGATTACGACAAGGCACTTGCAGCTGTAAAGGAATTGCTGTAGAGCTTAATTTAGCCTCAAAGCTGCTACATACCGCAAACAAAGCGAGTGAAGGGCTTCCCTTCCTCGCTTTGCTTATGGATCAACTATTTACTTTGAATGCGGCTAACCGCTTGTCTAACGTTCGGTATATTTCAAGTATAACGCGATAATTCGAACCCAAATCCCCTAAAGAGCCGCGCGAGGCGGAATAGATGTCTACCGCCGACCTAAGCGGGTCAACGCCGATGACAGAAACGGTAATGTCCATTGTTCTGCCCGTGACCGTGCGCTTCTCCATCACAATCTCGCCAACCGATTCCACTTCATGAAGCACTTTATACCCCTGCATCTTCTTAACAGTGGATACTACTTCCTCCCAAGCCTTGTCCTTGGTCAACTTGTAAAAGTGCGATTTCAGCAATGGATCCTTTGCCCTGTCGCCCGTCGCTTCATGACTGCGCAGCAGCCCGATCAAGGTCCGCTTCAACAACAACGATCTCCCCCTCTGGCATCTATCTACATAAACTCTATGATACCATGTTTTCAGGCATGAAAAAAGAGCTTTCGCCGGAATAAAGACGAAAGCTCTTCCCTGGTAAGTAAAAACCCGCTTATGCCGTCAGACTCACATGTTTCTGAACCCGCTCTCGCAGGTGGGTGTCCGCAGCAGCGCTTTTGAAGTCCCCTCAACAGGGGCATGACAGCCACGCTGATATGTTGAACTCCCAAGAAACAGCCATTGGTTCAAAACAACGAAGAGTCGAAACGAACATCGCAGGATGTATAGTTATTATAGACTGTTCCCAACCAAAAGTAAACTCCGCCCGGGATGTTATTTCAAGGAATCCTTGGAATCGTCCTTCACCAGATCCTCGCGGTCCATCTCGGCCGCCTCCTCCGCCTCTTCCTCTTCAGACTGCTTCATCTTCTCCGCCTGCTCCTGCAGCTTCAAATAAATAATATTGAAGTTCCAGAAAGACAGATAAGCGATAATGCTTCCCATGAAGAACGGAATCAGGAATGTGAACTGCGTGCTGATATACGCAACTACACCTGCCATAATCGCCGTGGAGAGGGAGCGGAACGGCTTGCCGATCGTAATGAGCAGCGCATTTTTCAGAAGTTGAAACGTTTTCATATGATAATGAGCCAGCATCGAGAAGAAATTGAACATCGACACGCCAAGCAAGATAAGAAAGGCGATGAATATATATGAAAGGATATTCAACTGCTCGCGATAGACGATAAAGTCCACTACCATAATGGTGAACAAGAGCGTATATAGAATGCCGCCCAGCATACTCTGCTTATAGTTCTCCTTGTAGCCGCGGAAGAAGGTCTTGAATAGCGGCACGTCAACTTCGCCCATTACCCACTTGCGGGCAACCGTGAACATCGCCGCCGTCGCCGGAAATAATGTGAACGGCGCTACTACGGCCATTAATATAAGCGTCATATACATATTGCCCAATAGCTGCTCATCTGTGAGCTGCTCTCCCGTACCTACGAACAGTGTCAGGAGGAAAAAGAAAAACGGAATCGAACACGCGATCCATAGCAAATTGATGACGGAAAACCTCATAATCCATTCAGATATGCGGTAAAATCCTCCCATTAGCCCTCTAGGTTCCATCAGCTTCGCCCCCAAATAATATGTAGTCAACCATAAGCCAAGCACAGAAAACGGGGAAGTCCGATGCCCGTAAGGCGTCACGGACTTCCCCGGATGGTCATGCGCTATTCGTTATTGGAGTAACCTCCGGAGGAACCGGAGCTTCTTGGTCTGCGATCGCCGCGACCCTCTTCACTACGCTTATAGCCGTAGCCGCTGCCGCCGCTGCCGCCGCTGCGTCCGCCGCCGCGATAACCGCCGCCGCTGCGATTGTTGTCATTGCCGCCGCGGTAGCCTCCTCCGCCGCTGCGTCCGCCTCCGCGATAGCCGCCACCGCCGCTGCGGTTGAACGGCCGTCCATTGGAGCGGATGTCCGGTCTGCGCTTCTTGGCGCGGATCGGCTCCTCAGGCGTCAGCTCGATCGTGACATCCTTCTTCTCGCCTGTCAGCAGCTTCATGCATGCAGCCAGCAGCTGGACGGAATCATATTGCTCCAGCAATTGAATGGACAGCGCTTTGTATTCCGAGAACTCTTCGTTCTGCACGATCTCGATAATCCGCTCTGCCGTAACGCGCTGCTTGCCTTCGATCGCTTCCGCAATGCTCGGCAGCGGCTTGCGCGTCATGCGCTGACGCGTAATGCGCTCGATGAAGTGCAGATGATCGATCTCGCGAGGCGATACGAATGTCCATGCCTTGCCTTCCTTGCCGGCGCGGCCTGTACGGCCGATACGGTGCACATAGCTCTCCGGATCTTGAGGCAAGTCGAAGTTGATAACGTGCGTTACGCCCGATACATCCAGTCCGCGAGCCGCAACGTCTGTTGCAACCAGCACATCGATGCTGCCGTCACGGAACTTGCGCATGACGTTGTCGCGCTGATTCTGCGACAGATCGCCATGAAGCCCGTCCGCGGAGTATCCGCGCTTCTGCAGCGCTTCGCTCAGTTCGTCGACACGGCGCTTCGTGCGTCCGAAGATGATGGCAAGCTCCGGTGATTCCATATCCAGCAAGCGGCCGAGCGCTTCGAACTTCTGACGCTCATGCACTTCAATGTAAGCTTGTTCGATCGATGGCGCCGTTACCTGCTTAGGAATGACCGATACATGCTCGGGCTCCTTCAGGAACTGCTGAGCCAGCTTCTGAATGTTCGCCGGCATCGTTGCCGAGAACAATAGCGTCTGACGCTCGTCCGGCACCAGCTTCAGAATAGACTGAATGTCTTCCATGAAGCCCATATCCAGCATTTCGTCCGCTTCGTCCAGTACGACCGTCTTAACATCTTCAAGCTTGATCGTTTTGCGGTTAATATGGTCCAGTAGACGCCCCGGTGTACCAATAATGATCTGAGGACGTTTCTTCAATGCGCGGATTTGCCGGCCGATCTCTTGACCGCCGTAAATCGGCAACGAGCGCAGTCCTTTAAAGCGTGTCAACTTTCCGATCTCATCAGCTACCTGAATGGCGAGCTCGCGCGTCGGTGTCATGATGAGTGCAACGATGCGATCTTCAGTAATCGGAATTTTGTTAATGAGCGGAATTCCGAATGCCGCTGTCTTTCCTGTCCCTGTCTGCGCCTGGCCGATCATATCCTTGCCAGACATCGCTACCGGAATCGCTTTATCCTGAATTGGAGTCGATTCCTCAAATCCAAGCTCCGTAATTGCTTGCAGTACCTTTGGTTCCAAGCCGAATTCAGCAAATGTTTTCAAACTTTTCTCATACTCCTTCTATCTTCAGCCTACTTAAAAATATCCAAATCATTATAGCACAAAACCTTACGTGAATACCAGCAAAGCATAAAAAGGCATACTAAAGAAATAACCATTTGGCTGAATGGCATAGGAGAGATTGCTTTGAATGTCCATAAATCACGCTACGGAATAACGATTCTCATGATGACGCTGGGAGCGTTTTTGGTTGCGGCAGGCTTCAACCTGTTCCTCATTCCCCATCAGCTGCTTAGCGGCGGCATGTCCGGCATATCGATGATGATAGGCTACATAACGGGCGGGAATATAGGCTGGCTGTTCTTGTTCCTGAACCTTCCCGTCCTCATATGGGGCTGGTATGCGCTGGGACGCCGCTTCGTCATGTGGAGCATTTACTCCGTTGTGGCATCAAGCCTTCTGCTGCAGATCATTCCCGTGATGTCGATCGCCGACGACATTCTGCTGGGAGCCGTATTCGGCGGCATCATAATTGGCTTCGGAAGCGGACTCGCCCTCCGATACGGAGGTTCTTCGGGCGGTTTTGACGTTGTGGCTTCCATAGTGACACGCAAGCGAGACTTGCCGGTAGGGATGCTCATCTTTTTGCTTAATGGTAGCGTAATAGCCGTTCTGATCTTATTTTCGGGCAATTGGGACTTGGCGCTATATTCGCTGGTCGCTATTTTCACGGCTGGAAAAATAGTAGATCTCGTGCATGTGAGGCATATTAAAGTAACGGCATTCATCATTACGACGAAGACGGAGGACATTCTGGCGAGACTGCTGACCCATCCCAGAGGCATTACAATTGTCAAAACAAGAGGCGCTTATTCATCCGCAGAAAGAGATATGCTGATGACTGTCCGTACCAAATACGAGCTTAACGAGCTGTGCAAAACGATCATTTCAATCGACCCCCATGCGTTCATTAACATTGTGGAGACCGTGGGTGTCGTCGGCGATTTCCGGAAAAGCAACGACGAGTAAGCTGCATCATATGTACATACATGGATTTCGCTTCCATTCGCTATGTTTTTAAATAGGTTCCTGTTATAATATGTGTATCCCGCAACCCAAGTTTCTTGCCATAGGATGTACCCGGCTTTCTAATGACGAAGATTAGGATGAAAGGGTGATGCCAGATGGATATGGAAACAGTCAAATTGTCTGAAATCGTTGAACGGCTAGTTCCTGAACTGAGTCCTTTCCTCACATCCAAGGAGCTTGACACTAGCATCGTTCTCCGTGATGGCCTTGCTCTGCTGGAGCCTGCCGACGCTGTGGAAATCGTGCAAGTCAGCATTTGCAACGGGCAGAAGGAAGCTTGGCTTCATTAGGTCCGGGAGATAGGAACAATGTACGCGCCAGTCGACCGCTACTGCTCGGCTGGCGTTTTTCGTTTCCCGCCTCCTTCAAAAAAAGAGTGACCCGCGACTGGTTGTGCTTTATAATTTGTTTCAGAATAGCTAACGGGGAGAGAGCATAATGGATATCATTATTTCTACTTTTCTGCTGTTGTACAGCTTGCTGACCGGCACCGGTGAGGAGCATGCGGCAGCCAAGCAGCTTGCAATCGCCTACATAAACGCGGCAGCCGGAGACACCATTTTGCAGCCCGATGTGCAGACGCTGGCCGAAGTAGACAGGCAAGCTGCGGATCGGAATGCCGCGGCAGCAGCCAAGAAGGACCCGCAACCGGATGCCCCCGTCGTGAAAGGCATATACGTCACCGCCCACACAACCGGACATCCGCGCATGGCGAGCTTGCTGGAGCTGGTTGACAATACCGAGCTGAACAGCATGGTCATCGACATTAAAGACGATAACGGGTACATTACTTACCAGACAACCACACCGGAGCTGCTGGAGCTGGGAACGCCGAAGAAATTCATACCGGACATCGAGAGTCTGATGAAGACACTCAACGAGCACGAAATATACCCTATCGCCAGGATCGTCGTGTTCAAGGACACAGTGCTTGCCGTCAAGCGGCCGGAGCTGTCCTTCCTGCATGAAGACGGGACGATCTGGAAGAACGGCCGGGGCGAGAGCTTCGTCAATCCTTACAACAAGGAAGTATGGGATTACAATATTGCAGTGGCCAAGGAAGCGGCTCGGCTGGGATTCAAGGAAATTCAGTTCGATTATGTCCGATTCCCGGAAGGCTTCGAGAACCGCGCTGATTCCTTGACCTTCACCAAGACAGAGGAAATGTCCCGGGTAGATGCCGTTGCCGGCTTCGTGAAGTACGCCAGGGAGCAGCTGGAGCCGCTGGGAGTCAGAGTATCAGTCGATATATTCGGCTATGCCGCATCGGTGCCTGCCGCCGAAGGAATCGGTCAGGACTTCGTCAAGATATCCAACGATGTGCATATCATATCGCCGATGATCTATCCCAGCCATTACAGCACGGGCTGGTTCAACCAGAAGGCGCCGGACAGAAGCCCCTACGAGACGATTAAAGGGGCGATCGAAGACACGCATGAGAAGCTGGCGGATACCGGTGAGCTTAAGCCCATCGTCCGGCCCTGGATTCAGGACTTTACAGCGAGCTGGCTGGGCAAGGGCAACTATATCAAATACGGTAAAGCGGAAGTGGAAGCACAGATCAAGGCGTTGAAGGATACCGGGGTTGACGAATACTTGCTCTGGAACGCCGGGAACAAGTATTCCGCGGGTGTGGATTACAAATGAAAACAGGGCTGGAGAAGCTTGCCGCTTCTTCAGCCCTGTTCCTATTCCTCACTATTGCGACAGCCGCAATGCCAGCTCGTACATGTTCATGTCGAACGGCTTCTTGGTCGTCGTCACAGTCTCGATGTCCGTCGTCTTCAGCTCGCCCTGCACAACGCCGCATGCCTTGCCGGAATCGCCCGCAATAAGCTGACGCACCGCGAAATCGCCCAAGCGGCTGGCCAGAATGCGATCTTGAGCCGTCGGCGTGCCGCCCCTCTGAATATGTCCCAGCACAGTCACTCTCGCCTCGATGCCGCTGATCGAAGTAATCTGCTGTGCCACGTCTTCGCCTTTCGCCGCGCCTTCGGCAACGACGATAATGCTGTGCCGCTTGCCGTTGGCGAAGTTGGTCTTCATGCGCGTCGCCACTTCCTGCAGATCGAATGGCACCTCCGGTACGAGGATCGTCTCGGCGCCGCTGGCCAGACCGGCATACAGGGCGATGTCGCCGCAATGGCGTCCCATGACTTCCACTACGGAAGAACGCTCGTGAGAGGACATCGTGTCGCGAATTTTGTTAATCGCGTCCACTACGATGCTTACCGCCGTATCGAATCCGATCGTCACGTCCGTGAATGGAATGTCATTGTCTATCGTTCCCGGCAAGCCCATCGTCTTGATGCCCAGCTTGCTCAGCTTGTTCGCACCTTGATACGATCCGTCTCCGCCGATGACTACGAGACCGTCGATGCCTCTCGTGCGAAGAATATCCGCGCCGCGCTGCTGTCCTTCCGGCGTTGTGAATTCCTTGCAGCGGGCAGTCTGCAACACTGTTCCGCCGCGCTGAATAATATCCCCCACGCTGCGCAAGTCCATCGGGCGAAGATCGTCGTTCAAGAGTCCTTGATAACCGCGCTGAACGCCATATACCTCCAGCCCGTAGAACAAGGCGCTGCGAACGACGGCCCTTACCGCTGCATTCATCCCTTGAGAATCTCCACCACTTGTCAGTACTGCAATTGATTTCACTGCAGACATAATCATTCCTCCACTCTGATGTGCATGATTGCATAAATAATATGTTGAACCGAACGCGCCGGCTGCGGCCGTTAAGTCTGCTGCCTGCGAATCCAGTTGCTATTGACCAAGAAGAACAAGCGCGTAATGGGACTGTTCTTCATCAGCTTCCGCGACACCTGCTTCACTTCCGTCTGATGGCTCACCTTCGGATCGGACAGGTAAAGCGCAAGAAGCCCTTCGATAATAAGCCGGTGAAAGCGGGATGCCGGGAGCCGCTTGACATCTTCCCTCGCGCGTTCCACAATCGTTCCGATTCGCTCAACCAGCAATTGCTGACTTTCGTAATAATTGCAGAAATTCAGATCTCCGCCCAATTGGTCCTCTTCCTGATCGATTAAATAGTCCAGCAATATATGCAATCCGCATACATGCGGAAAGTATATGGATCGAATGCCTGCAGCGTCCTCCTGCGACAGTCCATCCTCAGCAGCGGCCAGGAACAGCATGAACATGCCCAGCGTAGATCCCGTTGCCGCAGCGAATTCATTCCACTGCAGATGAGGATAATAGCCGCGATGCTTCTCCCACCACGCCAGCAGACGTTCTTCTCGCAAATCCTTGCGTATATGCTTGTACACCTGCAGATCGCCATATAAAGCGACCAGTTCCCTCACATGCGCCTGCACGCTGCTGTAGGATGGCAGCTGTGCCACTCGGCTCTGGCAAGTGCGGACAAGATGATGCAAGTAACCGCCGTCGTCCCGCTCGCTGCGCAGCTCATAATAATCGCGAAGCTCCGCTTCGGGATTCACCGCGTCCAGCATGGACTGGTGGAGCAGCCGGAAGTCGTCGGCATCCAATGAAGTGCTACGGTCGCACAGATTGTCCAGATAATCGCTGATCGTCTGAAGAGCAACGATTAACGGTATGAGCACGTGCCGGTATTCCAGATTGGCTGCCGCATACACGCCTCCGCCCTGGCAATGAAATTTCTTGTCGCTCATGCTGCTGAGCGCTTGTCCCCGCAATTCCGCATCCGGTATAGCTTCCGCGCGAAGGCGAAGCTTCCTCAGCTCTTCTTCTACTTCTGGCAGCACATACTTGTATACACGATGCATCAGCTTGATCGGCCCCTTAGGCGCACTCGCCCCTGATAAGGTCGTCAATCTCACGAACGCACCTCCTCTGCTGTAAATCTCCTTAGGAGTGCCTGCGAGGCTCCAATTGTTGATCCATTCTACTAAACCTCCACTCAATAATGTACCATTTCAACAGACAATAATCCAGCCATTCATCGGTATGCCATTCATGGTATACTGGATAACATGCCATTCTACTAGAGAGACGGAGTGAGAAAGACATGATGAAGGGCATGCAACCCGCAGCCGCTCATGAGCGCGCAGCCGGTCTGTCTGCAACCGCCAAGCGAGAGACGACCGCGCTTCGCACATTCAGCTTTATTTCATTTGCCACGCAAGCGCTCGTCGTATCGTTTATCCCATTATACTTTCTGGACATGGGCTTCACGGAAGGACAGATTGGCATCATCTATTCCACTGGCCCGTTCATCTCCATATTCGCCAACATCCTGATGGGCTTTGTCAGCGATAAATTCCGCACGATCCGCAAGCTGCTACTGCTGCTGCTGCTTGGGCAGCTAGTCATGATCGGGCTCTTGTTCCCGGTATCCCAGTTCGCGATCATTTGCGTCATTATGACCGCTTTTTACTTTTTCCAGACCCCGATATTGCCGCTGTCCGACAGTCTGATTCTGTTGTCCAGCAAGCATACGGGAACGCCTTACGCGCTCGTTCGCATCTTCGGCTCGCTCGGCTTCGCCTTCTGCGCCTACGCATTCGGATTATTGCTGAAGCAGATCGGCACGGAATGGACTCTTGCATTAACGGCAGGGACAATCAGCTTATCCTTCATTGCGGCATTACTGTTGAGGGATTATCAAGAGAGCGCGACGCGCTTCCAGTTCTCAGGTTTTTTCAAGCTGCTTCGTGAGCGGCGCGTCTTGTTCTTCTTCTCGCTCATCCTGCTAGTGTCCATCTCGCATCGCATGTATGAGAGCTTTCTGGCCGTCTCGATGCGCCAGCTTGGCGCGAGCGATTCGCTGGTCGGGCTGGCGTGGCTCGTATCCGCCGTCAGTGAAATCCCAATCCTGTTCTTGCTGGGCAAGTATGGACACAAGCTGCGAGAGCTGCCGCTGCTCGTATTCGCCTCGCTCATGTACGCTCTTCGCTTGTGGCTGATCGGAGAAATTGAAGACCCTGCCTGGATTATCGCTACGCAAGCCATGCACAGCATAACGTTCGGCGTCTACTTCTCTTCCGCGCTCAGGTATATCTCGCAGCTCATTCCCGATGAGTACCGCTCTTCGGGACAAGCCGTATACGCCGTCGTCTGGATCGGCTTGGCGGGACTCGCAAGCGGCGTGCTGGGAGGCTTCCTTTATGAGCAATTCGGCCGCGTCGTCTTCTATCAGACAGGTACGGCTATCGGTGTTGCAGCCGCTGTCGGCTTCCTGATCTACCACCTAAGACACCGAAGCGCTTAACACGTCCCGCACGACAGAAGGGCCCCTTCCGCATCCTATGGATGCGGAAGGGGCCCTGGGTGATTCCCTTCATGCAACGTGCCACTTCCGATTATAGTTTATGGACGTTTGCCGCTTGAGAGCCGCGGTTTCCTTCCGTAATGTCGAATTCCACCTCTTGACCTTCCTCCAACGATTTGAAGCCGTCACCTTGGATCGCGGAGTAATGGACGAACACGTCTTCTCCGTTCTCCACTTGAATAAAGCCGTAGCCTTTCTCTGCGTTGAACCATTTAACAGTACCTTTCAACTTGCATAACCTCCTAAAGTTAATCGCTGATTGATCAGCGAATGCATTCATTATAGCGTTCCACGAAAGGAAATGCAATTTCAGGAGGCATGACTCAACAAAAGGCGATATATCAATTTATTTTCATTATTATCAAATAATGGGTAGACGCCTGTATGAACGGCAGCTTCGTCTCCTGCAGCACCGCTTCGCACCCCAAGCTGCGAATATGAGCAATGAGTCGTTCCAAATGAAGATACGGCTTCCAGTGCAGCGAGATAAGCGGATAGATGCGAATCTGACCGCCCGGCTTGCATACTCTGATCAACTCCGCTACCGCTTGCTCGTGGAATTCATACCCGAACTGCTCAGCATACAAGAACAGAAAATGACTGCAAAATATAAGGTTGTATGAATCGTCCCCAAGCGGAAGGCTCGGCAGCGAGGCTGCTACGTAACAGCCTTGCCCTTCCTTCGACCTGACATGGTTGGAAAAACGGACCAGCGAAAGTTCCCGGCCCTCGCGATGACTCTCCAAAGAGCCGTAATAGCTCCAATCGAACTGCTCCATCAAGCCCGCAAGCTTCGCAGTTGAAGTGGCAATCTCCTCTGCAGCTTCGTAAATCCAGGCCTTCATATCGCCTTCGTAACGCGGATCAACCGCATATGCCTCGTAACCCTGCGCTCTGGCCTCCGCCGTAAACGAGGACCCGCCGCCGGCAACGTCGAGAATGGCCCCTCCCTCCAGGTCGGAAGCCTGCAAATCGAACATGCGGCAGTATTCCTCGAAGCTTCTGCAGGTCATGGCTACGCCAATCTGCTCGTAGATCTCATTCGTCATCGTTACCCTCTCCTCTTCTCGTCTCGTCCATCTCATCTCGTCTCTTCCTGCCCAGCTTGCGCTTGCATAATCAGGAAACAACAGCTATTCTTATTGCTTACCCTGTCCAGAATAGCTATTATGGTAATATTACCATAAACATCGAGCAAGAGGTGATAAAATATGTTTAAAAAACATCAAATTTACAAACGCGATAAATACAACATGCTGACTGTCGAAGTACAGGGCAAAACGTTAATCGTACGCGAAATATCCGATGAATGGGGAGAAGACTGCCATACGTTCCTCAGCCGCCCCGAAATGATGAACTGGGCCGAAAAGCGATTCCGTCCAGAGGATTTCACAGGGAACGAAGAGGAGCTTGCAAGCATCATGAGCGCATTCAAACAAGTGTAGCCTGCATAAGAAGCATATTCATGAGAGGAGGTACATACATCTGACATGGATGCTACATCAGCGATCATTTTCATCATTGCGGCCTTTTCGCTCGGCGCCGTACTCATCATGAAGCGGGATTCCATTCCGCCGCGCCTGCGCAGAGCGATGGCCATCTTCTCGATTTTGTTGATCGGCTTTGCATTTTTTCTTATCGTATACGCTTTGTTCAATATGGGAACGGGGCGGCAGTGACTGTCTTTCGCATAATCCGATAGCCGATAGGGCATAGTGAGAGAACCTATATTCCTGCTGCGGAAGGGACTTTAACCCGACTGCCGGGATTACGATAACTATTTCTCTTGAGGTGAGATCATGAAGAAGTGGCTGCCCTTGCTGCTAGCTGTGACGCTGTCTCAATGCGCGGCAGCAATGCCAACCGTTTCATTCGGCGCGAAGCTGCCCCATCACAAAGTCGACCAATCTCATTTTAGGAGGAATTCGATGAGTCAATTACCGAAACGTTCAGAGACGGATGCAGCCTATCGCTGGAAGCTGGAGGACATCTTCCACTCTCAGAAGAAGTGGGACGAGGAGTATGACAAAGTAAAGTCGCTTATGGGCAAAATGGCGGACTACCAAGGCAAGCTGTCCGACCCGATGCAGCTGAAAGCCTGCTTCGAGCTGGAGGATGAGTTGTCCTTGCATGTAGAACGGCTATATGTATTCGCCAACATGAGGCATCATGAAGACATGGCGGAGCCGGGCAATCAATCGTTGTCGGAGAAGGCGCGCAAGCTGAGTGTTGAGCTGGGAGAAGCGCTGTCGTTCGTCACGCCGGAGGTGCTTAGCCTGACCGATGATGCTCTTGACGCAATGATCAAGGGCAAGCAGTTGGCGAAGTACCGGCATACGCTGGAGGAAATGCGCCGTCAGAAGGCTCATGTCCTGTCCAAGAGCGAAGAAGCGCTGCTGGCGCAGGTCGGCAATGTCAGCTCCGCGCCGGGCAATATTTTCGGCATGCTGAACAACGCCGATATGAAATTCCCGAAAGTGAAAAATGAGAATGGCGAGGAAGTGGAATTGACGCACGGCCGTTACATTCAATTTCTGGAGAGCAAAAATCGCGAGGTTCGCAAGGAAGCCTTCCACACCATGTACGATACATATGGCAAGCTGAAAAACACTTTGGCCGCCACGTTAAACGCAAACGTTACGAAAAACATTTTTTATGCCAAGGCTCGCAAGTATGATTCTGTGCTGGGCATGTCGTTGTACGGGGATAACATTCCGAAGGAAGTGTACACCAACCTGATCGATACGATCCACAAGCATCTGCCGCTTATGCACCGCTACATGGAGCTTCGCAAGAAGCTGCTCGGGGTAGATGAGCTTCACATGTACGATCTGTTCGCCCCGCTGGTGGAGGAATTCGATATGCCGATCAGCTATGACGAGGCGAAAGGAATCGTCAAGGAAAGCTTGAAGCCGCTTGGCGAAGACTATCTGGCAGCGCTGCAGGATGGCTACGACAACGGCTGGATCGATGTATATGAGAACGAAGGCAAGCGCAGCGGCGCATACAGCTGGGGCTCGTACGGCACCCATCCCTACGTGCTGCTGAACCATAAGGACAACCTGAACAGCATGTTCACGCTGACGCACGAGATGGGTCATGCCTTGCATTCCTATTATTCCGACGGCAATCAGGATTACCGCGATGCGCAATATACGATCTTCCTGGCGGAGGTCGCTTCGACATTGAACGAAGCGCTGCTCATGGACTACTTGCTGGGCAAATCGACGGATGACAAGGAGAAAATGTACCTGCTTACCTACTATGCGGATCAATTCCGCACAACGGTATTCCGTCAGACGATGTTCGCGGAGTTCGAGAAAATTGTGCATGAGCGTACGGAAAGCGGCGAGTCGCTTACGCCGCAGGAGCTCAGCAAAATCTACTACGACCTGAACGTGAACTATTATGGCAAGGATATGGTCGTCGACAAGGACATTGAGATGGAATGGGCTCGCATTCCGCATTTCTATAACAGCTTCTATGTGTACAAATATGCGACGGGCTTCTCGGCGGCGACGAGCTTCTGCAAGCAGATTCTGGAGGAAGGCCAGCCGGCGGTGGACCGCTATCTCGGCTTCCTGAGAAGCGGCGGCAGCGACTTCTCCATCAACATCCTGAAGAAAGCCGGCGTCGACATGTCTTCTCCGGAGCCGATCGAGCAGGCAATGAGCGTGTTCGAGGATTTGATCAAGCAGATGGAGCAGCTTACATCCGGCAAATAGTGCGGAACGGACTCTCGCCGCATACCGAATCAGAACACAGCAATGATAAAAGCCCTTGCCGGCTATGCGCTTCTGCGCAGCTCTGGCAAGGGCTTTTTGCTTTTTGCGTTTTGATTGCTCGCGACCTGCTGACGCAATCAAGCCAGCAGATGGCCGATGGCGGCAGCCAGCAGGCCGGCGAGCAACGACGACAGCAGGTTCACCCTGTCGTTGTTCAGCGCGGCGAAGCCGCGCTCATGCCGCGCCGGACGGCCGCAATGCTCGGCGCGCTCCGTCTCGCTGCCGCATACCCGGCAGCGGAACATGGCCTGGCCGGTGGCGCCGAGCAGCGAATCGGCGAAGGCCCCGGCCAGGCCCGCTGCGGCAGCCGCGGCGATATACGCCGCCGCGGTTGCCGCGGGCGCATCGGCAGCCGCGGATGCCGGCTGCGCGAGCGCCTGCAGCAGCGCGGCAGCGGCGCCGATGAAGACGGCGCCCGCCAGCGCTGCTGCGCTTCCGAGCGGCGTGACGCCGCCGCTCGTGCCGGGGGCGACCGGCTTGCCGCTCCGGATGGAGCGCGGCGCCGTTCGGCTGAGGGCCCCGATCTCGGTCGCCCAGGTGTCCGCATTCACGGCGGCCATGACGCCGATGAACGCATACACCAGACCCTCATGGGGCCATATGGCATGCGCGGCGCAGAGCAGCAGTCCGACGCCGCCGTTCGCCCACACCTGACCGGCGTCGCGGCGGCCGGTCTTCTCGTATTTGCGCTCCGCTTCGGCCTTCCGGCGATGGTTCCTCTTCCACTTCGACCACGCCGTAGAGGAGATGAAGAAGGCGATAAGCAGCCCGAACCATAGCGGCTCCCCGAGCGTCACGAAGCCTGTCCCCATCACAAGGGCCGACAAGGCCCCTGATGCCGTCAACGCCCGTTCGCGGTAAGCGAGCGCGGCGGCGGCGCCGCTGCCCAGGAAGCCAACCAACAGCCTTAGCCACCATTCGTCCCATATTCCGACCATTGCCCGCTCACCATCCTTTCAATAACGACATCGTTCCGCTCACTCTCTCCTGTCCTACCACTTCTTTCCAACGGTCCGGGTAATTCGTGCATATAAGAAGCTCCGGCCCGAGCAGCGTCAGCTTTCGAATAAGCCGCTTGTCGTTCACGGTCCACGCCATCGGCTGTATACCGGCTTCCTTCAACTGCTCCATGCGCTCCCCGTTCAGCTTGGAATAGCCGATCGACAGGAAATCCGCTCCAAGCCCTTCCAGCTCCTCGATGAGCGTCGATCTCCATCCGTCCACGATGAGGCCGGTCCGCACGACGGAAGTCAGCCCTCTCAGCTTGTGAAGCGCCCCGGCATGGAAGGACGTTATGACCACATCCGCTTCCGCATGATGCTCCCGTATCAGCTGAAGCACCTTCTCCTCCAGCGAGGGGTAGCGGACTCCGTCCGTCTTCAATTCAATATTCAGCTTGCAGCGGCCGGCAGCTGCGATCAACAGCTCTTCTAGCGTCGGAATGGATTCTCCCTTGAACTGCGGAGAGAACCAGCCGCCCGCATCCAGCGAGGCCAGCTCCGCCGCCGTCCAGCTCCTCACATCGCCCCGTCCGTTCGTCGTGCGGCGCAGATTGTAATCGTGTATAACGACCGGCACGCCGTCCCTCGACAGCTGCACGTCGCATTCGATCCACTCCACATCCTTCGCTTCGATCGCCAGTTGGAATGCGGCCATCGTATTTTCGGGCGCCCTGCCCGACCAGCCTCGATGCGCCACGCAAGGATTTCTCATCCCGTCAGTCCCCTCTCATGCTGTTCACCTTGATGTCAATTCCTTACTTCTCCGCTGTCAGCCTGCCGTCGGCACTTACCCGTACTCCATATGATATGGAAGACAGCCTGTCCAGCAGTACTGCGGCTTCCTCTTCTTCCATCGGTACTGGCTGGGCGTCGACGACCCGCATCGGATGGAAGGTCAGCTCGCATTCCCCTAGCTTGTTGCAGTGCGCATCCAGCACTCCGGTCTCGCCGAATTTCCCTTCCGGATTTTTCGAGAATATGAAGTTGCCCAAGCTGTAAGCGATCCATCGGTTTTTGTACTTCTCGAACCCCTGCAGCACATGCGGATGGCTGCCTATGACGAGATCCGCCCCTGCATCGATATATTCCTTCGCGAAGCGGCTTTGGTACGGCTCCAGCTCTTCTTCATTATTTTTGCCCCAATGCACCATAACCACCACGATATCCGCTTCTTCCTCCGCCTTCTGAATCGCCTTGACCGCTCTAGTCGTGTCGTAGGTCTCCGCGATGCCGGGCACGTTCCTGTCCGCCTTCAGCTCAGCGAATGGAATGACCCGGCTAACGCCGATATAAGCGACCTTCATTCCCCTTACTTCCTTCACAAGCGGAGCGAATGCTTCGACGTCGTTGCTGCCCGTGCCAAAGTTCCCGATTCCCGCCTCGTCCAGATACGCCTTCGTATCCAGCATCCCCTCCACACCCTGATCCATGGCGTGGTTGTTAGCCAGGCTGAATACATCGAACCCCGCGCTTGCCATGGCCGGCAGCACATCGGGTGAGCCCCTGTACACATATTCCAAATTCTCATGCTCCATCGGCGTCCCGCGAAGTGTAATCGGCGTCTCCAGATTGCCCGCCAACACGTCAGGTTCGCTCAAATAAAGGAGAATATCGCGATATGGATAGTCGTATCCTTGCGTCTTGAGCAGATCGCCAATATACTCGTCAGGAAGCAAGTCTCCCGTGAAAGACAGGGCTACAAGGTCTTCATCCGTTAATGGCGTGCCTGCAGTCCCCTCCTGATCATTGCCTGTTCCTTCATTCGCGCCTGCCTCCTGCTCCTGCGCTTCCTCCGTCTCATTACCAGCATCGGTCTGCTCTTCGGTCGCATTCCGCTCCTCCCGATCTCCGGCAATGCCGTTCTTCTCTTCTTGCCCGCTATTGCCCGGATTCTCGGAAGCAAGCCCGGTTGCAGACTTCGCGTCTCTATGGAAAAGAGATAAAATATCAGAATGGCCGATAGACAGGTAGACGCCAGCGCCAACGAGAACAACCCCCGCAATGACCAAGCTTGTGGCGAAGCGGCGGCGGTTTTTAGTGCTGCGACTGCTCTTGCGGCGCTGGTACGTTTGCATACGGGATAGTGACATGGAATATCTCCTTTTCGGCGTTGATTCATAAAATGGATCAAATTTCCGCAATATGCGGACTCCTATCATTATACCTTCATTTTCGCATCGTGCCTATTCGGGATTCGCTAGATTGGCAGACTCGCATTGACTCACGCTGACTTTTGCTGACTCGCATGGACTGGCGCAGAAACGCCACTGCCTGCAAGCTCAGCTTCCGCTTCGCGAGAGGCAGTGGCGTATAACATCCGACCATATTCCAAACGCTACATCAAATCTGCTTTCAAATGGCTTAGTTCTGCTCGTCGAGCACGATAGCAGCAGCTTCCTTGCCCTGCCTGATACAGTCGGGAAGTCCGACGCCGTCGAACGCGGCTCCTGTCACCCATACGCCCGGCAGTTGCTCCTTAAGCCTGCCACGCAGCTCCCGCATCCGCTCCACATGGCCCAGCGGATATTGCGGCATGGAACGATTGAGTCTCGTAATCTCGGTGAACAGCGGCTCCGCAGTTACCCCCAGCACAGAGCGTATATCCGCTCTGACGGCCGCGATCAGCTCCTTATCGGGCAGCTTGACGCTCTCCTGGTCTTCGGAATGGCCCACATAGCAGCGCAGCAGCACCTTGTCCGAAGGGCTGGTATGCAGCCACTTCGTCGACGTCCATGTACAAGCCGTAATATGAAGCCCTTCCGAGCGGGGGACGACAAATCCGGTGCCGTCGAAGGACAGCCCGAATTGCTCCTTGTCGTATGCCAGCACCACATTGGCGACCGACACATAGCGGATCGTACGCAGCTCCTCGCAATCCGACAGCGGCTCCAGCAGCTCTGCTGCGGCATAGGCGGGGGCGGTAACGATGATCCGATCGGCTGCGAGACGCTCTCCGTCCGCCAACTCGACCTCGTAACCGCCGCTCTCCATACGATGGATTCCCGCGGCTTTGACGCCCAGACGCCGCTCCACATCCGGGAGCGCATCATCCAGCGCTCGCACCATAGTAGATAGTCCAGAGCGGAAGGTGAGGAACGTGCTTCCACCGGACTTCGATGCCGCTGCGGCTGCGGCTTTCCGGTTGTGCAGCATTCCTTTGATCAGACTGCCGTGCTTCCGCTCCGACTCCAGGAATTGCGGGAAAGTCGCGCGAAGGCTCAGCTTCTTCAAGTCGCCGGCATAGATGCCTGCGAGAAGCGGCTCCGCTATGCGCCGCATCACTTCCTTGCCGACGCGGCGCTCCAGGAATCCGCCCAGCGTCTCGTCATCCGCCGACTTGCGCACCGGCAGGAAGAGATCCATCAGAGCTCTTAGCTTGCCGCTCCAGGAGATGAGTCCGGACTTGACGAACGGACCGATCTCCGTCGGTATGCCCAGCATCATTCCCGTCGGCATGGGATGCAGCTTGCGACGGTGCAAAATATAGGTTTTCTTCGCCGACGGATTGGTCGCTGTCAGCTCCCCTTCCAGCCCAAGCTCCTTGGCCAGATCGATTATGGGCAGCTTGCGTGACAGGAAGGAATCCGGCCCCTTCTCAATGACAAAGCCGTCACGCTCCAGCGTATGAATCTTGCCGCCCAGCTTCTGCGCTTCGTCGACGATCGTCACCTGCAGCTCCATGCCGCGGCGCTTCGCTTCCCGCCGCAAATAAAAAGCGGAGCTCAGTCCGCTTATTCCCCCGCCAATAATGACAATACGTTGGATGGCTTCCCTTCTCCGCATGCTATTCAATCCTTTCCGAGTTCCGATGCGGCGCTGGCTACCGAATCCGCCAGCGTCTCCATGTACAGCGGGTCCCGGTTCAGCATGGCGATTCTCTCCAGTGTTATCCCAAGCTTCTCCGCTTCCGCCTTCGCTTCGATGTCGATATCGTACAGCACTTCCAGATGATCGGACACGAAGCCGATCGGCGCGGACAATACCGCCTTCACGCCTTCGTTCGCAAGGGAATCCAGCGTCTCCATGATGTCCGGGCCAAGCCATGGCTCGCGGGTGCGTCCCGCACTCTGCCATGTGAACTGCCAATTGCCGACGCCCGCCGCTTCCGCGACAGCCTTCGACGTCTCCAGAAGCTGCTGCTCATAAGGGTCTCCCAGCTCCCGAATCCGCTCAGGCAAGCTGTGGGCGCTGAACAGCACCAGCGGCTCATGCTCGCCGCAGGCTGCCTTCAGCCGATTCAGACCGTCCTTCACTCGCGCTGTCAGCGCTTGAAGCAGCTTCGGATGAAGATGATAGGACTCCACGAACGTCATGGCCACTCCCAGCTCGTCCGCCTTCTCCTGCGCCCGCTTCACGTAGCTGCCCACGCTCATCGTGGAGTAATGGGGAGCAAGCACAATGCCGACTGCTTCCGTAATGCCGTCTTGCGCCATCGCGGACACGCCGTCCTCAATATACGGTCTCGCGTGCTTCAGCCCTTGATAGCAGCTATAGCTATTGGGAGCCAGCCTGTCCAGCTGCTCCTGCAGCCCGGACACTTGCAGATTGGTATTCTCTCTCAGCGGGAACACACCGCCGACGATCGCTTCATACCGTTCCTTCAGTTCCGCGAGCTGCTCCGGCTCAGGCGGACGGCCCCGTCGTATGTGCGTATAGTAAGCTTCTACGTCATCCATGGATTCCGGCGTGCCGTAAGACATCACCAGCACCCCGACGCGCTTGTTCAGTTCAGCCATTGTGCACTTCCTCCTTCTTGCCGGCAGCTGCGGCAATTGCTTTCCCGGAATAGTCGTGGATGAATGCGGTCAGCTCGGCCAGCTTCTCCAGGGACGCCTCCGGGAAAAGCCCGTGGCCAAGATTGAAGATGAATCCGGGCTCCGAGATGCCCTGATCAATAATCTCCGCTGCATACTTCTGGATAACGTCCATCGGAGCCGTCAGCAGGGTTGGGTCGAGATTGCCCTGCACGGCGTAACCGTGATCCAGCCTCCGTCTGCCCTCTTCAATCGTAACGCGCCAGTCCAGCCCGATGACGTCGGCCTGCAGTCCCTTCAGCTCCGGCAGCAGCTCGCCCGAGCTTACGCCAGGGAAGTAGATTTTCGGCTGCGGCAGATCCGACAGCTCCGCGAAGATGCGCTGGATCGTCGGAAGCACGAATTGCTTGAAATCGGCGGGAGACAACGCGCCCACCCAGCTGTCGAACAACTGGAACGCTTTGCCCCCGGCCGCAATATGCGCGCGCAAATAAGCAATGACCATATCGCCCAGCTTGCGCATAAGCTCATGCCATACTTTTGGCTCGCTGTACATAAGCGCTTTCGTCCGCAAGTAGTTTTTCGACGGGCGGCCTTCGATCAGATAGCTCGCGATCGTGAACGGCGCACCTGCGAATGTAATGAGAGGAACCTTCAGCTCCTTGTCCAGAATGCGGATCGTCTCCAGCACATGGCCGAGATCGCCCTCCACATCGATCGGCTTCAGCCTCTCCACATCCTCTGCCGATTGGATCGGATTATGAATGACGGGGCCGACATTGGCCACGATGTCGAAATCAATGCCGATCGATGCGACCGGATTCATAATGTCGGAATACAGAATAGCCGCATCCACGCCCAGCTTGCGAACGGGCATCATCGTCACCTCGGCGGCCAGCTCAGGCTGCTTGCAAATTTCCAGCAAGGAGTATTTTTCCTTGATTTTACGATAGTCGGGATCGTACCGTCCCGCTTGCCTCATATACCATACCGGAACCTGATCACTCTGTTCCTTTCGGCATGCCCGAATGAAACGGTCATTATAAGACATTCCCGTTCCCCATTTCTATGTAGTTTAGTCTGCTACCATTATGCCCTTTTTACCGGAACCTAACAACTGCCGATATTCTCTTTCCTATGACAATAGTATGACAATCGCCGCAATCTGTACGGATTGGAACACGGTCGCGCGTGCTCCTTCGCAGCTGCCAACGATGACGTCCACCCGCATATATCGACAGTTGTGACATGTCGAACGTTGTCGACAGGCCAAGGACAACACCTAAGCATTGTGCTATAATCGGATATTATGGAACAGTGGAAAAAGAATCTTATCGTATTGTGGTGCGGACAGTTTCTCGTCATGGCCGGTATGACGATGATCATCCCCTTCCTCACGCTATATCTGCAATTCGAGCTTGGCTTGAGCGATCCCCATGAGATCGGCATATGGGCGGGCGTCATCTTCGCCGGCAACTTCGTCACCGCCTTCATCTTCCAGCCGATATGGGGCAAGCTTGCGGACCGCTACGGACGCAAGCTGATGCTGCTTCGCTCTGGCTTCGGCATGGCCGTCGTCATGGTGCTGATGGGCTTCGCCGAGAGCCCGTGGCACCTGCTGCTGCTGCGCATGCTGAACGGAACGATCTCCGGCTTCAATCCGGCCTCCATCGCTCTTATATCGGCTACCACGCCGAAGGATCGCATGGGCTTCGCGATGGGCTCCGTTCAGTCGGGGGCGATCGCCGGCACGATACTGGGTCCCTTCATCGGCGGCTTGCTTGCGGATGCCGTCGGCTTCCGCCCGATCTTCTATATTACAGGATCGCTTCTGTTCATGGCATCCCTGCTGGCTCTGTTCGTCGTGAAGGAGACGTTCGACCGCTCCAAGGCTGCCGCACGCGTGCAAGTGTCCGTCATGGAAGGCTTCCGCCAATTGAGCCGCATTCCGCAGCTGCTCTCCTTATTCGGCGTTACGCTGCTTATCCAGTTCGCCCATATGAGCCCGATGACGCTGATCCCGCTCTACGTGCAGGAGCTGCAGGGCTCCGCGGAGAATATCGCCTTCCTGGCGGGCTTCGTCGGTTCCGTCACGGGCTTGTCCAACATGATCGCCTCGCCGCTGCTGGGCAAGCTGAGCGACCGGATCGGCGCCCAGCGTGTCCTGATGGCTTCCCTGCTGGGCGCCGCCATCGCCTTCATCCCGCAAGCGATGGCCGACTCCGTCTGGCAGCTCGTCGTCTCGCGCTTCATCTTCGGCCTGTTCCTCGGCGGACTCATTCCCGCGGTGAACGCGCTCATCCGGAAGTATACGCCCGACGGAATGGAGAGCCGGGCCTACAGCTTCAATACGAGCACGCTCAGCCTGGGCAATATGATCGGACCGATCGCGGGCGGCGCGTTGTCCGGTTGGATCGGCATCAACGGCTTGTTCCTCGTCTCCGCCGTGCTGATGCTGTTGAACGGCGCTTGGGTGTGGCACACCCTCATTCGAAGAGGATGACAGAGAGGACCATAGACTTCCGCTTATCTCGCAGAAGCTTATGGTCCTTCCTTGTTACGGCCGTCCTACCCCTTCACAATTGCAATCGCCAAGCCGTCGTAGCCTGGCAAGACGGTGCTCTTCAGGCGCTTGTCGGTTGCGATGCGCGCATTGAACGCGCGAACCGCCTGCACGGCCGGCCCCTGCTTCGTCTCGTCCGTCGTGCGGCCGCGCAGCAGAATGTTGTCGGCTACAATGACGGCGCCCGGAACCGCAAGCTGCAGCGCATAGTCCAAGTATGCCAGATAACCTTCCTTGTCCGCATCGATGAAGAAAAAGTCGAATTGGCATCCTTCATGCACCAAGGCGGCAAGACTTTCCTTCGCATCTCCGACACGGTAATCCACCCGCTCTCCCAGCCCCGCATCCGTCATATGCCGCTTGGCTACATCCGCATACGGCTTCAGAAGCTCCAACGACAGCAGCGACCCGCCGTTCTGCAGGCCGCGCGCCAAGCAGATGCCGCTATAACCGCCAAGCGCTCCGATCTCAAGCAGACGGCTTGCTCCCGACATGCGAACCAGCATCGTCAGCAGACGGCCATAGCCTTCCGATACCGATATTTGCGGCATGCCGTGCGCGTCCAGCCCCGCCTTTACCCGCTCCAGATCGGCATCGCTTCCATACAGCGAATCCACATATTCCTCATTCAACGACATCGTCATGTCTCCTCCCTGTTCCTCTGTTCATCCAAATCGGCAGCAAAAATACTAATAATTTATCTATTGTACCATGATGCGTCGTTATTGCATCCATTGACGACTTTTGGCATCATTTTGTTCATCGGCATTTGAATATCGGCTATGAATTGACCTATACTGAAATGTATGCTTTGTTTAGTAGAGAAACGGAATTCTATCCTTTATTATTTAGCGAAATGAGTGTGTGAAATGGGAGAAGCAATCAAATTGATCGCAACGGCGCCTATGGGACTGGAAGCGATTGTCGCACGGGAATTGAAAGATCTTGGCTATGCCGACCTTCAGACGGAGAACGGACGGGTCAACTTCACCGGCACGTTGCGCGACATCGCGCGCACCAATCTGTGGCTTCGGACGGCAGGCCGTATTCTCGTCAATATGGGCAGATTCCGGGCGACGACGTTCGAGGAACTGTTCGAAGGTGTGAAGGCGATGAATTGGCCGGACTGGATTCCGGAGCAGGGAACTTTCCCCGTCAACGGACGTTCCCACAAGTCGCAATTGTCCAGCGTACCGGCATGCCAGAGTGTCGTGAAGAAGGCGATCGTGGAAAAAATGAAGGAGCATTACGGCACGGAATGGTTCCAAGAGGAGGGCGAGCCTTATGTCATCGAGGTTACGCTGCTGAATGACGAGGCGCTGCTTACACTGGACACGTCCGGTGCCGGACTGCACAAGCGGGGCTACCGCAGAGCCGCGACGGAAGCGCCGCTCCGGGAGACGATGGCTGCTGCGCTCGTGCATCTGAGCCGCTGGACGCCGGAACGCCCGCTATACGATCCGTTCTGTGGATCAGGCACCGTATTGATCGAAGCGGCGCTCCAAGCCTGGAACATTGCGCCGGGGCTGCGCCGCCGTTTCGATGCGGAGAGCTGGGGCATCATGCCTGCGGAACTCTGGGAGGAAGTGCGCGAAGAAGCGTATGACTCCGTCAAAGACGACATTCCGCTTCAAATTGCTGGAAGCGACATCGACCCCAACGCCATCGAAATTGCGGAAGCGGCCGTACGCAAAGCAGGCTTCGGCAAAGAGATTAAATTGAGCGTCCAGCCCGTAGCGAAAGTAAAGCTGCAGGACGATTACGGCGTCATGATTACCAACCCTCCATACGGAGAAAGGCTGGGCGATGACAGAGCTGCCGAGCTGGCATTGCGGGACTGGGGCCGGATGGCACTGTATTATCCGACATGGTCGTATTTCGCCTTCAGCCCTTCCGAAAAAGTGGAGCATTATATGGGCCGACCGGCCGACAAGAAGCGCAAGCTGTACAACGGGCGCATTCAGTGCAACCTGTTCTCCTTCTTCGGCCCGCTGCCGCCTCGCGTAAGGTAGGTCCGTGGAGAAAGGAAGATTAGTAGAACGATGAAGCAAGAACGAACCGGCTTCGGCCCTGTACGCAGATGCCTCTGCTGGAGCCTTCACCAGCTTGACCGGCTTATCGTGCTGGATACCTTACTGTTCGCGACGATTATGGTGTGGAAGCTCTATCACTTCTCCAGACTGCTGTCCGTTCCTTACATGGATATGACAAGGACGGACGCTTTCATCGAGACGGGGGCTGTACTGCTTATTGCCTCCTGGACGCTGCTGCTGCCGACCAGAGGCAGGCTGCTCTCGCTGATCGGCCTGAATGCTCTGTTATCGGCGCTTCTGTATGCCGATGTTATCTATTACCGCTACTTTCAGGACTTGATCACCGTACCGGTGCTCGCTCAGCTGAGCCAGGTGGATTCGCTCGGAGACAGCATCAAGACCTTGCTGGGATGGAACGACTTTCTGCTGCTGGCCGATATTCCTCTGCTGTTGCTGTTCGGAGCTTATGTACTCTTCAGAGGCGGAGCGGACCTTCGGCAACAGCGCAGCGGCGTCGGATCAATCGGCGTCGGGACGCCAGGCACAGAGCCGTCCATCGCCGGTTCAATCGGAGGCGCCGCCCCTGCGAACGCAGTCAGATGGCGCACCATCCTCTTCCGCATCGGCGCCGGCGCAGCCGTCTTCGCGCTGGGCTTCTCCTTATTCTTCGGCCATGTGAACCGCGCTGCGGAGACGTGGGCGAAGGATCTGTTCAAGAAGGATTGGTGGAATCTGTCTCTCTACAATGTCGTTGGCGGACTCGGCTTCCATGGCTACGACCTGTACCGCTACGCCAAGCTGAACTGGCTTGACGCCGAGACGGTAACGGCCATGGAGCGTGATGAGACAGAGGCGTGGATCATGGAGCGCAGCGACAGGCGCGTGCAGCTGGAGGATGACCCGTTGTTCGGCGCTTACGAGGGAAGCAACCTGCTCATGGTGCAAGTGGAGGCGCTGCAGAGCTTCATGCTAGGCAAGACGATCGGCGGTCAGGAAATAACACCTGTGCTGAACGACCTGCTTAAGAATAGCGCTGATTTCAGTTCCTTCTATCATCAGACTGCCCAAGGTCGCACGTCGGACGCGGATTTCGCTGCGAACTGCTCGCTCCAGCCCGTTATGAGCGGCTCCGTCTTCATTCAATACGCCTCCAACGACTTTCATTGCCTGCCGGGCATGCTGAAGGATAACGGTTATTCCGCCGCCGTCTTCCACCCTTACCAGGGAGGCTTCTGGAATCGAAATGTCATGTACAACAGAATGAATTACGATCAATTCTACAGCTTGAAGCATTTCCGGATGGATGAGCCTGTAGGATGGGCGCTGGGAGACAAATCGTTCTATCGTCAATCCATGGACGTTATCGAAGATATGCCTCAGCCGTTCTACGGCTTCCTGATCACGCTGACCAGCCACCATCCTTATCGGATGCCTGCCGCGGAGAAGCGTCTGGATGTGGAGGAACTGGAAGGGACGATCATGGGAGATTACCTTCACTCCATCCATTATGCGGATGCTGCGCTTGGCGGGTTGATCCAGCGGCTGAAGGCGGATGGATTATGGGATCGTACCATTCTCGCGATATACGGGGATCATGACAATTCCATTACAGACTGGAAGCTGTATGACCGATTCATGAACGATACGGAAAGCGAGCTGGAGCAGGAGCAGATGCTGAAGCGCATTCCGCTGATCATACGGCTTCCAGGTGATGCGGAAGCCGGTACGTATACGGCCGTAGGCGGACAGCTGGATATTGCGCCCACACTGCTGCATCTGCTCGGTATATCCTCGAGAGACACAGGCATGATCGGCATGCCGCTGCTGACGAAGCAGCCGCCAGGAGAGCGCTTCGTGGCGCAGCGCTACGGTTCGTGGACGGACGGCAAGCGCTACTATCTGCCTTCGGCAGACGGATTGGCGGCAGGAAGCAGATGCTATGCCGTCCATAGCGGCGACCTGCTGGAGCCGCAGGCTTGCGAGCCCGGAACTGCGGTTGCGGAGCAGCAATTGATGATGTCGGACAGGATCGTCATGAACAATTTGATTGCCAAGCTGTTCGCAGACACCGTTCTCGAAGCGAAGGGACAATGAATAGCAATCAAGCGCAACAAGGACCGCCGCCATATAGAAAGACGCTTACGCAACCTCATAGCAAGCAGGTTCGCAAGCGTCTTTCTTGTCATGAGCATTCTTCCCCGGCTTCAGCAACCACACCGCAGCTTATTGTTCCGAAGGATGGTTAATCCGTTAATTCTCCGCATGTCCGCCATGCAGCACAAGCGCAGCCATGGCAGCCGCTCCCGGCACCAGACAATCCTCGTTCAGATTGAACTTCGGATGATGCAAGCCGTACGCTTGCTCCGCTCCCTCCTGCGGTCCGGAGCCCAGCCAGAAGAAGCAACCCGGAATCTTCTCTACGAATCTTGCGAAGTCTTCTCCGGCGAGCGTAGGAGCTGCCGCTGTCCGCTTGTCTGCGCCAAGCAGCCAGTCCAGCGTATCCTCCGCATAGCGGTTGCAGCCGGAATCGTTCACCAGCACAGGATTCTGCTCGATGAAGCGCAGCTCCGCGAGGCAGCGATGCGCCTCCGCTACGCTTTCCACGATGCGCGTGAGCCGCTCCTTCATCGTCGCCCGCACTTCCGGGTCGAACGTACGGACCGTTCCTGTCAGTTCCGCCAGCGGCGGTATGACATTATTGGCTTCCCCGGCATGTATGCTGCCGAAGGTGACGATGACGGGCGAGAACGGCGACAGCTCTCTGCTGGATATCGTCTGCAGGCTGCCAATGATCGCGGCGGATGCGACGATGGGGTCTGCTCCTTGCTCCGGCATGGCCCCGTGCGCTCCCTTCCCGTGCACCGTCAGCTCGATCCGGTCTACCGATCCCATCAGCGGGCCGGCAGCCGTAGCCACCTTCCCGGCGGGCAAGGTCGGCAGATTGTGCAAGCCGTAGATTTGATCTACGCCGTTCAGCACCCCTTCCTCCAGCATCGCCTGCGCGCCTGTGACAATTTCCTCGGCCGGCTGGAACAATAGACGCACTCTTCCCGCTATATGTTCCTTATGCTGAACCAGCAGCTTGGCCGCTCCCAGCAATATCGCGGTATGCGCGTCATGCCCGCAGGCGTGCATCTTCCCGGGCTGCCTCGAAGAGAACGCAAGCCCCGTCTCTTCATGGATCGGAAGCGCATCCATATCCGCGCGCAGCGCAATTGCGCTGCCCGGACGACCGCCCTCGATATCGGCCACGACGCCATGCCCGCCAATGCCCGTTCTCGTCTCCAGACCCAGCTGCCGCAAGCAGGACGCCACATACTCCGCCGTCTCCCCTTCTTCCAGACTGAGCTCGGGATGGGCATGCAGATGTCTTCTATGCTCAGTCAGCTCCGCTTCCAGCGCATTGGCGGAATGCCATAGCAGCTCCTTCAAGGAGACGCTATTCTCCTTTACGATCAAGGCGCTTCCCCCTCCCTTTTCCATATAAGCTTTCCATCAACCGTTTACCTGTCGGCGTCATCGCCAACCCGCCTTTCGCAGTCTCCCTGTGTCCCTCCGGCATAGCCGTTCCAATATCCAGCATGACCTGGACGACCTCGTCGGAAGGAATCGGACTCTTCACGCCGGCCAGCGCCATATCGGCTGCGGCAAGCGCATTGACGGCACCGAGACCGTTGCGGATGATGCATGGAATTTCTACCAGACCGGCTACCGGATCGCAGATGAGTCCAAGCGTATTCTTCAGGGCGAGACCCGCGGCATGCACGGATTGCTCCGGCGTTCCGCCGCGCAGCTCCACCATGGCGCCTGCAGCCATCGCAATGGCGGAGCCCACTTCCGCCTGACATCCGCCCTCCGCGCCGGAGATGAATGAATTGTTGGCGATGACATAACCGATTGCACCTGCGCAGAACAAGCCCTCCACCATCTTCTCGTCGCTCCAGCCGAATCGCTCCTGAGCGCTGACGAATACGCCCGGAATGATGCCGCACGAGCCTGCAGTCGGTGTCGCTACGATGCGGCCCATTGAAGCGTTCACTTCCGATACCGCAAGCGCATAAGCCATCGCCCTTGCGGCAGGTTCTCCCGAAGAAGCCTCATGCGCTTTGAAGTGCTCCGACACACGCTTGGCATCCCCGCCCGTCAAGCCGCTGCGGGAACGTACATCCTCGTTGACCCCTTTGCGCACCGCCTCCTTCATGACGCCGTAGTACTCCGCCATCTGCATGAATTCAACATCCGCGCCGCGGCCGGATTCTTCCGACTGCCACGCCAGCATCACTTCGGATATCCGCTGGCCGGACGATTCGCATCGCTCGATCAGCTCCTGAAGAGTTGAAAATCCCATCACACGTTCCTCCCTCTGCTCAATCCACCACATGCACTAGCCTTACACTTCTTACACTTGCCATGCTTAGCAATTCCTGCAGCGTTTCACCGCTAGGCGGTTCATCCGTCTCGATGACGGAAAGCGCATCCCCGTTCCTCCCTTTGCGGTCTACGGACATGCGGCTTATATTAAGACCGTCCTTCTCCAGTGTCCTGGATATCGAAGCGACCATTCCCTTCACATCGGCATGCTGAATGACGATGGTCGGGAAGGAAGCGCTGAAGTTGACGGAGAATCCGTTCACTTCCGTTACCCTGATCGTTCCCCCGCCGATGGAACAGCCCGTTGCCGTTACGACTTCCCCCGCTTCCGTGGACAGCGCAAAGCGCACCGTATTGGGGTGCGCATTGGGTGCCTGCCCTGTGCGGATCGCAACGCCGATACCGGCATCCTCCGCATAGTCCAGAGCATCGGGCAATCTTTCATCATCGGTACGATAACCCAGCAGTCCTCCTACCAGCGCCGCATCCGTGCCATGTCCCTGACCGGTCGCCGCGAAGGAGCCGTATAGCGTAACAACGGCTTCCTTCGGCTGTTGCTCCAGCAACGCTCTGGCTACACGTCCCAGCCGAACAGCTCCCGCCGTATGCGAGCTCGAAGGCCCCACCATAACGGGGCCTATAATCGAGAAGACATCCTTGAATCTCATGGCTTCAACCATTCCTCCACATGCTGCGCAACGAACGCATCGTCGATAAGATGCGGGTAGCTTCGGCATACCCGTTCGATTTCCTCCGCTTGGCCTGGGGACAGCTTCTCCTCAGGATTGAGGCACCATGTCCCTTCCAGCAGTCCTTGGCGGCGAAGCGCCTCGTGAATGCCGGGTATACAGCCATGGAAGTTGTGAGCCGGATCGAACAGTACCGCATTGCTGTCCGTCACCTCGGCTGCGAGCGTCATCCACTCCGCAGCCAACTGCGGTTCGGTGCGCGCTTTCTTAATATCTTCCAGCAGCTCGACCGCCTTGCTCGTCCAAGCTGCCCAGTGGCCCAGCAAGCCTCCGACGATCCGCTTCTCCACTTTCTCGCCGTTCACATCGAAGCGGAAAGTCGTCAGCAGATCGCTTACAATATTGTCGTCGTTGCCCGTATACAGAGCGATCTCGTCGCAGCGTGACGATTCCATCACCGCCCGGATCACCTCCAGCGTCTGATAACGATTGAACGGAGCCATCTTGATCGCGATGACGCCGTCTATGTCCGCGAACTTTCTCCAGAAATCGAAACTCATAATACGTCCGCCGACCGAAGGCTGCAGGTAAAAGCCGAATACGGGAATAATCTCGGCCACGCGGCGCGTTCGCTCCAATAGCTCCTCATCGCTATAATGGGAAAGTCCGCCCATGCTTAGCAGACCCGCTTCATATCCCAGATCCGCTGCAAGCCGCGCTTCGCGCAGCGCTTGCTCCGTCTCGCCGCATATGCCGGCCACCTTCATGAAGGGACGATCCAGCGCAGCGCGCTCCACTTCCTCGGCGGCCATGCGCAGTACCGTTTCCAGCAGATTATGCTCGGGATCTCTAATCTCGAATTGCGTGGAATGGACCGCAACAGCGATACCGCCCGCGCCTGACGCCATATAATAACGGGTGAGCGCTCTCTGGCGCCGCTCATCCAGCTTGCGCTCCGCCGTAAGCGCCAGCGGATGCGCAGGAATGGCCAGACCGTCATGCAGCGCTTCGTACAGTTGTTCCGACAGCTCTATTCTTCCCTTTGCGGCAGTCATTAATATTTCCCCTCCCGCTCCTGGAAGTGTGTCGGCTTATTCCACGTTTCACCATCAGCCATTACCCACTCGGCGATCCAGTCGATCATCTGGATCAGCGTCACTTTCGGATAGCCGAACGTTGCATTCGCCTTCGAAGCATTGCTGAGAAGGGCTGTCGGCGCTTCCTCGCCGGTAAAGACGACCTCCATGCCGAAGCGCTTCGCGAATTGCTCCGCGGCCCAGCGCAGCGATACGGTCTCCGGACCGGTTACATTCATAATATTGGCAGGACTTTCGCACCTCGTCAATGCCCTGAGAGCGATTTCATTGGCATCGCCTTGCCAGATCACATTGACATGCCCCATCGCGACATCGACAGGAATGCCTGCCTTCACCGTTCTGGCAATTTCCAGCAGCACGCCGTAGCGAAGATCTACCGCATAGTTCAATCGATATATGAACATTGGAATTTCATATTTGTGGGAGAAGTGCTCGAATACCCGCTCGCGTCCGAGACAAGATTGCCCGTACTCGCCGTTGGCGTTGGGAGGCGTGCTCTCCGTCGCTCCACCTTGCGAGATCGGTGTCAGCGGATACACATTGCCTGTGGAGAAGACGACGATGCGGGAATTGCGGAACTTCTCCGCGACGCGGCCAGGCAGATAGCTGTTCATCGCCCATGTGAAATGCTCGTTGCCTGTCGTTCCAAACTTGTTGCCCGCCATATAGATGACGTTCTTTACCTCCGGCAATGCTTGCAGTTCAGCATCGTTGCTCAGGTCGGCGGCGATAATTTCTAGACCGGCCTCCTCCAGCTCCGTCTTCAGAGCTGCATTGGAGAAGCGGGATACGCCGTATACACGTTTATTCAGTCCCGCCGCCTTAATGGCATTCATCGTCAACCTCGCCATGCTCGGCCCCATTTTGCCGCCTACTCCGAGCAGCATTATATCGCCATCTACCTCACTAAGCTCCTTGATCAACGCTTCTGAAGGCGTCGCCAATATCTCTTCCAGCTCTTGTACCGTTTTCATTTCCCCTCATCCTCTCTGCTATTCTATGTTCTCAGGCTTCTTCTTGCTCTATTGGCCACAACATCATTGCGGAAATTGAACGACGATGCCCAGCATATCCTGGGGCGTCTTGCTGTAGCGTTCATAGAGCTCAGGCAGCCGCTGAAATTCCACTTGCTCCGTAATAAGCGAAGCGACATCAATTCTCTTCTCGGCAACCATCCGGAGGAAGTCTTCGATATTGCGCCCTTCCGTCCAGCGGACATACCCGATGGGATAGTCGAACCCGAGCTGCTCGTAGTCTGGCTCATAGCGTCCCGGTCCTCCGGCTCTCGAGATCGTCACGTTAGCCTCCTTCGAGAAGAACAGATTGCGATCGAACGAACAGCCCGTCGCGCCAACGACCACGATATTGCCGCGATCCCGCAGCCATGGCAGCGCCATATCGATCAGGCTCTCATTCATATTGCTGGCGCATATAAGCGCGGCATCCGCACCTTTGCCGCCCGTTGTGACGGCTTGCAGCGCTTCCTTCATTTCTTCCCCGCTCTGGCAAGCATATCGCAGACCCATATGAAGCAGCCGTTCCCTGCGGGACTCCATGAGCTCGTAGCCGATGACCCGATAGTTGGACGCATGAGCAATTGCCGCAATCATCTGCCCCAATATGCCCGCTCCAACGACAATGACGGATTCCCCGAATGTAAGCTGCGCCTGTCGTACCGCATGAATAGCAATTGTGCCGATGCCGCAGAAAGCCGCCTCCTCCATCGTCACCTCATCCGGCATCTTCACGGTCAGATGCTTCGGAGAAAGCATGATCTCCCGATGCGCAGGCGTACCGTAGCACGCTACGCGGTCACCCGGCTTCACATGCGTAACTCCTTCGCCTACCTCGACGACTATGCCTGCCGCGCTATATCCTAGAGCCCCCTTGCGGCCACTCTTGATTAGCATTAATTCCGTTCCTATACTTACCGATGAGTATTGCACCTTCACTAATACGTAATGAGGCTTCACCTCCGGCTGCGGCAATTCAACGATATGCGCCTTGCCCTCATTGCTTTCTACTGCTTTCATCGTATCCTCCTCCCACCATTTGGAGCACATCTGATTGATATTTTTTGTAATTAATATTTAATATACATCAACTGATGTACGTTTCTTCTTTCATTAAATCATGCTTCCTCCACATCGTCAACCATTATTTAGAAGGCCGTGACGCAAGCTAAGCCCAGGACTTGAACAGCGAATCAAAAAATACAAGTTCAGGCACCAAGCAAAAATCGGGCCCGAGGCCCGATCAATAAGTTGAGTTTCAATTTTTTCGGTTGCGTCAATTGCTCACGGTCAGGCACTACCCGGCGCTGGCTGAAGGCTGAAGACAGCTGGCTTAAGCGATCGTATGCAGCTGCGCTTCCGTGACTTCCCCCCGCATCGGCTCGCCATTCAGCAAGCGCTGCAAGTCACCAATCGTGAACGCGCCGAGACGGTACAGGCCATTGTTGACAGAGCCTGCAATGTGCGGCAGCAGTACAACGTTCGGCAATGCACGGAACGGGTGATCGACCGCCGGCGGCTCCGGATCAGTCACATCCAGGCAAGCGAACAGCCTGCCTCTGCGCAAGTGTTGTACGAGCGCAGCTTCATCAATAATCGCTCCTCTTGCCGTATTGATCAGAATGCAATCATCCTTCATCAGCCCGAATGCATCGTCATTGAACATTCTGTACGTCTCCGGCAATGCCGGCGCATGAATGGATATGACATTGGATTGGGTGAGCAATTGTTGAAAGCTTACCTTTGTCGCCCCCATAGCGGCAGCCTGCTCTTCCGTCACCAGTGGATCGTACAGCAATAGCTCCACTTCAAAATTACGCATCAGCTTCACGTAATGCCTGCCCGCGTTCCCTGCTCCAACTACGCCTACCTTAATGCCGTAAAGCTCCGTCACGCGATCCGTTCCACCCCAGCCGCCTTCACGCATATATTGCGAAAGCCGCCACATATCCTTCAAAGATGCGATCGTCAGGCCAAGCGCCGTCTCCGCCACACCGATGCCTAATGCTTCCGCACCGCTCGACACTCTTATTCCCTTTCCCCACACCTCGGGAGTCACAATTCCTTTCACTGTGCCTGCCGCGTGCAATACTGCCTTCAAGTTCGGGGCATGTGCCAACAAATCTTCCGTCAATTCCCGGCTCCCCCACGATGTGATGGCAATATCGGCGTCAGTCAATTGCTCCGCCAGTTGACTCGTTGTTAGAGCCTGATCGTAGTTATGCAATCTCACATTGCCCAACTGCCTCAATTGCTCCAAATGCCGGTCATGAAAAATCCGATTCAATGTCACGTTTCCCGCCAAAAAAGAAATATTCAGCATTTTCCCATCTCCTCTACTTTTGGTTTCGTCATCCGCCATCATATTGCAGGCAACAACTAGTATACTTTGGTCTGAAATGAACGATGTATTACACACTTACCATCATACCCCTCCTTCTTCTTTCGTTCATTTCCCATAACCACTTTTAAAATGTAGTATACTTTGGTATAATTATAAGTAGCTAAAACCATGCAGTCAATTCATATTTTTGATAAATTTTCTATCTCAGGCAGGAGGACTTCCATGAAAGCAAGTCGATCGGCTTCCCGCAGCAAGTCTGAATTCATGATCACTACGCTGCGCAATGAAATAACGGCAGGGAAATACGAGGTTGGAAAGTATCTTCCTTCGGAGTTGGAGCTGTGCAGCTTGTTCGGCATTAGTAAAATGACCGTCCGCAAAGGACTGGAGGTGCTGGTCGAAGAGGGTTATATCGAGAAGGTGCCGCGAATCGGAGCCAAGGTAGTCTCGACAATCCATGCCTGCGTAATTACGCTGCGCTTCGGTTATTACCCCTCACTGGAGCAGGAAACGAAGCTGTTGCAATTGATAGAACTGTTCCACGACCGGTATCCGAACTTGCGTATTCAGCCTATCCCGCTGCAATATCCGACACATGACCAATATTTCTCGAGCTACTTCCAGGAACTGAAGCTGGATCTGATGAGCATTAATGCGCAGGATTACGAGGACATACACGATTTGTCTTTACTTGAGCCCATGCCCAGGAACGAGGGTGTCTACCGGTTATTGAACATGCCGTTCATGATAGATGAGGAAGCGGTCGCGGTGCAGCCCTTTGTTTTCACGCCGGTTATTCTGTGCTATAACAGAGAGCACTTCAAGGAGAAAAATGTGCCTGAGCCTGATGCGTGCTGGTCGTGGGGGGATGTGCAGGAGGCAAGCCGGAAGCTGGCGGTGCCGGGCGACAGATACGGACTTGTCTTCCATACGTTGTCCGACAACCGATGGCCTCTGTTCCTGCTGCAGAACGGCGTTGTATTCGAGCCGCAATCGGACGGGCGTTATCACCTGGCCAATGACCGTAAGCTGAAGGATGCGCTTGCCACATGCAAGGAACTGATGAGCGACGAGAGTCTGTTCCCTCTTCATCTGTCCCGCAGCGACAACGATATTAAAGATCTGTTCCGCCGGCAAAAAGTGTCCATGATGATCGCCACCTACTCCACATTAAACGGCTTGCAGCCGCGCCAGGACGAAGAGCGGCAGCTCCGGTACGATATCGCGCCAGTTCCCTTCTTGCGGGAAGCGAAGTCGCTGCTAATCGTCATTGGACTTGCAGTGAGCAAGCATTCCGAACATAAGGCGGCCGCACGCCGATTCGTGGAATTCATGCAATCCGAAGAAGCGCAGCTCTTCCTTCGAAAGCATACGCTTAGCGTCCCCGCGCTCAAGACGGCTGCGGAATGGAGCGGGAAGGAAACTATGAATCGTCCGCCGCGCTTTCATCTGTTCCGGGAGACGATGAATACGTTCCGATATTACACAGATTTAAATCTGTCGCATCGGCAGTTGTCTCTCATGAGGGACGAGCTGAAGCTCTATTGGGCCAACCTGGAGACGCTGGACAACGTACTGCGAAAAATCCAGGATAAGCTTGCTCAAAGCAATGACTTGCGAGCAAATTAACCGGCTTGCAGCATTCACGCGATTCACGGCAAGAAGCCTCTACCCCGCTGTTCAAGCGGTTGTAGAGGCTTCTTGTTCATGTGAGACACTCTTGTGTCATCGAAGATTTAAAGTCGCATTATGCTGAAAACCGGTCAGATTGTCCTGAAGCGTATCTTCGTCCATCATGCCGCTCCAATATTCCTTCAGCCACTTGGTCAATTGGCGCAGCTGCCGCATGTTCATGCCCAGCTCCGAATGGTAAGCGAAGGAGGGAATCATCTCGCGATACATGGCATACCGCGAAGGCAGCTTCACTGACGCTTGGCCGCTCCGCTCGCTGCAGTCTCTGCGGGCCGGTATGCCGACCGTCCGGTCCCGTATGATGCCTTGCGCTTCCGCCGAGCTCAAGTATTCCACGAATTGGCGCGCCGCTTCTCTGGCACGTGAGTGCTTCACAAGCGCCGTCCCGATGGAGATCAGCAGCGTCTTCTGCGGATCGCCCCGATGCAGAGCCGGTAACGGGCATATATCGTAATCCAGACCTTGGCGCGACAGCTCTTTCAAATTATAGTACGTGCACATAATCATAGAGACACGACCGTCCGCGAACAGACCGATCGTCTCATCATTGCCCTTCGCCATGTAGGGAGGGAATATGTCCCGGCTGGCGATCAGTTCATTCAGCTTGTTCAGCCCTTCCCTTAAGCGGTGACGGAGACTGGCAGCGGCCTCTCCTTCCTTGGCATAGCGGGCAAGGCTCTGCAGCAGGAATACAGGATAACGATTCTCCGACGTAGGCAGAAAGTAGATGCCATGCCGTCCCGGCGACAGCGACAGCTTCGCAGCGGCTGCCATCAAGTCATCCCATGTCCAGTAGCTGTCCGGCTCATGCAGCCCCGCTTCAGCGAAATGCCGCTTGTTGTAGCAGAGCACAACAGGCGAGAAGGACAACGGCCGGGCATACAATGTCCCCTGATAGCGAAAGGCGTCTTCCGCGATCGGATGCGCGCTCTCATCGTGCTGCTGTACTTCAAGCGCATCGCCGATTCCCGCTTCGGCCCATTCCTGGAACTGCGGGCTGTTCAGCGCTACTGCATCAAGCAAGCCGTTGCCGATCATCTCTTGCGCCGAATCCAGATAATTGTGCTGGTTCAATGTGATTCGCCGGATATGAATGCCGGGATATCGCGAGCTGAAGTCCGCAATCAAGTCGTCGATGACAAAATCGGACGGGAAGCTGTTGGAGCAACCGAAATGCACAGTAATCGCGCCTTCGCCCTTGGACGTCACTTTGCTGCCGACCCGGTCGATCTTCACAATCAACCCTTCCTCGACTAGCTGATCCAGCCCTTTGCGAATCGACTTGTTGCTTAATTGGAACTGCTTGGCAAGCATGCTTTCGGATGGCAGGTAACTGCCCTCCTGCCTGATGCCATTCCTGATTTCCGTCCGGATAACATCGACAAAGTGGGCAAGCCGCTCATGAAACGATCGTTTATCTGATTTATTTGTCATGTACCATTTCACCTATTTCGGATTTCATCAACATCAGTAACATTGTTATGCATGCGCATGGGCTTTGTCAATGTTCTGCTCTTATTTCCCGTATTGCTCCAGCCAATCCAGCACTTCATCGAACGTATCCACCGCTACAACGTTCAGATCCGGAGCGGCATTGCGAGCCGCCTCTGCTCCGGCGGATGGGACAAAGAACACGTCGGCACCCGTTCGGCTTACAGCGTACGCCTTCTGAGGAATACCGCCGACCATGCCAATGGAACCATCGTATTCAATCGTCCCGGTTCCCGCCACGCGCAAGCCTTGCGAGACAGAATCGCCGGTGAGCTGCTCGTAGATCGCCAGCGTCAGCATGGCGCCATGCGACGGGCCTCCAAGATGTGCGATGTAGCTCTCGTAGGTCATCTCGCGCGGCTTATCCAGCCTGACATCCGGCTCAATGGATATGCCCATCACAGCGCGCTTGCCTCCATCGTCCACCGCCTCCACGGTCGGCACCTCGATCGCCTCCTCCCGCGTCCCGCTCCTGACTACGTCTATGTACACGATCTGTCCAGGCTTCACAGCTTCCAGCATGTAAGCCGCCAACTCTTCCATGCGCTGGACAGGCTTCCCATCCAGCCCGACAATGACATCTCCCGCACGCAGCCGCCCCTCTGCGGGACTTCCCTTCGTAACCGCTACGATTCGTACTCCTTCAGGTACAACGCCCTTCCCGATCCCGGCCTTCTCCATCGCTATCGCGGCGGCGACGTCATTGGCGCTGCGCTTCATCGCCACCACTTCGGCGAACGTCTCCGTCAGCGGCGGCTCATTGTCCGGGATTCGTTCGAATCGATAGAGCGGGAACAACTTCGCATAGAGCCAGTCCGCTGCAACGGCAGGACGTTCGAACACCAGCACTCCGTCTACGACCGAACCCTCTTCACCGCCCTCCACATGCGCATACCGCTGCATGTTCACCGTCATGCCGGGGTAAGTAACCCGGTAGCCCGTCGGCCACAGCAGGACTGCCAACAGCATTGCGAACGCCAGCAGTACGGCGATGCTTCTGCGCGGCACGCGATGCCTGCCTCCTTCTCTCGTCTCGCTTACGATCATTTCCGTCAGCTGCAGTATACATAAGATGACAAGCAGAACGATCTGTTCCAGAAACCTTCCCGGAGCAATGACGATGTAACAAGCCGTGCCGAAGGCAAGTACGGCAAGCAGCATTCGCAGCGCATTCAGCCACCGGGGCGATTCCTTGGCCCGAGTGCGCACGTAAGCGCCGATTCCCCACATGAGCGGAATGAAAGCGATCGTCAGCAGAAGCCAATCGATCATCTCGATCCACTGCATCCCGCCCGCTGTCTCCAGCGGCGCCGGCAGCCAGATTAATTGCGCCGCAGCAATAACGGCTATGGCGCCGGCCATTCCCGCATAATAGTACCCCGTTCCTGCCGATATCCCTCTGTCTCTGTATCCGTTATGCCTCACTGCCTGTCTCCTCCTTATACGAAAAAAGCAATGAAACGAGTCCGCTTCCGGCCTGAACCCGCTTCACTGCTATATGGACAATCGTCCCGGTCCATGCGATTATCTGCTCTGCAAATACTCTTGCTGCTCCGCCCCAATTCCTCTGTCTCTCGCTTCGCCGCCTTCGATCTCGATGATCCGCTGCAGCCAAGCGGAAGGCGCGTACCCCGACTCTCTGGCCCGATGCAGCAGCTCCGCGTAATGTAAGCATTGCTCATATCCGCTCAGCTTGCGTATGACGGCAATGTACTCGACAACCAGCTCGCGAGCTTCATGCGGCGTATACCTATAATGGCTGACCAGCGCTTCGGCGATGCCCCGTTCATACAGACTGAGTCTCACCCGTGTCTTTGGCATCCTCATATAACCACCTTCCTCCTGAATACACATGATAACCGACAAGTCTCAGGTGAGATTCCCATCGTTCCGAAGCGAATACGACCTGATTGCCCAAGCTTAACGCGTCCATTCTCCGTCCCGTGCGCGACTTCGTGATTTCATCGTAAAACCATGCATCGTCTTTATTTAATTGTACTGCTTTATGTACAATTTTGCCAGTGTCATTGTCCGCCATCGGACCGATAATAATCTCCGGATGCGTCTCGCAAGGGTCCGTGCCCTTCACCGTCATCCGGCGATGGCCATATATGAAGGAAGCCCATGCAAGGGAATCCGACAGGAACAGCAGCGGCTCCGTCTGAGGCGGAATGCTTACCAGCTCTACGACCAGTACGCACGGCTTGCCGCCATCCAAGCTTTCCTTGGCTGTCTTGTGCGCCCAATGACGCGCCTGGGCGATCGAGATCGTCGTGTAGAAGCCCTCTCCGAAGTCCTTGCCCGGCCGCCAATAGCGGGAAGCAAGCAGCTTCTTGGAGAAGGAGTCCACCGTGCGGCTGGTCGTGCCGTGATAGAGCAGTTGAGGTGTCGTTATATCCATGCCATACTCCTTTCTACCCTTCAAATGAAAAAAACCCAACAGAATCATGCTGTCGGGTTCATGGTGCGGTTATGCTGTATGAATGATCGAAATGATTACTTCTTCAAATGGACCAATGCCTTGTCGATCGCTTCATCTTCCGTTGCGCCCTTCACGTAACGGCCGTTAATGAATACAAACGCGTATTTCGCGCACGGACCGCAATAGGACTTGCACCCTACCTTGATCTCCGTTCCCGGCGCACGCTTCTCCAGCTTCTGAACAGCCGTCTTCATACGCATATGCTTGCACTTGTCGCACACTCTTATATCATTCTTCGCCATTGCTCATCATCCCGTTCCGTCTTCGCTATCCGCGAGCATTAATGATCTCCGTGATTGCCCTTGGACGGATTCGTTACGGCGAATCCCTCTTCCGGCATATAAAAATAATCGATTCGCACGCCATCCAAAAACGCGTTGTCCTTCTCCAGAATGACGTCGATATCCTTATCCGTCGTCACAACGATATCGTTGTCGTTCGGGTCGTCGATGGCCATGCCGTAATGCGCATGGTCGCCATGGGCATGCGTGACGTACACTCTCAGCTTCTTGCCTTCATGCTCAGGCTTATCCAGCTCCAGCCGCAGCATCTTTGCCGCATTGCGGGTAATTTTACATTTCATGGATTCCAGCTCCTTCTACGCCTTGCAGCTCTGTTCCAGCCATTTACGATATATTATACTTCTTCTCCATCCTGCGGGCAAACCATTCCGCAATAATCATCGTAACGGCGATATCATCGACGGGCAGCATCGGCAGTGCATCCGGCATTACCCAATAGACAAGCACGGGCACTCCGAAAAGCAGCTTGTCCGCCAGCGATACGTCCTTTGATCTCAACACCCGGAAAATAAGTGCGAAGGTCGACCGCCAATGCCTTAGCGACAACAGTTTCCGCATCCTCCCACCTGCCTTTGCCCTGACGTATGTCCTCCCTATCAGTATAGCACAGCTTTCGTGTACGCATACCGTCCGCTTGGGCAAAGACAGGCAGCAAGTCTTCACAGCCGAAGCGCCTCCGCCAGCAGCGGCTGCAGCTCCGTGTAAATAGAGTCGAATTGATTCATCGGCAATGGATTCTTGCCCCATCCGGCCTCAACGGTAAAGCCGGGCTTGCGAAAGCGCTGGATGAACCAGTCCTTGTAGCCGGCATCGCTGCCGCTCAGCCTGACCGGCTTATACCCGCTCACTGCGCCAAGCCGATCCGCCAGCCCCTCTGCATGAGGGGGCTCCATGTCGCGATAGTTCCAATAGATCTCTCTGCCCTGCGTATGAAGCGCCACCACCGCATCGAACCGAAGCCGCTCCGTCAGCTCCGCCAGCGCTTCGGCTTCCGGCTCGCTTAGCGGGCACGGTCCCGGATAATCGCTGGACGCAGGTCCCTGCACGCCGCGGCGCTTGCATTCCTCCAGCCAGAATGCCGGGAATTGGTCATTCAAGTCCACTCCGCGTATATTCGCCTTCCACCCGCTGAAGTCTTCCGAACCGCCATTCCACTCCTTCAGCCGGCAGTATAGCGGATACTCCGGATTAAGCCTTCCTTGGGCCAGCTCCACGCCGTCCGGATTAACCATGGGCACAGCCCACAGCGTCGCGGATGCAAGCAACGCTCGGGCAGGATGGCCGCCTATCGCTTCTCCATATGCGTAGGCTTCGCACAATTCCTCCAGAAATCGCATCAGCAGCGCCGAAGTGATCCATTCATTGGCATGGAACGAAGCGTTCATATGAATGCGCCTGGGCCCATAACCGAGACGAAGGGCAGCCAACGGTTGTCCCAGCACGCTCCGCCCAATCGGATAGAGCGAGAGAAACGGATAGGCGGCGGTCAGCTCGCCGCATCGCTGCATCATCCTGCTGTAGCTGTATGCGTCTGTTGTCATATCCGTACGCCTCCCCATCGCCGCATTGTTGGCTTTCATCCCTAGCCTATGCCGTCCCAGGCTCATCCTAGTCGCAAAATTGGAGAAAAGTCATCCTTCAAAATGACGACGCCACAAAAAACAGGCCCGCCAGTAAAACTGACAGTCCCGTTCACCAATAGCCTCTCTCGGCTTGCTTCCCGGCTCAATTGAAGTGAGCTTCTTGCCGCTTCCGGAGGGGTCAGCAAATCGTCGGCACCTGCCACACAACAGGCGTCAAATCAATCTGTTCCCCCAACCATTGCTGGGCGATCACCTTGAACATGCCGGGCTCTCCACTGCAAAAAAACTGATGAACCGGCAGCTGGTCGCTTCTCGCCAGCTTCCGCTTATCCTGCAGTATCGTGCTGACTTCCCGGGCCGTCTCCTCCGCTGAGCTGATTAACGCCACCTCGCTGCCCATCACCTCGGAGATGGCGTCCATCAAATATGGATAATGCGTACAGCCTAGAATAAGGCAGTCGATCGGATAGCGCTTCATATGCCCGATGACGTCTCTAACCGTGTCATATGTTTCTCCCGAGCGGAAGTTGCCGCGCTCCACAAGCGGCACGAATTGGGGGCAAGCCTGGCTGATGACCTGGACATGAGGCGACAGCTCGCGCAAAGCGATGTCGTAAGCCTCGCTTCTAATCGTCCCTTCCGTTCCGATGACGCCTACGCAGCCTGTCGTCGTCCGGCCAATCGCCGCTCTTGCTCCGGGATTGATGACGCCGACCACCGGTATATCCACTCTGGACCGGATATCCGACATCGCTACTGCCGTTGCCGTATTGCAAGCGATAACGATCATTTTGGGTTGATATTGGATTAAGTAACTCACAATTTCTCTTGTAAATCGCATCACTTCCCGGGGAGTTCTCGGGCCGTACGGCGTCCGAGCCGTGTCGCCAAAGTATATGATCTTCTCCCGCGGCAGCTGACGCATAACTTCCTTCACTACCGTTAACCCGCCTACGCCGGAATCCAGAACTGCAATCGGTTGCTGCACAAACACACCGCTTTCTTCTTCATGATGATAGGTCGCCGTGACAAGATAGCATATGTATGCTTCTTCCAAAACGTACCTTCATCTTATCGCATGAATGGACAGACCACAACGAAGAGCCTTGGCGCTTGAAGCGAATGCTCCCTCACCCGGCTCTTCGTCCTGCTAGGACAAGTCCATATTGGGGTCCTTGCGGCGCAATGCCGCCTCTTCCTGACCGAAGTCCACATCTTCCGTCTCCGATTGGACATCCGAAGCGATGAACGATTGCTCCTCGTCGGCCGTCTCCGCCAGCCCGGATACCGTCACGACAGCTTCTTCGCTCGCCAAGCCGTCATCTTCTTGTGTGCGGCTCCTTCTTATACTGCTGACTACCGACTCGGCTGCCTGCTTCGTACGGTCAGCCAAGCCCGCCGCGCCGCTGCCGATATCCCTTGCGAAGCGGCTTGTCGCATCGCCAACTCTGTTCGCCACCTGAACCGTCGAATCACCAACCTTCTGCGCTTGCTGCGCAATATCCTCACGCAGCTCCTTGCCGGACTTCGGCGCCAGCAACAATGCTGCAATCGAACCGATTACCCCTCCGGCAAGCGCCCCCAGAAAAAATCCGCCTTTATTCCCTTTTCTTGTTAACATGTACATGCAGCTCCTTTCCTCATTAGAGTACCCTTCGCCCGGCTTCCTTCATTCAGCCTTTTCCGCTGTATGAGCGCCCGTTGTCAACCCCGTCAGACTTGCGCCCCCACTGCCACAGGTGCCACGCCGTCAGCCCCAGCTCCGCCCATTGCACTGCTTCGTCCAGTTGGCGCTTGCCCGCCAGCTGCTCCGCATGCCGCACTGCCGAGTCCGATAACGTGGATGTGACGCGTTCCAATGCAGAAGTCGATTGATGAATGGTATGACCTGCTCCCTTTACCGCCTTGAACAACCCTTCAGCCGACTGCACACCTTCCTTCAGCGTCTTGATCGTCTCTTCCGCCGGCACCAGCAGCGAGCTTGCTTGCGCCGTCAACTGCTGCAGATCCTTCTGCAGCGCTTCCGCCGAAGCCTGCATGCGCTCCAGCCGCTTCAGCCCGATCCGAATCGCATACAATAAGCCCGCGACAAGCGCAACGAACGCTATGGCAGCAGCCGCAATACTCCATTCCATCAGCATCAACACTCCTCCCTCCTCGCGCACATCACTACAGTTGCTAGACGAATGCCTACTTGCGTATGACAGTATAAGCAATTTGGGCTTGACTTGACACTGCCAACAATAAAAAAACTCCTATTCGAAAATAGGAGTTCATGGTCATTATTTATCAACTTATTTAAAGTATGATGTCGTTAGAGGGATAACGAAGCCGCCGCCCGATTCTTTGCCTACATTAACGGTGACAGTCTCAACGCCTGCAATATCGACTTCAATCGTTTGCATGCCGTCTTCAGGTGTAACGACTCCCACTTCTTTCAGCAATGCGTTCGTGTCGACATCTCTAATCTCAATATAATTCACATCTTTCTCCAGAGCGGCGAATTGCAAGTAAAGCTTTTGATATTTGCCGTCAGGAGTAAATGCCGTATACCTATAAGATTTATCCGGCGAGCTGTACAATACTTCTTTATAATCTGTATCGGCATAATTCGTGTGTGCCGGATCTTTCGAATACAATACTTCGTCGAACAGCTCTTGATTAACGGCTACGCCTTCCAGAAGCTCTCCCAGAATAACCTCATACGCTTCCTCATCATAATGAACCGCAACGTCCAATAAGTTGGAGACGGCGCGTATCGGAAGATAAGTGCTTCCTTTATAAGTAATAGGTAATACTGCATTGCCATTGACATCGTTCATCTGAGCGATTTCCCCGTTTACTCTCACCTTTAATGCCGTGTTCAGATTCGCCTTGATCTCTTGCAGATGCGAGCTGGCGAACACCCCGATACTCATGCCCCCCATTAGCAGAGACGCTCCTGTCAATACAACTAAAAACTTCTTTTTCATCATTTCTCTCCTCTCATATAGCTATTTTTCCCATTTCTTATTCTACCATCATATGTATTTTGTCTCAATCCCCTATTATTGCAGCTTGTAAAAAAACAAAAAAAGCTTACGGCAGCCTTCTCAGGCATCTGTAAGCTTCTTCTTGACTTGCGTATGCGGCTGGCCGTCTATGACGTAGCTGCACTTCCCGCCGCCCTTGGCCAGGCACTCTGTCCGCTCCACCGGCACCTGCAGCAGAGAGCGGAACAATTCCAGCTCGCAGCTGCAAGCTTGCTGATATACGCCGGCCACCTGGGCGATGGGGCAATTGTATTCGTGCATCGTATAGGAACGGTCGCTATGACGTTCCAGTTCCACCATATATCCTCCGGCATTCTGAATCGCCGCCAGCTCTTCCACGCGCTTCGCCAGCGCCTTGCCTTCCATTCTGGGAGCATACCGGTTCAGCAGCTTCTTCCCTCTGCCTTCGAACATGGCATCAATAAATTGCTCATCCTCCAGCTCGGACAGGAGATCCAGCGTGAGCAGATGATAGTTCTTGGGGAACAGCTCATCGCCGCTGGCCGTCAGCGCATAGGCATGGAGCGGCCTGCCCATCGCTTGACGGACAGACTCGATCTCCACGTAGCCTTCCTTCTCCAGCCCGTACATATGTCTGCGAATGCCCATCTCCGTCAGCCCGATTTCATTGGCCAGAGCGCTCGCGCTCATCTTTCCATGTCTCTTCAAGGCGTTCAGTATGCGTCTCCGCGTCGTCGGTTCTTCCCCTCTCATCGCTTTCACCCCGCTCCATCTCCGTCTCCCTTACAATTCGCGTGCCAGATAGGCCTCAACGGCGTCCTTGAACGCCGGCAGACGCTCCGCCATGACCGCCGTCAGCGGATGCAGTACCCCTCGGTTCCAGGAATAGTACTCCTGAACGAGCGGCTTGCGCAGCTTGACGAGCTCCGTTAACGTCCCGGTCATATCCGATGGAAATACGCCCTCGGCTCCCGTTATCGTTATAATGTCTTCATAGCTGCTGGCGTCTCTCATCAGGAATCCGTCGATCAGGTAGCTGCCGACGTCCGTTACAATTTCGATCGCTTGATGAAGCGCCCTCTCCTGGGCCAAGCCCTGCAGAGCGTCTCCGTTCCACTCAGCGGCAATCCGCTCCAGCGCCGCCGCCAGCTCCGGAATCGTAGCCAGCCTTACTTTGATCTGTTCTTCATTCACATAATACATGGTTGTTCCCGCCCGCTTTCCTGCCCGTTATTCAGTCCTGTTCCTTTCGCTTGCCCTTCTTCTTCAGCCATACCACCATAATGATACTGCTCAAGATGACGACAAGCAGGTAAGTAAGCATCTCATATACGTCTCTCACCTGTCATCCCTCAGCTTTCGTAGTCTACACTGACAGCTGACTCGCGCACCAGCGCCATATGCTTGATCACTTCCTGATGCAATGGATGCACCTGATACGCCTCCAGATCCGCCATGGAATCGAACTTGGTCACCAGCGCGATATGGAAGGATCGTTCGGAGTGAAGCACGTCTACGCCCACTTCAATATATTTCAACTGCTCGATTTTACCTTCCATATTTCTGAGCACCTCAGCGGTATGCGCCACATTCTCCCGGCTTCCATCTTTCAATTTGAAGAAAACGATATGGGTAATCATTACAAGGCCTCCTGTTTCGTTGCGGATCATGAATCATGCCGCTTATGCAGCATGAGATTTGTCCTTTTGTCACATAATAACCTAAGTGGTCGCATTACGGCAATCTTTTCGGCAAAGGAGATCTCCATCTTATGCGCTATAAAGTGACAATTATCGCAACATTAATCGGTTTGGCCATCTGCGCATTCAACTATACGGGGTATGACCCCCACAATATGGTGTTCTTCATGCTAAGCGTTCCCGCTTGGTTCGTGGATATGTTCATCGATGTGCACGCGGTGAGCGTATTGCTGATGTACGTCCTTACCATCCTGTCCTGGGCGCTGTTAGGTTATGCAGCGGATTGGCTGATCGCACGGGATCGCAGGAGAAGAGGGAATCCCGCCCGATAGCCATGTTCGACCGCAATAAAGGAGTCCCGTTAGGCCCGAGACTCCTTCCGCGTATTTATGAAGCTGCTCCCGACATATATTCCTTCAACACCAGCTCCGATTCCGCCTTGACGAATCCCCAAAGCATGAAAAACCGGTGGTGGTAGCCGCGGCATACGTATTGGGCATGCAAGCCGTCCTTCTCCCGCTTCTCTTCATATATCTTGATCCCCTGCTGCCTGAACGTCCTCCGCATATCCGCCATATCCAGCAGCACGCGGTCGCCGATGCCTCTGAGCAGTGTCTCGTAGAAGCGCGGAAGCTTCATGCCCGACGCTCCGATCACGCGAATGTCGTGATCCAATATACGCATAACGATGCCGAGCAGCAAATATCGCTTCACAAGCTTCAATTCGGATTCTGTCTCATTAGGCGGAACCGTCGCCACACGTCCTCCGCCTTCTTCCCTGTTAGCGGCCATTGCCACCCCTCCATCATGTTCCAGCTAACGGTACGTTTCTTGCACATCACCCCAACAAGAACGTATGTTCGTTATTTATTATATCCCATAGCGCCGAACATATGCAAGCCAATTTCAACGCTGTCTGTCCTTCAGCACTTCGATAATTTTGCGAATCCGCTCAGGCAGCGGCAAGCCGATTCGTCCGTAATTCTCCGTCACGGAGATCAACTCGTTGGCAATATAGAAGAAGATGGCCGCCCCCATAACTGCGTCGCCCGTCTCCATCAGCAAATCTATACGGTGCGCCAGCAGAATGACCAGCAGCGTCAACCCTTTGCGCGCCAGTCCCCATGAGCCGAAGGCGCTGCTGAGCCCCTTGCCTTCCTTAATGGAGGCCGCGACCCCCGTCACATAATCCACTCCCATCGCGACAAGAAGGAATGTGAGCGATTCCGTCCAGCTGCCGAACGCAAACGTAACAATGGAGCCGAGCACGCCAATCAACGAGCAAATCCATACCTGCATACTGCTTGTCATACCTGTCACCTCACTCCATCCCCGCAGGAATAAATATTGTACAGGATAATATATGCCGGAGCGGTCAAGGTTGTCCCTTGGTTGTGGAAAATTGCGGCTGGACTAATATGACATGAGGTGACGTATTTGAGGTCTATAATGGGCGGTAGATTAACGAAAGGAGCAACAAATCATGAAACGAAGAATAATTTTAGATTTAGCGGTCACTTTAGATGGTTTTATTGAAGGGAAAAATGGTGAAGTTGATTGGTGCATTATGGACTCTGAGATGGGGTTTAATCATTTTTTAAATCAAATTGATACCATTTTATATGGAAGAAAAAGCTATGATTTATGGGGACAATTTACTCCGGAAATTGAACATACGGATTCTGAAAAAGAATTTTGGGAATTGGTTCATAGTAAAGAGAAATATGTGTTTTCCAGGACGCAAAAGGGGACTGATAATAAAGCAATATTCATAAATGATAGTATTCTTGAAGAAGTAAATAAATTAAAGAATAAGCCTGGTAAAGACATATGGCTATATGGCGGAGCAAGTCTTATTACAACTTTTATCAATTTAGGACTTGTTGATGAATATAGATTATCTGTTCACCCTGTTGTTTTGGGAGAAGGGAAACCGCTGTTTGTGGATATAAAACAGAGCTTGCATTTAAAAATGGTGAATACAAGAATGTTCTCCTCAGGCGTTGTACAACTAACATACTTTTCTCCACAGAGAAGGGCTGTCCCTTAAGTAGTTTCCTACAGGAACAGCCCTATTGATACAATGGAAAATCTCCGGTCCCGTCCTAGGGCGATAAGTTGGTCTGGTTCCTTCCGTTCTCCTTGGATCGGTACAACGCCTTGTCCGCCCGATCAATGACGGCGTCCGCCGTCTTGTCCTCCAGTCGGCAGGTAGCTACGCCAAGCGACAAGCTGACAGGACGGCCGGAAGGACTGGTCGCCCCAGACACCTTCTTCCTCAGCCGCTCCGCGACGGCGACCGCCTCCTGCTCCTTCGCGTAACGGACGAGTATGCCGAACTCCTCGCCGCCGTAGCGGAAGCAGAGATCGCCTTCCCTTGTGACGGAACGAAGCTGCGAGGCCAGCTGCTGCAGCACTTGATCGCCGACAAGATGGCCGAACGTATCGTTAATTCCCTTGAAGTGGTCTACATCCATCAATATGAGGGAGAAGGGGATATGATTATCCAGCCATTGCCGGATCATCGCATCGAATGTTTTGCGGTTGGCAAGGCCGGTAAGCCCGTCACGCTGCACCTCATCGCTCCACAGCTTCAGCTGGCGGTTCAGGCTGGACTGCAGCTGCCACAGCTCGGCGATACGGGAATCAGCAGGCGGCAGCTCGCCGGAATGCGGCACTCCCCCGGTATGACCTTGCGTGAAGCGCGCCATCTTGTGCAGCGGTCTGGATATCGCAAGCGAAGCGAGCAAGGCCGTCAGCCAGATGAGGAAGAAGACGGGCAGCATATAATACAGCATATGGCGCAGCAGCTTCTCCGCAGGCGCCTTCAATACGGAAGCCGGCGTCTGCGATACGATCACGAGACCGCTTAGCGGCTCGTAAGCATATCCAGCCAAATACAGCTCCCCATCGCCATTCTTCACCTTCTGGGAGCCGCTGCCTCCCCTTATTCCCTGCTGCACGACTTCATTGTAGGAGACGAACTCCCTTAACCGGTCCTTGTCGGGATGAATCGCCAGCCTGCCGAAGCGGTCGGCAACATAAAGGTATGAGCCGTTGTCGTAGAAGTGCTCCGTAAGCAGACGACAGAGCGCGTTGTTCTCATCCAGAAGAATCGCTCCGGCCGCATAACCCGCATAGCTTCCGTCACGCTTCATGATTGGAGCTGTCAGCACCAGCAAGTAATGGTCACGAAGCGCAGTGAAAGGGGTGGTCACGAATGGCGCCCGTCTGATCTGCATGGTAGCCGCAATGTTGTGAGGAGCTTGCTTGCCTATCGTGTATCTGAAGTTACTGGGACTTGCGCCGACGACTTGCGAGCTCTCATCCACAATAAATACAGCATTAAAGTAATGGCGATTAAGACTCAGCCACTCATGCAATCGCGACTCTGAGGGCATTCCGCTATCGGAGATCCATTCCGAAAGGGTCTGCACCGTTTCCAGCATAACTTGCAATATATCGTTCAGATTGGATGCCTGCTTGCGGGCATATTGCTCGTTCCCTTGCAGGTAACGATCGACAAGGGCAGCCTGATTGCTTTGCCAAGCGAAGTAACTGCCCGATACCGCAGTAAGCAGCACGGCGCCCGTTACGAGCAGCAGCAGAAATGTGCGAAGCTTCAGCTTTCCAGCGAATGAATGTGATATATTCATCAGTCCACCTTCTCTAGTTGCAATCAACCCGTTGACATCCATTTCGAGGCACATTATATCACAATCATGCAGAAGCTGCCTATCCGCCTTGCACAGACCGTTCCAACAACTTCAAAGGGGAAATTTGACTGATAGGCTCTATAGCAACCATTACAGCATGCAAAGCAAACTCCCTTGCTTTCGCGGCTTGCCGAACAAGCCTGGAAGTCGGGCGGCTTTCACTTGCCAACAATTTGCTCAAGTGGTCGACCATAAAGCAAAAAGCGCAAGTTCAGGGGTGAATACAACCCAAGAACCTGCGCTTTTATCATAACTGCCATCCTGTCACACTTGCCAGAAGCTGTTCCTTCGCAGAAAACTACGTATGGGACAGTCCCTCAGCATTCAAAACCTATGTGGAGCCGCCGTTCAGGTAGTTGAAGAACGGAACGTCAACCCAGAATTGATAAGGTGTCACGTTCACTTCCGGATCGATCGCCTTGAAGCCTTCCACGACCTTCTCGGAATTCTCGTTCAGAGAGAACGGATGAACTTCGTAATGACTGTCCGGGCTGGTGATCAGATTGTTCGTAATCAGCTTGTAGCTGTCCAACTCCGTGTCGGAGAAGTAGAGCGGCTGCCACCAGGAGCCCGCGATCAGACCTTGCTCGTCCGCTTCATCCTTTTTGGCGTAGGCCATAATGACCGTCTCGAACTTCTCTTTGTCCTGAGCGTTACGGAATTCGAACTCCAGATCGTATTCTTTGGAATAAACGATATAATTGCCATTTTCGATCAGGACGGCATTCTCGCCAGGGTCGCCCCAATCCGGATGGAACACGAATGCGGATGTCTTCGGCTCGAACTGAAGCTTCGCGTCAAGGCCTTCGCTGCGCAGCAGGCCGATCAGCTGGATAGCATGCGTCAGATCGGAATGGCCATATGTAAGCGACAGGGAATCGATGAAGTTCGCCTCGAAGCGGGAATCCTTCAGGTTGTAGCCAGTAATCAGCTCCTGCTCAAGCGCTGTGTTCACCAGCTTCTGCAGCTTCGGCTCGTCGATAATGTCGGAGCTTGCATACGCATGGTTCAGCTTGGAGATGATGTCTGCATCGCTCAGGTAGCCCAAGTATTGCTTGTACTGCCCTTTCGTCTCCAGCACCTTGCCAAGCAGCGTGTTCGCCAGCTCTTCGCTTGCCGCAGCTCCAGGCTGGAACGATTCATGGTAAGCAGCCGGAATCAGACCGGTATCGACAGCGGCTGCCAGCTCTTGGGCAACGTGGCCCTTGGCGAATCCGCTTGCCAGAGGAAGCGACTTCAGAGCGGCTTCCACCTTCGCTTGAGGATACGTATAAGCCAGCTCCTCCAGATCGGCGGCGCGGACGGCGATGGACACCGCGACGGCGTTCGTCAGAGGCTGGTCGCCTTTAATGGAAGGCCCCTTCAGAATCCCCTGCTCGTACAGGGCGGCTGCAGCCGCATACAACGGCTCGTCGGCTGCCAGATCGGTGAACGCGGCTTCGTCTCCGGTTGCCTCGGCACCCAGCAATTCAGCTACCGCTTCGATGAAATCTCCCTTGGTCGCTTGCTCCGGCAAGCTAACCTCGTACTTCTCCTTCAGAAACAGCTCGTATTCTGCGGCAGCCGGTTCCGCTTGCTGGGATGCCGGGGCCGCATAGAGCGTGGATTGTGCGAACAGAAGCGCGACAGCGGCAAGAAGCGCCACTACCCACTTGCTGTTCACGGACTTGATCGTAGACATGCAATGACCTCCTTGAGAGAATGGATGACTTTAATTCCAACTAAATTACTGCGTTTTATCGGAATAAAGTATAATTCACAGCAGTATAGCAGTCTCTCAAGCGATATGTCAATGATAATTATGGAAGCTTTCCCAGCAAGCAACTATTCATGTTCACGAAGCGCTTCTTCGTCGGCAATACTTTGGATATCCTCCGAATGAATGGAAATGAAAACATAGCCGTCCCGCTCCGCTTTCTTCAGCGCCTTCTCCTTCATATAACGCGGACTGCCCTCGCCGGCATCCTCGTCGTATACAAGCAGAATGCCGTCGGTTCGGCGCAGCAGAAGCTCATCTCGCGCCGACAGCTGCCAGACGCCCTCATAGGGGCGGTTGCTGACAGGCGCATAATAATCGACGCCCGCCAGCACTTTGCGGAAATAGTCCTGCTTGTCCTCCTTCCAGTTCTGCTCCGGTTCCTTATAAGCGGACAAGATAGACAGCTTCAGGTGGGGATACCTGCGCTTCAGCGCGATGACCGCTTCACACGCCCACAGGTCAACGCCGTATTGCCCAGGTGTAATGACCCACTCCAATCCGTCTTCGATTAACGGAATGAGCTTGTTGATGATCGCCTTCTGAATATAACGGATGCCCTTGTGCTTCTGGCTGAATATGTTCAGCTCATGGGCCCGATAGCCCGTTACAAGCAAGTTCTTCATACGCAACACACGCCTTTATATTAGCGATTTAGCGATTGTCCACTTTCTCGGGATACATATCGTGGTTCATGAGTCTGTGCTCCGCCATCTTCTCGTATTTGGTGCCGGGACGGCCCCAGTTGCAGTAAGGATCGATCGAAATGCCGCCGCGCGGCGTGAATTTGCCCCATACTTCGATATATCGTGGATTCATCAGCTCAATCAGATCGTTCATAATAATGTTCATGCAGTCCTCATGGAAGTCGCCATGATTGCGGAAGCTGAACAAGTACAGCTTGAGCGACTTGCTTTCCACCATATGGATGTCCGGAATATAAGAAATATAAATCGTGGCGAAATCCGGCTGCCCCGTTATCGGACATAGACTGGTGAATTCCGGACAATTGAATTTCACGAAGTAATCGCGTCCCGGATGCTTGTTCTCGAACGACTCCAGCACCTCGGGCGCGTAATTGAACGGATATTGCGTTCCCTGATTGCCCAGCAGCGTAATGCCGCCGAGCTCTTCTTTGCTTCTGCCTTCCATTACATAACTTCCTTTCGCCGTTATTGTAGCTTATACACCCTTCTTGTTGCCCCATACCCAAGTATGCAGCTGCGGCAGCACATGCACCTTGCGAAGCCTGTTGTCCCCCATCGCCGCGTCAATGAGCCATTCGTATCTCTGAACCAGATAAGGCAGCATCGCCGCCGGCTCTTCTTCCGTCAGGTTGTCATTGCCCGCCTGCAAGTAGAACGGCACGCCGGGATAGCGCTCGTGCACCTCCCTCGCGTAGAACAAGTCTTCCTCATCGAAGACGACGACCTTCAGGCAGAACCGGCTGCCAGCCGCGGACAAGCGGGCGACGATATGATCGAGGACGTCCCAGTCCGTTCCCATGCCGGAGCTCGGCGGCTTCGGTGACAGCGTCATATCGTCGATCGCGGCGAGCCACGGCTGCCAGCGGCTGCCCTGCGTCTCCAGCGCGACCGTCACGCCTTCGGCGTGCAGCAGCTCCACGAGCCCTCCCAGCCCCTTCAGCAAGGCGGGATTGCCGCCGGATATCGTCACATGATCGAAGGAGTCGCCGCCAATCCGGCGCAGCTCCTCCAAGATCTCCGCCGCCGTAAGCATCCGGATCTCATCTCTGGCACTGCCGTCCCACGTGAATGCGGAATCGCACCAGGAGCAGCTGTAATCGCAGCCGGCTGTGCGGATGAACATCGTCTTGCGGCCGACGACCATCCCTTCTCCTTGCACCGTCGGACCGAACACCTCCAGGACGGGGAAGCGGTCGGCTGCGCTCATGATTGTCCGCCTTCCCGCTTGGGGCGATACAGGCAATAGCTGGTCGGTGTCTCCCGCAGGAACACCTGCAGGCACTTCGGCCGATTGGCCGTGCCGTCCAAATACTGCTGCACAAGCTCGCAGATGGTTCGCGCCACCACTTCCGTAGTGGGGAACCGGTCCGGCTGTCCGTCATCGAAGCTGTCATCCTCGTTCAGCAGGGTATGATCGAACCGGTTGTGGATCAACTCCTTGATGATAGCGAAGTTCACCAGGAACCCGCTGTCGTCCAGCTCATCGCCGGCGACCGTCACATTGGCATAATACGTATGCCCGTGCACTCGCCGGCATTTGCCCGCTTGCTCAGAGGGCACGTAGTGGGCGGCGGCGAACTGAAAGTCCTTGTTCAGCTCATAGCTGTAGGAATGGGCGACGGCCGGATATATTTGCTGCAGCATCATTGCCCCTCCCCGGATTGAATTGACGTGCGTTCCGCCAAGTACTCCCGAAGGCCATTGCTCCGCAGGCGGCAAGCCGGGCATTCCCCGCAGCCGTCCGCCTTCACGCCGTTATAGCAGGTCAGCGTCCGCTCCCGGACGAAGTCGAACGCGCCAAGCTCATCGGCGAGCTTCCACGTCTCCGCCTTATTCAGCCACATAAGCGGCGTATCGATGACGAACGAATAATCCATTGACAAGTTCAGGGTGACGTTCAGCGACTTGATGAACACATCGCGACAGTCCGGGTAACCGCTAAAGTCCGTTTCGCATACGCCGGTCACGATATGCCGGGCGCCGATCCCTTTGGCCAGCACGGCCGCAAAGCTGAGGAACAGCAAATTCCGGCCGTCCACGAAGGTGGAAGGAAGCTCCCCCTCCTTCTCCTTGATCGCTATATCATCGCGTGTCAGCGCATTGGGCGCCAGTTGGTTCAGCAGGGACATATCCAGCACATGATGACGGATGCCCAAGTCGCGCGCGATGTCCGCTGCGCATTCCAGCTCCAGCTTATGCCGCTGGCCGTAGTTGAACGTAACCGCCTCGACCTCGACGAACCGCTCCATCGCCCAGAACAGGCAGGTCGTGCTGTCTTGACCGCCGCTGAACACGACGACCGCTTTTTCCTTTTTCATATTGTTTCCTCCTCTCGCAGATGAGAAGACGAAGCTCCGCGCTTTGAAGTTTACTCCGAAAATAGGGAACGGCGCGCGCAGCCCGCATGGGGCCGCGACGCGCCGAACGCAAAAAAACCAGCGATATGCCGCCATGCAAAAAAAGGGCAATCGCTTTGTTTTAGTTTTTTATAGAGGGAGTTCGCGAACCTCTCCCGGCCGCTTCCACCATCTGCCACGCAGATTGGGCCGGAATTTCATCTTCAATTGTTCCTCCGTACTATAGCACAGCCTGCCGCATTTGAAAACTGGAAATTGGCGTGCGGGTTCGCAGCTGAGTGTCCGCTACGGCTGAAGCGACGGCTCCGAGCGAAGTCCCTCTAATGTAGCCAGAATGTGAGCGACCAGTTCCGGAATATCCTCCATCTGCTCCTCGTTAATGCGGCGCGAGAACGAGAGCTCCGCCGTATTCCGAAGCAACGCCGCAGGATCGGCGCCATACACGCTGCTGACCGTCTGCACCGGCTTGTTCTCCGGCTGCCAGATGCTGCACAAGCAAGCTTCAATGGCTGCGCAAGAGCGCTCCGCTTCCGCTTCGGCGATGTCCATATGGAACAGCACATGCAGCCCGCAAGCCGGAACGGCTCCCTCTTGCTCCAGTATTTCGGCTGCCAGCTCCTTAAGAGGCGCGGCAAGCTTAAGCTCGGCAGTCGGCCATTCCGTCCCGGTCAGCCGAAAGCTTACGGAGAATTCGCGGTCCATGACCGCCATATCCCATATATCCTTGCGTCCGGTAATGAGAATGCGTCCATCCAGATTGTCCAGATCGTACAGCTCGTTCTCGAACGCCACCTTCAAATTGTCAAATACTGTCGGGTGAAACATAACCGCACCTCGCTATCGATTTTCGGCTGCATACGCGTCCGGCCATAGAAACCCGATTCCCGATGCTGCCTGCCGTTTATTGTATCACAGCTCGGATACCGCCTCTATAGTGCGCCGCGGCTGAATAGGTTTGCTTTGCATTCTAGTTTTTTCGTATACTAGAGAGTGAGAAAAAGAAAGTGTGATTACGGCAATTTTCCTATCATAATCGAGGTGACGAGAACAAGGTGGAAGACTTGAAGAAAGCCTACGCAATATTGGGACTGGATGAGGGCTCATCCAAGGAAGAAGTGGAGAAGCGATACACAACTTTGTTGAAGAGGGAGCGGTCGCGCACCAAAGAACAAAGAAATGAAAGCGTCACCGGGAAATACCAGCAGCAAGAAACCGACTTCAAGACCATCACGGAAGCCTATCGTCTCATTCTGGCCTATGAGGACCGGAAGGTGACGGACGCGTTCAACGAGAAGGAGTACGGCAAGTACAAGCGCTTCTCGGGACAAGCCCAGAAGATGGACCACTTCTGGCGTTACTACAGATTCCACACCATCGGCGCCATTATCCTTATTGCGCTTATCATTTACGGCATTAACAGCTACATCGACAAGCGGGAGCACGAGAAGTTTCTCGCCAGCCTGCCGCCGGTCGATCTGACGATAAGCATGATGGGCACGTTCATGGAGCCCGATACGAAGGAGCAGACCGGACCGGAGCGGGACGAGTATTACAACGACAGACTCGGCCAGTCGCTGCTGAAGAGCTTCCCGGAATGGAAGCGGATCGAGCATTCGCTCGTATTCGTGCCGCAGGATGAAGCCAGTCAGTACGCTCATCTGCAGAAGGCGATCGTGACGCTCATGTCGGAGCATCCCGACATTTACATTGTCGACAAGTTCATGTTCAATTGGATCGGCGGCCAGAACGTATTCCTGAACTTGGGGGATACTCCGCAGCTTGCAGAGCAATTGACGGACGATACCGCGATGAAGCTCCAGGCGGAAGGTGACGCGGCAGCGCAGATTTACGGTGTAGACTTGAAGGAGTCGCAGCTGGCGGACGATCTGAACATGCTGTATGCAGACCTCATTGTCGCCGTTCGGGCCAATGCGAACAACCCCGAGAAGGCACTGGAATTCATCGAGACTTATCTGAAGACGATTCCTTAGAGGTGGACGGAGCCCTCTCTCGATTGTTGCTGAATAGATGGATTTGATGTCCTAATTCCTTAGGGAAACTTAGATTTCATTCCACCTAAATGGAAATCATCCAGTTGATATTGATAAATGAACGGCAATTATGAGGAATGGATGAAAATAAATGCAGGAAATCCATTTAGCAACGAAGAGCTGATTACAAAGTCGGCATCTAACGACAATAAATCCAGCTAGTGAAGCAGTGAACTCTTTTCCGGCTCGTATGCTCCTTTACGACGCTCCGGTGTAGGTTGCACTGAGGAGCGCGCTTGTATGTGATTTCGCCACTCTAGTGTTGGCTGCATACACTGCAGGCGCGCTCGCCCGGGTTTTCGCCACTCTAGTGTTGGCTGCATACACTACAGGCGCGCTCGCTCGGGATTTCGCCACTCTAGTGTTGGCTGCATACACTGTAGGCGCGCTCGCCCGGGTTTTCGCCACTCTAGTGTTGGCTGCATACACTGTAGGCTCGCTCACTCGGGTTTTCACCACTCTAGTGTTGGCTGCATACACTGTAGGCTCGCTCACTCGGGTTTTCACCACTCTAGTGTTGGCTGCATACACTGTAGGCGCGCTCGCTCGAGATTTCGCCACTCTAGTGTTGGCTGCATACACTACAGGCGCGCTCGCCCGGGTTTTCGCCACTCTAGTGTTGGCTGCATACACTACAGGCGCGCTCGCCCGGGTTTTCGCCACTCTAGTGTTGGCTGCATACACTACAGGCGCGCTCGCCCGGGTTTTCGCCAATTTCGTGTAGGATTCCAACACTAGTCCGACTCGCATGAGTCAATCCACTAGACTCAGGTATTCAACTCGAATGGTATAAACTCTATATCATCAAAAAAGGACCTCAGCATCCGCAAGCACTGCATGCGGATGCTGAGGTCCTTTCCTTTTTATTCAAGCAATCGTATTCCGGATGGCGCTATTCGACGAGCAGAGCATAGACGATGCCCGGCCCATGCACGCCAATCGTCAAGTCGTTCTCGATATCCGAGGAACGGCTCGGGCCGGAGATGAAGTGAATGCCGGCCGGCAGACCGGCGCGCCCTCTCTCATCGAACCCTGTCAGCACTTCGCCAAGTCTGGTCTTCAGCCGCAGGGCGGGGATGATGATGAACAGCACGGTCGGAAGAAGGCTTACCGAACGCCCCTTCTCCTTGGCGGACTCCACGACGACGGAGCCGGTATACGCCACCGCATGGTCGGCCATCACGATGCCAAAGTCGGCTCCCGCCGCACGCGCCTTCCAATTGTCCTCTGCGTCGCTGTTCCATACCGCAACGTCTGCTTCCGGAAGCTCCTGCTCCAGAGAGAGCGCAGTCAGCTCCGCTTCGTCCTGGCGGACAATGTACTTGGCGCTCATCTCCCGCGCTTTGCCCGCGATGAACGCCGACGCCTCCTCCATGCCCTGTACGCGCTCCACATGACCGCCGACGGACAGGAAGTTGCTCGTGAACTGTTCGATCTTCTCCTCCGCCGTCCACTCCTTCTGCCGCCAGAAGTCCGGCGCACCGCGATAAGGATGCTGAGGCCTCTCCTTCAGCTGAGGATGCCCCAGCCTGCCGGCTATGCGGCTCATGAACCGCTGCTGCTTCTCCCGGGACTGCGCTTCAAGCTGCTTCAGCCACTCCGCATGCGTCTCAGTCATGGCCGTTCCCTCCTTGCCCGGACTTCCCCTGCTGCGCTCGCGCAGCCATTCGCTCGCGAATGGCAGGGTCCATCTCTCTAAGCGAGCTCTTCAGCTCCCCTTCCAGCGTATCCCACCGATCGCGGAACGACTGACTGGGCAAGCTTGGCGTTATCCGGTATTTGTTCCAGCCCTTCAGCGGTCCCAGCTTCGTCCTGATATAGCCGTCGCGAACGACAAGCTTCTGTCCCAGCTTGCCCAGACGCATAATGCCGCCAAGCCGCTTGGCGCTGCCCATGACGGTGGCGAATCCGCCCATGCCGAGCGACTCCAGCTTGTTGCCGTGCCCGCCCTCCACCTTGCGGCGGCGCAAGTACACGAGCATATCGTGCAGCGGGATTTTGACCGGGCAAGCTTCATAGCACGCTCCGCACAGGCTGGAGGCGTTGGCGATATCGTCCCATTCTGCCACGTTCTGCTTCAGCGACGGTGTGAGTACCGCACCGATCGGCCCGCTGTAAGTACTGCCGTAAGCATGTCCGCCGATATGACGGTAGACGGGACATGCGTTCAGGCATGCGCCGCACCGGATGCAGTTCAGCAGCTCCTGGAATTCCGGATCGCCAAGCTGCAGGGAACGGCCGTTGTCCACGATAATGATGTGCATCTCTTCAGGGCCGTCGCCGTCACTCTCGCGGCGAGGGCCGGTAATGCCGGACATGTACATCGTCAGCTTCTGGCCCGTCGCCGAGCGAGGCAGCAGTGTCGCCATCACTTCGAGATCCTCCCATGACGGGATAATGCGCTCCATGCCCATTAGCGTAACTTGCGTCTTCGGCACCGTGCTGACCATTCGCGCATTGCCTTCATTCTCGAACAGCACCATGGAGCCGGTCTCGGCGATCGCGAAGTTGCAGCCGGTCATGCCGATGTCCGCCTCCAGGAACTTCTCGCGCAACCGCTTCCGCACGAATCCTGCAAGCGCGGTCGTGTCCGGCGGCAGCGTATAACCCGCCTCCTTCGACAGCAGCTCCGCAATCTGATAGCGGTTCTTATGAATGGCCGGGATGACGATATGCGAAGGCATCTCGCCGGCCAACTGGATAATGTATTCCCCGAGATCGGTCTCCACCGCTTCGACGCCGATCGATTCCAGTGCATGGTTCAGATGAAGCTCCTCCGTCACCATGGACTTCGACTTGACTACCGACCGCGCCTTGGCATGCTCCGCGATGTCCAGCGTCAGCTTGACGGCTTCTTCCGCCGTCTCCGCGAAGTGAACGTGCACGCCGTTCGCCCGCGCATTGTCTACGAATAAGTTCAAGTAATAATCCAAGTGGGCGATCGTGTGCAGACGGATCTGCCGTCCGCGCTCGCGCCATTCCTCCCAGTTGCCGTGCTCCTCCGAAGCGCGCTTCTTGCCGCCGCGCAGCCGTTCGGTCGTGAAGCGGACCGCCTTGCGCAGAAATTCGTCGTTCAGCGCCACCTCGGCTCTCGCCTTCACGCTTGCGCCCGTCGCTTTCCCTCCGCTCATGCTCCCTTCACTCCTTCGTACAGCAGCTCCGCAAGATGCATCACCCGCACCGGCTTGCCGCGATAATGCAGATTGCCCGCAATATTCATGAGGCAGGCCATATCCAGGCCGACGAGCACCTCAGCCTCCGTCTCCAGCACATGATCGGCCTTCTCCGTCACCATAGCACCGGATATATCCGCCATCTTGACGGCGAAGGTGCCACCGAAGCCGCAGCAGTCCTCTGCGAACGGAAGGGGCACAAGCGTAAGTCCCCGAACCTTCTCCATCAGCTGCAAGGGTTCGTCCTTGACGCCCAATATGCGGGTGCCATGGCAGGATGGATGATAGGTCACAGTATGAGGAAATTGTGCGCCTACATCCGTGACGCCGAGCACTTGAACGAGAAACTGCGTGAACTCGTAAGCTTTGCCCTTCAGCTTGCGCGCTCGCTCCAGCATAGCGGGCTCGTGCTCGAACAGCTTGTCGTAATGGTGAATCATGCCTGTGCAAGAGCCAGACGGCGAGATGACGAAGTCGCTATCCTCGAAGGCATCCAGAATCGTCTTGGCGGATTCCCGCGCTTCCTTCCAGTAGCCGCTGTTGTAAGCCGGCTGCCCGCAGCATGTCTGCAGACGGGGAAAGTGAAGCGTAACGCCGTATTCCGCCAGCAGCCTTGCCATCGCTTCCCCTACCCGGGGAAAGATGGCATCGCTCAAACAAGTAATAAATAAAGACACTTTCATATGTTGCACCCCCTTGTGCACGTTCCTCCAACCGGTATCCTATACGACCGTAACCGAAATCCCCCGCTCCAACAGCTCGCCGCGCACGTCCGAAGCCAGGCCGCTGTCGGTTACGATGCGGTGAATGTCGCCAAGCCCGGCAACATGCGTGAACGCCTGAACGCCGAACTTGCTGGAGTCCGCAAGCAGCACGATTTCGTCTGCCATCCCTACCATCTGGCCTTTAATGCGCGCTTGCAGCTCATTGGATTCGCTTATTCCCCGCTCCAGATGCACCCCTTTGCACGACAGAAAAGCCTTATCGACATGGTAGGCGTCAAGCGAGCGCTCCGCCAGCGGACCGACATAAGACAAGCTGCGCGATGCCAATATGCCGCCCGTAGAGATAACCTCGATCCGCTCCTTGCCCGCCAGCTCCAGCGCCACCTTGATGGAATTGGTCAGCACAGTAAGCGGAATATCCGGCATTCGCGCCGCCATATACCATGCGGTCGTGCTGGCGTCGAGCAAGATGCGTTCCTTCGGCGAGATCAGCTCCACCGCTTCCTCTGCGATCCGCCGCTTCTCGTCCGCATGGGCAACTTCCCTTTCGAAGTAAGGGGTCTCCGGCTGCTGGTCGCGGACGCTGACGGCTCCGCCGTGCGTGCGGCGCAGCCGTCCCGCCTGCTCCAGCCGGTCCAGATCGCGGCGAATCGTCTCCTCCGTCACCTGACACAGCTCGCTTAGCTCCGTTACGCGGATGCTGCCTCTCTCATTGACAAGCTCCACTATTTTGTCATAACGTTCTGCTACCAGCATACCCTTACCTCTTTCCCGCAAGTAATCACTCGTCTATCATAACATCCCGTTGTCCGCTTTCATATGCAATCGCGACACTTTACAGTCGAACAGTTGGATTGATCCGCCCGCGCGACAGCCGTCACGCCAGCTTCGTCGTCATGACGAATGTCTCATAGGCATTACGCCAGGCCGCCGCATCCTGCGGCTCATAGAGCTCGATCGGGAAGGATTCCCGGACAAGCTTCCTCGCTTCCCAGATGTCGGTAAGCTTGCCGCTTGCTATCCATTGTACCAGCATATTGCCGATCGCGCTTCCCTCGACGGGTCCCGCCCATACCGGCTTGCCGATCGCATTCGCCGTCCACTGGCACAACAGCGTATTCTGAATACCTCCGCCGACCATGTGCAGCCCTTCGAAGACGGCGCCAGCCAGCTCCTCCGTCTGCTCCAGCGCATACCTGTATTTGAACGCCAGATTTTCCAGAATGCCGCGCACATACGCCCCCGGATTATCCGGAACCTGCTGGCCCGTTCTGGCGCAATAGGCGTCGATCGCTTCCGGCATATGGCCGGGCTGCAGGAACAGATCGTCATCGCAGTCCATGAAGAAGGCGAACGGCTTCGCTTCGTCGGCCAGCTTCACCAGCTCCGGGAACGTATAGGAGGCGCCTTCGCGTTCCCACGCGCGTCTGCACTCCTGCAGCAGCCATAAGCCCATAATGTTCTTCAGCAAGCGGTAAGTGCCGTATACGCCGCCTTCGTTCGTGAAGTTCAACTGCTGGGCCCGCTCCGTCAGGACGGGGTTCCCCACTTCGGTTCCGATCAGCGACCAGGTGCCGCAGCTCAGGTAAGCGAAGGACGGCGCGAGCGCGGGAACGGCGGCAACCGCCGATCCCGTATCATGCTCCGCCACGGCATAGACGGGAACGGCGGGAACGCCAAGCTCCGTGCAGATCGACTCTCGCAGCTCGCCGACCCCTGTGCCGGGCGCCACAACCGTCCCCATGATGGAACGGTCTACGCCGATGCCTTCAAGCAGCGTCCCGTCCCAGTCGTTCGAGACGGGATTGAACATCTGCGTCGTCGTCGCCAGCGAGAACTCATTGTGCATCTTGCCCGTCAGGAAGTAGCGAAGCAGCGCCGGAATCATCAGGAAGTGCTTCGCTTCCTTCAGCAGGGGGGAATTCGCCCGCTTCATCGCGGCCAGATGATACAGCGTATTGATCGACATGAATTGAATGCCGGTCCGGCGGAATATCTCGTCATACGTCAGCTCTTCCACCACTTCCTCGTAGACGCCGTTCGTATGGGCATCGCGGTAATGATAAGGATTGCCCAGCAATTCGCCGTTGTCTCCGATCAATCCGAAATCGACGCCCCAGGAGTCAATTCCGATGCTGCTGATCGCGATGCCGCGATGCTTCGCCTTAAGCAAGCTCTGCTTCAACTCCTGCAGCAGACGCAGCATATCCCAATGCAGGCGATTGCCGATCGCTACGGGATCGTTCGAGAACCGGTGCAGCTCCTCCAGCTGGATTCTGCCGTTCTCGATGCGGCCGAGCATCGCTCTGCCGCTGCTTGCGCCGAGATCGAAAGCCAGCACATAGGTCACCAGCTAGCACCGCCTTTGCCCCTTGCCAGAATATCGCTGCCGTAGCTGCTCTCCAGATAAGCTTTCATAGGATCAGTCGGCAAGCCTTGCTCCTCGCGGATGACATGCAGCAGCGGCGTGACGTCGAACTCGAATGCGCTGCGAACGGCATGCTCCGCACCAAGTACGTCGCCGCGGGCGGACGCTTCCTCCACTTCCGCCTGATTGACGAGCAGCGCCTTCGCGTATTGGGTCTGCACGTTCAGGACGGAACGAAGCATCGCCGGTATTTTCAACTCGATATTGTGGGACTGGTCGATCATGTAAGCGATGTTGCTGACGCAATGGCGAATTCCGCTATCCGCTTCACCCGCGGCGTTCAGAATCTGATAGAAGATAAGGAACAGCTCATAGGGATTCACAGTTCCGACAATGAGATCGTCATCGGCATATTTGCGGCTGTTGAAGTGGAAGCCGCCCAGCCGCTTCTCGTCAATCAGATAAGCGACGATATGCTCGATGTTGGCACCCGGCAGATGATGGCCCGTATCGACGAGCACCTCGGCCTGCGGCCCCAGCTTGAGCGCCATGTTGTAGGCCATGCCCCAGTCCGCCAGATCTGTATGATAGAAGGCCGGCTCGAAGCACTTGTACTCGATCAGCATCCGCATCTCCGGCGTCATCGCCTTGTACATCTCCGTCAGCGCGTCCTGCATCCAGCCCTTGCGCTTGCGGATATTGCCCTGCCCCGGATAGTTGGTGCCGTCGGCGAACCACAGGCTCAAGTCGCGCGACCCCGTCTCCTTGGCGATGTCGACGCATTCCAGCAGATGGTCCGTTGCCTTGCGGCGTACGGTGGCATCCGCGTTCGTCACGCTGCCCAGCATATACTCGTCCTCCTGGAACAGGTTCGGATTGACCGCGCCGATCGACAGCCCCAGACTCTCCGCATGGCTTCTCAGCTTGCCGTAATCCTCCACTTTGTCCCAAGGAATATGAATGGCGACGGAAGGCGCCAGCCCCGTCAGTTTATGCACCTGCGCGGCATCCTGGAATTTCTCGAACGGATCGCGCGGCACCCCTTCCTTCTTGAACACTTTAAATCTTGTGCCGGAATCGCCGTATCCCCATGACGGCGTCTCGATGCGCAGCTGCTTCAGCTGCGCCTTCACTTCATTCACATCGATGCCTCTTGCTCCCTGCTGTTCCTCGAACAGCGCATATGCGCGATCAGATATAGACATAGCAAGCACCCTCTCCTATATATAATGCTATCCCTTCAACGGATAGGCTATCGTTGACATTAATGCGTTCTCCGGCTGAGTAGCATCCAGCCGGCTGTATTGAACAATGACGGGTATGTCGCTGCGAACTTCAATCGCGTAGGGAACGCCGACCGGAATCGGCGCTCCATCCTTCTGCAGCGAGCTGGTGCGGATATGCTTCGTGCGCCTGCCGGGCACCACTACGACAATATCCTCCATCGGCTCGCGATCCTCGAAAAATATCGTGCATCTGATTAGCGCTTCCTCCGATGAGCAGTTCAGCACGCAGATCGACTCATGACTGATCAGCTCGCCCGAGCTGGTCGGAGGAATATAACCGTCGGGAATGACCCAATGCTTCTCTCCTCTTGCCTGGAACATATGCCGTCCTCCCCGCTTAACGCGTGAACGCCGCAGGCACGCCGCCGTCGATCGTCAGCATGCAGCCCGTTGTTTTCTCCGCCTTGGAAGAAGCGAAGAAGGCAACGCCTTCGGCAATATCGCGCGGATAGATATTGACAAGCAACGTCGTGCGCTTGCGGTAATATTCCTCCAGCTGATCCGGCTCGATGCCGTAAGCGGCAGCGCGCTCGTTGCGCCAGTTGCCGTTCCAGATCGCGGAGCCCTGCAGAATCGCATCCGGCAGAATCGTATTGACGCGAATGCCGTATTCGCCGCCCTCGGCAGCGATGCAGCGAGCCAGATGGGCTTCCAACGCCTTCGCCGCACTGTATGCGGTAGCGTTCTTGCCTGCATAGATGGAGTTCTTGGAGCCGATGAACACCATGCTGCCGCCGGCGCTCTGCGTCTTCATCATCTTGAACGCCTCGCGGGCAACGAGGAAGTAGCCCGTTCCCAGCACATTCATGTTCAAATTCCATTCCTTGAGGGAAGTCTCGTCGAATGGGCTGGAAGTCGCCAGACCGGCGTTGTTGACAATAATATCAACGCCGCCGTAGGCAAGCGCCGCTTCTGCGTAGGCAGCCTGTACCTGCTCCTCGCTTGTCACGTCCATCTTCACAGCTACAGCGCGATTGTCGCCGTACTTCTCGTTAATCTCGACCGCTACCTTCTGCGCGCCCTCCAGGTTCAGATCCGCCAGCACAACATGAGCGCCTTCGGATACTAAGCGGCGCGCCGTCTCGCTGCCGATGCCGCCGGCGCCGCCAGTAATGAACGCCACCTTGCGGGAAAATTCCGCTTCTGCGGGAGCCAGCGTCAGCTTGTACAGCTCAAGCGGCCAGTATTCCACATTGTAGGATTCGTTCTCGCTCAAAGAAACAAAGCTGCCCAGCGCAGTCGCGCCGCGCATTACCGCAATCGCGCGATGGTAAAGCGCTCCGCTCACCTGAGACATCGCCCAGCTCTTGCCTGTATTGATCATGCCCACTCCAGGGATCAGAATGACGCGCGGAGCAGCTTCGAACATTTTATCGCCATCATGCTTGTTCCGTTCGAAATATTGCTTATATTGCTCCTTGTAATCCGCGATGCTTGCAGCCAGCTTCTCCTTCAAGCCTTCGACGTCATCCGCATTCGGCGTCCAATCCACGAACAACGGCACGACCTTCGTATGAACGAGATGATCCGGGCACGCCGCGCCGACCTGGGACAGCACTGCGGAATCCTTGCCGCCGACGAATGCCATCACATCGTCCCCGTCGTCGTAGGAGAGAATCATCAGCTTCTCGTTGCTGACCGCACCGCGCACAGTCGGCATAACCTCCGCAGCGATCGCTCTGCGGACCTCTGCCGGAAGCGCCTCATGCTTCACACCGCCGAACAGCTTCGCTTCGTCCACACGCGCCTCGATGTAAGCTTCCGCTTCATTAATAATCTTGATCGTCTGGGCGTAGCACGCTTCCGAAGTGTCGCCCCAAGTGACCAGACCGTGCTTCTCCATCAGCACGAGCTCCGCGTTCGGGTTCGCGAGCACGCCTTCGGCAATCATCTTGGACAAGGTGAAGCCGGGACGCACGTAAGGCACCCATACGAAGCGGTTGCCGAAGATCTCCTCTGCGAGCTGGCGTCCGTTGTCCGCGCAGCACAAGCTGATAATAGCGTCAGGATGCGTATGGTCCACATGCTTGAACGGCAGGAACGCATGCAGCAGCGTCTCGATGGAAGCGCGGGGATGCTTGGCGTCGATCATGCAATTGGCCAGGTAAGCGACCATATCCTCGTCCGTCATCTCCGACCGCTCGAACAGCGGGCGGATGTCTTCCATGCGCAAGCCCGTAAAGTTGCCCGCTTTCATCGTAGCCAGATCGGAACCGCTGCCTTTTACATACATGACTTCGACTTCACGTCCGCGGAAATCCTTCACAATCGTTTTGCTGGACGTATTGCCGCCTCCGAAGTTGCATACGCGGCGATCCTCGCCGATAATGTTGGAGCGGTAGACGAGCTCGTCCAATCCACCCTGCAATTGTGCCGCTTTTGATGCATTCCATAATGACTGTACCATATGAAACCTCCGATTAAGTTTATTTGTTTTTGTTTATATTTGAATCCAGTATATCATCTTTGTTTATGTTTGAATATACCCAAAACAAAAATAAACGAAGATTCCATTCCAAAAAAAGGACTCTTCCGCATAAATAAATTTGAACAATGAAAATGAACAATGTATTCTAAAATAGTTACGTTAGTTCCATTGGAGGAGGTAAAGGATGATGAACGCAATTCAGAACTGTACCGTTCTAAGCAACGGAGTGAAAATGCCTTGGCTCGGACTGGGCGTATGGAAGATGAAAGATGACGGAGAGACGGAAGCGGCGGTATCGGCCGCCCTGCAGGCGGGGTATCGCGCAATTGATACAGCTGCCGTATACGGCAACGAGCAAGGCGTAGGAGCGGCGGTTAACGGAAGCGGCATCGCCCGCGATCAAATCTTCGTCACAACGAAAGTATGGAATACCGATCAGGGATACGACACTTCCTTGCGTGCCTTCGACGAAAGCATGAAGCGGCTCGACATGGACTACGTGGATCTACTGCTTATTCACTGGCCTGTGAAAGGGAAGTATAAGGAGACGTGGCGCGCATTGGAGCAAATCTACCGCGACGGCCGCGCCCGCGCCATCGGGGTCAGCAACTTCCACATTCACCATCTTCAGGACTTGATGGCTTCCAGCGATCTCGTTCCGATGGTCAATCAGGTGGAATACCATCCACTGCTGACGCAAGAAGAGCTGATGGCCTTCTGTGCAACCAATAAAATTCAACCTACGGCATGGAGCCCGCTTATGCAAGGCAATCTGGACGTGCCTCTGCTGGCGGAGATCGGCGCCAAACATAGCAAGTCTGCAGCGCAAGTGGTGCTGCGCTGGGATCTGCAGAACGGCGTCGTCACGATTCCGAAGTCCACCAACCCTTCGCGCCTGAAGGAAAACAGCGAAGTGTTCGACTTCCAGCTGTCGGCTGAGGAGATGGCCCAAATCTCGGCGCTGAACCGCAATCAACGCTTCGGCGCCGACCCGGACAATTTCAATTTCTAATCGCGGATAGACGGAATATTGTCCATAATGCCTTTCATCGTGAAGGAGATGCACGGAACTGTGGGGGAGCTTACGGGCTCCTCTTCTTCGTATACATTATGCAATTCATATCTCTCTCCTTGCAGCACATATTGCTCCAGCATGCCGACCTTCGGCTCCACCACCCAATATTCCGGGATACCGTAACGCGCATAAGTCCGAAGCTTGTCCAGCTTGTCCCTTCTCAATGTGGAAGGGGACAGTATCTCGACGACGAGATCCGGGGTCCCTTCAATGCCGCGCATCCGAATAATGTCCATGCGGCTTCTGTGAATCATAAGCAGATCCGGCTGACGCACTTCATACGTTGATAGAATGAGATCAATTGGGGAATAGAATACGATATAGTTCATATGACAAGATTCGAATATCGTTCGCTGCATCTCGAAGCTGACCAGTTGATGCATAGAAGTCGGCCCCGGGCTCATCAGCTCCAGCCGACCGTCCGCAAGCTCGTAGCGCAGACCATCATCAATCGCAGCATAGTCGTCATAGGTCAACCGCTGCTCGCGCACCTCGGCGGCATCGCCCGCCCGAGACTTCTTTCCAGACTCCGCGTTATGACTCTGATTCTTTTCCTTTGTCATCGCACCATCACACCCCTTTAAGGAATTGAAAAAGCACCCCGGCAAAGAAACACCGCCGGTGTCGTCTTTGCGAGGTGCTTCCCTTCGCATGTTTACATATATTGTCGAATATTCCCTATCATTTGTCAACTATTTGGATGAAGTGTGTACTATATTATACTTTAGCTGCCCAAATCTCGATCTCGATTTTCAGTTCCGGCAGTCCAAGCGCCGTCAAATAACCGACCGTCATGGCAGGGTATTCCTGTCCGAACAGACGCCCCCATGCCGCATATAGATGATCCCAATCAATCGGTTCGACAGCCCAGATGTTCACCTTGATAATATTGTCGGCCGATAATCCTTCTGAATCCAGCACAGCTTTTATGTTGCTGAAAGTGTTGTCAATTTGCTCGTTCATATGATCCGGAATGCGACCGTTCCGATCTGTCCCGATCTGGCCGGAGGTGACATACAGCTCGGCGTTTCTCGGAATTTTCGTAATGTGCGTATAATGGCCTACCGGGGCAGGCATGCCTTCCGGATTTTTTCTGGTGATTTTTTCGTTATGCATGTGCAATACCTCGCTATTTTTAGAATTTCTGCCATTCTTCCCGCACTCATCTCCATAATTGGACACACTTCACCCGCGGAATGAGATTTTAGTGAAAAACAGCAGTGGAGTATCCATATCCGGCAGATAAAAAGAATAGCGATTTTTTCTTCATGATGTGAATACTCCTTTCTATAGAAATAGTAGAGGTTTAATAGGATCATATCCAAATGATACTTCTATATTGTAATCGAATGATGATATAGAAATCAAATGCATGCAGTCATAAACGCTTCAATCTCCTACGCCAGAAAGTGTGGCGGTATTCTAGCTTATCCCGCTAGTACTGCTGGATCAGCGCTTAAAGTTATTTCACCAACACGGGGTCTCCGATCACACTATACACACCGTCTACCAGAATTCTAACCTCTTCTACATCAGCAATATCCACTTCGATATCATAATAATTTTCATGCTGTACTTTCGGCACGTCATAAATAACTTCGTTTCTTTCATTAAACACTTTGATTCTAGGATTCGGACTGCGATAATTACCTGCATCGTTCTTGTCGTCATCTACCCAAATCGTCGCTTTCAATGTATGAAACTCATAATCATTCGTTACATATACCTGCAAATTGCTCTGAAAATCCCGATCATTGGAGAATCCATATTTAAACTCTATGTCCGGCCCCCGATTCAGCAGATGAGGCGTAGCGCTCGCCAACCTGTACTTATCTTTCGGACGCGCGTATTCCGTCGACATTTGAACAATCCGCTCTTCCTCTTGCTCAACGCTTTCTTCTGAATCACCCAGGTAGATCGTTTGCGTGCGGCCATCCCAAGAAACTTCCAAACCGGTAGCTTCCGCTACAGATCTGAGTGGCAAATACGTTCTGCCATTGTAGGTGATAGGCAATAATTCTGTTTCAGTTTCCGGATCAGTGGCGATAAACCGCTCACCATACAGCATAATGTTAAGACCTGAATTCAGATTTGCTTTAATCTCGCGCAATGTGCCGGATCCCCATGCGTGTCCTGCCGCGCTAAGCAAAAGTACAGCAACGAATCCAGAAACCAGCCATTTCTTCTTAAAATAGGTTTTCATTTTATTATTCCCTCCAAGTTATGAAATGTAAATAGCATCTTGACGGATGCCCTTACTACTCATGGCTGCTCATCTATAATAGTTCCGCCCCTCCGATTCTCCGGGATCTCACAATGTATCCAATCGCCCTCCTTTTTTCAGATCATATGATGGCAGAACTTGACACAATCGTACCCCCTTTCCACGCAAAAGAATATTATACAAAAGTCTACTTTTACAATCACTCCCTGCTATTTATGTTAAAATTATCATACTAGCATGGTTAATTGAGGTGATATTTGAATGAGCTATTCAAGTCATGATAATCTTCTGTTCAAGCAAGTATTGACGGATACGGACAATCGTTTTTTTGTCGGCAGAGAAAAAGAAGTACGTATTTTTAAAAATTGTCTAGCTGGCGCTTCTCGTGCCAAGAAAATTTTAAACATTCACGCTACAGCCGGAATGGGAAAAAGTTATCTTGTAGACCATTATCAAAGAATCTCGATCCAATACGGTGCACGATTCATTCTTATCAATAGCCGTGATTTCGCCCATTCGCCAGAGCACATGCTTCATCGCATATATGAATTATTAGACGGTGAGCCGCAAGAGCACTTTGACAGCAACGTTTGCATTCATCATATTAACCAGTTGGCTATGGAGCAGCTAATCATATTAGCTTTCGATACATACGAAGAAATGAAAGATTTGGATCGCTGGTTGCAAGAACAATTGATCGGCAACCTCGATCATCGTATACTCATCGTTATTTCAGGCCGTTACCCATTACAAAACCATTGGTTTGCTTCTCCGGGATGGAGAGAATTAATTGAGGATTTACCGTTGCAGGAATTTTCACATTCCCATACAATAGAGTATTTAGCCAAATATAATATAAAAGATATGACTCAGATTAATGCCATCTACAATCTGACACATGGTCATCCGCTGACTCTTTCCTTATCAGCTTCAATGATCAATCATAATCCGAACATTCGGGAAGAAACGTTTCATCCGTCAGATCTTTTTCACTCACTGACCGATCAGTGGTTAAAGGAAGTAAAAAGCGCGGAGTTACGCTACATTATAGAGAGCATCTCCTTGCTGAGGAGATTTGATCAGGACATTCTATCCTATTTATTGAAGGAAGGGGTTTCCGACGACTTATTTGAACAGATAACGAGTTATTCATTTATTCGTTTGGGGAGAAGGGGATGGATGATGCATGATTTGATGCGGAATGCCATCTCATTAAATCTTCGAAATCGTTCTCCTAAGCGCTATAAGGCAATAAACCAAGCCATAGCCGCATTTTATTTCAGACAAATTGAAGAAAATGATCTTCGCAATGATCACTCGTGGCTGCTTTCAGAGTTTTTTTATCATCTTGAGGATTATACGATACGAGCGATTTTCTATGACACTGCTTCAAACCATCATTTCCAAATTGAACATGTAAGCGGACCTGCAGCGGAAGAAGCCAGACAGTATCTGAAAAATCTTAAGCATACTTCACTTTATGAATATGCAACCTTCAGTGCTCAGCATGCTGAGGAAAGCGAAGCCGTTCAATTGATTGCTTCAACAGAATATAAACAGGCTGAAGCCGAACTGCTTACACGGCCATCATTTCTTGATTCTGATCATAATGAATATATTCTTCTAAAGCAGAGTGGTAAAATACTGGGGCTTGCCCTTGTCATACCGATTCATGAAAATAGTTTGGATTTTTTGGCAAGCGAACCGGTTACAAGAGCCTTCTTCCATAGTCTCACTGCTGAAGAAAGAGCGAAATACTGCACACCCGTTCATGAACCAAGCGGTTGGTATATAAGAATGATGGATGCGATTGACCCAAAAGATGCCGTTGCCCGCTCCGCTATACTTCAAGAACTGTTACAGATACTATTTAAAGGAAAAGTGATTGTTGCCTCTAACCCATTGCCTTTCTACCAGCAGTTATTAGAACGTTTAGGATTCCACCAAGTAGAAGGTGCCACTCACAAAGACTATGGCCCTACTCTCTCGGCACCTACGCAAATGCTGGATATAAAGTCGATGGGATTAGAAAATTATTTACAGCTACTTGCCTCAAATGTAGGCATACCGTTGCAAAAAGGCAGCCGTTCCCGATTTTCTGATCTCACTGAACGTGAAAATGAGATTGCCAATCTTATTGTTGAAGGAACGCCGAATAAGACTATTGCCGAGAAGCTTTTCGTTAGCGAGGTCACGATTAAGAAACATTTAAGCAGTATCTATAGAAAAAAACAAATTAAAAACAGAGCCCAGCTGGTGAAATTATTAATGGACGAGGCAAACAGGTGACATCACCTATCTAATCCATAATATAGACAACACCTATGGATTCGAGCATAGGGAGAAGTGTGCGCATTGGAATACTTTACAGCAAAGGTCCTATTTATAGCATTATTCATATTAATTATCCATAGCATTGAAACCCTTGCTTATGCAGTGAGGTTATCTGGAGCAAGAGTAAAACTGATTGCATCCGCGTTATCATTATTCAATATGATGGTCATCGTTTCAAGAATGGCAAATATGATGCAGCAGCCATTTACAGGCAGCTTAGTCGATTCTGCACCTCAAGAAAATGCGCTATTATTTGTGGAACAGCAATTCAGGGTCTTAATTGGCGCATCTACTTTAGGTACCATTATAGGCATCCTTTTTATGCCTACGTTTACAGCATTATTTTCCAGAGCAATTATAGATTTGGCAGCGGAACGCGGCTCTGTTACTTCCCTTATCAAAAAAAGATTTTCAATTGGATACATAAAAAGAGGTATGAAGCATATTCAATTTCCTAGAATCTCTTATTTGAAAGATATAAAGCTTAAGGAAATACCGGTACAGTTATTCTTTTTCAATATGATTGTGACATCGGTATACACAATTGGCGTATTATCGGCACTTTACGCATCATTGCTGGCTCCTGACAGAGCCGGGTCCACCATCTTGGCATCCGGATTAATAAACGGTATAGCGACTATTTTGCTGGCTTTATTTATTGATCCCAAAATTTCCGTACTCGCAGATGACGTTGTCAACGGCAGAGGTCGCTATATAAATTTAAAAGGCATTTCCGTTTTGATGATAACCTCAAGACTTTTGGGCACTATAGTCGCCCAATTGCTGTTCATTCCCGGGGCGCAATATATTGCCTGGATGACCAAATTTCTGGTTCTTTTTCAATAAGCTGCATTAAGCCTCATTACCCAAGCAGCCGTTTGCGGTATTCTCTTGGCGAAAGGCCCGAGTGACGCTTGAACATGCGCCAGAAGTGGCCCACATGCTGAAAGCCTACACAGTCCGCAATGTCAATGACCTTCAGATTGGTTTCCCTAAGCAAGCTCTCCGCATCCCTGATCCGCAGCAAAGTGACGTATTCCGTCAGCGTATAACCCGTCTTTTCCTTAAATAATCGGCTCAAATGATATTTGCTTATGTAGAATTGTTCCGAGATTCGTTCCAAAGTCAGCTCTGGAGTACGATAATGCTGACCGATAAAGTTGAGCACTTCCGCCACTTTCCTATCCTGTGGATGCCGGGGACGTTCCGGCTCCAGCTCCTCTCCCTTGAGGCGATGAACAAATATTAAAATCTCGACAAGCAGCGCTTTAACAAGAATCCCGGATTCCACTGTTTCTTTCCTTGATTCCATAACGACCCGATTCATCGCGGATGCCAAATATTCCCTCTCATTCTTTACTAACCGCAGCTGCTTGCCTTTCTCATGAAAGACGCTTCCCACAAGATATTCCAGTTCTTTCCACCATTCGCCCAAGAAGCTCTCGTTGAATTCGATCAGAATTCGCTCATGTCTGCCTTGACTCGCGTCGCTTGTTTTGTGAACGGCGTAGCGGTCAATTAAGATCAGATCCCCCGGCATGACCAGATACCTTTCGTTTTCAATGAAATAATACCTTTCTCCGCTTAGCAAATAATAGATTTCATACCGGTCATGGAAGTGCTCATGCGCCATGGAATAAGGTTCTATCCGATACTCGTATGAGGCGAAAAACTGTTTTGAACCCATTACTTGTTCCCTCCTCCACAACCCATTCACTCCAGTATAGCAAAATACGCAATCTTTTTTGAAATATCAGCAAATAAAGCAATGAATATTCAGTCATTTTGCTATATGATGATGGCCATAAGGGAATTAGTGCGAAGGGGGAATAAGGAATGAGGTTTTTCTCAGCGAATCAATATGTTGACCGGCACTATATGGGTGAACGGGAATTTCATTATCGCAAGGCATTGGAAGATGGCAATTGGAGCGACTGGCAGCAGCGGTTCCGGCAACGGCTGCGTGAGATAACAGGATTGGAGCAGCTGGCGAAGGAAACAGAAGAATTGCCCCTGGAAGCGGAAATCGTGCAGACGGTTCAAATGGACGGCTACACGCGGGAGAAAGGATACCTTCAGACGGAGCCCGGTCTGTCCATCCCCTTCTACCTGCTGCTGCCAAGCGGCGGGGAAGGGCCGTACCCGCTCGTCCTTACGCCGCACGGCCATTCCAGACGCGGCAAGGAGATCTACGTCGGCAATTATGAGACTGAGCAGGAAAGAAGCGAAGGCGTGGGTGGCGACCGCGACATTGCGCTGCAAGCTGTGAAGGAAGGCTTCGCGGCAATTGCAATGGACGTGCGCGGCTTCTGGGAGATGGGGCGCGAGGAGGAATACGCACAAGGCAAAGGCAGCTCTTGCGATCCGCTGCAGAAGCGCGCCCTCATGTTCGGCCGCACGCTGATCGGCGAGCGCGTTCACGATATGGGGCGGGTCATCGACTATGCCTCCACCCGCCCGGAGATTGACAGCAGCCGCATTGTCATTACCGGCAATTCCGGAGGAGGAACCGTATCGCTATTCACGGCGGCACTGGATGAGCGAATCGACATATGCATACCCGGCTCTTACTTCTGTACCTACCGCGCCTCGCTGTTGGCGATGCATCATTGCGACTGCAACTTTATTCCCGGTCTGCTGCAGCAAGGCGAGATGTACGATATTGTAGGATTGGTTGCGCCGCGTCCATTCCTCGCCGTTAACGGGGAGAAGGACGAGATCTACCCTTCGTTCGGAGCCAGGGAAGCCTACGAGCATGTAGAGCGGATATACGCCGCCATGGGAGCTGCCGATCGCTGTGCGATCCACTTCGGGGATGGCGGGCATCGATATTACAAGGAGCCGGTATGGCCGTTCGTGAAGCAGCAACTGGAGCGCTTGAAATAATTGGAGAACCGGACAACGATAACGCCCTCGGCAGATTAATTTCTGCCGGGGGCGTTGCCATGTGCTTGAAGATGACTCTCTTGACGACACTTCCCATATAGGCGTATGCTGAGAGCAAATCTGGCATCACTTGCATGAGTGATTTCTCTGGAGAGGTGATATCGATGAACGCAGCAAGCCGCCCATGTCTGGAAGTACGCGACGTCACGCGCAGCTTCGGCAATAAAGAAGTCATCCACACCACTTCCTTGCGCATCGAGCAAAGGGAAATATTCGGCTTATTGGGACCGTCGGGTTCTGGCAAGACGACGCTGGTCAAAATGATGGCGGGCATTGATGCGCCGACCAGCGGAGAAATCAGGATGTTGCATACGCAGCTGCCCCAATTGGCCATGATGAATAAAATCGGCTACATGGCGCAATCCGATGCGCTATATATGGAATTGACAGCGAAAGAGAACTTGGAATTTTTCGGCGCTCTATTCGCTCTTCGGGGCAAGAAGCTGAAGGAACGAATCGATTATGTAATGAGCCTGGTAGGATTGGGAGATCACCTGAATCAACCGGTGTCCGATTATTCCGGCGGAATGAAGCGGCGGCTCTCTCTGGGAATTGCGCTGCTGCATGATCCCGAAGTGCTTATTCTGGATGAGCCGACTGTCGGCATCGATCCCTTGCTGAGGCAATCCATATGGCGCGAGCTTGACTCCTTAAGCACAGCCGGCAGAACGATTATCGTGACTACCCATGTGATGGATGAAGCTGAGCGCTGTCACCGGCTCGGTCTTATCCGGGAAGGCCGGCTAATTGCGGCCGGCTCACCCGATGACCTCAAATCCCTGACCGGAAAAACCTCGATTGAAGAAGCGTTTCTCTATTTCGGAGGTGTCGACGCATGAGAAGAATACAAGCGCTCTCCCTACGGATTATCCGACAGTTCCTGCGAGACAAGCGAACGCTCGCTTTGCTCATCATGGCCCCGCTTCTGCTTCTGTCGCTCATGTATCTGGTGTTTAACGGCGATACGCCGGTCCCCAAGCTGGGAATCGTCAAGCTGCCATCCGCAATCGAACAAAGCTTAAGCAAGCAGGAGGCCGACATGACCCGCTACGACTCGGAGACCGATGCGGATACCGCGCTCGCAGCAGGTGAGATCGATGCGTACTTGCATATCCATGACAATGTGCCGACGATCAGGCTGGAAGGAAGCGATCCTGTGCGCAATCGGGCAGTCATCATGCTGGTTAGCGGAGCGCTGCAGCAGATTGCTGCGGGAGAGCACGGGATGGACGGCGGCTTCACACCTGTTTTCGAATATTTGCATGGGAGCTCGGACATGTCATCCTTTGACAGTATGGGCCCCGTTCTGATCGGATTGTTCGCTTTCTTCTTCGTGTTCCTCATTGCAGGCGTATCCTTCTTGAAGGAACGTACAAGCGGCACTCTGGAACGGTTGCTGGCCACCCCGCTCCGGCGCTGGGAGATCGTGGCCGGCTACATAGCCGGCTTCGGACTGTTCACTGGCGCACAAGCTGTGCTTGTGGCCATATACTCTATAGAAGGCCTGGGGCTTATGATGGAAGGCTCGATCTGGCTTGTATTATTGATTACTCTGCTTTTATCGATTACTGCACTCAGCTTGGGAACGTTCCTCTCCGCGTTTGCCAATACGGAGTTTCAAATGATTCAGTTTATTCCGATCGTCATCGTGCCGCAAGTATTTTTCTCCGGCTTGTTCGATTTGGAGGCCATGTCTCCGTGGCTGCGCTGGGTCGCCTATCTCATGCCGCTGAAATACGGCGCAGACGCCCTGCGCAGTGTAATGATTCGAGGCGAGGGTTGGCAGGCGATTGCAGGAGACATCGCCGTTCTGGCAGCTCTGTCCCTCTTCTTCATGGCTGCCAACGTCCTCGCATTGCGTAAGCACAGGAAAATATAATGCCGGTTCATGCACAGAATAGCTTCCCTCTCCGTTCTCAAACGGACGGGGAGGCTTTCTTGCTCTCGAGCCAATCCTCGATTATCACTTTCCGTCCCGTTCTCGCACTCTCCAGCGAAGCGAATACCATTGCCATGCTGTACAGGTTGTCCCCGCTGTGCGTCTCCGGCTTGCGCCCGTCGCGAAGAGCGTTGAACATCTCCTCCAGACAGCCGTGATGACCCGCAAGCTCCAACTGCGACACCTCGCCTTCTATCCGCGTCATCTCGCCAAGCGAGCCGTCAGCTTCCGCCGGTTGGCGCGCTTCCGCATAAGGAACGCCATAGCCGTCCCAGATTGCCGTTCCCTTCTCGCCCGTAATGCGCCATGAAGACTCCCAGGACGTATTCTCTCCTTCGGCGCACCAGGAGCCTCGATAGTTGAACACGGAGCCGTCGGACATTTCGAATATGCAGACCGCCATCGCATGGCCGGCATACCAGGAGCCTGCCGGATTAAATTCGTGACAATAGACGGAGACAGGGTTGGCGCCGCTAATGAGCCGGGCCTGATCGAACGTATGGATCGCCATATCCAGCAGCAGCGGACTGTCCATGACGTCGCGGAAGCCTCCGAACCGGGGGCCCAGGAAGAAGTCGGCTCCGATAAAGCCCACTTTCCCAATCGTTCCTGACGAAATGAGCTGTCTCAAGGAACGGATATGAGGATTGAAGCGCCTGTTCTGCATAATGGCGTGCTGGACACCTGCATGCTCCGCCATAGCGACAAGCTGCTGGCACTGCTCCATCGTCTCCGCCAGCGGCTTCTCCGCGAATACGTGACTGCCGTGCCGGAAGGCGGCGGAAGCCACGCCGTAATGGCTTGACGGAATCGTCACATCACACACAATATGCGGCTGCACCGCTTCAATCGCATGCTCCGCATTCGTATAGAACGGACACGACAAGCTGTGCTTCTCCGCCATCGCCCTCGCCGCTTCCTCTCGAATATCGACTAAAGCGACGATTTCCGTATCCGCTCTTCCGCTGACGTACTCTACCCACGCATGCGCCATTCCGCCGCAGCCCGCAATTAACACTTTCCATGGTTCGTTCATGGTATCTCTCCCTGCATTAACGATGATTTCATTTCTCCGGCAATCATAACACGTCGCTGTACACGTGTACATTACAATCATCTCATATCGGCACCCTCAGCGGCAATGACGAAAAGGATTCTTTATAAGGAACGTCGAAGTGAATAAAACAGAAGCACATACGGAAGGGGGCATATGGTGAATGAAGCTTAGAGCCCATATAGCGGGCTTAACCGAACATGCGGAATGGATAGAGGAGTTGGAGGATTATCGTACATTATTGAGTCTAGATCCCCGTTTCCCTTTTCCCCATGACGCATTCCTGCGTTATATCAAGCAGCTTGGCTTGAAGGAGAAGCAAGCGCTGTCCCTTGTACTGGACTTTCACTTCGCCAAGCGGGACACGAGAAAGTGGCCGGAGATGCTGTTCTGGAAAACGCTTAGAACGACTCTCCTGCATAGCCAGCGAGACCTGACAACACAACGCCGCTTCTTCCTTGCTCTGCTGAAACTCTGTCCCGAGTTAATAGAAGCCTTGCAACTGGAATGGGACGAGCTGATTGCGATACGGCGAGAGCATATACAACGCTATGGATACTGGTCGTATTATTGGGCGCTGCACTTCCATCACAGCCGAGCCGAGCATCAAGAGAGATGGCGGCAGGAATTGGAGAAACTGCGGAACGACTGCGACAATAGCCGTTGTGCGTTGGCTGCGGAGGATACGCGTTCATCAGTCTCCGAGACGGCAATGGTCGAGCAGGAGGGCACGAGCATGCCGCTCAACGGAGAGGCTCGAAGCAGGAAGCTGGAGCGGCTGGAGCGGAAATGCGGGAATGAAGTCGCGCTGCGCATACGGCTGGAGCGGGAGCTGGCGCAGCAGGAGAAGAAGCTGCGACAGAGCGAGCATGAGCTGGGCAGGACGTTGGCTCTATTGCGGCAGCGGGATTCGGAGCTGGAGCATGTCGAAGCCGAGCGCAAGGCGAGGGAGCAGCTGCAGCGGCACAAGGAGCAGCAGTTGCGGCAAGAACGCCATGACTGGCTGCAGGAGCGTCAATCGTTGCTGGAAGCGATACGCGAAGCGGATAGTCGCTATAAAGCGCTGGAGAGACAGCTGGAGGCAAAGGCCTGTGAGCTGAGCTTGAAGGCGAAGGAGCAAGCCCGCCATAAGCAGGCTATCGACGAGTACAGGCGGCAGCTGCACGATCAGCCGACCCTATTGGAACAGCTTGTTCGGACGCTGTACGGAGATATCGATCGCATGAACGGCAAGCTGCTTCACCCTTCGACTTCAGAAGCTGCGTCGTCCGAGGAAGCCATTAAGCTGCGACGGCGCATGCGCCAAGCGCTGGACTTGGCAGACGCGCTGGCTGACTATCAGATCGATCCCGACGACCGGACGCCGGAGCAGACCGCCGATACGGATGCGTCAGGCGTTCAGGCGAGCGGCGAAGCAATCGACTCGGACGACTCCGATCCTGGCATAGAGCAATCCGCCCCCCTGCAATTGTACAGTCAATCGCAGCCGGTTATGGTGGAAGCGGAGTCGCTGCAGGGTACCTTCTTCCGGCGAGATCATGGCGGCTTCATCCAGCTGGAGACGGGGAACTGCTTCAATATTACGGAATCGATGGTGCATCAGCTCACTCTGCAGCATGAAGCCGAAGTGCTGTGCACGCCAAGCGATCGCAGCGGCCAGCGGCAGCGTTACGAGCTGCAGCTGCAGTTCCAAGGCGACGACAGCCGCTCCCCCATACGGCAACTCGACGGCTATGTACAATCTGATGAGCGGGACGGCTGGTACTGCGTCGATATGAACGATGACCGCAACCGCTTCCCCATCCATCGCAGGGATGTAGAGATCAAGCGTCCGCTTCACGGAGATCCCTGCTCCTTCAACGTGGCGGAGGACGGGCGCTGGGCAAGATTGTCGAGACTATACCGACTGGAGTCGCAATCGGCGGAAGTTGCCGTCGGCAAGGACAGGCAGGACAGGCAGGACAAGCACACGCCACTGCAAGCGGGACGCGGCGGCAAGACGGCCGCCAGAGCGCAGGCCGGGGCCACGGCGGAGAGGAAAGCGAAGACGCCGTTCCTGGAAGGCTGCACGATCGCCATTATCGGCGGCATGCGCAAGTGGTTCGAGCATGTCGTGCTGGAGACCGGAGCCGCCCTCGTCCACGACACGGGGGAACGCCCTGAGCGGATAGCCGCGGAGCTGAGCCGCTCTCAAGCATTGTTCATGCTGCTCGCCTTCACTTCGCATCGCGCTACATGGGACGGCGTCGAAGCGGCCAAGTCCAACGGCATCCCTCACTTCACCATTCAAGGGTCCAAGTCCAACTTAAGACTGCAGCTTTGGGAGAACCGAGAGATGATACGCAGCGCCAACCGTTAAAGCTATCGGTTCGACAGAGCAGGAGCTTCCGGGGACAAAGGCATGATCATAATCATCTTTGTCCCCATCTCCCATTCGCTCTCGATCGTCAACCCGTAACGCTCTCCGAATACCATCTGAATACGGCGGTGCACGTTCAACAGGCCGATCCCGCCTTTCCTTCCCGCTTCATTCTCCGATTGCTCGGCCAAGCGGTTCCGCTCCAGCTTCTCCTTCAGCTGCTGAAGCTTCTCCGGCTTCATGCCGCAGCCGTTGTCTTCCACGCTAATCCAGAATGCGTCTTCCGTCTCTCCGGCATCGATGCGGATACTGTGATAATCCTCTATTCCGTCTGGGAACGCATGCTGGAATATATTCTCCACCAGCGGTTGAAGGGTCAATCTGACCATCTTGTAAAGCAAAAATCGGCTGTCCAGCACTTCCACAATTTCAAACGGTCGGTCAATGCGGAATTGCAGCACATTCATGTAATGGACCACATGCATCAGTTCATTGGCTACCGTGATTTCCTCCAGATCCGTTTGGACGGAGTAGCGCAGCATGAATGCCAGCGACTTCACGATTTCCGATATTTCCTCCGAATTCTGGATTGACGCGTAGCAATTGATCGTCTCAAGCGTATTGTACAGGAAGTGCGGGTTAATCTGAAGCTGAAGCGATTGCAGTTGCGCCTGCTGACGCTCCATCTGAATGACCTGATTTTTCATATCAGCCTGATACACTTCTTCCACGAGCTCCGACAGCCTGTTGACCATCAGGTTATAGCGGATCATCAGCTCCACGATTTCGTCCCGGTGGTCCGGCAACGGAATCATCTCCCACTTGCCCCGCTCCGTCTGCTTCATCCCGTTCATAAGCGTCGACACGGGTCCCGTTATCGATCTGGCGAACCGGTAAGCCAGTATGAATGCGAACAGGAAGGTGAACGCGCCAACGACGAGCATCACTGTCCGTATATCCTCTACCGGCTTCCTCAGTTCCTTCACCGGCATGGATGCGATGAGATGCCAGTCCGAATAATCGGAGCGCTCTGCCATGTACATGCGCTTCTGACCTTGCGATTCCGCATCGAACAGAGACGGCCCCGCATTCGCCAACTGGCTGGTTATCGCATCCGGGGCGGGCTGACCTACCTGACCGGCGTCGGGGTGGTAGATGAAGTAGCCATTCTTGTCCACAATATAGAAGTGGCCTTCCTCCCCCAGATCGACACCTTCCCATAGAGCGGACAGCTCCTCGGCCCGGAATTCGATGCCCAGTATGCCTTGCGAATCGAGAGATGACAGTCCCCGGATTTGACGGACCAGTGTCAGGAGCTTATGCTGCTGATCCTCCAATATGCTGGAATTCAGAATGCTTAAGCTTCCACTCTCATCCGTCAGGCTGCGAATTCTCAGCAATTGCTCCCTTGACTCCCGTTGATCGAAAAACGCCTCCTCAGGCACCTTGTTGTAGTAATAAACGGCATTGTTATGATTGCTGATAATGTAAATAACCGCAATGTCCGGCTGCCGAACAAAGGAAGGATAGGCGTATTCGTCCCGAATGAGCGAGCGGAGCTTGTAAAAATCGTATTCCGGCCGCTCTTCCGGCAGGTCGATCAATTGCTTGATCTCCCTGCTGGCCAGCAGCGACACGATCGATCTCTCGTAGGCTTTCAAATATAAGTCCGTCTGATGCACGATATTGCTTACGATCTGCTCCATATGACTTTCGGCGAGCACATCCAGCTCCTTGGAGGCAGACAAGTACGTGAACACGCCTGCACAGAGCAGGGAAATCAGGATAATCATGAAGAAAGAAAGCATAAGCTTGCGGTACAGACTGAATTTTTTCATCGTATCCCCAGCTTCATGCGGTAATCGGATGGCGATATGCCGTAACATTTTTTAAACGTTTTGGTGAAATGGGGATAGTCTTCGTAACCGACTTCGGATGCGATGTCGAATATGCGGTAATGCGGGATGGCGAGCATCTCCTTCGCGCGTTCCATCCGTTTCTTGATCCGGTATTGCACGAATGTTTCGCCCGTCACCTTCTTGAATAGCGCGCTGAAATAAGTCGGTGTCAATCCAACCAGATCCGCCACCTCGTCCAGCGTCAAATCCTGTTTGAGTCTCTCGTCGATATAATTTCTCGCCTCTTCCATCGGGTCCTTGTACTTCCCCGTTCTGGTCGCGGCAAGGTGCTCGACGATGCCGGACAGCACTTCCTCGAACTGGTCCATCACATTCTGGGCTCCGGCGGCATGCAGCTTGAGTCCGCCCTTCACAGCGGGCGTATAGCTTCTCTCTTGCAACTTCTGCCTCAGCAGCTCCAGACAGTCGGTCAGCACATCCTTCAGATGGCTGGCGTTGCGGCTGGCGGTCAGACAATATTGTCTCCATTCCGCCATCAACCCCTTCAATTCATCGTTCTGCTGCGACCATATGCAGTTCTCTGCCTTGCCGATCCATTCCATATATCTGGATACGGGAATGTAGCCTTTGTTGGATTCCTGCGCCAACTGATCGATAATGGCGAACAGATCGGACTTGGAAACCGGTTTCAACAAATAGTGCTTGACGCCGTACTGAATGCACTTCTGCGCATAATCGAAATCGCTATACCCCGACACGACAATCGTCTGAATGAGGGGATAGCGCTCGCTCATCTGCTTGCAAAGCTGCAGCCCGTCCATTCTGGGCATGCGGATGTCGGTCATGACGATGTCCGGCTGCGCCGTCTCCAGCTCGCGAAGCGCATCTTCGCCGTTGCCCGCCGTACGGATTTCCGTAAAGGAAGGCTCATAGGATGCCGCCATAGCCAGCAGCCCCTTGCGAATAACGGGTTCATCATCCACGATCAGTAAGCGCATAACGACAATCACTGCCTTTCCGAAATGGAGTAGCCGGCTCTTACGATTTGATGGAGCCGATAAGCAAGCCCTTGACGAAATACTTCTGCAAGAACGGGTAAACGAAAACAATCGGCACGGTAGCGACGACAATGACCGCCATCTTGATGCCTTCCGGAGATAACTGGACATAAATTGCCGAGAGAGGGTCCGTCTCGTACACATCAGCAACGATGATCTCCCTCAGCCGCACCTGCAGGGGCATCAGCTTGCGGTCGTTCAAATAATAGATCGCCTCCGCGTAGCGATTCCAGTGCCCAACGGAAAAGATGATCGTCATCGTCGCCAATAAAGGCTTGGACATTTTCATTACGATATGCCATATTATACGCGCTTCTCCGCATCCGTCAATTCTGGCGGCATCGATAAGCTCAACTGGCAAATGCATGAAGAACGAGCGCATAACAAATAATGTATAAGCGCTGATCGCCATAGGAATCATGAGCGCCCATAGCGTATCAAGCATGCCCAGACTTTTGATAACCAGAAAATTCGGAATGAGCGGAGCCGAGAAAACGAGCGTAATGAGAATCATGACCAGAATCGGCTTGCGAAGCACGAATTCCGTCCGGGATAGCGGATAGGCAAGCGTCGATGTCGCAACCAGATTGATCAGCGTGCCGACGGCCGTGATGATGGTGCTGATTAGAAACGCCCGCCAAATTGAAGAATCCCCCAATATCACGCTGTAGTTCGCTATCGTGAACTCAACGGGCCAGAAGGATACCTTCCCCGTCGCAATCGCTTTATTGCTGCTGAAGGATTGTGCAACGATGTGGACTAGCGGCAAAATCATGCTGAACCCCAATCCGGATAAAAATATCAGGTTACATGCGTTGAAAGCTCTCTGCCATTTCGTCATTGTCATGCCTGCTGTCGCCCCGATTCTGTATCCCATTAATACAACCCGCTGCCGGTAGCCTTCTTGCTGAGTGTATTGCCGATCATTAGAAGCGCCAGGCCAACGACGGATTTGAACAGGCCGATTGCCGTCGTATAACTGTACTGCTGGCCGACCAGTCCCGCCGTGTACATATAAGTATCGATAATTTCCGCATTCCCCTTGTTGAGCGGATTCAGGAAGATATATACCCGTTCAAATCCGTAATCAAGAAAGTTGCCTACATGCAGCAGAAACAGGATGACGATGGTCGGCATGATGGACGGAATCGTAATGGAGAAGGCTTGCCGCACGCATCCTGCCCCGTCGATTTGCGACGATTCGTACAAGTCGGGATGAATACCCGCAATAGCCGCCAGATAGACGATCATTCCCCATCCGCTTTCCTTCCATATGCCCGAGCCGATAATGATGGAACGGATAAATGCCGGCTCTCCCAAGAAGTATACTGGCTCCGCCCCGAATAGCGAAATCAACTCGTTGACCAGTCCCGTCGACGGCGACAACAGCCCGATAATCATCCCCCCGACAACGATCCAGGATAAGAAGTGAGGCAAATAGAGGGCCGTCTGAATGAACCTCTTCAGCATGACGAGACGCAGCTCGTTCAGCAAAATGGCTAAAATGATGGGGACAGGGAACGCAAAGATCAAATCGTAGGCGCTAATCAACAGGGTGTTTTTCAAGATGAGCAAAAAATCGGTAAAAGCGAACATCCGCCGGAATTGGTCAAAGCCTGCCCAGGGACTGCCCGTGATTCCTTTGAAAATACTGAAATGTTGGAACGCAATCGCGGACCCCAGCAAAGGAATATAGCGAAATACAAGGAAGAAAAGAATGCCGGGCAGTGCCAGCACGTATAAAATCCAGTATTTTCGCATAAATCGTAGGAGCTGCCACGTCGTGTCGAATAGCCTCTTCTGCCCAGCCCCAGTACTTGGCATAATGTTCCTCCCGTCCGTCATGGGCTCGTTCACCATTGATATTACTATGCAGGGAACAGGCATGCACATGGCGAAAAGTATAAGTTGATTGTGTTTTTTTACGATAAGCACAGCCGTAAGCGATTGCAACAATCGTAAAAAAACACAATCATAAATAATTTTCTCCATTCTCCGCGTATTCGAAGCGATAGTACAATTAACAATATATATGTATAGAAAGAAGGGGATAAATTGAAAAAGGTGTGGCTATCCTTTCTCCTTCTGCTCGCTTTCACCGTGCTGGGTTGCTCGGTCAATATGGCTGGCGCCGGGAAAGCGGACAAAGGTTCGACAGCCGCAGACAAGACGAATACAGACAACATGTTGCGCTTTTCCATCTCTTATCCCACTACGATTGCCAGCGGCTACCCGTCTCGTGTAGACTTGCAGAACGAAAAATGGATAAAGAAACAGGAAGAGCTGTTTAACGTTTATATGGATACGCGAGTTGTAGAGGATGTCAAAATGGGACATATGTTCGCGGGAGGCTCGCTTCCGGACGTGGTCGGCGCAATCGGAACGCCGTCCAACCCGTCCATGTCGGGCTCTGTCGAAGCGGGATTGTTCCAGCCTTTGACACAGCTGCTCAAGGAGCATGTGCCCGACCTGTACCATTACGTGCCTGAAGCGGCCTGGGATGCTGTGACGCTGAACGGAGAAATATACGGGCTGCCTGGCTTCCTCAGCAATCCGTCCCGAAGAGCCACCTTTATACGGATGGATTTGCTGAAGAAGACCGGTAAGGAAGTACCCAGAACGATTGAGGAATTCGTCGATGTGCTGCGGGCGTTCAAAACAATCGGCGTTCAGCATCCTTACGCCATGCGCGAAAACTTCAAATATGCGGACATCGTGCTGGGCGCTTTCGACGTACTTCCCTATCGGGATCAATTCACGGTCATAGACGGCGAAGTCGTCCCAAAGTTTTTTCAGACGGACAAAATGATGCAGGCATTGCAGACGCTGAAGGACATGTACGACGAAGGCCTTATTGCGAAAGATTTCGCGACGCTTACCGCATCGGATTTCTTCAATAATATAGAGAGCGGCAATGCCGCCATATGGTCGCAAAATGCGGTAGCTCTTACCGGGTTCTCGAACAATATTCGCCAAGTCGAGCCAGCCGCCGAAGTGCGGATTATTCCTTCCCCCATCGGGCCCGACGGCGAAGGCGGCTATTTCTACTATTCTCCTGTCGTCACTTCCTTCTATATTAATAAAAACGTTGAGGAAGAGCGGGTTATCGCCATATTGAAGTTTTTTGAATGGCAAGCGCTATCCGAGGAAGCGCAGCTGTTCTATACTTTCGGTGTGGAAGGCGAGACCTATGCCGTCAATGATGACGGCAGCATCGATTATTATGGCGCTCCCAAGACGAGGTCGGGTTGGCAGGAAGAAAGCTGGCGCAGCGGCGTGCTGTGGGCCGTCCGCGATATGACGATGAACCGTCTGCTGTATGAGACGACAGAGGACGGACGCCAGATTATGCAAGCGTTCGATTCCATCCTGCAGCATGAAGGCAGGGGAGGAATCGGCTTCTATCCCGAGCTCGAGACGATAACCGCTTATCCGGAGCTGGCATTCCCGCAGCAGGATGTAGGTCCGTCATTCATAATCGATAATATGGTGCAGATGGTGTACGGGGCAAGACCGATTGCCGATTGGCCGAAGGTGCTGGAGGAATACCGCGCAAGAGGCGGCGACGAGATTATACAAGAAGCTACGACGCGCTATTTTAACGAGGAAGGCACTATTCATCTGCAGGAACAACGATTACGTCCATGAAGACGCAGCCGGCAGTCCGTGACGCATTCACGACTGCCGGCTCTTGCATGCCCATCATCGTTATTCTTTACAGCTATGAACAGAGTAAATAGGGAGGAATCGCTTCATGAAATGGAGACGCAATATATTGTTTATATGCATCTACATTATTGTCATGTCCGGCTGCTCGTGGTGGGACAAGAAGTCCCAGAGCGGCTCGCCCGCTCCTGCGAATCCCCCTCAGCATGCATCGAACTGGCTATTGCAGAAGCCGCTGGCATTCACGATCTCATTGCCAACTACGAAGAGCGGCGGCTACAGCTCGAAAGTGGATTTGCAGCACGAGAAATGGCTCGACAAGCTTTACGATCACTTTGGCGTACGCATGCATGTGCAAGTGACCGAACAAGATAAGCTGCCTCTGCTGTTCGCAAGCGGACAAATTCCGGATGTCGTAGGCGTCTACGGCACGCCCTCCACTCCCGCTATGTCCGGTTCAGTCGAGGCCGGCGTTTTTCATCCGCTATCGCAGCTGCTGAAGACGCATACGCCGAAATTAATGGAGCTGATACCGGAAGCGGCATGGAAGGCCGTATCGATGAATGGAGAAATATTCGGCGTCCCGTCTTATCTAAGCAATCCTTCGCGCAGAGCAACCTACATACGGAAGGACTTGCTGCAGCAGACCGGATTGTCGCCTCCGCAGACCGTCGAGGAGTTCGTAGCCATGCTGCGGGCGTTCAAGAAGCTTGGTGTAGCCGCGCCATATGCCATGAGGGAGAACTTCAAGTATGCCGATCTTGTGTTCGGAGCATACGACGTTCTCCCCTATAAGGACCAGTTTACCGTCATCGGAGATGAAGTCGTTCCTAAGTTTTTCAAGATCGAAGCGATGCAGCAAGCGCTGCGCACGATGAAGACGATGTATGACGAAGGATTAATCGCCAGAGACTTTGCAACGATCACCGCATCCCACTTCTTCAAGACGATTAATAGCGGCGAAGCTGCGATGTGGTCGCACAATGCCATTTCGTTAAATACCTTCGCAACTACGATCCAGCAAGCTGTGCCGGATGCCTCGGTCGGCATCATTCCTTCACCGAAGGGCCCGAAGCATACGGGCGGCTACTTGCTGTATACGCCCGTGCTCACCTCCTATTACGTGAATAATAAGGTGGAGCCGGAACGCGTGATTGCGATTCTGAAGTTTCTGGAATGGCAGGCGACTTCCCGTGAAGCGTCCATGTTCTATACGTTCGGCATTGAAGGAGAAACCTATTCGGTCGACCGGGACGGGTCTATCGATTATTACGGAGCACCCGTCACGCTGGAGGAGCAAGACGAGGAAGTGTGGCGCTCCGGAACGTTATGGCTCATTACAGACTCTGCAATCAATCGGGACAAGATCGCAACCATGAAATACGGTCAAGAAATCATTCACGCTATGGACCATACTCTCCGCAAGGAAGGATTAGGCGGAATCGGCTTCTACCCCGAGTTGCCCGCATTCATGAAGTACCCGACGCTTGCGCCTCAGCAGGATGTCGGTCCCTCCTTCATCGTGGACAATATGGTCCAGATGATCTACGGCGTCCGGCCGATAGAAGAATGGCCCGAAGTGCTGGAGGAATACAGGGACCGGGGAGGCGACGAGATTATTGCGGAAGCGACGGAGCGCTACTTCAACAACGACGGCGTGATTGAATTGACCCGTTAATCGATGAATGAAATGAAGAAAGGGCGTCCCTTGGTCAAATATGATATGGGGAAGCCCCTTTCTTGCAGCTATATTCTCACTCCAATTCGATACTGATTAATCCATATAAAGCAGCGTCGTCCAAGGTTGCCATGGCATCTCCCCCGGCAACATCGCCCTCCCAGATCCGGATCGATACCTGACCTCCACCCAAAGCCGGCTTGAAGGTTAAGCGAACTGTATAGATCAAGCATTCCTTATCGTATGCAATGCCTTGTACGACCGCTTCCTGCTCAGTCAGCTTCAGCAGCTCGGAGGTCGCTATATCCATAGAGATGTAATCGCCACTCGGGACGTCGTACATTGTCATGAATCCGTCAAGCTGCCCGGCATCGTCTGTGAACATGCTGCCTTGCAAACGCAGCTTGTTAGCCGTAAATCCGCCTGCCGCCAACGCATCCGCATCCCGGATTATTCCGAACGTTCTAATCTTCCCGTCCCCCGAAGATTGCGGCGGCGTTCCTCCTCCTATCAGAATCTCGATCAAATTATGCCAGTTGTCCCGATCGCCTGTGTCCGTTGTTGCTCCGTTGCCAGTATAACGAACGTAACGGGCTTCGTTCTGTTTGAAGGCGAACAGCTCGAGTCCTTCGCCTTCGTTCGGAATCGTATCGGGATCGTTCGCCAGCATCGTGCTGTCTCCATCGAAGACAGTCGTCCATTGCTCACCGTCCACCGACAGCTCCAGCTTAAAGTGCATATTGCGGTTGTGGGCGTTCATATGAGAAGCCAGTATATAGCTAACAGGCTTCACCTCTCCCAAATCGTAGACGGACCAATGCGGGCTGTTCGTGACGCTAACCGCCCATCTCGTCATGCTTTTGCCGTCTACCGCATTGGAAGCGGGATGGCTGCCGTGCTGGCTGCTGTAAGTCACCTCTTGCACGGGATACAGTGTTGTATTCTCCGGCACTGTGGTACCTGGCCTCAACGCAAGCCCTCTGAACACGATAGAATACGTAGATGTGATATCGGCATGATCCTTATGCGTCACATTGATCGTCGCCGTTCCATAGAGCCCGTCGCTCTGGATCACTTCAATGGCATGCTCTCCGGACGCCTCCACGACAGGTACGTCCGATGTGTCTAACGGCCACTCATAGACGTATTCGAGCGTATCTGCATGGAAATCGGTCAATGGCTGTCCATCGATGGTAATGGCGCCCAGCTTCGGTGGATCGATAGGCTGCTCGGGTAATTCCGCATCCGGGTCTGTCGGACCTCTTCCAACGAAAAACTCTGTCACATCCGTCCAATTGTTGTTCGTATTCGCCAACGCATTGTACCGTATGTATCTGGCGTCTATATCCACGAATGAGAACAATTGCGGGATTTGGATCTGATCGGGAGCAGCCACGGTATCCGCCATGACGCGAGTCCACGTCTCTCCGTCTTCGGATACGTCAAGCTGGAATATAAACGCATTGGGATTGTGGTAAGCGATCAGCACTCTGTTCACTTCTTTCACTTCGCCCAGATCGAAAGTGATCGACTGCTCCGTACCGCCTACCGTCCACTTCGTATTGCGGTCGCGGTCGATGCTGCCTGATGCCGGCCCGGAGCCGTGAGCCGCAGTAGCGCTGACAGCGGTGATGTCGTACATGTCGAACGGCTCCGGCAGCGATTCGGGATACGGGAATCCGGTAAAGCCAATCCGGTAAGTGACGTCCAGACTCGGCTCCAGCGGGTTGGATACCGTAATGAAGCCTTCGCCGAACCATTCTGCCGGCTGCTCCACGCTTACATCGCCGGATGCGGACATTGCCCCAATCGCTGGAACGTCAAGCATCGGCTGGAACGGCAGCTTGTACACATACTCATGAACGTTGGGATCGAAGCCGGCAAGCGGCTGACCGTTCACCGTCAATGTGTCCAGCCTGGGGACGATGGCGACTGCCGGAGGCGTCTCGCTAATGCTTACCGCGATTTTATCCAGCTTAATCCCGGAGCCTTCCTGCATCAGGTAAAGCATATTGTCGCCTGAGTATAGTTCGATCTCGGCGGTTGCCCAGCCCCACTCGTCCACCGGCAAAGCAACCTCGTGATAAGCGTCCGGGTTGTCCGCTTCCAGGCTTGCCGACAGTCTGCTTCCGGTGTCCGACTCTGCTTGTCCGTATACGTGCACATAGGCAGTCTGTCCGCTCGATGCATTGTCAATGCGGTAGCCCAAATACTCGCTTACGCCCTCATCCTCCCAGCCTTCCGGAACTTCCATATATGCACCTCCGGAACATTCCGGACAAGACTGCTTGAAGAAATGGCCATTGCGATCGCTGAACGTCTCCGCTTCGATGTGCGTATTGCCCGAGCTTGCGACTGTATGCGATTCGCCTGACTCTACGCTATGATTGATGATTTCGAAGTTGGCGAAGCGAATCGTGGCCGGACCGATATCCGGGAATACTTTGCGGTAGATGCCCCACTTCGGCCTGTTGAACTCGCCGCCCTCGCGCCAAGTCTCGCGCTCGCCGCTCCATTCCATAATGACGGAGCCGTCCAGATTACGCAGACTCATCGAGATAGCGCCTCCCTTGAAGCTGCCATCCTCATTGCGCTCATCGGTATTGTCCACCGTAATGGAAGCATACACCCACTTGTCCGTCACATCGCTCCAATTCGCCTCCGCCAGCACTTCCACTTCATCCATCGTGGCGCCGATGGGGCTGTGTCGGAACAGCAGCTTGCCGTCGGATAGCGTATAGGTCAGCACAGGCGCTCCCGCATCTCCGCCAACCATCTTCAATTGAAAAATATGGTTGAACGCGCCGCCGGGTGACATCGTGAATTCCTCTTCGTTCACTTTAAAGTACCAATTGTAGGTAAACGTCTGCCCTGGCAGCGCTTTCGTTACGAGCGGTGACGACCCGTATCCTTTCAACTCCAGACGCTGACGGTCTGTACAGCAGCCGTCCATCGCCTCTCCTTCTTCAATGTGGAACACAAAGTGATTGCCGATTACATCGTCCGCATCCTCATGAATATGGGTCGATCCCGGCCCATCGACAGGAGACGGGCCCAGCTTCTCCTGGAACAGCGCATATGCGCCCTTCCCGGTATCCGGCCCGTCCGATGCGATCTCGGACACGGAATACGCATAGCCGATCGCAGGGATGAGCAGCGCCAGCAGAAGAACGGCACTTCCCGTCAAGAACAGGCGTTTCATCATTCTAGTCATTCTTTTCCTCCTTTGTCATTGGCGTTGCTGCGGTGAACAGCATACTTGTCTTATTCATTCATTATTGCGGTTGAAAGCGCTGCAAGGAATGTAAACAGTTACGATACCAGTGTGTTTTTTTGAGAAATAACACTGTCGTGGGCCGTTAAACGCGCAAAGGACTGTCCCGCAAGGTGCACTTGCGGAACAGTCCTATTGTCATGCGAGTATGTCAACTCAAGCGAGCTGTAAGCCGCGAATGACGGCATTGCATGCGATTCGCCCGCTTACGGAGCGGGCTTGACGACACCTTTCTTCAAGATGAGATTGGCGTACAAAGCGCCTTCGCCGGTCGCGATGATCGCGTAGGCCTTCTTCGCCCGCTCATAGAAGGCGAACCGTTCAATCTGCTGGAACGGATCGCTCAGCCCGGCGCGCTTCCGGACAATATCCGCGTATTCCTCCCAGATCGGAGTCTCCGTCTTGTCGCCGGGCATAACCGCCATCAATCCTGCCGGCCGCTCTACATATTGATCCAGCGGGAATAGCTGCAATATGGCATCCAGCAGCTCCGGAATGCCGTGTCCATCGCAGCGGATAATTCTCTGCGCATGGCTCGCAGCCGGAAAGTTGCCGTCTGCCAGCACAATCTCATCGCTATGCCCCATCTCCATGAGCACCTTGAGGAGCTCCGGCGGGAGAATGGAAGGAATGCCGATCAGCATGTTGGCCACATCCTCTCATCTCAGAATGACTACTTCATTTTTTGCAGCAGTTGTATACGATAGGCTTCACTCTCCAGTGAAGCGATTTCCTCGAATTCTTCCTTCGTCAGCGCCTTTGGCTCCCGGATCGCTTTCGCGATGAGATAAATTTTGGCGCTCTCCTCCACAACCTCCGTCCGGTAGTATGCCTCGCGAAGATTGCGGCCGGTTGTGACCAGCCCATGATTGCCAAGCAGTACGGTGCTCGCTTGATTGACTACCTCTACATAGGCGTTCGCAAGCTCCTCCGTCGTCGGAAGCACATATGGAACGTACAGCGTCTTGCCCACCAGCGCCGCCTGATCCGGGAACATGATGGGCAGCTCCTGCTCCACCAGGGTGAAGGCGATGCAGTAAGGCGGATGCGTATGCACGATGGCGCCGATATCGGGATTGGCGCGATAAGCGTACAGATGCATCAGCACCTCCGATGACGGACGATAGCCGATGTCCGCAATCTCGCCGCTTGCAATGTCCACTTCCACCCATTGCTCGGGACTTACTTCATCCAGCGCGAAGCCGCTGGGAGACAAGTACATCTTGCCTTCGTGCCGCGCGCTGATATTGCCTCCCGGGCCTACTACCAGTCTGTTCTCCACTGTCTTGCGTGCATACTTGCACAGCTCCTCTCGAATCGCCGCGCTGCTCATGTTATAACCTCCATATCCGTAATTAAGAACGATGCCTGCTTCTTGTCATATTACTTGTACAGCGGACCGAAGTTGGTGCATGCGCGATAATCCGCGCCTTCCGGATCGGCCGTGCCGAACAGTCCCCAGGCGCGTGGACGGTATACCCGCTCCTCCGGCACGTTGTGCATATTGACCGGAATGCGAAGCATTGCGGCCAGCGTAATGAGGTCTCCGCCGATGTGCCCGTAGCTGATGGAACCGTGATTCGCGCCCCAATTGTCCATTACATCGTAGACGGAAGTGAAAGCTCCGCTTCCCGTCAATGTCGGTGCGAACCATGTAGTCGGCCAAGTGGAATCCGTGCGCTTGTCCAGAATGTCGTGCACGTCTTGCGGCAAGTCCACGGAATAACCTTCCGCAATCTGCAGTACGGGACCTACGCCCTTCACGAGATTGATGCGGGACATCGTCATCGGCATGCCGCCCCGCGTCAAGTAGTCGGAAGAGAAGCCGCCGCCGCGGAAGTATTCTACGGATGCCGGACGCCACGAGGTCGCATGCAGACACTTCTGCGCTTCCTCTTCGCTAATCTCCCAGAACGGCTTCATCGCAGGCTTCCCGTCTATCGTCTGCTCGCCCGTTCCGTCGAGTGTCGCCGGCCCGGAGTTGATCAGATGAAGCAATCCGCCGGACGCTTCGCCCGCAAGCCGATGGCCGGTTACGCGCTCTACAGATTCAGGACTCCAGTATGTGCGCACGTCCGCGAAGATTTGCGCCGTGTTCGTCAACAGATAGCCGAATAGCATAACAGCTCCGTTCAGGCTGTCATTCTCTGTCGCTACCATATACGGCGCGCGGATGCCGTTCCAGTCGAAGGAGGAATTCAGCATCGCTTCCAGGAAGTCGCCGTTAGGGAAGTGATCCGTCCATTGGCGCTGTCCCTGGAAGCCGGATACGATCGCGTCGTGTCCCATCGCTTCCTCGCCGTAGCCCAGCTCCGCCAGACGAGGGTTGCCGACCATTAGATCGCGGGCGATCTGTGTCATCTTGACGACCGTCTCCCAATCCTTGTCCTTCTGCTCCCGCGATGTCTGGATGTCTGCAGGGTTGTTGTCTGCTCCCTCCACACAGTTCTCCTTCACCCACGACAGAGCCCGCTTGAATTCCTCGTCGTCGTAGATGCCTTCATCCATACGGCGGACGAATTCCGTCATATCCACATATTCCGTTCTCATGCCGAGATACTCCTGGAAGAAAGCGTCGTTCACGATGGAACCGGCGATCCCCATGGATACGGAGCCCATGGACAGATACGACTTGCCCTTCATGATGGCTACCGCCAAGCCCGCTCTTGCGAAGCCGAGCAGCTTCTCGCGCACGTCGTCCGGAATCGACGTGTCGCCTGCGTCCTGCACGTGCTCGCCGTATATGCCGAATGCCGGCAAGCCCTTCTGCGCGTAGCCCGCAAGCACAGCGGCGAGATAGACGGCGCCGGGGCGCTCCGTTCCGTTGAAGCCCCATACCGCTTTCGGAACGGACGGGTCCATATCCATCGTCTCTGTGCCGTAGCACCAGCAAGGCGTTACCGTAATAGAGACGCCTACTCCGGATTTGGCGAACTTGTCCGCACAGGCTGCCGCTTCCGCCACCCCGCCGATGCACGTATCCGCAATGACGCATTCCACCGGCTCGCCGTTCGGATAGCGAAGATTGTCGGAGAGCAGCTTCGCCGTCGCCAGAGCCATATTCATCGTCTGCTCCTCCAGCGATTCCCTGACGCCTTTCCGTCTGCCGTCAATCGTCGGGCGAATTCCTATTTTGGGAAATCCCGCTTTAAAGCGTACATTCATCTCAGTCATGTGTATCCCTCCATACCGAATAATTGTAGTTATGTTACCGATAACCTTAAAGTAACAGCTAAAATAGTTGATGTCAACGCTTACTTTTTTGTATGATAGAAATCATGAATAATGGAATGTACGGGATAAGGGGCGCTAGAAATGGTTACGATCTATGATATTGCCGCGAAAGCCAACGTATCGGCAATGACAGTATCCAGAGTTATCAATAACACTGGGAAAATCAGCGATAAAACGAGGGCGAAAGTGAAGCGGGTCATGGAGGAAATGAATTATGTGCCCAATCAGACGGCGCGCAGTCTCGTGCTTCAGCAGACAAAGCTCTTGTTCCTGCTCATTACGGATATTATGAATCCGTTCTATACGACTCTGGCTCGCGGCGCCGAGGATGCGGCGATGAAGCATGGTTACCGGCTGCTGTTCGGCAACAGCGATGAAAATCTGGAGAAGGAAGCGGATTATGTGACGACGATTCTGACGACGCGGGTGGACGGCGTGCTGCTTGCCCCTGCGGGCGATCCCTCCTTGCCCCATCTGGAGTCGCTGCAGCGCCACAACGTGCCGTTCGTCCTGCTGGACCGCGAAGTGCCGGGCATTCAATGCGACATCGTGCTGGGAGACAGCAAGGAGGGTGCCCGACAGCTCGTCGATCATCTGGCGGCGGCGGGGCATCGGCGAATCGCGATCGTGAACGGCTCTTCCTCCATCTCCAGTGCCCGACTGAGGCTGCAGGGGTTCAAGGAAGGCATGAAGCTGAATGAGCTCCCGTTCTCCGAAGACGATATCTATGAGACTAGCTTCGGTTCACTGAACGACTTGTCCGACATGGACCGCTGGCTGGACAGTCTCGCCCCCATGCCTACGGCCATTCTGTCCGGCAACAATGTGCTCGCCATCGAAGTGATGCGACTGCTGACACGAAGGAATATGCGGGTGCCGGAGGATATATCGATTGTCTGCTTCGACGATCTCGGTCCGCACACAGAAGTGGAGCCGTTCCTCACCGTCGCGGCCCAACAAGCCTATCAATTCGGTTATATGGGAATGGAGATGCTGATCGAGCGAATCGGACAACGCGACGAGAAGCTGCCGTGGAAGAAGATCGTCTTGCCGGCAGAGCTTCTCGTTCGCCGTTCCGTCCGCCCGCTGAACTGAGCATTCGCTACAGTCGGGAGCTACTGCTCTTCTTCGCGCTCCTGCTTCTTCTTGCCACGTCTGTGGACAGCGAAGAGAAGCAACGGTACGTTCTCGGTCACGCTGTATCCGCTGTACAGTTCGATTGCGCCGTATATTTCCGCAATGCTGAATATGAGCAGAAAGGGCAGCAAGGCAATGGCGAACACTCCGATTAAGAACCCGATCGATACCGACTTGATCATATCTCTGACATTCATAATGCCATCTCCTCCCGCACGCATTTCTAACAGTGTATGCCCGGAACGGATGCGGGAGACTTTGTCTGCATTTATTTTTGACCGGCGGCACCCAAGAGCAACTCGTCGCTAATCCTTCGCAAGAACAGTCTGTCCCAGCTGCCATTGTACGCCGCTATAGCTGTGGAACGGCGTATTGCCGTCCTCCAACTCGCCCTGGAAGCTTCCGTCCTCCCGCATCTCGACGACTACTTTCCGCCACTTGCAATTCCCGCTCTCATAATCGAAGGATTCTCCGTCGTCATCGTAGATGAGACATTGCCCGGGCTTGCTGCCGAAGTGGACGAACGTCAACGGAACCTTCTCCCCTGACGCCGGCACATGAGACAAGGCAGGCATCATGGGAATAACCGCTCCTTCGCGCACGTAGATCGGGAGTCTCTCCAGACCGGGGCGCACTTGAACGACCGCCCGTCCCTCATGCCGTTCGCCCGTCTCTAGCTCTAGCCAGGAACCGGACGGCAACAGCACCTTCCGCTCGCTCTCTCCTGCGACAAGCGGCGCGATGAGCAGGTCGTCGCCTACCATATACTGATCGTCCCACGCATTCACCGCGCTTCGGCCGTAAGCCGCATCCGTCGTATTCAGCACGCTCACTTCCTTCATAGCATGCCGCTTCTCCGCAGCGGCCCTCTCTTCCTCCGACATGACAAGCGGCATTGCGCGGAACGGAGGCAGCCCCGTCTCCCTATATTGTGCGAATGCGGTATACAAGTAAGGAAGCAGCCTCATTCGCAATTGAATATAATGCCGGATGACAGGTTCCGCCTCCGGGAACGACCATGGCTTCGTTCCATCGCCCCACGCATTGAGCATGGCCAGCGGCGAGAAGCAGACCGTCTGCATTCGGCGAATCCAATCCTCCGCATTCTGCGCGCGGCGCACCTCCGGCGTCCACAGCAATCCGCTGAACGAAGCATTGCAGAGCGCCCGGATGAACTGCTTATGATCGTACAGATCGGAATAGAGCACGTACGGCATCGGCGAAGCGGCTGCATTGGAAGCGCGCACCAGTCCATACGTTCGCCGGTTAGCCTTGCGGAATAGCTCGTCTCCCATCTTCTGGAACATGAGCCCGTACAGCTGTCTCACCGTCTCGCCGTTCAAGCCCGACGGGAATCGCGCATGGGCCGGGAACATCCAGGAATTGTTCGTCAACTCGCTGCCGTCGCACTCGTCATGTTTGTAGCCCGACACGCCGAGGGCAACATGCCTCTTCTCGTGCTGCTTCATATAGTGCGTTCTTGCTTCCGGCATGACATAGTCGGGAGCAAGCCCTCCCCAGACGGAATAATTGCCGGAAAGCGACGACAGCTTCTCGTACAGCTCGCCTTCCGGTGCAACGTAAGGATGCTCCCACAGATTAATGCGGAAGCCATTCTCCTTCATCTCGCGAATGAAAGCTTCCGGCTGCGGGAACCGCTCGCCGTCCCACTCGTATGTGACGGGATAGCTGCGGCTGTGCCAGCCCGGCTCCAGCCCGATCACATCGCACGGGAACTCCCTTCTTCTGAATTCCAGCGCTTCTTCCATCACCTCTTCATCCCTGTACAGAGTCGGCACCCTGTGCCAGAAGCCCAATCCCCATCGCGGAGGCAATGCGCCGCCTCCGCAATACAGGTTGTAACGGCATATGACGTCGGCGAGCGCCGGCCCGCCGAACAGATACAGATGCGCTCCTTCGGCCGGCAACTTAATCTCGATTCGGGATGAAGGCAGTGTGGCCCGCCACCCCTTGTCGCGATTCCGGTCGCGCACATCCTCGGTCCGCGTATGCTCCTGCTTCATTGTTGAGCCCAGGAACATCGTGACAATATGCGACGTATCGACGAGCAGACCGTAACCCTTGTCGCTGGCATAGAACGGCACAGGGGCATGCGTCTCGCCGGTATCCTGCTTGGGATCGCTGTTCACCCTCATATAGCGGGTCTTTCCCCGCTGATTCATGCGCATGAATTGCAAGCCCGTACCGTACAGCTTCTCTTGCTCTTCCAATGGAAGCTCAAGCATATATCCGCCGCATGGCAATCGTTCCGCTCCGATATTGTCCATCAGTCCGGGGACCTCCGAGTGCGGCATCGTCCGCAGCTGTTCCCTTCGCGGCTCCGCCCCCATGAATGCAAGCGGACTAAGCGTCTGCGGATGTCCAATCGTGCTTCTCCATACTCCCGGGGCTGCTTCTTCCCATTGAATAGTTGTCATGCTGCTTCCCCCTATTTTCTACTGGCTTGTCATGCCTCGTCCTTGCCGTGCAGCCGGACTTGCAATCGGCTGCATGACACGCTGGACGCATTGGCGCAATGAACGAGCGCTTGCGTCTTCAGATAATCGGCACCGCTTGTCTCCGCCTCGCGGCCTTCGTGCAAGGAGGAGAGGAATTCGTCAAGCGTATCCCGCTGCCGAATATCGCTATAATCGTCAATCACGGTGGCATCTTGTCCCCGGTACAGCGCAATCTCTCCGTCCCTTAACAGCAGCGCCCCTTCCGTTCCTTCGACACGCCAGTTCCCACTCCATCCCGTAGCCGGCCCTCTGGACGCGATCGATGCGGTATAGCTTGCGGTTATGCCGCCTTCCAGCTCTATCGTGGCGTAGCATTGAAGCGAAGCCCCTTCCTCCTGCCACCCCGCAATGGGGTCGTAGAGTCTGGCTTGCACCGCTACTCCTTCCCTGCCTGTCAAGTAGCGGAGCATATCGAAGTGATGTACGCCGATATCGTCCAATATACGGACGGCGTAGTTCCGCTTCACCTGATGGAAGCGATGGAAAGCGATCTCGACTGTGGAGAGCTCGCCGATCGCTCCGGACTGGATAAGTGCCTTTAATTTGCGCACATAAGGAAAGTGACGGTAGTTCTCTGCAATCATGAACGGGATATTCTCCCGCTTCGCCCTGTCAACGATCTCCACGCTTTCCGCAAAGTCAAAAGAAATCGGCTTCTCGCATAATACCGGCAGCTTGTAATCGAATGCGGCATGATTAACCGCCGAATGCGCCGAAGGCGTCGTCACATTAACCAGGAAATCCGCCGCTTCCGCTTCGTGCCTCAGCGCCACCTCGAGAGAGGTATAGAACGGATAAGGATCGTTCCCCATTTTCTCCTTCATTGCCTCATGACTTTCCACGACCGCATGCAGCATGCCGCGGTCCCGCAGTCGCTTGTACCAACCGAATCCTGCGCTGCCAAGCCCGACCAGAATCGCTTTCATTCCTCTTCCTCCTCGTCAGGCCAATGGGATGACCATATTCCATGTGCGTTCGGCTCTATCGAAGCCTCCCGGTCCGTCTGCGGTAGCGGCGAACAGATGGGTCGGCTTGCCGTCCTGGAACAGCAGGAAAGGCCTCTCCAGACTGCCCATCGTCCTTACGGTACCATCGTCCCAGCTGATCGTCCGGGAGTAAGCGTGCGGCGCACTCGACAGCTCCCAATGCAGGCCGTCCCGGGATAAGGCGTGGATGCCGCCATGCTTCTCGCCGCATAACGTACCGTCCATATCTTTCGCAATCAGCTCATACCCCTCTGCGGTATGCCATATGTAAGGGTCTTCAATATGAAAGGAGTCCGGCAAAAATATCGGCTCGTCGGAGATGACCCGATAAGGACCACTCCAGTGATCGGCAACCGCTGCTCCGATCGTCATCTTGCCATGCTGATGCCCTTCGTATCTTCTGGCCTTGTAGATGAGCAGCACCGAACCGTCCTCCTTCACGCAAGGAGCCGGATTGGACGTCAGGAAGCTGTCGTACTTCCCCGGCCGGGTAGGCAAGAGAGGCTCGTCCATCCTCTTCCATGGTCCGAACACGCTGTCCGCTACCGCAAGGCCGATTCGCTTGTTGGCCCGTGCCACGATCGTATGGGGATCATCCAGCCCGATGTCCGTGGCGGGATCTCCGAACGGATGAGTCGAGCCCATATAATAGAGCAAATAATGGCTGCCATGCTTGACAATATGCGGATTATGCGTACTTCTTCCATCCCAGTATTCCGCCCCTCGGGCAGGCAGCACGACCTCTTGGAACTCATAAGGCCCCTCGGGCGTATCCGCCGTCGCCCGCACAATCTCGGATGCGACCAGCCAGCCGGGATGCATGGGCAGGCTCTTCGGCCAGCGGGAGGCGAACATATGGAAGCGCCCGTCCTCCCCCTTGACGACCGAGCCGCACCAGACCCAGTATCCCTCCATCCGGAAGCCTCCGCTGATGGGAGCTTCGCACATGGATTCCATCAATAATCCCCTTCTCATGAGTATCCCTCCATTATGTACGATTAATGTTATCGATAACCTTAACGTATCAGCGCACATGCCGGATGTCAACACTTGCTTGCATTTCATGACGAGTCATCGGATCAAGTGGTACCGCTTCATAGCGCTGCCGTAGAGCCACTGCTCCGCTGTGCGAAGCGCGGTCCCTTCATCAATCCACCCTTGTGTTAAGCGCTCCCACAGAAAATCGGCGGCCAGCCGTTTAATGAGCCATATCTTCCCGTAGCTCCATTCGATGCAGCGCGCATCGGATACGACAAGCGAGCATTTGCTTGCCGGCAGTGCCTCCAATCTGTACTGCATGCTATCCTTGTACGTGCTTGCGCGGAAGTTGAACCACCACATCCCGCCGATATGCACATTGGGGAAATTCCATGCCGCCTGTACGGCGTCCAGATTGTTCAGCTCCGAAGCGAGCACAAGCTCGAACGGACAGCTGTACACTTCGAATAACGGCAGAAGCTTCAATATGCGCTGCGGGTCGTTGACTGGCGTCGCCTCTCCGCACCAGGAACGCTCCACGCCGAGGAACAATTGCACGAGCAGTCCATGCCGCTCGGCTGCGGCGCATACTTCGTGCAAGAACTCCATCATGACTACATCCCGGCTGCTGCCGGGGCCGACCGTTCTTCGTTCCTTGGCCGACACCCCGTAATGCGGCAACGTCGTCATCACGCCGGGATATCCCCGATCGGCATATTCGCGAAGCAAGCGATCGATGACGGACACCGTCTCCCGATATATCCCTCCCGGATCTTCCGAAGCCTCCACGGCGGCTAACCACTTCCCCATCTCGCCATCAATTCGGGGCATGACGACGGCATCCTCCCTCATCCCCTGGAACGGTCCGTGCTGCGGATAATTGACGACCGAACGGCGTATCGCCATTCGATCGGCCACCGTCTGCGCCCAGCCGGCATCCGCTTGCGCGGCTTCTACAACCGCAATCGCCCTCCTGACGGAATCCCCATCGTGGATCGCAACTCCGTACAACTCGCTCATTATCCGAGTGAACGCGATATTCATAAGCGTCGTTCTCGTCTCGTCATATGCCGCGACGAACGCTTCGATACGCTCATCAAGCGGCAGCTTCTCCGCATCGGCGGGGTAACCTCCCGCCTGCAGCTCGCGCAGCAGCCAGAAGTAATGGGCGATCTGCCAGAAATCGCGCGCAGCAAGCGAATCGCCAATCAGATGCGTGTGCGTATCCAGCACCGGCAGCTCCATCACTTTACTCATAAAGGCATTTCTGGCTTCCGTGTGTTCCGTTCTCCTCATTCTCTTCTCTCCCATCGCTAAGACTTGCAGCTCTGCACCAGCATACGCAGTTGCTTGTAGAGCGCGATCTGAGCAGATATAGCAGCTTTATCCTCCGCCGCAAGCAGCGTCAAATCCAGCTCGTAGCCGAAATTGCCGGACATGGCCGCATGCCCTCTCATACTGATCGGAGTCATCCGGCGCCCACCAGCTGCATCACATAACTGCATCGTTTCCCTTGCAAATGAAATATCCGTGTCTCTCTGTCATAACTGATCGTCATCGTCCCTGTCTCCTTCAACTCGCCATGAATCGGGTAGGAGGCTACCCATTAGTTGAGTAGCCGACCTCCCACACCACCGTGCATACCGTTCGGTACACGGCGGTTCCATTAGGAATGTGCAGTGACTTGTCGATAGTAGTCTGAAAAGAATAGGAATCCTAAACCTTTGATGGTTTTGTTATCGAGGGACTTAGAGAGGATTGGGCTATTGGAGGTTCTCCAATAGCTCTTTCTAGTGTTGGCGTATTCCCATGCCTTCTGTTTCTGGATACCGAGGGATTGTAGTCTGTCAAGTCTCGTCCTCACTCGTTTCCATTGTTTCCAGTAGATCATGCGGATTCGCCTTCTCATCCATTCATCCGTGATTTGAAGTAGTTTCTTCATGTCGGCAAGTTTGAAATAGTTGACCCAGCCCGTGATATAGCGTCTAAGTTTCACGGCTCTGGCTTCATTTCCCATTCCGTTGCTTCTTGAAGTAAGCTCTCTGATCTTGTTTCTCATCTTCGCGATGGATTTCGGATGAATTCTTACTCTCGTTTGACCCTTGTATGAGTAGAATGAGAAACCTAGAAATTTAACTCTTCTCACATCGTCCACAACGGTTTTCTCCCGATTAACCTTAAGGAATAGTTTCTTCTCAATAAACGGAAGGATATTTGTCAGTGTACGCTCTGCGCTCCTTCTGCTCTTGCAGAAGATGAGCAGATCATCCGCATAGCGGACAAATTTGTGTCCTCTGCTTTCCAGTTCCTTGTCCAACTAATTTAGCATGATGTTACTAAGTATTGGACTTAGGTTGCCGCCCTGCGGTACGCCGACTTCGGTTTCCTCAAACCGATGTTTTACGATAACCCCAGCTTTTAGGTATTTGTGTATGAGTGAGATGACTCGTCCATCCTTGATGGTTCTCGATAATACTTCGACGAGTTTACTTTGGTTCACTGTGTCGAAGTATTTCTCTAAGTCCATGTCCACTACATATTTGTGCCCTTCCTCTATGTTGCTTTGACTTCTCCTAATGGCATCGTGTGCACTCCGCTTGGGTCGAAACCCGAAGCTGTTCTCTGAGAATTGCTTCTCGTAGATCGGCGTGAGTACCTGGGCGATTGCCTGCTGGATTACTCGATCCACTACAGTCGGGATTCCTAGATTTCTTTTCTTCTTCCCGTCTTCTTTCGGTATTTCTACCCTGCGAACGGGGTTCGGACGATATTTACCGTCCAGAATGGATTGCTTGAGTGCTTCTCCGTTCTCTTTGAGATATTGTAGAAGTTCATCTACTCCCATCCCATCGATTCCGTGTGAACCTTTGTTTGCTTTGACTCTCTTGAACGCATGGTTCAGATTATCTCTGCTGACAATCTGCTCAAGAAGTCCACTCTTCAACAAGCTTGCGTTGGTGTTGTCTCTTTTAGTTATCCTTACAGGATTGTGCACTCCCGCATATCCTTTGTGTTCCGCACTATTCTTTTGCGGTGAGCCTTCCGCTGGAAGTTGGCTGCCCTTCGCTCCTGTCTTGGTAACATTCATTGACTAACACCTCCTAAGGGTTCGGCCCTTCCCCGTGTCGTCGACTACATCGGGTACTATGGCTTCTGCTGACTTCTCATGATAAATCTTGTTTCAACCGTGATTCGAATATATATCTCCTCACGTCCATGAGACCTCCCACGGTAAGACGATTCACTTTCCTTCCATGTACCCGCATCATTTACACTGACATGTCCGTGTAGTTATTGGACTTTGCTTTGTTCAGCAAGCTCATCCCATGTCATATGCCTGATGATGTTCGTGTTCCTCGGGTCGGAATTTTGCCTCCGGCTTCCTTCAGATTCCACCTCGCGATGGACACCCTTGCCATTGACTAGTGGTTGGTAACTACAGACCCCCACAGTGGACTTTCACCACCTAGTTAATCGCCATGCGTGGCACACTGACATGAATCCCCCTCCGCAGAGGGGGATTGCATTCGTCTTATTCCGTTGTAATGTTAACGACGCCTTGCTTGCTGTTCCATCTCTCATTCGCTTGCTCCAGAATTTCCTTGCCGCCTTTGGCCAGATACTCCTCGATAACCTTCGGCCAATCCGCAATATCTTCCTTGCCATAGATCATGCGAACCATATGGTCGACGATCAGCTTCGAGCCCTGGTCTCCGCGTGGCGTCAGATCGGGATACTTGTTGTAAGCGTCCAGCTCCGGATAGAAGCCGATGCCCGGAAGCCCTTCGAACGGCAGCAGCTCGTCGAACGCCTTCAAGACGTCGGGACCGCTCGGGTCCATCATGACTTCCAACTTGTTCAGCTTCGCATCGCGCACGCCCCATAGCGTGTTGCGGAACGACGCTTCTTCTTGCCCTTCCTTATCCGTCGGCTTCTCGTATACAATATTGCCGTTCGCATCTTTCGTGTACGTATCGCCTTCGATGCCGAACGAGAAGAACGTAGCAGCTTCGTCAGTCAGCATCCAATCGAAGAACTTGATGATGTTGACAGCCGTATCCTGATCCACCTTGCTGTTAATATAGAAGGAACGGATGAGCGGCGGATAGTAGAAGTAACCGCCCTTGCCTTCAGAACCGACCGGCGAAGGAATGAGATCGATCTGCGCTTCCGGCACCGCACGGGCGACAGAGGTGCGATAGCTCATCAGCGAAGTGGCGTTATGCGACCAGATGCCCGCGTTGCCCGCTTCCAGACTGTTGCCGAAGTCCGTTGACGAGATCGTTGCGAACTCTTTAGAGATCAGCCCTTCCTGATACATCGTCTTCATCGTTTCCAGCGCCTTCATCATGTTCTCGGAGTCGAAAAATTTAGGCTGGATTTTGCCGTCGACCACTTCGAACTGATCTTTATACGGCAGCACGTCGAACGCACCGAAGACAAGGTCTGAATATTTGAAATTTTCACGCATTTGATAAGGTTCCTTAACGCCCATCTCCTTGAATGCGCGAAGGACGTCCAGGAACTCGTCAATCGTCTTCGGCGGCTGCAGTCCCGTCTGCTCCAGCAAGTCCGTACGGATAAATGTGGCACGGCGGGAAGGATTGCTTAAAAATTCCGGCAACCCGTAAATCTTGCCGTCTACCCGGACAATATCCCATACATTCTCCGGTACTTGCGCCAGCAAGTTGGGCCCATGCTCCTTAAGCAGATCATCCAGCGGCATGAATACGCCGCTCTCCACCGATCCGGCCATCGCCTTGTCGCCGGGACCTCCTATAGCGCCTACGACATCCGGAATGTCATTGCTGGCGAACATGACGCCGTATTTCGTATCTTCCAGTACACTAACCTGCAGTTCCGTATTCGTCCGCTTCTCCAGCTCCGTTACCCACTTCGTCTCGCTCAGATTCGGCACTCTCGTATGATAGCCCGAGCTTACGGTCGTAGGATATACGATCGAGAATTTCGTCGGCCCTTTTGCCTCCTGCTCACCCGTATTGTTTTTTTGTTCATTGTTTGCGGGCTTCTGATTTTCTTTTGGTGTATTGTTTTTGTCATTGCCCGCACAGCCCGCAAGCAATCCCGCAATCATTGCCACCGATAGACCGATTCCTGTCAGCTTCTTCATGGTTTACCCCTCTTTCGTATTTTGGTGAAAACGTTTGCTTGTTACAAGTACATTATAATTTTTCCATTAATAATAATGTATGTCATTTTTTATTGTCCCTTGTCGTTTTTTCACTGCATTAAACAATAAAAGAACGATAATTATGACACTATTAGGATTTAATTGAACCGACTAGCATCCCTTTAATAAAATACTTCTGCAGAAACGGGTACACCATCATAATCGGAACGGTAGCGACGACGATAACCGCCATCTTGATGCCCTCCGGCGACAGCTCTGTAAAAAACTCGGACGTTATATCTGCCTGGCCGAGCTGATCAGCGAATACAATCTCTCTCAATCTCACCTGCAGCGGAATCCATTCCCGGTCGCTAATGTAATAGACGGCGTCTCCGTACCGGTTCCAATGGGCAACGCCATAGATGATCGCCATCGTGGCCATAACAGGCTTGGACAACGGCAGCACGATACGCCAGAACGCCATCAGCTCGCCGCACCCGTCCATCTTCGCGGAATCCAGCAGCTCGCTGGGCAAATTCATGAAGAAGGAGCGCATAATGAACATATTGAAGGCGCTGATCGCCATCGGAAGCGTAATCGCCCATAGCGTATCCAGCAGTCCCAGGCTTCGGATAAGCAAGTAATTCGGGATGAGCGGCGCGCTGAATATTAAGGTGAACAGGACGAAGATAAGCACGCCTTTCCTGAACAGGTATTCCGGCCGCGCGAGCGGATAAGCCAGCATGGATGTCATAAGCAGATTGAGCAGCGTTCCGAATACCGTCACGATCAGACTGTTCCGGAAGCTCTTCCATATGGAAGGATCGCCCAGAATAAGCTCATAGCTGCCCGTCGTGAAGTTCACCGGCCAGAAGGCGACATCCCCCGAGACGATCGCCACGTTGTTGCTGAACGATTGCGCCACGATATGAATGAGCGGCAGCACCATCGTCAAGCTGATCGCTCCTAGGAAGACAACGTTGAACAGGTTGAACAGCTTCTGTCCTCTCGAAATAATCATCGGTAATTCCCTCCGTTTTCACCGTATCGGTTGGCAGAGCTAGTACAGCCCTTCACCCGATACCTTCTTGCTGAATCGATTGGCTATGACAATGAGAAGCAGCCCGACGACCGATTTGAACAAGCCGATGGCGGTAGTGAAGCTGTATTGGCGTTCAACGAGACCGGCTCTGTACACATAGGTGTCGATAATCTCTCCATTCTGATTATTCAGCGGATTCAGGAAGACGAATACGCGCTCGAAGCCGAAATCCAGAAAATTTCCGATCTGAAGCAGGAACAATATGACGATCGTCGGCAGGATGCACGGGATTGTAATCGATATAATCTGCCGGAACCGGTTGGCTCCGTCAATCTCCGCCGCTTCGTACAGATCGGGATTGATGCTGGCGATCGCCGCGAGATAGATTATCGTCCCCCATCCGCTGTCCTTCCAGATGCCGGAACCGACCAGAATCGTTCGGATGTAAGATTCCTCGCCAAGGAAATAGATCGGTTCGAAGCCGAACAGGCCGATCAGCTTATTCACGATGCCGGTGGAGGGCGACAGCACGCCTACAACGAACCCGCCGACGATGATCCATGACAGGAAATGCGGCATATAGACGACGGTCTGAATAATCCGTTTGTATACGACGAGCCGCAGCTCATTCAACAGCAAGGCCAGTATAATGGGCACCGGAAAGGCGAATACGAGATCGTATACGCCGATCAGCACCGTATTTTTCAGAATTAACAAGAAATCGGAATATTGGAACATGCGCTGAAAATGATACAGCCCTACCCAGGGACTATCCCACATCCCCTTGAAAATGTTGTAATCCTGAAACGCGATGACGGAGCCGAGCAACGGAATGTATCGGAACAATGCGAAGTACAGAATGCCCGGTATCGATAAGACATAAAGCGGCCAATACTTGCGCATGAACTTCAGTCGCTGTCCCATCGAATTGAATGTATACTGCTGATCGTTAGGTGATGCCGATCTGGATGCCATTAGAATTCCTCCCTTCTTCTAGGATTGCCTCAGGCAGATGCGAGCGCTGCCCGATGGCGGTATCGGAAGTTCATGCGCTCCTTGCGACAGCATGAGATTGAACGTATGCACCACGTCGCCGTAACAGTCCCGAATGACTACTTCGGCCTCGCCCGCCGGCTGTTGAAGCCTCGCATAGACGCCCGCTTCCAGACGGCCGTTCACAATGCTCCATTCCTTGCAGGAGGACGGCTCGGGAAGCGTCACCAGCGAATCGTAATAAGTGACGATAACGGCGCGGTCTTGCCCGCTTGCAATCACGCACGGATAGAGCAATTCCGGATGCAGCGGCGCAAGCTTGCCGTCCAGCAGCTGATCCCGGTTGTCGTTCCAGAACGACAGCCAGTGCTTCGTCATGCGGCGATGCCCGTCCGTCATATCCGCCAGCTTCATGGATACCTGCGGGACAGAGAACAGCGCGTTGATCAGTTGCAGCGCCGCACTTTCCGCCGGCTCCTGCGGATGCCACATCATCATGTCCGCATGAGCGGCGGTATTGCCGCACAGCAGCCGGATATCCAGCGTCCGCACACGGTTCTGTATGCTGTCGTTCGGACAGTCCGAAGCCCGGAACATATTGCCGTACTTGCGCATCGCCGGACCGATATATGGCTGGCGGAACTCGATCATCACATCCGGCTTCAGCTGTCTCAATCGGCTGATGCATTCCGTCAGCAGGCGGTCCACCGCTGCAGGCACCGAATCGTAATCGCGCCCGGGAGCGTCGGACGGGGTCTCTCTATCCGGCGAATAGAACTGATCGACGAAGTCAAGCTTGAAGCCGTCGAGATTCCAATCCGTTATCGCTCTCTCGTAGGTGCCGATAATGTATTCCCGCACCTCCGGATAACGGGGATCGACGACGCCCGCCCCCATACCTTCGCTATACCGGAGGAACTTGTCCTTATACCGATGCCACGCTTCGCTATGCTTTCCGACGAACGGCACGGCGTACCATAGCATGATTCTCATGCCGAGCGCATGAATCGCTTCGACATGCTCCCTCATGTCCGGGAATTTCTCCGGGCATGGCTGCCAGTCGCCGGTGTAGGCGTATCCCCGCTGATTGTCCGAAGTCTGCCAGCCGTCGTCGACGATGACCGCTTCCATGCCCAGCGGCCTCGCCAGCCGGCACTCCGCTTCCACCTCCGCCGCCGTCACATTCTGATGCATGCTGTACCAGGTAGAGTACATGGCCGATCGAGCCGTCTCCGGCACATGTGCGGGTCTGTACTCCGCCATGCGGCTCCACCAGTCGCTCGCATCCGTCAAGCAATCGTAATAGGGGATATCTCTCGTATCCATGCGCAGCGTGGCGACATAATGGTCAAGCGGCGCGGTCTGTTCCTGGAACAGACGCACGTGCAGCTGGAACATGGCCGACTCTTCCCGGATCGCTCCTCTGTAATGAACGGTATGAAGAGCGTCGGAATACGCGAACGTCAACCGATTGCTGCCGTTCGCGCTGAACAGTGAATGCACAGGCGCCGACGTCGCGGCGTTGGAACGGTACTCCCGCATCCAGTCGGCCTTGAAGCTCTTGTTGCGATCCGCGGCGGGATGCCAGCTGGCCCCGATGTCGTCGGCCGGATGCTCCCAGCTGATCGTGAGCGGCGCAGGCACCGTCGCCTCCTTCGCATCCAGCATGATGTGGATCAAGTCGACGCCGTCCCCCTCCTTTTCCGTTACAACCTGGATGCGGAACCGCTCGTCCACCCCGCTCAGCGTGAACCGGTGCGTTCCGGTAGATATAAACGTCATGATATTCCTCCTGCTAACTGGTTTCTGTGCCGATGTTCCCCTGCATGGAGCCATAATGTAACGATCGGGTCGCGTTCGTCGGAGATGAGATGATGGTCCTCGCCGGGTTCGATCACGATAATGTCGCCCGGCTTTACAGCGTGCATCCCGCCATCCACTTCCATCAGTCCTCTGCCTTGCAGAATGACGAACGCTTCGCAATCCTTGTGCGTATGATAATCCCGCCCCCCAGGGCCGTCATGGCTATGGCTGCGCTCGCCGGGCTTCGCGAAGGCTAACCCGCCGTGCGACAAATACTTGCCTGGCAGCCATTCTTCCAATACATGCTCCAATGCCCCATCCTTCAACTCGTATATGCTGCCTCTTAGCAAGTGCTTCCCTCCTTTGTCCGTTGTATCGGACCTGACTGTCGTCAGCCGGCCAAAATCTGCTCAATCAGGTCCAACTCCTCATCGCTAAACTCGGATTGCTTCAGAAATCCGGCGATATCATCGATTTGCTCCGCACGGCTAACCCCAATGAGCGCGGATGTCACGCGGCCTTGCCTCAATACCCAGGCGACGGCCATCTGAGCCAGCGTCTGGCCTCTCTCCGCCGCAAGCGCATTCAGCTTGCGCGACTTCTCCACCTTCGCCTCGGTTACATCCTCCCGCTTCAGGAATACGCTCCCGCCGGCCGCTCTGGAATCCGCGGGGATGCCTTTCAGGTAACGATCCGTCAGCAGTCCTCTGGCAAGAGGGCTGTAGGCGATGGTTCCAACTCCTTCCTCTAGAAGCACTTCCTGCAGACCTTGTTCCAATCTGCGCTCGTACATGGAATAATGCGATTGATGAATGAGGCACGGCGTGCCGAGACTGCGAAGAATGGCGATCGCCTCCCGCGCCTGTTCCGGTCCATAGTTGGATATTCCGACGTACAGCGCCTTGCCTTGCCTTACTGCCTGATCCAGCGCCGACATCGTCTCTTCCAGCGGAGTCTCCTTGTCGAAGCGGTGGGAATAGAAAATATCGACGTATTCCATCTTCATACGCTTCAGACTCTGATCGAGACTGGACAGCATGCTCTTGCGCGAGCCGAATTCGCCGTACGGTCCAGGCCACATTCCGTAGCCCGCCTTAGTCGCGACGACCATCTCGTCCCGGTAAGCCTGGAAATCCTGCCTCCACAGCTGACCGAACATCTCCTCCGCAGATCCGGGAGGCGGTCCGTAGTTATTCGCCAGATCGAAGTGGGTTATGCCCAGATCGAACGCCCGGCGCAGCATATTTCTCCCGTTCTCCCTGGAATCGTTCCCTCCGAAGTTGTGCCACAGGCCCAGTGATATCGCCGGCAGCTTAAGTCCGCTATTGCCGCAGCGACGGTAGCTCATCCTTTCATATCTGCTTACATCCGCCAAGTAAGGCTCCATACTTTTCACCCCGATTTTTATTAGTAAGTCCATAACTATATGATGCAAGTATACGGATTGCGGCAATTTGGCGGTATGGCGTAACTTCAGTCAGGTTGTCTTTTTTTACGAAAATGAAAAATCCCGATCTCGTGGGCCAATAGGCTCACAAGATCGGGATAATATTATTAATGAGGATTGCAAAGGCCATTATGGATGACTGGCGAATTATTCGGACGAAGGCTGCCGCTCCTTCCGGAATGCCGTCGGCGACCTGCCGCTCCATCTGCGGAATTGCTTCGAGAAGAAGAGCGGATCGCCGAATCCGACGGATGCCGCCACTTGCGCGATCGTCAGATCGCCCTCCAGCAGCCGCTCCGCCTTCTTCATTCTTACCTTGAATAAATATTGGGCCGGAGACAGGCCTGTCGCCAGCTTGAACAGCTTCGTCAGATGGGAGCGGTGATATCCCAGCGTCGCGGCTATCCCTTCAATCGTAAGCTGGTGAGCGTATTGCAAGTTCATCAGCCTGACCGCCTGATCGATTCGGCTGTACGAAGGCTGGTGAAGCACATCGGCGTCTTCCCCGTCACCGTTCATGGAGCTTTCCCCTCCATGCTCCGACTGTCGCCGCTGCATCCCCATGCCCAACTCATACAGCAGCAGCCTGAGCCAGCCGGCCGACTCCGCATTGCCTAACGACGGCAGCGAATTGCGGTCCAGGCTCTTCCTGAGCATGCGGAACAACCGGCGCAATCGCGTTGTCCTGTCGCTTCTGATCACAGTGCAATCCGGAGTAATCCCGAGCTCCGACAATGCCGCATCCGCAAGCCCGCCCGAGAATGCCACCCACACATAGCTCCATGGATATTGCATATCGGCTTCATACTTGACAAGAATGTCCGGGAAGATGACGAATACGTCCCCCTTCCCCAGCCGGTAGCTTTCCCCCAGCGTCTCGAACGTGCCCTCGCCTTCCAGCACAAGATGAATCAGATAGAAATCGTGTACCGCCGGCCCGATATAGTGGCCCTCCATAGGCCGCCCCTCCCCGCTGAACAGCACCGAAATCTCTTCCTTCAACGGGGATTTATTCATCGATATGGAAAAATGGTAATGTGTGTCCACATGCGCCCCTCCTGCCTTCCCCTTCTCTATCCCCAACTCTATCATGCAACAAAACTCCATACAACCACTTCTTCATTCCATATGAATGCTATTGGATCAATCGTATACTAATGGTGACCAACGACTGGCGCGCAGTTGCATGTTGATCATTCCATAATCATGAAGGAGGATAACCTCACATGTCCAAAATGACGTTCATCGGTGCAGGAAGCACCGTTTTTGCCAAAAATATTCTTGGCGATGTGATGATGACCCCGGCTTTGCAAGAGTTCGAGATTGCACTGTTCGATATCGACGAGACCAGATTGCGGGATTCCGAGCAAATGCTGCTCAACGTTAAGCGCAACAGCGGCAGCACTTGCCACATCCAAGCGTATACCGATCGCAAAGAAGCGCTTCGCGGCGCCAAATATGTCATTAACGCCATTCAGGTAGGCGGCTACGATCCTTGTACCATTACGGACTTCGAAATTCCGAAAAAATACGGACTGCGCCAGACGATAGCGGATACAGTCGGCATCGGCGGCATCTTCCGCAACCTGCGGACGATCCCTGTTATGCTGGACTTCGCCCGCGATATCAATGAAGTATGTCCCGACGCGCTGTTCTTGAACTATACAAATCCGATGGCGGTATTGACGAATGTCATGAACACCTACGGCGGCGTCAATACGGTAGGCTTGTGCCATAGCGTGCAAGTATGCGTGCCTCATCTGTTCGATCATCTGGGCATGGATACGGAAGGCGTCAAATGGAAGATCGCGGGCATCAACCATATGGCCTGGCTGCTTGAAGCGACCAAGAACGGCGTAGATCTGTATCCGGAGATCAAGCGGCGTGCGGCGGAGAAGCAGAAGGAGAAGCATCACGACATGGTCCGTTATGAGATGATGCTGAAGTTCGGTTATTACATTACGGAATCGTCGGAGCACAATGCGGAATACCATCCTTACTTCATTAAGCGGAACTATCCGGAGCTGATCGACCGCTTCAACATTCCGCTGGACGAATATCCGCGCCGCTGCGTCAATCAGATCAACCGCTGGGCTTCCATGCGCGAATCGCTTGTCAACGACGCGAATCTGGAGCATTGCCGCAGCCATGAATACGCTTCCTACATGCTGGAGGCGATAGAGACCGACAAGCCGTTTAAAATCGGCGGCAACGTCATGAACACAGGGCTCATCACCAACCTTCCGAAGGAAGCTTGCGTAGAGGTGCCTTGCCTGGTCGACAGAAGCGGCATTACGCCGACTTACGTAGGGGATCTTCCGCCACAGCTGGCGGCATTGAACCGCACCAATATCAATACCCAGCTGCTGACGATCGAAGCGGCCATCACCGGCAAGCGCGAGCATATCTACCATGCCGCCATGCTGGACCCGCACACTTCCGCAGAGCTGTCCATGGATGACATCGTCGCGATGTGCGACGATCTGATCGAAGCGCACGGCAGCTGGCTGCCTGGTTATAAGTAATTTATTCAAGATTTCTGAGCGGATACTCTCCGATCGTTTCATACATTGGCGATTTGTCCATATGTGTACGCATCAGCACAAATCGGTCGGCGGTCCACTTCGTCCCGGCCGGAATAGCACGCAGCGCTTCCCGGTTGAAGCTGCCGTCCGCTCCGGCGTAACGGCGGGCTAACGTAATGTGCGCGGCGTAAGGGCGATCCTCGGATGCGAATCCCAGCGGCTGCGTTGTCCGGACAACCGCCTTATGAAGAGCGGTCAAGGCATCTGTCTCTCCTGACACGGCTGCCCATAATACGCGCGGCGCTGTTGCCGGTCCGAACGTGCCGGCGCCGTGAAGGGACAGCTCGATGGGTGAAGCCGTAATGCCTTGCAGCGCAGCTTGCAGCTGCTCGGCCTTGTCTGGCGGCGTTTCTCCAAGAAACTGCAGCGTAAGATGGTAGTCCCGCCAATGTGTCCATTTGCGAAAATGCAATGTATCCCGGAAGAGCTGCGTCCACAGATGCAGCTCTTCCGCAATGCTTGCCGGAAGCGGCAAAGCTGTAAATAATCTCATACGATCACCTTTCGCGAAAAATTTCTATCCCCTCGAACAAAAGCCTCCGGACCACATGAATCGGCATGAATTGTGGTGCCAGAGGCTTTTTATTGTATTATTATGTCAATCAAGCGCCATCCAATTCAAGAAGCTTCGAATCTGCTGATCCCAGTAAGCCCAGTTATGATCCCCGGGACCTTCTTCGTAAGTAAGGGAGTAGTCCGGCTTGGCTGAACAAGCTGCACGGAAGCTTGCATTGTGGTCATACAGATAATCCTCCGTGCCGCAGCACTGGTACAAGGCGGGCTTGGGCTGTCCGTTGCCGGAAGTTGCAGCGAGCAGATGCAGCAGATCGTGCTTGGTGCCCGCAATCGGTTCGCCGCCGAAGACGAGCTCCAACGTCCGCTTCTTCGCATCATCCATATTCTCCTGGCTGTACTTGACAATATCCAGAACGCCGGACAAGCTGCCCGCCGCGACGAAGCATTCCGGCTTCGACAGCGCCCACTTGAATGCGCCGTAGCCCCCCATGGACAGACCTGCGACGAAGTTGTCCTCTCTCTTATGTGACAGCGGGAAGAAAGAGCGCGCCACAGCTGGCAATTCTTCGGTCAAGAAGCTCCAATATGCGGCGCCGTGCACCATATCCGTATAGAAGCTTCTATGTACCTGCGGCATAATGACCGCGATGCCCAACTCGGCTACATACCGCTCCACCGACGTCCGGCGCAGCCATATCGTGTGGTCGTCGGAAAGCCCGTGCAGCAGATATAGCGTTTTGTGCTTCGTCCCACTGCTCTTGTTGCTCATGCCGATCTGAGTTAACGTCTGCTGAGGCAATATCGCCGTCAATGAGGTGCTAAGCCCCAATACTTCAGAGTAATAATTACATGTAATGAGTGCCATCGATTATTCATCCTCCACAGTCATTCAAATAATCCTTCACATGTAACAAATACCACATCGAAGCAGCATATCCTTCTGGGAATAATGAGTTCGTGTATTGAAATAAGTAGTATGCAGGCACCGTTACATCGCCTCTTCCACTTCCACTTTAATCCAGCTCTCGCTTCGCCCCGATGTATAAGGACCTGTTATCTCCTTGCCGATCACGCCTTCCAAACCGCAGCGCCGGGCCATCTTGTGCATGGCGATGCCTTCATGCTTCATGCCATTAAGCAATTTGATCGAAGGACTGTCTTCCATGATCGCTCCCAGCATCGCTCTCCGCTCCAGCAGCGGGTAATGGCGCACATCCTCTCCGTTGCAATACAGCATGTCGAATATGAAATAAGTGAGCGGATACTCCTGTCTGGCTTCGCGGATAGCTGGCAGCTTGCGTTGTCTGAAGCGGTATTGCAGAATATCGAAGCATGCCTTTCCGGACTCCGGATCGATGTAAGCCGCTTCCCCGTCCAACACCACATCCACCGCTTCCTTGAGCGGCACTTGAAGCAGCTCGGGATACTGTCTGGACACGTCGTTGCCGTGCCGGGTCAGAAGCTGCGTCCTGCCGGATCTGACGATAAGCTGAAGACGCTGGCCGTCGATCATCGGTTCGAACCAGTACCGGTCATCGTCGAACGGCTCCCCGCTTGCCGCCGGCAGCATTGGATCAATAAACATATCGCGTTCCTCCCCTTCCCCATCCTATCATGAAATCATGCATGAATTCGTCGGTAAATAAAGGGGTAATTAGCGAATAATCCTTCATGTCTTGTCGCATAATATGGACCAGAAGGAGGATGATAACAAGTGGCTAACAACAACACTAACTCACTGGTAGTACCCCAAGCCCGCGCCGCATTGGAGCAAATGAAGTATGAAGTCGCGCAAGAACTGGGCATACAGCTTCCCCAAGACGGCTACTACGGCAATATGACGACGCGCGATATGGGTTCCATCGGCGGTTACATAACTCGCCGCCTTGTACAGATGGCTCAACAGCAGCTGGCAGGGCGCTAAAGTATCGCCGTTCACTTGCAGTCAGCAAAGTATGATAGTAACTATGATGAGCTTTTGCCCGCTCCTGCCGGCATCAGCTCATTTTTCGCATGCATTCCGAAAACTTGCAATACTTCTTTCTTTTGCTCGCAATTATCGGTAAAATGAGAAAGAGCTCGTCTATTACATAGACCATGTGAATGACAGGAAAGAAGGGAATAACCAATATGATAATCAAACCGAAAACTCGCGGCTTTATATGCACAACCGCTCACCCGGAGGGCTGCGCCCGCCAGGTGCAGCGCCAGATCAATTACGTGAAGGGACAGCCATCCATCGACGGCCCCCGGAATGTGCTTGTCGTAGGCGCATCCACCGGCTATGGACTTGCTTCGCGCATCGTATCCGCCTTCTCTGCTGGCGCTAATACGGTTGGCGTCTACTTCGACAAGGGAGCGGAAGGCTCCCGTACGGCGACTGCAGGCTGGTACAATTCGGCTGCATTCGAGAGCGCTGCGGCGGAAGCGGGCTTGAAATCTTACAGCATTGTCGGCGACGCCTTCTCCGATGAAATCAAGGACAAGACGATCGAGCTGATCCGCGAAGAACTGGGCAAAGTGGATCTGGTCGTCTACAGCGTCGCTTCGCCGCGCCGGACGCATCCGAAGACTGGCGAGACATTCTCCTCCGTTATTAAGCCGCTTGGCGATGTCTATACGAACAAGACAGTCAACTTCCATAACGGCGACGTGACGGAAGCGACAATTGAGCCGGCAACGGAAGATGAGCTGCGTCAGACGATCGCCGTAATGGGCGGAGAAGACTGGCAGATGTGGATCGATGCGCTGCAGGCTGCGGGCGTGCTGGCAGAAGGCGCAACGACTGTCGCCTACTCCTACATCGGACCCTCCATTACACACGCGGTGTACCGCGACGGCACGATCGGTGCGGCCAAGAACGATCTGGAGGCTACCGCCCATCGCCTGCACGAGCAGCTTGGCGCCAGCGGCGGACGCGCATTCGTCTCCGTGAACAAAGCGCTCGTCACGCAGTCCAGCTCGGCCATTCCTGTAGTGCCGCTGTACATCTCCGCGCTGTACAAGGTCATGAAAGAACGCGGCCTGCATGAAGGCTGCATCGAGCAGATGTACCGGTTGTTCAGCGATCGGCTGTACAACGGCGGAACAACTCCTGTGGACGAGAAGGGACTGATCCGTGTCGACGATTGGGAGATGAAGCCGGAAATTCAAGAGGAAGTAGCGAAGCTTTGGGCGGCGTTGACGACGGAGAACGTCTATGAGCTTTCCGATCTGGAAGGCTATCGCAAGGAATTTTTCGGCCTGTTCGGATTCGAGACGGACGGCATCGATTATGAAGCGGAAGCGAATCCGGATGTCGCCATTCCGAATTTGCGCTAATGATCTGAGCACGGAACGTTACGAATAAGCCGGTACGACGAAGAAGATCGCCTATCTCCCCTGCTTGTTCAGGTGGCCGGCGATCTTCTTAATGTTTCCGTTGGACCGGCCGGGAGACGATACTTGTATCGCTTCCCGGCTTTTTTTGATTTATCTACTTTAATTGAACGACGCTATCCTCCTCTTCTTTTCTTTGCGCACCTTCAGGTTTGTCCCTGTCTCCTTCTTCAGATTTGTCCCTGTCTCCTTCTTCAGATTTGTCCCTGTCTCCACCTTTTGGTATGATGAAGAATAAGTATGTTTATCGATTTGAAATTGGAGGAAACTATGTCTAACATTAAAGTCTTTTCCGGCTCGTCGAACCTGCCCCTGGCCAAAAAAATAACAGAACAGCTGGGCGTAACACTTGGCGAAGTCACGATATCGCGTCAGCAAAGCGGTGAAATCTACGTCTCCTATGACGAGTCGCTGCGCAATTGCGACGTCTTCCTCGTCCAGTCGCTGTCTCATCCCGTGAACGAGCATCTCGTGGAGCTGCTCATTATGATGGATGCGGCGAAGCGCGCTTCCGCGAAAACAATCAACATCGTGATGCCCTATTACGGTTATGCCCGTCAAGAAAGAAAATCCGCGCCGCGAGAACCGATTTCCGCCAAAATGGTCGCAGACGTGCTGACTACTGCAGGAGCGAATCGCATCATTACGATCGACCTGCATGCCGATCCTATCCAGGGATTCTTCGATATCACGGTGGATCATCTGACGGCATTGGATACGATTATTGACTATTTGCGCTCGAAAAATATTGTAAATCCGGTCGTCGTATCTCCGGACGCTGGCCGCGCGACAGTCGCTGAAAAGCTGGCTGGGCTGATCGATTGTCCATTCGCAATTATGATTAAAAACCGTCCGGCGCATAACCAGTCCGAGATTACCCATATTATCGGCGAAGTGGAAGGAATGACGCCAATCATCATCGAGGATCTGATCGACACCGGCAGCACGATTGTGAACGTCGTGGAGGCGCTGAAGAAGCGCGGCGCCCATAACGCCTTCATCTGCGCAACGCATGGACTGTTCTCCAGCAACGCCGTTCAGAAGCTGGACCACCCCAACATTGAAGAAATCGTTATTACAGATACGATTAACCATGATGGGGAGTATACGGACAAATTTGTCGTTCTGCCAATGTCACCGCTGATCGGTACAGCGATCAAAATCATTACGGAGGGTGGCTCGATCGCCACGTTATTCAAATCGTAATCTGCTGAGTCACTTTGTACGATTTTTCATACAACTGTGGCGCGGTGGCTACTGTTTCGGGACACTTTGTATGATTTTTCGTACAACTGTGGTGTGGCGGCGGCTGTTTCGGGGCACTTTGTACGATTTTTCGTACAACTGTGGTGCGGCGGCGGCTGTTTCGGGACACTTTGTACGATTTTTCGTACAACTGTGGCGCGGCGGCTACTGTTTCGGGACACTTTGTACGATTTTTCGTACAACTGTGGCGCGGCGGCTACTGTTTCGGGACACTTTGTACGATTTTTCGTACAACTGTGGCGCGGCGGCGGCTGTTTCGGGGCACTTTGTACGATTTTTCGTACAACTGTGGCGCGGCGGCTACTGTTTCGGGACACTTTGTACGATTTTTCGTACAACTATGGCGCGGCGGCTACTGTTTCGGGACACTTTGTACGATTTTTCGTACAACTGTGACGCGGCGGCGGCTGTTTTGAGGCACTTTGTACGATTTTTCGTACAACTGTGGCGCGGCGGCTACTGTTTCGGGACACTTTGTACGATTTTTCGTACAACTGTGGCGCGGCGGCGGCTGTTTCGGGACACTTTGTACGATTTTTCGTACAACTGTGGCGCGGCGGCGGCTGTTTTGAGGCACTTTGTACGATTTTTCGTACAACTATGGCGCGGCGGCTACTGTTTCGGGACTTTGTACGATTTTTCGTACAACTGTGGTGTGGCGGCGGCTGTTTTGAGGCACTTTGTACGATTTTTCGTACAACTGTGGTGTGGCGGCGGCGGTTTCGGGGCACTTTGTACGATTTTTCGTACAACTGTGGTGCGGCGGCGGCGGTTTCGGGACACTTTGTACGATTTTTCGTACAACTGTTGTGGTGTGGCGACGGCGTATTATTTCTTGCTGCAATCATAACATAACCATCCAATCCAGACTGAAATTATGGCTTACTGGGATGTAGGCGGAAGCTTTTCTTATTAACCAATATTTCGTTTTTGTTACTACGAAGCACAATTGGTTACTTTAGACCTCGTTAGTTACTACGAAGCACATTTGATTACTTTAGTCCTCTTTAGTTACCTTGAGGCACAATCGGCTTCTTCAGACCTCTTTAGTTACTACGAAGCACAATTGGTTACTTTAGACCTCTTTAGTTACTACGAAGCACAATTGGTTACTTTAGACCTCTTTAAGTTACTACGAAGCACAATTGGTTACTTTAGACCTCGTTAGTTACTACGAAGCACATTTGATTACTTTAGACCTCTTTAGTTACTACGAAGCACATTTGATTACTTTAGACCTCTTTAGTATAACTTCAAAGCACAAATGGCTACATTAATTCTCTTTAGTTACCTCAAAGCGCAATTGGTACTTAGACCTCGTAGTTACGATTACAGCCAAATTGTCAAATGTGGTCGTCCGGTCGACATCGTGAAGCGACGCACCGCGCGCTGGGAGCAGAGCGCGGTGCGAAATCGCATTGGTCAATCTTATTGGGGATCGGAAGACATATCAAGCCAAGCCAGCTCTTCCGTAGACAATGTAATGGCGGAGCCTTCATGGCAGGAGCGAAGCTCCTCGGCCGTCTGGGCGCCGATCAAGGCGCAAGTCGGGAAAGGCTGATTCAATACGTACGCAAGAGCGATCTGAATTGCCGATACCCCCTTCTGCTCCGCGAGCTGCCTTGCGCGATCCAACCGTTCCCAGTTGTCGTCGCTATAGAATACTCTGACCAGATCCGCATTGTCGCGAACCTCCGGCGTGAATCGTCCCGTAAAGAAGCCCCTCGCTTGCGAAGACCAGGACAACAGCGGGAATTGCTCCTGCTCGTGCCATCTGCACGTCTCTTCGTCCGCAGATACGCAGCCCGGCCAGAACGGCTCGTTCGCCTTGGCCAAGCTTAGATTGGGACTGCTGAAGGTGAAGCCGGCCAATCCATGGTCGGCTGCGTAGCGATTCGCTTCCTGAATGCGCTGCCAAGTCCAGTTCGATACGCCGATAGCGCCGACACTGCCTGACGCCACATGCTCGTTCAGCGCTTCGATAATAGCGCCCACCGGAGTAGCCGGATCGTCGCGATGCAGCGCGTACAGATCGATAAAGTCCGTCTGCAGCCGCTCCAGACTGCATGCCAGATCCGATGCGATCGCCTCCCTGTTCACTCTGGGACCGCTCGCGTCGTGATGCGCGCCCTTAGTCAAGATGACCAGAGCATCCCTGTTGCCGCGCTCCTTCATATAACGGCCCAGCACTTCTTCGCTTTGCCCTCCGCAATAAATATGGGCGGTGTCGAGAGAATTGCCGCCTATAGCAAGGAACGCGTCCATATTGGCTGCCGCTTTCTCATAGCTGTCATGAAAGAAATAATCAGTCCCCTTCATCAGCCTGGATACCGGCTTGCTGCAGCCTGCAATTGAAATGTACTCCATCTTGTCTCCTCCTTTCTTCTATTACAAGCGACTCAGACTCGCTCCCAGCTCGACACGGTTTCTCTCTCTCGCCGAAGCGAGGCAGGCATCGATCACCGCCATGTTGCGCACCGCATCCTGCGGCGTATAACGGAGCGGAGCCTCACCGCTGATCGCGCGGGCAAGCGCATCCGCCTGAGCGGCATATACGTTCATGTCCGCTACGACGACTTCCCTCCGCTGACCTCCTGACTGGACGAAGAAGCTGCCGCTGCCGGGCGAGCCCGTCACATATGCGGAGGGCACTTCAATGATGCCTCCCGTGCCAAGCACCTCCAGCGGATTGCGGAAGGCAGCCCACATGCCGCAATCGAAGGTCAACGATACCGAACCGGCGAATTCAACGAGACCAGATGCCATCATATCGACATCGCCGTGCCGTTCCGAGAACAGCGCCTGCACCGTCACCGCTTCAGGCTCCTGACCGAGAATCAGTCTCGCCGCGCTGATGGGATAGCAGCCTACGTCGTAGATGGACCCCCCTCCCCACTCTCGCTTATACCTCACATTGCTCATATCCTCCGCATTGTTGAACGTGAATGCGCTGCGGATGCCGCGAAGCTCTCCGATCTCTCCGGACGCGATAATCTCCTTGATTGCATCGTATCTGGGGTGCCAGCGATACATGAACGCTTCCGACAGCTGCACGCCGGCGTCAGCGCAAGCCGCCACCATCTCATCCGCTTCCGCTGCGGTAAGCGCCAGCGGCTTCTCGCATAATATATGCTTGCCCGCCTGGGCAGCGCGAATCGTCCATTCTCTATGCAGATGATTCGGCAGCGGTATGTAGACGACATCTATGGAATCGTCTGCAAGCAGCTCCTCGTAGCTGCCGTAAGCGACCGGAATATCCAGCTCTTCTGCGGTGCGGGAAGCCTTCTCCGCATCTCTGCTGGCGATTGCGGCTACTTCATTGCGTTCGGATGCACGAATGCCCGGAATGACAGCTCGCTTGGCTATGGAGGCGCAGCCCAATATGCCCCACTTTAATTTTTCACTCATGAATCATTAGCCCCTTTCGCATGAATAAGATTATATTGTGATTATAAATCGGATAAGTTAAATTTAATATAATAATATTTTGATCGTCGTTAACACAATATTGTCATTCAATTTGAAGGGAGAAGCACACAATGGAACGGCAAATTCACTTGTTGACATTGCCCCAAAGCCCTTACTTCTGCATGCCGGAATCGATCGGGCATTATTACGATCATCCGGAGCATCATGTGTACCGCAGCAAGGATGCCATTAACAACTTCAATATTCACTATGTCTTATCGGGGAAAGGATATGTGGAGGTTGAAGGGGAAATTCATACGTTAAGCGCGGGACATGCCGTACTGTACTTTCCTCGGCAGGAGCAGCACTACTACAGCAGCAAGGACGATCCGTGGAATATTAGATGGTTTCACTTCTATGGGGACGGAATGAGAGACTACCTCGTTCAGCAAGGGATGCACCTCAGCCAGCTGTGGACGCTCAGACAGCCGCAGCAATGGGAACGGGCGCACGAGAAGCTGCTGGCGGAAGGGGAGCAGCACCGTATGCTCAGACCATTGCGGCTATCCTCGCTCACCTATCAGCTGCTGGCCCTGTTCCTGGAACAAGCCGTTCCACTCAGGAAGGGCTCCGGCGGAGAGGCAGGATCACGGATTCTGGAGCTGCTTCCGGCGATGCAGCAGCAGGCTACAGAGCCCTTCGAGCTTCATAAGTGGGCAGAACTGGCAGGCGTCAGCACCCACTACTTCTGCAAGCTGTTCCGCAGCGCGATGGAGATGACGCCCGTCGCATTCATTACCCGATGCAGGCTGCAGATGGCCAAGCAATGGTTGCTGGACCGCAAGACGGCCTCCATCGGCGATATCGCCAAGGAGGCCGGTTATCCCAGCGTCAGCTACTTCAACAAGCGATTCATGGAGCACGAGGGAATGACGCCTTCGGAATACCGCCAGCTATATGCTGCGGGAGGTGGGGCAAGAAGACGCTAGCCGACATTTACGTACGCGCTCTCCTCCTGCGGCTAAGCCAGCTCATATATTCCGCCTGGCTCATCCGATCCGTATCTGCGCCGGAGCTCGTGCCGCCCTTCTCGGCATGGAACGACTTCAGCAAGCCGATCGTCATCAGAATCAGTACGATGGCTAGCGGGAAGCCGCTGACGATAATCGCCGTCTGGAACCCGGACAATCCGCCGGAAGCCATCAATACTGCGGCGGAAGCCGACAGAACGAAGCCCCAGACGAACTTGACGGATGCCGGCGGCTCCAGGCTGCCCCGCGTCGTCTGCATCCCCAGCACGAACGTGGCGGAATCTGCGGATGTAATGAAAAACGTGCTGACGAGAAGCAACGTGACGACAATCAACGGCATGGACATCGGCAGATGCTGATATACGTAGAACAGCGCCGTCTCCAGGCTCTGTCCCGATACGTCAAGGCCCTGCTGGTATTCCATATAAATTCCGGTTCCGCCGAATATACCGAACCAGACGGCACAGACAATCGTCGGGATGATCAGGACGGCGATGACGAATTCCCTTACCGTTCTTCCCTTCGATACACGGGCGATGAACGTTCCTACGAATGGCGCCCAGGCAATCCACCACGCCCAATAGAAAATCGTCCAGTTGCGAAGCCACTCCGCATTTTCTTTATTAAAGGGAGCGAGCCTGGTTCCCATCACCAGCAAATTTTGCACATATTCCCCGAACGTCGTCGTCAGCAGATTCAGCAAAAAAACGGTAGGCGCCAACACGAAAACAAGGATGAGCAAAACAAGCGCCAAGCCCATATTGGCGTTGCTCAAATATTTGATGCCCCGCTTCACGCCCGTACCTGCCGAGATGAGGAACAGAACGGTGACGATGGCTATAATAATCAATTGCACACCGTACGTATTGGGCAAGCCGGTCAAGTAGTGAAGACCGCTGTTGATCTGCGCCGCTCCCAGTCCCAGGGATGCCGCTACCCCGAATATCGTCGCAATGACGGCGGTCGTATCAATAACGGTGCCCATCGCTCCCTTCGTCCGCTCACCGAGAAGCGGATACAGAGTGGCGCTCATCAGTCCGGGATGGCCTTTCCTGAACTTGAAATAGGCCAAAGCGAGCGCAATCACAGCATAAATCGCCCAGGCGTGAAAACCCCAATGCAAGTAAGTATAGCGTAGCGCAATGCGCGCCGCCTCCCCTGTTCCCCCTTCGCCCACCGGAGGACTTGCGAAGTGCGAGATGGGCTCGGAGACGCCGAAGAACAACAGACCGATGCCCATGCCCGCACTGAAGAGCATTGCGAACCATGTAGGCCGGTTGAAGTCGGGTTTATCTTCGTTTTTGCCGAGCTTGATTTTACCGTAACGGCTGAAAATAAGGAACAAGGCAAAGAACAGAAAGTACGTGGCGGCCAGTTGAAAAAACCACCCGAAATTGACCAGAAAAAAACGTTGCATGACAGCCATAGCCGATTTCAGCTGATCGGGACCGATAACGCCCCACAAAACAAATACGATGGATATCGCCAGCGCAATCCAAAATACCTGTGACACTTGCTTCATACCGCTCAAGCCCCCTTTGTATCCAGTTTCTTCATTGGAGGCTTGAATTATGCTAATTTTGATGATTCAGCAAACCTTTTATATAGTGAATTTCCTCCAGGATGCCCTCCTTCAGACTAACCCGGGGCTTATAGCCGAGCAGCTTCTTCGCCTTCGCAATATTGGCCCAAGTATGGAGAGGCTCGCCAACCAGCCCACCGCCCGACTCGATTCGGGCGCTCTTGCCAATCAGCTTCTCCATCATTGCGATCACTTCCCGGACTGAGGCGCGTTCCCTTCCACCTACATTGATCACTTCGCCGACCACATTCGGCTGCTCGATTACGGCAGCCGTTGCCGCGACACAATCGCTCACAAAAGTAAAATCGCGCGTCTGGCAGCCATCGCCGAACAGTGTAATCGGCTGATCCTGCAGAATGGCTTTAATGAAACGGTGAAACGCCATATCGCTTCTCTGGCGAGGCCCGTAGACGGTGAAATAACGCAATATGACGACCGGCACGCCCGCTTCGCGCCTGTATACCTGGCATAAATGCTCAGCGGTCAGCTTCGTTACGCCGTATGGAGACAGAGGAGCCGGCAGCCGCTTCTCCGATACACGTCCAAGCACCTCTCCGTATACAGATGAGGTGGAAATAAACACGAATTTGCGCAGCTGCTCCTTGCCTCTGCAGGCTTCCAACAGCCGTTGCGTGACGGCGATATTATTATGCAAGTATTTCTGGAACGATGCGCCCCAGCTGTCTCTTACCCCCGGAACTCCTGCCAGATGATAGACGGCATCCGCATTCGTCAGCAGCGCATCCCAATCCACGCTTCCCATATCCTCCTGCAGGAAGACGAATCGGGGGTGATCCAGGATGGCGTCAAGATGAGCCTTTCCGATCGCCCATAGCTCATCCCTCACGAGACTGTCCACACCAATCACATCATGTCGCCCCGTCTGTACCAAAGCTTCGCACAGATGCGATCCTATGAACCCGGCTGCGCCCGTTACGATAATTTTCATGGCCGGCCTACCCCCAAATACCGCAATCCCGCTTCTTCAATCAGCTTGCGGTTAAGAATGTTGCGACCGTCCAAAACCATAGCGCCGCTCATGCGCGCCTTCACTTCCTTCCAGTCGATGAACTTGAATTGCGACCATCCCGTCGCCAGGACGAGAGCTTCTGCTCCCTGGACGGCGTCAAGGGCCGACCCGGCCCAAGCTACACCCGGCAGGACAGGAGCGACGATGGGATCGTATGCGGTAATGGCGCAGCCTCTCTCTTGCAGCCTCTCCATCAGCACAATAGCCTGGGACGAGCGGATATCGTCAGTGTCTTCCTTGAATGCGGCCCCCCACACCGCAATGCGCGTTCCATCCTTCAGTCCGCCCAGCTCCGCTTCCAGCTTGCTCACATAGATATCGGGCTGCGATGCATTCACGCCCGCAGCCGCCCCCAGCAACGGCATCTCCACTCCCTTGGCCGCCGCTGAGCCGATGAGTGCGCTGACATCCTTCGGCAGACACGATCCGCCGTATCCGATGCCGGGGCCGAGAAATTTGTGGCCGATCCGGCTGTCCAGCCCGATGCCGATTGCCACTTGCATAATATCGGCACCGTATGCTTCGCATACTCTGGAGAGCTCATTGATGAAAGACAGCTTCGTCGCCAGGAACGAGTTGGAGCCGTACTTGATCAATTCGGCTTCCCTTCGTCCCGTGCGTACCACCTCCCCTTCAAGCCTCTCGTACATGCCGCATACCTTCTCCGCGGCTCCTTCATGCGCGGCTCCGATGACAATTCGCTCCGGATGAAGGGAGTCGTAGAGTGCCGTCCCTTCCCTTAGAAACTCCGGATTGGAGACGACGTCGAATTGATGAGCCGCAATTCCTTTTTCGAGCAAATAAGCCTCCGCCCAATCGCCGGTTCCCGGCGGTACCGTACTCTTCATAACGATTGTCAAATGTCCGTTCATGACTCCAGCTGCCATGTCCAGCACGCTCTTCACGTATGTCATATCAGCACGACCGTCTTCAGACGGGGGTGTGCCTACAGCGATGATAAGGATGTCGTTACCCGCTATTGCAGCGGGGACATCGTGAAGGAATCTCATCTGCCCGCACATTCTGTTGCGCTGAACCATCTCAGGCAGACCGGGCTCTAGAATCGGCATAACGCCACCGTTCAAGCCTTTGATTTTATGCTTGTCAGGATCGGCGCAGCAGACAGAATGACCCAGCTCCGCCAGCACGGCGGCAGTCGTCAAGCCTACATAACCCGCACCTGCAACACATATATTCATGAGCAGCATCTCCTCTGTTGCATCCAAGTTGTACACTATCATGTGCGGATAAGCAGGAAAGGGAAACGGCGTTTGCTCAGCGCTTTTACAAAACTTTAATGATAGGACCTGTGCCCATGCATGCGAATGAGGCTGTATGAATGCCCGATTTCGATACGGACATGCTTCATATGGAACATTCTGAAGTATACTGAAGCAATAGCGCGTCAGAAGAGAGGTGTGTCGATTGATTCGCAAAGCCATTATTCCCGCCGCCGGTTACGGCATACGCAATCTGCCCGTTACGAAGGCTGTTCCGAAGGAAATGTTCCCGATCGCAGGCAGGCCTACCATCGCATACATTGTGGAGGAAGCGATTCAGGCCGGCATAGAGGAAATATTGATTATCCTGTCGCGGAATAAAAGCGGTATTATGAACTACTTCGATCGTTCGATCGAGCTGGAATGGTTCTTGACCAGCCGCAAGAAGGAGCATCTTATCCCTTCAATCAAACCGCCGGCGGCAGAAATTCATTATATTCGTCAACATGAAGCGCTGGGGCTGGGACATGCCGTACAGCTTGCCGAATCATTCGCTTCGGGCGAGCCCTGTGCCGTGCTGCTGCCGGATCAGGTGAGTCTGGAGGCAACTTCCATGCTGACTCCCTTGATTAAAGCGTATGAGCAGCATACTGCCAATGTCGTCGGATTGCAGCGGGTCAAGCCGGAGCTGCTGCAAAACTACGGCGTAGTAAGCGCATCTCCGATTGACGACCGTCTGCACGGCATTCATGCGATTGTAGAAAAGCCCAAGCATAATCCGCCTTCCGATCTTGCCGTTATGGGCCGTTACATTCTCATGCCGGAAGTGTATCCGCTGCTCAGAAATACGAAACCGGGGCACGGGGAAGAAATTCAGCTGACAGACGCTTTGAACAGCCTGTGCGCCGACAGCAAGATGATCGGTTATGAATATCGGGAGCGCTGGTACGACACCAGCATCGAAGAAGACTATCTTCGCATACAGCTGAAGGCTTATCAAATCAATAAACGAAAATAACCGAAACATCACCTGCGATGATAGCGAATATGAGGCTGCTGCTGAAGGACGGCATGCGGCCTCTTGCGGCGCCGCCATATGCCCATCCTTGTATGCGTTTGAGAGCAGTGCAGTTTGACCTTTAGCCCACTGCGCTCTACAATAAAGGTGAAATCGATTAACGATTGGCATGGCCAATCAAATGCCGGATGGGGGTATTATGACAGAAAAGCGATACGTAACGCGGCAAGTGAAGCGAACATTAGCGATGATCATACTGATAGCCTTGGTCATCGTAACAGGCTGCTCCGGCGCCATGCAAAATAAGGCGGGATACAACGGGTCAGCTAATGAGCAGTCAGAAGCGGAAAGGGACCATGCAGGGAGCGATAACACTCTGCCTAACGACGATGATGCGATAAACGACGGGAGCGACGACGCCGAGCCTCCCCCGGAAGATCCCATTACGGCTCAGATCCGCAACATGACGCTGGAAGAGAAGATCGGGCAGCTTATGATAATCGGGCTCAACGGAACCGAGCCCGACGCATTCGCCAAAGAGATGATTCAAATGCATAAAGTCGGCGGGTTCATCTTATACGGAGACAATATCGATAACGCAGAGCAGACGCTTGCGCTGCTCAACGGGCTGAAGGAGTTGAACGCCGCAGAGGATGGGATTCCACTTCTGCTGAGCGTCGATCAGGAAGGAGGGCGGGTAAGCAGGCTGCCGGATGAATATCGCCCGCTTCCGAAGGCCATGTCCGTAGGCAGCAAGGACGATGAGCGCTACACCCGCTTGACCGGACAAGCGCTGGGCATCGCCGTGAAGTCGCTTGGCTTCAATATGAACTTTGCACCGGTGCTGGACATTAACAGCAATCCCAAAAACCCCGTTATCGGCGACAGAGCCTACGGCACGGATGCCGCCAGCGTCACGGAGCACGGCATGCTTGCCATGGAAGGGATTCGTTCGGAAGGCGTGATACCGGTCGTCAAGCATTTCCCTGGACATGGCGACACATCCGTCGATTCGCATATCGACTTGCCAGTCGTGGGCAAATCGCTGGAGCAGCTGGAGCAGTTGGAGCTCGTACCGTTCCGTGAAGCAATCCGGCAGGATGCGGACGTCATTATGGTCGCTCATCTGCTGCTGCCGCAGTTGGACAAGGATTATCCTTCCTCCCTGTCCAAGGAAATCGTCACCGGTCTGCTTCGCGAGCAGCTCCAGTACGACGGGGTCGTCGTGACCGACGATATGACGATGGGAGGCATTACGGACGGTTACGGTGTTGCCGAAGCGGCTGTGAAGTCGCTGCAAGCCGGTACCGACCTTATTCTCGTCGGGCATAACAACAAGGATCAGTTGGCAGCCTGGAACGCGATTAAACAAAGTATAGAGGATGGGCAACTGTCTGAGCAGAGACTGGATCAGAGCGTCGATCGCATTATGCGTCTGAAGCAAAAGTACGAATTAAACGACGGCTCTATCGAGAGTATTCATCTGGATGCGATTAACGAAGTCATCGAGGAAGCCGTGAACGCTGGGCAATAATGACTCCTTGATCGGCAGAAGCAAAGGGCGACGGCGCTTTCATATGCGCTGTCGCCCTTTATTCATGCCCCCATTGCCCGCTACTCTCGCATGCACGGTACGCGAATATTCCGTCAGTGTCATCCCGGTTATCAGCTTGAACTGGCGGGAGAAGTAATGAATGCTGCTGTAGCCGAGCCATTCCGCCATTTGCGTATAGTTCAAGCTTTCCTCGCGAATGAGCACTTTGGCTCTATCGATTTTAATTCGTGTGAAATACTCCATCACACCCATGCCCTTCGCTTCCTTGAAGCGCGTCTTGAGCAAGCTCTTGCTGACGGAGCACGCGGCACTGATCTCCTCCAGCGTCAAATTATGCTGCACATGCTCTTCCATATAGGCAATCGCTTCCGCTACAAGATGGCGATCCCTGTTCTCCTTGCCGATTAGCGACGGCTTCCATTCCGTATCGAGCGTAGCAGCCCGGCGAATAAGACCGATAAGCAAAACTTCCAAGTAGTTTTTGATCAACTGCTCGCATCCGAAGGGAGAATCCGCCTTGCGGCCCAACACCTTCTTCGAAAGACGAAGGGCGATGGAAGGCTCGAACGCTGCCATCCCTTCCTCCACAATATGCGCCAGCAGCGCCCTTTCCCCGTCGTTCAAACGAAAGCTGCGGTCTTCGAAGAAGCGCATGGCCGGCGATTCGCACTCAAAGGATAAAATGATCAGGTTGGGCGCCGTCTCCTCTCTCGCGCCGCCGCTATGCATCTCATTCGGCTTGTAGAAGATGATATCCCCTTGCTCCAGCAGCCGCTTGCCGCTGTCTGTCGAGATCGCCACCTTCCCCTTGTCCACATAGACAAGCTCCCAGAAGTCGTGTTTCTCTTCCTTGGACGTAAACGTACGATCCAGCTCGAAATAATGAAACGTAACAAGCCGGCCAAGCCGAATCTGTTCTTGCAGCTGCAAACGATGTTCATAGGCCATCCTCGTCCCCCCTCCCTGTTCCGATGCTCAATTGTGCAAAACTTATGGCTTTTCTGATAAAGCCTCTTCGCTGCAGATAGTTCTATTATAATGATGAGCTTGGAAGAAAGAAACTTCTAACCGGAAGGGGATTGCCGATTGTATGGATAAAATCAGATTAGGCGTCATCGGCTGCGGAGGCATGGCATCCACGCACACAAAAAGCTATGCGGAGCTGTCTGACTCGATGAAGGTGACTGCAGTGTGCGATATCCTACCGGAACTCGCGGAAGCAGCGCGCGAAGCGATCGGAGCGGATAAAGCCGTAACGGACTACAGGGAGCTGCTTGACGATGTGGACGCGGTATTGGTCGTGCTGCCGCATCATCTGCATTTCGAGGTGGGCATGGCTTGCCTTCAAGCAGGCAAGCATGTGCTCATGGAGAAGCCGATGTGCAATACGGAAGAGGAATGTCTGACGCTGATCGAGACCGCGGAACGGGAGAAGCGGGTGTTAATGACCGCTTATCCGGTGCGTCACTGGCCACTGGTCATCAAGCTGAAGGAGCTGCTGGATACGAAGGCGTACGGAGAGTGCTTCCAACTGTCTATCTGGACGGAGCAGTTCACGAAGTACCATGAAGGCCACTGGGCCCATTCCGCTGCAACGCTGGGCGGCGGACAATTCTTCAGCCACGGCTGCCATTATGTAGACATTATGCTGTGGATGCTCGGCCGTCCCGTCAAGGGAACGCATATCGGCACGAACAAGGGAACGCCATGGATGGAGAAGGAAGGCACCAGCAATGTGACGATTCAGTTCGAAAACGGCGCGCTGGGCTATCACTTCGGCACATGGGGGGCACGTGGCACTCGCCTTGGCTGGAGCATTCATGCGCATTGTACGGAAGGCATGCTGGAGATCAATCTGGCCGACCGCCAGCTCGTTGCCCATACCGGAATGAAGAAGGAGAAGGCGAATCTGGATACGGCATCCGTCAAGCAGGTATTGATGGAGGAGGATGAGAACGGCAAGTTCACCCACTTCGAAATCCAGCATTTTCTGGACTGTATACGGACCGGCAAGCAACCTGCCACCGACGGTCCCCGCAGCCTGCAGGGGCTCCGGGTCATATGGCGGCTCTACGAGGCGGAGCGCAGCAATTCGGTAGCGGATCTGCGCGGGCTGGGACTGGACGAGGACTGGACGGCCTCTGAGGCCGCTGCGGCCACCCGATAAATACAGATGGGGCTGTTTCCCGGCAATTGCAATGGGAACGGCCCCCTTTGTCACCTCTGCTGGCGCAATCTCGCCTTCACCGAACGCGCGTATTCCGTCGGCGTCATTCCCGTCTTCCGCTTGAAGCTGCGAGAGAAGTAATGCACGCTGCTGTAGCCAAGCCTCCCCGCAATCTCCGTGAAATTGTACTTCTCTTCCCGGATTAGCGTCTGCGCCGTCTTCACTTTCATCCGGCTAAAGTACTCCATGACGCCGAAGCCCGTCCGCTCGTAGAAGATCGCGGTCAACTGCGATCTCCCTATCGCAAATTCCCTGCATAGCAATGCATGCGACAAGTCCGATGCGATATGCCGCTCCATATAAGCCAGTATGCTCTCCACGATATCCTTGTCCCGATTCTGCTTGGCGGCCAGAGTGGCAGCCGTCCTCCCCTTCCTTTCCTGCCTCCCATTGCGAATGAGGCGAATCAGAAGCGCCTCCAGCGTAATTTTCACTAGCTGCTCAGAGCCGAAAGGGCTCGGCGTGCGGCTCGCAAGGTTGACGGTATCGCGGGAATCGACGGCGGGATCGAAGCAAGCAAGCCCTTCTTCCAGCAGTTCGGACAGCATCTCTCTCTCCCTGTCGTCCAACTGCAGCGTCACGTTATTGAAGTGAGACATGCAAGCTGCATGGCACTCGAATGATAGGATCAACAGCACCGGCGCGGAACCGTTGCATGCTCTTCCTTCATGAACGACATTGGGCGGATAGAAGATCATGTCCCCTTGCTTCAAGTGACGTCGGCCGCAATCCGTAACAATTTCAATTTCTCCTTTGTCGACGTATACCATCTCCCAGAAATCATGACGCTCCTGCGAGGCAATAAAAGAAGCTTCCAATTCGAAATAATGAAAAGAATAGAGCTTGGTTATGGCCAATTCCTCGCGCAGCTTGTAGCTTTGGAATTCCATCTCATCAACTCCCATCGCTGGTCCCGGTATGCAAAAAGTGTACAATGATCGGCGAAAGTGTCAAATACATCGGCTTCAGGCTGTATTACTCTTATCATAATGTCACGAAAGGAGCTGATCAACCGACCATTGACATTAATCGATGAGGAGGAGATTGAACGCATGTCCATATCAATCGCAAGGAGCCATTCGATATACTTGAAGTGCATTTCGCTGCTCGTTACCGCAACTCTCATATGCTCCCTCATGCCAATGAAGGGGGAAAACCGGGCGACAGCCTCGCCGGCTAATCTGATTGCCAATCACAGTTTTGAAAGCGGTGTCAACAATCCCGATCCATGGAGCTTCCTTCAAGTCGGAACTTCGGGCAGCTGGCAGTGGGAGGATACATCTTCGCATGAAGGATCAAAATCAATAAAGCTGACTTTATCCGCAACGACCGACAGAGCGGTGATGGATCAGAAATACATTCCCGTCACAGCCGGCCAATCATACCGGTTCATTAATTATGCCAAAGCGGAAGCGTTCACGGGCCAGGCCTTCTCGGTCATGTACTGGTACGACGCGAGCAAAACGCTCATTCGGACGGAACAAAATATACCTTGGCAGGAGCACTTGCCTCTTACCGGTCTCGGGACGGATTGGAGCAAGCACGAGCTGATCGTAACCGCACCGTCCAATGCGGCTTATGCGCATGTGCAGCTGCATACCTGGAGGGGAACGGGAGATGTGTGGTACGACGATATCCGGCTTGAGCCTTATACGTCCGCCGATACGATTGCTCCCCGCAGCGGAACATACAATAAAGCGCTGGCTGAGTCCGTGCCGCTGCGCATATGGCACACGCCGGTGAACAATGCTACGATCGAAGCCGTGCAATATGACGGGGCACTATTGCAGGAAGGAGCGGACTATGAGCGGAGCGGAAGATTGATTAGCCTCTCCCCCTCCTTCATGAATGCGCTCCCTGCCGGGCAGCATGAGCTGCTGCTCAAGCTAAGCAGCGGCGGCATGCTTCCCTATAGTCTCACCGTCATCGAGCAAGTGCCTCCGACGGCCAATATGACACATAATCCGGGCTTCGAGGACGGAACAGCTGCTGATCCAGATGGTTGGGACACCAGCGGAGAGGAATACGGCTACTGGAGCTGGGACGATGATGCGTTCGAAGGAAGCAGAGCCGTCAAGCTTGTGCTGGAAGACGAGACAGGACGACTGGCCCTTAGTCAACAGCATCCCGTAACGGGCGGACTCGCTTATCAATTGTCCGCGCAATATCGCAGCCATATGATTAACGGCGCTCCATCGCTGCGGATTCAATGGCTGGATGCCGCAGGCGTTCTTCTGTCGGAATCCAAGGCGGAAGGACTGAGGACGGCGGATGAGTGGTCGAAGCTCTACCACGAGCAGCTCGCCCCTTCCGCTGCCGCGTCGGCCGTCATCTCCTTGCAAGTGGAAGAAAGCACGGGAGAGGCTTCGTTCGATGGCGTCGTCTTCCAAGCCCGCAATGAGCTGGACAATCCTTACTTCGCGAATGGCGAAGCTTCCCCCTACTATTGGTCGCTGGAAGCGAGCGGCGCAGGTCAGGCTTCGACCGAATTCATCGGAGCAAGCCGGCACATTGTGCTCTCCTCTCCGGACAGCAGCAGCGAGGATCGGGCGGCACTGCTTACACCTGTGATGAGCGTTCAGCCTGAGAAAATGTATGCGGCCAGCTTCTCTGTCCAATCGGACGGAACGGCGATACCTGCACTGTCCATCTTCTGGCTGAATGAGGATGGGGAAGCGGTAGGCGCCCTCCGCGAGAAGGGGGTACCCTCATCAGACTGGACATCGCTGTCCACGGTGCAGTTCGCGCCGAAGGGAGCGCGCTATGCGCTGTTGACTGTTGACTTCGCCCAAGGCGCAGGACAGCTTCGCATCCGTCATGCCGAGCTGCGCGAGACGCTCATCAGCGGATACAAGGAACTCATACCTGTAACCGATGTAGAGGATATTCGCGAAGAGCTGGCTCCTGCCGACTTCTGGACGAGGTTCCCGACTTCGCAATTGGATTTGGATGTTCCTGATACTTCGGTATGGAGTCAGGATGTGCTGCGCAACTTCTTCTTCGGTCCATCGCTGAACCTGGAGATCGAATATCCGCTTAGCATATCCGAGACGGTAGCCAGCCGGGATCAGTCCATTCCGGAGCTGGACGGATTGCTGGGGCAGCCTGTCGGGTCGGGCCCGCCGCTGGCGGTCGCCGGCGACATTCCCCACCGGCCGTTCATGAAGTCTCACTTCTACCACAGCGACCGCTATTATCCGCGTCGTCCCAGCGATCATCTGCTGAAGGAGTACTTCCCCTCCTACGTGATGAGCGGCGACGAATCCTTCAAGGAGAGAGCGCAGGAGATTATTGCATTCATGGACTATTCGCAATGGAAGGAAGACGGAAGCAATGCCTTCGTCGAGGATTTCTATCCCGAGGAGTACACGCCCCGGCCGGAATGGGCAGGCGGCTGGGATTTCCTGTTCGATTGGAGATGGACGGACGCTTCCGGTTATACATGGGAGCTGCACGAGCCGGATCACCATGTCTTATCTTCGGCAGCTATGTCACTGATGTACGCCTACGAAATGCTGGAAGCCGATGAAAACTATCTGGATATGGCGAGCACCTTCTTCTATCGCCAAATTCCGCGCTATGGCTTCCACAAGGGTGTCTGGAACAATCGTGCCTATTATTGGACGGAATATAATCCGAGCGGCCAAGCGCCGGACGTACCGGCCAATGATGCGATCGACAATATCCAGGCGCTGGTAGCAGCAGGCATAGCGATGGCCGCTTATTATGAGACGGACGAACAGTTGAAGCATCAATATTTGGAATTTGCCCGCGGCCTATTATGGTTCCTGGTAAGAGAATATACGTATGACGGCCGATTCTACTACTATGGCGCAGAGATTCCGAACAACAAGGATCGCGCGGTCAGCCATGACAGGGCAGTGCTTATCCCCGCCTATCTGGCGATGGTGTATATGTACAAATCGGGGATGGATGTGTCGGAGCTGCTCGAGGGGTTCTCGCAAGTGGAAGAGGAATATAACGAGATGTGGGCATTTCTGCAAAATCGCTCCTGGATGAAAGTATTCAAATTGTATGACGGAACACCGGCTCCGAACGAAGCGCTGACATTCACCACCTATGCGCAAATAACGAATGACGGCCTGCAGGATGTCCGCTTCAGGGATACGATATCCGCAGCCGACTTCCTCGTTCCGGCGCAGCTGAATGTTCGCATGTCCAAAGTGCTTCCTCCTGCGGCAGAGCAGCCTTACTGGAGTATCGATCCGGAACACGATATCGTATGGACTGTCTCCCCCGAGGAGCTGCAGAGCGGCGTATCCGTTCCCTTCGAGCTGGAGAAGTGGGATATCGTGAAAATATCGTATGAGCTGACGGCCGGCGAAGCCTTCAATCGGCTGGAAGCGCAGGACACCGACTCCGAGCTGTTCGGCTGGAGCATCGATGGCGCCAATCGGGCGGCATTCATCAGGTCGACCTCCGGGTCGGGCGGCAACAAGCCTCATGCGCAGACGATGCCGCTCCGTCTGTCGCTAAGCTTGAATGCGGACAACTTCCTGTCGTACAGCGCAAGGCTGCTGTTCCCGCTGGATGACGAGATTGCGGTAACACTGCAGCCGCGACCGGCGCCGGCCGCGCAGCCGTATACGGCTCCCGCCGCAGACGGGCCGTTGCACGCCAGCCAATATATCTATCCGGTGCAATCGCTTATGCCGGCTTATTCGACAAGCGGTGATGCGATCGTTGATGACTTCTACAATGACAGAGGGAAGCTGCTGCAAGCGGATGCTATAAGCGATCAGGCAACCTTCCGGTTCCCGCTTCCCGCTCCAGAGCAGGAATATCAAGTGCTGGCCAACTACTCCAAAGCGAAAAACCGCGGCATCGTATCGCTGCAGATAGACGGTGTACAGCAAGGCGACGTCATTGACGGTTATACGACTGCCGTACTGCCCCAGTGGGCGCAGCACGATAATGTTCTCGGCATTGACCAAGGGACGCGTGTGCTTGCGCCTGGATCGCACACGATTACGTACGAAATTACAGGCAAGAACAGCCTATCCTCCGGCTACTATGCTGGCATCTATGATGCGCTTGTGCTGAAGCCTCTTGCTTCAGGCGGAAGTGCAGGCATTCCCGGTAAACCGGTATTGTCCCACGACAACGGGTACGACAACGGCATAATGGACGGACGCTACCATATCGGGATGAATATGTGGTGGGGCAATAACGGCACGAACTACAAGCTCTACGAGAACGGCAAGTTGATTGATGCTGAGTGGCTGCATGACGGAGGGCTCTCCGCCCAATCCGTCAACACTTCCGTCTACGGCAGGAGCAATGGCACTTATCGCTACTACGCGGAATTAAGCAACGCCTACGGCGTGACGGCAAGCGACGAATTGGTCGTAACGGTCACGGATGCGAATCCGGCCAAGCCTGTACTTTCCCACGACAATTGGGACGGAGACGGACAATTCAATATGAACATGAACATGTGGTGGGGCACGAACGGCTCCGTGTACCGGTTATATGAGAACGGAACGCTGGTCGATACGCAGACTCTTGTCTCCACTTCCCCTCACGCTCAGCATGCGGCAACGGCGATGGCGAACAAAGCAGCCGGCATATATGAATATTACTGTGAGCTAATAAATGAGGCGGGAATAACGCGAAGCGACACGGTTATTGTTAGGGTAGAGCCATAATTCCTTCGTCTTAACCTCACGGGACTGACTGATCGCCCCTTCAGTACGAAAGGTCTGCCTTCACGCTTCCAGTCGGAAGTCGCGGTGGCAGACCTTCTTGCATTCCATATCTTATCTCCGTTAACCGACCAGCACCTTCTCCTCCGGATAGCCGATCTTGTTCTCCTGCTTGTGACGCGCCAGAGCATAAGCCAATGTAAGAGGACCTAGCCGCCCGATGAACATTGTCGCAATAATGATCAGCTTGCCGGCAATGGACAAGTGAGGCGTCACACCCAGCGACAGCCCAACCGTCCCGAATGCCGATGTCGCCTCGAACAGCAGGTCGATGAAGGGAATCCCCTGCTCCGTAATGGTCAGCAGGAAGGAGACGGCCATTACGACGCCAAGCGATATAATAATGACCGATAGCGCCCTTAGCACGATATCGTAGCCGATGCGGCGGCCGAACAGCTGCACTTGCGTTCGGCCTCTGACGCTGCTGTACATCGCAACCAGCAGAATCATAAGCGTATTCGTCTTGATTCCGCCTCCCGTCGATCCAGACGAAGCCCCGACGAACATCAGGAAGATCATGAAGAACTGCGTAGCGGCAAGCATGCCGACAAGATCGACGCTATTGAAGCCGGCCGTTCTCGTCGTGACGCTCTGGAAGTATGCGGACCATAACCGCTCGCTCCAGCTCATATCGCCGAATACGGCGGGATTGAGCAGCTCCAGGCAAAAAATGACGAGAAAGCCCGCGAGCGAGAGGAAGGTGGACAGCAGAAGCACAATTTTGGTATGCAGGGAATAACGGCGCCACTTCCTGTTCTTCATCATGTCTACAATAACGACAAACCCGATGCCGCCGCCGATGAACAGCAGCGATATGACGATGTTGACGACGGGATCGCCTACATAACCGCTGACGCTGTCCGGCCAAAGCGCAAAGCCGGCGTTGTTAAAAGCGGAGATGGCATGAAACACGGCATAATACGCCGCATCCGCCGCCCCCATATCCGACAGCCAGCGAAGCCAGAGCAGCAAGGCCCCGATACCCTCGAAAGCAAAAGCAATCGCTGTAATGCTGAATACGAGCCTGACCAGACCTTGAATGGAAGCGGACTTCGTCGATTCCTGAATCAATATCCGATGCTTGAGCCCCAGCCGCTTGCCTAGAATGACCGCGATCATAACGCCATAGGTCATAAAGCCGAGACCGCCGACTTGAATAAGCAGCATAATGACGATTTGGCCGAATACAGTGAAATCACTGCCGGTATCCAGTACGACAAGCCCCGTCACACACACCGCGGATGTAGAGGTGAACAGTGCATTGAGAAAGCCGATCGACCTGCCGTCGGCCGAAGCTGTCGGCAAGTCCAGCAGAAAGGCGCCCAATACAATGATGGCGGCAAAACCGATGACCATCCACTGATGCGGACTAATCTCCTTCTTCTTATATACTTTGAATGATTGCGTCATTGGGCCTTCCCCTCTTATTCTCCAATAAATTTCTCGAAGCGGTTAATATCGCGATTGCTGCCGATGAGGACAAGCAAATCCCCGGTGTAGATCAAATCGCTCGCTTGCGGCGACACGACCAGCTCATTGTTGACTCTGCGAATCGCCATAACGTTACAACCATATTTTGCCCTAATATTGGATTGCAATAACGATTTTCCGTTCAATCGCTGCGGCGCGATAATTTCGACCAGACTATGCTCCGGCGAAAGCTCCAGGTATTCCACCATATTTTTCGACGTGATGCGGTGCGCGACGCGTATGCCCGTATCCCGCTCCGGATGGACGATATGATCGGCTCCCACGCCTTCCAGCACGCGCTGATGGTAGTCGCTTGTCGCTTTGGCCGTAATATGCTTCAGACCGATGTCCTTCAAAATGAGCGTAGTCAAGATGCTGGCCTGCAGATCTCCGCCGATCGCGACGATGGCGTGATCCATATTTTTGACGCCCAGCTTCCGCATCACTCCGTCGTCGGTGGAATCCGCCTGGAACACATGCGGCAAGATGGAAGCGAATTCCGACACCTTCCGCTCGTCCTGGTCAATACCCATCACTTCAAAGCCGAGGGACAGCAGCGTTCTCGTCACACTGCCGCCGAATCTGCCGAGACCGATCACAACAAATTGTTTTTTCATGCAACTACCTCTTTCCGGACTGAATGGAAGATCAGAACTAAAAAAGCACAGCAAAAAACCACAGAGGCAAAGGTCCTCTGTGGCCGGTAACGATCACAAATATACACTTCCTCTCTCGAACGACGCTTACGAGGTTAGCTGTCGGATTCGGGATTCGAGAATTCCCTACCACAATTGTGGATTCACCCCTGCGGCTGTGCCGCGATGGTTCCCCCGCTCTTCACAAGATTCAGCGTTCCGTTTATTCAATTATTGGGTTAAGCCTTACTCTACTCCTATCGGAGGCAAAAGTAAAAGGCGATTGCGGGCCAATTTTTCCCGTATTTGTTCAAATCCCTTTATTATAGCGTTTACAAGCGGGATATGATTATGCAAGCTTCTTCTCGCTCAATTCAACATCCGATCCCTGAACTGCTTGGGTGTGCAGCCGTTGAATCGCTTGAACAGCTCATAGAAGTGCGCCATATTGTCAAGGCCTACAGAGCCGGCGATGTCCGAGACGGTACGGTCGCTCATGACAAGCAGCCGCTTCGCCGTCGCAATTCGCTTGCGGTTCACATATTCCGTGAAGGATACACCCGTCTTTTTCTTGAAATACTTGGAGAAGTATACGTAGCTCATGCCGGCGATTTTGCTAACCTCCGCCATATCGACTTTTCCGCCAAGATGATTATCAATATATTGAATGACGGGCTTGATCACCGAAGCGTCCACTTGCTGATGTGCGGCCAGCACATTGCGGTCGTCATGCCGCAGCAGCGCAAGCATAAGGTGCTTGATATGCATGCTTACGGCGATCTCATATCCCTTCTCCTTGCCCATCACTTCATCGTGAATCGCTTGCATAATGGCGCCGATCTCTTCCTGCAGGCTTCGATTGCGCTCCAATATGTCATTCAGTTCGTCCAGCGGCTTCAGTACTTCCATGAAGTAGCCCATATAATTCATCATGGCGGCATCGAAGTACGGCTCCAAATCCACATGCAGCACGATATACTTCACGTATTTGCCCTTGCGGGTTACGCCTCTGTGCAGCTGCGACGAACCAAGCACCATCACTTCGCCGGGCTTCAGAATGTAATTTTGTGACGGCGTATGGATTTCATGAACCCCATCCAGCACGAGGATAAACTCGATTTCCTTATGATAATGCCATTGCAGCTGATGAGCGGAGTCCACATCGCCTGCGGCAGCGAACTGCCATACTTTCAGACAAAGCTGCGGATTCTGGTAATGGATTGGTTCTTGATAGATTTGCACGCTTGTCCTCCTCACTGAACGTCAGGTTGAATATGGATATAAACTGCGTTAAATTCCGCATATACTGGAGCCCGTTATACCGGTAAGATCAACTTGTAAGCGCCAATTTACTTATATTAGGGAGATGAATACATGAAAGTTGCGGTATTGGGCTGCGGCGGGCTGGGCTCTATTCATGCCAATATTTACGCCAAGCTTAGCGGCGTCGAATTGACCGGCGTATGCGACATCAACCCGGAAGTCGTTCAGAATATCTCGAATGGAACCGGAGCTCCTGCATTTGCTTCCTTCGAAGAGATGCTGGACGGAGCGGAATTCGATACGGTCAGCATCGTTCTGCCTACGTATTTACACAAAGAATATACTGTGAAAGCGGCAAAAGCAAGAAAACATGTCATTTGCGAGAAACCAATTGCACTTACGCCCGAGCAAGCGGAGGAAATGATTGCGGCATGCAGGGAAAACGGCGTGCAGCTGTACATTGGACATGTCGTCCGCTTCTTCCCGGAATATGTTAATATGAAAGCCGCGCTTGACGCAGGCCAGCTTGGCCGTCCGGGCGTCGCCCATGCCAGCCGGATCGGAGATCATCCCGGCAAGGCAAGGGAATGGTATTACGACAAGGAGCTTAGCGGCGGCATCATTAAGGATCTCATGATTCACGATCTGGACTTCCTGCGCTGGACGTTCGGAGAGGTCGATACGGCCTATACGCAGCTCACGAATCGCGATGGCGTAGAATACGCCCTCGTTACGCTGAAGTTCGAGAACGGCGCCATGGCGAATGTGGAAGCGCACTGGGGTTATCCTGGACCGTTCCATACGAAGGCTGAGCTTGCCGGCACCGCGGGCATTATACGCGCGAACAGTCTGAAGAGCAGCTCCATGAACGTCGTGAAGCAGCCGTCCGGCGAAGCGGGCAGCGCCGTCGTCGCCGTCCCCGGCAGCCCCGGCTTCCAAAGCCCGTTCGAGCTGGAGCTTAGCCACTTCCTCTCCTGCATAGAGTCAGGAGCAGAAGCCCGCGTCACAGCTATCGACGCTTATCGCGCGTTGGAAATAGCCCAAGCCGCTGTAGAGAGCGCCGAGACTGGCAAAGCCGTGAAGGTTGCAAGGAGGAATATATGATGAATAAGCTAAAAGTCGGAATGATCAGCTTTGCCCATGGCCATGGCTTCTCCTACTTCCATGCGCTGCATCAGCTGGATCAGGTAGAAATCGTAGGAATAGCGGATTCCGTGAAGGATAGAGTTAGCGGGATCGTAGAAGAACATGGTCTGGCGTACTACGCCGATTATCGCGAGCTGCTGGAGCAGAAGATGGACGCGGTCGTCATCTGTTCCGAGAACGTCTATCACGCCGAGCTTACGATAGCGGCCGCGAAGAAGGGACTGCATGTGCTGTGCGAGAAGCCGCTGGGCGTCTCCGTCGAAGAGATGCAGGAGATGATCAGCGTCTGCCGCGCTAACAACGTTCAGTTGATGACGGCATTCCCTTGTCGTTATCTGGCATCCGTCGTCAGCGCGAAGCAAGCTGTCGACCAAGGCGAGATCGGCGACATTATCGCTATCAAGGGCACGAACCGCGGTTCATTCCCAGGCGGCTGGTTCGTCGAGCCCGAGCTGTCCGGCGGTGGAGCGCTGCTGGATCATACCGTTCATGTGATGGACTTGATGAACTGGATCGTCGGCTCCAAGGCGGAGGAAGTGTTCGCTCATGCCGCCAACCTGTTCAAGGAAGGGCTGAAGACGGACGATGCGGGCATGATTAATGTGAAGTTCGAGAACGGGGTATTCGGCACGATCGATACAAGCTGGTCGAGACAGTCCCCATTCCCGACTTGGGGAGACGTGACGATGGAGATCGTCGGCACGAAGGGCGTCATCTCCGTCGACGGATTCGCTCAGTCCAACGAGCTGTACAGCAGCGCGGCGGGCAAAGGGCAATGGAGCTTCTGGGGAGACAATATGGACTTCTATCTGGTGAAAGCGTTCGTCGAGGCAATCGCAAGCGGGCAGCCGGCGCCGATTAGTGGCGAGGACGGTCTCCGTTCCGCGGAAGTTGCGCTGGCCGGTTACCGTTCCGTGGATTCCGGTCAGCCAGTCAAGCTCTAGCGCACCATTGCGGCGCACTTGAGTGTGACGCTGATGGGCGTGAGTGCTGATGGGTGTCGTGCTGATGGGCGTGGTTTAGATGTGTGTCGTGCTGACAAGTGTGGGCGCTGATGTGTGTCGTGCTGATGAGTGTTGTGCTGATGTGTGTCGTGCTGATGAGTGTTGTGCTGATGGGCGTGGTGCGTTGCTGGAGCCTCCGGCATTGAGGCGCACGTTCGACTGCAGCAGCCACTGAAACGGCATTGGGCTCAATGCTCAACAAGCCTTTAACCTGTACGGGCAAGTGAGTCATTATAATGGTATATAAGCAGCAGGGTTGTCCCCCTAGTCATTCAAGCAACTGGGGGAACAACCCTGTTTGTTTGTATTCACCTGAACGATAACACTCGCTAAATGGATTTTATGCCTTTAATATTAATCGAAATAACGTAGTTGCTCCAAATAAATGGATTTCGTCCAGTTGAATCATCATCATTCGCAACAAACAAGTAGAATAGCTCAATTTTAGTACAAGAAATCCATTTATCTGCGCAATAATATGATTCAATCCAAAAATAATATCCATAAATCCAGTTAGACTGCGAATTAGTCACGACATGAACAGCGGCTGATCCTCTCTATTACTCTATCGCTTACCATCATTCCTCATCATGCCTCTATACCTTGAACTTAGCAACCAGATCCTGCAGCTCCGATGCCATGCGGCTCAACGATTCCGACGAAGAGGATATCTCCCCCATGGATTGATGCTGCCGCTGGGAAGCGTCGGAGATCGACGTTAAATCCTGAAGCGTATGCTTCGATATATCGACAATCTCAAGCATGGAGGCAGTCACCTCTTCCGTGCTGGCCGACAGTTCCTCTGTAGCTGCGGAGACTTCTTGAATTTGAGCCGATACTTGCTCTACGGATTGGACAATGGATTGGAATACGGCGCCCACCTGATCCATATGCGTCACGCTCCTGCTTACTTCCTCCATTCCTTCCGTAATGGATGCGGATGTAAGCGCTGCGGATTGCTGCACCTCATGCAAGATAGATGCGATAGAACCGGTAGCGTGCGAGGTCTGCTCCGCCAGCTTCTTCACTTCCCCAGCTACGACGGCGAAGCCTCTTCCATGCTCACCGGCGCGGGCCGCTTCGATGGAAGCATTCAAGGACAGCAGGTTGGTCTGCGTGGCAATATCGGATATGTATTTTACGATGCTGTTGATTTCCTCCGACTTCCGCTCCAGCTCCTTCACCATCATTGCCGCCCTGCTTACCGTATCGCTTGCGACATTGCATTGCTGTACGGCGGATTGCACCACCTCGTCCCCTTCGCTTACTCTGCCGTGCACGGATACCGCCTGCTCGCTGACGAGCCCGGAGGATTCCGCAATCTTCGTTATGCCGACTGCCATCTCCTCCATTGCAAAGGCAGATTGCTCGGAGCCTTCATGCTGTGTGCGCGCTCCCTTCTCCATCCGCTGGGCAGTCATAGCCGTCTGTTCCGCAGCACGAGTGGAGTTCGCCGATATCGCTGTCAACTGCTCGGAGGATACGGCTGTATGCTCCACCGCCTCGTACAGCTTCCGCAACGCTGTGCCGAAGGAATCCAGCATGCCGTTAATGTGACTGTTCAACTGCTGCAGCTCATCATTGCCCTTCACCGGCAGCCTCTCCCGAAGATCTCCTTCCGCTACATGTCTCATCAGAGCGGAGATCGACATGACGGGCCTGAGCATCAAGGAGGCCGCGAAGTAAGCAATGATGCTCGCTCCCGCCGCACATATGACAATGACCCAGATGCCTCTTTGCTTGGCGGCTTGCACACTGCTCATCAGATCAGTTTCATTGCCCGATACGACGATGCGCCAGTCCGTTGTGTCCACATTGGCGAACGAAGCAAGACGCTGCGAGCCGTCAGGTTCCGTATAGCGAATGCTGCCTTTCTCTTCCGCGAGAACGGTTTCCTCGTATAGCTTTATTTTCGATTCCGTTGCAAATTGCTTATATTCCTGCCCGATCTTCTCCGGAGACGTATGTGTAAGATACATGCCCTCCTTCGATAGAATATAGACGTATCCCGTCTCGCCCATCTTGTTGCGATTCAAGTTTTGCAAGAGATGGTCGGGATTGACGATTGCCTGCAGCAGACCTTTGAACTCACCGCTCGTATCGATGGGAATATCGATAATAATAATGTTCTCGTCATTCTCGGGATCATGGATTACGTCAGATATGCCAATCGTGTTGTCTTGTTTAATGCGCTTGAAATTATCATAGATAGATATGTCCTTGTATTCTCCCTGATCGTTAATCGACATCCCGGATACCGGCGAATAGGAGAACAGCTGAATATCGGGATTCATCGCTTTCAACGATTCAAGCAGCTCCAATACAACTTGTTCATCATTTTGCAGGAAGGTAGCTCTGCGCGCCTCAATGATTCCCTCCATCGCCTTCACTTTTGACTGTAAAAAGTCATTCAACGCCTGTGCGTTCGACGATGCGATTGACAACTGACGCTCTTTCAATTCCGTTTCCACATCGCCTGTCAGATCGCTCGTCAACAGCCAAGAGGCCAATACGGAAGGAATTAGAATCATCAGCAACAAAAATACAATGAATTTAGTTTTGATCGATCCCGACCACTTATTTAACGCACCCGCTTCTTCTTTCTTCATCCCTTCTCAGCTCCTCTTATCAATTTCTTCATCCCTTCTCCCTTATCAACGCAAATTCATGTTGCAATAATTCGACCAATAAAGACATAAACCTTCATATTTCGACATTTTCTTTGTGAATTTTTCGTATCCAAGGGCAAAATGAGTGAGCGATGGCAGGTGCTACTTTTGGGGCGGGCTGGCACTTTAGGCGGGGCTATGTGATCATTTTGAGCGATAGCGCACACTTTTCCGATCACTTGCGGGGGTTATGTAAGCATAATGAGCGATTGAGGGCTACTTTTGGGGCAGACAGGCACTTTGGGCGGGGAGGCAAGCATGCGAAAAAGCCAGCGACACCGGTCGGTATCGCTGGCACTTACACTTACACTTACACTTATACTTACTCTGATGCGCTATAATCAGTCCGAACCGCCGCTCTTTACACGCTCGTACAAATAATCGACGATATGGAGAGCTTCCATCCGGAACGGCGGCTTATGCTTCTCGATGCCCAGCTTCATCTGCAGCAGGCAGCCTGGATTGCTTGTCAGCATATAGCGGGCATTCGTAGCGGAAGCATGCTCCATCTTATGCTCCAGAATCTGCCCCGCCATCTCCGGCTGCGTCACATTGTAGATGCCCGCCGAGCCGCAGCAGCGATCCGCTTCCTTCATCTCCACGAAGGAAGCACCGTCTACGCTGCGCATCAGCTGTCTGGGCGCATCGGAGCTCTTCATCACATTGCGGAGATGACAGGAATCCTGATACGTGACGGTGGATTCCTCACCAATATCCGCGAATGCGGGAATGCGTCCCTGCTCGACGATAAGACGGCTCACATCGACCGTCCGCTCCGCGAACCACTTCGCATCCTCGCGCACTTGAACTTTGTCGTCCTCATGCAGCAAATGCCCGTAATCGACAAGCAGCGCGCCGCAGCCGCCTGCATTGGACACGATATAGTCTACGCCGGCAGCCTTGAATGCCGCAATATTATGCCGGGCCAGTTCCCTGGCCGCATCCATCTCACCGCTGTGGGCATGGAGCGCGCCACAGCAACCTTGCTCCTTCGGAATGACGACGTCGAAGCCCGCTTCCGACAACAGCTTGACCGTATTCACGTTCGTTCCCACGAACAGGACGTCCATGATGCAGCCTCTGAATAAGGCTACCCTTGCTATCGGCTCGCCCTTGGCGGGATAGAAGGCGCCAAGCTGCTCCACGACGCCGCTTGCAGAAGCCTCCGGCAATACCGCCTCCATCTCGCGCAAGTGCTGCGGGAACAAGCGCATGACGCCAGTCCCGCGCGCCAGCCGCCGAAGTCCCGTCTTCTGATACAAGCGCAAGGAGCCGCCCAGCAGCTTCAACGCCCCGCGCTTCGGGAAGACCCCTTTGAACATGAGCCGGCGCAGCCCCTGTACGGCTGCATTGTGAGGCGCGTGGTCTTCAATCGCATCCCTCGCCTGCTCCATCAGCTGGCCGTACTTCACATCCGCAGGACAGACCGGCTCGCATGCGCGGCAGCCAAGACAGTGGTTCATCTGGTCCTGGAAGGCCGCATCCGGCTCCATGACGCCGTCGACTACCGCCTTCATCAGAGCGATTCGTCCGCGCGGCGATTCCGGCTCCACTCCCGTCTCCCGGAAGGTGGGGCAAGCGGGCAGACAGAAGCCGCAGCGCATGCAATTGGTCAGTTGATCGTAATCCAGCTTGTTCAGCAGTGTCCGGGCAAGCGGATTGCTGTGCTGAACGTCGGGCTTCTTGCCCGCAGTGGCATCACCCATGCTGAATCACCACCCTTTTCCTTGTTTCCTTGGCGAATATTTTGCCGGGATTCAGCAGATGATGCGGGTCGAACGCCGCTTTAATGCCTTTCATCAGCTCGATGCCCGGCTCTCCCACCTTCCATTCCAGATAAGGCGCTTTCACCATTCCGACGCCATGCTCGCCGGTAATCGTACCGCCCAGCGCAATCGCTGCCTCGAATATTTCCTCGAACGCGGCTTCCACGCGATGAATCTCCTCCGCATCTCGCGCATCCGTCGTAGCCGTAGGGTGAAGATTGCCATCTCCCGCATGACCGAAGGTGGCAATGGTGACACGGTGCTTCTTGGCAATCTCGTTAATGCGCAGCACCATATCGGCAATCCGTGAGCGCGGCACGGTGGCATCCTCCAGTATCGTCGTCGGACGCAGACGGGCTAGCGCCGTGAATGCGCTTCTGCGCGCCGTCAGCAGCTTCTCCGCTTCCTCCCTCGTCGCCGCCACCTCGATGCGGTCGGCCGCTTCCGATGCGCATATTTCCGAGATTCGAGCTATATCGCGTTCTACCGTCTCGGGATCGCCGTCCTGCTCAATCAGCAAGATGGCCTCCATATCGCGCGGCAGTCCGAGGCCTGCGAAGTCGTCCACGACTCGGATCGTCGGGTTGTCCATAAATTCCAGCGTAGCGGGAATGATGTGCGATTCGATAATGCGCGATACCGTCCTGGCGGCACCATATAAATCGCGGTACATCGCCAGCATCGTCTTCTTCGTCTTCGGCGGCGGAATCAGCTTCAGCGTCGCTTCGGTTATGACGGCGAGCGTGCCTTCGGAGCCGACGAGCAGCTTCGTCAGATCATAGCCGGCCACATCCTTCATCAGCTTGCCTCCCGTGCGAATGATTCTGCCATCCGCCAGCACCGCCTCAAGCCCGATAACGTAATCCTTCGTCGTTCCATACTTCAAGCCGCGCAGTCCACCGGAGCATTCCGCGATGTTGCCGCCGATCGTACTGATCTTCATGCTGCTGGGGTCGGGCGGATAGAATAATCCTCTCGCTTCGATATGTTGAATGAACTCCGCCGTGATTAGCCCCGGCTGCACTGTCGCCGTCAAGTTCTCTTCATCCACTTCCAGTATGCTGTTCATCCGGTGCATGACCATGACGATCCCGCCTTGCACAGGTACGGTTCCGCCGCACAGATTCGAGCCTGAACCTCTGCTGACGAGCGGTATGCGAGCCTCCGACAGCACCTTCATAATGGCGGACACTTCCTCGGTCGAGGAAGGATAGATCACTCCTTCAGGCAGCGACTGCAGCATCGGTGTACCGTCATACGAATGCGCGACGAGTGCTTCCTGATCGTCCCTGAACCACTTCTCCCCGACAATAGCCCGTAGTTTTTTGCCCAATTCTGCTTGCACTAGCATCCCCTCCGCTTCACGTCTATATAGATCAGGTCATCTGATGACTTTTCATTCATTATAACGTATGCTTATACTAAAGCAACAGAGAAAATTGCAACAAAGCTTGAAATCGTTCATGGCAGGCAGTCAATGGAAGTATTAGAGGTTGGAGGAACGCCTATGCGAAAGATGAAAATAGAGACGGAGAAAGGTCACGAAATCGTAAGCCGGATTCTTCTGGAACGGATAAAGGGGAGCGAGCTTCTGCCGGGAGAAAAGCTCCCGTCGGTCGTCGATCTGTCGCAATCGTTCGGCGTCGGACGATCAACCATACGCGAGGCGCTGAGCGCATTGAAAGCGATGGGATGGCTGGATATCCGTCATGGCGGAGGCACATTCGTCAGCAAGACGCTGCCCTCCGGGGAGCAGCACGGAGCCGGCTCTCTGTTCCGTGAAGCGGAGTCGCTGCGTGAAATATTGGAGGTGCGCAAAGTACTGGAGGCAGGTACGGCGGAGCTGGCATCCAGCAGGCGAACGGAAGAAGATTTGGCCCGTCTGGAAGCCATTCTGGACAGAATGGCGCAGGCTGCAGCGCATAACGATACGGCCGAGAGCGAACGGGCCGACGTCGACTTCCATACTGCCATCGCGGCAGCTTCCCATAATTCGCTGCTTAATGAGCTTATGAGCTCTCTGACGCAGCGGCTGACCGAGACAATCGGCCGAACGCGGGAGCTATGGTTTTATCGGGAGCAAGCCACTTCCACCCGCTTGCTGGACGAGCACCGGGCGATTTATGAAGCCATTGCCGCTAGCGACGCCGAACTGTCCGTCCAGCGTCTACAAGAGCATTTGTCGAAGGTAGACGCCGTCTTGAAGCGTCACGAAGGTTAACTCGTCATGCACTAATGTGAGCATGACGATCCGGAGCGGTGGTCATGCCTTCAAGTAAGCCAGTATGATCGTCTTCATAATGGCCAACTGCCGCTCCGGCTCCACATCGGTCGGGAGCAATAGCACGTTCTTCTGATACGACAGCTTGCTTGAGAACAATCCGAACGCATTCACGACCGTTAGCAGAACTTCGCGCGTCTCCAAATCGCTTCGCAAGGAGCCGTCGCTTTCCCCCTGCTCTATAATCGAACCGAACACCTCGAATATTTGTCGTCCAACAGTCTCGCTGTCCTCCAGCATTCCATTCGCCTGACCGGAATGAGATACATTCAAATGCAAGTCCTCCATGAACTTGATGAACGAGCTTCGGTTCTCCTCCAGCAGCGTGATGAAATAATCGAACAGCTCGCCGATCTTCTCCAGACAAGGTACAGGCCTATCCGCGATCCTTTGAAAGCTATCCAGAATTTCCCCCATCATATGACTGGCGATAGAAGCCATCAAGCTCTCCTTATTGGGAAAATGTCTGAATACGGTCGCCACCCCGATATTCGCTTCCTCTGCAATATCATTCATCGTTGTAAATTCCATCCCTTTGCGAAAAAAAACCTTCTCCGCCGCTTGCAATATATGTTGGGAGCGCTGCTTCTTCTGCTCTTCCCTCTCCTGCTTATAACGTTCCTGCGGTTTCATTATGTCATCCTTCCACGTCCTCAATCTCTATCCCAAATTATACTCTTCAACCCCTTGCCTCACAACAATTGTCGAACGCGTGCAGTGGTGATATAATGAATTAACATAGTGATAGTCATAACTATCACTATCGAATTCATTACCATCACTATCCTCAGGGAGGTCATATCTATGAATCGTCTTAATGAAAAAGTAGCTATCGTCACAGGTGCAGGCAGCGGCATGGGATTGGAGGAAGCCAAGCTTCTCGCTCAGGAGGGCGCGAAAGTCGTCTTGACCGACATTAATGAGAGCAATGTGATGAAAGCGGCGGCCGACATTCGGGCTGGCGGAGGCACTGCCGTCGCTTACAAGCAGGATGTCGCTTCCGAGGAGCAATGGTCGACTATCGTCAGCGAGGTGATCGGCAAGTTCGGCAAGATCGACATTCTCGTGAACAATGCGGGAATCTCATTGGCAACGAGCATGCTGGAGACGACGCTGGAGCAATGGGACAAGGTCATAGCCATCAATATGACCAGTGTATTTCTCGGCATGAAGCATGTCATTCCACATATGATGACGAGCAAGCAGGGATCCATCATCAACATTTCTTCCATCGCGGGCTTGACCGGCGGAAGCGGCGCCGGTGCCTATACAGCTTCCAAAGGCGGCGTCCGGCTGCTGAGCAAAGCGGCGGCAGTCGACTACGGAAAGTTCAACATCCGCGTCAACTCCGTGCATCCCGGCTTTATTACGACGCCGATGAGCGAGCATCTCATCCAGAATGAGCAGATGAACCAATGGTTCCTGTCCCAGACGGCTCTGCCGAGAGTCGGCGAGGCGTCCGAAGTGGCGCAAGCCGTATTGTTCCTGGCTTCCGATGAATCTTCCTATATTACCGGCGCCGAGCTGGCAGTCGATGGCGGCGTAACGGCTAAATAAGCAGAAAAAAATGAAAAAAATGGACCTCTTCCCGATACGAATCGGGTATGAGGTCCTTTTCTCATTGCCATATGAAATTGTGTGACACGCCCTTCTTACCGCGAAGTCCAGCCGCCATCCACCGTCAGCGTCGTGCCGTTCACGAAGCTCGCTTCGTCGGAAGCCAGGAACAAGGCCGCTGCCGCCACTTCCGCGGCTTCACCGGAAGGCGCTTGTCCAACCGCTCCGATCGCGGCGAGTCCAAGCGGATTCGGCTCCGTAATCGTAGAGCCGATATTCGTATTGATGGCACCCGGCGCAATGGCATTGGCACGAATTTTCCCATTCCCGCCGTACGTTGCCGCAATATTCTTGGTCAATCCGATCAAGCCATGCTTCGAGACGACATAAGATGCGCCGCCGCGTGCCCCGAACAGGCCGCCTACGGATGCATTGTTAATAATAACGCCGCCATCCTCCTGCTCTTTCATGATCGCCAGAGCGGCTCTGCAGGTCATCATCGGTCCGCTCAAATTAACGCCCAACACTTTATTCCACAGCTCGTCCGTCACTTCTCCCGCCGGTACGAAGTTATCCATAATACCGGCATTGTTCACGAGTATATTCAAGCAGCCGTATTGCTCGACCGCTGCAGCTACCATCGCTTCCACACTTGAATTGTCGGCGACGTTCACGACTACGCCTGTCGCTTCCCCGCCGTTTCTCTTTATTTCTTCGACAACAAGACCGACAAGTTCGACGTTCATATCCGCAACAACCACTTTCGCGCCTTCCCGGGCGAACAGCTCCGCCATTGCCCTGCCCATCCCTGAAGCGGCTCCTGTTACAATCGCTACTTTTCCATTCAGTCTCATCTGTACCCCTCCAAAACAGTTGTTGGATTTTGAACACATGTTCATTATATAATGGTCATAAACCGCTTTCAATCAACAAACCTTCATAGATTGTACGGTAACATGCATCTTCTCATCTATTGTATGGTTAGGGAGGAAAAACGAACAAAGTCAGGGGGACTTGTGCGATGCCAACTCAGACGGACCGAAGAATAGTCCGGACGAAGAGCGCGTTAAAGGAAGCGCTGGTGGAGCTGATGACGGACAAGCCTTTCCGCAGCATCACCATTACCGAAATATGCAGGCAAGCCAATTACAACAGGGGAACCTTCTATGCCCATTATCAGCATAAGGACGACTTGCTTGAGGAAATAATGAACGATACGATTCAAGGCTTTATGTCCGCATTCCGGAAGCCTTACGAGAACAAGGATCAGCTGCAAGTGGACCTGTTAACGCATCACACTATCAAAATATTTCATTATGTCGAAGCAAACCGCCCTATATTCTCGCTGCTCCTGGACAGAGAATCCAACACCGGATTTCAGGAACGTCTGTGTCAGAGCATTCAGCATATGTTGTTGCATGAATTCCAATTCCACTTCCCGGAGGAGCAGAAGGAGATCGATATGAACCTTTACGTCTACCATCATTCCTATGCCCTCATCGGCATCCTGATGTATTGGGTAACCGGAGGCTTCCGATATTCCTCCGGCTACATGGCGGAGCAACTGCTCTATATTGTCAATAGCGACAGACAGAATCTCGTATCCATTAAAATCGAGCGCCGATCTTGACGATAGGAAAGAAGAGGGGGTTAGCCCTCTTCAATCGGGATGCGCTAGCTCCGCCGCTGTCAGGCCATCTCTCGCGGATGGCGCTTGATCAGCTCCTCCGCTCCTTCGCTGCGGCCCGTCGCTCTTAGCCGTTCGACATACTTGGGGAGATGGCCCTTCGCATGATAAGGTCCGCCTTCCTTCATGACGGTCCAGAGCGGGTCGACATCATGCTCCATCGTGCTCATCATCTCGTCATGCCACTCGTTCAAATAATAGACGGCTTCCTTGCACAGATCCGGACGTTCCTTCGCCAGATTGTGCTGCTGATGATAATCATCCACAAGATTGAACAGCATTTCCTTCTCGAAGAGATGATAGCCGTCATGATAGGTGCGGATATAGATCCAGTCGCCGAACCGGACGCTGCGCTGGCATACGTGGGCGCATTGCGAGACGACGACGAAGTCTCGGCCGGTATCCTCGCCTTTGAGCAGCGTGTCTGCATAGCTTCTTCCGTCCCATCTGGCGGCAGGCTTCATTCCCATCACTTCCGCCATTGTCGGCAGCAGATCCAGATGGTAATGCAATCCGTCGTCCGCCAAGCCTGCTTGCAGCCCGGGTCCCTTCATAATCATCGGAATGCGGCAAGTGAAGTGATCGGCCGTGCCATGCTCGCCGTAGAGGCCTAGTTCCCCCATATTCTCGCCATGATCCGCGGTAATAATAATATACAGATCATCCAGCACCCCTTTGTTCTCCAGCGCTTGGAACAGCTGCCCGATATGCTCGTCCATATGCCGGATGCCGCAGTCATAGCCGTCAATCATCTTGCGCAGATCGGCCATGGACTTGATCTCGCCGGGATGGCGTGGGAATTGAGGGAACGTCGCATTGTCGTACATATTGATCTCGTTCGCCCCGTGCGGACCGACATGACGTATATGCTGCTCCAACACTTCTTCCGTAATCCACTCTGGAAGCGGATCGTTCTGGAATGGATTGCCGAAGGACTCCGGCGCGCGGTATGGGGTATGCGGGTCCCAGTAATTGACATACAGCATCCAGTTGTCATCCGACGCATTGCGCTCGATCCAGTCCAGTACGACGGGGTTCACTTCTTCGGCAGACTCCGCACCGCCGCCGCCATGATTGTGGATTTCATTGAATCCGGCATAGAACGTATAGGCGGAATGCCGCTCTCCGAAAGGACTGACCAGCGCTGTCCTCATGCCCGCCCTGCGGAACAAGGACGGGAAGCTCTCCCAGTCCAGACTTGAGCGGAAGTCGCGGCTCGGCCCGTCGTGGCGGACATCCGCACCAGTACCGCCGTGTCCGACGACGCCATTGTGAATGCCGAAGCGGCCCGTCATCAGTGCAGTCCGGGAAGGAAAGCACGGCGCATCCGATGTATAATAGTTATTGAAGCGAACGCCACCGGCCGCTATCCTGTCAATATTGGGCGATGTGTTCCGGTGATAGCCGTAACAGCCCAGATGATCGGGTCTTGTCGCATCCAGATCAAGAAGCAATACTCTCATTTGTACATTTCCCCTTCCTGCTTATCAATATGGATTCATCATAATTTATAGTTCCGGGAATCGTCCACGTACAATTCCATTTGCAGTTGTACAATTCCAATATGAAGTATCACAATTGACAATAGGCTCCGAAGGAGGAGAATTGATGATTAACATCCATAGCGCGAATTATGACGATCGCATTCCCAATTGGCGGACTCATCCCGAAGTCATGACATGCCATATATTCGTGCTCGTGCAGGACGGGAAGGTTCGATATGTGCTGAACGGAACGGAAATGATCGCAGAGCGGGGCGATTTTCTGTTCATACCGCAAGCCACGCTACGTGAAGGCAGCAATTATGCCGATACCTTGCATCAGAAGCATACTCTGCTATTTACAGCAGAGAGCGGCGAATCCGGCGAACAAGCTATACCCTACCTGAATGAAGGGAAAGCTCTCAAGGTGAAAATAAGCAACTTCCAATACGTTCACAGTCGGTTCCGCCGCATGATCGATGAATGGAGAGGAAGCAAGCGATACCGGAAGTGGGTGTGCGAGGGCATCGTTCAGGAATTGATCGGCTTGCTGGGCCATGCGCTTGACAATCCGGAGCTGGCGCCCAGCAGAATGATCTTCGCGGAGACGATCAATGCTTATCTGCTGGACCATTACCGCGAGCCGATCGAGCTTGAACGGCTTGCGTCGCTCATCCAGCGATCGCCGGGCTACACAACGGCCCTCTTCAAGGAAGTGTATGGTCAGACCCCGATTCGTTACATGCACCACCTGCGAATTATGGAGGCTTGCAATTTGCTAAGCAATTCGGATATGAGCGTATCGGTTATCTCTCAATACCTGGGCTATTACGACGCCTCTTACTTCTTCCGCATGTTCAAGAGAATAACCGGCATGACGCCTTCGGACTTTATCGCATCGGGAAGACATTTTTGACACCGCGATGACAGACGGCAGCTTCACAGGGAACGCTCAGGTTACGCTTGCGGACGCCTCTCTAGCTTTGCTTCAGTTGATGAAGCAGCTGTAAATCAATGCGTGCCAGTGATCTGCGGCATCGAGCTGTCGCAGGCCACTTCCCTGACTATTCTTTTTCCTGCTGCACCCGCGTATTTTTCTCGGAGCTTGTATGCTTCACCTTTATGCGCACTGAAATATTCTTGACCGTATCTTTTGCTATCAATTTTTTGTGGCTAAGATGACGCGATTTCCACAATCGGTTGTGATAACGGAACATTTGGTATTGGAAATTGTAGATGTCGATTCCCTTTGCTCTTGCCTTGTCGTAGGTTTCCTGAATCTGCTTTGCAATCGCCTCCTCTGTCGCTTTATCCATCTCTAGCGACTGCAGCATCTGATTTTTCGAACGGTTCGTAATATATCCCGACGCCTTTAAGTTGATCGAAAATTGAGGTTTATCCCCATCTGACAGCATCGTTAACTTGGTTTTCGGCTTGTCTACAATCATGACGACCGTCGGATTTTTCACACTGGGCACTTCTATCGCCGCCCTTATCGTCTGTGGCTGTATCCAGCGCAGTCCCAGCAGCTGCTTGAGCGGGATGTATCCCATATATTTCTCATTCTCCAAAAAGATGGCACCGTCAATCATTAGCTTTGGCTCCATCTTGCCATTATTCGTCCAAGCTTTTTTATTCATAGTCAGTGTAGGTATAGCGGTCGTATAGGCCGGTTCGTTCACTTGGCTCATCAACCTGTGAAGCCGGATGGAACGGATCTGTGACGATTGCGAATAGATGCCCTCCGGATCATGGAGGATCGTGCTGAGTGGCGATTGCTCATAGAATCCCTTTGCGTTCAATATATCTTCGACAGACGCTCTCGTTCCGAACACCCAAGGCGTCAAGCGGAATTCATAATAGCGGCTGAAGCTGTCATAGATCGATTCGATTCCTTGCTTGATGGCTGACTCGCTAATGACGATAGCCGTCAAGTGCCCCCAAAAAATTCTTTCCTGCGAAGTGCGATAAATATCAAAAAACGACTCCTCGAACGTTTCACCTTTCCCTTTCCCGATCCATATTTTCGCCGATTCCTTCTTGCCGTCGGCTTGCTTCGCAATGGAAGGCAGGTTGACGAACTGCACGTAGCCGATGTACTTTCCATCCTTGAAGTCGACCCCGATCGTGGTGGCATAATTCAACTTCTCGATATCCTTCGTATCCGTATCGCAGCTGCCTGTCAATAAAGCGACCGCCGCAAAGACCGCCGCTATCAACATGTACCGTCGCACTCCCGTTCACCCCTTCTTCTTCTTCAGCATATCTGCGGCGAATCGCTTGCGCTTGAGCGGATTGACCAAGAAGGCCGACAGCCATTCCCGGAAGCGCAGCGACACTATTGGTTCAAGATAAGGAAGTCCGAATGTCTCCATCCTGCACAGGTAGATCAATATGGCGAACATCGCCAGAATAAAACCGTATATGCCCAGATAGGCGGATACGATCATGATCACCACTCTTAGCAAGCTGACGCTGCCGGAGAGCGACTGATTCACTAAAGCGAATGTAGCTACCGCAGAGATGGCAATTACAACGAGCAATGTCGGGGAGGCAAGGCCGGCCCTTATAAGGGAATCGCCGATAATAAGGCCGCCGACGATGCCGATCGTCTGTCCGACCGCCTTCGGCAGCCTTATGCCCGCTTCCCTCAGCAGCTCGAACAGGAACAGCAGCATGAACGCTTCCAGGAAGGTAGGGAGCGGAACTCCCTCACGAGAAATGACGACGGTGGACACAAGCGAGAACGGAAGCTGGTCCAAATTGACGGTTGCAATCGCAATCCAGAAGCCCGGGAGCAAAATGCTGAGCAGCAAGCCAAACAGACGCAGCAGACGCTGGATCATCACATAATAATAAGGGAAATGCGTATCCTCAGGCGTCTTGAGCAACTCCAGGAAGTTGCTCGGGCCGAGCAATGCCATGGGCGATCCGTCGACAATGACGGCGAATCTGCCTCGCAGCAGTGTATCCACGATATAATCCGGCCTGCCGATATAATCAATGAGCGGCACAAGGGAGAAGGTTCTGTCAGACAGCCATTGCTCCAATTGACCGCTGCTTAGCAGGCTTTCCGTCTCCATTGTTTCGAGACGCTTTCTTGCTTCCGCTACGATCTCCGGCTTCGTTCTGTCCTGCAAATACAACAGAGCTACGCTCGTTTTGCTCAAGCTGCCGATTTCGAATTCCTCGCAAAACAACAGCCCCGTATGCAGCCTTTTCCGAATGAGAGATATGTTCGTATAAATATCCTCCGTGAATGCATCCTTCGGTCCTTTAATGGATATTTCCGTATTGGATTCCTCAATCGAGCGCTGGGGGACTTTCGACACGTCCACCGACCAGAAGTACGTTGATCCCTCTATATAGAGGATGAAGCTTCCCGAGAACAGCTCTTCCATCATGCCGTTAAAGGAGTAGACTTGTTCAATAAGCGGAAGCTCATGATATTCTCCCGTTGGATCGGGGCTCTCCGGATGCGCTTCGGCATTCGAGACAAATTGGCATATGCGTACGAAATATTCGTTCAACTGCACCTTGTCCGTCATCCCTTGGCAGTACAGAGCGGTCAGCTTGTCCGCCTTGTCCACTTGTGGAAGGGGGGGAAAGTGAACGTCGGCATACAAAGCAAGCTGCAGCTTCAACGCAGACAGCGTTAAGCTCCCTTCCTGAAGCAACACTTCCATGTCGGCATACAGCATCTCTTCCTTCTGATTCCTCTTCACTTCTCCAATTCCCCCTTCCTTGGCTGTATGTGGGATACAGCATACAGAACGGCTACGAACAACACTCCGTACAGGAGCGACAACATATAATAATAGCGGTGCATGACGCTTTGAACCAAAATATCGCCGGGCTTGAGCAGAGAAGGCAGCGCCATGAGCAATGCTCCACCGATGATGACGAACTGACGCTTCTTCGCAGACAATTGACTGCCTATCAGTTCACTCCAGACGTGAATGCACAGAGCCGCACGCACCAGGCTTCCCGCCATAAGCTGGAACGCGGCCAGGAAATCAACATGATTGATATATCTGCCGATAATGACGAGCCGCCATTGCTCAAACGCGGGAAAGCGAAGATTGCTTGCAGCAGCAGGACCGAACGCCGCCAGCGAACCCATGCACGGCCCTAGAATCAATCCCACAAGCAGAGACAGCATGACAAATACTGTGCCATACTTAATGGGCTTCTCCATCCGGTGCTGCAGCATCAGCAGGGCAATGAAATCAATACTGCCGCCGAATACGATAATCCCGCCATATAAGTATGGCATGTAACCATCCGAGAAGAGAGGAAGCAGCAAGCCATACTGCTTGCTTCCTTTCGTCATAAGCGACACGGCTACACCCAGCATCCAGACGATGGGAAGCGTAACGGCCGCTACGAATACAATCGTCTTCAGCCCCGTTCTGGCTGCGCCGTACGCGACCAGCACGAAGCAGACGATGGTCACTTCGATAGGGGTATTGGGAAGAAAGTAAATGCTCACATTTTTGGTTGTATCGTACACGATAATGAGACCCATCAGTAGAAAGTAGCAAGCCATGGAACCGCCGATTATCCAGTATCCTGCGCGCCCTACGCGCGATTGCAGCCATGGGATCATCGAATTGTGCTTCATGGACTTTATCACCTTGTGCAGCAGCAAGCTCCAAGCGATAAGGAATACATATGTAACCAGAATGCTCATCCATGCGTCTCGTCCAGCCGCTTGAAGCAGATGCGGAATGACGATGACATGATTGGATATGCCGAGCGATAGCAATAGCAGAAATGTCATCTGCTTATTAGAAAACGTTGCCTCCACTCCTATCCCCCCCAGACGATCCTGTGCAATGAAAAATAATCCAGCCCGACTCCGTTAGCTTCCCCCTCAGTTGGAAGAAATATGCCAATGCGAAAGTTTCGACATTATTAGTTCTGCCGGCTTACAGAATAAGGATGTTTAGTGTCGCATTTTGCGAGCAATAAGCCTTGCGTATGGAAATAAAAAGGGACTATTTTCACGATATACAAATGTATTTGAAAATTTTATACTAAAACACAAAGTTATATTGAAATTTTATTTCGAAACATTATTTTAGAAAGGTTGTGATGTGTTGAAATTATGGTTACAGCTTCAGCCGTGGCTCCCCTTGCTTGTCGCAACGGCTATTCTATGGGCGGCTTTATTCCCCATTACGCCACTTGCCGAAAGCGCTTCCCAGACGGTGAATGCTGAAGAAACAGTGAAGTCCGACAGCAGCACGGTGACGGACAATGTATATGGACAGCCTCAGCTTCTTACGGAAGCGCCTTCATTGATCTCTTCGCCTCTCGCGCATGCCGTCATCATCGAAGACTTCGAGGATATCGGAGACATTACCACTTCAGGCGTTCGAACGGTTCCAGACTCAACAATGTTGGAGCTTGACGCAAGGCCGGGCCCTGTCATGTACGGGCATTATGCCGGCAAGTTCAGTTATGACTTCACCGGCACGTCCGGCACATCCGCCGCTTATATGCATTTCAACGGCAGCAGCGGCAAAGTGCTGGATGGCTCGCCTTCCAAAATCGGGATGTGGGTATACGGCGACGGCAACAAGCATTGGCTGCGCGGCCTGCTGCAGGATGCCGACAGCAAGACGCATTATATCAGCTTCACGGAAGTCCGGCAGTTCAATTGGCACGGCTGGCGCTATGTAACCGCAGACGTCCCCGACCAATTGCCGGGTCCGATCAAGCTGAGGCAAGTGTACATAGCGGAGCTCGACGACAACAACAAAAATAGCGGAACGGTCTATTTCGATCAACTAAGCGCCATCTACCATGACGCCGATCCAGTCTTGCTTGAGATAAGCGGACTGGCCGGGATGGCCGTCGGACAACAGCGGCAAGCGGAAGCGTTCGCCACGATGGCCGGCGCCTCCGCTCTGCAGCAAGTCACAGCAGGCACTGCATTCGTCAGCAGCGATCCTTCGGTCGCTACGGTAGATTCGACAGGTGCGGTAACGGCTGTCGGCCCCGGCATGACCGCGATATCGGCGGAATACGCAGGGCTGCAAGCTTCCTACATGCTCTCAGTCGGAGACAGCGCTGCAGCTCTGCTCGGAATAGAGTTGATGGGCAGCACGCATCTGGAGACGGGCGCAATGGAGCAGCTGCAGGCAGTTGCCTTCTACGAGGGCAATCCGGATGGAATGGCATTGTCGCCAGAGACAGCGAATATTGCATTCGCCAGCAGCGACACCAGCGTCGCAACCGTCGACGGCAACGGGGTGATCATTGCAGTCGGCGAAGGTTCTTCGATCATCTCCGCCGAGTGGCAAGGACGTAGTTTCTCGTACGGACTGAATGTCACCGATCCGGTACCGGTTCTGCAGAGCATTCGCATCGCGGATCTGACGCCCCTAACTGCGGGAGAGTCGAAGTCTCTTCGGGTCATGGCAGCTTATACGCTGCTGGAAGAGGAAGTGGACGTTACGGCACAAGCTTCGTACACCAGCAGCAATCCCGCAGTAGCCGATGTGAACGAAGACGGACTCGTGTCCGCGCATGCGGCCGGAACGACCAGAATTAGAGCGGTGTTCGAGGACAAATTGATAGATTACCTTCTGATTGTGTTCGCGGAGCAACTGCCGCAGAAGCGCGAGCTGAGAGCGGCATGGATCGCTTCCGTCGAGAACATCGATTGGCCGCAGAAGGGAGTAACGACGGAGGAGGAGCAGAAGAGCGACTTCCGAGCGTTGCTGGACGAACTGGCGGCAACGGGCATCAATGCCATCATCGTACAAATTAAACCGACTGCCGACGCCTTCTATCCTTCCAGCTATGCTCCATGGTCAGAGTGGCTGACAGGCGTTCAGGGACAAGACCCCGGCTACGATCCGCTCGCATTCATGATAGAGGAAGCGCAGGCAAGGAATATGGAGTTCCATGCCTGGTTCAACCCTTACCGGATCAGCATGACAGACAACTGGGACAATCTAGTCGAAGGCCACCCTGCCAAGCAGCATCCGGACTGGGTAGAAGCTTACGGCGGCAAGCTTTATTTCAATCCCGGCGTGCCCGAAGCCAAGCAGTATGTGATCGACAGTGTGATGGAGGTCGTGAACGGCTACGATATCGACGCCGTCCACTTCGATGACTACTTCTATCCCTACCCCGCCAGCGGAGACTTCCCTGACGAAGAGGAATACCTCGCGTACCGCGGCGAATTCGACGATAAAGCCGCGTGGCGGAGAAATAATGTCGATTCGCTCATTGAAGCGTTGTCGGAGGATATCAAGAGCAGCAAACCGCATGTGAAATTCGGCATCAGTCCGTTCGGCATATGGCGCAATAAGGGAAGCGATCCGTCTGGCTCGGATACGAACGGCCTGCAGAGCTACGATGCGCTCAATGCCGATACGAAGCGCTGGGTGGAGGAGGGCTGGTTAGATTACATCGCGCCGCAAGACTACTGGCACTTCGGATACGGACCCGCCGCTTATGAGAAGGTGCTGGAATGGTGGAGACAGGTCACCTCCGGCCGCAATGTCCACCTGTATGTCGGACAGGCGATGTATCGGGTCGATACAAGCTGGGAAGATCCTGAGGAAATATACAATCAAATCAAATATAATCGCAGCTTCCAGGACGATATCGACGGCAGCATGTTCTTCAGCGCCAATAGCGTATTGGCCAATCCGCACGGCATGCGGGACCGTATGACCGACGAGTTGTACCGCTACCCCGCTCTGCCGCCGACCATGCCATGGATCGATCATGAAGCGCCGGCAGCGCCGACACTTAGCGCAGCGCCTGCCGCCGATGGCGTCACACTGCAATGGCAGGATGCGCCGGAAGACAGCAGCGCTTCCTACTACGTGCTCTATCGCCAGAGCGGCCTTACAGCGCCGGATATAACAAATCCGGGGAATATGGTCGCGAAGGTGCGCAAGCAAGCGGACAGCGACGTGCAGACCTTCATCGACACTTCGATTATGCCGGGGACGGATTACACTTATACTGTAACGGCGCTGGACCGGCTGCATAACGAGAGTGAAGCAAGCAACGCGATCGCCGCTCCGATCTTGACGGGTATAGCTGTATCGGGCAAAAAATCCTTGCGCACCGGACAGTCCGATCAGTTGCAAGTAACGGGTATGCTGCGCGGCGGGAACGATATCCCGATTCTGGAAGGCGTCAGCTTCTCAAGCAGCAACAGCGATGTGCTTGCCGTCAGCGATAGCGGCAAGACGACCGCTCTCCGTTACGGTAAATCCGTTATAACGGCTACTTATGGCAGCTTGTCCGATCAGCATGAAGTGGACGTATTCCTCCCGTCCTATCCTGGGCCAGTACCTTCCCCGAATCCTGACGACGGCGATGACGGGGATGACGGCGATAATCCGGACGATGGCGGCACTGATGATACCGGCAATTACGCTGAACCTTCCTTCAAGGACATTACGGGTCACTGGGCCAAGCAAGCCATCCTTCGCGCCGCAAAGCTGGGAATCGCGGAAGGCTTCCAGGACGGAAGCTTCCGGCCGGAGAAGCAAGTAACGCGCGCGGAATTCATCACCTTGCTCATGCGTGCTTTCCCTGACAGAGGGAAGGCGGAAGGGGAGCTGGCATTCGCGGATGCGAAGCTGATTCCCGACTGGGCCGCAGATGCCGTCAGACGCGCGGTGAAGGCCGGACTGATCAACGGTTATGACGACGGAACGTTCAGACCCGATCAGCCGATTACCCGCTCGGAGATTGCGACGCTGGCCGTGCGCCTTCTGGAGCTGGAACCAGTGAAGGAAGCGAAGCTTCCATTCTCGGACGCCGATGATGCTCCCGTATGGGCGCAAGGCTATATCGCGGCAGCGGTAGAAGCCGGAATTATGAAAGGCCGCGGCGGCAACCGCTTCGCACCCGGCGAGCTTGCCAAGCGCTCGGAAGCAGTCGTCGTGCTGCTGGCGCTGCTGGACAATGAGTCGCGCTAAGTTTGCCGCGACAGACATGACATAGTCGATGAGCCCTCAGTACAAAAAGTCTCCCTCAACCGGCCTTCACCTGGCGGTTGAGGGAGACTTCTCTTTAATTATTATGTAAATTCCATCGCTGCCAACCTTATTTGAACACTTTCCTGCGGTCTCTGCTCCAGAACTTAACCCACAAGTGCTCCGATTCGTCCTTATATAACTTGATGCCTAGCAGCTTCAAAGGCGTCCATATTTCCTTGAAGTAGAAGTAAGGCATATTCGCACCTCGCAATCTCCGAAAATAGTTCTATAATACCAAATACCAATTGGGTAATAGTACCTATTTAAGTATAGTGGAATTTATATTCGCGAGCAACAAAAATTTGAAAATTTGTAACAGTTGCCAAATGGAAATGTGTGTTTTTGTAACCCGATGTCGGTATATCGCCATTGATGCATGATGCGATTGTGTTCATCGATAAAGACTTAATCAAAAAAAGCCGTTGCCATGAAGTTTACCGATTAGGTAAACGATCCTGGCAACGGCTTATGCGCCGCATCGCTTAAAATCGCCTGTACTTTTATTTCAACCAAAAAATCCGGATCAATCAAGATTCTCACTTCAACCATATTTCCAACTTTTATCGCCCTGCTGTAACCTACAACCGGCTCCCAAGGCAATCCGGAACAGATGCTTAACCTCTCTGACATCCCATGACCACTCCAGCTGTCTAATTACATGAACACATACACACGGTCATTCTCCACTTCCACCTTGTAGCCTTGCAGCTTCACTTTCTCGGTAGCCACATGCCGACCCGTTCGCAGATCGAACTCCCAGCCATGCCACGGACACTTGATCGTAATCCTTCGCCCTTCGCATTCACTTGCTGGCAAGTTCGTTCCGGCAAGCGGAAGGCGTCTGTCGGATTCACATACCGCTCCTTCGCAGACGGGAGCGGCGGCGTGCGGACATCGATTGCGCCATGCGTAGAAGGATTCGCCTATCGCGAATACGCCGATCTCATTGCCTTCGACCGAGTAGATGACGAATCCGGCCCGCCTTATCGCTTCAACCTCTGCCACTTCGTACCGATTGACAATGTCCGTCATATGCGTCACACTCCCTCTCCAACACGATGAAAGCAACGAACAGGGTTCAGGTACATTGTAACATACGCGAATTTCCTTTCAATATAGTAACGGAATTTGCACGGTACCTTCATGGGATAAGTCTGCCATCGGCAATTGAGCAGGCTCTCTTTCCATTCCTATGTTATGATAGCTCTATAATCAGAATGTTTGATAGAAAGGAAGTAGCTGCATTGACAACATTGCATGAACGCCAATCTCGTATTATCCGGCAAACGGCACAGCAAGCATGCCGGAAACCGCTGCAGGAAAGCGGATTATGGTTCCATGGCGATATTCGAGACAACTTCTACTACGCTTCATACTTATTCGTTGCGGCTTCGAAGCCATACGAGCTGCCAATTCAAGCGCAATCTGCCATGGAGCTGGCGGAGAAAGTAATGCTCAAGGTTCTCTCCCTGCAGGATCAAGACCCGGACAGCTCTACATACGGACACTGGCCGCTCAATTTGGGCGATTGTCCGGAGCAAGCGCGCATCCATCCTTTGCCTGTTGAATTAATGGGACCTCTTATGGTCTTATTCTATTCCAGATACAAGGAGAAGCTGTCCCCATCCCTGCAATCCGCTTACGACCAGGCAATTCGACATATGTACCAATCCCGTTACTATGCCGAACCGCTCAAGCTGTATCATCATCATGAAGCCAAGCATACAGCAGCCGGGCTCATATTCGCTGAATATATGCAAGACGAAGAGCTGCTGAAGGCAAGCCATGAACGGGTGAAAGCAACCTGTGCTCAGCTGAAGCGCCATGGCATGACGGAATACGGCATCTTGCCATGGTTCTGGCATTGGGTGCAAGCTTATGCCACCGCTTGGGAGATCGTTCAGAGCGCCGAGATAAAGCGAGATATCGAGCTGCTGCTGGAGTGGCTGTGGATGGAACGGGCGGATTATTATTTGAAGGGTGCATGGGTCGGGCCGCAATCCCGTTCATTGCCGCATGACGCGCCTGCAGACCGCAATACGGCTATGGATTACGTGCAATTCGGAGACTTCGACCTGACGGCCGAACTGCCGCGAGTGGAGTATGCGGGCTTGCTTGCTTATGAAGTACCGGAAGCTGTTCGCAGCGGAGCATGGAACCGGTCCTTCCCGATGGAGCTGAAGCGAACATACCCTGCTTCTATAGATGAACCCGAGCGCAGGCTGCATAGCTACGTATATATGAATGATTCCTATGCGCTGGGAGCGATGTGGGAGCGGACGCTGGAATTCGACAACGAGCAACATCGCTGGGACTTGACCTTCCCCGTCTCGGAGGGCTCCGTCAATCAATGCTGCTTCCTGCATCCCGCAAGCGAGGCGCAAGCTGGCACGTTGCGCCACAGCAGCGATGCGGAATCGATTGCGATTCATCGCAATGCGCTGGCAGCGCTCTATCGGCCCGATGCGCAGGAGCAAGGCATCGTAGGCGTGCTGCCGTTAGGCGAATGGAGCTGCGAGCAGCTTGGCCTTATCGGTCAGATCAATGATGTGTTCGTGACGATACATCTGATGAAGCCTTACGAGATGGAGACGCTGAGCGATCGTCACCTCGTTCGCGCGAGTGAAGCAGGCTTTAACGGCATCGTGCTGGAAGCGATGTCGCGTCAAGAAGCGGCGGACGCCGGCATACATACACTGCGGCAATGGAGCGACCGTTCGCTGGCGCTGGCTCCTCGCTTCATCGAACAGGAGAACGCGCTATCCGTCAGCTTCACCTCCATATCCGGCCAGTCCCTGACCCTCAAGACAAGCGATCATGCGCCGGCTGTCGCTACAGTCAATGGCTCCGCCGTAGATTTCAGCGATTACAAGTCGATGGGATAGGCACTGTACACAGCGAGCGCCCGACCGCCAACAATCCTTTGCTAACGGTCGGGCGCTGTGCTGTTGCGAGCAGCTGCTATCTGCGATGGGTTTTCAGATCGGCTTCCAGCTTGTCAAGATGCTCAACGACGTTTCTTGACGCTTGATCCATCTGCTTCAGCAGCTCCGCCGCCTGCTCCTCCTTGCCCTGCTCCATGCACTCAGCCACTTGCCGGGCGATATGATGGATGGCCCGATGCGGTTCGTCCAATTGCTGATACGGCGCCAAGCGCGCAATCGATGACGTTCCCTTGTTGTTGTCGTACCACTTGCCTAGCCGGCACAGATGATAGTCTCCGGCCGCCTCGCCGTCCAGTTGATGAAAGCCGAGAATGCTGTTGTACACCCACCAGCGCCACAGCATATGATCTGTCTTGACCGTTCTGATTGTCTGGGCATCGGTTAATTCCGGCATATAGTGCAGAGAACGCTGGCGAAGCTCGTTCACCTTCACGCTCACTTGGTATATATCTTCGCCGGTGCTCTTCGCATTTTGCCCGATCAGCTCCATCTGACTCAACACTTCATGAATGCGGGAATTAATGTCGTCCGTAGCCGCGGACTGCTGCTCCACGATGGCCGCAATATTGCCGGTCGAGCCCCCGATGGATGTCACTTGCTCCATAATCTTGTCCAGACTGGAGATCGCCTCCTTGGACTGCTCCGCCTTGTCGCCCATCTCCTCCGCCATCCTCTGCGTCTGCATGCCAACAGCGCTCGCATTGCCCATCACGCGCTGTATCAGGCCCGCTATCTCCTCTACCGAATTCGTCGTCTGTTCGGACAGCTTGCGCACCTCGGCTGCCACGACCGCGAAGCCTCTACCTTCTTCACCCGCACGCGCAGCTTCGATGGATGCGTTCAATGCAAGCAACTTCGTCTGATCCGCCACCTCGCGAATGAGCTGAACGACTTCCGTGACGTTGTCGATCGCCGCCATTAACTCATCGAACTGTGCTTTCGACTGTGCGAACCGTTCCGCCATCGCCAGAAATCCATTCAGCGACTCGTCTATAATGCCGCGACCGATTGTGGCCTGTTCAATGAGCAGATCCGTATCCTCGGCTACCTGCACGGCATGATCCGCCACCTCCTGTATAGAGGCGGACAGCTGCTCCGCCGCTGCGCTAACGCTCGTCGCTTCGTCCATCGATACATGAACGGACGCAAGCAGCGGCTTTACTTTATCCATACGGATCAATTCTTCCACAATCTCACTGTTCGTCTCAATGAATTGAAATTCATGCGCTTGCTGGTATGCTTCCAGCGTAATCTGGGCATCCAGCGTCAACAGTCGGTTAAGCGCCACCAGAATCGCGCTTGCTTCCTTGGCATTAAAGCGTTCCAGCACTGTGGGCACCAAATATTCATAAACTCTTGTAAAGCTGCCGATATACCATTCAGGAGCCAGTCCGATCCGGCTATGCACCAACCCGATGCGTATTCTGTACTGCACATACTCGTCGTCGATGGCGACGCGAGGAATCGATTTCAAGTAATCGATGAATGTTTGGGACAACCTCTCCCAAGTGCTGTTCTTCTCGACGATGCTTCGCATGTCGGTCACTTCCGCCAGCAATGCGTAATGGCGCTTTGTAATGTTTTCCGCTTGCTCCTCGATGATGTCATCCAGCTTTTTCAGCTGCTTCATATCATCCGAAGTCATTTGCAGGAAGAACAGCTTTTGGGCAAGCTTGTCATTGGCAGATATATCTGATGAAGAAATCGTTTTCAACGTTTTTCCTGAATTAAGGCGTTTTCTCAATAGCATGGTAATCCTCCTGTATATGTAAGATCAAGCTGTTCATTCGGTATAAATTAGCATATCTATTATCTATATTGTCGGCTATTTTTTAAAAATAATGATAGCTCTAGTCAAGCATTCGACGAGTTACGACACAATCCTCCCTGTTTTTTTGATTTCCGCACGTAAATCTAGTACTCTAGTAATATATGGAACGCTACATAAAGGAGACAGAGAGACACGATGAACCAAGCCACTGTACAGAAAAAGATTAGCTTGACCATTCGTAAAAAACTGTTGGGGATGTCGCTTATTTTGCTGTTCGTACCAATTGTAACCTTAGGTCTTGTGTCCTATAAAGTCTCGATGGACGAGACGGACGCACTGATCGAAAGCAAGCTGGATTTGAGCGTCAATATCATTCTCGAGATGATTGCGAACATGGACAAGTCCGTGAAGGCGGGATTCCTGACCGAGGAAGAAGCCAAGGAGCAAGTTACCACGATGATGCTGGGCGAGCTGCAAGATGACGGTACACGCCTCATCAATAAGAACATCGATTTGGGACCCAACGGTTACTTCTTCGTCATCGATGAGACAGGAACTCTGCTTGCCCATCCGAGGAAGGAAGGGGAGAACATCTGGAACAGCGAGTCCAACGGCGTTCTTTTCATTCAGGATTTGATCAAAACCGCAATGGAAGGCGGGGGTGTCACCTATTACCAATGGCCTCTTCCCCATACTGACGGAGCGGACAATAAGGAAGGCAAAGAAGCGCTAAAAGTATCCTATGCCAAAATGGCGCCTGAATGGGGATGGATTGTCGCGACTAGCTCCTATATGCAGGATTACGATGCGGGCCAGAAAAAAATATTCGAAAGCATACTGGTTACGCTGGCTGGCTGTCTCGCGATAGGATCGGCCGCGCTTATTCTATTCGCCCAGCACATCGCGCGGCCGATCAGGGCGATTACGCGGCGTGCAGAGCAAATCGCGCAGGGCGATCTGCGTGGAGAGGAACTTAACATCCGCAATCGCGACGAGGTGGGCATGCTGGGACAATCCTTCAATCAACTGACGATGAACATTCGCCAACTGGTGGGCAATCTGTCGCTCAGCTCCAACATTCTGGCCTCGTCATCCGATCAGTTGGCCCATACGATCGGCAGCACGAAAGAGGCGATTCACCAGACGTCGACTTCCATCGCAAATGTGGCGATGGGCAACGAGTCTCAGGCTCAGTCCACGGAGGAGACGTCCCGTGCTATGGAGGAGATGGCCGCAGGCATCGGACGCGTAGCGGATGCGTCAAACGAAGCATATGAGCTCTCGGTGCAGACGCTTCAGGAAGCGAAGCAGGGCAATACGCTCATTCAACAGTCTACCGGGCAGATGAATGAGATTCATGGAACGATGCACGATCTGGGATCGGTCGTCTCGCAATTGAACGGCCAGTCCGAGCAGATTACGGAGATCGTCGGCACGATACAGGAAATCTCGGGGCAGACGAACCTGCTGGCACTGAATGCCGCCATTGAAGCGGCAAGATCTGGCGAGCACGGCCGGGGCTTCGCTGTCGTAGCGGGTGAAATTCGCAAGCTTGCCAACAGGACGAACGAGTCAGTAGAGCAGATCGCTTCCCTCATCGATGGCGTAAGAGGCGGCATAGACGCCACTTATCTGTCGATGCAGAAGGGGCAGCGCGAAGTGGAGGCAGGCGTGCAATCTATCCGAGATACCGGCGAAGCGTTCGCCCGAATCGTCACCGCGGCTGAAACGATTGTTACCCAGGTGCAGGAAGCTTCCGCTGCTGCTGAACAGATGTCGGCAAGCACGGAGGAAGTGGCGGCTTCTATTCAGGAGATTGAGAAGGTGGCGCTTCATTCCGCCGGTGCGGCCCAGACGGTATCCGCCGCGGCCGAGGAGCAGCTGGCCGCCATGGAGGAGATCTCGGGCTCCGCACAGAAGCTGCGCGACATGTCGCTGCAAATGAAGTCCATCGTCAGCCAATTCAATATCGGGTAATACGCATTCCCTCATGACCCGCACCCTCTTCTCATATACTGTCTTATACAGGATGAGGAGGGGGCGGAATGAATGAACGGCTTGCTTCAACATACGGAGAGCGAGATCGAGCGCCTGACCGCAGAATTGCTGCAGCAGCAGCAACCTGACGGATCATGGCGCTTCTGCTTTGACAATGGTACGACGATCGACGCCTTCTTCATCATCTTGCTGCGGTCTCTTGAGAACGATAAGTATGAGCCTCTTCTTCGCAGGTTGCACGACCGCATCGTCCGCCGCCAGCGACAAGACGGCGGCTGGAGCCTGTATGAGGATGAGGAAGCCGGTAATCTGTCGTCGTCCGTAGACGCATATTATGCGCTATTATACTCCGGCTACAGCAGCCATGACGACGGGCATATGCGTCTTGGTCGCCGATTCATTACGGCTGGCGGCGGGCTCGGCGGCGTTACCAGCGTGCTGAGCAAGACGATCCTTGCCGCTACGGGGCAGCGGCCGTGGCCGAAGTCGATTAACCTGATTCCGCCGCCGCTCGTGTTGTTCCCTCCCTCCTTCCCCGTCAGTCTGTACGACTTCTCCAGCTATGCCAGAATCCATCTCGTCCCGATGCTCGTCATGGCTGAACGCAAGCTGGCGTTGCGGACGGAGACGACTCCGGATCTGTCGCATCTCTTGGCGCATAATGCCCCTGCCATGAACGATGCGGATGCACAAGCTCACGATATTGCAGCCAATATGCAAGCCGGGCTGAGCAGACTGATCGGCCGGCCGGCCCTGATTCGCGAGACGGCCATCAAGCGAGCAGAGCAATTCATGCTGGACCGAATTGAAGTGGACGGAACGCTATACAGCTACGCAAGCTGTACCATCCTGATGATCTTCGCCTTGCTCGCCCTTGGCTACGAGAGTGATCATCCCGTTATTGCGAAGGCTGTAGCCGGCATGGCTGCGATGCGTTGCGAGCTGCATGGCGACACGTCGACCATACAGAATTCTCCTTCTGCCATATGGGACACCGCACTGCTGTCTCACGCTCTGCAGGAAGCGCGCCTGCCTCCGGATCATGAGGCGATTGTACGGTCGAGCGGCTTCCTGCTTCGTCTGCAGCATCGGACTCGGGGAGATTGGAGCGTTCGCAACCCCAATGCCGAGCCCGGCGGATGGGGGTTCTCGGAGAGCAATACGATTCACCCCGACGTCGACGACACAACCGCAGCTCTGCGTGCCATTCATTCGTCCTGCGACAGCTCGGCACGCAATCGGGAAGCATGGAACAGAGGCTTGGCATGGGTGCTGTCCATGCAGAATAAGGACGGCGGGTGGGGAGCATTCGAGAAGAACAACGACAAGCAGTTGCTTACCCTGCTGCCGATAGATGGAGCCAAGGCGGCGGCGATCGACCCTTCGATTCCCGACCTGACGGGCCGTACGCTGGAATATTTGGGCCGGTATGCGGGACTGGATATCCGGCATTCCTTCATTCGACGGGGGGCGGAATGGCTGATTCGGCATCAGGAGAAGGACGGTTCGTGGTATGGACGCTGGGGAATATGCTATATCTATGGCACATGGGCGGCACTGACCGGGATGAGGGCTGCAGGCGTTCCCGCCGGACACGACTCTATCGCAAGAGGAACGGAGTGGCTGCTGCGCATCCAGAACGAGGATGGGGGATGGGGAGAGTCTTGCAGCAGCGATGCGCGAAGGCGCTACGTTCCGCTTGGCGGCAGCACGCCTTCCCAGACGGCCTGGGCGCTGGAAGCGCTTATGGCATGCCGGGAGCAGCCCACCCAGGCCATTCATCGAGGGGTCGCCCGATTGATAGCATTACTGCGCGAGCACGACTGGAAGACGATATACCCTACCGGAGCGGGCCTTCCCGGCCACTTCTACGCCCACTATGAAAGCTACGCCGTCATATGGCCTCTATTGGCGCTGTGCCGCTACAGAAATCTTGCCATGCTGTAGGCAGGCAGAATGCCACTCACCCTTGCCATTATGACATAACGGGAAAGCCAATGCGGAATCCCCTCCCCATTGGCTTTCCCGCTATCAGAGCTGCGTCTTCAGGGTGACAAACTTCAGCTCCGTCATATGCTCCACTGCATATTTAATGCCTTCCCGTCCGTATCCGCTCTCCTTCACACCGCCATAAGGCATATGATCGGATCGGAACGTGGGGATATCGTTGATCATCACGCCGCCTGCTTCGAGCAGACGGGCCGCGCGGAAAGCTCGATCGATATCATTAGTGAAGATACCTGCATTCAGTCCGTACGAGGAAGCGTTCACGCAATCAATGGCCTCTTGCAATTGGTTGTAAGGCATAATGGATACGACCGGCGCGAACGTCTCCATACAGGAGACGGCCATATGCGGCTGCACGTTCAACAGCACGGTAGGCTCGTACAGGGCGCCTCTTCGACCTCCTCCACAGCCGAGCAAGGCGCCGTCCGCTAACGCTTCCTGCACCCACCGCTCGATCCGCTCGGCTTCTCGCTCGTGAATCATGACGCTGACATCCGTCTCCTCCAGAGCGGGATCTCCAAGCTTCAGCTGCAAGGTTCGGGCGATGAACGCATCGGAGAATGCCCGGTAAATCGACTGGTGCACATAAATCCGCTGAAGTGAAATGCACACCTGGCCGGCATTGGCGAACGCCCCTTCCACGCACCGGTCAACAATGGCGTCTACCGGCGCATCGGGTTCCACAATTAGCGCTGCATTCGATCCCAGCTCCAGCGTCATCTTGCGCAGGCCTGCCTTCGCCTTCAGTTCCTTGCCCACTAGAGTGCTTCCCGTGAATGTAATCTTCTTCACCCTGGCATCCGCCAGCAGATGCTCGCCGAGCTCCGCTCCATTCCCGGTTATCACCTGCAGCGCACCCGCGGGAAGTCCCGCTTCGTGGAACAGCACCGCGATCGCAAGCGCAGAGAGCGGGGTCTGCTCGGCAGGCTTGAGCACGACGGTGTTGCCTGCGGCGATTGCCGGTCCCAACTTATGCGCGACCAGATTGAGCGGGAAGTTGAACGGGCAGATCGCGACGACCACGCCAAGCGGCTCCCGCCATGTCCATCCGAGACGATGCTCGCCTCCGGGAGCGGCGTCCATCGGCACTGTCTCGCCGTATAGCCGATTCGCTTCTTCCGCAGCGAATCGGTACGTGGCAATCGTCCGTTCAACCTCCGCCCGAGCCGTCCGGATCGGCTTGCCCGCTTCCGATGTGACCAAGCGCGCGAATTCCTCCTTGCGCCCGGACAACTGCTCTGCGACCTTGTACAGAATCGCCGAGCGCTCATGGGCAGCCATATCCTTCATCGCACCGAAAGCGGCGTGCGCTCCGTCTATCGCAGCTTCCGCTTCCTGTCGTCCTGCCAGGGCGACATGTGCCAGGAGCGCTCTATCATACGGAGCATACAGCGGATAATACCGCTCCGCGCCCGCCTCCTTGCCATTTATCCATATTCCTTGCTTTGCTGTTGTTGACATGACCAGTGAAGCTCCTTCCTGTCCTTCCTTCTATCCAACCTCATTATATACAAAAATGCCAAAGCGTTGTCCACCATACGGAATATCCAGGTCTTCTCGCGAAACGTTCGTCGCAGAAAAACTGAACAGTATCCCGTCATCCAGAGGCAGCGCTGCCGGTAAGGCACTGCTGGCTGCTATTCCATGCCTACTTCCAATGCGTTCAGCTCGATTTGAAAGCCAAGATCTTCGATCATCCCATGATCCATCGACACCTCTTGGCCGTCGGTCGTCAAATAATCGCCTACGAAGATGGAATTGGCCGCATACAGCGCCAGCGGCTGCAACGAGCGCAGACTGACTTCTCTTCCTCCCGCAATTCGAATCTCCTTCGAAGGGCAGACGAAGCGGAACAGCGCCAGCACTTTCAGCGCTTTCAGCGCTATCGTGCGGCCAGCATGCTGAAGCGGCGTTCCGGGTATCGCATTCAGAAAGTTGACCGGAATCGAATCGGCATCCAACTCCCGCAGCGCGTAGGCCATCTCGACAATTTCGCTGTCGCTCTCGCCCATGCCGATGATGACTCCTGAGCAAGGCGACATGCCCGCCTCCTTCACCCGCTGCAACGTCTCTATTCGTTGCTCATATGTATGTGTCGTCGTAATGGAAGCGTAATTCGACCTGCTTGTATTCACATTGTGGTTATAGCGATTGACGCCGGCATCCGCCAGCCGCTGCGCTTGCTCTTCCTTCAGCAAGCCCAGGCAGGCGCATAGCTTAAGCGGCATTGTTTCCCGTATTTCATTCACCGCTTCAATCACTTGATCCAGCTCGCGTTCCGTCGGTCCCTTGCCCGATGCCACGATGCAGTATGTTCCCGCCTTTCTCTCCATCGCTTCTTTCGCCCCGGCCAGCAGCGTATCCTTATCCAGCAGCGAATATGTCTTCACCGGCGCCGTCGACACGATTGATTGCGAGCAATATCCGCAGTTTTCGGGACATAATCCGCTCTTGGCGTTAATAATCATGTTGAGTTTCACCTTGTTGCCGTAATAATGGCTTCGCACAGTGTACGCGGCATGCAAGATCGGAAGCAGATGGCTATTGTCAGCCTGGATTACGGGTAGCGCCTCTTTCATCGATATTCGTTGCCCTGTCAGCGCCTTCCCGGCCAGCTCCTGCCATAGCTCTGCCCTTTTCTTCGCAAGTTCCATCCCTTCTCCTCCAGACCATATCTCATTCTCTCCTATTCTAATTGTCAACCTATCACAAAATAATTTAAGTTAACAATAACTCGCATTATAGCAATCCGTCTAACCGCTGTAAAGCAACGGGGAGAACGAAGCCATGCCAAAAACCCGCAAGAGCATTGCTCCTGCAGGTTCCCTGCAACTGCTTAATCCTTCCTCTATAATGGATGGCGGCTGGAAGCCATTGTCTCCTAGCCTTCCGCCTTTTCCTTCGTCTCCGTCAGGTTCAGCTTCATAATAAGCGGCTTCAACGTCAGCCCTTGCACGATGAGCGAGAACAGTACGACGCTAAACGTCAGTACGAGTACATCCTCCCGTCCTTCAAAGGTTGGCGGCAAGCTTAATGCAAGCGCAATGGACAAGCTGCCTTTCAAGCCACCCCAATTCAGCAGCGTCTTGGCAGCGAACGGAAAGCCTTTAATGAGCTGCAGGCTGGCGAATGTGGCAATCGTTCGGCCTGCCAGCACGATGACGATAGCCAGCACAATCAAGCCCAGCTTGTCGGCGAAATCGATATTGCGGATTTCCAGACCGATCATAAGGAAAATAAGCGAATTGGCAATAAGTGTCACAACGTCCCAGAACGTGTTGATGTTAATCTTCGTCGTCTCCGACATGCCGATCCGGCCGCCATAGCTGCCGAAGATGAGCCCGCTTACGACAACGGCGATTACGCCGGATACATGGAATTGCTCCGCTATGAAGTAGCTGCCGAAGAACAGGATGCCCGATAATACGATTTCCAGCGGATAGTCGTCATAGAAGCGGATCAGCTGCGAGAAGATAAAGCCGAGCACGGCGCCGACTGCTATGCCGCCGAGACTGAATTTCAAGAACAGCAAAGTGCCTGCGCCTATGCCGGACCAGCCCATCTCTACATATGTAAGCAGATAGATGGATGAGATCTGGAACAGCACAACCGCAATGCCGTCGTTGAACAGCGACTCTCCTTCTATAATTGTCAACATCTTCTTCGGCACACCGAGCGTTTTGAAGATGGAGATGACGCTGATGGGGTCGGTAGCGCTCATAAGAGCGGCGAACGTGAAGGCCACGGCAAGCGGGAGCCCGATGAAGTAGTATGCACCGCCGGCGATAAGAAGAAACGACAATAGCGTACCGAGCAGCGCCAGCGCGAGCACCGGCCTGCTCTGCTCGCGCAAGTACCGGAAAGGGAGCTTCAGCGTCGCATCCCCTAGCAAAATCGGCAGGAACAGCGATATAATGATGGATTGAAATACATGTGATTGTGTAATATACTCTTCCGCATGCTCCAGGAACGGAATGTTGAACAAGCCCAACGCCAAGCCCACCAGCACCAGCGCGATAGAGTAAGGCCAGTTCGTTTTTTTCGAGATGGCGACGACGCCTGCGGATATCGCCAGCAGAAGCAGGATTTGCATAAAGACCTCGTTGAAATGGTGCATCGTTTTCATCCTCCGGTATTTTCTACCATTATACCATAACCGTGTCCTCTTCTACTCTGGCAATTCCGTCTTGGCGATCTTGTCATCCAATGCCTCGTACTCGCTGTAACGGAGCAAGTCATACAACTCCTTGCGCGTCTGCATATGCTGTACCGACGCAGACTGCGTGCCGCTGTCGGCAATCTCACGGAATACCCGTTCATAAGCCTTCGCCGCTATCCTTATCGAAGTTACGGGATAGATAACCATCTGATACCCCCAACTGGCGAATTGCTCTGCGGTGTATAGCGGCGTCCGGCCGAATTCCGTCATATTCGCCAAGAGCGGCATATGAATCGCGGCACGGAAGGCACGGAATTCCGCTTCATTCTCCAACGCTTCCGGGAAGATGCCGTCCGCCCCTGCCGCAGCATAACGCCTTGCGCGGTTCACCGCAGCCTCGATCCCTTCCACTCCCCTTGCATCCGTCCGTGCAATAACGAACAGCTCCGGACTTACCTCCTTGATTACCTGAATTTTTCGCACCATCTCTTCGGTCGGGATGAGCCGCTTCCCATTCAGATGTCCGCACTTCTTCGGCAGCTCCTGGTCCTCGATCTGAACGGCAGCCACCCCCGCCTCGACCATCTCCTTGGCCGTCCGGGCGGCGTGCAGCACGCCGCCAAAGCCGGTATCGATGTCGACGAGCAGCGGCAAGCCCGATGCGCGTATCAGTTCGCGGGCACGTTCCGCTACCTCATTGGAATAGACGATGCCGATGTCCGGCAAGCCTCTGCTAGCCGTATATGCGGCTCCTGACAAGTAGAGAGCTTGGAATCCCGCCTGCTTTGCCGCCTTGGCGGCCAGTCCGTCATGAGCGCCGGGTATTTTCACACATGTACCCGCCGCCGTCACCAGCTGCCGGAATTCGCTCGCAAGCTCTCGCTGCTCCCGCTGCTTCTCAACCAGCCAGCCCATAGGCGCCTCCTCGATGCGACAACACACATCTCCTCCTCTACTCGCGCTTCATTCTGACCGATAACGTTCATATGACCAGTATATCCATAAACTTGTTCACGGGCATAGCTTTCAGTCGCTCCAGTTCGAAGCCTTGCCGCATAATCTCCGCCGTCCTCTTGCGGGGAAATCTCGTTAGCAAGCTGGCCTCACACTTCTCCACCACCTTCGGCAGTCCTTCGTCGCGGCGCTTGCGGTGACCGATCGGGTATTCGCACTCGACCTTCTCTGTTGCGCTGCCATCCCGGTAATGAATTTGCAGCGCGTTGGCGATGGAACGTTTGTTTTCGTCCAGATAATCTCTGCTGTAGCCTTCATTGTGCTCAATGATCATCTTCTCTCTCAAGGCATCAATTCTGGGGTCGGCGGCGGCTTCATCCTCATAATGCTCCGCCGTCAAGCAGCCGTAGAGAAGGGCGACGGCGACCATATACTGCAAGCAATGATCGCGATCCGCCGGATTGTAGAGCGGGCCTTTCTTGTCGATAATGCAAATCGCCGATTGATGAGTCGTAATGGTGATCCGGCTAATATCCCCCAAGCGGTCCTTCACCGCCCCGTGCAGCCTGAATGCACATTCAACGGCAGTCTGCGCATGAAATTCGGCAGGAAACGATACTTTGAACAGCACGTTTTCCATGACATACGTGCCAAGAGGCCGGGCAAGCGCAATGGCGTTCCCTTGGAACAGCACATCCTGGAATCCCCACTTCGGTACCGAGAGCGGCGTATTATACCCCATCTCCCCTTGCAGTGTCATGAGAGCCAGCCTGACGCCCCGACTAGTCGCATCGCCGGCTGCCCAAGACTTGCGAGAGCCCGTATTCGGGGCGTGGCGGTAAGCTCTCAGTGATCCGCCGTCCAGCCACGCATGAGACAGCGCATCCGCTATCTCCTCCTCCGTACCGCCAAGCAAGTATGCCGATACAGCTGTGGAAGCGATTTTCACGAAAAGGACATGATCGAGCCCTACACGGTTCAAGGAATTGCTCAGCGCCAGCACACCTTGAATTTCATGCGCCTTCACAGCGGCATCCAGCACATCCATCATGCAGAGCGGCGATCTGCCTTCCGCAATCCTTATGCGGCTGACATAGTCCGCAACGGCGAGAATGCTTCCCAGATTGTCAGAAGGATGTCCCCATTCCGCCGCCAGCCAAGTGTCGTTATAATCCAGCCAACGAATCATGCAGCCTATATTGAATGCGGCGTGCACAGGGTCCAGCTGACAGGTTGTACCCGGCACGCGCGATCCGCCATCCAGCTCTGCGCCAGGCACGACGGGACCAATATGCTTGGCGCATTCCGGAAATCTGAGGGCCAGCACAGCCGTTCCGATGGAATCCATCAGCACGTATTGTGCGATCCGCTGCGCTTCTTCGCTCTTCACTTCATACCTGCAGACGTATTCGGCGATTTGTTCAAGCAACCGATCTCTTCCCGTCTTCACCTATCTCTCCTCCTCTATCTCTCCTCTTCTGCCTGCCTCCTGGCCAGCAAGGGCAAGGTCTAGGGATGCAGACCTCTCGGTCCCATATAGCGCACCCGAGGCCGGAATAACCGGTTATGGTCATGCTGCTCCATGACATGCGCGCATATGCCAGCGGTACGCGCCGCCAGGAACACAGGAGTGAACAGCGGAATGGGAATGCGGAGAAGATCGTATACGGGAGCCGCATAATAGTCCAAATTAGGGTACAGCCCTTTCTCCTTAAGCATAACCGCTTCGCCCGCAATACACTTATCGTACAAGTCCCGCCGCCCTCTCGCTTGAGCAAGCTTCTCCAACGAGGCTTTCATAAGTACGGCTCTGGGGTCCGGCTTGCGCATATACACGCGATGTCCGAATCCCATAATCCGCTCCTTGCGCGCCAGCTTGGACAGCATCAGGCTCTCCAATTCATCCGGCGTCCCTGCTTCCAGCAGCATGTACATGACCGCCTCATTGGCACCGCCGTGCAGGTACCCCTTCAACGACGCCACTGCCCCCGCCAAGGCGCCGTACATATCGGACATCGTCGAGGCGATTACCCGAGCGGTGAACGTCGAGTTGGGCATCTCGTGCTCACTGTATACGATGAGAGATTGGTCGAAAATGCGCTCCTCCAGCGCATTGGGCTTAGTCCCCGTCAGCATGTACAGGAAATTGCCCGCATAGGACAGATCCTTGCGCGGTACTCGTACAGGCTGTCCGCTTGCCGCCCGCATACCGTTGGCGACTAGCTGCGGAATTTTGGCGAGCAATGATATCGCCTTGCGTCTATTCGCGTCCGTTGAATGATCCTCCAGTTCCTTATCGAATGCGGCAAGAGCCGATATGCCGGTACGCAGCAAGTCCATCCGGTTCGCCTCTTCCGGCATCGCACTCAGCATATCGTACAGCGCTTGAGGCATATCGTATTCATTGACCAGCTTGCGCTCGAGCTCTTGCCGTCTGCCCGCATCGGGCAGCGATCCGTTCAGAAGCAACTCGGCGACATCCACATATGCGACTTGCTGCGCCAGCTCAATAAGCTCATAGCCGCGCAAGACGATTTCTTCCCTTTCCACATCCAAATAAGAGATGGCAGTTTCACTTGCGATCACATTTTCCAATCCCGGCACATACGATGTGTCCGACATAGCGATACACTCCTCTCGTGCACATGATCTCAAGTACTCACTTCCAATGCATCCATTCAGGCAGCGTCCCGCGCACAACTCCCGAAGCCCGACCTGACCTCCTCATCCCTACTCCTTCAATAAATGCTTCGCAATGACCAGCCGCTGAATTTCATTCGTGCCTTCATAGATTTGCGTCACCTTCGCATCGCGAAACAGCCTCTCCGCAGGATAGTCCCTCATGTAGCCGTAGCCGCCATAGATTTGTACAGCTTCTGTAGCAGCCTCCATCGCCATATCGGAGCAATATCGCTTCGCCATGGCAGCTTCCTTCCCGCAGGGCATACCTCTGTTCCTAAGAGCTGCGGCCCTGTACAACAGCAGCTTGGCCGCTTCGATCCCAGTGGCCATATCCGCCAGCTTGAACGAGATTGCCTGATGCTCCGCAATCGGTCTCCCGAACTGGCGCCGCTGCTTCGCATAGGTCAGCGAGCACATGAGCGCCGCTTCCGCAATGCCTGATGCCTGCGCGGCAATGCCGATTCGACCGCCTTCCAGATTGTCCAGCGCAATGCGGAAGCCCTCCCCCTCATTCCCTAGCAGTTGATCTGCCGGCACTTCTGCATTGTCAAATATAAGCTCGGTCGTGCTGGAGCCGTGCAAGCCCAGCTTCTTCTCCCGTTTGCCAACGGTAAAGCCAGGCGTCCCCTTCTCCACGATAAATGCCGATATGCCCTTCGTCCCTTTGGAACGGTCTGTCACGGCAAAGGTGATGTACGTATCCGCATAACCCCCGTTCGTCACAAACACTTTGGAGCCGTTCAATCTGTAGTAGCCGTCGCCTTGCTTCACCGCCGTCATGCGTATGCTGCCTGAGTCGGAGCCGGCATGCGGCTCCGTAAGCGCGAATGCCCCCAGCATCTCTCCTGTTGCAAGCTTGGGTACATACGCCTTCTTCTGCTTGTCGCTGCCGTACTGCAGGATGGGGTTCGTGCCGACAGAGCTGTGGACAGACAAGATGACCCCTGCAGCTGCGCTCACTTTGGAAATCTCATGGATCGCAATGACGACGGACAAAAAATCGGCGCCGGCTCCCCCGAACTTCTCCGGAACGGCTATCCCCGTCAAGCCCAGCTTCCCCATCTTGCGAAACAGCGTCATCGGAAATTCATCCTTCTCTTCCATCGTTGCGATACAGGGAGCAACCTCCCTTCTGGCAAAATCGCGAGCCATCGCTTTAATCGCTTCATGCTCGGCTGTGAATGACAGCTCCATCGCACTCACTTCCTCTGCGGGTTATTCGTAGCTGTAAAATCCACGTCCGGACTTCCTGCCCAGCCGGCCTGCCTGCACGTATTGCCTCAGAAGCGGACATGGGCGATATTTGGAATCGCCGAATCCATCGTGCAGCACCTCCATAATGGACAGGCAAGTATCCAATCCGATCAGGTCGGCAAGCGCGAGCGGACCCATGGGATGATTCATGCCAAGCTTCAATATCCGATCCACAGCTTCAGGAGTCGCTACGCCTTCGTACACGCAGAATACCGCTTCATTGATCATGGGCAGCAGTACGCGATTGGATACGAACCCCGGACAGTCGTTCACCGCAACGGGCGTCTTGCCCATAAGCGCGGCCAATTCCATTACCTCATCGTAGGTCTTATCGGAAGTAGCGAGTCCGCGTACGACTTCAACAAGCGGCATGACCGGTACCGGGTTCATAAAGTGCATACCGATGACCTTGTCGGCTCTGGCCGTTGCGGCCCCCAGCTCCGTAATCGGCAGGGACGACGTATTGCTGGCCAGAATCGTCCGAGGCGGACATATGCGGTCCAATTGCCTCAGCAGCTTCAGCTTCTCCTCCTTCTGTTCATGAATGGCTTCAATGATCATTTCCGCTTGCGCGGCCGCCTTCATATCCGTCGTAACGACGATGCGATTGATCAAAGCTGAGGCATCCTCCGTGCTTCTTCTTCCCTTCTCTGCGTCCTTGGCAGCATTTTGCGCAATTCGATCGTACGCTCGCCGCAGCGCTTGTGCATCTGTATCCAGCAGAATCACTTCCGCTCCGGATGCAGCCGCTACTTGAGCGATACCGCTGCCCATCTGTCCCGCTCCCACTACCATCAGCATGCGGATAGTCATTGGCTGCCTCCTCTTTCACAAAGTTCCCGCTACTTGATGACGACCTCCACCCCTTTGATCCTTCTCTCCTTGATCCATCTCCCTTGTTCCCGCTCCCTGCAATCCATCTCCCCTTGTTCCCGTTCCCGCTCCTCGTGAGCCCTCCTCCCTGGATCCACCCGCTACTCCCTCTTCAACATCATTCCTTATAATCCATTACTCCTCACTATCAATCAACCTTCACAAGCATGGCATCGCCCTGGGCAGTGCCGCTGCAGATGGCTGCGATGCCGTAACCTCCGCCGCGCCGTCTCAGCTCGTAGAGGAGTGTCATCAGAATTCTCGCTCCGCTTGCTCCAATGGGATGACCTAACGCTATAGCCCCGCCGTTGACGTTCACCTTCGCTTCGTCCCAACCGATAATCGCACTTCCTGTCAACACAACCGATGCGAAAGCTTCATTGATTTCGAACAAATCGATTCCGCTTAGCGAGAAGCCTGTCTTTCGCAACAGCTTTTGCACTGCGGCTGCGGCTGCTTTGGCGATATACGGCGCTTCCAGAGCAACCTCGGCATGACCGATTATGGACGCCAGTGGCCGCTTGCCCAGTACCTTCGCCCGCTCCTCCGACATGACGACAAGCGCTCCCGCGCCATCGTTTACCCCCGGTGCGTTGCCGGCTGTAATCGTGCCATCGCTTTCATATAATGGAGGCAGTCTGGAAAGTGCATTACGGTTCGCATCCTGGCGAGGAGCCTCATCTGTGGATAGCTGAAACGTCCGGTTTACCTGCTTTTTCCCGTCCGGGGGCTTCACAGGTACAATCTCTTCTTGCAGCTTCCCTTCCGACGTAGCCTTCAACGCTCTCATATGACTGCGCAAAGCCCATTCGTCCTGACTTCCCCTGGTAATGCCGTATTCCTTCGCTGTCAAATTCCCATACTCCGCCATCTGCACCTGGTTGAAAGGGCATCTCAATCCATCGTGAAGCATAAGATCGATCGCTTCCGCATTGCCCATGCGGTTCCCCCATCTGAAGCGGGGCAAAAAGTGCGGCGCATTGCTCATACTCTCCATCCCGCCTGCGACGGTTACTTCAGCATCTCCCGCTCGAATGATTTGATCCGCCAATGCAACCGCCCTCAAGCCGGAGGCGCAAACTTTATTAATCGTCTCGCTGCTTGCAGTCCAAGGCATTCCCGCATGCCTTGCCGCTTGTCGGGCGGGATTCTGTCCGCTTCCTCCCTGCAGCACCATTCCCATCATGACTAAATCAACGAGATCATCATCTATTCCGGCACGGCTTATTGCTTCTCGAATCGCGATGCCGCCTAGCGCAATTGCCGGCACATCCTTTAGACAACCGCCTAACTTGCCGAAGGGAGTTCTTGCCGCACTGACGATAACACTTCTTCTGGTCATATTCTCTAGGCTCCTCTTCGCGGAATGGCCCACCTTGCATAAGTTTGGTTGAACTGCTCCTAGATTAAATATATGCGCCAATCCCTGTATCATTAGTAGGAACGCCACACTCTCCCTTTTGCTCAGGATGTATGTGATACGACCTTTGCTTTTCATGATGGGACTCTTCTCTATTGCTTTGCGTGCGCTTGCGTGGTCTGTGATACGTATTTTTTGTCAGGCCACACTCTCCCTTTTGCTCAGGATGTATGTGATATTATTTTTCATTGATCTGACAATCAATCATCTAAGTCATACTACTTTGAATTGATAGAACTAAATGGGTGTTGAAGTTTGAGAGAATTGAGCACCACCTTGTGATATATTCTACTGATTGAGGGAGGGTTGGCAGGAATGCACTGAGTAAACTTTCTGGGCTAGAGCTGACTAGCCGAAATGTGCGCAGATTACTGCCTCCTGAGCTATGGGGAGAGTGGAGACTGGCGGAATCGTGAGGAATACTGCCTCCTGAGCTATGGGGAGAGTAGAGACTGGCGGAACATGGCCTTAATGGATTGCGCTGTGACGAACATTCTGAACTACGGGAAAAGTATAAGCCTATGCGCCAGTGCATAGGCTTATACTTTTCATACAGCATGAACTTCATCTTGCAATCTCTTGTTATCTCTAATTATCTCTAGTCATTTCTTGTTATTTCTTGTTATTTCTTTTTATCTCATTTCATCTTTCTTATCCCTCGTTATCTCTTGTCAATCATCAGCGTTAGCATGTTAGCTGTCCCGATTCACCATATAATCCAGCAGATGATACAGGAAGGTCGATTTGCGAGGCATCTGCCGCAATTCCTCCTCCGCAATGCAGTAATGTTCCCACATTGCCTTTAGAGCTCCCTCAAGTCCCAGCGCCGTGACGAACGTGGAGCTTTCATTCTGGATATCCGCACCGATCGGCTTGCCGAGCGTCGATGCATTTCCTTCTGCATCCAGCACATCATCTTTAATTTGAAATGCGATTCCCGCATGGTAAGCGAACTTCTTCAAGGACGCAATCTCCGCTTCGCCCGCTCTGGCCAGAATCGCGGGCATGACCAACGAGGCTTCAAAGGCTATGCCCGTCTTGTAAAAGCATATCCGGTTCAACTGCTCCAATGTCAATGCGCGCCCTCTGGCACGCAAATCCATCGCTTGCCCCATACACATGTCCGCCGCTTTCTGAGAAGAATAATGAATGAGCGAGAGCACATCGTTCGCATCGAACAAGGTTAGCGAGGACTGCTCCACCATCGCTTTCTGAATGAGGAACAAGCCGGTCAGCTCTGCCGTAGCGCTGTTGTATACCTGATGCAATGTAGGGCGGCCGCGGCGGGTCGAGGCGTTGTCCTGGGACGGCAGGTCATCGAAGATAAGGGAAGCGGTGTGCATATATTCCAGCGATCTGAGCAGCGGAGCAATGGCCGAAGCGTGCAAACCGTATTCGTTCACCGCCATTACCCACGCCAATATTGGTCTGAGACGCTTGCCCGAGCCCTCCAGGCTGTAATTTGCCGTGTCGATCAGAGACTGTTCGGCTTCCGGAATGCCCCGTATTTCCTCTATCAGCAATTGATTATTTATTTGTCCGCGAATCGAATCAATCGTTTCCAGAAATCTGATTCTGTCTTCCCGATTTTTTCTTAAAACCGCCACCATCTGGTCGCGCAGCAGCTTATCGAAGAAATCGACGTTCTCCACTTTTCCGGCAACACGATCGATTAACTCATGCAGTCCTCCGTCTTCAAGCGCGAATACCTGCATTACTTCCTTATATTTCTCCTCACCCAGCCGAGTCCTTCGCCGCTTCAGCCCGTTGAATGCCCGATCCAAAATAATGGAGCGCGTCTTGGCATCAGAATGGTATATATGATGAATCAGATAATGGATGACGGCCCAGTACAATTCGAAAGGATTCATCAGATCGCGACGCTCCGCATGGTAGGTCCAATAATAAGTGAAGGGAGTGACGGCACCGGCTTCCAAGTCTTCGAACAAATCCGCAAAATCATCCGCAAGCTGATTGTAGATGCCATAGCAGAAAGTGTGCATATCAAAAGCCTCATCTTCAGTAGCGCTAATGACATGACGAACGATTAATCTGGAGGAGGAGGACTTCAAAATGATCGGCACATACAGCTCTTCATTGGTTAGATTCCTCTCGGACATGCTTCTTGTCCGATCAACATGCTGCGACTGAAAAAATACATATGCCTGCTCGAAGAAGGAATGACGTGCTCCCGGCTGTTGCTGATACGTCTTCAAGTACTGTAAAGCTTCCGACAACTCGGAATGAACGAATTGCATCAAGTCCCCGTGGGGGTCAGGCCATTCGCCCTGCTCCGGTACTTCGCCTGTCAGCAGAGCATCGCGTATTATGGAGGCATATTGCGCACTCCCTTCGGGGCCGAGAATGCCGGAGTCAATCAAATCGTCAATGAACGGATAGGTCAAGCCGTATGAGTAACCAAGCCTGAAGGCCTCATCAAGCCGCTGTGAACGCTCTTCCTTGTCTGTGCCCTCATCCATCTCGTCCATGACATGCATCACGACGCCCGCTATAATCTTAATCAGCTTGCGCTGTGCATGCTCGGCGTTCATCTCTTGAGGAATATGCGAGGACACCGCCTTAAGCTTGCCAATGACCCAGATGGCGGCGTTCTCAACTCCCTCCTTCTGCGCCCAGCGATAAAACCCCGCCAGGCTGAAAAAGGAAGGATGCTCTTCCTCGCCGGAAGAAATCATCAGCTGTTTCTTGACGCTGTCGACAACCTGCTTCACTCGCTTAGCCGTATCCGGCGATGCCAAGGACTTGCCCAAATCTCGCATATAAATATAAGAGACGCTCCGATCCAAATAATCGTCCAGCTTCCCTTGCTCAATCATCCATCGTATAAAACGGTCATAATGCTTGGAATCAGGCTTGCGGTAGCTTCTCACAAGCAAAGGCAGCCGATCGCGCCCTTTTTTCCATAGTTGTATATCCTCCTTCAGGGAGGGTTGATAAGCTTTCCGCATCACTTGATTATAAAGCGCTGCAAAATATGTTGCCGCCTTCTGCTCAGCCTTCGCGTACCATGTTGCAGCACACTCTGTATATCGTTCTTCCATTGGATGAATGACCTCAACTTCTGTATGAATTCAACAAAAAAACACCTACTTTTATAGTATAGCATTGTAAGTCCCGATACAAATGCCATGCTATTAAAGAAGGTGTATTCTTCGATTGCGATCAATTATTCAAGTTTATTCATTCAAATAGGTCATGACCCGGTTCTGAATGATCTCGCTGACTGCCTCCGCTGACTTCTGTCCGCTCATGTAAGCCGCGAATTCTTCTATTGCAATGGAAGCTACCTTATCATCGCTACTCTTTCGGCCTCCCATCTCTTCCAACAGCATCTTCACAGCATCGACCTGCTCCTTCTGATGCGCATCGCCGGATTCCGAAGCTTGCTGCAGCCACTCCGCGACAACGCCCTTATGCATTGGAATTCCGATAAGCTCCGGAGAAGACTGCATCTCTTCCGACAGCAGATACTTCATGAATGCCCACGCTTCATCTTGTACGGTAGACTGACTATTCAGCCCAAGCTCCAAGGAGGGTTGGAATCTGCTCCCTCTCCCTTCGTCCTCTAGTGCCGGAACTTGAAGGATGGTTTGGTTGAAAGAATCGGCTCCTATCCCTGACAAGCTTCCCATTCGGAACAGCGCTTTATCATAATCATACGTAAAATCCTCTTTCAATACTCCTTCATCATACAACGACTTGATGTCTTTCATTATTGCCCTGAAGCGCTCACTGTCGAAGTTGGCTTGTCCGTCCTGCACCAGCCATGAGTAATTGCTCGCGATGTATTCATAAAGCAATGAACTCGAGAACAGATTAATGAACAATTGGTATTCCGTGCCGGCTTGCTCCTTCAATTGATCGGATATCTCTCTCATCTGCTCCCATGTCCAGGCGCCGTCGTCCACTTCTATATGGAACTGACTCATCAGATCCGCATTCCCATATACGACACCGATTGTATAAGAGAACGGCATCGCATACACCCCTCCGTTATGCTCGGAAGCTCCTATAATATTCTCGTAATAGCTGCTCTTCTGAAACGATGCATCACTTGCCATCAGTTTATTCAGATCGATCAGCAGTCCCTTCTCGATAAATTTGTCCTCCGGAAGATTATTCATCAGAATAAGATCGGAGCCCTTGCCGGACAGGAGGCTCGTCGTGACGCTCTGGACATACTTCTCAACATCCGCTTGCGATATAGCTTTCATCATCGCGCCGCTGCCAACTTCCGGCAACGCCATATGCTCCTTCAGCACAATATCAATATTCGGATTGGCCTGCTCGAATTGCTTCACGGCCATCTCCAGGAATCGGCTCGTATGCATGACAGCAATCTCGACGGTTGTTACGCCATCCTTGGCATTGCCGTCTTCCTCACTACCCTGTCCATTGCCATTATTCGTTCCCGTGCAAGCTGACAGCGTCAACATCGCTGCCAGAACGAGAGTCCACATCTTCTTCATCATTCGTCACCTCTATTTGAATCTGATTTGATTGCCGTCCTGCAACGGCTCGCTCATGTCCGAGATCACATCGTCCTGCGGGAACAGCCCGCCAAGCACGACAATTTCATCATCATTTTCATCGCCTGTAGTCACATAGGCCTTCTGTGCCGTATACGTATTTCCTAGCGCGCTCGTGCGCTCGCGGACGACGAACAGATAGCTGCCCTTGCCGTCTTGCCGCAGCAACGACTTCGGGATGACCACCCCTTGCTCCTTGGCCTGCTTCTGCAAGGATACGGAAGCGCGCTCGCCTCCTGCAATCTCGCTATCGGACAAGTCAATGACAATTGTCCGGGGAGAGCCGGCGTTGTCAGTATCCCCGCCATTCAAGCCGCCGCCTCCTCCAGACCGATCCGTGGTCGTCTCCGTAATGGAAGTAATGGCTCCTTGCAGCTGCCATTCCTTAGCTCCGCTTACGGTCACCTTCACCTCCTCTCCGATCTCCAGAAGCTCCGCTTGCGCTTCGCTGACCTGGAAGGAGAACTGATACCCTTCCTCTATCGCGGACAAGGTCAACGCTGACTGCCCTTGCGGAATCGCCACTCCCTCTCTGGCTTGAAGAAGTGAGACCCTTCCGCGAAAGGGAGCAGTCAATTCCCGCTGTGCCTTCAGCTCCTCGCGCATCCGTACGAGTTGACGCTCTGCGACCTCCATATCCAGCGAATCGATCTCGATATCCCGCTTCGCCTTGCGAACCGCCGCCTCGTCTCCGGCTTGACTGGCCGCAACAAATTGTTCCTGCAGCGCTTCCCGCTGCAGCTGCCGCTTCTTCAGCTGCGCTTCCATATCCAGTAGCGCCGCCTCCGCGTCATCGTTATAGAACGATACAAGCACCTGGCCTTCCTCGACGATATCGCCTTCTTCCACATGCACCTGCCTTACCTTCCATCCGCTCTCGCCCGTCAGCTCCATCTGATGCTTTGCCGATGTTATGCCGCTCCCTTTGATGATATGGTACAACGTCTTCTGCGCGGGCTTCTCCGTCGTGACCTTGGGCAGGTTGAATGATTGCAGCGTATTGCTGAATAAGGTCAGAACCACCAGCAGAACAAAGAAAAACACCAAAGCAATGCTTGCGGCACGCTGCCGATTCATCTGTAAATTCATATCTCTGTCCTCCTTGCTTACGCCAATCCATATGTCGCACTGCAGCTTATCCCTTCACGCCCGAAAGCTGGATTCCTTCAATGAAATGTCGCTCCGCGACCATGAACAACAGCAGCATCGGCGCCATATAAATGACGGAGGCAGCGAACGAGACGCCCAGCAGTTCATCGTGAATACGCGACAGGAATAGGGATAAGGGCTGCATTCCCGCATCCTGCAAAAAAATGAGCGGCTGTTCCACCATATTCCAATAATCGGCGAACAACAAGACGATAAGCGCGGCGATTCCCGGCTTCACCATGGGCAAAATGATCAAAATAAAAATTCGCAAGTAACCGGCTCCGTCCATCTTGGCCGCTTCAATATACGTGTAATGAATATGAAGCATGAACTGGCGCAGCAGAAATACGCCGAATGCGCTGAAAATACCCGGTAAAATGATAGAGCTTGGCGTATTCAACAGCTCTAGCTTGTCCGCCATCATATAGTTGGGTACAAGTGTCACCTGAAACGGCATCAGCATCGTAATCAAGTATACGAAAAACAATTTGTCGCGCCCGGGGAAACGCAATTTGCCAAGCGCAAACGCCGCCAGCGCCGCTACAACAGTCTGTCCCGCCACTATCGGCAGCGTTAATGCTGCGGAGTTCCAGAACATGCGTAGAAATACCGGCGTCTCGATCAATACTTTGTGGAATTGTTCAAAGGACACCCAATCCGGAATCCACTTCATATTTACGAACTCGCTAGTATTGTTCTGTCCCAGCATGCTGTAGTTGGCCATAATTTCACGTTCCGTCATCAAGGAATTGACAACCGTGAACAGAACCGGAACCAGCATGACAAGCGCTGCCGCTATTAGCAATGCGGAGCGCAGCAGCGGTTCAGCCGCCTCCTTCCACCTCATCACCTCACCTCCGTTATTCCATAAATGAGCGAAACTTCCGTTCAATCCGGAACAATCCCACAATTAGTGCAAAAATACATACCGCCATCAACACCGCAGCAGCCGAAAGCTTCTGGATGTCAAGCGACAGGAACATGTTGTTCATGTAATGCTGCAGCATGTATATACGGTCATGCGGGTAGGCGCCTGCAACCAGATATACTTCTCTGAACACTTTAAATGAACCCAGCACGGACATCAGCACGACCAAAAATGTGGTAGGCGTCAAATAAACGAACGTGATCCCGAACAGCTTGCGCGATGCGCTTGCCCCTTCCAGATCGGCAATCTCGTAATATTGACCCGGTATGTTCTGCAAGCCGGCCAGAAACAATACGATATTGTACCCGATGTTTTTCCATATATAGATCAGGACAATAATCAGTCCGGCCCATTCGGACTTCATCCAATCGATTCTGCCGGCACCCAGAGAATTAAGCCACGCATTCCCTACGCCGTTCCAATCGAACAGGATCTGCCACACCATGACGATGGATGCGACGGGCACGACCAGCGGCATGACGTAAGCGGCGCGAAGCCATTGGCGGATGAATACCCGCTGATTCAACAGCAATGCTGCACCTAGCGACAATGCCACTAACAAGGGAACGCTAATGAGCGTAAACCAGAACGTATTGGCCGCGGCTTTCTGAAACGATGCACTCACGAACAATTCCTTGTAATGGGTTAATGTAACGCCAGTGCCGCCAAGTCGATCCCCGAACGATGTGAAGATGCTCTGACCGAACGGGATCAGATAGAACAGGGCAAAACCGATAAAGCTTGGGGCCAGGAACCATATGGCAACCGCAAACTCCTTGCGCGCCAGACGATACTTGAACATGGCGTAACCCTCCTTTCTCCCCGACTGCGCATGTCCAGTGTAGCTTTCATTATTGGCACAAGCTTGGAAATGGTGTGGAAAAAGTGTGGAATCCGACAAGCAAGACTTCTTTTTTGCTACAATGATGAGAATGCAAAGAATGAAGATGTGGAGGACGGTAATGTGAACTCGCACCGAATCGCCGTTGTAGAAGACGACACACATATACGGGAAATCGTGGAAGCCTACTTGGAGAAAGAAGGTTACCGGACAGTCGGACTGACTACTGCGGAGGCAGCTATTGAGCTATGGAGGAATACCCCTCCGGATATGTGGATACTGGATATCATGTTGCCTGGCATGAGCGGATTCGAGCTGTGCAAGCTGATTCGCAAGGAAGCCGAGGTGCCTATTATTATAATCTCTGCCAAGGATGAGGAAGTGGACAGAATTCTTGGCCTGGAGCTTGGCGGAGATGATTACATGACCAAGCCGTTCAGCCCGCGCGAATTGGTAGCAAGGGTTAATCGTCTATTCAAGCGGTACGACTCCATCAAGCAAAGCAAAGAAGAACCTACGCCTCGGCACCGGATGCTGGAGAGCGGTCATTTGCGGCTTGTCATGGAGGAACGGCGCGTTTTTTGGTGCGAACAGGAAATCGTTATGACCATTAAGGAATTCAAGCTGCTTGAGGCGTTGGCCGAGCATCCGAACCGAGCGTTTTCCCGGGACGAGCTGTTGAGTCTTGTGTGGGGAAGCGATTATTTCGGCAGCGATAGAGCCATCGATGATCTGGTCAAGCGGCTGCGCAAAAAAATGATCGACCTGCCGATCGATACTGTGTGGGGTCACGGCTATCGGCTGCGGGATCAAGGAAAGCAGGGACAACGATGAAATTGCTGGTTCGGCTGAATCTATCCATCGGACTGTTAATCGTCTGCATTCTGGCTATTACGGTCGTGCTTATCTATCCACTGCTGCTCAATACGCTAATTGAAGGTCAACGGAAGGACATGCGTGAACAGGGAAGCATTCTTATGAAGCTGACGTTGCCCGAGACATCGGCCATTCCGTTGACGCCGGCCAAGCCAGTGCAGCAGCTGCCGCTTCAGCACATCCTGATAGGGAGCAAAATGGAAGCCATTATAACCTCACCCGCCAACCAAGTCCTCTATAGCACGTTACCGGAGGAGAAAGCTAATGCGCTGCTGGGCAATTCCGGTATACAGAATAAGCAGCAGAATATCTGGCAAAGCGAAGAAGACGATTACATCGTGGAGACGATACCTGCTTCCGCGGTTACCGCCAACGGTGAGGTCATACCTGCTATCTCGCTTACTGTGGCTATGCCGCTTGGTGAGATTAAAGAGATGTGGATAGCCCTGTTCCAACGCATGCTGCTCATCTTGGTGATCGGTGCAGCGCTGACCTTCCTGATCAGCATGTTGATCACAAGGCGTCTTGTCACTCCGCTTACCCGTCTTCGGCAGGAATTGAAGAAAGTGGAAACAAGGCGGTTTTCCGAAGTGAAGCTGATTAAAGCGGATGGTGAAATTGGCGAAGTCGCCCAAAGCGTCAGTCAACTGGCCGCTGTGCTGGAGCAATACGAAAAGAGTCAAAAGCAATTTTTCCAAAACGCGTCCCATGAGCTGAAGACGCCGCTCATGTCCATTCAAGGTTATGCGGAAGGCATGAAAGACGGGATATTCACCGGGGAAAAGGCGGAAAAAGGGCTGGGCGTCATCGTCAAGGAATGCGAACGGCTGAAAAGCATCGTCACCGAAATGATCCTTCTCGCCAAGCTGGAAAGTGAAGAGGGGATTTTCCGTACGGAGCAGATCAAGATCGAGACGCTGATTCAGGAGTTGACGGACCGCCTCCATCCTCTTCTCTTGACGAAGGGGCTGGAGCTACAAACAGTAATAGCGGACAACGTCGCGTCAAGGCACATTGCCGGGGATCGCGAGAAGCTGTTGCAGGCTCTGCTCAATATTGCCGCCAACGCAGCCCGCTACGCGAAAAAAACGATCTGGGTACGTGCCTGGATTGGGGAACAAAACGTTCATCTGGAAATTGCAGATGACGGCGAAGGAATTCCCGAGTCGTTGCTGCCGAGATTATTTCAACGGTTCGCGAAGGGTGCTCACGGTGAGACGGGACTGGGACTGGCGATTTCCCGGGCAATTGTGGAACGAAGCCGGGGACAGATTACGGCGAGCAATCGCAAGGAAGGCGGGGCATCGTTCCGATTGCAATTCCCTAATCCGGGAGCCGGCAGCTAGTATGACTACTCGACTGCCAGCCTTCCTCTCATTGGTTGTCCTTGCTTGCACAGTTCGCTTAAGCCTGCAGCTTGCCGCGAGAAGCTGTACGCTTCTTCATGATCCAGCCGATTCCGGCAATAAGCAGCAGGCCTAAGAACACCACGGTCAATATATGCTTCGTCATCGTGAAGGCTACGGCCAAGCCGGCTGTTGCATCCGACAAGGCGGGGTAACTGGATAACAGGGAGAATATGCTGATGTTCTCCACAATATCGGCCATTCCTACGAGGACGGGAATAAACCACAGCTTGCGCATCATATGACCCGCGCGCCAAATGCGCGTCGAGCTGTAAATGTACAATGCCGTATATGCGGTTGCATAACAGATGACGAAGAACATATCAATGACCTGATTGAGCGTATAGGCTTCACGGCCCGCTTCTCCGCCAGCGCCAAGCAACTGTTCCACATCCACAGCAGTATAATGAAATCTTAAGTCAAGAATACCTTCTCCCGCCAGCTGCTGTACATGCGCTCCCGTTCCAAGCACGATAATGAATTGGAGTATAAATTGAACCAGAAGCAAGATAATAACCATTTTCCCGGTAATGCCTTGTTGAATGCTCTGAACACGATTGGACATGATGCAAATTCCCTCCGAATAAATGTCTATTTAACGTTAACGTTAGATTTTATTGAAAAAAAGAGCGGAAACGGCGGCTTCCTCGCGCTGACGCTAGGTTTCGTCGTAATAGCGAATATACTGCTCCAGAACGGCAATGTTCCTTTCCGTTTCTTCCCGGAACTGCTTCAGCTCTTCGATTTTTTTGTCCGCTGTTGCCAGATGGGCCTGTAAAATTTTCAATACCTCATGCTTCGCTTCCAGCGCTCTTCCATCCTCATAATAGAGCGGTAATATCCGTCCGATATCTTCCAGCGTCAATCCGACGTTCTTCAGCAGCGTAATCCTGCGGAGTCGGTGAATATCCCCATCCGAGAAATAGCGGGTACCGCCTTCGGAACGGTCACTCTCCTCCAGCAGACCCAGTTCCTCGTAATAGCGGATCGTGCGTGCTGTCAGCCCCGTCAATTGTGCCACATCGCCGATTTTGTATCCTTTATTCATGTGTACCCCTTTATCTAACGTTAACGTTAGATGTTATCTTAATCGACTATTTCCCGCTTGTCAAGTCCCTAAAAACCCACCTAAATACATAAATACACCCCAAAAAACCGAATGGGATGAAGAGCCCCCGCCGCATCTGATCGACTTCGGGGGCTCCATATTGCCAGAAGCGTCCATGCTTCGCTGTCTGGGTCCTGGAAAGCTTCGCCTTCCGTCGCATAACTTCATAAGCCGATTCTGATAGCTGTAATAAGCCAGTTCGCTTACAGGCACCTCTCGCCCGATATCGGCCATCATCCAAGCGGATGTCGAGCCCTTCAGCGACACCCATCTGGAGCCGTCCGAGAGGTCATTATCGAGCGCTTTCTGAGCGCCGTAGCTGCTTGTGCTGTCATTCCACACTCTGGAGAACTGCACTTCCTTGTTATGCAGCCAATTATCGGAGCTGCTGCGGGCGCCTATCGTGGGGACCTCTTGCTCTGCGGCTGCAGATGCGTTGCCCCGGCGAATCGCATAGACCTTCACCGTATACGTCGTGCCGGGGGCCAAGCCGGCAACCGTATACGAGGTATCCTCGACTTCATCGGCCACGACCCTCTCGACAGCATCCGTTGCCACCGCTACCCTGTAGCTCTGAGCGTCTTGCACCGCCTCCCAGATCACATCTATCGCGAATTCCGACGCCGAAGCCGTTACAGAAGCGGGCGCCACCGGTATGATCGGTTCGCCATCCGTCTTCAGTACTACGGCTTCGCTTGCCGCCGACAGCATCGATTTGAACGAATACGGGTCTCTGAACACGACTTGACGGTTAGGGAATAGACGGCGCCGGGGTCCAGATCCTTGAACGTGTGCGAGCTTGATGCGATCTCATCGGCAATCCGTTCGTCACGGTCGTATATCTGATAATACTCGGACATGGAAGCAACCCATGAGACGGTCGCTTCTTCGCCTCCATCATACTCCACCTTCATTCCGCTTGGTGGCTCCGGCGCATAATAAATTTCAAGCTCGGATAAGCGCGGAGGTCCTGTCATTCGAATGGTTCCGTCCTCGTTGACTTTATTCTGTCCGCTTCCATTCTCCACATACAGCCTCACATACCTGGAAGTGTACGTTTTCCCAAGAGAGATGGTATGGATACTGTCAGCAGAGTCTTCGCCGCCGTTATTGTCGGCGTTGAAGTAACTCCACTCCCCCTTCTCGTCCACATGCACCGGCTCAACCGGTGTGAATGCCACATTGTCCCAATCGCCCGCATGATCGGTCGTATCTTCGGTCACCCATACATTCGCATACTTCAAGCGAACCGACTTGGCATACAATTTAATCTCGTTGAAATTCATCGCTTGTCCCAGATCGATGACGATGTTGCCCTTCTTGGAGCTTTCCGTACCGATCCAGTTCAGCTTCCCTAACGCCGAGTAATCATCGGCAGGTATGTCATTCAAGTTCTCATATGTCGCCGGATCGATCTGCACTCCGTCCGTTAGCCTGTCCGGCATGGCGTTGGCGGATTGGAATGGATTCCCGCTTTCCGGATCGGTATTGTACGCTTTCTTGCCATAAGCCAGATTAATCGGGCGATACATCGACAGCGGACTTGTACAGCTACATATCTGCCAAGTATATCTTCGCGTCCTTTACGCCCTCGTCGTCTTTATTCGCTTTGCGGTAGATCCCCCACTTGGGACGGTTAAGCATGTTGCCGACCGCAGCGTAAGGCCCCTCGAACGTCTGATTGCTGTATTTCACCTCAGGACTTCTCCATATATCCAGCACCCGGTCCGGATCGTTGTAGGTCAGCAGCACCTCGCCTGTGACGGCATCCTTCATCTCCATCGTGACCCAGCCATACTCGTTGCGCCTTCCACAGGATTGTCCGTTCCGAAGGCTTCGCCGAACACCTCAAATGGAGATTTCCCCGCATCGGCAGAGACCGCTACTGCATGACCACCATGCTCCTTAATGAAATCGGGGTCAAGCAAATCGATTTTTTGTTCGCTCGGAGCCGCTGTCGCATCGCTATGGCCGACACCGCTCCCGGTGGCGGCCATGGCGGCAATCAACATGAGATAGAGCGGTCTTTGAAGCATCTTTAAGTGCATCTCGTGATCTCCTTTCATCCTCTAGGTTTGGAATCGCTTAAAGTATAAAGGAGATCGGACGGCCCCGGGATGTAAAAAACGCATACTGAGATGTTTTTTTACCATCGTCACCCGATGAAGCCCATTTGCCCCCGAATGAACGGCGATAACTCTCAAGTCGAGAAAACCTCTATCGAGGCCTCTCGAAGAGGTGCGATCAAGGTCACATCGCTTACGACTCACCATTCGCTCACTTTCCTGCCTCCAACCATGGTCACATCGCTTATAACACCGTAATGGCTCATACGCCCCTTCTCGGCGCTTCAATGTAGGATTCATACACTATTTCAGCTTTCAGCTCGAACAGCCCTTTTCGGCGCTATAGTGTAGGATTCATACACTATTTCAGCTCGAACAGCCCTTTTCGGCGCTATAGTGTAGGATTCATACACTATTTCAGCTCGAACGCCCCTTCTCGGCGCTATAGTGTAGGATTCATACACTATTTCAGCTCGAACAGCCCTTTTCGGCGCTATAGTGTAGGATTCA
>NZ_JAOQJC010000019.1 GCF_025567625.1 Paenibacillus sp. J5C2022 | reverse complement strand
GACGCCGCTAGCCGTTTTTCTCACACTTCCACCCTGTACCATCCGGCTTCCCCTAGAAAGTCCGCTCGCGTTAATCCTTGCTCACCTAATAACATGCGATAGTTCGTAATTGTCCCGTCATGGGCGATTATAAAGGCTCTGCTGGTGCCGGCGACTTTCTGCTGCATGAATGAGAGCATCCGCCGGCCCAGAATGGAAAATTGCGTGTCGGCGATGGTATTGATGCCCAGTGTCCATAGAGACAAGTCGTCCGTATCCAATAGGTTAAAGTCGGAATGCCGGGCTTGAATCTCTTCAAGCGGATAAATCCAGTCGCATTTTACTTCATGGGTTATCGGGTCGACAGGCAGGGGATACATTCGCGGACCTACTAGCGGACTTATGTACTTTTGGGGATGCAGCAGGCCGCTGGCCAAGATATTGGCCGTCTCAATCGTCCTGACTGTCGGACTGACAATAAATAGATCGTCTTCACAGAAGGAGAAGGCGTTTCTTAGGGAAGCAACTTGTTCCCTGCCTTTCTTGGTTAAGGACGGATGAACCACATTTAGTCTGTTCGGAATATTGGTGTTATGAAGGCCTTGACCGTGTCGAATAAATATAAGCTCCACTTTCCATCACGCTCCTTGATCCATTTAAATTGATTGCAGAAGGAGAGGGGGATTCCGAGAAATTCAGGATAAAATACGGTTATTTGAGAATACTCTCTATATCGCATTGCATGATATTACCTGATATGGAGAATGAAACGATGTTATCCAATAAGAAAATTTCTGTTATCAATGCTTACTTTATGTTGCTCCTCGCATTGGGGATTACCAACCATGTTATCTTGATCCCGCTTTTATTGCAAACAGCTGGGCGCGATGCGTGGGCAGGCGTAATATTGACAATGGTCTTGCATACCATTTGGGTGTTTTTTTTATATTTCATTATGAAACGAACGAACCAGCAGTCCATTTCATCTTGGATAAAGGAACGCTGCGGTTCTATGGCGGGATGGATTTTCGTGATTATAACCGCGGCATATTTCTTTCTCATGGCTTTAATTATGCTAAGAGAAACATCTACCTGGATCAAGGTGACGTATTTACCGCAAACCCCCAAAGTTGTCGTCTTGATTCTTTTAGTCCTGCTTAGTGTCTACATGGCCTATAACGGAATCCGTTCCATCGCGATCATATCCGGTATTTTGTTGCCGTTCGTATGGGTATTGGGTCACTTTGTAGCTGTAACCAATCTTCAATTTAAAGATTATTCCCTGCTGACCCCGTTATTCGTCAATGGATATGAACCCATGTTGAAAAGTATGATTATTGCAGGCGGAGGTTTTATGGAGTTAGTCGTGCTGATTTTCATTCAGCATCATATGTCCCGAAGGGTCAGTTACTTCTCTATCGGAATCATGTCTATTATTCTCGCGGGGCTTACCTTGGGACCTCTGATGGGGGCCATCGCGAACTTCGGTACGGAAGTAGCGGCACAAATTCGTTATCCTGCATATAGCCAATGGAAGCTCGTTATGATCACCAAATATATCGCTCACCTCGACTTTCTGGCTTTGTATCAGTGGTTGTCGGGAGCTTTAATTCGTATGTCCCTTTTTATGTTTATTATTACAGACATGCTGCCTCCGCTCATGAAAAAGAAGCATCGCCTCCCTTTTTTACTTGTATTGGGAGTGGTGATGGTTGGACTAGCGTTACATTCAGGGGTTGACAGACAAATCGAGCTATACGTTCTGGGGAAGTATTCCCTGGTCACATTCCTATTCCTCATTACCCTGATCGCAAGCATGGCCATAACAACTGCTCTTAAGCTGCCAAGAAGGAGGTGATTGGATGCAATCCAGGAACGTCGGTCAACCCGCATTGCAACAGGAGCATGAAGCGGAGCAATGGAACGAAGAACGGCTGCGCTCATTAATTGCCGCTTCAGCAGATGTTGTCATGCTTAGTCTGCCTGACAGAGTACAAGACAATGACTCGGTTTCTGCATTATTGATTTATTGTGATGGAATGATTGATACTCAAGTGATGAATCAGCATGTTCTTCCTGATCTGGAACAAATGATGGTCACTTGTCATACGTGGGACAAGCTTGAGAGCGAACTGGAGAAATCAATCGAATGGGTTCCCTTTGACCTCCATACGAAGCTGGAGAACCTGCTATTCGAAGGGCAATTCATTGCGTTCTTCCCCATGCACGAACGCTTCTATTACATCAACATTGCTCAGCTTCCGCAAAGGCAGCCTGAAGAATCCAATACGGAAATTTCGATTAAAGGGGCACGTGACGCATTCACCGAAGACATTGCCACTAATGTAGCGTTAATTCGTAAACGGCTGCGTACCGCCTCCTTGCATAATGAACGATTTATCATTGGCTCGCGCAGTCAAACGAAAGTTTCATTGCTTTATTTTGCGGACGTTGTCCGGTCGGAGGTGATTGAAGAAGCGAGGACGCGGCTGAAAGGCATACATGTCGATGCACTGGTTACCAGCGGCGAGATGGAAGAGGCGCTCTCCGACTCTTCCTTGTCGATCTTTCCTTTGCTGGATTATATCGGAAGACCCGATTTTGCTGTGGAATGCCTCCTGAGAGGTCGGTTTATTATTTTGATAGACGGTTCTCCAATGGCGTTAATTGCCCCTGTCAACTTGGTCGAGATATTAAAAACACCGGAGGATTCCTATACCCCGTATCACTTCATCATATTTGAACGTTTTTTTCGATTGCTTGGTTTGTTCATCTCCCTTTTTTTACCGGGATTCTGGATCGCTTTACTTGCTTATGACATGGACCAGCTTCCACTCCCCCTTCTTGCGACTGTCACTACATCCAGGTACGGCCTTCCCTTCTCAACACCGATGGAGATGCTCTTAATGCTGGTCATGTTCGAGCTGTTCAGAGAATCAGGCATTCGCTTGCCGAAGGCCGTAGGCCAGACTATTGCTGTTATCGGTGGTCTCATTATTGGAGAATCGGCGATTCGGGCCGGGCTGACTTCACCAGCTATGCTGGTCGTATCCGCCGTAACGGCAGTGTCGACCTTCACACTCGTGAACCAGACCTTGGCCGGTACAGTCAGTCTCATCCGGCTATATATTTTATTCATGTCATCCGGACTGGGCATGTTCGGTTTCTTTATCGGCTTGGCAAGCGTTCTGGCTTACCTGTCGACTCTGGAATCCTTTGGCCTCCCTTATCTGGCTCCTATTTCTCCGCTAACTTGGAAAGGGCTGCTGCCCGGATTACTTGCCAAACCATGGTTATCCTACAAGAAACGGCCGAAGATGATGAACACTGTTGATGATACTCGTCAGGAAAGGGATCATGAATAAAATGAAATGGCATATCAATTTCAAGTATCTAAAGTTACTATTCAGCTTGATGATTGTAAGCCTGCTTTGTGGTTGTTGGGATATTAAGGAGATTGAAAATATAAACTACGTTACGGCTATTGGCATTGACTATGAGGACAAGAAATATGTATTGTATGCCCAATTGCTTGATTTCACAGCTGTTGCCAAGACGGAAACCGGGAAGTCGGATAAGCCTGCACAGGTTTGGGTTGGCAAGGCAAAAGGAGAGACGGTGCATCTAGCCATGAACAGTCTGTACGCCACTTCTCAGGAAAGAACATCGTGGAGCCATGTTACCAGTATAGTCTTTAGCGAAAATGCTCTGAAGCAAGGGGGAATCTTCAATAATGACTTAATTATCAGAGACTCGAAAATTCGCCTGACTCCTTGGCTATACGGCACGAGAGAGCCGATGGAGAAATTATTTGTTGCGCCTGCATTTTTTAATGTCTCTCCGCTTAATACGATTTCGCACGAGCCTTTGCAAGCTTACTTGCAGAGTTCCTATATCCCCCCGATTCGGTTTCTTGCTTTTAATTCACGAATGAATGAACCCGCTTCGACGGTATTGCTTCCTAACTTATCGATTACTTCATCTGTCTGGGAAAAAAATGAAAAGAAGGATGCAAAAATGTATGTGGATGGCGCTTTTTCCCTGTCGGAGAAGAAGCTGGAAGGTTGGCTTAGCCGTCAGAAACTGCTGGGTATTCGTTGGGGAGAGAAGGATACAACACATACTCCCTTAAACATTGCCAAAAACGGGGAAACTGTCGCGGTCATATCTCTGGAAGATCCAAAGATTCGCAAGTCCGTAAAATTGGTCGACGGTAAGCCAAAGTTCGAGCTTGATATTAAACTGACCGGGAGTGTGACAGAAATTCTCGGGGAAGTGAATAAGGATGAGATTGAGGAAATGGCGGCTGCAAAGGTAAAGAAAGAAATATTAACGACCTATCAGAGCGGTATGAAAATACAATCGGACCTGTTCAATTTGAAGCATGTATTGTATAAACAAAAAACGGCAGCTTGGAAGAAAATGAATGAAATGGGAGGGATGCAGCTGGATGATCATTCAATAGAATCTGTTAATGTCAACATTTATCTGAATCATGCCGGATTAAAAATGCTGCCTGTGGAGTAAGCCGTGCCAATTAACCTATAGATCCGGCTTCCTCCTTGGTCCGGAATATGGATTTACGGAAATCGGATTCCGAAATCGAATTCCGAAATCGAATTCCGAAATCGAATTCCGGTTGACGAGAAGAAATCAGCCTGTTATACTGCTAAATAGTAATAATTACGATTAACAATTCGGTCGATCATCATCGAAAAATGTAAGCTAATGCCGCCAAAGGTCGGCGGCGATAGCCATTTACGCTTGTGGTGCAAAAGGACGAACAGAAAGGGATGGAAACAAATGAGGAACAAACTGCCTGTAACGGTGTTAAGCGGTTATCTTGGAGCGGGGAAAACGACGATTCTCAATCATGTGCTGAATAATCGCAACGGGCTGAAGGTGGCAGTCATCGTCAATGATTTGAGCGAGGTCAATGTAGACGCTGCGCTCATTAGCAATGGCGGCGGGCTGTCGCGCACGGAAGAGAAGCTGGTGGAAATGTCCAACGGCTGCATTTGCTGCACGTTGCGGGAGGATTTGCTGCAAGAGGTGGAGCGGCTTGCACAGGAGAACCGATTCGATTACATACTGATCGAATCAACCGGAGTCGGAGAGCCTGTTCCAGTAGCCCAGACATTTTCTTATGTGGATCAGGAGCTCGGCATTGACTTGACCCGGTTCTGCAAGCTGGACACGATGGTGACGGTGGTGGATGCTTTCCGCTTCTGGCATGATTACGCCTCGGGAGAATCCCTGCTTGACAGGAGCGAGGCTGTTGATGAGCACGACACCAGGGATGTTGTGGACTTGCTTATTGATCAAATCGAATTTTGCGATGTGCTGATCTTGAACAAATGCGATCTTGTCTCGGAGGAGGAGCTGCATCGTCTGGAGGGAGTACTGCGAAGGCTGCAGCCGAGAGCGAAGCTCATCCGTACGCAGAACGGCGAGGTCGACCCGGAACAAATTCTGAATACCGGCTTGTTTGACTTCGAAGAAGCGAGCCGTTCTGCAGGATGGATAAAAGAGCTGGAAGCGCCTGTGCATACACCAGAGACGGAAGAGTACGGTATCGGCTCGTTCGTGTACGATCGCAGAAGACCATTCCACCCTCAGCGGCTAATGGCATGGATGAGCGATTGGCCGGCCGAGGTCGTTCGCTCCAAAGGAATACTGTGGCTGGCATCGCGCAATCGCATGGCGCAAAGCTTCAGCCAAGCGGGGCCATCCGTTCAGATCGGTCCGGCAGGCTTGTGGGCTGCGGAGCTTCCGGAGGCGGAGCGCGCACAATTGCTGCAAGAGGAGCAAGAGCTGGCTGCGACTTGGGATGCAACGTACGGAGACCGGGTAACCAAGCTTGTGCTCATCGGAATTGAACTGGACAGGAAGAAGCTGGCTGCCGAGCTGGATGCATGCTTGCTCACGGATGCCGAGATGGCACAGAACTGGAGTGCATTCCAGGATGATTTTCCACAGCAAGAAGTAAGTGCTTAATGTTGCGTGCGGGCAGGACTAGCATATGAAGCCTGTGCAGAGCTCCGAAGTGTGCCATAGTGAAGGTGCTCATGTACTCGGAGTCCAGGTAGAAAATACGGGCCGATTCGGTTATACTTAAAAATAATTTGCCGATTCCCGCATCATATCAAGTGCTGTTAGGAGAATGAAGATGGCTAGGCCCGATCGCAAAACTTATCAAAATAAATACAATGACTTAGTCGATACGTTGCGTGACGAGATTGCTCGGGGCATGTATCGCCCCGGGAGCTACTTGCCCGGAGAGAACCACTTGATTGAGCGGTTCCAGTTAAGCAAGCATTCGGTTCGGCTGGCGTTGGACGAGCTCGTGAAAGAGGGGAGAATCGAGAGAATTCCGCGTGTCGGAACCCGGGTTGCGGCTCGTCCCTCTGAACGAACAGAGCTTTTTTTTGGAGTGTATCCTTCCATGCCGGAAGAGACGGACTTGACCCGATTGCTGGAGATATTTCACGACATCCATCCGCACATTACAGTTAACACGCTCGATCTTCCTTATGGGAATGCGGAGAGTATAATGAAGCTGCTTCAACTCGGAGTGGTCGATATCGTCACTTTAAACACGCCCGATTTTATTTATTTTTGCGAGAACGGAAGTCTGCAGCTGTTGGAGAGGCAGGAGCGACGGGGAGAAAACTACCCCTTTCTTAACGAGTTTTTCGGAACGGACAATGGCGAAGTCTATGCGCAGCCGTTCGTTTATTCGCCTATTGTTATTTGTTACAACAAGAATCATCTCAGACAGAAAGGATTGTTCGAGCCCGATAGCGGCTGGACCTGGAACGATTTGCGCCAGCTGCTCAGAGAATTGAAGGAACCGAACCGGTTTAGCATTTTTTTCAATGCCGATCATCTGAATCGCTGGTCGATTTTTTTACTTCAGCAGGGCATGCGCTTCGTTCGCGATTCCGATGGCAGGATTGCTCCCTCCGAGCCCAATGCCTTCGAGCTGCTTCGTTTCGTGCGAGACATGATTCATGAGAACGGCTTGTTTCCGGGAGCCGTCTTCGGAGAGAAAGATGTGGAAAGCCTGTTCCTCCAGCAAAAAGTATCCGTCATTATGACGACCTATTTCCGATTGAATGCACTGAAGCGCGCGGAGTTTGATTTCGACATTGCTCAGTTGCCCCGCGGCAATCGTAATGATACCTTGTTGCTGTCTTCCGGGACGGCAGTGAATGCGAATACGAGTAAAAAAGAAGCGGCGCAAAGTCTGGCCGACTTCTTGTCGTCGGATAACGCGCAAACCCTCATTCGCAAACATACATTCAGCATACCTGCCAATAAAATCATCCATGACGCGCATCTGCCAGTATGCCCTGCAACCCCTTCGAGAATATTGCTTCATCGCGAAATGATTTCGAATTATACAACTTATGACAAGTTAGGCTTAACCATTAAGGAATGCTATGTATTCGGGAATTGCCTGAAACAGTATTTTTCGAACATAGTGGATGAAGTAGGACTCATGAAGTTGTTTAACGACCACATACAAACCAAAAAGTGAAATACGTCATGCATGATGCTATATAGTTGGAAGTGCCTTGGACTGCTGCCGGGCGCTTCTTTTTTATTTGTAATGCCATTATCCAGCTGAACAACAGTTGACGGTGTAAAAAAGTGAAGCTATAATAAGTTTGAACTTTCAATCACATACGAACCAGAATGGTCGGGAGAATGGTGGTGATTATGACGACGGCGTTCAGTTTTTTACAAAGGCAAGACAGATAATTTTTGTTTTGAAATGAAAGCGTTTTAATTCTGGGATAATTGGGAGGAATCTTGATGATTTCATGGCGCAGTATGGCAAGAAAGATTGCATTAGCAGCATTAACCGCCACCGTTCTTTTGCCATTAGGAGCGGGGCTTGCCCCTTCGGTATCGGCTGCAGAGCCGTCCATTGCGAATCACAGCTTTGAACAACCGGAAGTAAACGGCAATATTCCCGGATGGACGCAGACCTTCGGAGCGACAGGCATATCGATTGATCAGTCGATCGTATATGAAGGGGAGCGCAGCTTGAAGCTGGAAGATGCGAGCGCGACTTCTTCGATTGGAATTATAAGCGACAAATTTGCAGTGGAAGCCAATATGACCTACACCGTCACGGTCCAAGCGTATGGCGTGAATGGCGGTCGAATGATGTACATGTATTTCTATGATGCGAATAATCAGCAGCTTGAGGCGCATAGTCAATATATCAGCATTCCGTACGGTCAATGGGAGACAGTCAGTATGGAAAGGGATGCTCCCGACAATGCCGTACGGGCAGCCGTGCTGTTCTATTCAAGCGTAGGCGAAACCGGCACTACTTACTTCGACAACATTCAATTGTTAGAACGAATGCCCATCGATACGATTTCACTCGGAGTTCCGCTGCACACGATCGCTGTTAACGGCGCTGCGTTCGGTATCGGTACGAATGGACAGGAGCTGGCTTATGCGATCGCGAACGGCAGCCCCGCCGTTCTGAATGTAATCGACGCACATACAGGCGTAATCGAGAACAGCTTTTCGTTGCCTGGCGCCGGCGGTTCGTTCGGAGCGAAGACGGGGCCGGACGGAACGGTCTATATCGGTTCGTTTCCTAACGGCACACTTTATCGCTGGGTTCCCGGCAGCAGTTCCATAGAATCGCTGGGCAGACCGCTGCCATCCGAAAGTTATATTTGGCAGCTCGATTTTGACGAAGACGGCCGGGTATACGGGGTGACCTATCCGAACGGGAAGGTGTTCCGATACGATCCGGCAACAGGAGATGTTCATGATTACGGCTCCATGATTGAAGGTATGCAGTATGCCCGGTCGATTGGCATATATGAAGGCAAGGCCTATGTCGGCGTGGGGACGCAGCAGGTGCGAATGGTCGAACTCAATCTTGCAACGGGAGATAAGCGGGAAATCCTGCTGCCGGAGCCATACCGGCAGGATATGTTGATCTACGACATGGATGTTCGGAAGCATTCCTTATTCGTTCGTCCGATGAATTCATCCGATATGCTTGTATACGATCTGAAAAAAGAGGAATGGAAGGATATCATACCAGATGTGAAAGGACTGGGCGTATCACCTGTCAACCAAGGCAAGATGGTGTATCTGATTCGCAACGATAACTTCCTATACAAATACAACATGCATACAGGGGAATTATGCAAAACCTCATTCGGAAACCTGTGGTCTTCAAAAGCCGCGGGCTGGATACATCTCGAAAGCCCTGATTATCCAGGCTCGAGCTATGCGAGTATCGATTTCGGCGGCCGTATTCGTATCTACAATCCGTTAACGGGAAATCACCAAATCATTGAAAGCAGTATGGAAGGCCAGCCTGCCATCATTCAATCGCTCGGCTTGGGACCTGACGGTCGTATATACGCATCGGGCTACCAGTCCGGCGGACTATCCGCTTACGATCCGGCGACAGGCAATATCCTCGAATATCCGAAGGGGACGATCGGGCAGATTGAAGGCATGATCACTTACGACGGGAAGCTGTATGCGGGCGTATATCCCGGGGCAGACCTATTCTCCTATGATCCTGCACAGCCTTATGATTACGGGACGAATCCGCAACTCCACTTCGGACTGAAGTCGGAATTCGACCAGGATCGCCCCTTCGCTCTCACAGGCGTTGGCGAACAACTCGCGATCGGGACGGTACCGGACTATGGCAAGCTGGGCGGAGCGCTTACCATGTATAACCCTAACAGCGGTGAGAAACAGGTGTACCGCAATGTTGTGAGTAATCAGAGCGTAACGGCACTGGCATCCAAGGACGGCATCGTATATGGTGGCACTTCCGTGTGGGGCGGACTTGGTATAACGCCTAGCGAGACGGAGGCGAAGTTGTTCATCTGGAATCCTGCCACAGATGAGAAGGAGTGGGAGGGGGTTCCGATATCTGGCGACCGGGCGATCGTCGATCTTGCCTTTGACGATCAAGGCTACCTATGGGGGCTTACGGTCGGAAAGGTGTTCAAATTCGATCCGGCTACACGAGAAGTCATTGCTGTAGTAAATATACTTCCGTTCAATTGGGACGGCGTCTCGCATGTATGGAAAAATGGTTCGCTGCTGCTGGCTCCTGATGGGCATATCTACGTCTTGACGTTGACTCAGCTGTTCCGGCTGGATCCGGTGACACTGGAGACGACATTAGTGAAGAACCAAGCGGGATATTTCGCTGCCATGGATCTGCAAGGGGATGTATACTATGCACGTGATACAGAGCTGTACAAGCTGGATATGAACGGAGATGGCATGTAGAAGCGATATTACGGAGAGGGCTGTTCCATCGCCATAGGCGACGGAACAGCCCTCTCTCATGCATAAGTGCAGTAATTAGTTGAAGTAAACGGCTTTGCCCGTTTTGGCCGATTCGTAGATGGCTTCCAGAATTTGCGAGACGACAAGCGCTTGCTCCGGCGTGACGACCGGATCGGTATCTTCGTCAATCGCCTTGATCCACATCTTCATCTCCAGATCCGCATCGTTCTCCGCATTGCCTTCGAAGAATGCAACGCCGCCGGCCTTCAGATCCACTTCCTTCGTGAACAGTCGGCTGTGCTGCTCGCCATTGATGCGCAGTCCGCCCTTCATGTCGGCGCCGCCTTCCGTACCAGACAGCGTACAGCGGGCTTCCTCCACTTCCAGCGTGTTAAGCGCCCAGCTGGATTCCAGGACAATGGTAGCGCCGTTCTCCATGACGATCATGCCGAACGCGGAGTCTTCCACCGTGAACTTGGCAGGGTCCCAAGGTCCCCAAGCGTTGGCTGCATTCTCGCGCTGCGACAGCTTGTGGAAGGATTGGCCCAGCACGACCTTCGGCTTGTAATTGTCCATCATCCACAGCGTCAAGTCAAGCGCATGCGTGCCGATGTCGATGAGCGGACCGCCGCCTTGCTTCTCCTCGTCCAGGAATACGCCCCAAGTCGGAACTGCGCGACGACGTACGGCATGCGCTTTCGCATAGTAGATCTCGCCCAGCTCGCCGTCTGCGCATACCTTCTTCATCTGCTGGCTGTCCGGACGGAAGCGGTTGTTGTAGCCGACAGTGAGCTTCTTGCCCGTACGGCGAGCCGTCTCCGCCATGCGAGCGGCGTCATGAGCCGTCTTCGCCATCGGCTTCTCGCTCATGACATGCTTGCCGGCTTCCAATGCTGCGATGCTGATGTCGGCATGGGAATCGTTCGGCGTACATACATGCACGATCTCGATGGAGGAATCCTTCAGCAGCTCCGTATAATCCGTATAGACTTTGGCGCCTTCCGCACCGTACTTGGCTGCCGCTTCGGTCGCGCGTTCTTCGACAATATCGCAGAATGCGACCATTTCCACATTATCCAGCTTGCTGAGACTTGGCATATGCTTGCCGTTGGCAATACCGCCACAACCGATAATCGCTAATTTGTACACTTTGGACATCGTTATCTACCTCCTGAATTTGCTTGCTTCCGGTAATCGGATGGTGTCATGCCGAATCGCTTGCGGAAGACGGCATGCAGGTAATTCCCTGTTGCGAAGCCGGTGCGTCCTGCGATCTCCTCGATCGAATCAGTATCCGTCTCCAGTTCTCTGCGCACGGCTGTCAATCGGATATCCTCCAGGACGCGACTGAACGTGTTTCCGTTGTGAAGCTCCTTGAACAGCCTTTGCAGATGGCGCGGACTTATGCGAAGCTTCTCCGCCACATCTTCCAGCGAGATGGAGCCGGCGTAATTGGCTTGCATGAACTCCAGTGCCAGATGATGCCGATAGGCTTTCATGTCTTTGGTCGGCAGCTCTTTCTGCTCATGCACGGTGTCGTAAGCGCGGACAGCTCTGAGCAGAATTTGAATGACAAGACCTTTAATCGTCGTATAGCTTCCGGGGTAATTGTGCATGCACGCCTCATACGCTTCCAGGAAGCATGGCATCCCCTTGAAGCTGTCCTCCGCAGGATAGAGCGGAATGCTGCGCAGCTTGTTCACGCAATGGCAAGCTTCCGCGAACTCCCAATCGTGTTCACCTGCAGCTAGCAGTTCCTTATCTTGCTCGCGCCGATCGACGATGTCGACGTGCAGACACAGCTCATCCATCGCTTCATCCCGATCGGCCTCTTGATAATGCATGACGCCAGGCCCCGTTACATACAGATGACCGGGCGACAGATCGAACTCTTGATCGACGAGGACGACTTTCCCCTTGCCCCTAGGAATGAAGTGCAGCTCGAAGGTGGCGTGCTTGTGGAAAGCGATCATTCTTCCCGGCGGGAACGAGGTCAGATGAAAGGTGAGCACATGGATTTCATACGGCCCCCACTGCAAGCGCAGATCGAGGCGTTCCAGCGCATCGGACCGCTCCGACATTTTCTCATAGATGTATCCTGGCGCCATCTCCCGTTCTGCCTCCTTTCCTGCCTGTGCAAGTCCCGTGTCGTCAAGACGCTTACTGATTATTGCTCCAGATTGGCCAATGCAATCGGCCGCCGGCCGCTGGCGGACAGATTCGCCGCTTCCATCAGCATGGTCAGCTCCTTCGCCAGCTGAACGTTCTCCTTGGCGTCCGTTCCTTGCTCGATATGCTCCACCCATTGATGGAAGGCGCTTGCTCTGGATGCCGGCAGTGCGACTTCCTCCCAGTCTTCCTTGCCGCCGACTTGCTCCTTATTGCTGCGGATGAGCAGCTTGTTGTCGGGAATGGTGAACAGGATGGAGCCTTCCGTACCGTATATCTCGATGGAGAATGGGGAGTGCGGCGTGACGAATCCGGCTTCCACGATGCCCATCGCGCCTTCTGATCCTGTCAGCACGGCTACGGCGTTGTCTTCCACTTCCTTGCCGCTCACATAGCCGTAATGAGCGCTTACCTGCTCCGGCAGCTCGCCGAGGAACAAGCGGGTCAAGTACATGGGATGGCAGCCCAGATCGATAAGCGCGCCTCCGGCGCATTGCTCCAGGCTGTAGAAGTGCTCCGGCAACCAGCCGGCGGTCGCACCGTTATGGGCAAGGCGGCATCTGACCAGCGTTACCTTGCCGACGGCTTGGCGCTTCAGCAAGTCCATAATCGCGAGCGTATAGCCTTCGTTCACGCGCGGCAGCGAGACGGTCAGCTTGACGCCGGCCTTCTCTACCTCGGCCAATATGTCATTCACTTCCCGCACTGTTGGAGCAACGACCTTCTCGGTGAATATATGCTTGCCCGCTCTTGCAGCGGCAACCATCACTTCGTGGTGGCGGTTCGTCGGAGCGTCGACGATGACGCCGTCGATATCGCCTTGTGCCAGCATTTCCTCCAGATTGGCGTAGAACGGCACGCCCAGCTTGTCCGCCGCCGCTTGCCCGCGCTCCGGCACCTCGTCCCATACTGCCGCGATTTCCGTACCCGGATGCTCCAATGCCTGATTGGTGTAGTCCCATGCGTGCACATGCCAATAACTAATTTTGCCTAAACGAATCAACTTCCAGCACCTCCTTGATTGTATACCAACCCTAACTTTAACTCTATAAAATTATGACATCAACCGATATCAAGGTTAATCTAACACATTTCCAAATAGAATTTAAGTGCGAATAAGCGACATGTATACAATATTACGACATGTCCCTTCGGTACTCCCGCGGCGACATGCCCGTCACCCTTTTGAACGTTTTGCCGAAATGCGAGAAGTTGTCATAGCCGACCTGTCCGGCAATGCTGGAGATGCTGTCCGTCGATTCCTTAAGCAGGCGCTCCGCCTCTTTCATTCTGGTAATGGCAATATAGTCGGTAAAAGCGAATCCGGTCACTCGCTTGAACATGCGGCTTAAATAATGAGGGCTTATAAAATGCACCTTCGATACGCTTTCCAGTCTAAGCGGTTCCCTATAATGCGTGTTGATATAACCGGTCACTTCGGATATTTTCGCATGGATGGAGGAAGCGTGCCGGAAGGGGACGGGCTCGTGATTCCTGAGATAGCGGGCGACGGCCAGCAGCAGCTCCGCAATGCCTTGCCGGATAACCAACTCGCAGCCGGGCTCCATCGTTCTCGCTTCATGATGCATTCTTCGGAGCAAGGCATCCGCATCCAGATGCAATCCTGTGGGAAGGCGGAACACATGGCTGGGTGCATGGAAGGGACTGAGCAGCAGCTCGGCCAGTTCTCCCGCGTATTGCCGGAGGGATTCGTCACTGAAGTGCAGCAGGATACGCTCGTGCTCGGGTTGTCCGTTCGGCATCGTTTTGTGCAACTCATGCTTGCGGATGAACACCAGATCGCCTTGCTCTACCGTATAGGAGCGATCCCGGATGAAATAGAGGCGGCTGCCCGACAGCATATAATACACTTCATAGAAGGAATGGTAGTGCTCATTCCGCATAGCGACGGGGTCCGTTCTCTTGATGTATTGAAAATACCATTCGTGGGTGGAGCCGAAGCTGCAGACGGCGGCAGGGTCGCTCATGGAAATCCTCCTTTAATCGTTCGAGATGACAAGATTTGCGTACTATGCGCCAATTCAAGCATGATATGACAAGTATTATAGCATTTCCATGCAGTAGAATGGATAGTAGCAATGGAATAATGTTCAAGGAGATGATGAAGGTGGGTAAAAAAAGGTATGTGATCGTCGGCAGCGGCGGCCGGGCCAGATATTTCTATAGCGCGATCGCAACAACGTATCGGGAAACGGCGGAGTTGGCGGCGTTCTGCGATCTGAATGAGACTCGCATGAACTACGCTAACGAGCTGCTCGTCAAGAAATATGGTCATGAGCCGGTTCGTACGTACGGCGCGCATCAATTCGACGAAATGATTGCCGCCGAGAAGCCGGATACTGTCATCGTGACCAGTGTCGACCGTACGCATCATACGTATATTATCCGGGCGATGGAGCTGGGCTGCGATGTCATTACCGAGAAGCCAATGACGGTGGACGAGCGGAAATGCCAGGAGATACTGGATGCCGTGAAGAGAACGGGGCGCCAAGTGAGAGTGACGTTCAATTATCGCTATTCCCCCCATCATACGAAGATCAAGGAGCTCATTGCCGGCGGGGCGATCGGTCAAGTGACAAGCATCCACTTCGAATGGCTGCTGAATACGAGTCACGGAGCCGACTACTTCCGCAGATGGCACCGGGACAAGCGGAACAGCGGCGGGCTGCTGGTGCACAAATCGACGCATCATTTCGATCTCGTCAATTTCTGGATTGATTCGCAGCCGGAATCCGTATTCGCCCATGGCGACTTGCTGTTTTATGGGCGGGAGAATGCCGAGCGGCGCGGCGTGACGCAATTTTATGACCGGGCGACGGGCAATCCCATTGCCGAGAACGATCCCTTTGCGCTACACTTGGATAAGAACGAACAATTGAAAGCGATGTATCTGGACGCGGAGCATGAAGACGGCTACCGGAGGGATCAGAGCGTATTCGGAGACGGGATCAGCATCGAGGACACGATGGGCGTGCTGGTGAAGTATCGGAACAACGCGATATTGACTTATTCGTTAAACGCTTACATGCCTTGGGAAGGGTACCGAATCGCGTTCAATGGCACCAAGGGCCGGCTGGAAGCGAATATTGTGGAGCAGTCCTATGTGAACGCGGGGGGCGACAAAGCGCTGGAAGGCGCATTGAAGGGCAAGTCGCTCATTATGTATCCCATGTTCGGCGCCCCTTACGCCGTTGAGGTAGAGACAAGGGAAGGCGGGCATGGAGGAGGCGATCCCGTATTGCTGAACGATCTGTTCGGCACGGCGGTTGAGGACCCATTCCACCGTGCGGCCAATCATGTGGATGGAGCCCGTTCCATCTTGACCGGAATTGCCGCCAATCGCTCCATACGTGAAGGACAGCCGGTATTCATCGACGATTTGGTTCGATTTTATGACTAGCTGGAGGGGAATTGCTGAATATGAAATCATTTCTGGACGAGAACTTTCTGCTGCACAATGAGACTGCGAAGCGGCTGTACCACGACTATGCGGCCAACATGCCGATCATTGACTATCATTGCCACTTAAGCCCCCAAGAGATCTATGAGAACAAGAGCTTCTCCAATCTGACGGAGGCATGGCTGTATGGCGATCACTACAAGTGGCGGGCCATGCGCGCAGCAGGTGTAGAGGAGTCTTATGTGACGGGCGGGGAAGACGCTTCGGACTACGACCGATTCCTCGCATGGGCGAGAACGGTGCCGCAGACGATCGGGAATCCGCTCTACCAGTGGTCCCACCTGGAGCTACGCCGCTTCTTCGGCGTGGACGAGCTGATTAATGAAGCCAATGCTCCGGTCATCTGGGAGAAGGTGAACGCGAAGCTGGCGACGGGCGGCTTCAAGGCGCGCGACTTGATCCGCATGTCCCGGGTGGAAGTGATCTGCACGACTGACGATCCCATCGACTCGCTGGAGTACCATACCGCCATCAAGGAATTGAAGGACTTCGACGTTCAGGTGCTCCCGTCGTTCCGGCCCGACAAGGCGCTGGAGATTAACCGTCCGGCGTTCCGGGATTGGGTTGCCAAGCTGGGAGAGGTAAGCGGCTCGTCCATCGAGAGCTATGACGGACTATTGGCGGCGCTGGAGGCCCGTATCCGCTTCTTCGACGAGGTCGGCTGCAAGGTGTCGGACCATGCGCTGGATTATGTCCCATATGCGGAATGTTCCAAGGAGGAAGCGGCCGCCATCTTCGCGAAGGCGATAAGCGGCGAGCAGGTATCTCTGGAAGACGAGAAGAAGTACAAGACGCATACCTTCCTGTTCATGGGCCGCCTGTATGCCCGTCTGGGCTGGGGCATGCAGCTCCATATTAACGCGTCGCGCAACAATAATACCCGGATGCTGGGCAAGCTGGGGCCTGATACGGGCTTCGATTCCATTAACGACAGCCCGGTCGCCTACCCGCTGACGCGGCTGCTGGATGCGCTGGATGGCGACGACTTGCTGCCGAAGACGATCGTCTATTCCTTGAATGCGCGGGACAACGAAGTGCTTGCGGCGTTGATCGGCAGCTTCCAGGGCGGGGGCGTGCCGGGCAAGATGCAGCTGGGCTCCGCCTGGTGGTTCAACGATACGAAGAACGGCATGCTGGATCAGATGAACTCGCTGGCGAATCTGGGGTTGCTGAGCCGTTTTGTCGGCATGCTAACGGATTCCCGCAGCTTCTTGTCCTACACGCGTCATGAGTACTTCCGCCGCCTGCTCTGCAATCTGCTGGGTGAATGGGCGGAGAACGGCGAAGTGCCGAACGATATAGAGCTGCTTGGCAGCATGGCGGAGAATATTTCTTACCGCAATGCGAAGGCCTATTTCCAATTTTAAGTAGAACGTCCCTGCAGCGAGTGAAAGCGGATGAGCCGCATCTCTTTCGCTGCAGGGACGTTGTTTTGTCCTCTCATATCCGATTCATCCCTATCACATGCCGAAGCATCTGCGGTCCCGCCAAATTCGCCATAATGCCGAACCAATCCCCTTGCAGCATCCACTTGCCGAATAAGTAAAAGGCGGCTCCGCCGATCATCTCGAATGCGATAAACTGTTTCCATCGACGAGCCGTTATGACATAAACCGTGAACGTATCTCTACCGCTCCTGCCGCTTCTTCTAAGCGTATTTCTAACACCGCTGCCGATACTCGTGCCAACACTGCTGCCGACACTGCTGCCGACACTGCTACCGACACTGCTGCCGACACTGCTACCGACATTTCTTCTGGCCACTAAGCTACGCCTCCCGCTCGCTGTCCGTCGAACTCTTATACCTTAATTAGCGTATGCGGGAAGACTTATCCGACATGACTTGCGGCTTCGTTCATTGCGTCCGAAGCAATAGCCAGCATTTCGTCGATATGCGCTTCCTTGACGATGAGCGGAGGCATCAATCGAATAGTGGAAGGGCTTGGCGCATTCAGAAGCAGCCCTTTGTCCATGCACAGACCGGTTACAACAGGCGCCATGCCTTCCGGCAGGTCGAATGCGATGAGCAAGCCTTGGCCGCGAATGTTGCGGATGGGCAGCTCTGAGGACAATTCGGTCAGCCTGCGTATCAAATAATGTCCTTGTGCCGCGGCATTGGCAGACAGATTCCGCTTCAGCAGCTCTTGCAGCACGGCCAGTCCTGCAGCCATGGCCAGAGGCTGGGCGCAGTATGTGCCGCCTTGCTCGCCGGGCTGGAACAAGTTGTGTTTCTCCAGCGTCAGCATGGCGGATAGCGGGAAGCCGCCTCCGATGCCTTTGCCTAGCGTAATAATATCCGGCTTGATGCCGGAATGCTCATAGGCGAACAACTTTCCGGTACGTCCCATCCCGGTCTGAATTTCATCGAAAATAAGCAGCATGCCGTACATATCGCATATTTTGCGCAGGCCGTACAAATAAGCCTCATCCAGCGGATGCACGCCGCCTTCTCCCTGTACCGGCTCCACCATAATGGCGCAGGTGTTGTTATTGACAGCAGCGAAGCAAGCGTCCAAATCGTTGATCGGGACGTGACGGAAGCCGTCAACTTTAGGGGCGTACAGCGGCTTCCAGTGCTGTTTGCCCGTCGCGGACATGGTTGCAAGTGTCCGGCCGTGGAAGCTTCCCTGCAGCGTAATGATTTCATAAGCTCCGTTCAGGTGGACGGCACCGTGCTTGCGTGCCAGCTTAATGGCGCTTTCGTTCGCTTCTGAGCCGCTGCTGGCGAAGAATACCCGGTCCATGCCGCTGACTTCCGTCAGCTGCGCCGAGAATTCCAGCATCGGTTTATTGTAGTAAGCAGGGCTGGCATGGACGAGCGTACCCGCTTGATTGGCGAGTGCCTGCTGCAGGACTTGCGGTGAATGCCCCAGGCAATTGACGGCCCAGCCCCCCACGAAATCAAGGTACTTATTACCGCAGGTGTCCCATATATGCATCCCTTCTCCGCGCTCCATAATGATCTCCGGCCGAACGGCAGTGGACAATACGTTCTTCTTGGCTTCGTTCAGCCAGTCGACGGTTGCAACTTCCTGTACATGAATCATAACCAACATCCTCCCGGTAATCATATTCGTATTGTATAAATATACATTTATGCGAATAATAATTCAACTTATTTGAAATAAAATTAAAACAGTAATTATTGGCGATTATGCTGGAGTACGGAGGAAAGCGGGCGGGGGCGGATTTGGTGTAGGTCACATAATTTGGAGTACGGAAAAGGTGCGATCGAGCGGATATAGTGTAGGCCACATACATTGGAGTGTGGAAAAAGTGCGATCGAGCGGATATAGTGTAGGCCACATACATTGGAGTGCGGAAAAGATGCGATCGAGTGGATATAGTGTAGGCCATATACATTGCAGTGCGGAAAAAGTGCGATCGAGCGGATATAGTGTAGGCCACATACATTGCAGTGCGGAAAAGATGAGAGCGAGTGGATATAGTGTAGGCTACATACATTGTAGTGCGGAAAAGGTGCGATCGAGTGGATATAGTGTAGGCTACATACATTGCAGTGCGGAAAAGATGAGAGCGAGTGGATATAGTGTAGGCTACATACATTGCAGTGCGGAAAAGATGAGAGCGAGTGGATATAGTGTAGGCTACATACATTGTAGTGCGGAAAAGATGAGAGCGAGTGGATATAGTGTAGGCTACATACATTGTGATGCCGATATGGAGGGAATGTGCTGGTGTAAGCCATGTCGCATAGGTTGGAGCGAGGAAAGTAGCTAATTTGTAGGCCGCAAGCCATCGCATAGGTTGGAGCGAGGAAAATAGTTAGATTGGGAGCTGCAAGGCATGAGGCCCAGGCTGGAGTGCCGATATGGAGGGAGTGTGCGGTTGTAAGCCATGTCGCTTAGGCTGGAGAGAGGAAAGTAGTTAGATTGGGAGCTGCAAGGCATGTGGCCCAGGTTGGAATGCCGATATGGAGGGAATGTGCTGGTGTAAGCCATGTCGCATAGGCTGGAGGAAAGTAGCTAATTTGTAGGCCGCAAGCCATGTTGCATAGGCTGGAGCGAGGGAAATAGTTAGATTGGGAGCTGCAAGGCATGTGGCCCAGGTTGGAGTGCCGATATGGAGGGAATGTGCGGTTGTAAGGCATGGGGCATAGTCTGGAGTACCGAGATGATGCGTGTGTGAGGTTACAGCTCACAGCTCATGGATTCTTGGCCGAAGGCTTCTAAAACTGCTGCCGCGGAAAGGGAAAAGCGCAAGCTTCTAGGGCGTGTCTGAAAACCCGCTCAGTGGCACCTTTCACCGCCTTTCCGCCCCCTGCTTCGTTCCGTTTGCTTGACGTACCCCCGGGTACGCCTTCACAAACGCGCCTTGCATGGAACGAAAATTCGGCAAAATTTGCTGTCCTCAGAGTTCTCAGACACGCCCTAGGCTTTGACGCCCCAGAGCTTGCGCTTCTATTCGCACTCGATTATTTGTCCAGCATCATATCGTCGTCAGCTACCGCCCAAGTCCCTGCAGGAGAGATGGTATACCGGACGCCTTCACCAAGCGTTCCTTCGCCGATCTCGAAGGTGCCGACAGCTCCTTGGCGGCTCTGCACCTTGTATTGCGCCGTTAATGTCGAGCCGTCATCGCCTGTCAATTGAATGGAACGGTAAGCGAACAGTTCATCGCCGGGATCGCCGCTCAGCGTCACCTGCAGCGTCTTGCCGTCGACTGCTTGTACGCTGGAGATGATCAGCGGATCGATCTCTTCCGCTACAAAGCTTGCATGCTCAACGGTGAACCAATCCGACGTCACTGTATAAGTCGTACCTGGCTGCAAGGTCTGCCCTTGAGGCAGTCTGAACTTCGGCTCCTGCTTGCCGTCCGTGGATTGTGTGAAGCCAACGTATGAGACAGTGATCGGCTCGCCATTGTCTGGAGTCAGTACGGCGGTACGGGTAGCGAGCGACGGAATGATCTCCAGGGATTGACCGTCGTAGCTGTTGTTCTCGTCCAGCACGATGGCGTCGCTTCCTCTGCCTCCGGCATACGCCGAGATGACATAGCCGTAGTCGATAACGCCGTCCTGACGCAGTGATTCAATCTCGAACGTGTCGGATGTAACCTGACGCGCTTCGCGCAACGGAATCAGCTTGTCGCTGGTGTTGAATGATACGGTCTGCTCTCCCTTATAGGTGAGAGTCATCGTCTCTCCATCAGGCATCGTCTGCATCGGGATGATGTAAGTGGCGAGTGAGCCCGTCTTCAATCGGGGCTGATTGACAAGCTTCAGATCCGGTTCGAACGCGAAGTTGTCGGACATGGCGTCTCTGGATTCATCCTCCAATACAAGCGGAGCGTCGAATGTTATTTCCAGCGCTACTTTATTCAATGCGCGCATGGAGACGATCCGGGCGTCCTCAGAACGGACGGCTTTCTCCGACTGGACAAGCAGCTCCGCCATTTCACCGCGAGTCAGATGGTTGCCCGCGATCGACAGCCCATCGATCCAATGAAGAACGGATTTGGTATCGCGCTGCAGCGCTTTGGCCAGGATGGCCGCTGTATCCGCTGCTTCGGCAGGCTTATTGGGTTGAAGCTTGCCGTCTTCCGCGATCAGACCTTGTGCAACCGCGGAAGCCACGTACGCATCATACCATTTCGCATTTGGTTCCGTATCGGCCGCATCCGTCACTTCCAGATCAAGCGTCAGCAGAACCATTTTCAGCAGTTCCGCGTTGGTAACGGGCTTGTTTGGCCGTATTTGCCCGTCTTCATATCCTTGCAGCACACCTTTGTCTTGCAAATGCTTGATCGCGTCGCTATACTGCGCTTCGAAGTTCTTCACCGCCGCCAGTTGAACGTCCGCTACCGGGGCAAGCTTCGCGGCTTGCGTCTGATACGGCAGCAGAGCGCTGCCTCCGATAATTGCGCTTAATGCCATGACGGCAGCGTTCCGTTGAAATTTGTTCATATTCACTCATCCTCTCAAACGTTGTTAGTAGTCCCATGCATTTAGCATACAGGACAGCTCTAAACCGCCGGATAAGAGAATATAAACTTTTTATAAACGGGGGCTAAACAATGTTCAAAGCCGGAAAGGACTACACGGTGAAGCGGTAGCCGGCTCCCCAGACGGTCTCGATAAACTGCGGGTTGGAGGGATCAGCTTCGATCTTCTCTCGAATACGGGAAATATGCACAGTCACTGTTGCGATGTCGCCGCTGGAATCCATCCCCCAGATCCGCTCGAACAGTTCATCTTTATTGAATACGCGATTGGGATTCATCGCAAGGAACAGCAACACCTCGAATTCCTTGGCCGTCAGTGTGATTTCCTTCCCATGCAGGAATACACGTCTGGAGGAAGCTTGTATGGACAGCTCACGAATGTCGATGCTATCCGGCTTGCTCTTGCCGCCGGTGTACCTTTCATAGCGCGCCAGATGGGCTTTGGCTCTCGCCACCAGTTCATTGGGGCTGAACGGCTTCGTGACGAAGTCGTCCGCTCCGAGGCCGAAGCCGCGAATTTTATCGATTTCTTCTTTTTTGGCCGATACGATCAGGATAGGGATATCCAGCTCCTCCCGAATTCGCTTGCAGATGTCGAACCCGTCTGTCTCCGGCAGCTGCAGGTCGACAATGACCAGATCATAGCTTCCGGTCAACGCCATGTTCAAGCCTTCCAGGCCGTTGTGGCTAATCGTCACCCCATAATCGTGCAAGAGGAAGTAGTCGCGCTGCAATTCAGCGATATAATGGTCGTCTTCAATGATTAGTATTTGTTTCATCTTAACCTCACCGGTGATCTACGAAATTTTGTAAGGATAAAAATACGGTTGTGCCTTCGCCGACAGAGCTCTCAATGGAAATATCGCCGCCGTGCCCCTCCATAATTCCCTTGGCGATGGCTAGTCCGAGGCCGTATCCCGGCGCCGACTGGTCTCGCGATTCCTCTTCCCGGTAAAATCTCTCGAAAATATAGGGCAGAGATTCCGGCTTGATGCCTGGCCCGTTATCCTTGATCCAGATGTCGGACTGCTCCGGCCCGCGCTTCACGCCAATCGTTAATATCTTCGGATCGCGAACCATGTACTTCAGACTGTTGTCGACCAGATTGACGATAACCCGCCTCAGCTTCTCTCTGTCTGCCAGGACGAATATCGCCTCCGGCGGAGGCGGACATTCCCATGTCAACTGGACGCGTTGCTGGTCCAGCTCGATCGCCATTTCGTCCAGCGTACGCTTCAAGAAACTAACCAGCTCCAATTGCTGGAAAGAATAGGGCTCCTTGTTCAAATCCAGCTTGGAGAAGTACAGCAGCTCATCGACCAGCTTCTCCATATCGGTCGCTCTCGTATGAATGGCTCCTACATACCGGTCAAGCTTCTCCTGCGTATTCGTTACGCCGTCACGAATCCCTTCCGCATAACCTTTTATCGTCGTAATCGGAGTTCTTAAATCATGCGAAATGTTGGACAGCAGTTGCTTGCGATTGTCTTCATAGCGCAGCTGAAGCTGAATGGACTCGTGCAGTCTCAGGCGCATTTGCTCGAAGGTCATAACCAATTGGCCGATCTCGTCGCCGGATTCCGGCTTTAGCGTGAAGGTAAGATCGCCCTCCTTAATATGCTCGGCGGATTGCTTCAGACGCTCCAGCGGTTGAATAATCTTGCGGGTGACGTAGCGATATAGCAGAAGACTGGTGATAAGCAGTACAGCGGCGAAAATGCCAATCAGAATCGGCAGCACCATTCGGATGACTTCTGCGAACGGGCTTCGTTCCCGCAGGACGTAGATGCTTCCGCGATCGGCGGCTTTGGTGCCGAAGCTGAAGTCGAATTTCGCATAGGAGTAGAATCGGCTGCCCAAATTCATTGTGTTCCGTATGGAGTAATTGTTCATCTCGTAAGCCGGAAGCTCAGAGGCTTGAAGCGATTCCCCCAACATCGGACTGACGTAGACGAGCTGTTCGTTGCGCCGCACGACCAGACCTGCCTGTACCATTTTCAGCTCCAGGTCGTAGCTCTGCAATCGTTCCGGATCTTGAAGCAGTACGGGATCGTGCTTGGCCAGGTATTTCAAGTCGAGGAAGATGCTCTCCTCCTCTTCGGACAGCGGATGCAGCGAATAATGAATGCGATAGAAGCTGCTTATGCTGCGGAAGTCTCCCGTCACGGCAACCGACAGCAAGTAAGCGGCGCTGACGAATAGAATGACGGATACAATAACTACGGCAGCGAAAGACAACAACAATCGGAACCGTATTGACATAGCTTGGTATGCTCCTTTCAGGGGACCGCAACACGAATGGAGAATGAATGGAGACTCTAAGCACCTCGATAGAGGTTTTCTCATGAATCATGCCATGCGGGAAGTATGAATTGCAAGCATTTGTACTTTAAAGGTTCGAAAAGGTGTGTTATGATAGAAAACGAACGTAATCAAACATTATGAAACGCAGTGCTGCGCCAAGTGCCGGGAGCTGCTAAAATGAGGAGGCTATTTATAATGGAAGTACGTCACACGACTAATCCGACAGATGTGAAACAATACGATACAGAGCGCTTGCGCCAGGAGTTCTTGATTGAAAACCTGTACAAGGCCGATGAAATTAACATGGTATACACACATTACGACCGTATGGTGGTCGGCGGAGCATACCCGGTGAAGGAAACGCTGACTCTGGATGCGGGAGATACGTTGAAGACGGAATATTTCCTGGAGCGCAGAGAGATCGGCTTCCTGAGCATTGGCGGCCCAGCTGTCATTACTGTTGACGGGGAAGCACACGAGTTGAACAAGCTGGATGTACTGTATGTCGGCAAAGGCAAGAAAGAAGTGAAGCTGGCAAGCAAGGATTCCAGCAATCCTGCAAAGCTGTACTTCTGCTCCGCGCTGGCGCATGCGGAATACCCGACTCGGATCATGACGATGGAAGAAGCCAATCCGGTGCATCTTGGCGCGCAAGAAACGTCCAATGAACGCGTCATCTACAAGTACATTCATGCCGACGGCATTCAAAGCTGCCAGCTGATGCTGGGCGTGACAAGCCTGCAAAGAGGCAGCATCTGGAATACGATGCCTTCGCATCTGCATGATCGCCGCATGGAAGCTTACCTGTACTTCGATATGGAAGAGGATACGCGCATCTTCCATATGATGGGCGAGCCATCTCAGACTAGACATCTCGTCGTAGCGAACGAACAGGCGATCATTTCGCCGCCATGGTCCATCCACTCCGGAGTAGGCACCAGCAATTATACGTTCTGCTGGTCGATGGCGGGAGAGAACTACACCTTTACCGATATGGACGTTGTACAAGCCAGCGAATTGAAATAGTCATTTTTTGAAGGAGGAAGGCCATGCTTGCTGCGGAACGCCATCGTGCAATTGTTGCAAAGCTTGAGGACAACGGGGCTGTCAAGGTGTCTGAGCTCAGCGAGCTGTTCGGGGTAACGGAGAAGACGGTACGCGAAGATCTGGAGAAGCTTGAGGAGAAGGGGCTGCTAAAGCGGACGCATGGCGGTGCGGTACTGGAAGAGGGGAGCGAGGACAGCTTGCTCCCTCTGCAAATTCCGAACGTGAAGCACAGCCGGGAGAAGAACGCGATTGCAGAGCTCGCGCTCACTTGCATTCAGGATAACGATATCATTGCGCTGGATGCAGGCAGCTCAACGCTGGAGCTGGCCAGATTGCTACCGAACAAGCCGATAACGGTGCTGACCAACGATCTGCTCATTATCCGGGAGCTGACAGCGAAGGAGAATATCCGACTGGTCGTTCCCGGGGGCTTCCGCCACAATAACCTGCTGATCGGCGGAGAGTCCCAGGATTGGATCGCGAGGCTCAACGTCCACAAGCTGTTCTTGTCCACAACGGGCGTTCACCAAGAGTATGGACTGACGATATTTACTGAGGAATTGGCGAAGCTGAAGCGTCTCTATATGGACAATGCCAAGGAGATCTACTGCTTGGCTGATCACAGCAAGTTCGATAAAGGCGCTCTGATCACTTTTGCCGAACTGGATGAAATCGACTGCGTGCTGACCGATGACGGCATAGATGACGAGCTGGCGTCCAGATACGAAGCGCAAGGATTGCGCATCATGAAGGCTGGGCTGCTCTCTGATGGGAAGCGCACGAAGCGAAAGGGGTAGTGGAATGAGTTATTTCGATTTGACGGGCAAGAAAGCAATTGTAACAGGCGCGGGCCGCGGACTGGGAACCTCCATCGCACTGGGGCTGGCGAAGGCGGGGGCGGACGTGGCACTCGTCACGAATCGTACGCCGGCTGACGCGGTGAAAGCCGAGATTGAAGCGATGGGCCGCAAGGCGATCACGATTCAAGCGGATGTGTCGGATCGCGACCAACTGGCGGGCATTATCGATCGGACGATTGCAGAGCTGGGAGCTGTCGATATTCTGGTCAACAATGCGGGCATTATTCGCCGCACACCAGCGGCAGACCATAGCTACGAAGACTGGCAAGCGGTCATCGACGTGAATTTGAACTCCGTATTTGTACTGAGCCAATTGGCCGGTAAACATATGATCGAGCGCGGCTCCGGCAAAATTATTAACATAGCGTCCATGCTGACCTTCCAAGGCGGCATTACAGTGCCTGGCTATACGTCCAGCAAGCATGCGGTAGCGGGCTTGACGAAGGCGCTGGCGAACGAATGGGCATCGAAGGGCGTGCAGGTCAATGCGATTGCTCCCGGTTACATGAGCACAGACAACACGGAGGCGCTTCGCGAGGACCCTGTGCGCAGCAAGTCCATTCTGGAACGCATCCCTGCGGGCCGTTGGGGCACACCGGACGACTTGGCCGGACCGGCCGTATTCCTGGCTTCAGCCGCTTCGGACTATATGAACGGCCATATTCTTGCGGTGGACGGCGGTTGGCTCGTTCGCTAATCCATACGTAGAATACGAATAAGATACAGGGCGCTCTCGGGACGCATTATGCGGCTTGAGAGTGTTTTTTAATTTTGCGGACGGGAAATGTTGTCAGCAGAAAATAAAGTATTAAACTGACCATTGAGTGAGACTCTAAATGGATTTTGTGTCATTAATAATACTGAAACTGTCGTACTCGTATGATCGAATGGAATAAGTACAGTTAAATCAGGTCATATTGCTCAACATCGATCTAATGGGCAGAATTAGTAGCAAAGAATCCAGTTCATTGTGACCATGAGGAGCATTTTGATCAAATTAATGTCATGAAATCCAGTTAGATAAGCTAGATAGTTGCGATTATAAATGAATGACCGTAACCGTAGTTGGCATATACCGGCTGCGGAGCAAATGAAGGCCGACTAGTTGGCCATGCGGTGCGGGAGCATTGAGCGGAAGTGTGGAAGGGGCGAACGAAAGGGAGCTCGGAAGCATCGAACGAAAAGGTCGAATAGATGCATTGAGCGGAAGTGTAGAAGGGGCGAATGAAAAGGCCGAACGGGAGCATCATACGAAAACGTCGAACGGCGATGCCGGTTACCCGTCTGGGGGATTTGGTCTTTTGCTGAAGACAAAGGTGGTTAAGGAGTAAGAAGACATATAAAATGCCCGACAGGTTTATGGATAAAACCCGCCAGGCATTGGTTATTTAAGAAAATATAGCCCTCGAAAAAGAAAAATCAAAACTTGCTGCGAAAATACCTTGTTCCTCATCACTTATAATAGTAGTATAACCCAGACTGAAATATAAGTCTATACTTTTTTTGAAATTTGATATATATTTTTTTTCCTGCCATTAAGCGATGTCTGAACAGAGGTTTCATGCGCCTTATGTGCCGTGTTAGAACGCAGCGTCAAAATTAAACAGGAGAAAAAGGAGAACAAATGATGCGAAAGCCAATAATTGAGCTTCAAGACATCGGGAAAACGTTCCAGGTGGCGGAGCGGACAGCGGGACTGGCGGCAGCCGTGAAATCGCTGTTTATCCGCAAGTACAGAAAGGTGGAGGCATTAAACGACATTTCCTTCAGCATCGGGGAGGGGGAGATCGTCGGTTATATCGGACCAAACGGGGCAGGCAAGTCTACGACGATCAAGGTGATGAGCGGCATACTGGTACCGGATAAGGGCAGTTGCACCGTTATGGGCTTCACCCCATGGAGGGATCGGACACCGTACGTCAAGCATATCGGTGTGGTGTTCGGTCAGCGCTCGCAGCTGTGGTGGGATGTGCCGGTAATCGATTCCTTCCAGTTGCTCAGAGACATCTATCGTATCCCTGAGCCGATCTACAGAGACAACCTGAAGATGCTAACTGATATGCTGGCGCTGGACGATATTCTGGGCGTACCCGTTCGTCAGCTCAGCTTGGGGCAGCGGATGCGGTGCGAGATTGCGGCCTCGCTGCTTCACAATCCGAAGCTGCTCTTCCTCGACGAGCCGACGATCGGACTGGATGCGGTGAGCAAGATTGCGGTTCGCAAATTTATTAAGCGCATCAATAGAGAGCGGGGAGTGACCGTCATCCTTACGACACACGATATGAGCGATATCGAGGCGCTGGCGGACAGAATACTGATGATTGGAAAAGGAACCTTGCTCTATGACGGCACGCTGCCGGATCTGAAGGCACGCTTCGGGTCGGGACGCATGCTGACGATAGATTATAGAGAGCATGCGGAGCCGATTGAGCTGCCGGGGGCAAGCCGGCTGAGCTGGACGCCGGAACGGGCTGTGTATGCATTCGATGCCGAGCGAACCAAGCTGGCCGATCTCATAGCGCCGTTGTCGCAGCATGTGGAACTACTCGACATTGCGGTGGATGAGAAGGGAATCGATGAGATTATCGTACAGCTGTACGAGGAGCATCAGATATGATAGGCACGAGGAATGCCTATTGGTCCATCTGTCGCTTAAGGTTTATTAACGGTCTGCAGTATCGGACTGCAGCGCTGGCCGGCATCGCGACCCAGCTGTTTTTCGGATTTGTCTTCATTATGATCTTCATCGCCTTCTACGAGAATAGCGCGGCAATGACTGTGTTCCCGCTGGAGGATCTGATTACGTACGTATGGCTGCAGCAAATTTTCTTGTCCTTCATCGCGCTTTGGTTCCGGGACAATGAGCTGTTCGGCATGATTACGGACGGCCACATTGCTTATGAGCTATGCAGGCCGGCGAAGCTCTATCCCTTCTGGTACGCGAAGCTGATTGCACAGCGAGTGGCCAGTGCGCTGCTGCGGTGCTTCCCGCTGCTTGGGATCATCTTCTTCCTTCCGCAGCCTTATCGGATGGAGCTGCCGCCGGATGTCTTCACATTCTTCCTGTTCGCACTTGCGCTCATGCTCGCTCTTCTGCTTGTTACAGCCATATCCATGCTGATCTATATATCGGTCTTCTGGACCATGTCTCCCGTCGGCTCCATTCTGATGGTAGGGGTGGCGGGCGAATTTCTGGCCGGCTTGATTATCCCCGTGCCGCTCATGCCGTCGTGGCTGCAGTCGATCGTCCATCTGCTGCCCTTCCGCTATACGGCGGATTTCCCGTTCCGGGTCTATTCCGGACATATTCCCAAGCTGGAGGCATTGACAGGCATCAGCGTCCAGTTGCTATGGTTGGTCATTCTCATCGCAGGCGGCTATTGGCTTATGCAGCGAGCGCTTCGCGCCGTAGTCGTGCAAGGAGGCTAGAATACTTATGAAGCTATACTTTCAATACATGTCGATTCATTTCAGATCACAGCTGCAATACCGGATGTCGTTTTTTCTGCTTAGCATCGGTCAGTTTTTTATCCCGTTCTTCGTGTTTGCCGGCATGTACTTTATGTTCGAACGGTTCGGACAGCTGCAGGGCTGGAGCTTCTTCGAGGTGGCATTATGTTATGCGGTTATTCACTTGTCCTTCTCGCTTAGCGAGAGCCTGGCCCGGGGCTTCGACGCCTTCTCCGGACTTGTCGTAGCTGGCGGCTTCGACCGTCTCCTGGTCAGACCGCGCAATACGGTGCTTCAGGTGCTGGGATCGAAGTTCGAATTTACGCGCATCGGCCGTCTTCTTCAGAGCATCATCGTGCTCATCTGGTCCTTGTCGAATCTGCCGCAGGTATGGTCGCTTCCGAAGCTTCTGACCTTGTCTTTCATGGTGCTGAACGGCGTATTTATATTCACAGGCATCTTCATGCTGGCGGCTACGCTATGCTTCTGGACGGTTCAGGGCTTGGAGGTGGCGAACGTCTTCACGGACGGGGGTCGGGAGATGGCGCAGTATCCGCTTCATATCTATGAGAGACCCGTGTTCAAGTTCTTCACTTTCATTATTCCGTTCGGGTGCGTGACGTACTATCCGCTGCTGTATCTGCTGGACAAGGAGGAAGGAAGCCTGCTGCTGGGCATTCTCACGCCACTTGGGGGAGCCTTGTTCCTGCTGCCGTGCCTCCTGGTATGGCGGGCGGGGGTGAAGCACTATCATTCTACCGGCTCATAACGACAATAAGCCCGAAGCTCATCTGCGAAGAGCTCCGGGCTACTGTCCATGCTGTTCATGAAGACATGCAATTGCTGTGATCAATCAATCGAAATATAAGCGATAGCGCGCTGCTGCAGAACCGATTCCTCTGCATGAAGCGAAGCGGAGCCCGGCTGACCTGCCTGACGCGTAAGCTGTGTAAGCGCAGCTGCGAACATGGCGGTCATGCGACTGTCGGCATCATGCCATTCTGCAATTCGTTCCGTGAGCCTTTCCGTAAGTGAGGATAGCGGGAATTCTCCGATAAAGGGGCGTAAGTGATGGCTCCAATCATCCAGATCGAGCGATTCAGTCTCGCATAGGAACTGCTCGCTCCATCCATAGCCGTATTCGCTTGTTAATCGAATACAGACTCTGTATCCGGCTGCATCGACCGCAATGGCGGGTATGACGAATAACTCGATTCGGCTAATCGTCAGATGCTGCGGCTGATCCGCCGGAAAGGGGGAATCGTTAACGCTAATGGACAGCATCTTTGCATCTCTCCTTCTTCCGCTTACGAGGTTAGCTGTCGGATTCGGGCTAGAGAGAAGGCCCTACCGGGGGTACAACTCCCCGGATTCACCCCTTGCATGCGCTATCGTCGCCTGCATTGGTTCCCCCGCTTTTTCGAAAATCGAAAAATTAAGCGTTTATGTTTACATAATATTTTAGCGCTATTTTTTCCATTTGTAAATGCACAATTAGGTGACAGCCGAAGGTCAGGCTCGTCACGCTTGTTCTCTTTTTCCCACTGATTTGATATAATTTTGGAAATGGTGATTATCGGCTAGACACAGCTGGGAGTTGGGAACTTGGTCTTTTCGAGCTTGTTTTTTTTGTATGGGTTTTTGCCGCTCTTGTTTCTATTCTACTTTCTATCTAAGCGTACTAGCTATCGGAATGGCGTATTAATCGCTGCATCACTGCTGTTCTATGCGTGGGGGGAGCCGGTCTGGATCTTGCTGCTTCTGCTCTGCGGCTTGAACGGCTACTGGTTCGCCCGCTATATCCATCGGCATCGGGGGACGAGGAGGGGCAAGTGGCTGACCGCTGCCGCCGTAAGCGTCAACTTGGCTATATTGGGCTTCTTCAAATATGCGGACTTCCTCATTGCCAATCTGAACTTGCTGCCCCGGCTGGACCTTCCCTATACGGAGGTGGCGCTGCCGATCGGCATCTCCTTTTTTACCTTTCAAATGATGTCCTATCTCGTTGACGTTTATCGAGGCGATGTGAAGCAGCCGGGCACGTTCACCCATGTGCTGCTCTATGTATCGCTCTTCCCGCAATTGATTGCGGGACCTATCGTGCGATATAGGGACATTGAGCATGAATTTCAGGACAGGCGGTTCTCCTGGCCCTCCTTCAGCGAGGGGATTACCCGGTTCGTCATCGGGCTGGGCAAGAAAGTCATATTAGCCAATGGGTGCGGCGAGCTGGCCCCGTTATTTCTGGATAACCAGCTGTCCGAAGCGACTGTGCTGGGAGCCTGGTTCGGCATCTTGCTGTTCGCTCTGCAAATTTACTTTGATTTCTCCGGCTATTCCGATATGGCGATCGGGCTGGGCAAAATGGTGGGCTTCACTTATCCGGAAAACTTCAACTATCCTTACATATCGCGTTCGGCAACAGAGTTTTGGCGCAGATGGAATATGTCTTTAGGCAGCTTCTTTCGTGATTATGTATACATTCCGCTCGGCGGCAACCGCAGATGGCAAGCTCGCAATCTATTCATTGTCTGGTTTCTGACAGGGCTATGGCATGGAGCAAGCTGGAACTTTATTTTTTGGGGCCTTTATTTCGGTTTCCTGATCTATATCGAGAAGCTGTTCCTGCTGCGTCTGCTGAGCAAGCTTCCGGCGTTCATGTCCCATATTTATGCTACTGCCGCCATGCTTGTCGGCTGGGTGTTTTTCTACTTTACGGATATGTCGTCGGGCATACACTTCTTCAAGACGCTGCTGGGGCTGGATGAGGTGAAGCTGTATAATCTGGAGCTGCAAATATACGTGATGGATCATCTGTTTTTCCTGATCGTCGCCATAATCGCCTGCACCCCGCTGCCTAAGCGGATTGCAGACGCTTTGGCGGCTCGTCTTCCGGCGATGGAGCGGCTCCGACCGCTTTCCATTCCGCTTTTTAATGCGGCAATTCTATTCGTATCGACGACGATGCTTGTAGGTAGCACCTACAATCCGTTTCTGTACTTCAGATTTTAAGGGGGCGATGGGATGAACCGTGAGAAGTGGAATGTCGGCTTGTTCTTCGCCATTTTGGCTGTTTTCTTTCTATTGAATCTGTTTTTTCGCAGTACGGAGGATGTATCGCGGACGGAGCAGCGCACGTTGAAGCAATGGCCCGATTGGACGGCAAGCAGCCTGTTGAACGGCGATTATGCAAGGGATGTGGAGGATTACTTCGCCGACCGCTTCGTGTTCCGAAGCGCCTTTATCGGAGCTGGCAGCAGCATTAGCGCACTGTATGGAATCGATAGCGGAGAGGAAGTATCCATTCAAGTGTCCGGGGGCAACAACATGCATGTCATTGCAGACAGCAAGCGCATTGGCGATGACGGTGCTCCCCAAGCGAGCGGCAGCGGGCATGAGAATGACGGCAAGAAGGGAAGGTATCTCGTCATCGGCAATCGGGCGATGGAGATTTATTACTATAGAGAGCAAGCGGCGGAGAAGTATGCGGCTGCGGTCAACGCCTTTGCGGCGAAAGCGAAGGGGATAAAGGGAGTGAAGGGCATCTATACGCTGCTTGTGCCGTCCTCCATCGAATATTTGAACAATGACAAGTACCGCAAGCTCTCGCCCTCTCAGTCGGCTGCCGCTGAGGAGATGGCGAAGCATCTGGCTCCCGGAGTGACGAATGTGCCCGTCTATAATCAGCTGCAGCAGCATGTGGACGAATATATTTATTTCCGGACCGATCACCACTGGACAGCGCTTGGCGCTTATTATGGTTATGTCAGCTTCGCGAAGGAAGCCGGCAAGGAGGCGCTATCTGTCGATGACTACGAATGGCAGGAGCGGGGAACATTCCTGGGCACGACCTATGCTGCGACGATGGGCGAGGGGATGAAGGATGATCCCGATAAGCTGTTCCTGTACAAGGCGAAGGAGGCTGCCCTGACAGCCGAGAATATGGGCAAGATGGTCAGTATGCCGATTATTGATCAGTATGCGACCGGCTACAGCGCTTTTCTTGGGGGGGACACTTCCGTCGCCGTTATGACTACCGAGCATTCGGGTGAGCGTATTCTGATCATTAAGGATTCCTATGCCAACGCCTTCGCTCCATTCCTCATCCCGCATTACGAGGAAATCCATCTGCTGGATTTGCGCTATTATAAGGGAGATGTGTACGACTATATGGAGCGGAACGACATCGACGATGTTCTATTTTTGAACAATTCCGCGGTTACTTCCCATGAAGGGTTCACAGACGTCCTGGAGAAGCGGCTCGGGCTGAACTTGGCGAACGATAAGACATAATGGCGAAAATAGCTTTGCGTTCCAACACCAATTGAAGTATGATGGTAGATAAAATCAATTAATGAACTCATGTTCAACTTAAAAGGAGCATCTGACATGCAATCGAAAACAAGCCACTGCAAAATTGTCGACTGTACGATTCGTGACGGCGGACTCGTGAACAACTGGGATTTCAGTGTAGAATTCGTCAGCCATTTATATAACAGCCTGAACGAAGCAGGCGTTGACTATATGGAGATTGGCTATAAAAATTCCCCCAAGCTGCTGAAGGGTGCCGATCAGGCAGGTCCATGGCGCTTCCTGAACGACGACTTCCTGAAGAAAGTCATCCCGAACAAAGGCAATACGAAGCTGTCTGCGCTTGTAGATATCGGTCGTGTAGACGAGAGCGACATCTTGCCTCGCAGCGAGAGCATGCTGGATCTGATCCGCGTAGCCTGCTACATTCAGGATGTTGACAAAGCGCTGGAACTGGTGCAAATCTTCCATGACCGCGGCTATGAGACGACCCTGAACATTATGGCGCTGTCCAACGTAATGGAGAATCAGCTTGTGGAAGCGTTCAAGGCGATTGCCGATAGCGTTGTAGACATCGTGTATATAGTAGATTCCTACGGCAGCCTGAAGCCGGATGATTTCAGCTACCTGGTGGATAAATTCAAGGAGCATCTGCCGAACAAGCGTCTGGGCATCCATGCGCACAACAACCTGCAGCTGGCATTCGCCAATACACTGCTGGCGGCAGGCAAAGGCGTCGAGCTGCTGGATTCTTCGGTATACGGCATGGGCCGCGCGGCGGGCAACTGCAATACGGAGCTGCTTGTATCGGAGCTGCAAAATGCAAAGTACAACGTCCGCCCTGTGCTGGACATGATCGAGAAGTACATGATTCCGCTCCGCGAGAAGGAGGAGTGGGGATACATCATTCCTTACATGATTACCGGCATACTGGATGAGCATCCTCGTTCCGCAATGGCGCTGCGCGCTACGGAGAACAAGGATAAGGCTGTCGATTTCTACGATCAGCTGACGACACCGGAGATGGCGAGCAAGTAAGAGGATGGAAAGCGAAGTCTGCGGGGCACGCCTGGCGTGCTGTGCAGGCTTTTTTTGTCGGTGTGGGAGTGTGAGATAGGGATAAGCTGTAGCTGATGGTGCATGGGTTGGAGTAGAGTATTGTCATTTCTGCACCTTGGACTGAACTACGTATTATTTAGCTGCATGAGACGCTCCCCCAACTTATCCGGTGGACAGGGACGTCAGATGAGAGCTGGCATATTGCAAGGTACATACGCTAAAGGTCCGAAAGTACAAGCGGGCTGGTATAGTGTATGGCACATACGCTAGAAGTCCGAAAAGGTACAAGCGGGCTGGTATAGTGTATGGCGCATACGCTGAGAGTCCGAAAAGGTGCAAGCGGGCTGGTATAGTGTATGGCACATACGCTGAGAGTCCGAAAAGGTGCAAGCGGGCTGGTATAGTGTATGGCACATACGCTGAGAGTCCGAAAAGGTGCAAGCGGGCTGTTGTAGTGTATGGCGCATACGCTGAGAGTCCGAAAAGGTGCAAGCGGGCTGGTATAGTGTATGGCGCATACGCTGAGAGTCCGAAAAGGTGCAAGCGGGCTGGTATAGTGTATGGCACATACGCTAGAAGTCCGAAAAGGTGCAAGCGGGCTGGTATAGTGTATGGCACATACGCTAGAAGTTCTAAAAGGTACAAGCGGGCTGGTATAGTGTATGGCGCATACGCTGAGGGTCCTAAAAGGTACAAGCGGGCTGGTATAGTGTATGGCACATACGCTGAGGGTCCTAAGTGATGCGTTTCGCCGTCCGTCAGCACCAGGAATAATTGCGTTCCACAAAAAAAACGGAGAATGGCCTGAGCCATCCTCCGCTTTCCAATTCGGTCTGTCAACCTACTTGCAAAGCTAACAGCCGTGCTACCCTTCCAACAGCTTGCCGTTGCCGCGAATAGCGGCCGCCTTATTGGGCTCGTTCGGATGCAAGTAGCCTTCGCCGCGGTATACGCTGCCGCCTTCAGCGGTAGCAATAACCCCGACGCCGATGTCCTCGCTTTGGCTGAACCATTGCAGCAACTCCTCGTCGCTCACCCCGCTAATATCGATATACCATAGCTTGTCGCCATATTGGGTGACTGTAATCAGCTCAGCGCTCTGGAACGGAATAATTCGGGACGCATTCCCGTCATAGCTAATCGCGATTGACTTTAACGCGATGGCTTCCATACCTACTGACATCCCTGTATCTCCTCTCTGGTTGCAGCTTCAGTAACCAATTCGCATTAATACAGCTTGCCTTGTCTGTACAGAATGGTCGACAGCTTCGTGATGGCCTGGACATAACAGTTTTGCCGCAGCGGCAGCGGATCGGAGAAGTACACCGGCAGTATGCCGCTCATCGTATTTTGCATCTTGTCATGCAACAGCTTGTAGATCTCGTCCTCCGTATGGAATTGCGTCTCGCGGCCTTGCAGCCATTCGAAGTAGGAGACGATGACGCCGCCTGCATTTGCAAGAATATCCGGAATAATGATGACCCCTTTGTCGGCCAACAGCTTGTCCGCTTCGCCTGTCACCGGTGCATTCGCGCCTTCGACGATGATGCGCGCCTTCACCTGCTCCACATTCTGAATATGAATCTGGTCCTCCAGCGCCGCCAACATGAGTACGTCCGTATCCAGATAAAGCACAGCCTCGCGATCCATTACCTCCGCCTGAATGCCCAGCTCGGCCAACGCATCCTCTGAAGTAGGCAGTTCGCCTTGATGCGTACTCGCATATTCGATCAATGTCGGTATCGACAGGCCGTCGCTGTTGTACAGCGTCACGTTGCGATCGCTCACCGCGACGACTTTGTTTTGCAGATAGGAGCAACGGTAAGCTTCCAGTGCGGCTATAGAGCCGACGTTGCCGAAGCCTTGCACCGCTACGGTCAGCGGCTTGTTCCCCAGCTCCAGCGCCGTCTTCGCGAAGATGTTGGAGCTTCCGGACAGCCAATTCTGCTGCTCCTGCAGGAAGTCGTGCATCAGATAGCGGAAGGAGAAGTATACGCCTCTGCCCGTCGCTTCCCTGCGTCCCAGCGACCCGCCGCATACGATGCTTTTACCTGTGAAGCTTCCCAGGTACGGCTTGCCTGGATTGATGCTTTTGTACTCCGACATCATCCAGTCCATCTCCCGTTCGCCAGTGCCCATATCGGGAGCGGGAATGTCTTTGTCGGGGCCAAGCACGTCGCTGAAGTATTGTACATACTTTTGGCAGATCAGATACAGTTCTTTCTCCGTGTAATTTCGCGGGTTGATGGATACGCCGCCTTTGCCGCCCCCGAACGGTACCTCGTGAAGCGCATTCTTCAGCGTCATCAGCGCAGCCAGGTTGGTTACTTCCTCTTCATTTACGGATTCGTGGAATCGGATGCCGCCTTTATAGGCGCCAATCGCGTTGTTGTGCTGGATGCGATAAGCAGGTATGCGCACGACCTCGCCGTTCTCCTGCGCGATACGGAGGAACGCTTTATGTATTTTATTAGGAGTGGACAGAATTGCAGCTAGCGAAGTGAATGCCTGTTCCCGGCGTTCTCCTTGCAAGGAAGGCAGGAATGTCTCATTTTCCAAAAGTGTGTTCAGTGATTGCATGACGATTTCGCCTGTTTGACTTGCCATCGTGATTCTTCCTCCTTGTTATGCCATAATAGTGTCAAGGTAAATTGTAACATAATTCATAGTCAGGTTAAAAATAAGGGGGCAACGCATGACGGCAGCATGGGTATTTGTCTATGGCACTTTGCTTCCCGGAGGAAGCAATCATGACGTAGTTGCTCCATATGTGTTAGAGATCAAGGTCGGGCAAGTAATGGGACGGCTAGTCGATGTCGGCAGCTATCCCGCTTGTGTCAGAGATGAAGAGGCTTCCCGCAATGGCAGCAGGGTACGAGGGCTTTGGCTGCTTGTGGTCATCGCAGGTATGGCCGCAATGGACGAGCTGGAGGAATTCTACGGCATCGAAGAAGTCAATGACTATGAGCGGGTATTCGTCAAGGATGCGCATGATGATGACATCGCCGGCTGGACATATTGTTGGCCAACGGCCAGAGGATGCCCGCCAATTGGGGAATCCAGCTGGCCGGATTATTGCCGCCGACTAGGGCGTACGGTTTTTTAACGACAAGCATTTATTGAATAGAGGTTACGTCACATTGCTGACTTCAATTGGAATGTTCATCTTCTTGCCAGTCAGCAGAGTAAGCAACGAGGGCAATCGGTTTGCCGCTTTGCGCTGTCAATTGCTCTTCCAGCTTGCGAATGGCGTTCAGTGCATCCGGCTGGTTCCGCAACTCGGCAATGTTGTAGCTCTGTTCATCCACGATTCATTCACCTCCAATCCATTTCGATACTTTCAAGGGTGAGTAGAAAAGTGGAGAAGTATGCAGCATGCGGCATTGTTCTTTCCGGCTGCCTCTAGTAAACTTTAAAGGGACAAAGACGATTCGTGAGCTGAAGTGTAAGGATTGCAATGAAATAGAGGAAGTGTCGGCATGGCAAGCAAGGCTGCAGATTTTGTTCGGGGGAGATTGTTCTTCCTTTCCATAACGTCAATTGCCGTAATTGCGCTGGCTTCAGGTTTAGTAGGGACGCCGACGGGATATGCCGCCAGCGATGCCTTATGGCTGGCCCATGATCATAGCGGTATGCATAGAGACGGCAATGCTGGCATGACCGTTCAGCAATTCATGCTCGGCATTACGCGCATCCTGTATGTTGCCGCACTGCTGCTTGCCGCGGGCATCATGTTGCTGAGACCGATCACGCCGGATCTGCAGCAGACGCATCCCCTTCGGTCGACCGCATACTGGCAATTGACGGCCATGCGGATATTGCTGCTGGCTGTACTGGCTTATACGGGCATACATGCCGCTTACGTTATTCATGAGGGCGGTGTCGTCTGGACAGACGTTATCTTCGGAACGATGCAAGGACGCGCTTGGGCAAGCATTGTTGTACTGTCATTCATTGGATTTCCAATACTGCGCTTGTCGACAAGCTTCGGTATCCTTTGGGCATTATCGCTGCTGTTGGCAGAGAGCTGGGGCGGCCATGCAGCCGGTTCGTCTTCTCCCGTGGCAGGGGCAGCCTTGAATGCGATTCATCTTGCAAGTGCTTCGCTCTGGAGCGGTGGAGCAGCGATTCTGCTGCTTCTCTGGTATGGGGAGCGCAAGGAAAGCGGACGATTTCTGGAGCGGTTCATGCAGCTGCTCTGGTGGAGCGTTAGCGGGCTTGCTGTCAGCGGCGCCATCCTTGCGATTCTCATTGTGCCGGATCGCATCTATTTCCTCCATACGCCCTGGAGCATCTGGCTGCTTCTGAAGCTGGCGATTGTGCTTGCCGCTATGATGACAGCCACCATGCTGCGCCGTTATGCCGCTGCTCGACAATTGCCATCAGGAGCTCTGCTGAAGTGGCAGGGGACGCTTATTGGAGCGGTGCTTGCGGTGACGGCTATCCTGTCGCTGCTGTCTCCGTCGCCACCGGTTGAGCCGTTCCGTCATCATGAGATGGGAACAGAGCTTCATTATACATTGGAAGTCACGCTTAATGGGCCGGGGCCTAATGACATTATGCTCGCCGTCTGGTTGCCGGAGGAGACTGGCGATCCATGGGAGGTCGCTCTGGAATTGTACCGCAAGGAACAGCCCTCCTCCGGATTTACCGTACAACTGAGTCCAAGGGAGAGGACGTCGGGCTATTCCTTCCCGGGCTTCGGCGAGACGCAATTCGTGTCATCAGGCGTTCGGCTGCCCGGAAGCGGCACCTGGACCGCCAAGCTTTCAGTAATCGACGGCGTGGGCGGCAAGCATATCCGTGAGATTGAATTGAGCGGCGGCAGCAAGGGACGGTCCAGATAACGCTGCGGGAGGTATTCGAATCTATGTCGTACAAATGGCTGAAATGGCTAATCCTTTGGATTCCCACGATCGTTATCGGAATATGGGAATATGTCCGCCATGCGTTTCTTCTTCCGTACATTTCAATGGATCTCGGCAATCTGCTCGCTCCGGTGTTCGTGTTCGCCGTAACGCTAACGCTGCTGCGATCGCTGTTCAAGAAGCTGGAAGGCATGCAGAACGCTTTGAAGCAGCAGGAAGTGATGAAGGCGGCCTTCGAGGAGCGCGAGCAGCTGGCAAGAGAGCTGCATGACGGGATATCGCAGTCGTTGTTCATGCTGTCCGTCAAGCTGAACAAGCTGGACAGAGCGGCCACTCCTGACGATGCCGCCCGTACGATGGAGGAGATCCGGAATACGGTAAGGCATGTGCACGAAGATGTAAGGCAGTCCATCGGCAATCTCCAGACTCCTCCGGCAGCGCCTGATACGAATTGGCTGCAAAGCCTGCATGGCGTAATCGGGGAGATGGGGCTGGCCAGCGGCATTCGGACGGAAGTGGATTGGAAGTTGCAGGACGGCATGCTGACAGCCAAGGAGAAGGTGGAGCTGCTGGCTATTATTCGAGAATCGCTCATGAATATCCGCAAGCATGCGGAAGCGGAAGCTGTGGCGATAAAGGCCGAAGCAGTGAGCGATCCCGTGGAAGGAAGGCCGCATTTTCATTGCTGGATAGAAGACAACGGAGTCGGGATTGATGAACAGAAGCTGGAGAAGAAGGGGACGTACGGTGTGAAAATGATGCTGGAACGCGCGCACTCTATGGGATGGACGCTGGATATTGCGTCAAAGGAAAGCGGCGGGGCGATTGTGAGCATACAAGGAGGAGGCGAGAATTCATGACAGCTACGATAAAACCGGTGCGCGTACTGATCGTGGACGATCATCCGCATGGCAGGGAGGGTATCCGGGATATCTTATCCGGCGATTCCTTCTTTCAGATCGCGGGGGAGGCTGCCAGCGGGGAGGAGGCTATCGCCGTTATGGCGGAGCTTCAGCCCGATCTTGTCCTAATGGACATCAATATGCCGGGACTGGACGGTCTCGAGACGACGTACCGACTGAAGCTGCTCTATCCGTCGCTGAAGATAATCATGGTTACCGTATCCGACGATATTACCCATCTGTTCGAGGCGATCAAGCGCGGGGCTCAGGGCTATCTGCTGAAAAACTTGGACCCGTCCGCCTGGCTGCAATATTTGCGGGCCGTAGCGGTAGATGAGGCGCCGATGTCCAAAGAGCTGGCGTTCCGGCTGCTGCAGGAATTTGCGCATGGCGGCTCGAGTGCCGGGGGCGATGGCAGGCGCATCGCAGCGTCGGATCAGCCGATGACGACGCCGCTTACGGAACGGGAGGAAGAGGTGCTGAGGCGTGTTGCGACCGGAGCGTCGAACCGGGAAATCGCACAGTCACTCCAGTTGTCGGAGCATACGGTGAAAAATCATTTGCGGCATATTTTGCAAAAGCTTCATCTCGACAACCGGGTGCAGCTAACACGCTATGCGCTGGAACGAGGCATGGTGGAGTGAGCAGCAGATTCGACAGAGTAAGGTGAGGTAAGGCGGGCAATATGTAGCAGGCGCGATAGTGTGACAGGTGATGTAAGGCGAGCGCAGTGTGGCAGGCGCGATAGTGTGACAGGTGATGTAAGGCGAGCACTGTGTGGCAGGTGCGATAGGTGTGACAGGTGAGGTAAGGCGGGCAATATGTAGCAGGCGCGATAGTTGTGGCAGGTGAGGTAAGGCGGGTTGTGGCAGGTGAGACGGTGTGCGACAAGTACCTTAGATGTGATAGGAGAACCAATCCGCGACATGTGCATTAGGTTAAACCGATAGCAGCAAGCGGCGCGTTATTTTGTACGAATTTTCGTACAACATACGCGATTTACTTCAAGAATTTGTGTTATTTGTACGATTTATCGTACAAATGCAGGCGATTTACTCGCGAGGATTGCCATTTTGTACGATTTTTCGTTCAAAAGTGTGGATGCGGTCGATTGATTAGGTTGGTTTGTATGAAATTTCGTACAAATTATGTATGTTTAGCTCAATCAGCCTTCCGTGAAATCGCAAAAGTTGCAACTGCGCGTCGGAGCAAGCAGAAGCGGGGGCCGGCAGGCCCACATAGACATGCCGGAGCAGTCAAGGCAAGCTGGTTCGGCATAATGGCGCGCAGCCCGCGACACGAACTGGAAGCGCTTAATTGTTGAGGGGCAAGGAGGTCATTCGGAGCATGAGGCTGTTAAAAAGCAATAAGCTGTTTCTGAAGCTTTATCTATCATACGCCATCATGTTTATTGTGCCGCTGGCGGTTGTGGGCGTGCTGGTGTATGGGAAGATGCTGGCGACGCTGGAGCAGGAAACCCGGGATTACAGCATGGCCACGCTGCAAGGGGCGAGTGAAGTGATGGATATGCGAATTCGCGAGCTGGACGATCAAGCCTATCAGCTGTCGCAGAACCGCAATATTGCAAACTTCATGAATAATGAGATGAACGAAGGGCCGCTGAAGATATGGAAAATGAAAGAAATCGTCCAAGACTTGAGCATCTACCAACTGCCGAACAACTTGCTGGATACTAGCGGCGTCTTCTTCTTCAAAAATAATATCGTGCTGACGCAAAACTCCAGCTACGAGACGGATTACTTCTATCGCTACATATCGCGCTACAAGGACATTCCTTACGAAGAGTGGCTGGAGCAGCTGAAGGGCTTGAAGGGAAGGGAGTTATGGCCATCCGCGGTGATGAACAATGAGGGTTCCGTTCCGCGTAGCTACATCACCTACTTGAGGTCGCTGCCGATTGAGCGAAGCGAGCATCTGGCTGTATTCTTTGCTCTTATCGATGAGGAGATGATCTGGTCGCTGCTGGGCAGGAGCGAGCTGGCCCGGAACAGCTATCTGGGCATCGTCGACAGCAAGGGGAGGATGATCACTGCTCCGAAACAGGAGCAATCGGCGCCGCAAATCCGATACGAAGATGTGCTGAAGGTGGAGGATGGCTACTATTCGTTCCAGGAAGGCAAGGATCGTTACACGGTCATGCATGCATCGTCCGATGTGGTGGACTGGACTTACTTTTTCATCACGCCTGAGAAGGTGCTGCTTAATAAAATGGCATCCGTGCGGGCGATATTCGTAGCGGTCATGCTCATCTGCCTATTGGCGGGCATCGCATTATCCTACTTCCTGTCCAAGCGGAGCTATACGCCGTTGCAGAATATTGTAAGGTTTATCCGCCGCAATCGGGCCGATGCCAAGGACGGGGACGTAGAATACGAGACCATATTCAACACGATTAGGGACGCCTTCACCGAGAATAAAGAGCTGGAGCAGAAGTTCAACTCCCAGCTGCCCAATCTGAAGACGCACTTCTTGCAGCGGCTGTTGAAGCAGCAGTATGCGGGAGGAACGCAATCCGAACGGGAGCTCGCCGATCTGTACGGGCTTCGCTTCCCGTTCCGCTCCTACCATGTGGCTGCCCTCAATATGGATGACTTCGGCAAGTTCGGCAGCCATACCAGAGACAAGGCATTCGCCCGCTTCGCCGTGTCCAACATTGCGGAAGAGCTGCTGAGTTCGCTCGGCAGTGCATATGCCGTCGAGCTGGAGGAAGGGATGCTGGCGCTTATCGTGAACACGGAGCATTCCGACAGCGATGAGGAGCACTCCCAAGCGGAGCATCTATGGAAGGAGCTGCAAAGCTATTGCCGGGAGCAACTCGGTATGACGATCAGTATCGGCATAGGCCGGGGCTGCGGCGAGCTGATCGACATCGGAGGCTCCTTCAATGAAGCGATAAGCGCCTTGCATTACGGACTTATTCGCGAATCAGGCGGCATTACGCAGTATTCGCACATTGGCGAGCACGTCAATACGATCTACTATCCTATGGACAAGGAGCGCCAGCTGATGAATTGCGTGAAGGCCGGCGATGAGGGGAACGCCTTGCGGCTGCTGGATGAAATATACCGCCTTAACATCGTGGAGCGCCAGCTGCCCGTCGCCATGGTCAATTGCCTGGTTTACAGCTTGATGAGCACAACCTTCAACATACTCGACGAGCTGCATCTGGACTACACCGACTACTTCGATCAGGATATGAGCAAGTGGATGGACAAGGGGCAAGCGGAGGATACCCAGGCGCGCTTCAAGTATATTGCTACCACCTTGGAAGGGATATGCGGAACGGTAGTGGAACGGAAGGCGGACAGCGGCAAAACGCTGCATGAGGATGTACTCGACCATATTCATCGCCATTATGCGAACGAAGGGCTATCGCTATCGCTGGTAGCGGAGCAATTCCGCATCTCCCCGACCTACTTGAGCAGAATGTTCAAGGAAGGGACAGGCTATACGTTCGCGGATTACATTAATCGTTACCGGATCGCGCAAGGCAAGCAGCTGCTGAAGGAAGGGACGATGTCGATCAGCGAGGTGGCAGAGGCCAGCGGCTTCATGAGCGCCAATACGTTCATTCGCGTATTCAAGAAGTACGAGTCGGTTACTCCGGGGCAATACAAGGAGAGCCATGCGGGCGCGACCCAATCTTAAGACGGAATGGCGCGTGGTTATGCGGCGTGAGCAAGAATGGACGATCGCTGCAACGATGGAAGATTGCCAAAGAATAGGAATGGACGATCGCTGCAGCGATGGAAGATTGCTAACAATACGAATAGACAATGGCTGCAACAATCGACGAAACAATCGATGATAGCCAAGGTTAAGAATGGAATATAGCAGCAGGAATAGGAGATTTACGACAAGACGCTCCCGCTCGTAGGATAAAGGCAGACAAGAAATTGTCTACACATTATTCGACGCGGCTGGGAGCGTCTATGATTTGGAGGAGTCAGCGATGAGTACAAAAAGAAAGCTGGGCATGCTCGCTCTCGTTGCGATGTTGACGGCTGCGTTAACGGCAGGCTGCAGCGGCAATGAGACGAAAGAGAACGGAACAGGCAACACTGGTGGAAACGCAAAGGGGGAGAACGCAAGCGAAAGCGGCAGCAACTCGGGTGCAAAGAAAGAAGAGAAGCAACTGAAGGAACTGAAAATATTCGCAGAGTTAAGCGGCCATCTGTCTTCCACAGGGAAATCGAATAACGACAATCTCGTCTTCCAGGAGATGGAGAAGCGGACCGGCGTGAAGGTAGAGTGGATGCATCCGCCGACAGGTCAGGCCAACGAAAAGTTCAACTTGATGCTTTCCTCGGGCGAGCTGCCGGATGTGATGATGTACGGATTCAAAGGGCTGCCCGGCGGTGCAGCCAAGCTGGCCGATGACGGAGCCATTATTCCGCTTAACGACTTGATAGATAAGCATGCGCCGAACTTCAAGCGTTATCTGGATGAGAACCCGCAGCTGCTGAAGGAGATTGCATCCGAAGACGGGCAAATCTATAACATCTCCATGCTTCGCATGGATCCCGCTCTACGCATCTACGTTGGACCGCAGCTGCGCAAAGACTGGCTGGATGCGCTGGAGCTGCCAGTGCCTACGACGATCGATGAATTGTATGCAACGTTGAAAGCGTTTAAAGAGCAAGACCCGAACGGCAACGGCGAGCAGGATGAAATTCCGTATTCAGGTTCCAAGTTCAAAGATACGATATTCGCCGTGGGCAAGCTATTGTGGCCATTCGGTTCGCATTACGACTTCATGGTGAAGGAAGGTCAGGTCACATACGGTCCGCTGGAGCCGGAGTTCAAGGAAGGCATGGCGTTCATCAACAAGTTGTATAACGAAGGTTTGCTGGATCCCGACTATGTACTGCTTGACCGCAGCAAGCTGGACAATAAAGTGATGGCGGATAAGGTCGGCGCGATGTACCACTTCCAGATGCAGAAGTTCATGACCAATATGGCGGAGAAGGACCCTGAATTCAAACTGGTGGCGATGCCGCACTTGACCGGTCCGAGCGGACAGCAGCTCGTGTTCGAGAGTGCTTACACTGATATTTCCGTTCCGTCTTTCAGCATTGCAATCACAACGGCCAACAAGCATCCTGAGGAGACGATGGAATGGCTGGACTATGCGTTCAGCGAGGAAGGCAACATGCTGTTCAACTTCGGCGTGGAAGGACTTACGTACGAGATGAAGGACGGCAAGCCGGTCTATACCGACCTGATTACGAACAATTCAGATGGACTGTCCTTGACCCAGTCGTTGGGCAAGCATGTGATGGCGCTGACCGGCTGGCCGATGGCGCAAGACGTGGAATATTTCAATCAGATGATGCCGGACTTCTCCGTCGAGGCGATCAATGTATGGAAGGACGTATCTACCGCAAGCATTCTCCCGATTCTCTCCTATACGGCTGAAGAGGATAAGCAGCAAGCGAAGCTGCTCGCCGAGATTGCGACGTATGCGGATGAGATGTTCGACAAGTTCGTCATGGGCATCGAGCCGTTGGAGAAGTATGACGAGTTCGTGAGCCAATTGAAGAAGATGGGAATCGAAGAGGCGATTGCAATCAAGCAGGCTGCCTACGACCGCTACATGAATAAATAATCGAGGTGGACCGCATGCTTCGCACATTGAGCAGATACAAATACTTATATGCCATGCTGGTCCCCGTCGTGGCCTACTACGCTCTCTTCCATTACGCGCCTATGTACGGAGCGATTATCGCCTTTCAGGATTTTCGCCCGCTGAAGGGAATCGGGGGGAGCGAGTGGGTCGGGCTGGCTCATTTTATCGACTTTTTTACCGGGCCGTATGCTTGGCGTCTTATCCGCAATACATTCATGATCAATTTGTACGAATTGCTGTTCAGCTTCCCTGCCCCGATTATTCTGGCGTTGCTGCTGAATGAGATTAGGCAGAATCTGTTCAAGAGAAGCATTCAGACGATTACGTATATGCCGCATTTCATATCTATTGTCGTCATGGCGGGCATTGTCCTGGACTTTGCCTCCAGCGACGGCGTCATCAATCGAATTATCGAGATGCTGGGCGGAGAGAAGACGTCCTTCATGACGCGGCCGGAATGGTTCTATCCCGTCTATATTATCTCCGGCATCTGGCAGCATGTGGGATGGGGCAGCATCATCTATCTGGCAGCGCTGGCGGGCATCGATCCGACGCTGTATGAAGCGGGAGTCGTGGACGGGGCGGGGAGATGGAGGCAATTCCTGCATATTACCCTGCCTGGCATCGCGCCGACCATTATCATCATGTTCATCTTGCAGATCGGCAGCATGATGTCGATCGGATTCGAGAAGGTGCTGCTGCTGTACAACCCCTCCATCTATGAGACGGCGGATGTCATTGCCACTTATGTGTACCGGAAGGGGCTCTTGGAGCTGAATTACAGCTTCAGCGCCGCCGTAGGCATATTCAATTCCATCATCAACTTCGCGCTGCTCGTGTTCGCGAACCGGATGAGCCGCAAGTACAGCGAGACCAGCCTGTGGTAGAAGGAGGACTTCCATGAAATTATATCGTACGCCTGCCGGAATCGCCTTCGACATTGGCAACAGCCTTCTGATGGGATTGCTCATCGTCTTCACGCTGTATCCTTGTCTGTATGTGCTGTATGCTTCACTGAGCGATCCCACACTGCTGTACAACAACGGCAAATTGCTGCTGTTCCCCGTCGGATTCAACCTTGAGGGCTACAAGCTCGTGTTCAAAAATCCGATGATCTGGATCGGCTATAAAAACACGCTGATTTACGTCGTGCTGGGCACGGCGATCAATATGATGATGACGACGCTGGCTGCGTACGCGCTGTCCAGAAGCTATCTGCCCGGCAAGCGCACGCTGCTGCTGCTCATCATCTTCACCATGTACTTCTCGGGCGGCCTCATTCCGAACTTCCTGCTCGTGAAGAGCCTGCATCTGTACGACACGATATGGGCGCTGGTGCTGCCCGGCGCAATCAGTACATGGAATCTGATCATTATGCGCACCTATTTCGTAAGCATACCGGAGAGCATGGAGGAATCCGCCAAGGTGGACGGCGCCAACGATTTCATCATCTTGATCCGAATTATGATTCCGCTTGCGATACCGATCATGGCCGTTATGGTGCTGTTCTATTCCGTCGCGCATTGGAACTCCTTCATGGGGCCGCTTATCTACTTGAACGACCGCGAGAAATTCCCGATTCAGCTCATCCTTCGCGAAATCCTGATTGCAGGGAGCACGGACAGCATGACGGCGGGCGCACAGGAGCAGGCGATACTGGCGGAAAGCGTCAAGTATGCGACGATTATCGTCTCGACCTTGCCCATTATGCTTGTCTACCCATTCCTGCAGAAGTACTTCGTTAAGGGCATTATGATCGGCGCCATAAAAGGGTAGCGGAATATTGGACTACAGCATAGGAGGTAGAGAAAGCATGAAGGAGACATTAACCGTCCCATCGTATTGGAAGGGGACGCTGGAAGAGATAGCAGCCGAGCTTGGGCGACTATCGCGCGGCAGGAGCGGCCTATTGTGCCGCTCCGCCGGCGGACGCCCCGTTCATCTCGTGGAATACGGGGAGCGTCAGGAGCTGCATAGTCGCGCCAATTACAATTCGGCATGCGGCGCGGGCAATCCCGCCCATTACGCGAGGAGGGGAGAAGATCATAAGCCAGTGCTGCTGATCGTCGGCGGCATTCATGGCAGCGAGCTGGAAGGCATCGTCGGCGTGATGAATCTGCTGCAGGTGCTGGAGACGGGCAAGGACTGGCGCGGCAAGGAGTGGCAGGAACTTCACGAGCTTAGCAGTGGAGTCCGGCTGCTCGCCATCCCGTGCATGAATCCGGACGGACGCGCCCGCGTGCCGCAACGGACGGTGTGGGAGATGGACTACGAGACGGTCCGGCATTATACACAGGGCAGATGGAGAGACGGCTCCTTGTGCGAGTGGCCGGACTGCAAGGCCGTTCATCCTATTAAGGAAGAGACGCAATTCCTGGGTGCTTACTTCAACGATGACGGCGTCAATATGATGCACGACCAGTTCTTCAAGCCGATGGCGGAGGAGACGGCGAGCCTGCTTGCGCTGGCGGAGCGGGAAGCGGCGGACTTCTCCATGCTGCTTCATGGCGGCCTGAACTGTCCGCTTCACTTCGTCAAGACGGCGTATGTGCCGGATGCTGTGAAGGAACGCCACCAGCTCTTCAATAATGCGTTCATGGAACGCGCTATGGAGAAGGGATACGGCATCGCGCGGATCAATATGCTCGGTCCGGATGGAGCGGAGGGGCCGCCGCCGTCCTTCAACCTGACGTCGGCGCTTCACCACGTATGCGGCGGTCTCAGCATGCTGTACGAATCCAATCAGAACTTTGACGGAGAAGGGCTGCGCTTATCGCCTGATGAGATTGTGGACAGCCATCTGCTGCTGTTCCAGGAGATGATGCGGTTCGTGCTTGCAGAATAAGGATTATCGCGGGAGTAATCTCAGAACGATCCGACTCCGTGTCAGAGGACTTGCCCCTGACGCGGAGCAATCGTCCTGCAGCAGCAACGAAATGGAAGAATGATCAGTCACCGGGGATTTCCTCTTCTTAATACTTAATAAAGTGAAGGAGGCTTTGCGGATCGAAATTATGGAAGCGGATACAATTGACTCGACAACAAGGTCAGATGGAAGAGGCTGTCCTCGAAATTGCAGAAGGGCATCTGAGTATTTGCATCTTGTCAGACCATTATTATAGCCAATAAAGGCTGAAGGAGAGTAGAGAATTGATGAGAGCTATGCCAACTTGGCGGAACGCTGTATCCGCCCATAAAAGCTGGAAAAAAGCGATAGCTGTGTTAGTGGTGTTCAGTCTTGTATGCTCATCCCTTATCCTTGCTCCGCAAGCGAATGCCAGCGGAGACGCCGGTCAGGAATCTGTAGTAGATACGATGAGCGGAGTGATTAATCTATTGCAGAATCCCGGCTTCGAGCAGCCGCCGGCGGCTGACGGGAGCATCCCTTCATGGAAGTCATGGACGAGCGAAGGTGATGCGGTGACGGGCGTTGCGAGCGATGTGGCTAAGAATGGCCAGCAATCGGCGCATATTTCCGCCACCATTAAGGGAACTACCGTTCTCTCGCAAACTGTAGCGGTCGAATCGGAGACGAGCTATGCGCTCACCTACTGGGTAAAGACCAGTGACATCGATCCGGCGGGCAATGCGCATGTCCGGATACAATTCCTGGATGCGGCTAATGTGAAGACCGGCCCCAATTATATTGTCGGCAATGTGACGGGAAGTAACGATTGGAGCTATGACAGCAGCGTGTTCACAACGCCGGCGGGTACGGTGAAGATATGGGTGGATGCGGTCATGTTCCGTGCGCATGGACAAGCATGGTTCGACGATCTGATGGTGTACGATACGGAACAGGATGCTTCCATAGGCTTTCTTAGCTTCGACGCATCCCTGAAGAATACAGGATCTGTCGCTTTGCACTGGACTTCGCTGCTTCTCTCCAATGATCCTGTGACCTATACTGTGCATCGCAGCACAACTAGCGAGTTTCTTCCGAATGCCGGCAACAGAATTGCCGTTACTTCAGCCAATGCCTATATCGACAGGACAGTGGCATCCAATCAGCAATATTATTACAGAATCGTAATGGACAGAGGGGGAGGAGCAGCTCTGGTGGAGTCCGATGAGGCCAGCGCTGTGATCCCGCAGACATTGCCTGCCGTTCAGCCTGTACAGTCGCTGCAAGCGATACGTACGATCAACCGGGAAGTGCAGCTGGCCTGGACATTAACTGCCGATCAGAGAGCCGATGCGATCAAGCTGTATGCAAGCGGCGAACCGATTACGGAGCAGAACAAGGCGGAGGCGACACAGATTATGCCTCAGTCGCCTATTGACCCCGCGACGCTTCAATATGTCATTGACGGGCAGGTGGCGCAATATATAAAGCCTTACTATGCTGTGTCGCTTGTTGATGGAGACGGCAACGAGTCGGCAGTGGTCTCTGCGGCCGCTTACTCCATCTTGCCTGTCATCGATGAGCAAGCGCCGCTTCCGCAGCATCCTTATCTGTTCGCCACACAGAGCGACATCGACGCCGTTAAGCAGCAGATGACCCAGTATCCATGGCTGCAGATGACATACAACATGCTTATCGCCAATGCGGAAGACGCCATCGTCACTTACGGGAGCATGACGGAGCCGCTGCCTAAGAACAATAGCGGTCATCGAACTGCCGCGGATGCGGCGAGACTGCTCTCATTCGCCTATGTGCTGACCGATGACGAGCGGTATGCCGCGACCGCCAAGCACATCTTGCTGCTGTATGCAGATTATTACCGGAATCATGATTTTATTTTCAACCAGACCAAAGACGACGGTTATATGGTCGTTCCGCTCGCATGGGCATACGATTTCATCTATAACAGCGCCGGATTAAGTGCGGCTGAGAAGCAGCAGATCGAAGACGACTATTTCCGCGAAGCGGTAGCGCGTCTGAAGACAGTCTGGAGAGGCAGGATGAACGGTCAAGGCATGACGAATTGGGCTATTGCTACGGTTGGCTTCCTGCTGCGGGATCAGGCGATGCTGAACGAGGCCTTCGATCGCGACGGCTACGGTCTGAAGTACAATTGGCTGAATGGCATCAATGACGACAGCTACTGGTGGGAGCAGTCTATCGGCTATCATGAAGAGCGAACCGAAAATACGGTGTTGCTGGCCGAAGCAGCTCATAACAGCAATTATGATCTGTACGGTTACTTGTTAAGCGGTTCAAGAGATATCGAATACATCGGCAGGGATGCGCCGAGGCATATCGAAGGGCGGCCGGTCGAGGTCGAGGGCAAGAGCATCAAGGAGCTGCTGGACTTCCCGTTGTACTTCATGTTCCCGGACTTGTCTCGTCCCGTATTCGGGGACTCCGATCCCACCAGCTTATTGCCGAAGTATGCTTATGAGTTCGGTTACTCGCACTATGGCGACCCCAAGTACGGCTGGCTGCTATCGCAAGCCTTCGGTCCGACTCGCGCTGGCGGCGGAGTGCACGACTACTTCAGCATATTCGCAGCGCAGCCGGAGCTTCCGGCTGGGGCCACCTTCTCTATCGGCAACGGGCAGTTCAACAAGCAGGGCTATAACAAGCTGGGCAGCTCCGTCTTCCAAGACAGCGGATCGGCGATATTGCGTTCAGAGGGCGATTATCAGCACTCTACCAATCTGGCGATGCAATGGAACCGGTTCGGCACGATCGGACATTCCCATGGAGATAAGCTGGGCATCGTGCTCTTCGGACTAGGGAAGGAGATTCTGTCCGATCCCGGAAGATACACATACGGATCGATGGGGCAGAAGGAGTATGCCAAGCATACGATCGCCCATAATACTGTCGTCGTTGACGAGAAGTCGCAATATCCGTATACGGACAACGACGATGAATGGGTGGCGGATGCGCCGGACCGCACATCTCGAGGAGAAGCGAAGGCGATATCGATCGGTCCGGTACTTAAGCTGATTCAAGCGGGCAACAGCAATGTATATGCCGATCAAGGCGTAGAGCTGGAGCGGACAGTAGCGCAAATCGACGATTACATCATCGACGTATTCAAGGCAGAGAGTACGAGTAGCGGCGTCACACACCGGTACGATTATCCGCTGACGATCAACGGCCAGCTGGAGCAGAGCAGCGTCACTCTGCAAGCGCTTCCTCCTGAAGAGACGCTGGGCAGCACGATGGGCTACAAGCATATCAGGCAGTTGTCGAAGGGCATGGCGCAGGACGTATGGAGCACGCATTGGGACCTGGGCGACGATCGGAAGTTCAGGACGACGATGCTTGGAGCAGGAGAGACAGAGGTGATTAAGGGAGCGGGCTTGTCCAAAAACGGCCAGCATAATAATCAGCTGCTGATCGGCAGAAGGGATCTGCGGGAGGATACGTTGTTCTATAACGTGCTGGAGCCGTATCGCGCAGCAGATGCGCAGCGCACGATAACGCCTCTTGCTGTTCAGCAGACGGGGTCCACTCCTGGTGATGCTTATGCCGCAGAGATTGCTTCCGCATCCGGTACGGTGAAGGATATCTTGCTTGCGGGGATGACAGCCGGCATGAAGCAGGCAGGCGCGCTGACTTCGGATGGCGAGGTCGCCTTCCGGCGGGAGGTGTCCGGGCAGGATCAGGCGCTTGCGGTTGTGAACGGCTCGCATGCAGCGGGTACGGACTGGACGGTGTCATTGTCCGCAGCGGGAACCGTTCAGCTGACCCGCCTGTCGCAGAGCGCTATACGTGTGGATTACGACGGCGGGCAGACGGCACAGCTTTCGATTGGCGGACTGCCGGCATATGGCGTATACGAGCTGGCGCTGAAAGATGTGAACGAATGGACGCCTGTTGCGTCGAGTTATTCCAATGGCGCTCTGACGTTTACAGCTGAACCGGGCAAAATTTATCTGGCAGGGAATGAGGCGGACTTCGGCTCGCTCCCGCTTCCGCTCACTGTGCCGATGGGCTTTCCGCAGCAAGGTCCATCACCTTCGCCAGGCAAGCTCGCGATCATTGAATCTGCGCTTAGCGGTCAATTGGTAGAGGCGGAAGACTTCGTATACGAGGACGGCGGCAACGTAACGATCGCGTTCAAGGGCGGATCGCATACGACGAATCATCCGCAGGGCGATGCCTTCTATGGCTGGGACAGTAAGGGACATGTCCTGAAGTGGGAAGCGAACGTGACGCAGGGCGGGTATTACCGCATCATGCTTCGTTATGCTACTCGCGTCTACAATTCGGTCCGGGAGTTCCGGATCGATGATGGCGACGCGCATCTGTTCCACTTCCCGACTACGCCGGGGTGGAATGACCGGAGGAACGCTCTGCTTCAGACTGTACAAGGCGAAGACCTGCTCTTCTATCTGGAGCCGGGCACACATACCATTACAATGGAGAATACAAGTGGGGCGCTGAATCTGGACTACTTCGTATTGGAGATGGCCGAAGACACGACAGCGCCGCAGATAGAGATAGCCAAGCCTGTCAATGGCAGCTATCTGACATCGGACAACCTGCTGCCGACGTTCCAGATTACGGACGACAGTTCAGGTGTCGATGAGAGTAATACACCGGTAACGCTGGATGGGACGGTGATCGACCCAAGTGCCGACATTCCGCTATACACGTTGCCGTTGGGCGCCCATGCATTCACCGTGACGGCGAGTGACCACGCAGGCAATACGGCGAGTCAGTCCGTTACATTTCATACGGAGTCGAGTGTGGAGAGCTTGCAGACGCTGTCGCTCCGGTTCGCCGGGGAGGGATGGATTACTTCGATGGGGCTGCTGAACTCGCTGCTAAGCAAGCTGCGCTCCGGCAATCTGGAAGCTTTCATCCATGCAGTAGAGGCGCAGAGAGGGAAGCATATTGCCGCTGAGGCTGCCGCATATTTGCTGCGCGATGCGCAATCGTTGCTCGTTCTTTAAGTTGTGAGGGGGGCAGTATGCCCCCCCCCCGATTCAAGTCTTCATTTGCTGTGAGTTCACCTTGATTCGCAATGTTTGCGGTTTTGCACTGATGAAGAATATGAATTTTTTATTAAGGGGATATCCGTGTTCACCGTCGATGTCAGGGGACGCGGAATGACTGGGAATACGCTTGGCAGCTCGCATGGCATGACCAAAGGATGGGTCACGGAAGGTCTATTGGATTTGGAGCTACGTTACTATAAGGCAGTGGCAATAGACACGCTTAGAGCGTTGAAATGGGCTTTCGAGCAGCCGAGGAACAATACTTACTATCCCCAAAGTAAATGTGGATGACGGTTTATAGGTATCTCTTTCATCGGAGCAGCTCATTAACATGAGGAAAAAGGACAATGAAATCATCATTATAATGACTTTCATATCAACCCTCCCGGTAGATGAACAAAAACCAGATGGAGTGGACATGTCCGCTCTACTGGTTTTTGTAACCACAATAGAATTTTTAAATTTCCGGCTTAGAGGAAAAAAATTTATTTGGCGATAAAAGCTACCTTTGAACGCGGTCGCTCATCTTCGAAAGGCCTCGATAGAGGTTTTCTCACAATAATTGTTGAAACCTTTATGCTTCACGCACCAATTTCCTGAAATATCCAAATTAGCATAACACAATTGTTGAAATCAGCAAGTTCTTTTACTCATTCGTAAAACGAATGTTGCAACCCGCCAACCGATTGCATATAATATAGATTAATGTTTCCAAATGATGTTGATGGGCTATGATGGAGAAGAGTAAGCAGTGCGGACGCACAGGGAGAGAACGCCGTAGATTGAGAGCGTGCTCGCGAGGATCGGCTGCCGAAGTTCGCTCCGGAGCTTGTGCCTGAAGGGCATGAACCGCCTATTCGCGGATTATGCTTGGTAGGGCGGCACGGCTTCCCGCCGTTATCGGGGTTGAGGGATTGCCGGCAGCATGTCGAGGCAATCTGAATCAGGGTGGTACCACGGTTCTTCCGTCCCTTCGGGGAGGAAGGGCCTTTTTTTATTGGCTGAAGCTTGGGAATCGACTAATGGAGGCGATGATGATGAAGGAAAGACTGGAAGCGCTCCGTACGGAGGCGCTGCAGGAGCTGCAAGGCGTGGAATCGCAAGCGGCGCTGAATGATCTGCGGGTGAAGTATCTGGGCAAGAAAGGCGCATTGACGGAAATATTGCGCGGCATGGGCGGCCTTAGCGCAGAGGAGCGTCCCGTTATCGGGGGCGTAGCCAATGAGGTGCGCGGCGCGATTGAAGCGGTTATCGAAGAGAAGACCCAAGCATTCATCAAGCAAGAGACGGAGCAGCGGCTGCGCGCAGAGACAATCGATGTGACGCTGCCGGGCAAGGGGCTGCCGCAAGGCGCGGTGCATCCGCTCAATAAGGTAGCGCAGGAGATCGAGGATATCTTCATCGGGATGGGGTATTCCATTGCGGAAGGTCCCGAGGTGGAGACGGATTACTACAATTTCGAGGCGCTGAACCTGCCGCATAACCATCCGGCGCGGGATATGCAGGATTCCTTCTACGTTACGGAAGATATTCTGATGCGGACACAGACCTCTCCTGTTCAGATCAGATCGATGGAAGCGGCGAAAGGAGCGACCCCGATCCGCATTATCTGCCCAGGCAAGGTATACCGCAGGGACGACGACGATGCGACGCATTCCTTCCAGTTCAACCAGGTGGAAGGGCTTGTCATAGGCCGCAATATTCGCATGAGCGATCTGAAGGGCACACTGCTGCAGTTCGCTCGGGAAATGTTCGGAGCAGGCACGCAAATCCGGCTTCGTCCAAGCTTCTTCCCGTTCACGGAGCCAAGCGCAGAAGTGGATGTAAGCTGCGCCCAGTGCGGCGGACACGGCTGTCGGATGTGCAAGGGCACAGGCTGGATCGAAATACTCGGCTGCGGCATGGTTCATCCTCGCGTGCTGGAGATGGGCGGCTACGATCCGGAGGAAGTGACGGGCTTCGCCTTCGGCATGGGCATCGAGCGGATTGCGCTGTTGAAGTACGGCATCGATGATATCCGCCATTTCTACAGCAACGATCTGAGATTCCTGAGCCAGTTCGCACGCAAGTAACGAGAGAAGGGAAGAGATGAGATGAAGGTATCCTATTCATGGTTGAATGAATATATCGATTTGAACGGACTGCCGGCGGAGGAGCTGGCAGAGCGCATGACGCGCGGCGGCATCGAGATTGATGTCGTGGAGAAGCTCAATAAGGGCGTAACAGGCGTGGTTGTAGGATTGGTGAAAGAGAAGGAGAAGCATCCTGACGCGGACAAATTGAATGTCTGTAAAGTGGACGTGGGCGGAGAAGAGCTGCTGCAAATCGTCTGCGGCGCCAAAAACGTGGATGCCGGCCAGCTCGTTCCCGTTGCTGTCGTCGGCGCCAAGCTGCCCGGCGATTTCAAGATCAAGCGCGCCAAGCTTCGTGGCGTGGAATCGCAAGGCATGATCTGTTCCGCGAAGGAGCTGGGCATGAACGACAAGCTGCTGTCGAAGGAGCAGCAGGAAGGCATTCTCGTTCTGCCGGAAGCGACGCCGATCGGTACGCCGATTGAGGCGGTGCTGGGGCTGAACGATGAAGTGCTGGAGCTGGATCTGACGCCGAACCGTTCCGATTGCCTTAGCATGATCGGGACTGCATATGAAGTAGCCGCATTAACGGGACGCGAAGTCAAGTTACCCGAGACGTATGTGTACGACGCTGCTGAGCGTACAGCCGACCATGTCTCCGTCACCGTTCTGGCGACAGAGCAGTGCTCGCACTACTCCGCACGTTATATTAAAAATGTGAAGATCGGCCCGTCGCCGCAATGGCTGCGCAACCGCCTGATGGCGGCAAGTATCCGGCCAATCAACAATGTGGTAGACGTTACGAACTACGTGATGCTGGAATACGGACAGCCGCTGCATGCCTTCGATGCGGATCGCATTCCTGGCGGACGAATTGTCGTACGTCTTGCCCGAGAAGGCGAGACGCTGGTGACGCTGGACGATCAAGAGCGCAAGCTTGAGCCGCATATGCTCGTCATTGCCGATGACTCCGCGCCGATCGGGCTTGCGGGCGTGATGGGCGGTGCAAGCACGGAGGTGACCGATGCGACGGTCAATATTTTGCTGGAGTCGGCCAAATTCGATGGCGGCACGATTCGCAAAACATCGCGCCAGTTGGGACTTCGTTCGGAGTCCAGCATGCGCTTCGAGAAGGAAGTAGATCCTGCCAGAGTCATCCCTGCTCTGAACCGCGCCGCGGCGTTAATCGCCGAGCTGGCTGACGGCCTTGTGACAGACGGCATTGCGGAAGCGGCTGTTCCTCAAGCGCAGGCTGCTCCTATCGCTTTGTCGATGGCGAAATTGAATGCCTATCTCGGTACTGACTTGTCCAGCCTGGAGGTGCGGACGATTCTGGGCCGTCTGCAATTTCCGTACGAGCTGTCCGTCGACGACGTCTTCCAGGTGCAGGCGCCGACAAGACGCAGCGATATTACGCGGGATGTGGATGTGATCGAGGAGATCGCCCGTCTCTACGGCTACGATAATATTCCGACGACACCTATTCTGGGAGAGGTTATTCCCGGTGCTCTGACGAAATCGCAAAGCATTCGCCGCGAGATCCGCAAGCGGTTGACCAGTGCGGGCATGAACGAAGTCATCAACTATTCATTCACAAGCCCGGCTAGAGCGTCATTGTTCCCGGCGTTGTGCGAAAATACAGTGCCCGTGCGGCTGGCAATGCCGATGAGCGAGGAGCGGAGCGTGCTGCGAACGACGTTAATCGCCGGTCTGCTCGATACGGCAACGTATAACCGCAATCGCAAGAACGAATCGCTTGCACTGTTCGAAATCGGCAGCGTGTATCATACGGATGAAGAGACGATTACCCGCCAGCCTGACGAACGGAGCCGCTTCGCAGCCATGCTGACGGGGGACAAGGGAAGCAAGCAATGGAACAGCAAGCCTGAGGCTTATGATTTCTTTGACGCCAAGGGCATATTGGAAACGGTGTTCCATGTGCTGGGAATGACGACTGACGTCTCCTACGAAGCAGCGGCGCCGGAAGGCTTCCATCCGGGCAGAACGGCAGCCGTTATGCTAAATACGGATAATGGAAAACCATGCATTGGCTACGTAGGCCAGCTGCATCCGGAGCTGCAGCTTGGATTCGATCTGGCGGACACGTATTTGCTGGAGCTTGATCTGGAGCATGTGTTCGAGATGGCAGATAGAGAGATTGTCTATAAGCTGCTGCCGCGTTATCCATCCATGCAGCGTGATATTGCCGTAGTCGTTGACGAAGCGGTGCCGGCTGCAAGCTTGACCGATGCCGCTAGTCAAGCGGCGGGAGATCTGCTGGAATCCGTATCTGTATTTGATGTGTATACGGGAGATCGTCTTGGCGCAGGCAAGAAGAGCGTTGCGATATCGCTCGTCTACCGTCATGAGGAACGCACTTTGACCGATGAAGAGGTAACGGAACGGCACGGGAAGATTGTGCAAATATTGGAACAATCTTTTGGAGCGGAATTGCGTAAATAAGCAGGAAACCTCCTAAGCCGCATCGAATAAGTTCCTAGTGAACGCCGATGCGGCTTTTTCTGCATCAAAAATTGACGATTATTGCCTGCTGACAGGCGCATATTGATGACGCATATAACCGGCATGCCGCGATGAGATGCGGGCTAGGGCGTTCTCGGCTTGAAGATTGGGGGGAACAGCGAATGGAAGCTGATCAAGTTGTTGTAACTGTTGATATATATGGCATTCAGTATAAGATTAAAGGTCATTCCAATGCGGACTACATGAAGAAAGTGGCGACGTCGATCGACGAAAGCATGCGAAAGCTGGCCAAGAGCTATCCTATGCTGGATACGCAAAAGCTGGCAGTGCTGTCTGCTGTTCAAATAACGGAAGAAGTGTTCAGGCTAAGACGCGATAATGCACAGCTGCAAGAAGAGGAAGCCCGAATGCATGCTCTGGAAGATCAATTGGAGAAAGAAAAAATCCGTATCGAGCAGATGCAGGCAAATGCAAGCCGAGTAGAACAGCAAGCAAAGGATAAACAGGCAGAGCTGGTGAAGGCGGCAGAGCAGGAGCTTGCCAAGGTGAAGTCCGATCTGGAGGAGCAGCTGAAGCAGCAAAGAGAGAAGGCGACAGCAGAGCTGCAGGCTCGCGACGCAAAGCTGAAGGAGCAGGAGCAGGAGAAAAACCAGGCGATTGAAAGATTGACCCAGAAGCTTACGATGGAGAAAAAGACGGAGCTTGTCGGTCTGAAAGGAAAGCTGGAGACTGAGCTTGCGAAGCAGGCGAACGAGAAAGATCGGATCATTGCCCAGCTTGCCGAGGAGAAGGAGAAAGCACTTGCGAGTATCGCCGATGAACGCCGGCAGCAGCAGGAAGAGTATGCGAAAGCGACCGAATCGGAGAAGTCGCGGGTTCATGAAGAGTGGCAGCAGAAATGGGAGCAAAGAGAGCATGAGTGGGAACAAGCGGCCGAGGAGAAGCGGTTAGCGGCCGATCAGGAAGCGCAACTAATGGAAGAGCTCCAAAAGGAGGAACTGCTGAAGAAGGAAGCCGGCTTCAAGGAGGATCTGGAGCGCAGACGAAGCAATTGGCTGCAGGAACGAGACAAACTGCAGGAGAACGTGGCGCGGCTTGAGCGGGAGAAGTCGGAATTGCAAGCAGCTATTGAAAAGAATACGGCGGATTACAGCGCGCTTGAATCCGATTATGCTGCGGCAGTACGGGAGAAGGAGCAATGCAAGGACCGGATTGTTGAGCTGGAGGGAGAGCTTGCCGGATTGCGTACGAAGCTGACGCAGCTGGAAGAAGCGCACACAGCCGAAAAGTCGACATTGGAGCATCGGATTGCGCTTGCCGATGAGCAGCTGGTAACGGCGATGGAGCAGGAAGAGTCGCTTAGAGGCACGATTGCACAATTGGAGCAGGAACGGGAAGAGCAACAGGAGCAGCTTCGTTCTGCGAAGGATGATATGGAGCAGCTTGCTGATACGGCAGAAAAGCATAGCAAGCGAATTGAGCAGCTTGTACATAAATGCAGCGAGTACGAGGAGTTGTATTTGCAGCTGCAAATCGATCATGAGGAGCTGGAAGGCCGGTCCGCAGCAGAGCTGAGCGAGCAACGCGCGGAGCTGGAGCGCGAGTCGGAGGCGAAGCTGGTCGAGCAGCGTGCGGAGCTGGAGCGCGAGTCGGAGGCGAAGCTGAGCGAGCAGCGCGCGGAGCTGGAGCGCGCGGCAGAGGCGAAGCAGAGCGAGCAGCGCGCGGAGCTGAAGCGCGAGTCGGAGGCGAAGCTGGACGAGCAGCGCGCGGAACTGGAGCGCGAGTCGGAGGCGAAGCTGGACGATCAGCGCGCGGAGCTGGAGCGCGAGTCGGAGGCGAAGCTGAGCGATCAGCGCGCGGAGCTGGAGCGCGAGTCGGAGGCGAAGCTGGACGATCAGCGCGCGGAGCTGGAGCGCGAGTCGGAGGCGAAGCTGGACGATCAGCGCGCGGAGCTGGAGCGCGAAGCGGCAGCGAAGCTTGGCGAGCAGCGCGCGGAGCTGGAGCGCGAGTCGGAGGCGAAGCTGAGCGAGCAGCGCGCGGAGCTGGAGCGCGAGTCGGCAGCGAAGCTTGGCGAGCAGCGCGCGGAGCTGGAGCGCGAGTCGGAGGCGAAGCTGGACGATCAGCGCGCGGAGCTGGAGCGCGAGTCGGAGGCGAAGCTGAGCGAGCAGAGAGCGGAGCTGGAGCGCGAGTCGGAGGCAAAGCTGAGCGAGCAGAGAGCGGAGCTGGAGCGCGAGTCGGCGGCGAAGCTGGACGAGCAGCGTGCGGAGCTGGAGCGCGAAGCGGCAGCGAAGCTTGGCGAGCAGCGCGCGGAGCTGGAGCGCGAGTCGGAGGCGAAGCTGGACGATCAGCGCGCGGAGCTGGAGCGCGCGTCGGAGGCGAAGCTTGGCGAGCAGCGCGCGGAGCTGGAGCGCGAAGCGGCAGCGAAGTTTGGCGAGCAGCGCGCGGAGCTGAAGCGCGAAGCCCAGGTGGAACTGGACGCGCAGCTTGAAGAGCTTTTGGCTACTGCAGAGGCCGAGCTGGCTGAGCAGCGCAAGCAATGGCAAGCGGCACTTGAGGGGAAGCAGCATCAGCTCGCACATGATCATGATCAGGAAATCGCAGAGTTTAAGGCGACGATTGAAAAGCTGAAAGACCAATTGCAGGACGGTCTCCACCAGCACTCGGAAGAGTTGGCTGACTATAAGAAGAAACTGTTCAAGCTGGAGGCGATGGAGCAGGATTGGCAGAAGCAACTGGTCGAGCGTCAAGAGAAGGAAGAGGAATTAATCGGTCAGCTGGAATTGACGGCTGCCCGCGAGCGGCTGGCATCGGGTCAACTGTCTTCCATGATGGAACGTGAAGAACAGCTGGCCAAGGAGTTAGAGGAACAGAAGAGCTTAGCTCAAGAGGCGGAAGAAGAAGCGAGACGATTGAAGCAAGCGGAGCTCGCCATGACAGCGCAGGAGGATGAATTGCGCGAACGATTGGAGCTGGCGATGCAAGAAGCGGCATCCGCTACCGATCTTGAACAAAGCTGGCAGGAGAAGTTGGATGAACTCCAGCATGAACAGCTCGATGCGGCCCGGCAGAAGGGTCGTGTCGAGCAAGAGCTTGCCGAGCTGTTGGAAGAGCATCGCAAGCTGAAGACGGAGTATTCAAAACTTCAGACAGAGTTCAACGAGTGGATCGAGCTGATTGAGCAAAGTTAAGCAACTGTATCTCGAGATCATATTGAAATTAGAATGGGATGGATTAGGGGGTGTCCTGAATGTCGGTAATCGACGACAAGGGACACCCCCTAAATGGATTTTGTACCGGTATTTCATCTACATACTGGAGTTGTGACCAAAAGGCCATTGTTGTTTTCGTACAAAGCAGGTGCGAAAGGGTAATCAACTGGAGCACTTGTACGATTATTCATACAAACCACTCGCTCCAGCCGCTCGATCCACCACTTTTGTATGTTTTTTCATACAAACCCCCCGCTCCAGCCGCTCGATCCACCACTTTTGTACGAATTTTCATACAAACCACTCGCTCCAGCCGCTCGATCCACCACTTTTGTACGAATTTTCATACAAACCACTCGCTCCGCCGCTCGATCCACCACTTTTGTATGTTTTTTCATACAAACCACCCGCTCCGCCGCTCGATCCACCACTTTTGTACGATTTTTCATACAAACCACTCGCTCCAGCCGCTCGATCCACCACTTTTGTACGATTTTTCATACAAACCACTCGCCTCAGATGCTCGCCCCAACACTTTTGTACGATTATTCATACAAAACAGGTGGGAAAAGGTAGTTAACAGGAGCGCCTGTACGATTATTCATACAAAGCAGGTGGGAAAAGGTAGTCAACCGGATCACTTGTACGATCTTTCTGTACATTTTCGTTCAATGCTGGATAGAGGTGGATGTATTAAACAAATCAAGGCGCTGAGGGGAAAGTAGCTTCTACTTTCTCTACAGCGCCTTGCAGGTTATGTCGCTTCTTTCTTTAACCTTGGGCAACATTGGTTGGATAAGTTAGGCAAGTCAGACAAGACAACGGTAATGGCGCTATTCCACTATGAGCTTCGCCCGCATTTTTGCGTGGCCAACGCCGCACGAGACGGAGCAAACGATGTTGTATGTGCCAGGTTCGTCAATTTTGACAGCGACAGTTTCGTCCATGCCTATGTTCTTATAATCCGTTTTCATAATGGTCATGCCATGTACGCCATCAATAGACTTGAATGTCAAATCGATTTTTTCGCCGGCTTTAATTTTGTACTCCTCTTTATCGAATTCCCAGTTAGATGCCGTAATCGTCAGACCTGAACCGGAGCTGGCCGGAGCGGAATTCTCTTCGCCACTTCCTTCTGCTGTACCGCCAGCAGGCTTATTGCCGCCAGAGTTGGCACCGCACGCAGCAACTACAAGCGCAATGCTCAAAATTGAAATAAATACGACCCATTTCTTCATTATAGAGATTCTCCTTCCTGTCAATAAATAGCTATAAAGCTTCTATTCATAATCATTGTAGCGAAGAATATCACAGCTTTATACATGAGTTATGGCGACTATGTGACAACATCATGACAGTAAGTTGAAAAAAGAATGGCCCATGTCCGTTGGCGACGGAAGCATGGGCTGAAACGGTCGTTGATTGGAAAGGATGAAGGATCATAATCGGCATGAAGGCTTCTCAGATCCGTCACATTGCGATGGAGCAAACGCACATTGGCTGTAGCGATTCAGTAGCGCTGGTTGTAACGATTGACTGTAGCGATTCAGTAGCGCTGGTTGTAACGATTAGCTGTAGCGATTCAGTAGCGTTGGTTGTAACTATTGGCTGTAGCGATTCAGTAGCGCTGGTTGTAACGATTGGCTGTAGCGATTGTCTGTAAGGATGTCTGCACCTGCACCGATTGTAGTACCGATTGTAGCACCGATTGCAGTACCCATTGGTTGTAACTGATTGGCAGCAGCGATGCTCCCGATAAGTAACCTGTATCTAATCGTTGCGGCTTCTGCCCGCTTCATAAGGCGTGCTGACGGGAATGAACAGATCGATAATCCCGATGGCCAGCGCTGCCAGTATGGCGCCTAACCAGGACACACTTACGCCGCTGACGACGAACTGGGCTACCCAGATAACGGCTGCGCTCGCGAGGAAGCCCACGATGCCCCTTCCGAACGGAGTTACTTTTTTGCCGAATATGGCCTCAACGATCCAGCCAAGCACTGCGATGACCAGAGCGAGGAATAGTGCGCTCCAAAATCCGCCGACACTAAATTGAGGAACAATCCAGCCTACTACCATTAAAACCAATGCCGATACAATAAATCGGACAACATGTCCCAAGAACGTCATTATGGTATTCCTCCTTCAAATTTGGTGGACGTATATCCTTTTAATCGCTGTACGAAAGGAACTTTCATGCAGCGGTTCATGCGCTATTAGTGTGACCGTATTGACATAAATTATGCTTCGCCGACGCTTTAAACGATTTCCGCCCGTGCAACGGGTTCAGTCATCGGCTATAATATAATGGCGAGAGGAGTGTTAGGCTTGAACGGAAAAATACTGAAAACATTGGAATACAGCAAAATTATAGATAAATTAGTTCAGCATGCCGCCACATCGCTGGGCAAATCGGCTGCAATGGAGCTTAAGCCGGTAAGTGAGCTGGAGTCCGTAAAGGAAATGCTGCAGACTACCGATGAGGCCTATGCGGCGGACAGGCTGAAGGGAAGCGCTCCGTTCGGCGGAGTCGTGGATATACGCTCTGCGCTGCACCGCTCGAAGATCGGAGGCACACTGAATCCATCGGAGCTGCTGAGCATCGGCTCTACCTCCAGAGGCGGACGCCGCGTCAAAAAGCATATTGCGGCTATTCATGAAGGTCATCCCATCCCGCTGCTCCGAAGCCTTGCCGACAACATACAGGAGCACAAAGCGATAGAGGATCAAATATTCGCTTGTATCGGCGAAGAAGCGGAAGTGCTCGACAGCGCGAGCGTGGAGCTTGCTTCCATCAGGCGCGAGCTCCGCTCCGGCGAATCGCGCATCAGGGAGAAGCTGGAGGCGATGGTTCGTTCCTCTTCGGTGCAGAAGATGCTGCAAGATGCAATAGTGACCCTGCGGGGGGATCGCTTCGTCATTCCCGTGAAAGCGGAATACCGCTCCAACTTCGGCGGCATCGTACACGATCAGTCCGGCTCCGGAGCCACGCTGTTCATCGAGCCGGAAGCGATCGTAGCCATGAACAACAAGCTGCGCGAGCTGAAAGCATCCGAAATAAGGGAGATCGAGAAAATATTGCAGAAGCTTACGGCTGCGGTAGCGGAATACGCCGATGATCTGCTAATCAACTCCGACATTCTGGGGCAGCTCGACTTCACTTTCGCCAAGGCGAGACTTGCCCATGCGATGAAAGCTTCCCGCCCGCGAATGAACGACAGGGGCTTCATTAAGCTGAAGCGAGGCCGCCATCCGCTGATCGAGCAGGCCAAGGTCGTTCCGCTTGATGTGGAGCTGGGCAATTCCTACAGCAGCATTATTGTGACTGGCCCCAATACAGGCGGCAAGACGGTCTCACTGAAGACGATCGGGCTGCTGAGCTTGATGGCCATGTCGGGCCTGTTCGTACCTGCGGAGGAAGGCAGCCAGCTATGTGTATTCGATGCCATCTACGCCGATATCGGCGACGAACAGAGCATTGAGCAGAGCTTGAGTACGTTCTCCAGCCATCTGACGAACATTATATCCATTCTCGGGGAGATGACCTCGAAGAGCCTGGTGCTGCTTGACGAGCTTGGCGCCGGTACCGATCCGGCGGAAGGCTCCGCGCTGGCGATCGCCATTCTGGAGCATGTTCATGCCAGAGGCTGCCGAATCGTCGCCACGACGCATTACAGCGAACTGAAGGCATATGCGTATAACCGCAAGGGCGTCATTAACGCCAGCATGGAATTCGATGTAGCGACATTAAGTCCGACATACCGCCTGCTCGTAGGTGTGCCGGGACGAAGCAATGCATTCGCCATTGCAGAGCGGCTGGGACTCCACCGATCCATCATCGATCGGGCTGCCGGAGAGGTGAGTGAGGAGGATCAGCGGGTAGAGAGCATGATTGCCTCGCTGGAGGAGAATCGTCTGAGCGCCGAATCGGAGCGTCAGACGGCTGAAGCGCTGCGGCGCGAGACGGAGGAGCTGAGAGCGAAGCTCGAGGCCGAGCGCGAGCGGTTCCAGGAACAGAAGGACAAGCTGCTTGAGAAGTCGAAGGCAGAGGCGCGTCAGGTGCTTGTCAAGGCGAAGGCCGAAGCCGAGTCGATTATTGCCGATCTCAGGAAGCAGGCGCTGGAGGAAGGGGCATCCATCAAGGAGCACAAGCTAATTGAAGCCCGCCGCAAGCTGGAGGAAGCTGCTCCGAAGGAATCAGAACGGATGCGTGCCTCGTCACCCGCAGGCAAGCCGGAGAAGCTCGAAGCAGGCGATGAGGTGAAGGTGCACAGTCTGAATCAGAAGGGTTTTATCGCGGAGATGCATGGCTCGGAAGCAACCGTGCAGCTGGGCATTCTGAAGATGAAGGTTCCGCTTCAGGACTTGGAGCTTATTAAGGCGAAGCAGCCGGCCGCTCACGCCCCCGTCAAGAATGCCGCCAGCCTGAAGCGCACGCGAGGCGACGATGTGAAGATGGAGTTGGATTTGCGAGGCGAAAGTCTCGAGGAGGCGCTGATGGAGGTTGACCGGTTCCTGGACGAATCGTTCCTCGCCGGAATGGGGCAGGTGTACCTTATTCATGGCAAAGGAACAGGAGTTTTGCGCACGGGCATCCAGCAATATTTGCGAAAGCACAGCCATGTGAAGAGCTTCCGCAGCGGAAATTACGGGGAAGGCGGCATTGGGGTTACCGTCGCCGAGTTGAAATAGGATCAAGACAGAAAGAGGGGAATGAAGCATGGATACGGATATCGATATGCTGCTGACGAATCCTTACGCTGCTACTATAGTCTATGTGTCGGTTGCGGTGCTATCGCTGATTGTATTCCTTTCCTTATTTGAGCTTGTCACCAAGTATAAGTGCTGGGGAGAGATTAAGCAGGGCAATGTTTCCGTAGCGATGGCAACCGGAGGCAAAATATTCGGCATATGCAACATCTTTCGCTTCTCCATCGAAGCGAACGATTCCATCTACCAGTTTCTGATTTGGGGAGCATACGGCTTTATCATTTTGCTGATCGCATATTTCTTGTTCGAGTTCCTCACGCCCGTATTCCGGATTGATGAGGAGATTGCGAACGACAATCGTGCAGTGGGGTTCATTGCAATGATCATTTCCATTGCCTTGTCATATGTCATCGGAGCCAGCGTGATGATATAATGCCAAGATATAGCCGGGAGGAGCTAGTATGGAGTATTTGTGGAGAATATTGCTCGTAGTGGCGATACTGTTTTTCGCCTTCGGCGTCTTGTATATGGTATTTAACGGATAAAAGTTGACGGTATGCATAAGAAAGGAAGTCGTGAATAATGGAAGATCGGCAGTTATGTCCATGGTGTGCAACAGAAATCGTATGGGATGAGGAGATCGGGCCGGAATCGCATTGCCCGCATTGCGAGAACGAGCTGGGCGGCTACAGATCGGTTGAAGTGGGAATGGACGACCCAGCGGAACCAAGCGGAACGGATAACGAAGAAGGCTCCGATGAAAGGTGGCTGGAAGACGAAGAAGGCTATACCCGGACGAGCCGAAGCATGCTTGCCGCAGGCAGCGTCATGCAGCGCATCATCGATGAACAGGACGAAGCGCCGGAATGTCCGTCTTGCCGGGAATATATGCTGGAAGCGGGCATGCAGACGATTGGAGGGGACAACTTCCAGCCATTCGTGCCGGAAGCTACCGGGCAGCCGATATTGCCCAATCCTTTCCATGTGAAATGGTACATATGCCCAGCCTGCCATCATGCGTCCTCGCAGCTTGCGCTTGAGGAGCGGCTTCACATGCTGAAGAAGCTCGCGGATTAGAACAGGGGGATGGATGCTGCGTCTTCAGGGCATGTTACTTGACAAAACGTATTTCGCTTACCGCTGCAGCGGTCGATCAGGAGGTCGCGTTTTGGCAAGAATTCTGGAGAAACAAGCTGTTCTGCTGCTCATTGTACAAGCTTTATATGGGGTATCGAATGCCTTGTCCGGCACTTTTCTTCCGATATATTTATGGAAGGCAAGTCAGTCGTACTCGGTTATTGGCTGGTTCACGCTGGCGCAATGCGTCGTAGGCGGCTTGACGTTCTGGCTGGCGGGCAAGTGGGTGAAAGAATATAACAAGATGAATAGCCTGCGCGCTGGCATAGCGTTGTCAGGCTTATTCTATTGCGCGGTGCTGGTGCTGGGAGATGCGGCACGAAGCTGGATCGTCCCGCTCGGCATGTTGAGCGGATTGGCCGGGGGATTGTTTTGGCTTGCCTACAATGTTGTCTATTTCGAAATTACGGAGCCGGATACGCGCGACCGATTCAACGGCTGGGCGGGATTGCTGGGGGCGGCAGCCGGCATCGTCGCTCCCTGGACATCGGGTATTGTGATTACTTCGATGCAGGGGGTGAAGGGTTACCGAATCATCTTCAGCATATCGCTAGCCATATTCACTGTAAGTGTCGTACTCAGCTTCTTCCTGAAGAAGCGGCAAGCGAACGGAGCCTACAATTGGAAGCATGGCTGGCTGCAATTGAAGGAGAAGGGCAATCCCTGGCGGCGAATGCTGCCTGCCATTGCGGCGCAAGGCATCAGAGAGGGCGTATTTATGTTCCTCGTCGGTCTGACGGTATATACGGCGACCAAAGATGAGAGCAAGCTGGGCATGTATTCGCTCATCACTTCATTCGTCGCACTGATCAGCTTCTGGCTTGTCGGCAGATGGCTGAAGAAAGGCGGACGCAAGTGGGCGATGCTCGTCGGCGTCATTATGCTCGGAGTCGTTATACTCCCTTTATTCAACGGCGTTACCTATACGACGCTGCTTATTTTCGGTGTGGGCACTTCGCTGTTCATGCCCTTGTACATCATTCCGATGACGTCTCGCGTATTCGATCTAATCGGTCAGTCCCAGCAGAGCGCGACAGAGAGAGAGGAGTTCGTCGTGCTTCGGGAAGGCGGGCTGACGATTGGCCGATTGATAGGCCTCGCAGCGTACATGTTCGTTCTTCCATTCAATCATTCAGAAGCCGCAATCACCTGGCTGATGCTTGCTGTTGGCATATCGCCTATATTGGGCTGGTGGTTCATATCCCCGTTTCTTGCTTCGCAGAGAACGAAAGCATAACTCTTTTTTCCACCCTTTCATGAATCTGGTCATTCACTTCTGGGCAACCTTTAGGTTGTGAAGGAAGTGAATGACAATGACAATCAAGCCATTCGGCATATGGCCGTTGCTTGCCATCATCCTATTGTCCGGGGGACTGGTCAATCATGTGCTGATCGCCCCTTTCCTGCTGGAGGTTGCGCACCGGGATGCCTGGATTTCCGTTATTCTCGCGATGCTCATCATCTTGCCTTGGACGCTTCTGCCGCTTTACGGATTGCTGAATGAGCTTGACGGCGTGCGTATTGATCATTGGCTGAAGCAGCGGATGCATCCCTTCTTTGCTTATTTGCTCATCATCGGTTTTCTTGTATATTTGCTGTTTATGGGAACAGAGACGTTAACCGTCACCTCCTCCTGGACATCAACGACCTATTTGCCAAGAACCCCGATATCTATCGTTATTGCCGCTTTTCTGAGCATATGCCTGTATGCAGTAATGCTGGGCTTGCGGACGATCGCATACATTAGCTGCATCCTCGTTCCCGGCGTCGTCATACTCGGCGATTTCGTCATGTCAACCAATTTGCCCCACAAGGATTATCGCTACTTGCTCCCTGTTCTGGAGCACGGGTACGCTCCTGTCTGGCAGGCATGTCTTGTCACGATCTCCGCCTTCAGCGAGCTGTTCATCCTGCTGTTCGTACAGCATCATATGAGGGGGAGGCTGCGCCGGAAGCATCTCGTCTTGCTGGTATTTATGCTCGCCTTGTTAACGATCGGTCCGTTGACGGGCGCGATATCGCAATTCGGTCCTGAAGAAGCCGGGAAAATGAGATATCCCGCGTTCTCGCAATGGAGGCTGGTTACGATCGGACGATACTTCGAGCATGTCGATTTCTTCGCTATATTCCAGTGGCTATCGGGAGCGCTTGTCCGGGTATCTCTCTTGCTGTACGTCGTCTTGGAGTACTCTCCGGTGAGGCGGATGAAGCGTCCATGGGCGGGTGCAATCATTGCAGGGACGGTACTGGGACTGTCCGCCTACTATTGGGCCGGCAATATGATTCCTTACAAGCAGTGGATGAAGGAGATGTTCCTGTATATCGGTCCGGTCGTGATCGTGTTGACGATCGTATTGTCGGGCATCGGCATGATCAACAAGGGCAAGGAGGGGACGGCATGAACGGAACGGAGCTGGATAATGAGAAAGCGGCTAAGGAGAAGAGGGACGAAAAGCCGGTTACGCTGGAAGCGTTCCGCCAGAAGCTTCTCTATTCGCAGGATGTGTTCCAGCGGAAGCTCGTGCTGGGATGCCGGCATGAGTTGGAAGTGAATCTGTTCTATTGCAACGGCTTAATAGACAACAATATGTTTCATATGGGGTTAATGCCCCGGTTGGAGAGCTGGTCCCGGCAATCGCCCGACGTCGAGGAAGAGAGCCAGTCGGTATCCCATCCCAGTGAATGGTTCATCGAGCTGGACCGTTACAATGCATCCCACCTGTACGCCAGGTTGTTCGCCGGCAGCGTCATACTCGTATTCTCGGACCGGGAAGGGTTCTTCGAGCACAATATTGCCCATCAGCCGGGAAGGAATCCGGAAGAGTCGACGATGGAGCTCTCGTTGAAGGGACCAAGGGACGGCTTCGTGGAAAGCTTGACGATCAATATTGCGCTTGTGCGAATGCGGCTTCGCACCCCCAATTTATATGTCGAAAATTTCAAGATCGGAACGGAGTCCAATACGGAGGTAGCCCTGCTGTATATGGCGAATGGCGCCAGCAGCAGTACGATCGATGAAGCGAGACGCAGATTGGAAGCGATTGATATATCCGTTCTGCACGGTGCGGGAGAATTGGAGGAGAGGCTGGCGGACCGCTCTTATGCACTCTTCCCGCTCATCGATTACATTGGAAGGCCGGACTATGTCGTCCATGCGCTGATGAAGGGGAGATTCGCCATCTTGGTGGACGGGTCTCCGGCAGCGCTGATCGGTCCGGGCAATATGATGCTGCTGATCAAATCGCCTGAGGATGCGCATCTGCCCTTCTACTATGTGTCTATTGAGCGTCTGCTGCGGGTAGTGGGGCTGATGTTCAGCATATTTCTCCCTGGCTTCTGGATCGCGCTGTCATCATTCAATACCGATCAGGTGCCGTTCACGCTGCTGGCTACGATCACGATATCGCGCATCGGCTTGCCGTTATCCGCCACGATGGAGATGTTCCTAATGCTGCTGCTATTCGAGTTGTTCCGGGAAGCAGGGGTACGATTGCCGCGGCCGGTGGGGCAGACCGTCTCTGTCGTTGGAGGCCTCATTATCGGCGATGCAGCCATTCGTGCAGGCGCGACCTCGCCCACGATGCTGGTAGCCGCAGCGGTGACGGCTGTCTCGACATTCACATTGGTGAATCAGTCGCTGGCGGGGGCGGTCAGTCTGTTCCGGCTGCTTGTGCTCATATGCGCGTCTGTACTGGGCATGTACGGTTTCTTCATCGGCATGCTCGGCATGTTCCTGTACCTGTGTTCTCTGGAGTCGTTCGGCCACCCCTATATGGAGCCTGTAGCGCCGATCCGATTCAAAGATGTGCTTGGCGCATTTCTGCAGAAGCCATGGAAGCTGCGCTCCAGCGGCAAGCGTACTGCGGGATGAGGGGCTATATGAATGCACGCAGAGCTTGGCACAGAGCCGTTGGCTTGCTCATTGTCTCCCTGCTTCTCTTCTTGCCGTTGACGGGCTGCTGGGATGAGGTGGACTTGCAGGATGTCAGCTATATATCCGCTGTCGGAATCGATTATGTGGACGGGCAGTACATATTGTATGCCCAAATTATTAACTTCTCGGCAGTGGCCAAAACGCAAACCCCTCACAATGAGCCGCAGAAAGTGTGGATGGGACAGGGACGGGGCGAATCCATGTTCAAGGCGTATTACAACTTGGGCAAAGGCGCTTATACGCTGCAGAATCTGGAGCATTTGAAAGTAATCGTCGTACACGAACGGGCATTGTCCAAACTAAGCGAGGTACTGGACGGATTGAACCGGCAGCGCGCATCCCGATATACGGCCAAGGTGTACGGAACGCAGGAAGCGATGGACGACGTATTCAACGCGGACACTTTCTTCGATTCCTCGCCGCTTAACAGCATCATGTACTTGCCGGGTCCGCATGAGAAGCAATATACGTACGTCAGCTCGACCTCCATGCAAAGCGCGGTACAAATGCTTAACGAGAGGGCATATACCACACTTATTCCGGTCTTACAGGTGACGGATCAGTATTGGAAATACGGGAGGGACGAGATGAACACTCAGCTTATTAGCGGCGTGTTCGCATTCGAAGGCTTGCAATATCAAGGGTATGTTGCGGAACCGCAATCCGGAGGCCTGCGCTGGCTGTCTCCCAACTACAGCAAAGTCATGTTCGAAGTGCAATCCGGGAACAGGAAGGCTACGCTCTCAATCCCGAAGGCCGAATACAAGCTGCACTGGGAGAAAGGGAACGCTAACTCCCCGTTCCGGCTCGAGCTGTCGCTGCGCGGCCATGTGGTGGAGATGGACGGCATGCTCGACAAGCAGGAATTAATCGCAAGTCTGGAAGCGAAGGTGAGGGAGGAAATTGAGCGCACTTATAAGGAAGGCTTGAGCCGAGGAATGGATCTGTTCAACTTGGAGCATCATCTGTACCGCTACCATAACCGGTATTGGCAAGGGCATGTCCGAAACAGGAATTGGCGGCCGAAGGATGACGAGCTGCAGGTCGACGTGAAGTTTCGCTTGAACAATTCCGGACTATTTGATTTACAAGGCGATACATAACATTTTTGAAATGGATCATAATACTATATGTTCCAGTGATTAGAATTCAGAAGGAGGATGTAGCCATGCAGCCAATGACAGCCAAAGAGTTGGAGTACATTGTGGATTCCATGTCCAATGAGGATCTGCTGATGAAGCAATGCGCAGCAGTCGCCTCTATTTCCACACATCCCGCGATCCGCAACTGCTGCTCCAGCATGATCAACATGCATCAGCAGCACTACGATTCGCTCATGCATGCCTTAACGCATCATCAGGGAATCGCGCCTACTCAGCCCCAATAATTGACGGCAGAATCAGCTATTAAATGGAGGGAACATCATGCAACAACAGCAATTGCAATCGATATTGACCGAAGAGGATCTTGCATCCGCCGTGCTTAACGATTTGAAACGGGTCGTAAGGGAATATGCGACAGCCGCAACGGAATCCACTTGTCCGGATATTCGCCAGCTGTTCACGACACTGCTGAACAATACGCTGGCGGTGCAGGGCCAGATGTTCCAGGCGATGCAGCAAAGCAACATGTATAATACGGCTTCACCAGCGCTTCGTCAGGAGCTGAACAAGCAGGCGACACAATATCGGCAGTCGCAGCAAAAAACGATGAATCAGCTGCAAAAGGCGGGGGCGGGTCAATCCCAAACGATGTATACGCCGATGCAGCAAGGCGGCGCACAGCAGCAAAATATGCAGCAGAACAATCCACCCTATTATATGTAGCTTGTTCAAGGGCTGTACCCAAGGCGTAACATGGCCTTGGGTACAGCCCTTTTTGCATGCGTGCGACGATTGGCTGCCGATCTGCGCGGGCATTCACAATTTCTTTTTGCAGGAAGCAGCATTTCATTGTAAAATATTCTTTATTACTTATTTTACTTATAAATGGCTGCAGGAAGGAGTTTTGTGATGAGCGAACTACAGTTGAAGGTGCTTGAGCTGCTGAAAGAGGATGCCCGCAGGGCACCGGAGTTGATTGCGACGATGCTTGACGTCACGGAGGAGGAAGTGAAGGAAGCGATCGCCGCATTGGAGCAGGATCATGTCATCGTGAAATACGCCACTGTTGTCAACTGGAGCAAGGTGGACAACGATAAGGTTACCGCTCTGATCGAGGTGCAGATTACACCTGAGCGCGGCCGCGGATTTGAAGGCATTGCTGAACGCATTTATTTATATCCCGAGGTAAAGTCCGTATACCTGATGAGCGGCGCTTACGATCTGCTTGTGGAAGTAGAAGGCAAGAGCCTTCGACAGGTGGCCAACTTCGTCTCCGACAAGCTGTCGCCGATCGATGCGGTGCTTTCGACGAAAACGTTCTTTATATTGAAAAAATACAAACAGGACGGCATCATCTTCGAAGAGGATGAGGGTGACCATCGCTTGATGGTTTCGCCATAAGGGGGGCATAAATGATGGTGAACGAGGGACTACATTCAACTGCAGCGCCTGTAAGTCGCGAATCGATGAAAGATTATTTGTCTCCTCTGGCGCAAGGATTGAAGCCATCAGGCATCCGCCGTTTCTTCGACTTGGTCAGCTCGCGCAAGGATGTCATTACGCTCGGGGTAGGGGAACCCGATTTTGTCACGCCGTGGCATGTGCGGGAGGCGGCAGTCTATTCGCTTGAATCCGGCAAGACGCAATATACGTCCAATTCCGGCATGCCGGAGCTGAGAGAAGCGATCGGACAATATCTGAGCGACAGCTTCGACGTCGCTTATGAGCCGTCCAATGAAATACTGGTAACGGTGGGCGGCAGCGAAGCCATCGACCTTGCGCTGCGCGCGCTCATATCGCCCGGCGACGAGATTCTGGTGCCGGAGCCCTGTTACATCTCCTATTCGCCTATCACATCCTTGACGGGGGGCGTTCCGGTCGGTATCGAGACGTTCGCGCAGGATCAGTTCAAGCTGAAGGCGGAGGCGCTGCAAGCGGTCATTACGCCGCGTTCCAAATTACTTATTCTCTGTTATCCCAGCAATCCGACGGGCGGCATTATGACATACGAAGACTGGCTGCCGATCGCCAAGGTAGTCGAGGACAATGACCTGATCGTCATCTCCGACGAGATCTATGCGGAGCTTACGTACGGCTCCAGGCATGTGAGCTTCGCGTCGTTACCGGGTATGAAGGATCGGACGATTCTCGTCAGCGGCTTCTCGAAGGCGTTCGCGATGACGGGCTGGCGGATGGGATACGCTTGCGGTCATCCCGATCTGATCTCCGCCATGCTGAAGATTCACCAGTATACTGTCATGTGCGCTCCCATTATGGCGCAATATGCGGCATTGGAAGCATTGACGAACGGGCTGCAGGAGAAGGATCGAATGGTGGAGTCGTACAATCAGCGGCGCCGTCTGGTCGTGAAGGGCTTCCGGGATATCGGACTGGAGTGCCATGAGCCGCAAGGCGCATTCTATGCATTCCCGTCTATTGCATCGACGGGCTTGAAGAGCGAGGAGTTCGCCGAGCGGCTGCTGGAGGAAGCGGGGGTAGCCGCTGTGCCGGGCAACGTGTTCGGCAAGGGAGGAGAAGGCCATCTCCGTTGCTCTTATGCGACTTCAGTATCCCAGTTGACCGAAGCGTTGAATCGGATTGGCAAGTTTGTGGACACATTGAAAAAAGGATAGATCGACACTGAGGGCAGGTCAGTCGCAGAGCTGGCCTGCCGTTTGTTTGTGCCGATACGCTGGAGGGAAGCTTGAGGCGAGCCAGTGTATGCGGCATACGATAGAGAGTTGAAATGGCGGGTTAAAGGCGAGCCAGTGTATGTGGCATACGATAGAGAGTCGAAATGGCGGATTAGAGGCGAGCCGGTTCATGTGGCATACGATAGAGAGTTGAATTGGCGGATTAGAGGCGAGCCAGTGTATGTGGCATACGTTGGAGAGTCAAAATGGTGGATTAGAGGATAGCCAGTGTATGTAGCAATACGTTGGAGAGTCAAAATGGTGGATTAGAGGCGAGCTAGTGTATGTGGCATACAATAGAGAGTCGAAATGGCGGATTAGAGGCGAGCCAGTGTATGTGGCATACGTTGGAGAGTCAAAATGGTGGATTAGAGGCGAGCCAGTGTATGTGGCATACGTTGGAGAGTCAAAATGGCGGATTAGAGGCGAGCCAGTGTATGTGGCATACGTTGGAGAGTCAAAATGGTGGATTTGAGGCGAGCTAGTGTATGTGGCATACAATAGAGAGTCGAAATGGCGGATTAGAGGCGAGCAAGTGTATGTGGCATACAATAGAGAGTCGAAATGGCGGATTAGAGGCGAGCTAGTGTATGTGGCATACGTTGGAGAGACGAAATGGCGGATTAGAGGCGAGCTAGTGTATGTGGCATACAAGAGCGAAATGCTGGATGATTAATAAACGGTGAAGGGGTGAGCGTATGAGATTGTATACGAAAACAGGCGATAAAGGCGAGACGTCGCTCATAGGCGGCCGGGTCCGCAAGGATGATGTGAGAGTGGAGACTTACGGCACGATCGACGAGTTGAACAGCTTCGTAGGCGCCGCTGCGGCCGAAGCTATGAAGCATCCGGAGCTGGAAGAAATGGCAAGCATGCTGATGGACATTCAGCAGGAACTGTTCGACTGCGGCTCTGACCTTGCGTATGCGAAGAAGGGAGCGCCGTTCAAGATGAACGAGGAGCCATCCATTCGGCTGGAGCAATGGATTGATCGTTATATTGCTGAGGCTCCGGAGATTACTCGCTTTATCTTGCCAGGGGGGAGCTTGGCTGCCTCACAACTGCATGTGTGCCGCACGGTATGCCGTAGAGCGGAACGGCGTGCAGTTACGCTGGCGGGTGAGCATGATGTCAATGAGCATGTCGTTATTTATTTGAACAGATTATCGGACTTCTTCTTCGCAGCTGCCCGCGTAGCCAATGCGAAGCTCGGCGTTCCCGATACGGAATATGTGCGCAGCGCGGAAGTGTTCCGCAAGAGAAAGGGCAAGGGGCAGGACGAGAAGAAGTAGCTCGCTTCAAGAATCTGGAATAACGTAACCGGCTAAGAAGGTGAGGAAGCCATGAGGTACAGCAAGGATTCGGATAAGAGAAGGGAGCTTGAATGCCGGAATGAGCTATTCGCGGCAGATGTCAATATGTGCTGCCAGCCGTCTGCCGGCAATGATGATACAATGGAGAATATGGCACCGGTGGGCGGGGAGGATGCTGAGACAGGTGTAGCAGCAGATCCTGTGACCGCAGCAGACATGGGAGCTGAGACAGAAGAAGAAGCGGAAATAGAAGCAGAGACAGAGGCCGAAGTACTGGAGATTGAAGTCGATAAGCTGAGCGAAAAGTACTATAAGCCATTAACAGTCCATGCAACAACGGACGACGAAGGAAAGCAGGTTCGCACGGTGCTTCAGAGACGCCTCGGCGTATCGCGCAAGCTGCTGTCCCAGGTCAAGCTGACCGAGCATGGTCTGACGGTGAATGGACGGCGCGTCTATACGACCGCCATCGTATCGGCGGGAGATATTATCCAACTGAGGATGCTGCGGGAAGAGTCGGATGACATATTGCCGGAGGATATTCCGATCCGCATTATTTATGAAGATGAATATCTGCTCATCGTGAACAAGCCGGCGGGTATGATCGTTCATCCGACCCACGGGCATTATACCGGAACGCTTGCGAACGGGGTGGTGCGACATTGGAAGACGGTGGGGGAGAAGGTGAGATTTCGCCCGATTCATCGTCTGGATGAGGATACCTCGGGGCTTGTTGCCATAGCCAAGACCGGCTATGTGCATCAACAGCTGTCGGAGCAGCTGCAAGCCGGAACCGTGGACAAGCAGTATCTGGCCTGCGTCTACTCCATTCCGGCACCGTCTGACGGAACAGTGCAAGGGCCAATCGATCGGGACCCTGAACGTCCCCATTATCGAATTGTCACCCCTGACGGTTACCCTTCCGTAACGCATTATGAGACAGTACGGACGTATAAGTGGGGAGAGAGGACTGGCGGTGCCGCTTCGGTCGTCAGATTGAAGCTGGAGACAGGCCGAACGCATCAGATTCGCGTGCATATGCGGCATATCGGATGTCCGTTAATCGGAGATAAAATGTATAGCATCGAGCCATTAACTGTACAGGAACTGGAGGCGGCGGTCGGTCGGCAAGCCCTTCATGCGGAACGGCTGGGGCTAACACATCCTATGACGAAGCAATGGATGGAGTGGCAAGCACCGTTGCCGGAAGAATTCATGGAACTGGATCGTATATTATCCCGAATGGCGGAAGGAGACACATGCAGCAATGACAGCTAACAAGAAAGTAACGATTATCGAGTATCCGAAGTGCAGCACATGCCGAAATACGGTCAAGTGGCTGAAAGGAAAAGGTTACGAAGTGGAGTCCCGCCATATCGTGGAAGAGACACCTACGGCGGATGAACTGGAGCGGCTTATCGCGCTCAGCGGACAAGATATGAAGAAGTTCTTCAATACATCCGGAGAAGTATACCGGGAGCTGGGACTGAAGGATAAGCTGCCGGGCATGAGCGACGAGGAGAAGCGGGAGCTGCTGGCATCGCACGGGATGCTCATTAAGCGACCGATCGTAACAGACGGTAAGCAAGTGACCATCGGCTTCAAGCCTGAGCAATTCGAGGAGGCTTGGGGCGGTCATGAGTAATGACGGAAGAGACAGGCATTGGCGTTCGAGCCGCTTGTCGCAGCTCGGCTCCTCCATATTCGCCGAAGTGGCTTCCTGGAAGCGGGAGGCGATGGCGGGGGGCCGCGATATGATTGACCTGGGCATTGGCAGTCCTGACCGTCCGCCGCTCGCTTCGGTACGCAATGCGCTCAGCGAAGCGGCGCTCCGGGAAGATTCTTATGCTTATCCAGCTGTCGGAAGCGGTATGCCGTTCAAGGAGGCGGCAGCTGCGTGGATGCTTCACCGGTTCGGAGTGCAGGCAGATCCTGCCTCGGAGCTGGTCACCTTAATGGGCTCGCAGGACGGACTTGCCCATCTGGCCATGGCCATATGCGATCCCGGCGATAAGGCGCTGCTCCCGGACCCGGGATATCCCATATATGGTGCTTCACTGGCGCTGGCAGGCGTGCAGGCGGAGCTGATGCCGCTTCGCGAGGAGAACGATTATTTGCCCGACCTGGACGGCATCCCGTCGCCGGTATGGGATGCGGCGAAGTTCATCCTCGTCAATTATCCCAATAATCCTCTGTCTGCCATAGCCGACTTGTCCTTCTATGAGAGGCTGCTTCATAAGGCGAAGAAGCATGACGTGCTGGTCGTGCATGATTTGGCTTATTCCGAGCTTGCCTTTGACGGCTGCAGACCTCCCAGCATGTTGCAGTTGCCGGGCGCATTTCATCATATCGTGGAATTCCATTCCCTATCGAAGAGCTTCAATATGGCCGGGTGTCGTATTGGCTTCTTGGTTGGCAATAGGGATGCGGTGAGCGCGTTGCGGGAGTTGAAGGACAACATCGATTACGGTGTATTCACTCCTGTTCAGGAAGCGGGCATTGCTGCACTGCGGGAGGCGATGGCAGACGATGGAAGGGCATCGGTAAGCGCTGTGTACGAGCGGCGAAGAGATTCATTCGTGGAAGCGCTCCGTGCGGAGGGATGGACCGTCGATAAGCCGAAAGCCACAATGTTCATTTGGGCTAAGCTGCCTAAGATGGGATGGGATAAGGGGAGCGACTGGTCCTCAAGAACCATTTCCCAGGAAATGCTTCATAGCTGTGGTGTGGCAATTATTCCCGGAGAAGCATTCGGCTCCGAAGGAGAAGGCTATGTGCGTATTGCGTTGGTAGAAGAGGAAGCGAGACTGCTTGAGGCAGCCAGACGTATAGGTTGCTTTATACGCGGCGAGTATAGGGACATAGGGGGATAAGCCTCAAGCGGCTGAAGGTGCTGCGACAGGGCCGACAGCAACGAAGGCGGGAGCAAGTGCCAATTGAGAGGAGATACAAGGATGGAAAAACAACGATTGCTGCTAATCGACGGGATGGCGATTCTGTTCAGGGCTTATTTCGCCACATCGTTTACCGGCAGTATTCGCAGAACAAGCAGTGGAATTCCAGTCAATGGCGTTCACGGCTTTGTCCGTTACTTCATGGACGCAGTCAAAACGTTCAATCCGACGCATGTCATCTGCTGTTGGGACATGGGCAGCAAGACGTTCCGCACGGAACAGTATGACGGTTACAAGGCGAATCGTCCGGAAGCGCCGGAGGACCTGAGGCCTCAGTTCGATCTGGTCAAGGAAGTGGTAGCAAGCTTCGACGTTCCCAATATCGGCGTAGAAGGGTTCGAAGCCGATGATTGCATCGGCACGCTGGCGGCCATGTTCAAGGAGCAAGCGGATGTGTACATCGTAACGGGCGATCACGATATGCTGCAATTGGTCGATGAAGGCGTATCGGTGGCGATTATGAAGAAAGGGATCGGCAATTATATGGTCTATACGCCTCATAGCTTGATGGAAGAGCGGCAATTGACCCCTAAGCAAGTAATTGATATGAAAGGCTTGATGGGTGATGCGAGCGACAATTATCCCGGCGTGCGAGGCATTGGAGAGAAGACGGCTCACAAGCTCCTGCTGGAGCATGGGACGATAGAGGCGCTGCTGGCGAATCTGGATGCCGTAGCCAAGTCGGTGCGGGCCAAGATTGAAGCCGATCTGGACATGCTGCACCTCTCCCGTGAGCTGGCGACGATCAAATGCGACGCTCCGCTTCAGGCGGATTGGGAAATGTGCTATTGGCAGTATAATCGGGCAAGTGTGCTGAACAAGTTCGAAGAGCTGGAATTCAAAAGCCTGCTTTCATTAATAGGTTGAAGCAGTGAGAACGACAAAGGGACTGTGCAGAGGTGTGGGACGCCTTGAACAGTCCCTTTTTCCATAGCTAATACGCCTCAGTTGGAGGCAAGTAATTGCACGATAGCCGAGCTGGTTTAGGAGTTGTAGGGCATGTAGCATAGGTTGGAGAGTGGAAAGTAGCTGGTTTAGGAGCTGTAGGGCATGTGGCATAGGTTGGAGAGTGGAAAGTAGCTGGTTTAGGAGCTGTAGGGCATGTGGCATAGGTTGGAGAGTGGAAAGTAGCTGGTTTAGGAGTTGTAGGGCATGTGGCATAGGTTGGAGTGAGGAAAGTAGCTGGTTTGGGAGCTGTAGGGCATGTAGCATAGGTTGGAGTGTGAAATAAATGTGAAGGACGTTGCTCGGCATTTATCATTGTACATTTTATCATGATGAAAATAGTTCTTTATAAAGAACATTCGCAGACGAAATGTGGACAAAGTAAAGCGTGCCAAGGTATTGACCTGTTCTCTTTAAAGAACTACAATATAGATATTGTACGTTATATAGATTAGTGGTACTACAGATCGAATCTAATTGAAGGAGAATTCTATGATTGGGGAACGGATTAAATCATTGAGGGAGAAGAAAGGTTATTCCATTACGAAGCTTGCCGACCTTGCCGGAGTGTCAAAGTCTTATTTAAGCTACATAGAACGGAATGTACAGAATAATCCTTCGCTTCAAGTGCTGGCGAAAATCGCTTATCATCTGGACACCAATATTGAATATTTGCTCGGAGAAGAGCTTTCTCCTAAAGTATGGGTGGATCATGTGCTGGATGAAGAGTGGCAGACGCTTATTCGCGATGCGGTGGATGAGGGAATGAGCAAGGGCGATTTTCAGGCATTGAAGGATTTGGTCAGATCGACGAAATGGAAGGAAGAATACTTGACAACTAGCCCCTCGCAAAAGGGGAAAAAGAAGTCATCAAACATTATCATCCTTCATATCGATCATTAAGAATTTGTGAAAAATGGTAAAAGTGTGTTGACATGTTCTATATAAAGAACTATTATGTTGTTATTGTTCACTATAACTAACGGTAAGCAGGTGTGTTTAATGGAAATGAAAAGATTGGACAGCAGCGCTCGAGCGATAAAGGAGAAAGAAATTAATCTGAAAGAAATTGCCGGCATCATCATGAAGCGCTTATGGATTGTTATCGTGCTTACCGGACTCATAACAACGCTCGGTTATCTGTACAATTCCAAACCGGAGCCGCAATATTACTCCTCTTCTACACGGGTGATCATATCCGCCAACAACGACATGATGAATACGGTAAAAGTGATGGTGCGCGAGCCAATCGTGCTGTCGCAGGTTATCGACATGCTGGAGTTGGATCAATCCGTCGGCCAAATGCGTTCACAGATTAGAGTAGCCAATGTAGACAATTCGCTCGTTACCGTCATAACCGCAACGAATACCGATCCCAACCGGGCTGCGGATATCGCCAATACAACGGTGGAAGTGTTCCGCAAGGTAGCCGCGGATACGCTGGGCGTAAGCAACATTCGTCTATTGACGCCCGCTGAGCCCGTTCCTGTGTCGATTACAGTGAAGACGAACACGATCGTCTACCTGGCTTTCGCTGCTGGCCTCATCCTCAGTCTGACACTCGTATTCCTGCTGGAATCCTTGGACGATACGATACGGTCGGAGAGAGAGATTGAGAGGCTGCTGGAGCTTAATATGCTGGGGCATGTGTCCGTCATCAAGCGAAGAGCGCCGTCGTCGGCGGGAAGCAATCAACCAAAACAAGCATTGAACAGGAGTGAGACCATTGGTTCGTGAACGAGCAAAAGTGGCAAGATCCGTTATCCACCGCAGTCTTTATTCCTACTTGCAGCCTTCGGGGCGGATCGCGGAGCAATTCCGCACAATAAGGAACAACATTCAGTACTCCGTACAGAACAAAACGATCAAATCGGTTATGATTACATCGCCGGGAGAGGGTGACGGAAAAACGACCGCAGCGGTCAACCTAGCGATCAGCATGGCGAATCGGGGAGAGAAAGTGCTGCTAGTGGATGCCAATTTCCGCAACCCGATGATTCACAAGCTGTTCCAGCTGCAAGCCTCCCCCGGCTTGTCCAATGTCTTGTCCAAGCAGCTCAATCTGAACGAAGCCGTGCAGCATACAGAGATCCCGTCGCTTCATCTGCTCACCAGCGGGCAGAGACAGGCGAATTCCACGGAGTTGCTGGATTCCGATGTGATGAAGGGTCTGATCATAGCGGCGGCGGAGAAGTACGATCGCATCGTGCTTGATTGTCCTCCCGTCTTGTCAGGACCGGATACGAATATGCTGGTGAAGCAATGTGACGGGGTCGTGCTGCTCCTGCAGTGCGGCAAGTCGACCCACGGCATGGCGCTGGAGGCCAAGCAGTCCCTTGCGTTCGCAGGAGCGAATATTGTGGGGGCCATATTGAATAAAAAAGAGCGTTAGAAGCGACCCTTTCATACGCCTTTTTTTTCGGCAAAAATGTTCTTTATAAAGCACAAAGTTTGTGAACGAGTAAGGAAAGGATGGGGTTGACATGACTTATCGTCGCAGGTTCTGGCTGCTGATTACACTGGATTCCATCATTGTAGCTTCGGCAGTAGGCGGCAGTGTCTGGTTATTGGGGGAGTCGGGAGCGCCATCGTCCATTACGCTGCTTGCGCTGTCGTTGTTCGTGCTGCACCATGTCTTCTTCTTCGTCTACAAGCTGTACAAGAAAGCATGGGAATATGCCAGTATCGGCGAGCTCGTCATGATTGCCAAAGCGGCTGCGCTGACGATCGGCGGGACGGCTCTCCTGCAGTGGATCGCCTTCGGGGATATGCATGTTCGTCTGCTGACGGTCATCGGTATGATGCACATGATGCTGATCGGCGGCTCCAGGCTCGTCTGGCGCGTGGTGCGAGGAAGCTTCAGCCGGCAGAGCGGCAAGCGCAAGCGGACGCTTATCGTCGGAGCCGGGTCGGCAGGTACTATGCTGGTACGGCAGCTGCTGAACAACTCCGATACAGAGCTGTATCCCGTCGCATTCGTCGATGACGACGCTTATAAGCAAGAACTGGATATTATGGGTGTGCCGGTAGCAGGGAAGGTATCGGAGATCGTGGCCAAGGCTTCACAGTACAAGGTGGATAACATCGTCATTGCCATTCCGTCCCTGAGCAAGAAGCAACTTTACAACATTTATACGGAATGCGCCAAGACGAACGCCAAGACGCAAATCATTCCGAAGCTGGAGGATCTGGCGACCGGACGAATAGCCGTTACCCAGTTCCGTGATGTGCAGGTGGAGGATCTGCTCGGCCGCGAGCCGGTGGAGCTCGACATCGAGAGCATCTCCGAGTATGTGACGCGCAAGGTGGTGCTGGTTACCGGGGCAGGCGGTTCTATCGGATCGGAAGTATGCAGGCAGATAGCCCGGTTCCTTCCGGAGAAGCTGGTGGTATTGGGACACGGGGAGAACAGCATATATGCGATAGAGATGGAATTGAAGGAGATGTACAAGGACTCGGGCGTCAAGTTTTATACAGAAATCGCCGACTTGCAGGATGCGGACAAAATGAACGCCGTCATGCGCAAGCATAAGCCCCATGTCGTCTACCATGCGGCGGCCCACAAGCATGTGCCGCTGATGGAGCGAAATCCGGAGGAAGCGGTCAAGAACAATCTGATTGGCACTTATAATGCGGCGAGAGCGGCAAGCGCCAGCGGCGTATCCACCTTCGTCATGATCTCCACCGACAAGGCAGTCAATCCGACGAGTGTCATGGGCGCGACGAAGCGGCTGGCGGAAATGATCATTCAGCATATGGACGGCGTGAGCCAAACGAAATTCGTTGCTGTACGCTTCGGCAATGTGCTGGGAAGCCGCGGCAGCGTCATTCCGCTGTTCCAGAAGCAGATTGCCAGAGGGGGACCGGTTACGGTGACGCACCCGGATATGGTGCGTTACTTCATGACGATTCCCGAAGCTTCCAGACTTGTCATTCAGGCCGGAGCGCTCGCAAGAGGCGGCGAGATATTCGTGCTGGACATGGGCGAGCCCGTCAACATTACGGAGCTGGCGCAGAATATGATTCGCATGTCCGGCTTCGCCGTTGAAGATATCGGCATCGAATATACCGGCATACGGCCCGGCGAGAAGCTGTACGAGGAGATGCTGAAGGACAACGAAATGATGGAGAAGCAAGTGTACCCCAAAATCTATATTGGCAAAGCATCCGAAATCCATATGGATGACATTCAGGACATTATGCGAGAGTACGGCCGCATGGAACAGACGGAGCTGCGCGTATCGCTGCTGAAAATAGCCAATCATGTCACGGCCAAGCCGAAGCTGGCGACGATATCGGGTTAAAGATAAAGGAGCGGATAAGAAATGAAGGTCAGAAAAGCGATTATTCCGGCAGCGGGGCTGGGTACCCGGTTCCTCCCGGCGACGAAGGCGATGCCTAAGGAGATGCTGCCGATCGTCGACAAGCCGACCATTCAATACATTGTGGAAGAAGCCATTCAATCCGGCATTGAAGACATTATTATCGTGACGGGCAAAGGGAAGAGAGCGATCGAAGATCACTTCGACAATTCGCAGGAGCTGGAGCAGATTCTGTCGGCGAAGGGGAAATTCGAGCTGTTGGAAGAGGTGCGCAAATCTTCTGATATGGTGGACATTCACTATATTCGGCAGAAGGAGCCGAAAGGACTCGGTCATGCGATATGGTGCGCCAGGAAATTCATCGGCGACGAGCCGTTCGCCGTCTTGCTCGGCGACGACATTATTGCTGCAGAGAAGCCTTGCCTGCAGCAAATGATCGAGAAATATGAGCAGTACGGGTCCTCCATTATTGGCGTACAGCGGGTGGCGGAGCAGGAAGTGTCCAGGTACGGCATCGTCGACGGGAAGACGATGGAGCCATTGTTCCATCGCGTCAATGATCTGGTAGAGAAGCCAAAGCAAGAGGACGCGCCTTCCAATATGGCCATCATGGGCCGCTACATACTGACGCCTCAAATATTCGACATACTGGGCCAGCAAGCCCCCGGCTCCGGCGGTGAAATTCAGCTGACGGACGCCATTGCCGCGCTGAATCAGTCAAGAGCCGTGTTCGCATACGAGTTCGACGGCGTCCGCTATGATGTCGGCGAGCGAATGGGCTTTATCCAGACGACAATCCAATTCGCGCTGCAGCGGGATGAACTTCGCTACGAGCTGCTGGACTTCATGCAGCAAGTGCTGGAGAGGGAGGGAGCGCCCAGATAGGGGCGCATAGCCTATGGAGAACAAGAACAAAGTGCTGTTCTGCGCTACCGTCGATTATCATTTCAAGCTGTTCCACCTGCCTACGATGGAATGGTTCAGCAAGCGGGGCTGGGAAGTGCATGTAGCGGCGCAAGGCGAGCTTGAGCTTCCCTTCGTCCATCAGAAGCGGGATTTCCCCATTCAGCGCTCTCCGTTCCGGCTGCACAATATTCGCGCTTACCGGATGCTGAAGGAATGGATCGACAGCGAGAATTATCAGCTGATCCACTGCCATACTCCGATGGGCGGGGTGCTGGCAAGGCTGGCTGCCAGGCATGCGCGGAGAAGAGGTACCAAGGTCGTCTATACGGCGCACGGCTTCCACTTCTTCAAGGGAGCCCCGCTTCCCAACTGGCTTATCTACTATCCCATCGAGAAGCAGCTGGCGAAGCTGACGGACTGCCTTATTACAATCAACAGCGAGGATTACCGATTGGCGGTAGACCGCAGCTTCCGGGCGGGGCAGATCGCGCATGTGCATGGCGTCGGCGTTCATACGGGACGGTTCAGTCCCGTCAGCGACGAAGAGAAGCGGCGGAGAAGAGCCAGATTCCATTATCGTCCCGAGCACTTCCTGCTTATCTATGCGGCTGAATTCAATCGCAACAAAAATCACGAGCTGCTGCTTCATGCGCTCGCGCAGCTGAAGGAGAAGGCTCCCATGACCCGGCTGCTGCTGGCCGGCCGTGGACCGCTGCTTAGCCGCTGCCGCTTGCTGGCGCAGGAACTGGGCGTATCGCACATGGTGAGCTTCCTGGGTTATCGGGACGATCTGGATCAGCTGCTGCCGATGTGCGATACGGCCGTCTCTTCCAGCTTGAGAGAAGGCTTGCCGGTCAACATCATGGAGGCGATGGCATGCGGCTTGCCTATCGTAGCGACGCGCAATCGCGGACATGAAGAGCTCGTGGAGGAAGGGCGGAACGGCTTCCTCGTCGGTCCGACAGACGCAAGCACGCTGGCGCAGCGACTTGGCATGCTGCAAGCCTTCCCGTCAGCGAGGCTGCAGATGGGAGAGAACAGCAAGCTGCGGGTGGAGAGCTACTCTTCGCACCGCGTACAAGAAGAATTGCGGCGGAAATATGAAGACATCATTGAGGCATCCGGAGAAGAGGTGAAGGGACTGCAGTGGGAAGCATGATAACGGTATTGCAGGCGGCGGTGAACATGAATCGCGGCGGAGCGGAGACCCTGCTGATGAATCTGTATCGGCATATCGACAGAAGCAAGTTGCAGTTCCATTTCCTCACTTGCCGCGAAGGGTGCTACGACGATGAAATCAGATCGCTCGGCGGAGTCATCCACCGCATTCCTTACATTGACAAGGTCGGGCCGCGTGCATACAGGGCAGCGCTGAAGCAATTTTTCGCAGAGTATGGCTATCAATATCAGGTCGTCCATACGCATATGGACCGGATGAGCGGTCTTGTGCTGTATGCCGCCAGGCAGGCGGGCGTGCCCGTCCGTATCGCACATAGTCACAATACAAGAAGCGAGGGAAGTCTGCCGGCGAAGCTCTACAAGCGATATGCCAGTCTATATATCGCCTTCGCCGCCACGCATCGGTTCGCCTGCTCGGAGGAAGCGGGGAAGTGGCTGTTCCCCTGGAAGCGGAGAGAGGTTCAGCTGTTGAAGAACGGCATAATGAGCGATGTGTTCGCTTATCGCCCGCTGGTCAGGAATGAGGTGCGGAAGGAGCTTGGCATTGCCGAGGGGACGACCGTCCTCGGCCATGTAGGGCGATTCAATGAACAGAAAAACCACGAAATGCTGATAGACATTTTCCACAATTGGCTGAAGCGTAATGACGACAGTTGCTTGCTTATGGCAGGCGAAGGGCCGCTAAGGCAGACAATAGAGGAGAAAGCTCGTGTAATGGGATTGTCGGATAACGTGAAGTTTCTCGGTGTGCGATCGGATATTGACCGCCTTATGCAGGCGTTCGATGTCTTCGTCTTCCCATCGCACCACGAAGGCCTGCCGGTGACGCTCGTCGAAGCGCAAGCGGCCGGATTGCCTTGCGTCGTATCGGATGCCATTACGCGGGAAGTGGATTTGGGGATGGGGCTAGTGTCATTCCATAGCAACGGGAACTTGCAGGAATATTTGGAAGCCATCCCGTCCGCAGCCGGCCGGGAACGGCGGATGGATACCCAGGCTGCGCTGCACATGCACGGTTACGATATTCGCGAGACTGCTGTGTGGCTGCAACAATATTACGGAAAGCAGTGCGAGGTGAACCATGAGACGAATAACCGTCTTTACGCCCACTTATAACCGGGCTTACTGTCTGCACCAGCTATATGAGAGCTTGAAGCGTCAAAGCTGCGATCAATTTCAATGGCTGATCGTCGACGACGGCTCCACGGATCATACGAGTGAACTGGTGAGCGGCTGGATGGAAGAGGGAAAGGTGCAGATCCGGTACATACGGCAAGAGAATCAGGGGATGCACGGCGCTCATAATACCGCCTACTCACATATTGATACCGAGCTGAACGTATGCATCGACTCGGACGATTATATGCCGGACGATGCGATTGAGAAAATTCTGGATTACTGGAGCCGCCATGGCAGCGACAAGTACAGCGGCATTGCCGCGCTGGATGCGCATCCCGACGGTGAAGTGATCGGCACGTCATTCCCGGAATCGCTGAAGAGCAGCTCCTTGTTCCATCTCTATCAGCGGCATGGCGTCAGGGGTGACAAGAAGCTGGTATATCGGACCGCGCTTACGAAGGAGCATCCCTATCCGCTCTTTCCGGAGGAGAGGTATGTCGGACTGGACTACAAATATTACAAGCTGGATGAGCGGTACGAGCTGCTGTTGATGAACGAAGTGCTGTGCCACGTCGATTATTTGCCGGATGGTTCGTCCCGGAACATGCTGATGCAATATGTGCGCAATCCGCAGGGCTTCGCCTTCTATCGCAAGGCGATGATGAAGCTTCCGTTGGGCGGCTTCGCCTTCAAGCTCCGGCATGCCGTGCATTACGTATCAAGCAGCCTGATGATGAGCAACAGGCGGTGGCTTCGGGAGTCTCCGCGGAAGCGGATCACCTTGCTTGCCATGGTGCCCGGACTTCTTCTCTACATGTACATTCGCTTCAAAACGAAAGGCGCTTCGGCAGCAAGGGGAATGAACAATGATTATTCTGTGGGTTAGTATCATTGCCGTATTCTATTTCTCCTTCTTCTCACGATACTTCGCCGTTCCCTCCGCGATATCGCCTATCTCCATTCGACCGAACAAAATACTGGCCGCAGCGGCTGCCGTTAGCCTCGTTCTGGTAGCCGGCTTGCGCAACAACATCGGTGACACCTTTTTTTATATGCATGCCTACGAAGTGACCGATTACGACTGGGCGTTTATTTGGAGAGAGAAGGACAAGGGCTTTAATATTCTGCAAATGCTGCTGCAGCAAATAACGGATGATCCGCAATTGCTCATCATGACGACTGCGCTCGTTACAAATATTCTCATTGTGGTGGTTATGTACCGATATTCCCGGCTGCTGGATCTCAGCTTGTATTTATACATAACGTCCGGTGCGTTCATTATTTCCATGAATGGCTTGCGCCAATATCTGGCAGCCGCGATTCTGTTCGCCGGGACGAAATACCTGCTTGAAGGTCGTTGGAAGCCCTATATGCTGCTCGTATTGTTAGCCTCTGTTTTTCATCAAAGCGCATTAATATTGGCGCCGCTGTACTTTATCGTCCGTCTGAAGGCATGGACGAAGCTGACGACTCTGTTGCTGGCAGGGGCAATCGCGATCGTTCTCGGCTATAACTACTTTTCGGAAATGCTGTTCAAGGCGATTCAGGATACGCAGTACGGCCATTACGCGAGCTTTCAGGAGGGCGGCGCCAATTTCATACGGGTAATCGTCAATACGGTTCCTTTATTTATCGCTTATATAGGCAGGGAAAAGCTGAGAAGACTGTTCCCGGGTGGCGATGTGTTCGTCAATATGTCGATTATCGGGGTTGTGCTCATGATTGTTGCGACGCAGAACTGGATATTCGCCAGACTGGGCATTTACTTTACGCTCTATCAGCTTGTACTTATGGGGTGGATTGTCAAGCTGTTCCGCGACAAGGATCAACGACTGGTCTATTTCCTTATCATCTGCTTGTACTTTATATATTTCTTCTATGAGAATGTGATGGTACTGGGACTTAGTTATCGAAGCGATTATATGATATGGCCTTTCTAAGAAGGCGAGGGAGAGTGTTATGGAGACAGAAGCGAATATTCCGCGCATCGTCCATTACTGCTGGTTCGGGCGCGGGGAGAAGCCGAAGCTGATTCGAAAATGCATGCGGAGCTGGAAGAGGCACTTGAGCGGCTACCGGTTCATAGAGTGGAATGAAGACAACTTCGACATCAGTTCGGTACGGTATGTGAAGGAGGCGTATGAGGCTCGCAAATTCGCTTTCGTAAGCGATTATGTCCGGCTCCATGCCTTAATGGAGCATGGAGGCATCTACCTGGATACGGATGTGGAGGTGCTGGGATCGCTGGATGGCTTCCTGCATCATGAAGCCTTCTCCGGATTCGAGGATGAGCGGTACCTGCAGTCGGGCACGATGGGGGCTGTTCCCGGCCATCCCTGGATTGCTGCGTTGCTGAACAATTATGCTGCGCGTTCGTTCCTGCAGGCCGACGGGACATATGATATGACCACGAACACAGCCGTTATATCGGAATTGTCGAAGCGGGACGGACTTGTGCTGGACGGGAAGTATCAGGCGCTACGCAATGGCGTCGTGTTCTATCCGCGAACTTACTTCAGCCCTTATGACTATATTAACGGAGCCAACTATCTTAGTGCGGACAGCTGCACGATTCATCACTTCGCCCAATCGTGGCTGCCCGCCCATGTGCGCATGCGAAGCGGAGTGAAGCGGGTAGCCAGCAAAGTGATCGGTCCGCACATGATTGCGAAGATGAGACAAATGCTGTCTTCGAATGGACGATAGGAGAACCAGATATGATAAAACGATTGATCGATATTGTTGTTGCCTCGCTATCGTTAATAGTCTTATCGCCCGTCATGCTAATCGTGGCGCTGCTCGTGCGGGTGAAGCTCGGCTCGCCTGTTCTGTTCAAGCAGCGCAGGCCGGGACTTCGTGGACGTCCATTCCATCTATACAAATTCCGCACGATGAACGACGGCAAGGATTCCTACGGGAATCTGCTGCCGGATCATCTGAGGCTTACGCCGTTCGGCTGTTGGCTGCGCAAGTACAGTCTGGATGAGCTGCCTCAGCTATTGAACGTGATACGGGGAGAGCTGAGCCTTGTCGGCCCCCGGCCGCTGCTTATGGATTATATGGCGCTATATACAGAGGAGCAGGCGCGGCGCCATCATGTAAGACCAGGCATAACAGGCTGGGCGCAGGTGAACGGTCGCAATGACGTCACTTGGGAAGAGCGGTTTCAACGGGACATTTGGTATGTGGATCATCAGAGCTTTTGGCTGGATATGAAGATTTTGCTGCTGACCGTGAAGAAGGTGGTCAAGTCGGACGGCGTCAGTAACGCGAACCATGCCACAATGCCCATGTTTGAAGGTACAACTCATAATCAGGAAGGATGAAAGCGAAGTGAAGCTTACGACGCAGGAACAACCGCGCATTTATTTGTCTCCCCCGCATATGAGCGGGAAGGAGAAGGCATATATCGAAGAAGCGTTCGCGACGAATTGGATAGCGCCGCTCGGTCCCAATCTGGACGCATTCGAGCAAGAGCTGACGGTCAAGGTCGGCGCTGCAGGGGCGGCGGCTGTCAGCTCCGGCACGGCGGCCATTCATCTCGCTCTGCAACTTGCAGGAGTGTCAGCGGGGCATACGGTATTCTGCTCCAGCTTCACCTTCGTGGCAAGCGCGAATCCGATTCGCTATCTGGGAGCGGAACCGGTATTCATCGATTCCGAGCCCGACAGCTGGAATATGTCGCCTGTCGCGCTGGAGCGCGCTCTTGAGGATGCCGCGCATAGAGGAAAGCTGCCACGGGCTGTACTCGTCGTTCACTTGTACGGGGGATTGACGAGAATGTCGGAAGTGATGGCATTATGCGGCAAGTATAACATTCCCGTGATCGAGGATGCCGCGGAATCGCTAGGCTCCACCTATCACGGGCGGCAGAGCGGCACGATCGGAGAATTCGGCATCTATTCCTTCAACGGCAACAAGATCATTACGACATCCGGCGGTGGGATGCTTGTCTCCAATGATACATCCGCGCTCGAACGGGCCAAGTTCCTGTCCACACAAGCCCGCGATGTCGCGATTCATTACCAGCACAGCCGGATAGGCTATAACTACCGGATGAGCAACGTACTGGCCGGCATTGGCAGAGGGCAGCTGCAAGCGCTGGATGAGCGGGTAGCCGCTCGCCGCCGCATATTCGAGCGTTATCGGGAAGCGCTGTCCTGCCATGACGGCATTGCGTACATGCCGGAGCTTCCAGGAACGTTCTCCAACCGCTGGTTGACGGCGATCACGGTGGACGAAGCGGTCGCCGGAGTCACTGCCGCCGATCTGGTGCAAGCGCTGGCGAGCGAGAATATTGAAGCTCGTCCGCTTTGGAAGCCGCTGCATATGCAACCTTTGTTCCAAGACGCTTCCTTCTATTCCCATATGCCGGACATGTCTGTGTGCGAGGAGCTGTTCCGAACGGGGTTATGTCTGCCATCGGGCTCGGCCATGACGGATAATGAACAGAATCGTGTAATCGCAACGATCCACTATGCGATAGACCATGCGAAACGCCGGTCAATTCTTGATCGGCACAAGCCGGCTCTGTAATTACAGATAGCGTTCTCCTATCGCTCTCTTGCGCACGATTCGAGCCGGCGTACCGTATGCGACGGTCTGATCGGGTACCGGCTTCACCACGGTCGCTCCTGCGCCAATGACGCAGTGTCCGCCAATTGCGATGCCATGTATAACGGTGGCGCCAATGGCAATGGCGGAATGCGCGCCGATCTTCACGTTGCCTCCCGCTGCCGCACGGGGAGCGAAGCTGGCGTAGTCCTCCATGATGCCATCATGCTCGATAATCGAGCCGGGATACATGATGCAATGATGGCCTACCGTTGTGTCGCTGCCGATGGCGGCTCCCGCCATCACGACTGATCCGTCGCCGACGGAAGCCCCTCTGGCGACATGAGCCGCAGGATGAACGATTGCAGGGAAGGCCAGCTGTGGCAGAGCGGCTGCCAGACGAGCGGCGATGGCAGCTCTAGTCCAATTGTCGCCGACGGCGATGACGGCGCCATGAACGGAATGTTCATGGACGAACAGCCATGAGTCGTCCCCCATAATCTCGTAGCCGTATACGCGCTTGCCTGCCGGCTGATTGGCATCGAGCAGCCCGATAATGCGGCAGCGGCCTTGTTGTTCAATCGTATCGATAACCGCTTTCGCATGGCCGCCTGCTCCGAAGATGACGATATCGCTCATCATAAGGCTCCTTTCACTTACTGGAAGTACGAACCAACAAACTTTATTCTACCATAGGAAAGGCAATTGACAGAACAGATAGAGGATGATAATCTAGAAGAGTGTTCTTTAAATAGAACAAAAACGTACACATTGTTCTTTATTGCTAATTCCTACTGCAAGAAGGAGATACTCATGATTAATGACGTTGGCTTCCATACGAAAGAGTTCTCGCAGGAAATGCGCCTTCTGCTGGCGCTTCTGGAAGTGAATAACCCAACTGAATATACGTTCGAGCATTGGGAACTGCTGCAGGACGTGGACTGGCCTCACTTCATCGAGCTGGCCCGCCATCACCGCGTATTCCCCAGCATCAGCCGCAAGCTCAGCGAGATGGACAATGCTCCGATTCCGTCATTCGTCACCAGTCTGTTCCAGCGCGATTACTACAGAAATACGCTGCAAATGCTGGCATTGAGCGGGGAGATGGAGCAGCTTGCCGGAGTGTTCTCCGAGCACGACATCGAAGTGCTGTTCTTGAAAGGACCAGTAATCGCCGCGGATCTGTACGGGGACGTCTCGCTGCGCACCTCTTGCGATCTGGATCTGCTGATACCGATTCAGAAGCTGGATAAGGCGGAAGCGCTATTGGTGAGAATGGGATACCGGAAGGACGATTATATTACGACCATTCTGAACGATTGGAAGTGGAGGCACCATCACATCACGTTCCATCATCCCGACAAGAAGATCAAGGTGGAAGTGCACTGGAGATGGAATCCTTCGCCTTCCAAGGAACCCAGCTTCCAGGAGCAGTGGGAGCGCAAGCGCCAGAGCTCGCTTATTAGCCGCCCGATCTATTATCTGGGGCGGGAAGACCTGTTCATGTTCCTGGTCTCACATGGAGCGAGACACGGCTGGTCCAGAATTCGCTGGCTGCTCGATATTAAGAAGCTCGCGAATCAGAAGTTGAACTGGCCGAGGCTGATTGCTCTGCTGCGCAAGCATCAGTACAGCGATATCGGCGGCCAGGCGCTGTTCCTGGCAGCCAAGCTGCTCGCTTCGCCGCTTCGCGAGGAGATGCGTCCGCTCTTGACGCGAAAAGCGGGTTGGCTGGCGGAAGATACCATGTTCTATATGGAGAGAATGGTTAATCTGCACAGTCCTCCCGTACCGCAGGAGGTGCAGAAGTATCATAAAAAATATTTGTTCGCATTGATGACCCCCGGACAGAAAATACAGTTTATGACCAGCTTCTTGTTCCCGTTCCCGGAGGACGCCGAGACGCTGCCGCTGCCGAAGAAGCTGCACTTTCTGTACTTTCCGCTGCGTCCCATTCTGTGGGCATGGCGAAAGGCGAAGCGGCAAGCCGCATAGCGGATAATTCGTAAAGCGAGGAGTAAGGATATGGGTCAATTATTGATTGCTTCTTACGATATGGAAGTAGGCGGTGTCGAGCGAAGCCTGGCCGGCCTGCTGGACCATCTTGATTATGACAGGTACGATGTGGATCTTATGCTGTACCGGCATAGCGGCGACTTCATGAGCTTGTTGTCCGACAGGGCTAGACTGCTTGGCGAAGTTCCGGAATACGCGACCTTCCGCGCCTCAATAGGAGAGACCTTCCGTTCAGGGTATTCGCGCATTGGATTGACTCGCTTATTGTCCAGGGCGCATGCGGAATTGGCCGGGCGACTCGGACGGATCGCGGAGCCCGGTTACATTCAGCAGCAGTTAATGTGGTCTTACGCACTCCCGTTCCTGCCGCGGCACAGTGGGAGATACAAGGCGGCAATCAGCTACTTGTGGCCTCATTATTTTGTGGCGGAGAAGGTGGAGGCCGATGTCAAGATTGCCTGGATTCACACGGATTATTCAACAATTGCGGCGCTTCGCAAGCTCGATCTTCGCATGTGGCGCAAATTCGATTACATTGTAGCCGTATCGGAAGCTTGCCGAAGCTCGTTCCTGCAGGTATACGGCGAATTGGAGGATCGGGTGATAGTTATGGAGAATCTGATTGCTCCCGACACGATCAGACTGCTGACCGATGAGCAGAAGGGAGAGACCGACAATCCGATGCTGCAAGACAACCGCTTCAAGCTTCTGACTGTAGGCCGCTTATCCCATGCGAAAGGCATCGATAATGCGGTGAGAGCGCTAAGCCTGCTGAAGAAGCGAGGTTATGACGAGATTGCTTGGTACGTGGTCGGTTACGGCGGCGACGAAGGAATGATACGTGCGTTGATCCAGGAGTTCGGACTGGAGGACAGCTTCATCCTGCTGGGCAAGCAATCCAATCCTTATCCGTATATGCAGGCCTGCGATCTGTACGTCCAGCCTTCCCGCTATGAAGGCAAGGCGGTGACGGTAATTGAAGCCCAGATTCTGTGCAAGCCTGTACTGATTACGGATTATCCGACCGCACACAGTCAGGTTATGTCGGGCTATGACGGCTGCATTGCAGACAACACGGTTGAGGGAATCGCCGACGGCATCGAGAGGCTGTACCGGCATGAGGAGCTGCGTGCTCGCTTGTCCCATAATTGCCAAGGGCTTCAATTCGATAATGAGCAGGAGTTGGAGAAGCTCTATCAATTGCTTGAAGGAAAGGCGGCGATGGCTCTTGTCCATTAAAGTAAGTGTTGTCATTCCGGTCTATAATATGGAGCCGAATCTGGACCCTTGCATACGCTCGCTGCTTGATCAGACGTTGACGGACAGCGAGTTTATCTTTGTCAACGACGGCTCCAGCGACGGCAGCGAAGCGATCATAAGAGGCTACATGGAGAAGGATAGCCGGATCAGGCTGATTAATCGGACCAATGGCGGTGTCAGTGCGGCGCGCAATTCGGGATTGTCCAAGGCTCGCGGAGCATATATCGGCTTTGTGGATGCCGACGACTACGTGGAGCCGGATTACTTCGCCCGGTTATATGAATCGGCAGTGACGGCGGATTGCGATATCGTGGTAGCCAATATGAAGACTGAGCTGGAAGGCACCTTCTCCATCACTTCTTTTCCGTTCCCTAAGCACATTTTATTGCAGGCGGACTACATCCGGGCACGGGTGCTGCCCTTGTTCCTGAAGTCGGATGAGCTCAATTCCGCCTGCAATAAATTGTACAGAAGGGAATTCATTCATCGGCATGAAGTACGCTTCCCGCAGGGGGTTGCTCTCGGAGAAGACGGCGCGTTCAATATGAATGCCTTCAGTGCTGCCACCTCGATGATATACATCGATTATTCCGGCTATAATTACCGGGAGGTTCCGGGAAGCGCCACGCGGCAGGCGGGGCGGAAGGACTACTTCCATCGGGCGTTGGAGGTGTTCCGGGGCGAGCTGCCGCCCATCTATGAGGATATTCTGGATCAATCAAGCATAAAGCGATTGAAAGCTGTCAAGCTGATCAACAGCGTAATGGCGAATGTACATATATACTTGGACCCATCCTGCCCACTGACATGGAGCCAGCGGCTAAGCTATGTGAGAGGGATGATTCATCATGAGACGGTCATAGAATGCTTGCCGCTGTGCGAAGAGGATATCGGCGAGAAGGCTGACCGTTATCAAAGGCTGCTGTTGAAATGTGTGAAGAAGCGTTCGCTGTGGGGCTTGTATGCCGCCACAAGCTATAGCCGGTATCGAAACCGCAAAGTTCGGAGGAGAATAGCATGAATATTATGATGTTCGCGCATGACGGAAGTCAGAATAGAGGTTGCGAGGCGATCGTTCGTTCTTCGGCGCATCTGCTGAAGGAGCACTGGAAGGAAGCGAAAATATACTTGGCATCGGGAATGCCGGAGACGGACAAAATCATTCCGAAGCTTGACGGAATCTACGACGGTTCTACAAGACCGATCGGAAAATTCTCTTACGATTGGCTGCTCTCCTCCCTTCGACTGAAGCTGTTCAACGATGAATCCTATGCGCTTGGACGAATTCATTCCAATATTATCGATAACATCAGAAACATGGATGTATGCTTGTCTATCGGAGGAGACAATTACTGTTACGGGGAACAGCCAGGCTGGTACGAAATCGACCGCAGAGTGAAGCAGCAGGGAAAGAAGTTGGTGCTGTGGGGGTGCTCTATCGGCGAGGAGGATATGTCCGAGCAGAAGCTCCGCGACTTGAAGCTGTTCGATCTCATTCTAACACGCGAGACAATCAGCTACGATATGCTGCGCGACAAAGGTCTGAATCAAGTGAAACTCGTAGCCGACCCCGCCTTCACCATGGAGAAGGAGGAACTGGCGCTGCCTGACGGGTGGCAGGAAGGCAATACGATTGGCCTTAACTTCAGTCCGCTTGTATGGAAGCGCAATGAAGGGTCCAGGACCGCCATCGCAGTGCTGATTCAGCATATATTGGATACGACCGACATGACCATTGCCTTGACACCCCATGTCATGGTGGAAGGCAATAATGACTATGACATCTTGAAGCATTACTACGAATCCTTCAGAAGCACCGGCAGGGTCATACTGCTGCCGGATCATCTGACGGCAACGCAATACAAAGGATATATCGCCCGCATGCGGTTTTTCATCGGCGCGCGAACGCATGCCACGATTGCGGCTTATTCCAACCATGTGCCGACAATGGTGCTGGGCTACAGCGTAAAGTCCAAAGGCATTGCCAGAGATCTGTTCGGCGAAGAGAAGCTGGTGCTGGGCATCCACGATATCGCCGACAAGCGCAAGTTGATCAACGGTTTCCACGAGCTGGTGGAGGAAGAGGAGATGATTCGGGCGCGGCTCAAGCTGGCCGTTCCAACGATTCAGGACAGATCGCATATGGCTGTTCAATACTTGAAAGAGATCGTATAGAGGTGGGGCTCATGAAGAAGAAGCTGCTATTTATCATGCCCAGCCTGGCTGCGGGAGGCGGAGAGCGCAGCCTTATCAATCTGCTGAGCTACATGGATTACGAGCAGTATGAGGTGGACCTCCATTTAATGAACCATGAAGGGATCTTCTTGGAGCTGCTGCCGGAAGAAGTAAATTTGCTGCCGCTGTCGGAAGGGTATCTGCGGTTTTCGCAGCCAATTGGCCGGTCTGTCGCGGGCCATCTGAAGCAAGGCGAGCTGTCGCTGGCATTGAACCGGATGTTGTTCAGCCTGAACAACAGAGCGGGGGGGAATGTCAGTGTCAAGGAGCAGGCGGGCTGGAAGTATGTATCTCCTTCATTACGCAAGCTGAAGGAGGAATACGACGTCGCAATCGGCTATTTGGAGAAGTCCTCCATATACTTCTGTGTCGATAAGGTGAAGGCGAAGAAGAAGATTGGCTGGATTCATTCCGACTATGATCAGCTTGGTATGGATGCCCAATTCGATCAGACATACTTCCGTGCGTTGAATCACATTGTAACGGTATCGGATGAATGTGCGAAGGTGCTGTGCAATCGGTTTCCTGAGGAAGCGCACAAGGTGACGGTCATTTACAATATGGTATCGCCGAGCATGATTCGGGCAATGGCGAGAGCAGAGGACGAGGATTTATTCGAACGACAGGATGGCGAGACAGTGATTCTTTCCATAGGCAGATTACAGCCCGAGAAGGGCTTTCTGCTCGCAGTGGATGCATTCCGGCTGTTGATGGAGCGGGGATATAAGGTGAAGTGGCATATTATCGGCGAGGGCGATGAACGTGAAGCTCTGCAACATAAAATAGAAGAGTATGGACTAAGCAGGCGGTTCAAGCTTCTGGGTGTCAGGAGCAATCCCTATCCTTATCTGGAACAAGCCGATATCTATGTGCAGCCTTCCCGGTTCGAGGGCAAGTCCATTGCCATCGACGAAGCGAAAATACTGCATAAGCCAATTGTCATTACAGCGTTCAGTACGGCTAACGATCAATTGCGACGCAACGAGGAGGGGCTTATAGCGGAGATGAGCCCGGAATCCGTCGCCGACTCGATTGCGAAGCTGATCGATGATCCCGGTCTAAGACAGCGCTTCAAGCGGCAATTGGCTTCGCTAGAGCTAGGCACGGAGCAGGAAGTTAATAAGTTCTATACATTAGTGCAAGGAGGAGAAATGCCATGAAGAGACTCCTGTTCGTTATGAGTCATCTGCATTGCGGCGGAGCCGAGAAGGCGCTGATCTCCTTGCTCCAAACGATAGATTATACAAGGTATGAGGTGGATCTGCTTCTGTTCAAGCAAGAGGGCATGTTTCTACATCAGCTGCCTCAGCAGGTTAACGTGCTTGGAGCCCCCGATGGCTATAGTTACTTCGATATGCCCTTAATGGACGCATTGAAAGCATGCATGGCCAAGGGGAAAGTGGCAACGGCCATTTCCCGATTGCAAGCTGGACTTGTGTTCAAGCAAGAAAGGAATGCGGCGAGACGTGAGCAGAGAGCGTGGAAGTATATTTCGCACGCATTGCCGAAGCTTCAAAAGCATTATGATGCCGTCATCGGTTATTTGGAGAAAAACCCGGTCTACTTCGGCATTGAGAAAGTATCCGCGACGAAGAAGCTCGGCTTTATCCATAACGATTATGAAAAGCTGGGCATGGACCCTTCACTGGATCAAGGGCATTTCGGAAAGCTGGACTACCTGATCACGGTATCCTCAGCATGCGGCGAGGTGCTGGAGCGCTTGTTCCCCCAATATGCCGATAAAGTCAAAGTGATGCACAATATTATATCGCCATCTACGGTCAGGATGATGTCCCTGCGGCCGACGCCTGCTCTGCCGGATGTGCAGGGCTGGAAGATTGTCTCGACAGGCAGATTGCATCCCCAGAAAGGATTCGATCTTGCTATTGCAGCTTGCAGACGGCTTGTCGATAGCGGTTGCGACGTTCGCTGGTACATTATCGGAGAAGGGCAAGAACGCGAGCGGCTTGAAGCCATGATATCCCAGTATGGATTGCAGGAGAGATTCGTATTGTTAGGGCTTCAGGAGAACCCGTACCCGCTTATCCGCATGGCGGACATCTATGTACAGCCATCACGATTCGAAGGCAAGCCTGTTGCAGTCGATGAAGCCAAAATACTTGGCAAGCCAATAGTCGTGACCAACTTCTCGACTGCCGCGGATAGTATTGCTTCGATGAAGAATGGAGTCATCGTAGAAATGAGTGAAGAAGCTCTCGCTAGCGGAATCAAGGAATTGCTGCTGAACGAGACGTTGCAGCAATCGTTCACGAAAGAGCTGCAGCAGGAAGAGTTGGGGACGGAATCGGAAGTGGAGAAGTTATATGAGCTGATCTCTTAGAGATAGAAAGTAATAGATAGGAAGAAGGGGAAGAAGCGCATGCTGCATTTTATTCTTTATATCATCGTCCTGCTCGCAGCAGTTGTTGTCATAATCGATTGGATTCCATTGGCGAAGGATTGGCTGGGACGGATTCGGATTGGCCGTTACAGCACTCGCGAGCAGTGGCAGAAGATGATTACGGAGGTGGGCGCCAAATGGCTTAAGCGGACACCGACAATCCGGAAGACGGATCATACCAGACTTATCGTCATGGATATGCTGCGCGGGCAGTATGCGAGCCGAACAATTCAGCATTGGCAGGAAGCCGCGCTGCTGCTCGGGCTTGCCAGTTCGGCTGGCAGCGGGTACGGCAGGGGACATAAAGCGGTGATCGAGCAATATGTAAGCGACAAGTTCACGGAAGAAGGGCAGTGGAGGGAGTCTCCCAAGCAGGTGGACGCTGGTATTCTGGCATATGCCATATTGAAGCTGGGCAAGAGCTACGCTTATCGCTGCAAGCCGGCACTCGATGAGGTATGGCACCTCATCCGCGATCACATAGGTACGGATGGAACTGTACAATATCGCAAAGCGATGAAAGACTATCGTTACGTGGATACAATCGGATTCATCTGCCCGTTCCTAGTTGCATACGGTGTTCAGTTCAAGCACTCAGAATGCATACAGCTGGCGTTGAAGCAGTTGGAGCATTATGAGAAGTTCGGCATGCTGGATAAACAATACATCCCGAGCCATGCTTATCATCTGGAGGATGGCATGCCGGCAGGACTGTACGGATGGGGGCGCGGGCTTGGCTGGTTCGCAATCGGCCTTGCCGACGCATGGAATGAACTGCCCGACCATATGGAAGAGAAGAAACGGCTGGAGGCTATGATGACTCAGTTCGCCCAAGCAGTATTGCGCTTCCAGCAGCCTTCCGGGTGCTGGAATTGGTCGGTAAACAGAGCGGAGTCGCGGCCAGACTCCTCCGCGACGGCGATATTGGGCTGGTTCTTGACGCAAGCCGGTCGTATCGGGGACATTGCTGAAGCTTGCGTAGCGGGAGCGGAGCGCGCTTCCGTCTATCTTATGGGAGTAACCCGGCGCAACGGAGCGATCGATTTCTCACAGGGAGACACGAAGGATATCGGCGTCTATTCCACACACTTCTCCATTCTTCCGTTTACGCAAGGCTTTGCTATTCGCTTATGCATGGAAGATAGGATGGAAGCAATCAAGCATTCGAAAAAGGCGGTGTAGAAATGAAACGTATTTTTCATTTTATTCGCGCCCGTGCAAGAAAAGTGTTGCTGGAAGAAATTTGGCTGGAGGATTACATTAAGCTAGGCATGAAGATCGGTAGAGACTGCTCCATTCAGCCGGGAGTTGTATTCGATTATTCCCATTGCTGGTTAATTGAAATAGGGAATCGCGTTACAATTGCCCCGGAAGCTTATATTCTTACGCACGATACAAGCAGCAAGAGCTTGATCGGCTACACAAGAATAGGTACCGTCATTATTGAGGATGATGTCTTTATAGGCGCTCGAGCAATCATCATGCCTGGAGTAACAATCGGCAAGGGAGCCATCGTCGCCGCAGGGAGTGTTGTGACCAAAACGGTGGAGCCAGGTATGGTGGTAAGCGGAGTACCGGCCATCCCTATCAGAAGCGTAACTGAACAGAAGAGTAAACTTCAACAATTAATGGTTAGCAGTAAATGTTATGACGAGTCCTATACGTTGCGGGGGCGAATATCAGCTCAAAAGCGTGAAGCGATGATGAAGGAGCTGTTAGGTAAATCAGGTTTTGTTAGATAGGAGTTAACCATGAGAGTAAAGAGTTCGTTGCTCAATATTACTGCAGGATTGGGAAATCAGATTGTTATAGCCGGACTTAGTTTCCTGACACGAACTGTATTCATCCATAGTCTCGGAATTGAATATCTTGGGATTAATGCCTTGTTTACAAGTATTCTAGCTATGCTGGCAATAGCTGAATCGGGTATTGGCTCCAGCATTATTTACAGCTTGTATAAACCCGTTGCACAAGATGACCGACCGCGAATCATCGCATTGATGAATTTGTACAGGAAAGCATATTGGATTATTGCTGGCGTGATTCTACTCGTAGGCTTGGCGCTAATGCCCTTTCTTCATCTGTTTGTAAAGGACACCAGTGTAGACCATTTACACATGATCTATTCGATTTTTCTAATGCATACTGCCCTCCCTTACCTGTTTGTCTATAAGCATTCCTTTCTGAATGTCAACCAAAAGAACTATATGATTACACTGGGGTTTACGATTTCAGCTGTATTATCAACAGGAATCAGACTCGCAATACTGCATTATACGGAAAACTACTTACTATACTTGATAGCAGAAGCCGCTATTTCTTTGGCTACGTCATATATCCTTGCCCTATTGGTTGATCGCAAATATCCCTTTTTAAAAGAAGGGACGAATTACAAGCTGGATGATGCTACGAAGGCACAGTTTAAAAAAAACATGAAAGCAATCCTTCTACAAAATATTGGGAACTATTTTATTTTTGGCGTTGACAGTGTGCTTATTTCATCATTTATTAGTGTTGTCGCAGTAGGATTATATTCAAATTACAAATTACTCATCGAATTATGCAGAAATTTTGCCAATCAGATTTTTTCCAACCTGTATCACAGTATAGGGAATTTGGTTGCCCAAGAATCAAGGGAAAAAGTGTATAGTATTTTTCAAGTATCGATGTTGGTTAATTTTTTACTTTATGCTTTCCTTGCGATAATGCTGTATCTATTTGTAGAGCCGCTAATTAAGGTATGGATTGGTAATCAATTTGTGATGGACCAGTGGGTATTATTACTGCTTGTGATCACTTTTTATGAGAGGGGCATGCGCAACACAATTACGACAATTAAAACTACTTCGGGAATTTTTCACGAAGACCGATTTGCTCCTGTTATTCAAGCTGCTATCAATTTAACAATTTCCATTGTTTTTGTTCATACAATGGGCATAGCGGGTATTTTTCTTGGAACACTTATCAGTTCTTTGCTCGTACCATTCTGGTTAACCCCCTATCTCGTGTACAAGAATGTTTTTCAAAGAACATTGCTGATTTACTATGCAAAATACGGCTATTATACGGGGGTAGCGCTCCTTACTACGTTTTTAGTCAATATGGCATTGCATTTGTTAGCTCTGCCAGATGACAGTTTTCTTTGGCTCATCGTCCAAGCGGTAGTAGCAGCGGTTTGTATTAATTTGATATTTATTTGTGTGTTTTATCGATCTGAAGAGTTCAAGTACTTGCTTAATATTTCAAAAACGATGTTAGGCAAGCTGGTATCTCTCAAATCCGCTTCAAGAAAAAACGTAGTCTCCGACCAATCTTAAAATGCGGGGAGGGGTATTCAGCGGAAATAAGTAACCACCGCAAGACAAGCTACATAAACTGATAGAAAAATGGAGGTGAAACATATGCCACTCCCCTTTTTGGATCAGCATGCCACATATGTAATCGATCTCAATAAATTCGGAATTAAAAATGACGGTACTGCGCCGCAAGCGACAAGATTGGGAATCAACAACGCCCTGCTGTGGGCAAAAGCGCAAGGATACAATCATATTGTACTGCCGGGAGGCACGTATTTAATTGATCTGGATACAAGCGATATTAGCAAATCTGCCGGAATTGTCATGCAAAGCGGAATGCACTTTCAGCTGTCGCCCGATACGGAAATACGCCTTCAAGGCAATACGTCACCCAACTACAATATGATCTATATGAAGGGCGTTCACAATGTTAAGCTTTCCGGAGGGAAAATTATCGGCGATAAGAAAGCGCATCAATATGAAATGAGAGTAGCTTTCATGAGAGGAGGCGTTAACCCCGACGGCTCATTGAATAACAATCCAAACTGGATTCGTAGCGAAGTCATTGATCGTTACGCCAATCCGGGCCTGTTATCACATTTCCGGTTATGGGAGATTGATGGTGTGGACGCTTCCGGCTACCATTTCTATCAATATCGCGACTGGGTTTCACGCTTCACTCTAGCCGGCTATCGGACGAACGGTTTATTTGCTCCCGGAGCTCCTACGGGCAGAGGCTGGTTCCTTGATGATATCAGCTTGAACAATAAGATGGTATTTGCCATTCAGTTGTCCAGTCCGCTGACGGACGCAGAGATAGCATCTATTAAAGCGAAGGTCGACAACATGTATTACACGCATGAGGGCGGACATGGCGTAGGGATTTACGGAGGCAATCGAATCCAGATTGAAAATGTTGACATTTCAAACTGTACTGGCGACGGAATTTTTACGAATTGGGAGGAGTATCACAGCGATCCGTCTCTATACACGCAGGAGCAGATGGGTGGATACTTGCAAATTAACGACTGTCTGATTCACCATTGTCGAAGACAAGGCATCTCGATCTGCTCGACGAACGATGTTCACATTCTGCGAAACAAGATTCACGACATCGGTTACGATGATGACGGGGTAACGACAGACTTCCGTAATGGAACGCCGCCTATGTTCGGCATTGATATTGAATCTATGGTCGGCGAATCCAATATCCCATACCAGACGCCGGATCAACCGGACGGCTTGGAGTTGAATTATCGCATCGCCATTCAAGACAATTATATTCACAACAATGTAAGAGGACACTTCGTCAATGCAGATGGCAATTATATAATGTTGCAAGGGAACACGTTCAAAGGTTGGAATGTCGGCGGCATCATCTCGCATTCTACGCAGCAATCCGTCAAGTTCATCGACAACACTTTCCTGGGGAGTCTGCTTGTCGTCGAAGGCGACAGCGTAGTCGACGGGGCTTTGTTCCAAGGAGGCACGTTGAAACTGGCTAATACGAAAGGTGCGATTGTGCAAAATGTGAAGATGAAAGACGCTTCACTATCCGGTGGTTCCACTTACGGCTACTTCGGAACGCCAACCGTAAATGTCGGAACCGGCGTATTCACCTTGCCTTTCGCTCATGGGATGGGCAACGGCGCCAAGCTTGTGTTCGAACAATGGGTAGGCCGACTTCCCGGCGGAATAAGTGTGGATAAGTTATACTATACCGTCAATATCACTTCGAACAGCTTCCAAGTGTCGGAGTCGCCTGGCGGTCCACCGGTAATGCCTGATGATGCAGGTGAAGGAAACTTCAATGTCAGCAGATATAATTACGGCCGATGCTACATGAATCATATCGTATTGGAGCGGGATTGGAGAGCGGACAGCAGCCTTCAGCCTAATTTCAATATATTGACCTCGGGAATTGTAATGAAGAACATCACAGTGAAAAACTACGATATGCAGATCATGGTTCCCGCCAAGTACGCAGGCAGGCCGAATGTCATTGAAGGGCTGACGTTGATGGAAGGGGCTGTAAGATTCGAAGGCAGCAGTATCAGCTCCAGCGAATTTATGAGAATGAAAACCGGGGTGTTCGGAGGCAAAGACGTGGAGCTCGGTCTGGACAGCGCGAATTACACTCGGCAAATTGATATTCGCAACAGTAAATTCGTGAACGTAGGTGTCCAGCTTAACGGCAATTCTTCGATTATCGGAAGCACCTTCCTTGATGCAGCTATTGGGAAAGGGAATACGGATAATAAAGCGGTAGTCCTGCATAGTTACTTGGACCGCTCCAAAGTAAACGCATATTGGCTCAATAAAGAAAATTCTTTCACGTTAGCTTCTTCAGTGCTTAAAGCTACGACGGTTTCCGGTTCAGATCCTTATCTCAAGCTTCTGAATAACGTCGAATTGGAAAGTTAAGTCCAGATCACCCTTGGTATTTGCCATATCAAGGGTGAATACATAGAAGATCACAAACTAAAAGTTTGAGGGTGGCATGATGAGTCAGGTAAGTGTGATTGTACCGATATATAATCCTGGCGAAAAGCTAATTTGCTGCTTAAAGTCGATTGTGGATAGCAGCTATGCGGATATCGAGGTCATTCTCGTAAATGACGGATCGACAGACGAAAGCGCGGCCATGTGCGATTATTTCAAAAAAATGGATGATCGCATTACGCTGCTGCATACGAATAGAGAGGGCAGCATTATGGCGAGAAATAAAGGGTTGAAGGCCGCCCAATCGCCCTATGTCATGTTCGTGGATGCGGACGACTGGATTTCCCCTCATATGATTCGGATGCTGTATGCCAGTGCTGTCTATGCGGACAGTGATATTACAGTCAGCAATAACTTCCGTGCATTGCATTATAAAGGACCGCACAGATTGAACAGGAGCGATTACTTCCGCAGCCGCAAGCTATATCTGGAGGATGAGATCAGATCCAGCCTGGTGCCGGCCTTCCTTCAAGGCCATCCATTCCCCCCTAATCTGTTCGGCAAGCTGTACAAGCGCGAGATGCTGCTCTCCAGCGGAAGCTACTTGCGCGATATTCACTTTTTTGGCGACGATCTCTATTACAATCTGGAGATGTTCCTGAAGGCGAAGTCCGTGCTCGTTATTCCCGAAGCGCTGTATTATTATCGTACAGGAGGATTCACGGAACGATACATGCCATACTTGTTCCATGACATCGTAAGCGGTTATCGCATCCAGAAGCAAGTGATCGATGAGTATTACAGCGACAATCGTCAGCAAATGATGGACGGCGTCAGTATCATGTTGTTCAATCTACTGCAGACCTGTCTGCTCAATGTGATGAGAAGCTCTCTTGCCGCGGAAGAGATGAGAGCGGAGATCATTCGCCATTGTCAGCATGAGAGCATACGGGAGGCGCTTTCCAACGAAGGAGTGATCCGTCACTTCGGAGCGGACTATCTGGATGCCGTTCGCGTTTGCGATGTCCGGTATTTGTATAAGCTCGGCCGCAAGCTTTATCACAGAAGTATGGGGCGCAAAATAGCGCTAAAGGCCGCATCTTTGCTGCCTGTATAGAGGGATGACGCTGGAAGGTATTTTTATTTTGTGAAATTGTTCGTTATAAAAGACAAATTGGAAATTGTATGTTATGATGTTCTGTATAAAGAACAACTGGGAGGCGAGATGGATAGATGGCTATCTTGGTTACAGGCGGAGCGGGTTATATTGGGAGCCATACTTGTGTGGAGCTGCTGGAAGCGGGCCACGATATCGTAGTCGTGGACAATTTATCCAACAGTCATTATGAGGCGCTTGTGCGCATAGCAGAAATTACCGGCAGGACTTTTCCCATCTTTATTATGGATTTAACGGATAAGCAGCGGCTGAGACGCGTATTCGAGGAACATCCCATTGAAGCGGTCATTCATTTCGCCGGGCTGAAGGCGGTGGGGGAATCGGTCCAGGTGCCGCTTAAATATTATCATCAGAACATGTTCAGCACCATTACCCTCTGCGAGGTCATGGATGAATACGGCGTGAATCGGCTCATATTCAGCTCTTCCGCTACCGTGTACGGCATGCCGGATGAGGTGCCGATTAAGGAGAGTGCTCCGCTGGGTGCGATTAATCCCTATGGACGCACGAAGCTGATGATCGAACAGATGCTGGGAGATATGGCTGCGGCGAATTCGGCGTGGCGCATAGCCGTGCTGCGATACTTCAATCCGGTAGGCGCACACAAGAGCGGACGCATTGGCGAAGATCCGGAGGGGCTGCCGAACAACCTTGTTCCCTATATCGCACAAGTCGCGGTAGGCAAGCTGAAGGAAGTATACGTATACGGTGACGATTACAATACGAAGGATGGGACAGGGGTAAGAGACTATATACATGTCGTCGATCTTGCCGGCGGCCACTTGAAGGCTCTGCACAAGCTGACAGAGCTGAAGGGGCTTGAGGTCTATAACTTGGGCACGGGGCGAGGCTATAGCGTGCTGGAGATGATTATGGCTTACGGGAAAGCATCCGGCAGAGCGATTCCTTACGTTATTACGGACAGGAGAGGCGGAGATTGCGGCGAATGCTACGCGAATGCGGGCAAGGCTGAACGAGAGCTGGGCTGGAAGGCGGAGCGGGACATCCATGATATGTGCGCAGATTCCTGGCGTTGGCAATCCGCGAATCCGGACGGCTATCGGCAGCGAGCTGCCGTGCTGGCAGAGAGGCTATAGTTCTATCGGCGTGTAAGACCGTGTGAGAATAAGGAATCATTTTCGACAAAATTAGAATTGATTTCCGGTATTTCGTGGACATAAAGCGACAACATATTTATGCGGGATGGTCTATTATAGGGGAAGCGGTGTTAAAAAAATACGAATGGGAGACGTGGAAGTGCGTTTAGTATCTGGGCACCTTACAACGCATGGAGTCAGTGGTGCAACCGCCCCAATGGAATGGGGGACGAGAGGTAATGACTGCCATATATTCGGACAACCAGCAGCAGTTGGATAAGGAATGGGTGGAGTTAATACTCTTAGCGCGAACGAAAGGACTGACCAAGGACCAGGTACAAAAGGCGCTGTCCATTCTGACGGAAGAGAAGCGCAATCGGCTTGAGGAAAGCGCTGTATAAGTTATACAGCGCTATTCTTGTTCTTGATGAAGCTTCCATTTGTTATACTCCAGGAAGTCTTTGAATTGCTCCTTGCTTACGCCGGAATTCATAGCTTCCCTGACCAGCTCCTCCCATTCTTTGTCAAGCAGGGCGGCAGCTTGGTCAGGGTTCCCGAAATTAATGATCTCCTCTACGGATACATGCAATACTTCCCCAATCTTCTCCAGAAACTGAATGGATGGGTTTTTTTGGAGCCCCCTTTCAATGGAACTAAGGTACGACTTCGCAACGCCTGCTCGCAATGACAATTCTGTCAACGACAGCCCCCTTCGTTTTCGCAAGTCCTGTATATGTTGTCCAATCATGGCTGAGTCCTCCGTTTATGCGTGGATGCATGGATTTTCTTCATTATAACGAATATTACCACAATACGAAAGTGAAAATGAAGCGTTATCGCCATTCATCCGCCTATTTGCCGCAGATTAAAATTCATTCAGAAAAGTGGTCCGTAATAGGTTGACAACGGAGTAGAGAGGTGGTAAATTAAGACGTAGTTCTTTATTGAGAACAACATCGAACGAAAAGATAGAATAAAACGAACGCCCGTGCAGCTGCTTAAACGGGAAGAGCCCTGATTTACAAAGGGTTTACACCATGAAGCGCAGCGGCCGAAAAATGTTCATTAACGCGAACACTCAGGAGGATTTCATGAGCGCCATTACAGCTGTTTTGAGCTTGAATCAGACAACTCGGGAGCTTGATCACGGTTATACGATGATGGAAGAGCTGAAGCGATACCGGGCCGACTATCGTCATACGTGGCAGGGAGACGACGTCTTCCTAGGCTGTCACGGACAATGGATTACGCCGGAGTCACTAAGCGAGCTGCTGCCCGCTTACGATCGCGAGAGTGGGCTTGCCATAACGGCGGATGCCATTATTGATAACCGCGAGGAATTGTTCGGGAAGCTCGCCGTCCCCGCTATGGATCGACAAGGGATGAGCGACAGCAAGCTCATTATGCTGGCTTACGAGAAGTGGGGCGAGAAGGCGCCGGAGCACTTGATCGGCGACTTCGCCTTCATGATCTGGGACAGCCGCGCGGCATCGCTGTTCGGCGCAAGGGACTTCTCCGGCAACCGCACGCTGTATGTCACCCGGACGTCGTCTTATTACGCATTCTGCACGGCGATCAAGCCTCTGCTGGCGCTTCCTGAAGTGGACCGTAGATTGAATGAACAATGGATATCGGAATTTCTGGCGATTCCCATCTCGACGGAGGCCGTGGACGTCCATGCGACAGTGTACGAGCGAATCGGACAAATTCCGCCGGCGCACAGCTTCACACTTAGAGAAGGAGAGCTGCGCTTCAACCGATACTGCACGATCATGTCCGATGAGAGGCTGCGTCTGGGCGGCAACGAAGAATACGAGGAAGCCTTCCGCGACGTATTCAGGACGGCGATAGCTTCCAAGCTGCGGACCTATAAGGAAGTCGGGGCCAAGTTAAGCGGCGGTCTGGACTCCGGTTCGGTCGTCAGCTTCGCGGCGAAGGAGCTGCGGGAGCAGGAGAAGAGGCTTCATACATTCAGTTATGTGCCACTTGACGAATTTCAGGACTGGACGCCACGGAGCCGGGTAGCGAACGAAAGAGAGTATATTCAAGCAACGGTGCAGCATGTGGGTAATATTCACGATCAGTACTTCAGCTTCGCCGAGAAGAATCCGTTATCGGAAGTGGACGATATGCTGGAGATGATCGAGACGCCCTACAAGTTCTACGAGAATTCCTATTGGGTGAAAGGCATCTATGAGCAAGCTGCAGCGAGTAACGTCGGAACGCTGCTGTCCGGAAGCAGAGGCAACTGGACGATCTCCTGGGGGCCTGCGCTGGATTATCAGGCACGATTGCTGCGCCAATTCCGATGGATGCGGCTGGCCCATGAGATCAGACAGTACAGCGCGAACATGAATGCGAACAGGGCGAGGCTTTATCGCTCCATCGGGAAGAAGGCATTCCCATTGGTCGACAAGTGGTTGTCCCGCAAGCAGGATCAAGCTATGCCGAAGCTGATCAATCCCGAATTCGCCCGGCGAACGAACGTATACGAACGGCTTCAGCAGCACGGCTACGATTTCTGGGGACAATCCGGGCAAAATGTCTATGATGTGCGCCGGAAGCAGTTCGAGAAGCTGTATTATTGGACGACGACGGGATCGGTCGGCTGCAAGCAATCACTGCGTCATTCCTTATGGGATCGCGACGCAACGAACGATCTGCGGGTTATCCGCTTCTGCTTGTCCGTCCCGCAGGATCAATTCGTGCAGAACGGCTATGGTCGATCGCTGATCAGGAGATCCACGCTTGACTACTTGCCAGATCATGTCCGGCTGAATCAGAAGTTCAGGGGGATTCAGGGGGCTGACGGACTGCATCGCATATTGCCGATCTGGCGGGAGGTCATGGATAAGCTGGAGCAGGCCGTTCAAGACGTTAGAATGTCGCCTTACGTGAACACAAGCGAGCTTAAGCGTTCGTTAGAAGCGATCAGGCACGATCCCCGTCCGGATCATATATTCGGTACGGAATTCCGATTGCTGATGCGAAGCTACATCTTTCACAGATTTCTGGCCAATCACGCATGAAAGGAGGTGATCTTATGCATACACAAGCAAAGAAAGCGTGGAAGCAACCTCAGTTGGAAGTACTTGACGTTCATATGACAATGGCTGGTCCTGGTATCAGAACGCCTGACGAGTTCCAACCGGACCCGGACGCTCATGAAGACGATGTCGTCAACTACAGCTAGTATCGCCGCGCATTTCTTTCTTCTCACCGATACTTAGAAGTCGGGCGCCCTTATAGCAGTCTATAAGGGCGCTCCCCCTATCCAAATCCGTAACAAGCATTGGAGTGGAAGCCATGACTGTATCCAACGGATTAAGGCCGTATTATTCCTTCGGATTAAGCATTCAAAGTGAAATACCTATGCCTGAGCTTCCCTTGCTGGAAGAAGGCAGCGCGCATGCGCATGGATCAGTAACGATCACTTTCGACAATCTGCTTCCATTATGGGAGCTTGCCGACAGGAGCAGCCAGTATGTAGGCATGATGAAGGATATGGTCCTCATACGCATACCGGATACGGCAATCTTCGGCATGGAAGCCGGCAAGCGTATTCTCGTGTCGCCCTTCCAAGGCGCGGACACCGATAAAATCAGGCTCTATCTGCTGGGAACTTGCATGGGCATTACGCTCATGCAGAAGCGGATACTGCCGCTTCACGGCAGCGCCGTTGCGATTGGCGGAGAGGCATATGCCATTGTAGGGCATTCGGGAGCAGGCAAGACGACGCTGTCGTCCATGCTCATTCAGCAAGGATATCCGTTGCTTAGCGACGATCTGATCGCCGTCATGCTTGATGAGAATGGAATGCCGCAGGCAATGCCGGCTTATCCGCAGCAGAAGCTGTGGCAAGAGACGATGGATATGCTGGGCAGAAGCGCTGACGGATTGAAGCCGCTGTTCGAGCGGGAGAACAAATTCGCCGTGCCGTTGTCCGACGGATTCTGCTTGAAGCCGTTGCCGCTAGCCGGTGTGATCGAGCTTGTCAAAACGGAAAATGATGCAGCGATATCGCCAGTTGCAGGACTGGAACGATTTCATACGCTGCTTCAACATACATTTCGCGGGTTTTTATTGAAGCGGCTGGGCTTGATGGACTGGCACTTCAGCTTGCTCGCTTCCCTTATGGGACGAATTGGCGTGTACCGACTGCAGCGCCCTGTGCAAGGAACAAGCCCGCAGCAGCTTTCATCCCTATTGGTTGACACTATTCGCAAGGAGGTCGTGTAAATGATTAGCGTAGAAAAGTTATCCTTATCCGATCGCGTGAAGGCATGCGATCAGAACATTGTGAGCGACATGGGCGGGGAGAAGGTCATGCTCAGCATCCAGAACGGCAATTATTACAATCTTGGCAGTATAGGCGGAAGGATATGGGAAGTGATTGGCAACTTCGCTACGGTAGCTGAAGTGGTGGATCTCCTGTTGGAAGAGTACGATGTAGATCGTACCGAATGCGAGCAGCAAGTGCTGGATTTCCTGGATCATATGAGGAAAGAGGGGCTCGTCCTTGTTGATGGGGAAGCTGCAAGCGCTGATCAAGCTTGATTTCCGCACCTTGCTGCTGTTCACGGAAGCGTATATGATGCTTGCCGCAGCCAAGCTGCAGCTATATCGTCCGTTCGCGAAGGTGGCGGGAACATTGGGATATAAACGACAGGAGACGCATAAGGAGATTCCGCTGGAGCATGTGCGCATCATTAAGCATATTACCTCGGCTATTGCTATCACGAGCCGTTACACGCCGTGGGACAGCAAGTGTCTGGTCAGGGCGATCGCAGGCATGAGAATGCTGCAGAGGCGACGGATTCCGGGAACGCTTTATCTGGGAACGGCAAGAGATGAAGATGGACGTCTCATTGCGCATGCCTGGCTGCGTAGCGGGCCGCTGTACATAAGCGGTGCGGATGTCATGAAGGATTTTACAGTTGTTGAGTCATTTGCAAGCGCGTCTGGAGAGTGAAGCGGATGAAGTACATTATGCATTACTTAAGTAAGCTGCATGCTTCCTCTGGAGCGGCATTGTACGTGAATGTATTCGGCATGGCGCTTAGCAGCCTGCTGGAAAGCGCGGCTTTGTTATTGCTGGTGCCGCTGCTCGGATTGATCGGAATCGTCTCTGCGGGTCCCGCGGAAGGCATGTTGGAGAAGCTGTCCGGCTTGCTGGACGGCTATTCTACCCTGCATGCTTTGTTTATTGTCATTGGCATCTATTTGCTGGCTACGCTTGCTCAGAATCTCGTCTATCGAAAGATGATGATTCATAACATCCGACTGCAGCAGACCTTCTCGAAGAAGCTGCGGCTGGAAGCGTACAAGTCGTTGCTGGAGGCGGAGTGGCTGTTCTTCATGCGCAAGCGAAATACGGATCTGGTGAATACGATGACGATTGAGCTGGCCAGGGTGCTCGGAGCCGTTCAATTGTCTCTGCAGCTTGTATCCTCCACTATCTTCACTGTCATTCAGATCTGCATCGCAGTATGGATATCGCCTCTGCTCACGTTGTTCGTATTGGGCTGCGGGCTTCTGCTCGGCGTATTCTCCGGACGATTCATTAAGCGGGCCAAACAACTGGGCAATCAGACGTCGATGCACGCCCAGGCATATCTGGCGGGCATATCCGATCAGATTAACGGGATGAAAGATATTAAGAGCAACACGCTGGAGCAGTCCCGTCTGGCTTGGCTAAGCGATCTGACGGACGGGATGGTCAAGGAGCAGATGTCCTACATCCGCAATCGGATGAATTCGCAGCTGCTGTACAAGCTGTCCTCCGCCGGACTTATCGCCGTCTTCATTCTGGCCGGATTCGCGTTCTTCCAGACACAAGGCATAGCGCTCCTTATTATTACGATTATCTTCGCCAGACTCTGGCCCAGATTCACGGATATTCAATCCAATCTGGAACAGCTGGCGGCGAAAATTCCCGCATGTCAATCGCTGTACAACATGCAGAAGGAGAGCTTGCATGCCGCAGAGCGGCTGCGTGACGAATCCGCAGACGCAGCTCCGATGTTGCTGAAGCGGGACATTGTGTGCCGGGATATCAGCTTCCGATACGATAAGGGGAGAGAGGACTACACGCTTCGCGACATTCGCCTTCATATCCCCGCTAACGGCATGACAGCGGTCGTAGGCGCTTCGGGAGCGGGCAAGAGTACGCTGATCGACATTATTATGGGGATCATGCATCCGGATGAAGGCTGTATCGAGGTGGATGGAACGGTCATAGCGAGGCATAATCTGCTCGCCTACCGTCAAGCGATCAGCTATGTGCCGCAGGAGCCGTTCCTGTTCAACGCATCCATACGAGACAATCTGGCGATGTTGAAGCGGGAGGCGACGGACGACATGATATGGGAAGCGCTGGAGTTCGCTTCCTGCGCCGAGTATGTTCGAAAGCTGCCAGACGGACTTGATACGGTCATCGGCGACCGAGGCATAAGGCTGTCCGGAGGCGAGCGGCAGCGCCTTGTGCTGGCTAGAGCGGTTATTCGGAAGCCTTCCATTCTGGTGCTGGACGAAGCGACCAGCGCATTGGACGTCGAGAATGAGCTTCGCATTCAAGAGGCGATTGACAAGCTGAAGGGCAATATGACGATCATCGTCGTCGCCCATCGCTTGTCCACGATTCGCAATGCCGACAAGGTGATTGTGATGGAGGAAGGACGCATTGCGGAGGAGGGCGAGTTCGCAAGGTTGGCGGCCAATCATGCCAGTCTCTTCGGGAAGCTGCTGAAGAAGCAAGCGGAGATGGGCGCCGAGGCGACCGCATAGCGCTGCGGACGGTAATTGTTTATACTGGTATGAGGGCTCTGAACGTGAAGGGAAGGAGGGCTCTCATGCTTTTTTTTATTGGCGCATTGCTGCTGGCGGCTGCGATCTATCTGTTGCTGATCCTGCCGACTCGATGGGTGAAGGTTGAGCATGTGCGCATGGATACAGGACTAGGGCTGCGCATATTGCAAATTAGCGACCTGCATGTGGATATGCTCCGGGTATCTCCATCCGCCCTCCAGCGAATTATTCATGATGCGAAGCCGGATTATATACTGCTCACCGGCGATTATACTTACCGGGATGAATACTTCGCGAGACTGGGGCTCTACGTGCGTATGATTGCATCATGCGGCATACCGGCATACGCCGTACTGGGCAACCATGATTATGAATTTCCCCGGGTGAAGCGAATCGTGGGCTTGTTCCGTGCGAACGGCATTCCTGTATTGCGCAATGAGAGTGTGCAGCTGCCCCGGTTCCAGTTGGTCGGCATCGACAATTGCAGCACCGGACACAGCCGCCCGACCCGAGCCTTCCGGGATGTGAACCGGATGAACGGCAAGCCAGTCATCGTTATGACACACGATCCCAATGTCGTTTTGACGATGCGGGAGCCGTTTCATTACATGATGGCCGGGCACTTCCACGGCAAGCAGCTGAACATCCCGTTTTTCTTCAAATTGAAGCCCAAGGGACCTTTGCCGGATCGCGGCATATATAAAGGGGTGCATCGGCATGAACTGGGGAAATTCTATATATCGAAGGGCATAGGCCAGGCGGGTGTCAATGCCCGGTTTCTCGTAAGAAGCGAGGTGTCGATTCACGATTTATAGCAGTTAGTGCGGCAAGAGGGGCACAGTTATGCAGAAAAAAAGATTGACGATCTGCTGGCTGTGCTGTTATTATGTTTCATATCCAAGTAAGTCTATAGGGTATTGTGGTTATGAGGCGGGATTCAGAGGCACATTCTACTCTACCCGAATGCGCAATAGATATAGAAGAGAGATATGCCATGCTAATGAAAGAGGAAGAAAGGGTGAAGGAGAAATGGAAAATAATTTGATCGACGCACTGGAAGCAAACTGGATATCCTTGCTTGTCTCCGCAGTCATATTGGGGGTGCTGTACGTCCTCGCGAAGAAGCGGGTCGGATTCGGCACAAGGGTATTAATCGCACTGGGGCTCGGGTTAGGCGCAGGACTACTCTTTAACGGATTTCAACTGGAGACGGAAGGCGTAAGCACGATCGGCAAAATCTATGTGAACTTCATTCGCATGCTCGTTATACCGCTCGTATTCGTACTCGTCATCAACAGTATCATTTCCATTACGAATCTGAGCTATCTGCGCAAGCTGAGCGTGAAGACAATCGGCTGGTTCCTAGGTACGACAGGCATAGCCGCGATAATCGGCTTGATCGTGGCTGTATCCATGAATCCAGGTGCAGGTCTGGACGCAGCTCCATCGGCGGACTTCGTGGCCCGGGAAGTACCGAGCTTCTTCCAGGTCATTCTGGATCAGATACCGTCCAATCCGTTTAAAGATGCCGCTGAAGGCAAAGTGGTGCCAATTCTCATATTCGCCTTGTTTATCGCTGTTGCGATCGTCAAGGTAGGCTCCAAGAAGCCGGACGCTGTAGAGCCGGTCAAGGCGTTCGTCGCATCCGCAACGGAGATTATGCATCAGGTTGTCAAGTTCGTACTTCGCTTCACACCTTACGGCGTGTATGCGTTAATTGCGGTCATGGCGGCGAAGTATGGCTGGGAAACGCTGGAGCCACTGGCGATGCTCATTCTTGTCAGCTATGTTGCGCTGGCTCTGCATTTCATTCTCGTGTTCGGCGGCTTGGTATCGTTCGTTGCAAAGGTGAACCCTATCAAGTTTTTCAGAAAAGCTTATCCGACCGTAGCCGTTGCCTTCACGACGCGCAGCAGCTTCGCTACCTTGCCAATTAACCTGGAGGTAATCACCAAGCGGCTTCGCGTCTCGCCGAAGATCGCAAGCTTCGTGGCACCGCTGGGCGCATCCATGAACTTCAACGGCTGCGGCGGCGTCTGGCCGGCTGTCGTCTCCGTCTTCGTCGCGGAAGTGTTCGGCATATCGCTAAGCTTCACGGATTATGTACTTATCGTCCTGGTCAGCGTCATCTCTTCCATTGGCGTGGCTGGAGTGCCGGGACCGGCATCCATATCGACAACGGTCGTATTGACCGCGATCGGTCTGCCGCTGGAGGGCATCGCACTTGTTGTGGCGGTGGAAGCGATTATCGACATGGGCCGTACCGCCGTGAATGCGACGGGTACGACAGTGACAGCACTATTGGTGGCGGATTCGGAGGGCGAATTCGATCGCGATTCCTTCAATCGCGATGAAGAAGATGAGCTGGAGCTTAATCCGGTATAAGCCATTCGCTGTGATGGATAATGAATAACGAACGAAGCCCCTGTCGGGACCTTCAAGGTCGCGACAGGGGCTTATTCCGCTTAAGTCTGAAGCATCACGGTTCGTCCTGCACTTCCGGCACTGCCGTACCGTAGTTGTCTTCACCGGGATAATCGCGATCCAATCCTTCATGCAGAGCTGCATTCTCATAGCCGAAGCGGCCTGTTCGTCGTTGGTCAATCCGCCACGGGGAGCTCTTGCCGAGCGATTCGCTAAGCAAGTCCGCCTCGTAAGGTCCCTCCGGGAATTCCTCTGGAAGCAGATCGTTGCGCTGAGACTCTACCGAAGCAACATCCGTCTCCTTCTGACGATTCTCATTGACGTAGGAATCTTCCAATAGCTAACGCCCTCCTGAATCTGTAATGGCTTCGGTATATACATTCCCCAGTTTATTCAGTAAAATTCACTTCTCCTACAACAAGATACAAAAATCCGGCAAGATCATGCGCTTCCTCTTCGTTCAGCTTGAAGGCAGAGGCCAGATAACCCTCCTTCGCCAGATCGTCAGGTCCGATAATAGCCGTAATTCCGCTCTGTAGGTCGATGACAAGCTTCTTGCCATAGAACCGGTCGGTCGTCGTAATAGCCAGATCAAAACGTCTTACGCTGGGTGCGATGAACGTGACAAACCGCGTCGTTGTCTCTTCCGTCGTGTCCGACATAAAGTCATAATCCTGCATTTGCATGGCTGTCGTTCCTCCTTCTCATTTCATTCATAATAGAACATAGTTATTTCTCACACTATAACATAATTAACGATGTTCACTAAAGTAGGGAAAGCCATTTGTACTTGAAGTCAGTACGCAAATGGATTAACATATATATGAAAGAATTTTATAACGAACGAAGTTGGAGGGGATTCAGGAATGGAATTATCGAAGCAAGACACCAGGGCCTTGAAAGGGATGGCTATTTTGCTTATGGTGCTGCTTCACTTGTTTGCGAGAAAGGATGTAGAGGGCTTATATTTTGCAGCTCCGCAATGGAACGGCGTCCCTCTTGTCTACTACCTTGCTTTGCTTGGCGACGCATGCCGGCCGATTTATTTGTTTGTGACAGGCTATGCCTTTTATGTCATGAGCAATCGTCCTCTCCGTGAAAGCATGAGGAAAAATCTATTTCGCATCTTAAAGTTGTACGTCAATTACTGGGTCGTATTCCTGCTGTTTGTGCCGCTATTTTTCATCGTACGTCCAGAGCAATGGCAGCAGATCAAGGCATACATGCTCGCCATGGACTTTCTTGGATTGTCCAACCATGTGAACGGCGCCTGGTGGTTTGTCCAGATTTATATTCTGATGGTTTTGCTTTCGCCTTTACTGCTTGCTATTGTAAAGAGGGTTCATTACATCCCGTTGCTTCTTATCACCGGAGCTCTATATTTGTTCTCGCATTTGCAGCGCTACTGGTCCATCATCGATTTCGGGCAGAATAACGTGCTCTTGTATGTCAACAATGTCGGCGTATTGTTCGGCACTTCCGTTTTTTCGTTTGTCGTTGGGGCGCTGTTCGCCAAATTTAAAGTCTATTCGCGCATATATCGACGGCTGCATAAACTGCCCTATCTCCAAATCGGCTGTCTGTTTGGTTTCGTTATACTGTTTCTATTCCATATGACAATCGAATCCTCCGTGATCGCGCCGCTGAATGCGGTCGCTATTATTTGCTTTTATTTATTATTGAAGAAAGGACCGGCGGTGCGGAGGGGGATGGCCTATATCAGCTCGCATTCGACGAATATTTGGCTGACCCATATGTTTTTTTACCAAACGATTTTTTCCGATCTTACTTTCTTCCCGAAGTATCCGCCGCTGATCTTCCTTTGGTTAATTGTGCTGTGCGTGGCGGCTTCGCTGGTGATCAAATCCATCACCAATCCCGTATTTAAATGGATCGACAGCAAGCAGCGAAGAGCCGCCCAGGCTTCTGTCGCGATAAACGCATGATTTGCTTGCCATAATTTGCACCTTGTGGTAGCATGTATACAAACGAACATAGGAACGGATTGTCGGGGAAGCACCCCTTCTGCAGCTGGCTGCGGGAGGGGTGCTTTTTTGGCGTCTGTCGACATGATTCGCCACTCTATGAATGGAAAGGTGTGTATCGCTATGGAAATCGTATTTTTGAACACATTCGAGAAGGCAGGTGCCGAGCATGACGTACAAACAGCTCAGCTGTCGATCTGCGAACGGCAAGGCGTGTGGTCAGTGCTGTGGCTGGAAGTGAAGGAAGAAGAGGAGGAGCCGGTTACCTGGTTCGAAGGCACATCATGGGAGGAGATGCTGATGACATTCCGTCATGGGGTGGCCAGAGTAATGGGACAAGGATATACGCCTATCATTGACGGTATGCTGGATGACGGCCGAACAGCCGGCGGAGGCTTCCGCTCCATGCTGCAATGCTACGGTGAGATGCATTACAAGGAAGAGCTGTTCCAGCAGCTTCGGGAATGGCGGCGGACGGCTGCGACAGCGGAGAAGAAATCCGCGTACATCATTGCGACGAATCGCATACTGTGGATGATCAGCGCCTTCGTGCCGCAGACGAAGGAAGAGCTGCTGCAGATTCCCGGTTGGGGCGCAGCGAAGAACGAGCTCTATGGAGAAGCTGTATTGGCGATTACTTCTGCGACTGAGCGGAACACGACCTTCCCTCTGGAGTGGGTCGCGAATGAGCTGGATGCAAGCAGCTATACGGAATGGTTATTCAAGCAGAAGGAACAGAAGTATCAATCGCTGATGGAGCGTCATCGGGAGAACAAGACGATTCTCTCCCTGCTTCATCGCGACGGAACGCTGGATCTGCTGGAGAAGGAGCTGTCCATGCCACGCAGGGAGCTTGTGATGCGCATTGAACAATTGGATCAGGAAGGGTACGACATTGAGCCGTTCCTGGAGCGGGAGCTGCTGGTCGTTCCGGAGGAGGAGAAGCAGCGGGTACGGGAGTCGCTGGCCTCGCTGGGAGACCGCTATCTGAAGCCTGTCATGCAGCAAGTATACGGCGAGGAAGAGGTGCAGGCGGACAAGCTGTATGAGCGTCTGCGCTTGATTCGAATGACCTACCGCCGGCAGCAACATGCAGGGGCGGCAATTTAAATAGCTGTGTTTAGTTCGATAATGAGACTTCTTTTGAGGCCATCGCCACCCCTTGGATATAGGACTAAAGGCCGAATAATGATCGTAATAGTATACTTGTCCTATTATATCAAGTATAATAGTAGCTAATAATAGAAGTGGCGAATTTTGTCGATAAAGGAGCGATTCCTCTTAATGAAGGCAGAGTATATTAATCCGTTTCTCGAGTCGGCCATCGTTGTCATTGAGCAAGTCGTACAAATACGGCCTGCAACGGGACAGTTGGGTCTGAAAGACATCACCTACATTGAAAACCATATATGGATTCAGATCGGTATGAACGGCCAAATGAACGGAAACATCATATTCGGGCTTAGTGAAGGGGTAGCGCTGAAGATGGTATCGGCGATGATGGGCGGCTACGCGATCTCGGAGATCGACGAGATGGGACGCAGCGCCATCTCCGAGCTGGGCAATATGATCAGCGGCAACGCCAGCATGCTCCTGTATAATCAAGGCGTGACGGTCGATATTACGCCTCCTCAAGTTATCCAGTCTGCCGGGGCTATGGATTTTTCCGTGACGAAGGCGCTGACGGTTCCGCTCATTGTGGACGGAATCGGACAATTGGATATTCAAGTGCTGGTTGCTTCTTAGCCTGATCGGCGGGGCATAACCCTTGTGGCGCGCTTGACGGAACACGATTCGGTCGTGGTTTTCCGTTGCTGCTGCAAGGGGATTTTTTTTGCTATGACGGCAGTTATGAAGTACACTTGGATTGGGTGATGGAGATGTTGAACGGAGCAATCGTATGGATAACGGGTGCATCCAGCGGGATCGGAGCGAAGACGGCTGCACTGCTGGCTGAGCGCGGAGCGATTCCGGTATTGACGGGGCGCAATGAACGGAAGCTGAAGGAGCATGCGGCCCGCATCGGAGAAGGCTGCAGCTACTATGTGATGGATGTCACGGACGGTCATCAGGTTGAAGCGACGGCGGTGGCGATAGTGGCCCGGTATGGCAGAATCGATATATTGTTGAATAACGCCGGCTATGGCGAATTCTCGCCTTTCGAGGATATGCCGATCGAGCGCTTTCAGGCGATGATGGAGACGAATTATATGGGCATTGTGCGCTGTGCGAAAGCGGCCTTGCCCTTCATGCAGCGGCAGGGAGGCGGGCACATTGTCAACATCGCTTCCATGGCGGGCAAGTTCGCTTCGGCGAAGTCTTCCGCCTACTCCGCCACCAAGCATGCGGTGCTCGGCTTGACCAACGCGATGCGCATGGAATTGAGGCCGCAGGGCATTCACGTGTCGGCGGTCAATCCGGGGCCGATCGATACGGAGTTTTTTGCGCTGGCTGATCCGGAAGGCCATTATGTGAACAATATAAAGTGGTTTATGATGAAGCCGGACTATGTAGCGCGCTGTATCGTGCGCGTCATGGAGCGGAAGCGGGCCGAGCTGGACCTGCCGAAGGCGGCGGGCATTGGCATGAAGCTGTACGGCTTGTTCCCGCGGATAGCCGACAGGCTGTTCGGCGGCTTATTGAATCGGAAGTAATTCCACAGAGGTAAGAGAGGGTATTGGAACATGGGAAAAACATGGTTAGAGCTGGGTGTTCATGAGAAATTATGCGATCTGCTTCAGGAGCAGGGCATCGGAGAGCCGACGGAGGTACAGCAAGCTGCCATTCCTGCGCTGCTTGAGGGCGGCGATCTGTCTGTGCGGTCCCAGACGGGCAGCGGCAAGACGCTGGCGTTCCTGCTTCCCGTCCTGCAGCAGTTGGACCCGAAGTCGGATGCGATCGGAGCGGTTATACTGTCCCCGACGCAGGAGCTCGCGATGCAGATTGTGCGGGTAGCGGAATTGTATGCGGAGCCGCTGGGCATCCGGGTGCAGCAGTTGATCGGCGGAGCGGCGATGAAGCGGCAGATCGAGAAGTTGAAGCTCCGTCCGCAGCTGGTGATAGGTACGCCAGGGCGGATACATGAGCTGCTCAAGGTGAAGAAGCTGAAGCTGCACGGCGTCCGGCATGTCATTATCGACGAGGCGGATCAGACATTCCAGCTGGGCTCATCCAAGGAGCTGGAGACGGTGCTGTTCAGTATGGGGAAGAACCGGCAGATGGCATTCTTCTCTGCTACCTTCCCGCCGGACATGGCCCGATTCGAAGGACGCTGGATGACGAACCCCGGCCATATCGGCATTCAACCGGACGTACGCGTCGCGGAGAGCATCCAGCATTATTATGTGCAGTGCGACAAGCGGGACAAGTTCGATACTGTCAGACGGCTATTGCGTCTGCTGAACCCTTCGTCCGCACTGCTCTTCCTGAACGATACGAATGACATATCCAATTGGGAATCGAAGCTGAAGTACGAGGGCTTCGATGCAGAAGTGATCTATGGGGATGCGGACAAGCAGCGCAGAGCCGCGACTCTTGCCAGGTTCCGCGACGGCCGCTGCCAATTGCTGCTGGCGACTGATGTTGCCGCCCGCGGTCTGGACATCGAAGCGCTGCCGCTAGTTCTCCAGCTTGATCCGGCAGTGGATGCCGACCATTATGTGCATCGAGCAGGCCGTACGGGAAGAATGGGGCGCTCGGGAACAGTTGTCACGATTATTACACATCAGGAGAAGTTCATCATGAACAAGTTCCGCAAGGAGCTTGGAATTGCGCTTGAAGAGCGGACGATGTTCCGGGGAGAGCTGTTGACGGAGGAGCAATTGCGCGAAGCTACCCGCTATAAGCCGAAGACGTCAAGCGGCACTGCGTCTACACGGGCCAGGCAGCGCGATTCCGTGACGTCTTCCCCGATGACGGAGCGGAAGCCAGTCGTAAGTGCCGTCAAGGGACAATCGCAGCCTACTCCCGCAAGGAAGAAATCCAGCAGGAAGCGCGACGACAAGAACAAAGGCGCGCCGAAATGGCTGAAGGAGAAACGCCAGCAAGATAAAACTGAATAATTTTTTTGAAGGCCACCCCTTAAAACGAACTTACCCCGCCGAACATTATGGGCGAAGGATAAAATGCGGCTTGTCCGCAATCGTTAAAGGAGAGTGGCTTTTTTGACAGGAAAAAACAAATGGAAAAAAACACTGATCGGTTCAATGGCCCTTCTGTTGCTGGCGAGCGGCGGCACCTCGGCTTTCGCGAACGGCAAGGGACACGACGATGATCGTGGTAAAGGGAAAGGCTGGTATGATGATAAAAGAGATCACGATGACGATGACGATGACGATGACGATGACAAGTATAAAGTAAAATGGCATTTCGAGGATGAAGAAGAGCTGGAGTGGGCCATGGAATACATTATGCGCCTGGCATCTAAAGGCGTATTCACCGGCTACGAGGACGGCACTTTCAAGCCAAAGCAAAAAATATCCCGAATTGAAACGCTGACAGCAGCTGTTCGATTGATGGGTCTGCGCGAGCAGGCTGAATCCGCGGAAGAAATGAGTACAGAGCTGCAATTCAAGGATGCGAATAAAATTGAGAAGAAATATCCTTGGGCAGTAGGCTATGTTGCGGTTGCTCTGGAGAATGACTTGTTCTTCGAAAATGAATCGGAAGTAAAACCAGAAGCTAACGCGACGAGATTGTGGTCCACGGTTCTCTTGATCAAGGCGTTGAAGCTTGAGGATGAAGCGAAGGCGCTTAACAATACGAAGCTTGACTTCAAGGATGCGCATGAAATTCCGGCCGGCTCTGTCGGCTATGTGGCGCTTGCCCTGGAGAAGGGAATTATTACTGGCTATGAAGACAAAAAAGGAAACAAAACGTTCCGTCCGAATCAGCCGGTTACTCGCGCGGAGCTTGCTGCTCTGCTGGACCGTACTGACAGCGAGATGCCGGACCATGATGCCAGCGCAATTCATGGCGAGATCAAGGTTGCCCCGACCGGCGGCGCGCTGACACTGACGAAGACCGACGGTACTTTGTTGACATTGCCGCTTGATTCCAATGTCTTTATTTTCAGAGACGATGTGAAAGCTCCGGTTAGCGCTCTGAAAGCGGGCGACAAGGTGTTCCTGCGTACATATCAGGGCAAAGTCGTCTTCATTGAAGTGACGCAAAATGCGGAAGAGGATGACATTATGGATGTGGGCATTATTCATTCCTTGAACTTTAATTCCAACGCGAAGCTCCAGACGCTTACCTTGAAGGTGACAACGAATAATGAGACCAAATATGTCATCTACAATATCGCTGACGATGTCGTTATTGTAGGCGATGCAGCCAAGCTGAAGGCGGATCAGGCTATCAGAGTGTCCGGCGATAACAACAAAGTAGATCGTATTGAAATACTGTCTTAATGCGGCAAGCTGTTCCTCGGTTAACGGGGAGCAGCTTGTTTTCTCACAAGCTTCGGGTCCCCGCAAAGCCTCACTTTGTGGGGTTATTTTGCTATTGCGGGAGGAATCCTTTATGCTGATGTAAAGTGGTTATTACAGGAAGATCCGGGGGGAAGGATAGTGAGTGTACTGCAGGTGACAGGAGTGACCGGGGGCTACAATCCCCGTAAGCCCGTGCTGCATGACGTCAGCTTTCAGGTGGAAGCGGGCGAGATGGTCGGTCTGATCGGATTGAACGGCGCGGGAAAAAGCACAACGATCAAGCACATATTGGGGCTGCTGACTCCGCAGAGCGGAAGTGTTCGAGTGGCTGAGGTGATGCTGGCGGAAAATCCGGAACGATACAGGGAGGCCTTCGCTTATGTGCCGGAGTCTCCAGTCTTGTATGACGAATTGACGGTGGAGGAGCATTTGCGTCTAAGCGGCATGGCTTACGCTGTCAAGGACAGCGATTATGACCACAGAGTGGAGTCATTGCTGCGGCAGTATCAGATGGAGCCGAAGCGAAAGGCGTTCGCCGCCCATCTGTCGAAGGGGATGCGGCAGAAGGTGATGATTATGAGCGCATTGCTGGCCGCTCCTCCGCTATACATAATTGATGAGCCTTTCCTTGGACTTGATCCGCTGGGCATACGCTCGCTGTTGGATGAGCTTGAAGCAGTGAAGTCGCAAGGGGCGGCTATTCTGATGAGCTCTCATATTCTATCCACGGTGGAAGCCTATTGCGACAAGTTCGTCGTGCTTCATCACGGAGAGGTGGTGGCTTACGGTAATCTGGAGCAAGTGCTCTTGGCTGCCGGATTAGAGAAGGGGAGGGGGACGCTGGAGGAGGCGTTCTACCGACTGGTCGCTGGAGGTGCCCCGTAATGGCCGGCGCATGGAAGCCAGAGTCCATCAGGCGAGATCGGGCGGCCGCTTTCCGCCGGGAGATCATGCCTTATATTCGCTATATGGGACAAAGCGGCTTTCCTGGATTCTTGTCGCTGGTATTCATCGTGTCGGCGATCGGGTACGGGAAGCTGATTAGCGATCTGTCCCCTAATTTCCCTGTTGCAGCGACAGGTGTTGTCGTTCTGACACCGGTATTGTGCTGGAGCCCGCTGCGTACCTTGCTCCGTCCGGCGGATACCGTCTATCTGATGCCGAGAGAGCATGAGATGGGCATGTACTTGCGGGGCTCGCTGCTTCGTTCAGCGAGATTGAGCTTCTCCGTTGCGGCAGTCGTGCTTCTCTTGTATATGCCGATTTATCGTCAAGGCGTTCATGAAGGCGAAGCGGCTATCCTGGTGCTGGCCGCAATTGCTCTGAAGCTGGTCAATGCCGCTGGAGCTTGGAGAGAGCGCCAGTTGAACTGGAGCTCTCAGCGTACGGCTTATCGCTGGCTGCGCTGGCTGCTCACTGCCGCTGTAATAGGGATGGCGTTAAGCTACAGCTGGTGGATAGCGCTGGGGCTCGTCGTGCTTGCCGTTGCAGCTATGACGCTTTTGTACCGGCTTCCGAATGCGCAGGGGTTTCCTTGGGAGCGATTAATTGAAGAAGAGGAGAATACGCGGAGACGGATGGGGCTGTTCTTCAGTATGTTCATCGATGTGCCAGTAGTGTCTTCACGCGTCAAGCGCAGGAGCTATCTGGCATGGCTGCTGCCGACAATAAGCTTCAGCAGGTCGCGTACATTCCAATATTTATATGCGGCTACTCTGTTCCGCACGGAGATAGGCGGAATTCTTGTCCGCTTGCTTCTGCTGGGTGGAACGGTCGTATTCTGGGCTGCGGGAGAAGGGTATGGACAAGGATGGGGTGCGGCACTGGCGTATATGTTGTTTCTATTAATCTATTTCGTGCAGCTTGGCAGTCTCAGGCACAGCCATCGCTATACGGTATGGAAGCAGATCTATCCGCTGCCTGAACGCCAGCACATGGATGGGGTAATGTCAGTGGACAGATGGGCGAGCTTGACGGGAGCGATCTTGCTCTGGCTGCCCTGCGGGATAACGCTCTTCCTGCAAGGCATAGCGCTTCCCGCTGTTGCCGCGCTGGCAGGTGTTCTGCTGTATGCCGGCATGTGGCGTCCCTCGCGGCTCCGGGTCAGAATGGAGAAGGAACTGGATGAGGACGCATAAGAAGGTCGGATACAGGGAAGGGGCTGTCCTGTTCGTGAAAGGACAGCCACTTACTTGGATTACCCCGAGGCAAAGCGATATCCGATTCCGCGTATCGTCTGAATGTACGCGGGCATCTTCGGGTTATCTTCGATTTTTTTTCGCAGGAAATTGATATATACGCTAAGACTATTGGGATCATATTGCTCGTGATGCCATACGGCTTGATACAGCTCGTCTTTCGTGAACGTATGACCGGGCTTGCGCATAAATACGGAAAGCAAATCGCATTCCGTTTGCGTGAGCTGAAACTTTTCCCCTTCTTTTTCCATCGACAGAGAGTCTAAATGAAGAATGATAGGCCCGAATTGAAGGCGATTGGCCGTTACCGTGGTCAGCGGACTTCGACTTCTCCGGATATTGGCCATAACTCGGGCAACGAGCTCACTGGGGATGAACGGTTTGGTCACATAATCGTCGGCTCCCAAGCCAAGGGTTTTAATTTTTTTCTCCGTCTCGCTTAAAGCGCTCACAACAATGACAGGGGTGTGGTTGTGAGAAGAACGGATATGCTGCAGAGCTTGCCAGCCGTCCGTGTCATCCATCATCAGATCCAATATGATCAAATCAAAGGATTCCCGCTGCAGCAATTGCAACGCTTCCTTTCCGCTGCTTGCCTCCGTATAAGGCATGCTTTCTTCTTGCAAATGAATGCCTATTAAATGACGAATGTCCGGGTCGTCATCAACGATAAGGATTCGGGAATCAGTCAAGTGGGTTACCTCCTCATGCTAGCGACACGCCTACTCCTTTAATATAATCATTATATCACCGGGGCAATGTCACCGTGAAGCGCGTTTCCTTGCCGGGTGCGCTGTACAGGGATACCCCGCCGCCATGGGCATGAGCGATTTCTTTCACAATGGATAATCCTATGCCGAAGCCTTCACCGCCTCTATTCTGACTCCCCTGGTAGAAACGGTCAAAGAGAAACGGCTGCTGTTCTGGGGGAACCCCTTGTCCGTGATCAATGACAGAAAAGGATACCCCTTCTTCCGCCTCCTTGTACTCCACTCTCAGATATTTCCCAGTTGCTCCGTATTTTATCGCGTTATCGATCAAGTTGCGCATTGCACGTTCCAGCAAGTTGACATCAGCCATCAATGTCATGCTTATTTCCGGAATCGAGATATCCATTTCGATTCCCTTTGACTCCAGAACGGCGATGTATTCTGCCAGTACTTTTCTCAACATCACAGCTAATTGGGTAGGGTTTTTCTGAATTTGAACGCCATGGAGATCGTATTGCGACACTTGAAACAACGCGTTGATCAGTTTTTCCATGTATTGCGAGCGGCTAAGGATAATATCGGCATGAGCTTGCAACTCGTCTTCATTTTTATATATGCCTCTCTGTATGGCTTGCGCGTAACCAAGAATATTAGTGAGAGGCGTTCGCAGATCATGAGATAAGTTGGAAATCAACGTTTTGCGCTTGGTTTCCTGATCTTGAATCTGTGCGAATTGTTCACGAATCCGCTTCGACATGGCATTGAAATGTTGGGCGAGCTGCCCGATTTCATCGTTATGGTCGTCATGGATTTCACGGCGACGATCGATCGACATGCCCGAGAGGGCTTCATTTATCCCTTTTAACCGTTTGCGCAAAGCATGAAAGAAATGATAGGTAAAGAAATACGGCGTAATGATAAATACGAGAAAGGGAATGAAAAGAGAGAGAAGGGATGTCCATGAACGGAAATATAAAAGAATTTGTGATTCCCTCATGGCTTCCGGGGGGATCTCAAGATACAAATAGTAGTTGTGCCCCGAAATATCGGCCGGATACATCATACTGACGGGATGTTCCAGGTCCCAATAGCTGTCCGATTCGTTAGCTAGCAGATGGATGAGCTCGGAAGGGCTGTATGCCTGCGTTCGACCGTCTGAGGCATATACAATCGCACCGTCAGTATGGAGCCACTCAAAAACAAACGAAGGGTTCTGGGATTGATAGACCTCCGTGACTTCAATGAGCGCTGCCTCCTTTTCCCCGTTTTGGTTGACCTCTAAGATCATTTCGTTTGCCATTGCTTTTAATGTTTCATACGTATGACCGGGCTGCAATATTTGCCCCAAGGTCAGAGCAAGCGTGACGGCCAATACAATAGCTGCGGCGCTGCTGACAATAAAGTACAGCCATAATTTAAAAGAGAGTTTCATAATCCCGCTTTAGCCTCCAAAAAAAGTGATAACCGCCTTTTCACATGTCCCCTGAAGAAACATGTTTGTACTATAGTACAACAATTCTTACAGGGTTGAGTACTTTATCCAAATGAGAAGAGAAAGTTTTAAGAAACCTTTAAGATTACAAGGTAATGAATATGCGAGAATAGGCAAGCATCATAGCCAATTCTCCATTGTGAGTCGTATAGAGGCTATGAAATGAAGAGGAAGAGGAGCGCGAAAGGTGAAAAGAAGGGTTCAAAGCAGAGTATCTATCATCGTAGTCATTGTTCTATTAATAGGCATGATCGAAATACCTCAATGGCATACCGCAGAAGCGGCGCACTCAGCAGCCGGTTTACAAGGGGCGGTCTCCATTGCTAATGGAGCGAGGCATAGCTTAGCGTTAATGACGGACGGCAGTGTCGTCGCTTGGGGCGATAACTATAAGGGGAAAGCGAACGTCCCTGCCAATGCGCAGAGCGGCGTCATTGCGATTGATGCGGGGTACTTTCACAATATGGTGTTAAAGGAGAATGGTTCCGTCATCGCTTGGGGCACTAACAGTCTTGGTCAAACGGAAGTCCCCGTAGCTGCACAGAGCGGTGTTGTCGCGATTTCTGCTGGAACATTTCATTCTGCGGCGTTAAAGGAGGATGGTTCCGTCATCGTTTGGGGTGACATATCTGCAAGTATCGTCCCCGCAGCTGCACAAAGCGGTGTTGTCGCGATTTCTGCTGGAGGAGGCCATACTTTAGCGTTAAAGGAGGATGGTTCCGTTATCGCTTTTGGTTGGAATGACTATGGTCAAAACGACGTCCCCGTAGCTGCACAAAGCGGTGTTGTCGCGGTTTCTAGTGGTCTTTCTCATTCTTTGGCATTAAAGGAGGATGGTTCCGTCATCGCTTGGGGTTACAACAATTTGGGTCAAGCGGAAGTCCCCGTAGCTGCACAGAGTGGTGTTGTCGCGATTTCTGGTGGAAGTTACCACTCATTGGCGTTAAAGGAGGATGGTTCCGTCATCATATGGGGAGATGGACTGGCCCCCCCGCCCGAAGCGCAGAGCGGTGTCATTGCGATTGCGGCGGGGCTCGCTGTCGATAACGAGAGAAAAGCTCAACACTCTATGGTGCTAAAGACAGATGGGAGTATAGTGGTATGGGGCAAAAGCAATAGTGATGGTAATCTAGACGTGCCGGCAGAATTATCGAAGCCTGTGAAAGCAAAAAGAATAGCTGCTGGTTATGATCATTCCCTGGCCTTGAAGTCGGATGGGGGGGGCGTCGCGTGGGGGAGCAATGATAAAGGCCAGACGGCCATCCCGCCCGCAGCGCAAAGCGGCGTGGTATCGATCGATTCTGGTTCCGACCATTCGTTGGCGTTAAAGTCGGACGGGAGCGTCATTGCATGGGGGGACTCAGATCATGGAAAAACGACGGTTCCGGCCGCAGCGCGGAGTGGTGTGGCTTCGATTGTGGCAGGTGCCAATCATTCTGTGGCGTTAAAGTCGGATGGCAGTGTCATTGCGTGGGGGATCAATGATGCAGGTCAAACGACGGTCCCGGCCGCAGCGCAAAGCGGCGTCAAAGCGATTGCGTCTGAAGGCAATCATACGTTGGCGTTAAAGTCGGACGGCAGTGTCGTCGGATGGGGCTACGATATCTTTGGCCAAGCGACTGCACCGACTGCAGCCCAGAGCGGCGTCAAAGCGATTGCGACTGGACTGAACCATTCCTTAGCACTAAAGTCGGACGGCAGTGTCGTCGCTTGGGGAGACGATCGTTTTGGTCTAACGGCCGTCCCGTCTGCGGCGCAGAGCGGCGTCGTAGCGATTGCAGCTGGATTCCGTCATTCCTTGGCGTTGAAGTCAGATGGCAGTGTCATCGCGTGGGGGAGTGACACTCAGGGGCAAACGAGCGTTCCGACGACAGCACAGAGCGGTGTTGTAGCGATCGCTGCTGGCCTGCATCATTCCTTGGCATTAAAGTCGGACGGCAGCATCGTGGCGTGGGGAAGTGGATCTGAGGGTCAAGCTACTATCCCAGGCAATGTGAATTTAAGCCATATGACTGTCGATACAGGTACGATAAGCCCCCATTTCCATCCCAATATCACCAGCTATACGGGATACGTCAGTCCCTCGGTCAGCAGCGTGAACGTGACGGCGACGCTGGCGAGCCCCCTGCATGCCGAACTGCTCATCAACGGGGCGTATGAAACGAGCGCTTTGGCAGTTCATGTTCCGCTAACGGGAGACTCTACCGTCATTCAGGCACATGTGGAGCCGTACTTTTCTGCAGGGAAGACATACACCATAACCGTAATGAAGGACGCAATAGCGCCTACCGTTAGCTTGGGCGCGAATGGAAATGAAACGTATGCCGCGACAGCTTCGACAACAGTCGAAGTGAGCGACGGCGAGAGCGGCGTCGATACGGACAGCCTGCAATATGTATGGACGCAAAGTTCCGTCACGCCGGATGACGGAGCAGCATGGGCAAGCTTCTCAAGCGGGGATTCGCTCACACAAAGCGGCGTGAATGGCGATTGGTATTTACATATCAAGGCTGCCGATAAAGCGGGCAATGTTGTCAATGCCGGATCGAATCGCTTCCGATTGGATAACGGCGTTCCCGTTGTCAGCTTTGGCATTAACGGGAATGAAACGTATGCGACAAGAGCTTCGACGACCGTTACCGTCAGCGACAGCGAGAGCGGCGTCGATTCGGACAGTCTGCAAGCAGTGTGGACGCAAACATCCGGCACCCCGGACGACAGCGCCGCATGGGCAAGCTTTGCAAGTGGGGATACGCTAACACAAACCGGTGTGAACGGCGACTGGTATTTGCATATCCGCGCCTCTGATGAAGTCGGCAATGATGTGGCTGCCGGATCGAATCGCTTCCGGTTGGATAACGGAGCTCCCGTTGTCAGCCTGGGTACGAATGGGAATGAGAGCTAC
>NZ_JAOQJC010000018.1 GCF_025567625.1 Paenibacillus sp. J5C2022 | reverse complement strand
CCACTTTGTGGGGGTTATGCCGATAAGGAGCGTACGGGCCATATGAGTGTATGAATCCTACACTAGAGTGCCGAAAAAGGTCGTTCGAGCCGAAATAGTGTATGAATCCTACACTAGAGCGCCGAAAAGGGGCGTTCGAGCCGAGATAGTGTATGAATCCTACCCTAGAGCGCCGAAAAGGGGCGTTCGAGCCGAGATAGTGTATGAATCCTACACTAGAGTGCTGAAAAGGGGCGTTCGAGCCGAAATAGTGTATGAATCCTACACTGGAGCGCCGAAAAGGGGGCATGCGTAGCAAGAGGGGAGGACGCCGCTAGGCGTTTTTCTCATAGCTTGTCAACAAAGGTTATAAAGGAATGAACAATCTCTAATAGAGATTTTCATGATAGATTTCGGTTAGCAGTCTGTCAGCGGCATACCCGGGCAGGAACATCACTAGGTTCCGCAGTGCAGGCGCACTCTGTGCGCTTGTATGCTGTATGGATTGCGGGGCGCTAACCTCCAATATGTGGGATATTGGTTTCGGGTTCGATTCCCGGTCGCATTCAGGGCGATACACTCATGGTAGAGTACTCGACTTTCAATCGAGAAAAGGCTAACTGATCAAGAGACCTTAAACGGGAATAATCAGGGCAAACAGCGGCTAAGGCCACTGGCCGATGCTGCTGCGATCCACTGCCGCGCAGGCTTCGCAATCGGCGGATACCGATCGAGACGAGCGGACCGGGCTGGCTGTCCGGGAGACAGGTGCGCCAAGGAGAGAAGTCAGGCTTCGAAAGTGGTCTGTTGACGGGCAGCCAAGCAGGGCGCGAGCCTCCTTCTTAAGCCGTATTCCGTCTGGCAAGGCAGGATTATTCCCGCGAACAGGTTGACCTTAAGTTTATTTCACATTAACACTCGAAAAGAGGTGCTATATATGTTTAAAAAAGCAGCAATCGGCCGTGATGAGAGAGGGTTGTGGTTCAAAAACGGCAGCTATGTGAAGCATGTCCAACCCGGAACGTACCGATATGCCAGCTGGCTGGAGCAGTCCATTGTTCCTCTGAAAATGGCGCATCCCTTCGTTGTGCCCGGTCAAGAGCTGGATGTTTTCCTGCAAGATTCGGAGCTGGTGAAGGAGCTGAAGGTTGTCGAAGTACAGGATGACGAATATGTGCTGCATTATGAAGACGGACGCTTCGCCGGTTTGCTGACAGCCGGAGTGTATGCCTTTTGGAATACATTGAAAAAGCATAGCTTCACGACAATCGATACCCGTGATCCGGAAGTAGGGGCAAATGTGAACAAAGCCATATTGCCCCGGCTGAGTCGTTATGTGCAATCGTTCGAGGTGGGAAGCCATGAGACGGGCTTGCTGTTCTACGACAATGTGCTGCAGCGGGAGCTGACGCCGGGGAGATACTGCTTCTGGAAGGGGCCTGTACAAGTGGCCGTCCGCACCGCCGATCTGCGTATGCAGCAGCTCGATATGACCGGACAAGAGTTGATGACGGAGGACAAGGTGACACTAAGGCTCAACTTTGTGTGCCAGTATCGGATCGAGAATCCGCTCAAAGCGCTGGAAGTGAAGCATCTGGAGGATCAGGTGTACATCTTGCTGCAGCTTATTCTGCGGGAGTATGTGGGGACGATGAAGCTGGACGATATGCTGCGGATGAAGCAGGAGATAGGCGCGTTCGTGCTGAATCGTCTAGAGGAGAAAAGCGGCGATTACGGCATCCAGTTTCTGTCGGCGGGGCTGAAGGATATTATATTGCCCGGCGAGGTGAAGGATATTCTGAACACGGTGCTGCTAGCGGAGAAGCGGGCGCAAGCGAATCTGATAACGCGCCGGGAGGAGACGGCTTCCACTCGAAGCTTGCTGAATACGGCGAAGCTGATGGACGAGAACGAGACGCTGTTCAGGCTGAAGGAGCTGGAGTTCCTGGAGAAAATATGCGACAAGATCGGCCACATCTCCTTGACCGGCGGCGGCAATCTGCTGGAGCAGCTGAATTCGCTGTTGAGCGCGAAGGAGGCTGGCGGCAAGGGGGCATGATGGACAGAGTAAGTCGCAATGAATAAAGCCAAGGAACAGTCAAGCTTATTTTGACTGTTCTTTGGCTTTTATTCGTATTCTTTTCTTATAGCTTGAAAAACGCTGCGGAACGGGCAGAAACGGAAAATCAGAACTTGACGGACAAATGAGAACTAGGCAAACGGGAAAAGAGTGCTGTATAAATAGGACGTACTGGTCAATAGAGAACTTATAATGACAAAGGGGAAAGGGGTTATCCGCTACTATGTTCAGATCGACATCCTGGCGCATATTTGTGATCAGCGGTATTTTCTTCGCTATTACGATTATTCCGTTGTCGTTGTTTCTGGCAAATCGATTTTCTCAATTCGCATACTCACAGATGGGAACGTTCAATCAGGATCGCATCGATGATATGGCAGAGCGGACGGAGTTTATGCTGACCAAGCTGAAATGGTACAGTCTGAATATGTATGAAGACCATACCGTTCAAAGCTGGATATATGCCCCTGCCGAAAATTTGCTGGAAAATGCCGGTACGATGCGGGTTTTAACCAAGTATTTATCCAATGAGCCTTTTATTGAATCCGCTTACGTATTCAGCATGCTCAAACGTGAGGTCATCGACTCCAAAGTTGGACTGCTCCCGTTCGAGGAGTTCGACGATCAGCCGATGCTGCGGCGGATCGAACGCAATCCCGGGTCCTTCCTCCGCTACTTTGATCACCAAACAGGAGAAAACTCGTATTTGGCGCTCCAACTTCCTTCGACTCCTGCGCAGAAAAACCACGACGGATATCTTGTCGTCCTGTTCGACAAAAAGGAGCTGCGGAAGCATTTAATCTCGGGCGGCGGAAGAGTGGATACGCTGCTCTCGATTGTGGATGATCAGGGCAGGCTGATCCTGGGGGAATCGGATAAGCGGCTCGAGGAGAGCGTCGGCAACGTCCTGACAGGATTGAAGCGAGGATCATTCGAGCTGAACCGTGCCGGGGGAGAAGCGTTCGTTAATTATGCCCGTCTTGAATCAATGGGGTGGACCCTTATATCCATCACGGAGATGAAGCAATTCCGGGAAAAAGCCGAAGCGTTCAAAACCGTCATTATCGCCTGCTCGCTGCTGCTGCTTGCGGCGCTTCTCCTGATCGCCTATTGGAATTCCCGCCGTCTTGTGGGACCGTTCCGCCGGCTGGCGGATCAACTGCAGCGGAAGCTTGGCGTGAAGGGAGAGAACGATTACGGTGTCATCGAGCAGGGAGTCGTCATGCTTCGCGATCACTATCCGCTGATCAAGACCGAATATTTGCGGCAGTGGCTGCTGCAGGGCAGGCTTACCGATAGCGCCAGAGCAGCGATTGTCCGCGAATCCGGTCTGCTTCACTACGAATGGCTCCGGCTGGTCGTTGTCAAAGTTGATTCCTATTATGAAATGTCCGAGCAGTATGATTTTGTCTCGCGCAAGCTGCTCAAGTATGCCATCGGCAATATCGCGGAGGAGCTGCTGGGCCGGCCGGAACGGCCGATAGAGGTAGTCGATTTCGGCTCGGACCATCTCGTTGTGCTCGTTGGTGCGGCCAGTTCCTCGCCTGATCCCGAATTGACCAAAGAGCTGAAGGTACTGCGCCGGCAAGTTGCCAGCTACGTCAAATTGGACGTCACGATAGCGGAAAGCGATGCTCGCCGCGTGCATGATGATTTGCGCAAAGTATACGACGATATGAATGAACTGACTTTGTTCAAGTTTGTCAGCGGAGATGACAAAATCTACATCGAACAGGATTTTGAGCGCTATGCCGATCTGCAGGTTCCGATTGAGGGGGCCGTGCATGATGCTTTAATCCAGACCATTCGCAGCGGCAAAGAGGAGAAGGTGCTGGAGATGCTGGACGAGTGGTTCGTACGATTGCAGACGATGAACTATACCGAGTGCCAGCTCCAGCTGAAGCTGCTTCTGTTCGCAATCGTCAAATCGTTCAGCAAAATGACGTCCATCCAGAGTGTTGAAGGGATTGAGCACCACTTGAGGCAGTTCTCTACGCTTGCCGACGTTCATGAATGGCTCAAGAAGGAGACCGGCCGGATCATTCAGCTGCTTAGCGACCGAAAGGGATTCAACCGCAAAGAAAAGCTGATCGAGGAAATAATCGAATACGTTCGCTACCATATTCGTGACCCGATGCTGTCAGTGGATGAAATCGCGGATCATATCGCGTTGACGGGCAAATATGTTCGGCACCTGTTTCACGAGCAATATGGGATGCCGTTATCGCATTTTATTTTGAACGAGAGGCTTAACAAGGTTAAGGAGCTGCTGGAACAGACGAGTTTGCAGGTTGCCGACATTGCAGAGCAATCCGGTTTTCAGACAAAGAGCCATTTTTTCACCGCCTTTAAAAAAGCGACCGGCATGACGCCGACCCAATACCGCAACAGCAAGGCAGAAGAGCAAGCGGAGCAGGCGCAGATCGCCGAAAACCCGGCAAATTAGCGCAAAGCGGACGATTGCGAACCAGCCGGACAAATAATGACCTGCGGAATTCCCGCAAATCAGCCAATCGTGAACCGAATAAGGCCATTGAGAACTAGGCAAGCTTTTGCCGTGAATGCTACGATGGCATCGTTCGAATCTTGCAAGCCAAATAAGAAAGGAGGAACACTTTTTGGAGCGACGGAGAAGGTTTGGCGGGACGTTCGTGCGCGAGCTGTCGAGGAACCGGTATTTGTACCTGCTGGCGCTGCCCGGCATCGCATTTCTGGTCGTATTCGCGTATATGCCGATGCTGGGGCACCTGCTCGCCTTCCAGAATTACAGGCTGTCGGACGGAATATGGGGGAGCGAATGGGTCGGATTTAAAAACTTCGCATTTTTCTTCAATGGGAAAGATTGGCTGCGTGTGACACTGAACACGGTTTTCCTCAATGCCCTGTTTCTCGTATCCGGCCTCGGCAGCGCGGTTGTGCTGGCCATCTTTCTGAACGAAGTCCGGAACAAGTTGTTCAAGCGAATCGCGCAATCGTTTATTTTTTTACCGTACTTTATTTCATGGCTTGTCGTCAGCATGATGGCATTAACGCTGTTCGGCACATCGGAGGGGCTCATTAACCGCGTGCTTGCCGTTGTTGTTGGCTTCGAAGGCGTGGACTGGTATTTGACGCCCGGTGCATGGCCGTACATCCTCACCGTAATCAGCGCCTGGAAGATTGCCGGATACAATTCCATTATTTTTTTGGCGGTCATTACAGGAATCTCCGCGGAATATTACGAGAGCGCGCGAATCGAAGGCGCGAGCCGGATGCAGCAGATGCTCTACATTACGCTGCCGCTCATGCGGCCGATCGTGATGGTATTGACGCTGCTAGGCATCGGACGCATTTTCTACGGTGATTTCGGCATGATTTACGCGATCATCGGAGATAACGGCGTACTCTTTCCGACGACGGATGTCATCGACTCGTATGCGTACCGTGCACTGCGGCAGCTGGGCAATTTCAGCATGTCCTCCGCCGTTATCGTATATCAATCCTGCATGGGGCTTGTCATGATTCTGATCTTTAACGGGATTGCGCGCAAGGTGGACGCGGATTCAAGACTATTCTAAGGTGTGATCTATTGTGAGAGAACGGTTGTTTCTTGTTTTCATGTACGCGGTGCTGAGCGCGTTTGCACTGTTTTGCTTCATCCCGTTCTGGATCGTGTTCATCAACTCGTTCACCGATGAATCGATTTTGCAAACAGCGGGATATCAGCTGCTGCCGGGCAAATTCAGCCTTCACGCATACGAATTTCTGCTCTCCGGCAAGCAGGTGTTCCGCAGCTACGGCATTACGATTATTGTAACGATTGCCGGCACGTCGTTGGGCGTTCTCGTGACAGCCGCCTATGCGTATACACTGAGCCATCGGAAAGTGAAATATCGCAACATTTTATCGTTTTTGACCTTTCTGACGATGCTGTTCGGTGCGGGGCTGGTCGGCTTCTATATGCTGATCGCCAACTGGCTGCATTTGAAGGACTCGGTATGGGCGCTTATTTTGCCCTATCTGCTCAATCCGTTCTACGCCTTCATTCTCGTCTCCTACTACAGGACGCTGCCGTATGAATTGAATGAAGCGGCGACGGTGGACGGAGCCAATGATCTCTTTATTTTCTTTCGCATAATCTGGCCGATTGCACTGCCTGCCATCGCTACGGTGAGTCTGTTCTATGCGCTGCAATATTGGAACGATTGGTACTTGTCGCTGCTGTTTATCGACAATTACAAAATGCTGCCGCTGCAGATGATGATCCGCCAGCTGATGTCTAATTTGAATGTGATGGCTTATGTGAGCGGCAGTCAGACACAGTACAATGTTGTTGTGCCGACTTATGGCATGCAATTGGCGATCGTCTGTGTCACCATCGGCCCGATTGTGTTCGTCTATCCGTTCATTCAGCGCTTCTTCATTAAAGGATTGACGCTTGGGTCCGTAAAAGGGTAGAACGGCACCAATTTTATGAAACAGGGGGAATTCAACCGTGAAAAGACTGTTGTCCGTCGCGTTTATTATGTTAATCACGCTAGTCGCACTTGCGGGCTGTACAGACAAGAATGAAGAGGACGGGAAGCTGTCCGAACCTTCAGATCAGCCGGGAAACAGCACCGCAGCCGACGGTGACGCCAAGCTTGAAGAGGTGACGCTGAAAATTATGATTCCCGGCGACCGGCCGTCGGATATGGATTTGGTCATCGCCGAAGCGGAGAAACGCATGAAGGATACGATTAATGTCAAGCTGGACGTCGTGTTCGTGCCCTGGTCCGATCTGGCGCAAAAGACGCAGGTGACGCTTGCCTCCGGCGAAAACCTCGATCTTATCTTCGATGCGCCGTGGCTGCACATCAATCAGATGATTGCAAGCGGTTTCTATGAGCCGCTGGACGACCTGCTGGCCGAGTATGGCAAGACGGTGCTGGAGAAACGGCCTCAGCAAATGTGGAACTACAACAAGTACGGCGGCAAAATTATGGCCGTTCCGCTCGGCGTCAGCTACATGTCCGGCAATTCCTACATGGTGCGCAAAGACATTCGCGAGAAGCTCGGCGTCCCGCCGATCAAAACCTATGAAGACTTGATCGAATTCGCCTACAAGGTGAAGGAGCAGGAGAAAGGCATCATCCCGATGACCGCTGGCTCCGCCACTTATTCATTCGTTGCTCACCATGCGCTGAACGATTACGACACCCATGTCAGACCGACCCACGCGCTGGGCAACAGCCTGATGCTTTACTACAAGAACAATGATGGAAAAGTTTACAATTTGCTGGAGGATCGGGAGCCGATCGGAACGTGGCTGGCGAACACGCGCAAATGGTTTAATGACGGACTGATTTTCAAGGACATTTTGACGACGAAAGATTTTCACCAGCCGATCTCGGCAGGCAAAGTGGCGATCGTCACGAACGGCGCGTTCGGCATCGGCGATTCCCTCAAGAACACGCTCAACAACAATGTGCCAGACAGCGAGCTGGAAACGGTCACCTTCTTTAATCCGGAGAAGGGCGCGAACATAACCGATTTTAAACAGTGGAATTTCCTGGCTGTTCCGAAGGTGAGCAAAAACAAGGAACGGGCCATTATGTTCCTGAACTGGGCGAATGAGAAGGAAAACTACGACCTGCTCTCTTACGGAATCGAAGGAAAGCATTGGGAAGCGGTAGGAGAGGACAAAATGAAAAACCTGGATACTTCCGGCTACTCTGCATTCGGCTATGTATGGCTATGGAATCCGACCGATGAGCGCAGAGTTGTAGATAGCGACCCGCAGAACGATGAATTCGAAGCCGTGCTTCGCGATGCAGACATGTTCACGCCCGATATTTTGGCCGGTTTCGAATTTGACGGCACTCCGGTGCAAAATGAGGTCAGCCAGTACAATATAGCTGACGGGCAATATTACACAGCGCTGTTCAACGGGGTTATTGACCCGGACGAAACCTTGCAGAAATTCGATGCGGAGGCCGGCTCCGCCCTCAAAAAAATTCAGCAGGAATTGCAAAAGCAGATCGATGAGTTTCTGGCGGCAAAGGCGCAATAGTACGGAATCGCTAAAAATAAAAAGGAGCTGACCCAAATGAATCCGATCAAAAAATGGGGATCTGTCCTGATGGCAGCAGCTTTGCTGATAACTCCGATTTCTGCAATGCAGGTGAAATCTCCCGTTGCGGCTGCGTCCGCTAATCAGGCGGCCACACCATCGGCAACGGAGCAGACGAATGTCCGCAATCTCGCAGCAGGTCTTCCCTATGAATGGTCTGAAGCGCCGGAAGTTTCGCATCCCGATGACGGATACAAGCTTACGGATGGGATATACGGCACATTGGATATGAACGACCCGGCATGGGTAGGGCATCTGCGCGGAAAAACGCGCGAAGTCGTATTCGATCTGGGGGAGGAAAAGTCGGTCGGGAGGATAACCGCTCATTTTTTCCAAGACTATCCGACAAATTCGATTCTCGTGCCACTGTCGGTATCGATGTATGTCTCTGACGACAAGGAAAATTGGGGACTGCTTTCCCATAACGCTACGCAATTGCTTTGGGGAGGAGGACCGCCCAGACAGGAGACCTTTGAATGGGATGGCAGCCGGGACGGAATCAAAGGCGGGTATACGGATGGCGAGCTGGCTTACGCCCGTTATGTGAAAGTAGCATTTTCGATGCATCATGCGCTATGGGAATATATTGACGAAATCGAAATTATAGGTATGGACGGCAAAGTTGACGGGGCAGTAAAGGTTCCTGCCGAGCAGCCTCATTTTTTGGAGCCGGGGGAAGCCACAGCCGGTATCCGGAATCTGAATCTGCTGTATAACGGACAATACGCGAACGGTTTGGGCGATTGGAACAAGGAACGGCTTATCCCTAACATCAGTTATGTAAATAAAGACGGCGAGCCGGTCGATTGGCTTTTTGACGGCGTTCTATATCTCGGGATTGCTTCGCCTGCCGGCCGCGATTTCGGCCTTGGGCAAACGAATCTGGACGATTGGAACTGGTATTTGGATAAAACATTTGCAGCCTCGGGGGATATGCAGCAGTTGAATGAGGCGGCCATGGAAGTCGGAGCCAAGCTGAATCAGCCTGATCATCAAGTGAAGGTTGTGCTAATGATTCCGAATCCCGGGGAATCCTTGACAGATTTTGGCGATATTGACGGCAGCGGTTCCTTGAATTTTAACGACTCCGTCGCAGGCAAAGAAATGGCATTTGAAAACAGGAAAAAAGCGGTACAGTGGTGGCTGGATCAGGTTCAGCAAAGATGGCAAGCCGCGAGCTATTCCAATCTTGATCTTGTTGGCATGTACTGGATGCCGGAACAAATCGAGATATCTGAATCGGGACCGGACACGCTTCGCGCGGTGACGGAAAAAGTGCACGCCATGAACAAGAAGGCCTTCTGGATTCCGCACTCTATGGCTTACAAAATGTTTATGTGGAAAGACGTCGGCTTGGACGCCGCGGCTTACCAGCCGAATTACTTCTTTGGCGGAATGGATTCCGACCGTCTGGAAGATGCTGCGAATAATGCCAAGCGGTACGGGATGGGGAACGAAGTTGAATTCGATGACGGAGTGCTGACAGATCCCGTACTCCGCCAGCGTTTTATCGAATACTTGGACAGCGGCGTCAGATCCGGCCTGATGCAGAACGGTTTCAGAGCTTACTATCAAGGCAATAATGCCGTATACAACTTGGGGGTGAGCAAGGACCCGGGTTTGCGTTTAATGTATGACTGGCTGTACCAGTATTTGAATGGAACGTACGCCATTGACAGCAGCCCGTCGCCGGAGACGATGGCGGAGCTTGTACAGGGTTATGTCGCGTCGGATGAAATCAATTCTGTTTTTGGCGATGAGTTGTTGTATCGTTTGCAGATCATCAAGCTTCTTCTGGACCAAAACAAGCTGAAAGACGCCGTAACGTATATGCAGGATTTTCTCGCACACATTCACGACCCGGCTGTGCAAGCGCAAGGGCTAATTTCGGCTTCGGCAGCAACGCTGCTTGATACTTACGCCCAGGTTCTCATTCAAACCTGGTCAGATGGCTGGGGGCTCAGCAATTTGGTTCTTGGCGACAATTACACGATTTCGCTGCCGCCTAACAGCAACTATCCTGATTCCGGGAACGAACTTACGAACGGCCTGTTCGGCGGGACGGATTTTCGCAACGAGCAGTGGCAGGGCTATGCGGGAAGTGAGTACCCGGAGGAACGAAACCGCACCATCACATTTGATCTGGGCCGCAACAAATCAATCGGGCTAGTTAGAGCCCGTTTTCTTCAGGATAAAGGGCCCGGCATCTATTTCCCTCAGAACGTCACTTTCTCCGTTTCAACTAACGGCCAAACCTGGAGCACGCTGGCAACCGCTTCTCCGCCATCGGTACAGGACGCTGTCTCGGCCGAGTTCGTGAGATGGAGCGGGATAACAGACGGCGTGCCGGGGAAAGCGGGAGCCGATAAAGTATACGCCCGCTACGTCAAAGTTGAATTCCCGGTCAACGTCTGGGTCTTCCTTGATGAAATCGAAGTTCTCGGTGTTGACGGCAAGGCGGCCGGCGCCGCAGTTTTGGCGGCTAAGCCGCAATAAAACGAAATCAATTGAAAACGAATAAACCGAGGTTGCTCATCCATGCTTCAGACCGCCCGATGATGTGAACCGAACCGGCACCTCCCTGAATTGCACTGCACTTTGGCGGAGGTGCCTTTCGTTAACCGCAGCAAGAAACGCATCCGCGGCGAATTCTTGATTCGAGGGGTCGATGACTGATGGCGCTCCATTGGATTCATGCCGATTTGGCCGAATTTACAAGAAGAGGGATTATGTATTTTCATTCCGAGTCAGAGATGGCGGACAGTCTGCAGTGCAAAATATACCGGATTACAGAGCAAATGGGCAGTATCCGGGATCATATGCATAATTATTTTCAAACTTGGTACGTCACGAAAGGCGAGTTCATCCATACTATTCACGGACGAAAATACCACATGATAAAGGGAAATATTTTCGTTATTCCGCCTTACGCCGTCCATCGCGTCGACTGGATTCCGGGCCGGAAGGCAGAGGTGATCGGCTGTGAATTTCTTCCATCCTTTGTCAATGAACGGCTGGAGGCGACGGAGGAAGGGGACTTGCCGTTCGATTTGGCCTTTATCGCGCCTTTTCTGACCGAGGAGGAGCGGGTTCTGCCCAAAATGACGCTGACGAGAGCCGCCGATCAGACGGTGTCGGAATTGCTTGCGGAGATGCTCGCCGAATACGCCGCCAGAGCGCCGGGATTTGAAATGCTGCTGAAGGCGAACCTGCTGAAGCTGCTGACGATTCTCGTGCGGGAGCATGCGGACAACGGGGAAAAAAGCGTCAATACGGTCATGGACAGGCATCGCGAGGCGATGGTGGAGGCGATCCGGTACATTGAAGCGAATTATGACCAGTCGTTGCGTCTGGAGGAGCTTTGCACCATGACGATGCTGTCCCGCACTCTCTTCTGCGATTTGTTCAAGCGGGTCGCCGGCAGGACGTTCAGCCGGTACGTGACGGAGCTTCGTATCCGCGCGGCAATGGAACTGCTCACGCAGCCCTCCGCGACGGTGACGGACGTCTGCTTCAAGGTCGGCTTCAACGAGTTGCCTTATTTCTGCCGCATATTCAAAAAGCACACGGGTATGTCTCCCGCCTATTACAAAAAGAACGCCTGCCTCTGCTAGCATTCTCCGACCGTACGTTTGTCCAACAAGTTTGAACGATAGTAAAAGGATAAAAACGGGCAGGGTGCTATAATTTGGCGAGAGGAAAATGTAATCGCTTCCATTTGCTGGGGGCATTTCGATTTTCCCGGGAAGCGGGAAGCCGCGAAGGCGGATGAACGCGGAAGGATAACAAAGAGGAGGCGTCGCAGGCAATGGGCAAAAAAAGGAAAGGTCAATCGTTTCTGGTTGTATTGTTCGCTATGATTGTGCTTTTGACGGCATGCACGGGGGGCGGTGGCGATCCCGAAGGCGAACCGAAGACGGAGCCTTCGGCCGCGACAGAGCCGGATGCAGGGCAGGAGAAGAGCGAGGAAGGAAATCAGGCCCCGGAGGAGGAGCAAACGATCGATATGCAAGGGAAGCCGGTGCGCGTTCTGGCGTGGGGATATGCCGGCGGAGAGGCGGGCACCGAGGCAGGCGAGCAGCGAATCGCCCTCGAGCAGGAATTGGAGAATAAATACAATACTAAGTTTCAATTCGATCAGGTTCCCTGGGGCGATGTCCAGGACAAAATTACTGCGTCCATCATAGCCGGCGAGCCGATCGCGGATATCTTCCTGCTGGAGCGGTTTCGGGCATTCCCGTCGATGGTGCAGAAGGATTTCCTGCAGCCGATTGACGGCATTCTGGATATCGACAGCGAGAAGTGGCCTGCCGATTTGCGGATGACCGGCAGTTTTAATGGCGAAGTGTACGGCTTCTCGACGGCAGTAGGCGGCGGGGGCGGCATTTACTACAACAAGGCGATATTGCAGAAGGAGGGCTTGCCAGATCCGCAGGAACTGCATGAGAAAGGGGAGTGGAATTGGGATGCGTTTTTGGATATCGCGAAGAAGGCGACCAAGGATACGAACGGTGACGGGAAAATTGACCAGTACGGGCTGGCGCTGACCTCGTTAAACTTCGTGCCGGCATTTATCGCGTCGAATGACGGAGACGTGACGAAGGTGGTCGACGGCAAGCTGGCTTTCGCCGGCGATGACGAAAATGCGATGGAAGCGCTTCGGTTTTACAGCGATTTGAGCAATGTGCACAAAGTCGTCAAGCCGAACCAGACTGACAATTGGGAGGATTACATCAACGCCTTCAACGAAGGCATCGTCGCGATGCGGTACGGAGAAGGCTGGGAAGGAGGCGGCATTCAGACGAATCTGGGCAATGAGTACGGTTTCATCTTCATTCCGAAAGGGCCGAAAGCGACCGCTTACCACAACGCGATGCAGCCGACGCTCTGGTTCGTGCCAAAGGGCGCGAATCCGGATGCGGTCCGCATCTACGCCGAGTACCTGTTCGGCTACATGCCGAAGGAAGGTGAGCTGGACGCTTGGACCGAGACGCTGTTTGCCGATCAGAAGAGCCTCGACAACTATATAGAGATGGGCAACATTATGACACCGAAGGATTGGGAGGGAATCCCTCATTTTGGCGAGGAAATCCGCAAGGCCTGGGACAATATCGGAGCAGGCAAGGCAACGCCGGAAACGGCCATGAAGAGCATTCGTCCGGTGCTGGAAGGGCTGCTCGACGCAGCGCAATAATAATAGACCGAATAAGGAGGTTGTGTTATGACTTCTGTCCACAAAACAGGATTCACCCTTATGTTAGCCGCTGTCATGTTATTTTCGCTCGCTCCAAACGCATTTGCCAAACAAGAAACGCAAGACCCGGAAAACCTGGCTGCGGGGTTAAGCTACCAGTTCTCTACCGCCGCTTATGAAGGCTACCCTGACTCAGGCAATGAGTTGACCGATGGCATGTACGCGTCGATGGACTTCCTGGATAGCGCCTGGCAGGGGCACCTTCGGGGAATGACCCGAGAAGTTGTATTTGACTTGCAGGATTTTAAATCGATTAACGCCGTGAAAGCGCATTTTATGCAGGACACGGGCAACGGTATTTTTTATCCCAATACAGTGTCCATGTACGCGTCGGATGACGGCGTGAACTGGGCGCCTCTGTCGCATAAAAACACCGCAATCCAGCTCTGGCTGCCGGGGCCGCCGACAGATCAGGCATTTGTCTGGGATATTGCGGCCGACAGCTTGCCGAAAGAGAAAGGAAATGCGGAGTTCGTCTATACGCGATATGTAAAAGTTACGTTCATGACCCAAGTATGGACCTTTCTCGATGAAATCGAAATTTGGGGTGTCGACGGCAAAGCCCGTCACGCCGTCAAGCTGAAGCCGGAGCATCCAGCTTACCTGCAGCCGGGCAAAGTGACGGGAGGCATCCGCAATCTTGCGCTGCTGTATAACGGACATTACGATAGCGGGGCCGGAGATTGGACGAAAGACAATATCATCCCGTACATCAGCTACGTGAACGCGCAAGGAGAACCGGTCGACTGGCTATACGACGGGGTGCTTTATCTCGGCATTAGGACGCAGGACGGGCAGCGGGACTTTGGCATCAATGCCAAGCTTGAAGATTGGTATTGGTATCTGGACAAAACGTTCGCTCTGCAAGGCGATATGTGGCAGCTCAATGAAGCGGCAGAAGAGGTTGGCGCAAAATTGGGCGAACCGAAACGCAAGACAAAGGTCGTGCTGATGGTTCCGAACCCGGGCGATGCGGCTGGCGAGTTCGGCGATGTTGACGGCGACGGCGTGATAGAGAACTTCAACCCGGATCAGGTCGGCATGGAAGCGGCTTTCGCCGACAAGCAAAAAGCGATAGATTGGTATATGGATCAGGTGAAACAACGCTGGACCGAGCACGATTATTCCAATCTCGAGTTGGCCGGGATGTATTGGATGGCGGAAAGCGCCGACCTTTATGATGAGAACGATACAAAGATCATCCAACATACGAGTCGACTGGTCCATCGGGAAAAACAGAAGTTTTTCTGGATCCCTAATTTTTTAGCCAAGGGCGTATTCGCTTGGGAGAAGCTTGGCTTCGATGCGGTAGCGCAGCAGCCGAATTACTACTTCGATGAGACGGATCCGTCCCGGATTCAAGATTCGGCCGGTCTTTCCAAGCAATACGGCATCGGCGTGGAGATGGAATTCGATACACGGATGAATTCGTTTCTCACGTACAGGGACCGTTATATCGAGTATTTGAACGGCGGAGTCGACTACGGTTATATGAACGATGTCTACAAAGCTTATTATCAAGGCAATGTCGGGCTGCGCGATAGTGCAAGAAGCAATGATCCGAATAATCGCATTCTATACGATTGGATGTATCAATTCGTCACCCAAAACTATCAAAAAAATGATACGAATGTATCTCCAGAGACGATGGCTGAGCTTGTAAATCGATATGTCGCGTTGAACGAGATCGACCCGGCTTTCGGCAATGACTTATCGTACCGCTTGCAGATCATCAAGCAGCTTCTGGACGACAACAATCCAGATGAGGCCGTAACGTATATGCAGGATTTTCTCGCGCATATTCACGACGAAGCCGTCCAAGCGCAAGGATTGATATCCGCCCGAATAGCATCGGTGCTTGATTCCTACGCACAAGTTCTCATTCACGGACGAGAATAAAAATAAAAGAAAGGATGATAGCCGCAATGACCAACCATTGGTTTCAAAAGTCGTTGGTAACGCTTTTGTTTTGGTTTACGCTGGGTATTGGGATGTTGGGGTTCAATCAATCGCAAGCTCATGCGCTTGACAATGGGCTTGCGGAAACGCCTCCGATGGGCTGGAATGGCTGGAACACCTTTAGTTGCAGCGTTGATGCCGATCTCGTGAAGGAAACGGCTAATAAGATTGTGGAGTCCGGAATGAAAGAAGCGGGCTATCAATACGTCAACCTCGATGATTGCTGGATGCTTGATCATCGCGATGAAAACGGCAATTTGATTCCCGATCCGGAAAAGTTTCCGGACGGAATTAAGGAGGTCGCCGATTATGTACACTCTCTTGGTCTGAAGATGGGGATTTACGCAAGCGCAGGTATCACGACTTGTGCCAATTATCCCGGGAGTCTCAATCATGAAAGGAAAGATGCCCAAAGCTTTGCCGAGTGGGGAATCGACTATTTAAAGTATGATAATTGCGGCGACACTCTGGATCGACCGATACAGGAACGCTATTCGAAGATGCGCGATGCGCTTGCGGCTACAGGACGGGACATTGTCTTCAGTATGAGCGTTGGAGGAAGCGATAATCCGTGGCAATGGGGCAAGCAAGTGGGGAATCTGTGGCGGACAACCGGTGATATTAGTGATTCGTATATAAGGATGTTATTCCATATCCTTAGGAATGTTGAACTGTATCCGTATGCCGGTCCAGGCTATTGGAATGATCCCGATATGTTGGAAATCGGTAACGGGGGCAAGAGTCTGGAAGAATATCGTACCGAACTTGGTCTTTGGTCCATTATGGCTGCGCCATTGCTTGCGGGTACCGATCTAGTGAATGCCCCCCAGGAAATTCTAGATATTTACGCCAATCGTGAAGTGACTGCGGTGAATCAGGACCCAATCGGCATACAGGGACGTCCCATCAAGCAGCAAAACGATGGAAATTTTGTATTGTTGAAACCGATGGCCAATGGGGACAAAGCCGTGTTGTTCTTCAACTCAACCGATGATGCGTCAAATGTGGAGATAAATCTTAGTCAATTGGGCATACCGCCCTCTGTTGACCAGAAAACCTATACGGTTCGGAATCTCTGGGCACATGAAACAACAACGACCACAGAAAAAATCAGTGCTTCTGTTCCGGCTCACGGGATTATGATGTATCGAATCAGTCCGGGAACGAGTAATGAGGTTTCAACTGACGGATTCAAGCGTATTATCAATCATGACGGCAAAGAAATTTGGGTGAAATCGTTGTCTGACGGAAGCAAAATGATTACAATGGTCAACCGGACAACTGCAGCGACAACAATCAGTGCCGAACCGGAAAAATTAGGTTTCAAACATGCTTCGGCTTATTTGGCTGAAGACTATTGGACTGGCCAAATCATGAGTTATGCCGACAAAATCGTCGCCAATGTTGAACCGTTTTCTGCAGTCACCTACCGCGTTGCACTCGGAACACCAAACGAGGTGCCGGCCGCTGTCGGTATATCCTTTGACGCTCCTTCTGTTATAGCCCCAGGTGAAACCAAAACGATCATCACAACGATGACCAATTATGGAAGAGTGGCTGTCCATAACCTGGATATCAATCTGAATGCACCGGAAGGATGGGAAGTAATCCCCGGATCGGATACCATATTTCAAACCATTCCGCCGAAAGGCAAAAACAATTCCGTCAAGGTGAGTTGGAAGGTGACGGTGCCTCAAGACGCTGGGACTGGCTGGAGTCATCTTGCAGCGGATGCCATGTACGGTTCAGGTAAGGGGATTCAGGGGCATGCACTCTCGGGATTTTCCGTGCAGGTCCCGTCTGCCCCTCCGACGGAAGACACATTTCTCAGCGACATGCATTTTATCGGCAATGTTTCAAACGGCTGGGGTCCGGTTGAAAGGGATACAAGTGTCGGCGGGATCGGTAAAGGTGATGGCAATATGATCACTGTGAACGGTGCAGGGTATGAAAAAGGATTGGGTGTCCATGCGAACTCTAACGTTTCGTTTTATATCGGCAAAAGCTTTTCAAGATTTATCTCTGATATTGGACTAGACGGTGAAACTCAAGGGGGGGCTGTCATCTTCGAAGTGTGGGGAGACGGGGAAAAACTCTATGAAAGCGGTGTAATAAAAGATGACGCGGATTCCCGGCATGTCAATATTGATGTTTCCGATTTCGATGTTCTTATGCTGGAAGTAAAGAGCGGTGGCGTCGGCAATGGTGCGGATCATGCTGATTGGGCCGGGGCTAAGCTGTTGAAAGAGGTGTTAGTAGATGACATCAAGATCAACGGGGATTCCTTATCAAGCTTTGATCACGTAACCAAAGATTACTACATGACATTTTTGGAAGGCACGATATCGGATGTACCCACGGTGGAAGTCGTTCCGGCCAATAACGATGTCATAGTAAATATTTCACCGGCTGAGCAACTTCCGGGTACTACCGTGATTACAGTCACCTCGGCAGATGGAGCAGTGACGAGAACGTATAACATTCATTTTAACATTACTTCACAATTGTATTTAAGCGACCTTCCGTGGATTTATGCGACGACTGGCTGGGGAACGATACATCGAGATGCCAGTGTCGAAGGGAACCCGATTACATTGTTAAGTGATTCGGGCGTTGTCACCTATGGTAAAGGAATTGGAACCCATGCTAATTCAGAAATCATTTACGACATTGCCGGGAGAGGGTATGATCGCTTTCAATGCTACGTAGGCCTTGATCAGGAGAAAAATATGAACGATGTCGGATCCGTAAATTTTCAAGTATGGGCCGATGGTGAAAAATTATTTGACAGCGGGACGATGAAAAGAGACACTCCGGCCAAGTTTGTTGATGTTGATGTTAGTGGAAGGCAACAATTAAAGTTAGTCGTTACCGATGCCGGCGATGGAAATGGCAATGATCACGCCGATTGGGCGGACGCCCAATTCATTGCTGACAGCTTAAATCGTTGAGTTCACGCGGCATGTGAACGCCCGTTTGGCGCGTAATTTCATATCGTCTGCAGCTGAGCCGCAAGAGCGGCTTGGCTGCTTGCTGTTCTCTGAGTCAGCCGGGGCTCTCGCCGAAAGTGATAACTGGATTGGTTGGAGCAAGGAAGACCGGAGTAAGCGATTCCACCTCGTGGTGAACAAAATCCGGTATGAATAAAGTTGCTTCCCGCATGGCGATTTGGTACATTCAAAGAATCGATGGCAAGAGGAGTGGATGAGATGGGAATGGAGATAGAGAAGAAGTATTTGCTGCCGCAGCAGTCACTGGACAAGCTGGATTCCGGGGAGCTTGCGTTGGTGTCGGAGCAGCGAATTGAACAGACTTATATCGCGATAGATGAGCAGCAGGAGCTGAGAGTCCGCCGCATTACGGATATGGCTGCGGGGGAAGTGTCCTACACCCATACGTTCAAACGGGGCAACGGACTTGTACGTGAAGAAGTGGAATACGATATTTCGGAAGGCATCTATGAGCAAGTGATGAACGCCTTCGGCTATACGCCTCTGACGAAAAACCGCCTGACCGCGCAGTGGAACGGGAGAACGGTGGAGATCGATATGTACGACCAGATTCAACTGGCTGTGCTGGAGGTGGAATTCGCCTCTGTAGAGGAGGCGGAGGCGTTCGTCGCGCCGGAATGGTTCGGCGAAGATATCAGTTCGCAGAAGCAGTACAGCAACAAGACGGTGTGGAAGCAGCTGCAAGGAGATAAATGGAGACGGAATTAGGGGTCTCCGAATAATAGAGATAGACAATGGTAGAAAACTGGATATAAGCAAGTATGACAGAGGGTATTGGATTGGTTTGTTTGACAGTGAAAGCAAGATGGAGGTTGGTGTAGAGGTGTCTCTGTATGAATTAGGTCATTACTTGCGGAAGGTTTATCTGCTGCGGGAACAGGTTCCTTCCTTCGAGTCGTATCCGTTCAGCCTGGATGCCGTACGGCATCTCGACGAGCTTGCGTTCCATCCCAAGGTGACGTTCATCGTAGGAGAGAACGGAGCGGGCAAGTCGACCTTGATCGAAGGCATCGCCGTGGCGCTGGGGTTCAATGCGGAAGGGGGAACGATGAACTTCACCTTCGAGACGGCGGCGACCCATTCCCCGCTGCATGAATACTTGCGCACGGTGAGAGGGCCGAGAAGACCGAGGGACGGCTTCTTCTTCCGTGCGGAGAGCTATTACAATCTGGCGACCAATATCGATGAGATGGACCGGGAATTCTCCTTCGGTCCGCCCATCATTGAATCGTACGGCGGAAAGTCGCTGCACGAGCAGTCGCACGGGGAGTCGTTCTTCGCGACCTTCCTGCATCGGTTCAGCGGGAACGGCCTGTACATTCTGGACGAGCCGGAGGCGGCGTTATCCCCCTCCCGCCAGATGGCGATGCTTGCCCGCATGCATCAGCTCGTGGAGGGCAACTCCCAATTCATTATCGCTACGCACTCGCCGATTCTAATGGCGTATCCCGACGCGATTATCTATCAGCTGAACGAAGACGCGATAGACGAAGTCCGCTGGGAGGAGACGGAGCATGTGGCGGTCACGAGACAGTTCGTGAACAATCCGCAGCGTCTGCTATGCGATCTGCTGGCCGGCGACGAGGAGTGAGCGGCAATGCACATGCTCTCATCGGCATCCGACGAGGCGCAGGTGAATTATGCTCGTATTATGCAGTTCGTAGAGCGATTAGTCTTGCAGATGGAGTGCTTATTCCACTTATCGTGCAGCCGTTAGTCAAGCATGCGCATGCGCTCCTTCAGCTCTTCATAGAGCTGATTCGTCGCCTCGGGGTCTTCTTCGTTGTATACGATATGCAACCCGTCCAGCTTCATGACGATGAATGGCGGAGACTTCTTGAACACATACAGCTTCGCCTTGCCCAGCTCGCTCAGCTTGAAGTTGCCTCTGGCATAGGCGGAAGTGGCGATGCCGTCTGACTTGAAGCCGCTTGGCATCTGGTCCTCCAGATGAATCTCTATCACATCGTCAAGCTGGAACGTATAAGGATAGCTGGTATCCTGAATGGTCACCGTTCCGCGTTCATCGATTGCAAGTGCAGGTGCTGACGTATCGGCTCGCACAATCATGATGGTGACGGGAATAAGAATGGCAAGCACGAGCACCGGCACGCCGTAGAAGATCATTCTGCCTCCGGCTGTTGCCATATTGACGGTATATCCTGCGCCGATGCGCTTCGCCGTCCATACTTTGCTGTCAGCTTTATTGTAATAATGAATGCCGTAGCGCCAATGCACGTCATTGTCCGCTTGATAGCAGATTCCGTCTGTGTTGGCATAGCGGTACTGCAGGTTGCGAATCAGATTATGGACGTAATAGATGGCCATGATCGGCACGAGCGAGATGACGAATATGCCGCCCAGCCACAGCTCCGGATCGGCCGAATTGCCTTGCGACAGTACATAATAGGCGATGAATGCGTTCGCCGCTTCAAAGACGGCCATACCCAGCCACAGCATAGACCAGTAACGTCTGGCAGCATGGTGGATGGCGATATTCGCGGCGGGATTCAGACTGTATGCGCGCGGTCTGCCGCCTGTGAACGCTATATTGATGGCGAAGACAACGCCGGTCATCAATAGGGAAGCGACTCCTGTCATGCGAAGAAGGAAATTATCGTTGCCGAGCGATAATACAATCAGTAGGATCGACATCGCTGCAGGAATGAGGAACCAATAGAAGGATAGCGGAGTCATGGCCGTATAGCGTTCGATATCGCCGCCGATGTTAATCGTCCGGGATTTGCCTACGAACCACTTGTTATTGCGCTTGAGCAGCATGGCCCGGTGGTGAATGCGCTTGAATGCGGCAGTGGAGGTGTATATGAGGCTGGCGGTCCACAGCAGCAAGTAAATGAAGGCAAGCGAAAAGAAGCCGCCAAGCAGAAAGATCGGCAGCAGCGTTACGAATGCAGTGATGCTGTACATGGCAATGGATTTGCGGTACTCTTGCTGCAATCGCGTCAACTGTTCATCGGCCAGCGCTTTCTTCGGCCAGGTGACGCCGAACCATAGATTGTCCTTAGGCTTGCTGGAGCTGATCAGAATGGTCCATAGCGTCAAATGAAGCAGAATTCCGATAATAAACAAGATGATAGAATCCAAGAGTTGTCCCTCCTGATGAAACAATAGTTGTACTAGCTTCCCAATATATACTAGAAGATTGATGCTTGTCAAAGAAGGAGATGTTAGTAATGATACGATTTGGCGTAATCGGAACCAATTGGATAACGGACCGCTTCATTGCGGGAGCGCGGCTGCATGAGGAGTTCAGGCTGCAGGCTGTCTATTCGCGCAAGGAAGAGACGGGGCGAGCGTTCGCGGACAAGCACGGCATTCCGCATGTATTCACGAATACGGAGGAGATGTTCGGCAGCGGGGAGATCGATGCGCTCTATATCGCCAGTCCCAATATCTTCCATGCGGAGCAAGCGATGGCGGCCATGAAGCACGGCCTGCATGTGCTGTGCGAGAAGCCGGTCGCCTCCAATGCGCGCGAGTTCGCAGAGATGATCGCCGTCGCCAAGGAGAATGGCGTCCTGCTGATGGAAGCGGTGAAGTCTACATTCATGCCGGGCTTCGAAGCTGTGAGGGAGAATTTGGGCCGGATTGGCCAGGTGCGCCGATACTTCGCAAGCTTCTGCCAATATTCCTCCAGATACGACGCCTACAAGGCGGGCAATGTGATGAATGCGTTCAAGCCGGAGCTGTCTAACGGCGCTTTGGTGGACATCGGCATTTACTGTATCTATCCAGCCGTCGCGCTATTCGGCAAGCCGAAGGCGGTGAAGGCGACGGGGTATATGCTGGAGAGCGGCGTCGATGGCGAGGGCAGCATTTTGCTGGAATATGAGCATATGGATGCGGTGTTGATGTATTCCAAAATCACGCATTCGTCGCTGCCTGCGGAAATTCAAGGGGAGGACGCCAGCCTCATCATCAACAAGATTAGCGAACCGACGGGGATTACGCTCGCTTACCGCGATGGGCGCTCGGAAGAGCTGTCGCAGCCGACGGTGGAGCATAATATGTTCTACGAAGTGGCGGAGTTCATCTCTCTGATCAAGGAAGGACGCATGGAATCAGCGGTGAACACACATGAGGTGTCCATGCTCACCCTGGAGATTATGGATGAAGCGAGACGGCAATTGGGACTGGTGTATCCGGCGGACAGGTAAGAGGGCTGGTGTTTCCGGTGGAGCGGTAAGAGTGACTGGCGTATCTGGCATGGTGGTAAGAGGGACTGGTGTGTCCGGCGGGGCAGTAAGAGTGGGATGGTGAGAGGGGCTGGCGTGTCTGGTGGGGCGGTAAGGTGGGATGGTGAGAGGCGTATCTGGCAGGGGGGTAAGGTGGACTGGTTTTTAGACTAACTGGATTTATAGTAATTAATATTACAAATTTTAGTTAATTCCGTACGACTAACTGGATTTCATGTCATTAATGATGTCTTGAAGTGCACTTCAAGACATCATTGCCAAAACTAGCTGTATTTTTTCCAGTAAGTCGCCTATACGCGAATTTCGGATCGTCAATAACTGTATGAAATCCATCTGGCAATATTGTGGGGGATTGGGGAGCGGCACTGTCAACGCATTAGTCGTGCCGCTGGAGAGCAATCGGCAGCACTATCAACGCATAAGTCGTGCCGCCGGAGAGCAATCGGCAGCATCGTCAACGCATAAGTCGTGCCGCCGGAGAGCAATCAACAACAATGTATGCGCATTAGCCTTGCCACTGGCGTAACGGTGCCGGCGCCAACGCCAGCGCCAGCCAACACGCTGCCTTCTCTACGTCAGCCTGTAGACCGCGAACGGCTCGCCGCTGCGGAACGGTGCGCTGACACGGTCAAGCTCGGCCAGCATATCGTCGTCCAGCTTCAGCGCTACGCTGGTCAGGCTATCCTGCAGCTGGGCGGTGCGCGTCGCGCCGACGATAACTGTGGAGACGGCAGGCTGAGCCATCAGCCAGGCGAGCGATAGCGCGCCGGGCGTCGTGCCGACGGCTGCCGCCAGTCTGCCCACCGCATCTCCGAGCGCCATAACATCTTCGCCGAGGAAGCGCCGGAAGTTCGGGTCCGTATCCGCTCGCGAGCCTGCCGGAACTTCGGCTTCGGCACGATACTTCCCTGTGAGGATGCCCCCGGCGAGCGGGAAGTACGGGATAATGCCGACCTCCTGATCCAGACAGAGGGGCACCAGCTCGCGCTCCGGCGTACGGTCGGCGAGCGAGTAGCAGGTCTGGATGGAAGCATAGCGGTTCAGACCGAGCCGATCGCTAATGCCGAGAGCTTTCATAAGCTCCCACGCATAGTAATTGGATGCCCCGATATAGCGCACCTTGCCCGATGCGACCATATCCTCCAGCGTCCTTAACGTTTCCTCCAGCGGCGTGTCAGGATCGAACGTGTGAATCTGATACAGGTCGATGTAATCCGTTCTGAGCCGCTTCAGGCTTTTCTCCAGTTCCCCCATAAGATGCCTTCTGGAAGAACCCTTGTCGTATGGCCCCGAGCCTGTCGGCAGACCGGCCTTCGTCGTCAAGACGACTTCATGCCGCATTCCCTCCAGAGCTTCGCCGATGATTTCCTCCGATTTCGTACCCGCATAGATGTTGGCAGTGTCGATGAATGTCATTCCCTGATCGATTGCATAACGGATAATGTCCATTGAGGCTTGCCGGTCGGCTCTCTTGCCGAACGCGTTCGTGCCAAGTCCCAGCTTGGACACCTTCAAGCCGCTGCTTCCCAGACGACGGTATTCCATCTCGCATCTCTCCTTTCAACTATACCTGTGAGTGGTTGATCAATCTTATCTGTTCCATTCCTGTGAGTTCTTCCGTTGCTCCCCAGTATAGGGCAAGTTGAAGCGGATTGCGAGAGGGGCTATAATGCAGATGACATGAGCTATTAGCCATGAGTGACTCAAATATGAGGCTATTGGAGGAACAACCTATGCGATTCGTAAGCAACAACGGGAATACGGACCCGGCGCTGAATCTGGCGCTGGAGGAATACATATTGCGGTCATTGCCGGATGACGACTACTTGCTCTTCTATATCAATGAGCCGTCTATTATTATCGGCAAAAATCAGAATACGGTCGAGGAAATAAATGCAGATTATATGAAGGAGAACAATATTCACGTTGTGCGCCGCTTGTCCGGCGGCGGAGCCGTCTACCACGACCTTGGCAACTTGAACTTCAGCTTCATTATGCGCGACGACGGCGCTTCGTTCCACAACTTCAAGAAGTTCACGGAGCCTGTCGTGAAGGCGCTGCAAGGCATGGGTGTCGACGCCGAGCTGACGGGGCGCAACGACTTGCAAGTCGGCGAACGGAAAATATCCGGCAACGCGCAGTTCCATTCCAAGGGCAGAATGTTCAGCCACGGCACGCTGTTGTTCGATTCCGAGATCGAGAATGTCATCTCCGCGCTGAAGGTGAATGCGGAGAAGTATGTGTCGAAATCGACAAAATCGATCCGGAGCCGTGTCGCCAATATTTCCGAATTCCTGCAAGAGCCGATGGAGATAGAACAGTTCCGGCAGGCGCTGCTGGCCTCAATTTTCGAAGGGATGGATGAAGCTCCAACCTATGAGCTGACGGATCAAGACTGGGAAAATGTGCAAAAATTAGCGAATGAGCGCTATCGCAGCTGGGAGTGGACATACGGCCGTTCCCCGGCGTTCAACATGCAGCAGCGCAAGCGGATTGAAGGCGTCGGCACGTTCGATGTACGTCTGCAGGTTGAAGACGGCGTCATTGCGGATGCCGCCATATTCGGCGATTTCTTCGGACGGGGCGAGAGCGGCGAGGTGGCTGCAGGGCTTATCGGCAAGCGGTACGATGCGGATGAGCTGCAGAAGTGGAGCGACCAGCTGGACTTGCCGTATTACTTCGGTCCGATTACCAAGGAACAGTGGCTTGGGCTGCTGATGTAGTCATATAATGGTAGAACCGCTAGCGACGGGATATTTGCATCACCGGATCGGCTCTTCTTCTATGAGGGCGACGATCGACTCTTTTCAATCTTTGGCGATGAACGCGGTAATGGTCGCGACGGGGCTTGGGTTTGGCTACTTTTCATCCCTTCTGGCCATCTTCGGAGGATTTTGTTTTCTGGGCGTCGTCTGCGCGATATATGCGGGATGGTACCTGCTTGTCTCAAGACGAATTAGCGATTGAAGCAACTGAGCGCGGAATGGTTGTGCTTATGCACGCAGACTTTTCATTGGAGAAGAGGGAGAGGTTCATCATGCGCACAGCGCCGAATATTGTGTTTATACTGATTGACGATATGGGTTGGAAGGACCTGCAATGCTACGGAAGTGACTATTATGAGACGCCGAATCTGGACCGGATGGCGCAGGAGGGCATCCGTTTCACGGATGGCTATGCCGCATGCCCGGTCTGCTCGCCTACGCGGGCAAGCGCCTTGACGGGCAAATACCCGGCGACGGTAGGCGTGACGGATTGGATCGACGATACGGGCAATTATCATCCGTGCCGCGGCAAGCTGGTCGACGTGCCTTATGTGAAGCAGCTTCCGCTGCATGAGCGGACGATTGCGACGGAGCTGAAGGAGGCGGGCTACCGGACATGGCATGTCGGCAAGTGGCATCTGGGCGGAGAAGGCTACGAACCGGAGTGTCATGGCTTCGATATCAATGTCGGCGGCAGCAGTTGGGGCTGTCCGAAGAAGGGATACTTCAGCCCATACGGTCTGGCGGCGCTGGAGGACGGGCCGGAGGGTGAATACTTGACCGACCGGATTACAGACGAGGCTATTGCGCTCATCCGTCAGAAGGATGATCGTCCATTCTTCCTGAATCTGTGGCATTATGCCGTCCATACGCCGATTCAAGCGAAGGAGGAAGACATTGCACGCTTCCGGAAGAAGGCAGAGGAGATCGGATTGGATGAGATTGAGCCATTCGAAGTGGGAGAAGCGTTCCCTACAGAGCAGAAGCGGCATCTGCAGGTGACGCGCAGACTGCTGCAGTCCGATCCCGTCTATGCGGCTATGGTCTATAATCTGGACTGGAACATCGGCCGGCTGCTGGACGCGCTGGAGGAAGCGGAAGTAGCGGACAATACGCTCATTGTCTTCACTTCCGACAACGGCGGCCTGTCTACGGCGGAAGGCTCTCCGACCTGCAATGCTCCGCTCAGCGAAGGCAAGGGCTGGATGTACGAGGGCGGCGTGCGCGAGCCGTTCATTATGCGGTGGCCCGGCGTCATTGCACCCGGAGGAGTATCGGAGGAGCCCATTACGACGCCGGATCTGTACCCCACCTTCATGGAAGCGGCGGGTCTGGGGGCGAAGCCGTCCCATGTGATCGACGGAACAAGTCTCATGCCGTTGCTGAACGGCGCGGGAGCGCTGGAGAGAGAAGCGATCTTCTGGCATTATCCGCATTACGGTAATCAAGGCGGGACGCCGGGTTCATCGGTTCGGATGGGCGATTACAAGCTGATTGAATTTTATGAGGACGGCCGTCTGGAGCTCTATCATTTGCGCGAAGATATAGAAGAGAGCCGCAATCTGGCCGAAGCGGAGCCGGAGCTGGCGGAGCGGATGAAGCGGAAGCTGGATGAATGGCGGCTGTCGGTCGAGGCGTTAATTCCGCAGCTTAATGAGGCGTATAGCTGAAGATATCAGATTCGTGAGATAAAAAATAGAGTTTCGCTAAAAATTCAATTAATCCCCGTGATTAATAGTGACCGGGAATAATAGAAGAGACACAAAACACAAGGATACCTGTGTTTCGTGTCTCTTTTTTTAGAAGTTGTATAGATGGGAATTGTACGATAGCTCTATTAACCTGACTGTGCAAAAAGATAACGGAAAGCATTGGGGGGGATGGATATGTCGATAAAAACGATTCTGGTTGACGATGAGCGGCTAGCTCTGTTCAATTTGGAGAGGATGATCAGCAAATATCAAGAGATTGAAGTAATTGGCTCTTATATGGACGCCATTCAAGCGTTGGAACAAATCCGCATTCAACAGCCGGATGCGGTTTTTCTTGATATTTGGATGCCGGGTCTGGACGGGATAGAAGCGGCTGAACGAGTGAAAGAAATATCTCCGTACATATCTGTCGTTTTTGTTACCGCTTACGACGACAAATCGGTCAAAGCATTCGAGATTAATGCCCTGGACTATCTGTTGAAGCCCGTTGAAGATGAACGCCTTGAGAAAACAGTGAAGCGACTGGTACAGTATCGTCAAATGCTGGGGTATGTTGAACCGGAACAGACGCTGTCGTCCGTTCACTTTCAATGTATGGGGGCTATGCAGCTTGTCGTCCGGAACGACTCAGCAGATCAGCCGACATGGCGTACCGTGAAAGTAAAAGAATTGTTGGCCTACTTGTTTCATCATCGTGATCAGATCGTTAGCAAGGAGGCTCTACTGGAATTGCTATGGCCCAATGTAAACGAGAAGAGCGGGCTTACGAATCTGCATACAAGCATCTATCGTATTCGGAAACAATTGAAGTGTTGCCAACTTGAAGACCACTTCCGATTGCAGCATACCGATTACGGCTACAAGTTAACGATGAGCGGCGTTACGGTTGATATTAATAACTGGGAACAGAACCTTTCGTCCTTGAAGAGCCTATCGTTGTCCAATGTCAATCAGTATGAAGAAATTCTGAATGCGTACAGCGGCGACTACTTTGCGGATGATAATTACGATTGGGCGGAGATAGAACGCCAGCGAATAAGGTCAATATGGATCAGGCTTGTTAGGGAGGTAGGACAATTCTACACGAAGGAGCGGCTGTTGACCAAAGCTTTGAGAGTGTACCATCAAGCCAATAAAATCGATCCGCTCTCTCCGGACATCATGTTGGGAATTCTGAAACAGTACGATATGTTGAATGACTCTGAATCCGTGGAGAAGCATTACCAGTCCTATAAGCGGTTGCTGGACAAGGAACTGGCTGTGCAGCCGGACCAAGAGATTGTAGATTGGTTTGAGGGGCGGAAGGTATTCATTTAGAGCAAGTCGATTCCTACAGCCAAAAAAGCTGCTTTCTTTTGCGAAGTTTTGCAGAGGAGAGCAGCTTTTTGGTGGGGGTACTGAGGAGCTTTTGGAGACAGGCAGTTGGTCATTGATTGGTCAGAAGGGCGTACTATACTGAGAAATAATGAGTATTTCATACATATTTCTACATTCACAACAAGGAAAGAGGTGTCGTCTATTAGCGGATAAAGTCGAATGACAGGCGAATTTGCAGGGTGAAACTTAGTAACTAAAAGGAGATGGAATTGCTTTATGAAGCGAATGTATCAACGCTCATGGTTATCCATGCTGCTAATTATGTGCATGATCGTAACATCTGTCGGATTTATAGGAGGGGAGAGTGCGAAGGCTGCGGGAAAAAGTTTTCATCATCCCATTCATCAGTCGATCTATACGAACGACCCTCCGATCCATGAGACGGTTACCGTATCCGAAAGCACTTATCTGCCGAAGCAAACGGCGCATCTGCTTATTTATGCCAACGATGTGGACGAAGCTCAAGGAGAGTGGGACATCGTCTATTGGAACGGCGAAAATCTGGGCTTTCTGAGCGGACAGAACGAGCAGAACAGTACGTCTGTATTCACGCTCGATCTTGCAAAGGTGCTGCTCGCCAATGATCTTCAGATTGATGTAACTAACGGTCTTGGCAGCTCGAATAACTGGTTGCTCAATGCATATTGGGCGCAGCTCGTCATTGACAGAGGCCCGATGGTTGAGGCGCAGATTGCGAGTCTGCAGCCGACATCGCCCGTTGCCGGAACGGTCAATGTTGCCGTCGTTCCGCAAGCGATTGAGCCAGGAGACTACTATCTGGAAGTGAACCTGATCGACGATGAGACGGGTTACAATAAAGGCATTCATACCCAGGTCTTCTTGGGTGCTGCCGCCGGACAGCAATTCCCGGTAACGTTCGATGTTACATCTCTCGCGCCGGGCAAGTATACGGCCAATGCCATTCTGTACAGCTACGACGATACGCAGACGGCGCCAGAGGACAAGTTGGGAATGGTTCAACACATCTTGTCGAAGACGATCGATACCCGTCTTGTGCTGGAAGACGTTGATTTCACACCTGTAGGCGGAAATGGACAGATTCTCTTCCAGCCGTACCCATTCGATCCCTATACTACGGAATATGAAGCAGCAGTTCCATACGGGACGAATGCCATGACACCGGCAACGGTTCTACCGGGTTCCTTGCCAGCAGGAGCGCAGTTGGCGCTCCAGGTTAACGGTCTTGGTTATACAGATGTCGTTCCCGGAAATACGGACGATATTCCATTGCAGGTAGGACGCAACACGATCCAATATAAGGTCTATACGCCGGATAATCCGGCAGGCGTGGTCTACACGTTCACCGTTGATCGCGCGCCTAAGCTCGAGAATCTGCAAGCGAATGCGGGAGACGGCATTGCACCGGAATTCGACGGCGATACGCCAACTCCATCTCCAGGATACCGGACCACGGTCGCCAATGAGCAAGATGCAATTGCGCTGACGCCGCAGCTGCCAAGCGGCGCGGATGAGAACACGACAATTAGCGTGAAGGTGAATGACGGAAACTTCGCTGAAGTTGACAATGGTGTCGTTACAGACGACCTTCCGCTCCATGTCGGCCGCAATACGATTATCGTGCGCGTCACTTCACCGGACGGTGTGATCTCTACCGAATATCCGGTATACGTTGACCGCGAGCCGGCGCTTGCAGCGCCTGGATTAAGCGAGGGTGAAGACGAGCTGGCTCCTGCATTCAGCAGCGGCGTATACGACTATTTCACGACAGTGGGTCATACGAGTACTCCAATTGCATTGACGCCAGTCGTTCAGGACGGAGAGAAGATTGAGGTTAGAGTGAACAGCAGCGATGAAGCCGACTATCAAGCGGCCGACAGCGGCATGACGACAGATGATCTGGACTTGATTGCAGGCACCAATGTGATTGAAGTGCGTGTGAAGTCCCCGGATTATGACGCCGAGCTTGCGGGCGTTCCGACGGAAGAGAAGCTGGATCTGGTGAGAACATATACGTTCACGGTGATCAGGAATCCGTTCTTGACCGACATTGTCGTCCAGGACAATGATCTGAAGACCGCGTTCGATCCCGATGTATTGGAGCATGAGACGAAGAACACGATTCCGTACTCGCAAGCAGGCGTTAAGGTAACGGCCGTGACAACGGACGAGCCTGTCAAACTGGAAATCCGCGTGAACGATGGCGACTATGCTCCGATCAATAGCGGGGAGCTAAGCGACAATCTGCCGCTGAGAAACGGAAAGAACAAGATAGAAGTGAAGGCCACTTCGATCAACCCTGCAGACCAGTCCGAGTATTCCACTGTCTATACGGTATATGTCAATAAGAACTATCCGCCAAGTGCATATATTCCTCCGGCTTCGCAGCTGAATGCGGGCAAGGACGGCTCCGGGAATTCTCTGCTGGTAACAGATGTGATCGGCAATGAATTGCGACTGTCGGGTTACTTGCTGGACGCCGGCGGCAAGAAGCTTAATCGCTCATCCTTCCCGATCAGTGCGGAAGGTGAGTATACGCTGACTAATCTTCCGGCAGGTGAGTACAAGATGGTATTTACAGTTAAATCTCCAGACGGTCAAGAGCTGGCCGGCCACGTGGCTGAGCTGGAAGTGGATGCGTCCGGCAAGCACAAGGCGGACGGCCGGATGATCGATCCTCGCAGCAAGGTGTCCGATGCACTGACAGGCGATGCGCTGGAAGGCGTTGCGATTACGTTATACTGGGCGGATACGGAGCGGAACCGGGATAATGGCCGTACTCCGGGGGCAATTGTGAAGCTGCCTGTGCTGAACAACTTCGCACCACATAAGAACAGCGCTGCGCAGATAACGCTGGCCGACGGTGAATTCGGCTGGGTTCCATTCGTGGAGGGCGATTATTACTTTGTCGCAGAGAAGGAAGGATATGTCGCGTTCGACAGCCGTGAAGATTCCCGCAGTGGCAGCTTCGGAGAGGGCAGCTCGATCGGCGGCGGTATTATTTCCATCGGCCAATCGATTGTCAATTACGACTTCTCGATGAAGCCTGAAGGAGCAGCGCTTCACGAGCCGTATATGAAGGGTTATCCGGACGGCGAATTCAAGCCTGACAGAGGCATTTCCCGCGCCGAGCTGGCTGTCGTGTTAAGCCGTATCATTCCGGAAGGGAAGTCTGTGCGAGACATACCTGATCTTGCTGATCTGACGCCAAGATTCTGGGCTTCGAACGCTATCGATAAGGCCTTGCAGCAAGGATGGATGAAAGGGTACTCCGACGGCACATTCAAGGCCGACAGATTCGTAACGCGGGCGGAGATGGCTCAGGCCGTCTATAACATTAAGGCTGCCGAGCTTGAGGAGTCCGGCGACATCGGCTTTACAGACATTGACGGTCACTGGGGAAGAGTAGCGGTCAAGTCGATTGCGAGTCAAGGGTGGATGACAGGCGATTCCAACGGACAGTTCCGCCCGAACGATTACATTACTCGTGCCGAAGCCGTGACGCTGTTCAATGGACTGCTGGGACGTAATCCGGAACAGACCAGTCAGAAGCCGAGATGGTCCGATGTAGGGAGCGACCATTGGGCTTACATGGATGTAATGGAAGCGTCCGTCGCGCATGAATATAATGAAAACGAAAACGGATTGGAAGTTTGGGCGGAATAGATAAAATAGAATCAGCTTGAACTTCCAGATGATTGCCCGGTACAGATGCTTGACGCATCCGTACCGGGCTTTTTTACTATTTTGGAAATACTGCTGCGACTGTCTAAAACAGAATTCTATCTCATTTTATGAAAAATACTGGATAAAAATAGTAGCGATGCTATAATGAAATTCTCCAATATAGCTTGATCTTCATTATGCATAATGAGAGGTGTGGGGAATTTGACAAGATGGTTTAAAAGACAGAGCCTCGTCGTAAACTGTTCAATCGTATTATCCTTGCTATTTATTGTACTGGTAAGCGTCATTTCTACGATGATGTATCAATCCTCAGTGGATGAAATTTACCGTAAATTCAATGACGTTGGCAACAAGCTGCGGGACGTCGCCCAAGCCAATCTGGTGCTGGCAGAGAAAACGGCCCCGGTTATGGAAGCGGGACAAGAGCCGCCGGAAGAACAAATGGCTATTCTAAAGCGATTGTTGAGCGGCACGACAGATGATTATCTGGTTGCGAACGCTTATTATCTGCTCCCAGTGTTCAGACAGGAGGGAGAGCTTAACTATTTCCGGTATTTGCAAGCGAGCGATTCGATGGAGTCGTTGGACATTGTGGCCGGAAGCGAGTATGAGGATCATGGCAGTTTCAGCAAAGCTTATGAAAAAGCGATAGCAGGAGAAGCCGGCTTGACCGATGTGTTTGCCGATGCATATGGGGAGTGGCTTACTTATTTGGCACCCATTACCGATGCGGAAGGCAAAGTTGTCGCCGTATACGGCATCGACTATGACTATCATTTTGTGAGTGAGCGTCTAAAGTCGTTGGTATGGAGGACGGTCGGTATAAGCGCGATCGCCCTATTGTTAAGTATCCTTATTACTGTGCTGCTGCTGCGTACGACGTTGAAGCCGCTCAGACTGCTCGCGGAGCGGGCGAAGGAAGCCGCAGGAGGAGATTTAACGGTTAGCGTCCCTGTTACCAATGCCAATGAGGTAGGACAAGCCGGGACGGCATTTAACGAGATGGTCTCCAATCTCCGTCAGCTTGTCATGCAGATTAGCCGCTCATCCGGAGAAGTGTCCAACTCGTCGCAGCATTTGAAGGGAACAGCGAGCCAGACCGAATTGGCAACCAAAGAAATTGTGCAGGCGATCTCCCAGGTCGCTGTCAGCGCGGAGTCCCAGCTTGTCAGTTCAAGCGAATGCCAGCGCGCTATGACGGAAATGGCCGTCGGCATCCAGCGTATTGCGGAATCGTCTTCGGTAGTAGCCGACTTGGCGGCGGATACGTCGAGTCTGGCCAATGCAGGCGCGGAGGTTATCGGTCTTACGGTGAAGCAGATCGGCATGATCGAGGAACGGGTCGACAGCGCTGCAGGAGACATGCATGAATTGAATAATTACAGCAGCCGTATCAACGAGATTTTGGCCTATATAGGGGAAGTGGCGAATCAGACGAATTTGTTGGCTCTCAATGCAGCGATCGAAGCGGCGAAAGCAGGCGAGCATGGCAATGGCTTTGCGGTGGTCGCGCATGAAATCCGAAAGCTTGCAGAGCGGTCCAAATCTTCTTCAGAGGAAGTGACGTTATTCTTGCGTGAGATTGGCATGCGTTCTCAAGCCGTTGCGGAATCGTTGAACGCATCGTCGGAAGTAGCGCGGGAGGGGACGAAGCTGGCGAATGCCTCCGGTGAATCGTTCCACGACATCTTGAATTCGATAAAGCAAGTATCGGGTCAGATCCAGGAGGTTTCCGCGGCTTCTCAGCAAATGTCAGCCGGCAGCGAGGAGATTGCGGCATCGTTGGAGGAACTGGAGCACACTGCACAGATATCCGCCTCCAACGCGGAACAAATTGCCGCTTCGTCTCAAGAGCAGTTAGCTTCTGTAGAAGAAGTGTCCACTGCATCTCGGCAGCTTAGTGAGCTTGCCGTTCAACTGGGAGAAGGAGTTGGGCGCTTTAAGGTTTAATAATGGGGACCTGCCGGGGCAACTAGTGCTCCCGCAGGCTCAAGCACGAACTTCCCGGAAAATCTCACTTACGGAGAAAGAGACGTACGGCAGCTTGTCCGAATATACCCGATCGTCTCCTTCGAACAGGTTAATAAGCTCATATTGCCCGCCATCGATTAGCTTGTATTGCTCCAGTGTGAGTGAATCGGAGTCGATAACCCAATATTCGGGAATGCCATGGCGGGCGTAAAGCCCGAGTTTCGTGATGCGATCCCTGCTGCGCGAGCCGGGCGAGACGATTTCCACGACAAGATCAGGAGCCCCCTCTATTCCCCGCCTCGTGACAATATGCAGACGGCTGCGATGAATCAATAGCACATCGGGCTGCACGACATTGCTGTCGCTTAATATGACATCGATAGGTGCATGATAGATAAGGTAATCCGCTCTGCAGCTCTGCATCAATATAAATTCCAGTTCTCTACTTACATCTTGATGTCTTGGCGAAGGCCCCGGAGACATCAGCTCCAATACCCCGTCGAAAATCTCATATCGTTGCCCGTCGTCCGGCAGCTCGGCATACATCTCGTAAGTGACCGGCTGTTCCCGGATCTTATCCTTTTTTTTAGACAGATTTGCATCTTTATCGTTTTTGTTTCGATTCATACCGATCAACATCCCCCTCAATATGAATAGCACCCCTGAAGAAGAAACACACAGGTGTCCCGTATCTTCAGAGGTGCTTCCTCAGGCGATTCTTGCTTCCATTATGACCAGTCGGCGTAGGGCTGTCAATGGTTGTAAGGCTTGCAAGAAAGAATCGCCTATCCGGTAAAGGATGGACCATTCCTTCAGATGGAACAATCAAGTATAATGAAAAGGCTTACAGTCATGGGGAGATGCAAAGCGAGAACAGGTACAGGGGGCGAATAACATCAATTGGTTTCACAAACTCCGCGTACCGCGTTCAAGCCTCCTGCATGGCAACGGGACAGGCGGCGGGCATGGCGGCGGCTCTGGCCGCTGAAGAGAAGATATCCGTGCGGGACGTTTCATCGGATAAGCTCAAGCATAAGTTGAGCAGTGCGGGTGCTATCGTGCCGGGTCTAGCATGATGATATCGCCCGCACGCAATTAATCATTCAGAGGTGATTTATGGATAAGCGCTGGACTGCGAAATGGATAACAGACGAGGACTTTGGCAACGTATCGCCGCTGGATATGTTTCATAAAGAAAAGGAGCTCACCCATCCGATCGAGCATCGCGAAGATCTTAAAAACCGTCATATGCTGGCGCGGAAGGAATTCGAGATCGACGGGCCGTTCTCGGACGCCATTCTGGACATTACCGCAGATGATTATTACAAGCTGTACATCAATAATCGATTCGTAGGCCAAGGTCCCGCGCAAGGCAATTATTTTCACTATTACTATAATCGCTACTCGATCGCGCCTTATTTGCGGCAAGGCCGTAATGTGATCGCGGTGCATGTCTATTATATGGGCTTAATCAACAGAGCCTACAACAGCGGAGACTACAGACAAGGTCTCATCGCCGAATTGGCGTTGGACGGCAAGGTCATAGAAGCGACGGACCGTACATGGAAGTATACGGAGACCCGAGAGTACGGCACGGGTGAAGTGATCGGATATAACACGCAATATTTGGAGAATGTGAATCATCTCTGCAAACAAGAGGGATGGCGCGTTGCGGGATACAACGATTCGGACTGGAAGCCGGTCTTGGAGCACAGGGCCGATGATCACAAACTATTTTTGCAGCCGACTCCACCCTTATCGGTGTATGAGCAACAACCGGAAGTTGTTCAAGCTTTGGGGGATAACGCCTATTTTATCGATTTCGGTCAAGAGATAACGGGACAATTCCAGTTAAGGGCTGCAGGGAAGCATGGACAGACGATTGAAATCCTGTGCGGCGAAGAATTAACGGATGACGGTCGCGTACGGTATGATATGCGGTGCAATTGCAAATATAAGGACACGTGGACGTTGGCGGGGGGAACGAATGAAACTCTCGAATTATTTGATTATAAAGCATTCAGATATGTAGAGATCATAGCTGAACCGGGCGTGATCGTGGACCAATCGTCTATGGCTGCCATTGTTCGTCATTATCCTTTCGATGAAGCGGCCTGCTCGTTCGAATCGTCCAGCGAATTGTTGGATAATATCTGGAATATATGCAAGAACGGAGTGAAGTACGGCTCTCAAGAAAACTATGTGGATTGTCCCTCCAGGGAGAAAGGCCAATATTTAGGGGATAACACGATCATTACACATGCCCATACCTATTTATCGGGAGACCTGCGGCTCTTTCGAAAATCACTGATGGATTTCGCATTATTATCTTCCAGAGTATGTCCCGGCATGATGGCGGTCGCCCCGGGACATCTCATGCAAGAAATCGCCGACTATTCTTTGCAATGGCCTATGCAGTTGCTTCGCTATTATTGGCATAGCGGAGACCGGGATTTCCTTGAAGACATGCTGCCCGTTGCGGAGAGGATTATATCGCATTTTCAAAAGTACGAGAGACAAGACGGGCTGCTGGCAAATGTAGCGGACAAGTGGAACCTGGTCGATTGGCCGAAAAATTTGCGTGACGGCTATGATTTCGAGGTTGACCGGCCTGCTGAAGGCTGTCATAACGTCATCAATGCTTTCTATTACGGCGCGATGAAAGCAGTGGCCGAGATCAGATCGATCTTGTACGGCGAGGACAGTTCGCATCTGGAATACTTCAAAGAAGCTTATCGCCATGCTTTCTATCAACCAGCCACCGGATTATTTGCCGATGCCGAAGGATCGGAGCATTGCTCACTGCATGCCAACGCTCTTCCGCTGCTGTTCCGGCTTGTGCCGGAAGAGGAACAACGGCCAGTGATTGAGCTGATTCGCGCCAAGGGGCTTAGCTGCGGCGTATACATGGCTTACTTCGTATTGAAAGCGTTGGCGGAAGCGGGTGAGTTCGAGTTGATTTATCAACTGATCCACTCCGAAGAGCTTCATTCATGGGGCACGATGGTTAAGGAGGGGGCAACTGCGTGCTTCGAAGCCTGGTCGAAGGATTTAAAGTGGAATACGAGCTTGTGCCATCCCTGGGCCAGCGCCCCTATTCCTGTGCTGATCGAAGACATTATCGGGATAAAGCCGGCTGAGCCCGGATGGAAGAAAGTGAAGTTCAGCCCGCAACTGCCGGAATCCCTGTCGGCACTGAAATTATCGTTCCGGACCCCGGCAGGCGTGATCGACTTTGCGTATGAGAATGGCCATAGCAGCCTATCCTTGCCTGCAGGCATGACTTTATGACAGGTAAGGAACACAAGTTGTTAAGAAAAAGAGAAGAAGAGCCGAAATTCCTTACCAGGAAGCACGGCTCTTTTTGGATTGTTTGAAAAATAACCAACATCCGGCGTCGAAGGGACGCTTTTTTTAAACAAATGTTGATAAATAATCGTACTTATTGCATGATGCTTGTCACAGTTATAATAAGTCGTGAAAGCTAACACGACAGGGGGAGAACGCATGCTGAAGCGAAATGGAAAGAGTATGTTCATGATCATCGTTTTATTAATTATGATAACGCTTACTGCTTGCTCGGAAGGTGCTGTTAACGAGGCGGCGGAAGGCGGCAACGATTCGGACGTCAAGATGGAGACGGTCAAAGTATGGACGAACAGCGGCCACTCGAAAGAAGTGGTGACGCAAATGGTGGATGAGTTCAACCAAACGATCGGCAAGGAAAAAGGGATTCATATTGAATATACCGTGCACGGCGGAGACTATGTCAAATTGCTGGAGGTCGCCATAGCATCCGATCAGACGCCGGATCTGTTCAAGGCGGTCGGATCACTCGGCGACAATGTCAAGAAGGGAGCGCTGCTTGCCATTGACGACATGCCGGGCGGGAAGGAGTTTCTGGCGCAGTATGAAGGTCTGCTGGACAATCCCAGCTTCTCTTATGACGGCAAAACGTATCTGGTGCCTTCTTATGTAAATACGTTCAAGCTTCTCTACAACAAAGAAATGTTCAAAGAAGCGGGAATTGTGGATGCGAACGGAGAGGCGAAGCCGCCTGCCACATGGGAGGAAGTTGCGGAGTATGCCAAGAAGTTGACGAATCCCAAGGAGAAGCAATACGGAATCGCGCTTCCGATGAAATGGTCCGGCTATTTCGATATGGAGCTTCTGATGCCATTCGTTTCTTCAATTGGACATGAGATATTCGACTACAAGTCGGGCCAATTCAACTTCTCCGCCTTTCAACCGGCGATGGAGTGGCTGCTGCAGATCAAGCAGGACAAAAGCTACTTCCCCGGTGCGGAAGGACTGGACAATGATCCTGCCAGAGCGCAATTCGCAGAAGGAAGAATCGGCATGAAATTCGGCGCTTCCTGGGATGTCGGCGTATTGAACGATCAGTTCCCGGCCAAGATGGACTGGGGCGTAGCGGCAATTCCCGTCTCCGATCCCGCATCGAAGTACAAGGAGTTCACGCAGGCATCCGGTTGGACGCACATATCCAAATCGGCAGGCAAGAACAATCTGGAGAAGGTTATGGAAGTGTACCGATGGTTTAATTCCGACGAAGTGCTTGTCAAGCTTTACGAGGAATCGAAGTTTATTCCGTACAAGGACAGCATTGTGAAGAAGGCGACAAAGCAGCCGGAGAAAAAAGGGTGGGCAGAGTTCGCCGATATATCCAACTCGTATCAGACGCTGACGACGCCATCCGTCAAAATCGAAGGTGACGATTACAAACAGGTACTCATGAAAATATGGGCAGGCGTGACTACGCTTGAGGATGGCTTTGCCGATCTTGATGAACGCTACAACCGTGCGCTCCAGCAGGGGGTAAACGACGGAACGCTTGATTTGGAACCGTTCATTAACGAAAGCTTTTCAATCCGGGTGCAATAGCAAGTACGGGGGGCCGGGCGAACTATAGATCCAATCGGCCCCTTGTCTCAGAAGGGAAGAAGGTGTGACGATCGATGTTTCGCAAGGATGCTTTTCAAGCTTATTTGATGCTGTCTCCGCAATTAATCGGTTTTTTCGTATTTGCCATTTACCCGATTTTCTGGATTTTTCGTTGGGCATGGTTTGATTATGACGGTATCGACGCCAAGTTCGTCGGCTTTGATAATTTTGTACGGCTGTTCACGAGAGATCCGAATTTTTGGGACAGCATGCTGAATACGTTTATTCTATCCTTCGGCAAGCTGGCGGTGGAAATCCCGCTGGCGCTTGCTCTAGCTGTTCTATTGCATGGGAAAATACGTGGGCGCCACTTCTTTCGCACGATGTTTTTTATGCCCAATGTCGTGAGTGTGGCGATCATCGGACTTCTCTTCTACTTTATGTTTGCGACCTTCGAAGGCATTGTGAACAACATGCTGTTCGATTGGAATTGGATTGACGAGCCTGTGAACTGGTTCGGGAACAAGTGGCTGGCTCTAACGGTTATCGCAATTGCTTCCATATGGCAAAACTTCGGCATTAATTTATTGTTCTTGCTGTCGGGACTGCTGAATATTCCTGCCGATCTGTACGAGTCGGCCGAGATAGACGGCGCCAGCAGAGGACAGCAGTTCTGGCACATTACCATTCCCATGCTGGCACCGGTTATGCAGGTCGTTCTCATGCTTGCGATTATAGGCAGCTTGAAAATGACGGATCTGGTGCTCGTATTGACGAACGGTCAGCCTGCAGGACAGACGGAAGTTGTCATGACGTATATATTCAAGTATTTCTTCAAATATGGCGAAGGCTCTTCTGTCGCGCAGATTGGCTATGCCTCAAGCCTTGGTCTGGTTACCGCTGTCATTATCGGCATCATTACCGTCATCTATCTGCTGTTGACCAGGCGTATGAATAAAGTTTATTGAAGGCGGGATTTCGTTGGACAGAAGATGGATCGATGCCGCCGGCAAGGCGGCGATATATCTCTTTTTGCTTGCAGTACTCCTGTTTACTGTTTTTCCATTATTATATGTTTTTTTCGCATCGTTCAAATCCAATCAAGAGCTGCTAGCTTCCGGCTCCAATCTGCTGCCCCGTTCATTCACGCTTGACAACTTCAAGCAGGCATGGGTGTTGGCCGATTTCAAGCGTTATACATGGAACAGCATGTACTTCACCTTCTTCATTGTCGTTGGCGTACTGTTCAATTCCACAATGGCCGGCTTTGTATTCGCAAGAGGAAGGTTTCACGGCAAGAAGCTCATCTTCGGTATCTTCACCAGCACGATGTTCCTGTCGCTGGGCAGCGTGACCTTGTATCCCCAGTTGGAGATCGCGAAGCTGTTCCATATCCATACGTCGTTGTGGGGTGTCATTATTATTCAAATATTCGGCCTCCATATCGCCAATGTATTCCTTGTTCGCAGCTTCGTCAATTCCATTCCGTATGAAATCGATGAAGCGGCCAAGATTGACGGCTGCAGCTTCTTCCGTACATTCTGGAACGTGATCCTGCCGCTGTTAAAGCCGATTATTGCGACAATCGGCCTTATTACCTTCAGGCAAGCATGGAACGAGTATCTAATGCCCATGGTGTTCACCATATCGAATCCGAAGCAGAGTACGTTAACGGTAGGCGTCGTCGCGCTCAAGAGCACGGGCGAGGCGGCCAGCTCATGGAATCTAATGCTTGCGGGCACGATGATATCCATTATTCCGATGCTGGCCGTATATTTGTTCCTCAATCGCTATTTCATCGCGGGAATGACAAGCGGAGCCATTAAAGGGTAGACGAATTGCATTTCATTGTTAGGAGGAGAATGTCATATGGTCAAAAGAATGGTCGCTATTCTCAGTATGCTTGCATTGCTTGCCGGTGTATTCAGCCCAGGTGCGGGATTGGAGCATCGGGCGTATGCCGCATCGGTCAATATTGCGCCTCAGGCAACAGCTTCAGCCAGCTCGGTATCTTCGCTTGGGGACTTCGGTCCCGAGAAAGCCATTGACGGCATACGCGACAGCAATGACAGCAGATGGGTATCGGCATTCGGCGGTCCACACTGGTATGAGCTTGAATGGCCCGGCAGCGTGACGGTGGCTCATGTAAAGGTGTGGAGCGGGAATATGAATGTGCCGGATTGGCAGATTGCAGCCTTCGATATACAAGTATGGCTGGACGGCGAATGGCAGACGGTGGAATCCGTCAGCGGCAACAGGCAGGACGGCTATGCCGGTGAATACAATGACGTCATCTTCTCGCCGGTCGAGACGACAAAGCTGAGAATGGTTATAACGGGACCTTCCGTCAATCCCATCGCTACGGATGCACGCGTGCTGGAGCTTGAAGTATTCAGCGAAGAGGGCAGCATTGCAATCGATCCCGATAAGCAAGGCCAGACGATAGAGGGATGGGGCGGCAATCTCTATACGCTGTGGATGCGGCAATTCGCCGCCGATGATCCTGACTATTACGATAAGATGTTGACCGAATTGCATACGACGCATATCCGGGTTCGCAATTATTGGTATTTGCTAGAACGAGAGAATGACAACAACGATGCTCATACATTCGACTGGAGCGCAATCGCGAGCGGCGATCAGGGAGACATGCACGAGGAATTTCTGGCGCTGCAGGAGCTGGAGAACCGCGGCCTCAAGCTATCCTTCAGCCCGTGGCGATTCCCGAACTGGATGGCAGGCAAGCCGTACGATTACGATTGGAGCAATGAGAAGATGGAGCTGCCGGCCGGAATGGATGACGAATATGTAGAGAGTCTGGCTGCGTACTTCTTATACGCACGCGAGCATTACGGCGTCACCTTCGACTACATTTCCGTAGCCAACGAACCGAACTACAAGTATTTGAGCGAGGATGTCGTATCCGGAACGTATATTTACGGCATGACCCCGTCGCGTTATTCCAGTATTACAGCCAAGCTGAAGCAGGTGCTGGAAGCGAATCAGTATGACGCTGAATATATTGCGGCAGAGACGAGCCCGGGCAATTATACATCCGTTAAGTACGCCAAGGAAACGCTGGAGTCCGCTCTGCCCGGCGTATATGATGTGCTGGCCTACCATGCTTACGACCGAACTGTGAAGGGACTGAACGCATTCGCCGATCTCGCCGAGCAGCACCAGGTAAGAATTCACGTTGGCGAGCAGGAGAATGAATCGCATATTAATCTGGAGGGGAAAGAGACTTGGCATCATGCGATTCAGAATGCGGTCGCGATGCATGATACGCTTGTATATGGCGGCGCTAACCTGCTACTCTACTTCTCCTATTCCGCATCGCCGGGAGGCATTCTCGTCCTATATGACGAACTGAACAAGACATGGCATCCCACGTACGATGTATTGAAGCACTTCTATAACCGGATAGAACCGGGCTCCGTCCTTCTGGAATCGCTTCCTTCAAGGTCTTACGGGGGAGATGTGTATACGCTGGCATTCCAGAAGCCGGATGGCCAACTGGAAGTGATATTGATTAACCGCTCGGAGTCGGAGAGCCATACCATATCGCTGAAGGCAGGCGATCGGAACTTTCTGGCGATTATGAGCGACGAATCCCTGCGGCATCAGGTGGAAGGTCTTGTATCAAGCACGGATGCAGACGGCATGTCGATTACCTTGCCTCCGCAAAGTATCCATTCCCTGTCGGAGGTCGAGCCTTCATTCGAGACGCTGGAGCGGCTGACCGGCGAATTTGTCCAAGGGCCCGGAGCTCATGGCATCGTTGCATCGCTGACGAGGAAACTGGAGGACGCCCGGTACTTCAGCGAGCAAGGAGATTCTGAAGCGGCGGCTTTGCAATTGGACAGATATATGCAATGTATTTACAGACAAGATGGCAAGAGGATCGACAGCGGAAGTGTACAATCGCTGGAGGGACTGGTAGAGCTGTTGAAGCAGGAATTATGAGTTAGGCGGATGACAGAGCTTCCGTTTGCTGCTAAAGTAGTCGTATAGTGGCGATAATAGGGGTGTTGCTATGGTCTATACGATATTGCTCTTGACGTTGTTCTCGTTTTTTTTGATGATTCGCAGCTATAGGAACAGGTACGCCTGGCTGCTCGTATTGATGGTGGCAGGCCTCAACATGGTCTTTCTTGGCATGATTATGAACGTGGTCAAAGGAGGGACTTACAAATACCCGGAAAGCATGCTGTTCTTTCTGGATTACAAGCTGTATTTGTATTTAAGCTCCTTGAATATGAATTATTATGATACGTATAGATTGCAAAACTGGGGCTCAGCCATTTATTTGTTCAGCATTCCTCAGTTTGTGTCCACCTTCATATTCGATTCCTATCGGTCTTCCAAGCGATGGAAGGGATGGTTGAGGTATAGCATGCTTGCTATACCTCCGTTCTTTTATGTCATCTGCTATAGTCCGGATACGCGTTTTGTCGCCTACCAATGGATGACGGACTCCTACTATGGCGCTCGCGATTTGACCCTGCTGCTGTACGGAATGGATTCCTTTCATATCTTGTGGATGCTGTTGTATTTGTTCTTTCCGATATTTCTATTATGCAAGCATATTGCCAGAACGAATATTTCATTAAAGCAGAAGCAGACCATTTCGCTGGCTGTCACCATGGGACTTCTGAACCTGTTGTTTATATCCGTCTTTGCCGTCGGGCCGTTCAAGCAGTTTTATATGTCGGCAAGCATGCCGGAGGTGCTTATTTTTCCTTCCCGGCTTGATATACCGGCTTATTACTTTCATGTAATGCCTGTTGTCATGCTGCTCGCCGTACAAGCGATGATTGTCATTCTGATCAAGTTCAGGGGAATCGATGCGACGAGCTTCTTCACGCGGCTTCACATCAATCGCAACGTCAGCAATTTGAACGCCAATCTGAGGGGTGTATTCCATTCCTTCAAAAATACGATGTTCACGGTGAAAATATTGGCGGAGCAAGCCGAGATTGGCTATGGCAGCGAGGAGGGGCTGAATGCGGTCAAACGGCTTCAGCAAATCGGATTGAGCTCGCTTAACCATACCGCCAAAGTACTGGATTCGTTGCGGGAAATTAAAGTGAGACCGATTAAGGTGAACGTCGCAGAGTGCGTGGAGCTGGCGCTGGAGAAGTCGGGCGTTCCCGGCGAGATCGACATTCGAAAGCGATATCGGGCAAGAGGCGCCCATGCCTATGCGGATCAGTATCAGCTGATCGAAGCGCTGGTCAATCTGTTCACTAACGCCGCCGAAGCCATTCAGGCAGCCAAAAGGGAAAACGGTTACATCTTTGTGGAGGTCGCTGCGGAGCAGGAGTGGGTGTTTGTGAAAATTGTGGATAATGGCATCGGGATAGGCAAAAAAGAGAAGAAGCGGATTTTTACGCCATTGTACTCTACGAAATCCAGGCATGAAAACTGGGGGGTGGGGCTCTCGTACGTTTATCGCGTAATCGAAGCGCATCTGGGCTTCATTACGGTGGAGAGCGAGAGGGGGAAGTACACTTCATTCGAGATTATGCTGCCGATCGCCGCAAGAAGGGAGGAGGAAGCCATTGGATAGCATTCGCATCGTTGTGGCTGACGATATCGAGGACATTCGCAATTATTTCAGAATGATACTGGATAGAGAGACGGACATTGAAGTGATCGCAATGGCGGGAAGCGGTGAAGAAGCGGTCGAAGTCGTTCGCGAGGGCAGTCCGGATGTCGTCCTGATGGACATCGAGATGGAGACGCCGCTGGCAGGTATTGATGCGATTGGGCGCATCAAGGCGGAGTGGCCGGAAGTGAAGATTATCGTGCTGACTATTCACGAAGAGGATGATGTGCTCTTCCAAGCATACGGGGCCGGCGCGGTCGATTATATCGTGAAGACGAGCTCAATCGCCGACATATTGAATTCGATTCGCAGCGCTCACCGTGACCGGCTGTATATGAGACCGGAAATCGCGGAGAAGATATTGGGCGAGTTCTCCAAGCTGCAAAATGAAAAAAACAGTTTAATTTATACGCTCAACATTATGTCGAGACTGACGGATTCCGAATTTGCCATTCTCACCTCCGTCTATGAAGGCGCAACGTACAAAGAAATCGCCAAATCCAGATACGTAGAGGAAGTGACCATTCGTACGCAAGTGAACAAAATATTGAAGAAGTTCAAGATGAGAAGCATGAAGGAAGTGATGGGCTCGCTGCATGAATTGAAGGTGTTCGATATTTACAAGCGGCGTGCTCAGGAGCTTGGCGTGAAATAGAATGCATGCCAGGAAATCATCGTTCTTGCATAATGGTTTAGAATGCAGCCGAAAAAGCCGCTTCCGGGGCATTGAAGAGAGCGCTCTTCAGGATACCCGCCGGAAGCGGCTTTTCTTGCTTCATTCCTTGATCGCGCCCAGCACCATCCCTTTGACGAAGTATTTTTGCAGGAACGGGTAGACAGCCAGAATCGGCAAGGCGCCGATAAAGATTTGCGCGGCTTTCACCGTTTTGTTCGAGATGTTCTCCAGATCCCGGCTCGCGGTGCCGAGCTGGGAGGTGTCGATCTGAACCAGGATAGTCTGGAGGAAGGTGGATAGCGGATACCGCTCCGCTCTCGTCATGTAGATGAGTCCGTCGAACCATGAATTCCAATGGAAGACCATCGTGAAGAGCGACAGGGTGGCAACGGCCGGCATCGAGATCGGCAGGAAGATGGTCAGCAGAATCCGGAATTGTCCGGCTCCGTCGATGAGCGCCGCTTCTTCCAGCTCCCGCGGTACGCCCCGGAAGAAGCTCATCATCAGAATGAGCAGCCATACGTTGACTGTGGATGGCAGGATCAGCGCCCATAGGGAGTTCATGAGGCCCAGCTTCTGTACGACGATATAGGTGGGTACCAGTCCTCCGTTGAACAGCAGAATGATAATGAAAAACCAGGAGTAGAACGATCTGGAGCTGAATGCGCTTTTCGTTTTCGATAACGGATACGCTGCCAGAAAGATGACGATCATGCCGAATAACGTTCCGACAATCGTTCGTTGAAACGCGATGCCAAGCGACTGCAGAAAATCGGGATTGGCCAATGTTTTCCGGTAAGCGTCCAAAGTTAAATCTATTGGCAGCAGCATGACAAGATTGGCGTTGGCCGGCGCTCTTCCGCTCAAGGATACAGCTAGCGTGTGCCACAGCGGCAGCATGCACAGGACGGCAATGAACAGAAGTATGAAGGAGTTCAATACGCTGAACAGGCGGTAGGGTCTTGTTTTGTAATACATAGCTTGCCTCCTAGAAGATTCGGTAGTTAGCGGCTCGGTAAGCGATGGAATAGACGGCGACGACGAGAATCAGGCTGACGACGGACTTGAACAGCCCGACAGCTGCCGAGAAGCTCATCTGCTGATCCAGTATGCCGACCCGATAGACGAACGTATCGATAATATCCCCCTTGCTGTATACCATGGGGTTGTACAGATTGAAGATCTGATCGAAGCCGGCGCTTAGAATGTTGCTCAGCTCCAGCGTCGTGCACACCATAATGATCGGCACCAGGGCAGGCAGGGTTACGAAGAGCGTCTGCTGCCAGCGGCTTGCACCATCGACCTCCGCCGCCTCGTACAGATTGGGATTGATGCTGCCGAGGGCGGCCAGATAGATGATGGCGCCGTATCCGAACTCCTTCCATATATGGCTGACTACAGCTGTGAACCGGAACCAGTCCCCGTCACCCAGGAAGAAGACGGGATCAAGCCCGAACCAGCCCTGCAATATGCGGTTAACAAGTCCGGATTGCGGGGAGAGCAGATCGACCAGAATGCCTCCCAGAATGACCCATGACAGAAAGTGGGGCAAGTAGACGAGCGTCTGCACTGTGCGTTTAAGTGCCAGCTTGCGCACTTCGTTCAGGAGCAGAGCGAACGTGACCGGCACGACAATAATGAACACGATCTTCAACGATGCGATAATGAATGTATTCCAGATAACCTGCCGGCTGTCATCCCGTTCGAAGATTGCCCGGAAGTGCTCCAGCCCCGCCCATTCGGAATGCAGGAATCCGGTCCACGGCTTGAAGTGCTGGAAGGACATGACGACGCCGAACATGGGAAGATAATTGAACAGAATAGCGAGAATGACCGCTGGCAAGAGCATGGCATGGAACGGCCAGGCGATTCGCGGAAACCTTCGTTTAATGCTTGATTCTACTTGCGGTTCCATAGGCAATCCATCCTTTTCGTCGATTTCCTCTCCATTGTAGCAGGTTGTTTTTTTCCTCTATATAACTCATCGTTAACATGAAATACCGTTTTATTAACTCCTCGATGTCATGTTAAGTTCCTATGAAGAAGTGAAGTGAATATTAATAAAAGCGTATTTCGTAGTTAATAATCGGTTATTTCTCTCCGTACAAAACACGAGTAGGATTAATAGTGAAGTTGGAACACACTCAGCCGATTGGAGGAAGGGAAATGACGCGCGTTACTCGCAGAAGCATGTTGTTGGCGCTTGCAATGGTTACGGTTGCCGCAACGCTGATGGGCTGTACAGGCAAAAATGAAAGTCAGGGCAACGGAAAAGGGGACCAGCCGCCGTCTAAAACGGCTGGCGCCGATTCGGGCCAAGCCGGACCCGGTAGTGAAGAAGGGCTGCCGATGAAGGATGGCAAATACGATCCGCCAGTCACGATTACGACTGTGAAACGCCTTGCAGGAGCGGTTGAATTCAAAAACGGCGAGACGGCGGACGACAATGTCCACTACCGCTGGGCCAAAGAGAAGCTGGGCATCGAAATTAAAAATCTGTGGTCGGTGAAGGATACGAATGGCGCATATGCGACGAAGCTGAAGCTGGCGCTGTCCTCGAACGAGAAAATGCCGGATGTGCTGTTCGCAAGCGGAGCGGAAGCGCAGCTGCTGATCGATTCCGGCAAGTTCATGGAGGTCGGGGAACTGTTCGATAAGTATGCCAGCGATACGTGGAAGAAAGCGATGAATGAAGATCCTACTGTCTGGTACGAATTTACGAGAGACGGCAAGCGCTACGGCATACCGAATCTGGACTACGATTACAATAACGATCCGGTGCTGTGGGTGCGCGGCGATTGGATGACGAAGCTGGCACTGGAGCCTCCTGCGAACCTGGAGGATTATGAGAAGCTGCTGGACGCCTTCACGAATGGCGATCCCGACGGCGACGGTCAGGACAATACGTACGGCGTGTCCACGGGATTGAAGAACTTTTACGGCGATTCCTTCGGACTCGGCTGGGTATTCGGAGCTTACGGCTCCATGCCAAGCTTCTGGTTGGAGCAAGAGGACGGCAGCCTCGCTTACGGCTCCGTTCTTCCCCAGATCAAGGAGGGGCTGCAGAAGCTGAAGGACTGGGTACAGAAGGGGTATATTCCGTTGGAGTCGAGCATCTGGGACGCATCCAAGGCGGGCTCGTTCATGTCGGCAGGCAGCGCGGGCAGCTTCGCGGGGCCTTATTGGTCCGAGGCATGGCCAATGGGCGATCTGAACAAGAACAATCCCGACGCGGAGCTGATCACATTCACGCTGCCGATCGGACCGGACGGAACGAGCATGCATTACGGCAGACATCCCTACAATGGCGGCTTGTTCATCAACAAGGATATGAGCAATCCGGAGATTTTCTTTACGTATGCCAATTACATGTTCGATCATGCCGCCGATCCGAAGGTGGGAAGCGAATTCGAGAACGGCTGGGCGCAGGGATACGACTGGGATATCGTGGACGGAGAGGTGACGTACGATCTGAGCGAAATTCCGGGAGGCGGCGTACGTGTATTTTTCTACGGGCTGCTGGATCAGGGACCGCGCATTCCTTCCCAGAACGTGCAGGCGCTTGTGAAGATTGCGGAGTCCGGCAAGCCGGAAACGCCGTACGAGAAAATCTGGGGAGGCTTCGTACCGCCGATCGAGCTGCAATCCGCAACGGACGTCTGGAATTCCCGTCAATTCTCCGTCAAGAACGCCTTTACCGGCGGGGCTACCGCTACGATGGAGAGCAAGTGGGATTATCTGCAAAAGCTTGAAATGGAGACGTACAGCAAAATAATATTCGGCAACGAACCGGTCGAAGCGTTCGACGCATTCGTGGAGAAGTGGAATGCGCAAGGTGGGGAGCGGATTACGAAGGAAGTCAACGAATGGTATAAGAGCGTCACGCAATAGGCGTGCGAATCAAAGCAGGAAACGAGCAGGGACGCGCACTGTAGCCATAGTGCAAAATGGCGGGCTATGTTACGATCAAACACGTAAACACAACTCCGATACAGGGCGCGTGATGACGCTATGAAAGCTATGAATCTGAAGCTGAACAGCTTCTCGAAAGTGCTTATTCTCGTTATTGGCTTGCTGGTGCTGATGATGGTGTTCTTCTCCGTCTACAACCGGATTACGGTGGACGTCATCAAGCGGGAGATTGAGACGGCCAATCTGAACAAGCTCATGTTCCTGAAAAACCAGCTGGAGGAGAAATTCAATGGGATCTCCATTAATTCCATCATGCTGGCCAACGATCCCGAAATACGGGAGCTGGAGTACAAGCAGCTGTCGGGAGACCCTTATGACCGGCAGAAGCTGAAGCGAAGCATTCTGGAGCAGATATCCCTGCAGTCGGGCATTACGGGCTGGTGGACGGACATTACCGTGTATTCAAGATTGACGCACGAAGTCATCTCCACGACCAGCAACACGTTCGGCTTCGAGGATGCGGAATTGATCGGCGGGATCAAGAAGGGTTGGCAGTACGATACAGGCGCATCGGAGGATCAGGGAACCTTCGTCTGGCACGCCGTCGCTCCGAGCGATGCCTACGAAGATCCGGCTTCCGCGCGCCTGATTATCAAGACCGCTATGGGTACGGAAGACCTGCGGAGCATGCTGGATCAATACAAGGCGGACGGGCAGGGCGATCCGCTGCTCTACAGCCCACAGTCCGGCTTGATCGGCAACCATACGATTGATGCGGATTATGCGGCCGATGTGCGGGCTTATCTGGACTCCATCGAGCTGGACGAGGGACAGAGCAACTTGTCCGTAGAGCTGTCCGGTCAGCATTATGTCGCTACCTATCAGCGGTTATACGGTCTCGATTGGTACCTTGTCGATTCCATTCCGGTCGATCAGATGCTGTCGCCCGTGACGAAAGCGCGTCACCTGTTCTACACGTTCACAGCTGCGCTTCTGATTCTGAGCATAGTTGCCGCACATATTTTATACCGCCAGCTTCAAGTGCCCATACGTGAATTAATCAGGAACATACAAGGAATCAAGCGGGGCAACTACGCCTCCCGTATCCGGATGGAGGGCTCCGGAGAGTTCGCCTTCCTGTTCCGCCGATTCAATGAGATGGCCGAAGAGATCCAGACCTTGCTGGAGAGGGTGTACGAGGAACGCATTCGTTCCAGGGAGGCGCTGCTGAAGCAACTGCAGTCGCAGATTAATCCCCACTTCCTGTACAATTGCCTGTTCTTCATCAAAAATCAGGCCCGTCTCGGTGAAGAGGAAGCCGTGGTCGCCATGGCGCTGAATCTCGGCGAATACTTCCGGTACACGACTCGTCTCGGCAAGGGAACGACAAAGCTGCAGGATGAGCTGGATGTCATCGTCAACTATTTGGAAATTCAAAATTTGCGGACCAATCGTTTCTCCTACCGGATGGACATTCCGGAATCCATGACAGGACTGGAGATTCCGCGGCTGATCCTGCAGCCCGTTATCGAGAATTCGGTTATTCACGGCATTGAACCGAAGGATGGGCACGCTCTTATTTCCATCGTCGGGGAGCAAGACGCGCATGTCTGTCGGATTATCGTCTCGGACGACGGCGTAGGAATCGGAGAGAGCGAGCTCCGCGAGCTGCAGTCGCGTCTCGACAGTGCGGACAATCCCGACAACGTATCGTTCGGCCTGTGGAATGTCAATCAGCGAATCAAGCTGATGTTCGGAGGGGAATCGGGCCTGAGTGTGGCGCGGAACCCCGACGGAGGCACGGTCGTAACGCTAACATTTCTCGTGAAGGAGGATACCGCATGTTCCGAATTCTAATCGTGGACGATGAACCGTCGGTCGTCAATGCCATCTTCCAGACGATGCCTTGGCGCGAGCTGGATATCGAGGAGGCGCTGTGCGCTTATTCCGCCAGGGAAGCGCTGGCGATCGTGGAGCGGCAGTATGTGGACATCGTGCTGACGGATATTCGCATGCCGGGGATGGACGGCATTCAGCTCATGCAGGCGATTAGGACGTATTCCAGCCGCGTGAAGTTCATCCTGCTTACCGGTCATGCCGAATTCGAATATGCGCAACAAGCGTTGAAGCTGGATGCGGCGGATTACTTGCTGAAGCCGGTTCGCGACGAGACGTTGATGCAGTCGATCCGCCAACTGACGCAGGCGATGCGGAAGGAGTGGACGGATATCTCCTCTCAGCAATCAACGATGCAGTATATTCGCCAGCATCTGCCGACGCTTCGTTCCGATCTGCTGCGCAACTTGCTGGAGGGCCGCATATCCACCAAGGATGCGGCGGGCAAGCTGCAGCTGCTGGAGCTGCCCTACCATGATGGGGATAGCGCCTACCCTGCGGTGGTAAGGATGGAGCGTCCGGCTTATTCCGGCCGGCATCTGGCGCTGATGGAATATTCGGTCATCAACATCGCGGAAGAGGTAATGGGTTCGACCTGCGAGCTATGGAGCTGCAAGGATGTTCACGGCTATCAAGTGATGGTCATAAAACCGAGAAACCCTGGGAACGGGGGGAGTCATGCGGATTCCGTCTCCCGGCTGCTGAGCCAATGGCAGCATCTGGTGCATCATTACTTGCATGTGAATATCTCCGTCGTATATGGGACATGCGAAGCCTTCCCTTATGACTTGCCTGATACATACGAGCGGGCGGTTCAGACGCTGAGAAGAAGAGTCGGATCGGATGCCGGTCTGCTGCTGACGGCAGGCGCGGAAGCGGTATCCGTCGTAAGGACGGCTTCCGTCTTGCATTCTCCTCCCTCCATCTCCCATCTGTTCTCGGCGGGCTTATGGGAGGATGCGAGAGAGAAGCTGCGAGGCATCTTTGCAGACGCCGAGGCAGCGCATAACAGCGGCGAGCTTCATGCGGACTTTCTGTCCGAGATCTATCATACGCTGCTATCGGCCTGCTATCATTACGCTCACTCGAACGGACAGACGGCCGCTCAGGCGCTGCAGTGCGAGGAGGATATCTCCTTCTATCAATCGACGGAGCTAGTGCAATCGGTGCCTATGCTCAAAAACTGGGCGTTCGAGGTATGTCGCAGGCTTTCGGTTGCGAATAGCGACGAAATACAGGATGCCAGGGAGTCGCTTATTGAACAAATTCAAGAGTATATTCATGTGCATCTGGCGGAGGATGTGTCGCTCCAGACGCTTGCGGATCATGTCGGTATGCATCCCGTGTATCTCTCCAAAATATATAAGATGATTACCGGTGAAGGGCTGAAGGATTATCTGTCTCGCTTGCGCATGGAGCGGGCGGTTCAATTGTTGGACAACAAGGATTACAGAGTGTATGAGATTGCAGGCCAGATCGGTTATCTGAACACGGCGTATTTCATCAAGGTATTCAAGAAGACATATGGCGTCACGCCGCAGGAATATCGGGACAAGCAAGGAAAAGGATAATCAGACAATGGAGGAGTGCTGATAATGGAAGTGACTATTCATGCCGATCGGGCGATCGGTCTGTTCAAGCCGGTTCACGGTGTTAACAACGGTCCCGTTACTTACGGCTCGTTAGTAGATGTGACAGATTATTATGTGGATATGGGAGTGCCCCTCGTTCGGCTCCATGATCCGAACTGGCCTCATCCGCGCGAAGTGGATATGCATATTATCTTCCCGGACTTCGACAAGGACCCCGCCGATCCGGCAAGCTATCATTTCACCCAGACGGATGAATATATGCGCACGGTCGCGGCGACGGGAGCCAAGATTCTGTATCGGCTCGGGGAAAGCATCGAGCATACGGAGAAGAAGTACTTCGTCCATCCGCCTTCCGACTATGCGAAGTGGGCCCAGATCTGTATCGGCATTATCCGTCATTACAACCACGGCTGGGCGGACGGCTTCCATTACGGCATTGACTACTGGGAAATCTGGAACGAGCCGGACTATAGCGTGCGCATGTGGTCGGGTACCCATGAGCAGTATTACGAGCTTTATGAGACGGCAGCCAAGGCGATCAAGGCGTTCGATCCCTCTCTGAAGGTAGGCGGACCTGCTGCTGCCGGACCGGCCAGAGAATTCGTGCCGGAGTTCCTGGCCCACTGCAGGCGTACGGAAGCGCCGCTGGACTTCTTCTCCTGGCATACGTACACGGCAGATCCGCAGGTCATTGCACGTCATGCCCGGCATGTGCGCGGGCTGCTGGACCAATACGGCTATACCGGGACGGAAAGCCACTTCAACGAGTGGAATTACTTCACCGGTGATTTCGGCACGATCTGGAAGAAGGGGAACGAATGGCTGCGCAAGGATGTGTTCGACAGGCAGAAGAGCGAAGAGGGGGCATCCTTCGCTGCACATGTGCTGTCCCTGCTTCAGGATCTGCCTGTCGATTATGCCAATTATTACGACGCGCAGCCGACGGCATTATTTTGCGGCCTGTTCGACTATTACGGCGTACCGCAGAAGAGCTTCTACGCCTTCCATGCTTTCGATAAGCTGCTAAGACATGACGTCAGGCTGGCGTGTACGATTGGGAAGGCAAGCGACGGGGCATCCTGTCTGGCCGGCAGAGGCGGCAATGGCGATATCGCCGTGCTGATTAGCCACTTCCGCGAGGAGGAAGCGGAGTATACGGTGAATATCGCAGGAGAGGGCGTCGTGCCGGAGGACCGGTTCACGATCTATCGAATCGATGCCGAGAGGAGCTTCGAGGCGGCGGAGAGCGGAACGGTAGGATCGGGGGAGCTGGTGCTGCGCGCGCCGAAGCATTCCATTCTCTACGTGAGCATAGAGAAGCGCTAAGAATGGGATGAAGTGTCGGGAATTTCAGATGATTGTCAATGCAGCCACCTAATCCATGAGGAGGTTATTAGGCATGGAATTCGGAAAATGTAACGGAAAGAAAAGGAGAGCGGTTGTTGTCTTGCTGTCTGTTGCGGTCGCGATGCTGATGGCAGTTATGCTTGCGGCTGCAGCTGCGACAGCGACCGCTGTTGCAGCTTCTGGAACAGAGGCGGGCGTTACGAGCGATGACCCCGGCTTCACTTACGGGCCGGCGGCGCGGGATTGGGTAGAGTCAACCGACTATTATTATTTGGAGAATGAACATGTGAAGATGACGGTGGGCACGGTTCGGCTGAGCACGTTCGACGAGACGGATTACGGTCCGGACGCTTCCGGCAATGATCGATGGGGTTCGTTGACGAAAGGCAGTCTGATGGATGCGGCACCGAAGCCCGGCATGCGCGACAATCTGGATTATACGGAATTCGTGCTGCGAAGCGAGCCTGCCCGGACTTGGTGGTATCCCACCGAGAAGCTGGAGCACGATGCGATTGGCATTGCAGGGGACACGATAACGGCAAGCGGCGATTGGGACGCCAATCCGGACATTAAGTCCTCGGTTGTCTACTCGCTTGTGGAAGGCACGCCTCTAATCAAGATGCAGCTAACATTGACGAATGAAGGAGGGGCGCCATTCCAGGGACATCTTGGCTATATTATCGACTCGGACGAACAACTGGAGCAGCAGAGCTATGTGCCCGGCTGGGGGTGGCGCGGAGGACAAGTCAGCCAGTACATCACATCCGGCTGGAATCGCAATTATCTGTTCAACGGAAGCCAGGACAAGTACACGGGCCATACGGCGCATGCAATCATCTGGCCGGAAGAGCAACAGCCGTCAGCTCTTATTCCGGAAGGCTATATTACCGGTGCATGGTTCGAAGTGTCGCTTGCGGCGAACGGTTCGCAGGAGCTGATCATCTATCATCTTCCACACCGGCCCTCCTCGGCTTACGAGCCTTATCTGACAGCGCAATTCTGGGCCCAGGTCGTCCGGGACGGCACGGCTGCGGGCAGCATCGGAGAAGTGTCGGGTCTGGTCACCGACGCATTGGGAGAACCATCCCCTCATGCCGAGCTGGATCTGTACACTACGGGCGGCGAGCTGATCGGATCGGCGACGGCGGATGAAGAGGGAGCGTACTGCATCTTCGCCCTGAAGGGACAAGAGTACTTGATTCGAGCCGATAACGGGATAGAGCAAGAGGAACGGACGCTCACCGCTCTGATCGCCGGTGATGCCGCGACTGCGGACTTTACGATGGCAGCGCCGGACATGGAAATGTTAAGCGGCGTTACGAAAGGAGACCCCGGCTTCACCTATGCGGGCACGTCCAGAGACTGGTGGCCCAATAACGAATACTACTACCTGGAGAGTCCGGAGGTGAAGCTTACGATCGGCACCGTCAGAACTGCAGGCATGGACCCTGCCGATTGGAGCAATAACGCCTCCGGCAACAACAAGTGGGGTTCTCTGACGCCCGGGCATATGATGGACGCGGTGCCCAAGCTGACGGGAGCGGAGAATCTGGACTTTACCGAATTCGTCCTCAGCTCCGACCTTGGCGTCACGCCGGAGGACGAAGCTGACGGCAAGCATATGGAATGGTCGTGGTTCCATCCTCTGGATAAGCTGGAGCTGCCCAATATCAGCCGCAACAGAGATGCCATTAAGGCGGAAGGGGACTGGGACCGGGACGCAGGCATGAAGTCTTCTGTGCGCTATTCCATCGTCGAAGGCACGCCACTCATTAAGATGGAGATCACGCTAGACAATGAGACGGGAGCCGACTTCGCGGGGCACTTCGGCTATATTATCGATCCGGATCAGCCGGGCGAGCAGCATAGCTATCTGCCCGGTGTGAACTGGGTGTACAATCAGGAGAAGCGGGCAGTCAGAAGCGGATGGACGGATAACTATCTGTTCAATGGCATTCACAATGCATTCACCGGCAACACCGCCCATGCGATCATCTGGCCGGAGGAGCAGCAGCCGGATATCGTCATGCACGAGGGCATATTCAACGGAGTCTGGTTCAATGCCGAGGTGTCGGACGGAGAACGGCAGGAGTATGTCGTCTATCATCTGCCCCATGTTCCCGGCCCTGCAGAGGAGCCTTACAATGTGGCGGAATTCTGGTCGGCGTTCATTCGGGAACATGGCACTCCGGAGGAGGTTGCCAGCGTGACCGGCAAAGTCTCCGATGCGGAAGGAAATACCGTGTCCGGAGTGCGAATAACAGCCGTCGACGATAGCGGGACGGCAGTGATGGAAGCGATGACGAACGACAAGGGCAAGTATCAGTTGTTCCTCAGGAAAGGTCTCTATACGTTGTCGGCGCAGCATGAGGCGTATGGCGGTGACAGCATAAGCGTTGATCTCACAGAGGTTGGAAGGGGACAGGCCGACTTCATGATGGGGCAGTATGCCGATGTAGCGATATCCGTTCCGGATCATGTGTCGGCCGGAGAGTTATTCAATATCGGTATTGTCGTATCGAATTTAACGGATCAGCCGTTGTCTAATGTCTTGCTTGACCTTCAGTCTCCGTACTTCGTCTACCTGCCGGATGACGATACGGCAGAGCTGCCGGTTCTGGATGCAGGCGGACAGGCTTCCATTCAAGTGGAAGCATTGGCGCTGGAAGGCGGGAGGGGACTAGTGCAGGCCACCGTATATTCCGACAGCTTTGCCATGAAGGGCAAGGTCAGCCTGGATGCAGTCGGAGAGGGCTACTTCGGTGGAGACACCCATTCCCATACCGAGCATAGCGACGGGGTGGACTCGGTAGCCGAGAATGCGTCCGGCATGTATGACGGGAGGCTGCTGTCCTGGATATGGAATACCGATCATAATACGGATTCGCAATGGCAGGATGCGTTAGACGCTACCGGCAGCTACGGAGGAAGATTCCTGAGCCTGAGCGGCACGGAGGTTACGACGGATGAAGGCCATGCGCTGGCACTCGGTTATAGCGGTGTGCCGAGAACGGATGTCGGCGATCCTGTATCGGGTTATTCGTGGCAGGACAGCATAGACAATGTAACCGGGCAGGGAGCGCTATTCTATATTGCTCATCCGTTCGAGCAGACCTTCGCATTCAGCGAGCCGTACAACTGGAGCGGGTTCACCGGCGTGGAGGTATGGAACGGCACCTGGCATGCGCTCGACGGCGGAGTGAATGAACAGGCCTTCCGCTATTGGGACGAGCTTAATATTCGCGGCGATCGCAAGTACTACGGCATATCGGGCTCGGACGGCCATACGAAGAGCAAGGTCGGAGATCCTTATTCGAAAGGGCGCGTAGCAGCGCTTGCGGAACCGGAAGTATTGGACATGCTGCGGACGGGCGGCTACTTCGGCTCCAACGGGCCGGAGATCCGATTCGAAGCCGGCGGCATCGATATGGGCGACACTTTACGGCTGGAGGAAGCGGGTATCGCTAACTTCCGGATTCAGGCATATGATCCGAACGGCGATCTGACGCATATTCGTATCGTGAAGCATAACGTGACTGGGGATATCTCGGATTATGACGGCGGAGATGTCGTATTCGAAGAAGACCTGACCGGCATGGGGATGAATACGTTCGTGAAGATGGTATGCTTGCCTGTAGCGGATCATGCGTTCTACCGTCTCGAAGTGCGCAGCGAGAAGGCGCAAGTCAACAGCTCGGGAATCGGTCCGCTGACCGGTACGGGATTCGCCTATTCCAATCCCGTATGGACTGAGATAATCGGTTCTGTGGCAGCTTCCAACTCGAAGGGCATTGAGAGCATCGTCTATAAGAACAAGAATAAGTATCTTATCGAAGAGCGGTTCGGCATTTTCTCCCTGTTCGTGAAGGATAAGGCGTTCGATCCCAAGAAACTGAAAGTATCGGTTAGCGAAGGAGCGAGCGTGGAATCCGTCTCATACACCGAGCTGAAGGGTGGAGAGTCTCCGATGGGTATGGCCGAGATTACCGTTATAGCTAAGGATGGCAGCATCAAAGTGTATCGCTGCCTGATTCAATTGATGGAAGCCAACGCATAATAGTGTGCTTGCAGGTTACTACTTAGGTCCATTCGGTACGAAGCATGCTTGGCGGGGCTAAGTGAGCAAAATGAGCGATAGCACACACTATTCTCTATTTTTCCGATTCTATGTGACCATACTGAGCGATAGCTCCTACTTTTCGGCAGAACGAGGTACGCTTGACAGGGCTAAGTGAGCAAAATGAGCGATAGCACACACTATTCTCTATTTTTCCGATTCTATGTGACCATTTTGAGCGATAGCTCCTACTTTTCGGCAGTACGAGGCACGCTTGACAGGGCTAAGTGAGCAAAATGAGCGATAGCACACACTATTCTCTATTTTTCCGATTCTATGTGACCATATTGAGCGATAGCTCCTACTTTTCGGCGGAACGAGGTACGCTTGACAGGGCTAAGTGAGCAAAATGAGCGATAGCACACACTTTTCACTATTTTTCCGATTCTATGTGACCATATTGAGCGATAGCTCCTACTTGCATTGTAGCTAAGTAGTAACGCTTGCAGCTTCAAACCCGGTCATAACAGCTCAATAAGCTCAATCACAACCGTTAATGAAACAAATCCCAAGTGACACTGGATAACAAGTGGTCGCTTGGGATTTTTTTTCGGCAGGTGAGCTGGCCTCCTGGAAGATTCGGTCATTAGCGGCTCGGTAAGCGATGGAATCGGCGACGACAAGAAGGGGATTGACGAGAATGTAGTTGTGTCCGAATGGCGAAAAAAGGGATGCGCTACCGCATAGATAAGGTGGTATAATTTTGTAAGAGCGGAAGAGGATTCTTGTTCGCGGCATAGATATGGAAAGTGCCAGATGCAGGATCATGGAAAGTGCCAGATGCAGGATCATGGAAAGTGCCGGGTGCAAGAAGATGAAAGTGATGCGAGGTGCAGGATGATGAAAGCGGTTCGGGGCTGTTGGATATGGTTGTTGTGTGCAGGGCTGCTCATAACTGGAGGATGCTCCTCGCCGGAGCTGGGCGACAGGAAGCATGCTGCCGCTTCAGGCAGCGGCGATTCTCCGATGAACATACGGTTTATGTATCCCTTATACGGCAAAGAGCCGCGCAAAACGGAGGTTTGGGAGTGGATTGAGGAGAAATTCAACATCACTTACGAGCCGATGGCCATTCCGATCAACAGCTACTTGAACAGGCTGAAGGCGGCGGTGGCCTCCCCGAACCCGCCGGATGCGCTGGTGTGGACGTCTTTCCCGCAAGCGGACTTATTTCATCTCATTCAGAGCGGTATGTTTCACCAATTGGACGACCTGCTGCCGCAATATGCGAATCTCGGCGAAATTCCCCGGGAAATATGGAACAATGTCAAAGTAGACGGCAAAATATACGGAGTCCCCAGACCGCGGGCGCTTGTGGATCAGGCCGTCATCATCCGGAAGGACTGGCTGGACGCGCTCGGTCTTCCGCTGCCGGAGACGCTGGAGGATTATCGCCGTGCCGCAATCATGTTCACGCACAACGATCCCGACGGCAACGGCAAGGCGGATACGTACGGATTCGCAGCGGGCGAAGGACTGGACTTCCTTCATGAGCTGAAGTATGCCTTCGGCGCTGGCAACGGCTGGACGGAGCAGCCTGACGGAAGCCTGCTGGCCAGCATCATATCTTCGGAACATGAAGCTTATTTACGCTGGCTGCGAGAGCTGTATGCAAACGGGGGAATCGATCCGTCATTCGCAGTGTTGCAGCCTACCGAAGTATGGGAGCGATTCAAGGAAGGCAAGACGGGTATTATTATAACGGAAATTTCCAATTACGCCCATTTCATCGAAGAGCTATCGGTCAGCGATCCCGACTCTGAGCTTATGCTGCTTGGACCTCCTGTGGGACCGGATGGTCATGCCGGCTTCCAGCAGAAGATTGGCTTCTACGGGGCTATCTTCATTCCGAAGGTCGTTCCTATGGAGAAGGCAGAGCGGATTCTTTCATTCATCGATTGGCAAGCGGGCGAGGAAGGAACGCATATGAAGCTGTACGGCCTGGAAGGCATTCATCATCGCATTGGCGATAACGGCGATGTGATTTTCGATAGAGCCCGGTTTCGGGAAGAAGGCATCAATTGGTTGTTCGCAATGAACAAATACAGTCCTTATTTGTACGTGAGTTATGACGCGCCGCCGGATGTGCAAGCCGAGCAGCGACGAATGCTGGATCTGGTGAAGGACAAGGGCGTTGCCAATCCCGTCGAGCGCTACCTGTCTGATGCGCAATTGGATATTGGCTCCATCTACAAGAAGACGATACGAAATTTTCAATCGGAGTTTGTACGTGGCGAGCAACCGGATGATGTACTGGATGCATGGAGGAGCGAATGGCTGATGAGAGGGGGCCAGCAGGCGACGGATGAACTGAACGCCTTGTATAAGGCGGACAGGTCGAAGGAAGAGGGAGCTCATGAGTAAGCGGATTTCTCTTCGCTTAAGAGTGGCGCTGCTTGCCGCTTGTCTTGCCGTGCTGCCGATTGTGGCGGTTGGCTTCATGACCTATCTGTTCGCAGAGCGCACGCTTGTCGACGAGACGAAGCGCATGAGCCAGGTGACGATGCATCAGGTGCAGACGCAGATGGAGGATATGCTGGCGGACATTAGCCGCGTAGTGCTGCAGGCGATGACGCGCGATGATTTGAATATCCTGTTTCATCAAGGGGAACTGCTGCAGCATGTATACGAGACGGACAACGTGATGGCGATGCTGGCATCCATTGAATCGCTTGTGGAACATGTCGAGGATGTCTATCTCTATCTGCCCGCCGAGGATGTCGTTATAACGGCGAACGGTACGACCGCGCAGAAGGAAGAACTGTTGGAGGAAGGATTAATTCAGGAGATGAATGACAATCTCGCTCCGGAATTCTGGTACGAGCATTTGTCTCCTGACGCAGATGCGGACCAATGGACAGGGGCGGCTCGCCAATTGGAGGGCTTCTCTTATATACGGAGGGTGCCCGCCGTCTCGCGGCAGCCGCTCGGCTATTTCATCGTCTCGGTCAATGAGGAAGCGTTGTTCCGCATATTCCGGCATACGGAGCTGGGCGAGTCTGGAGGCATGCTGCTGGCGACGGAAGCGGGCAATCTGTATCCCGGTCCCAATACGGAGGAGTGGTTGTCTCATCCCGGGTTCCTGAAGCAGCTGGAAGCCGCGCTGCAAGGGCAGGTTGATCCCGGCAACGGGCTGGAGACGGTCAAGCTGAACGGAGAGCGCTATCTGCTGGGCGGAATGGCTTCGCCCCGCAACGGCTTGCAATACATATCCCTGATTCCTTACGCCCAGCTGACCGCGCATATCGGAGTCATCAGAAGCTGGCTTATCGGATTGTGCAGTCTGCTTGCAGCGCTTCTGCTGCTGGCGTTGCTGCGGCTCTCCGGCAGCATCTATGACCGCATTGCGTCGCGATGGTCGGACATGGAGCGAGTCCGATCCTCGCTGGCGCACAGGCTGCAATCCTCCTTGCCGGATCTGACCGCGCACTATCTTCGCCAATGGCTGACGGGCAGGGTACCCGCGGACGGCTTGCATCGTCTGGCACAGGAGGGCGCGGACTTGAGGGGCGAGGCCTATCTCGGCATCTGCATGGAGTGGAACGATGCGAGCCGCTATGGCGGCAGTGAGACGCAGCGCTTCATGGAAGACATGCTGGCTTGCGGAGATCGCGCGGCAAGTATGCATGCTTCTTGTGCGCTGCATGCGGTGCGCATGGGCGGAGATCTGATCGGCGGAGTTATCGTGCAGAGAGAGGCCGCTGCTCAAGAGCTGGAGGGTCTGTCAACGATTGGGCTGTCCATCGCTCGGCAGTGGCTGGAGGGAATCAGGGAAGAGCTGCAGCAGGTCGTGACCATCGGCATAGGCACTGTCGTCGTGAAGGAAGCCGAGGTGCACACTTCTTATGAAGCAGCGATGTCGGCGCTTCAGCAGCGACTGCTGGAGGGCGGCGGACAGGTCTATGACGGCCAGGCCGGCGGGAATGGAAGGAACGGCGGGAACGGCTTGACCGGCAGCCGGAAGGATGAAGCCCGGGCGGGAGGTTATCCTTATGAGATCGAGCGCGAGATTGTTCTTCAGTTGAAGCTGGGTCAACTGCCTGAGGCAGGGCGTTCCCTGCAGTCCTTCACGGATGCGCTGCTTCGCAGGGATAGTGTCTCACATGAGGATGTCCTGCAAGCGTTCGCTATGCTCCATGCGAGCATATACCGGATTCCGGCGGAGTCACTGCGCATGTCTTCCTTCGCGGCATTGTCAGGCGGCGAAGTGTCGAACATCTATCGCTTCAAGACGGTTCGCGATATTGCGTCCTGGTTCCATGACGAATTGTTTCCCTTAATTATTGAGAGCATTCAGGTGGAGCGGATAACGGCCGCCAAGAGCTCTGCGGTTATGCATGAAGGGTTCAGCGCCGAGGAAGCGAAGCGTTATATTCATACCCATTACAACGAGGATCTGTCCCTGCAGCTTGTCGCCGAGCGCTTCGGCATGAGCGAGGTGCCATTCGGGCAAGCCTTCAAGAGAGAGGTCGGAGTTGCATTCTCCGACTATCTGCTTGCCTGCCGTATGGAGAAGGGGAAGCAGCTGCTGTTGGAGACGGATATGAAGGTGGCGGATATCGCCGAGCATTTGCGCTATAATAATTCACAAAATTTCATTCGCATATTCAAGCGTACGACCGGCATGACACCGGGGCAATTCCGCAAGGGCGGATAATCTTTTCAAAAGATTATTTATGCTTGCGGATGAGCGTGTTACGTTGAAGTTGGCTTTAAAATGCCCGCGCAGGGACGAAGCTTGGCCTTCGGTGCGCGAGCATTTTTTTGTTGGGAGGAGACAGGCGAAAGCCGGGCGAGCTGAGTGAAAGAAAGGTGGAACAGTGATGACGGTATGGCGCTTGAAGGAAAAGGTGGCAATCTTGCTTGTTGCCGCGCTTATGGCGCAGTTCATTCCGATGATCGGAATGAATGGACAGCAGAGAGGATACGCAGCAGGCGGCTGGGATAACGGGGAGCTGACGCTGCAATACGGAGGAGACGGGAGCGACCCGTTCGTACCGCTAAGCATCAGCTGGACCGCGCCGGAGAATGAAGCCGTATGGTATTATAATGCGCTTATTTCCGAGGGTCCCGTTCAGGTATGGTACAAAACGAGCGGAGAGACAACTCGAGAAGTATACGGGCTGAAGGCGGATACGAGCTATTCCCTGCGAGTGGAAGCTTACGGGCAAGGCGATGTCTATATCGGCACGCTGGAGCGGACGTTCCGGCTGGACGATCTGGATGGCGCGCCCCTATCCTGGCAGGAATACGGCGATCTGGCAGCAACCTTCCCGAATGAGGGAAGCGTCAAGCTGAATTGGCTGCCGTACGAGGGTGCGGTCGATTTCTATATTGTTGTGATTCGCGACAGCGGAGATCAGTACATACAAGATGCGTTGGTTGACAGCGGCATTGCGTCGCCGGAAGCGGTTATGACGGGATTGACGGCAGGAGAGACATATACGGCAGAAATTAGGGCATTCGACAGCGGAGAGAATGTATTGGATACGCTGACGGGTTCGTTCCAGCTGCCGGGCGCTCCGCCGGATCATGACGGCTTGCCGCCGATGTGGCCGCAAGGCGCGACAATGACCGTGGATACGGTGAAGGCGGATGAGCTCAGTGTGAGCTGGCCGGCGGCCTCGGACAAAATCGCAATGTACCGCCTGTCGCTTGATGGGCACGAGACGGATACGGTACCCGCTGCGGCCAACGCGTATTCGTTCACGGGGCTGCAATCCGACAAAACGTATGCGATCAGCGTTGTCGCTGTGGATGAATTCGGTGAGAGCAGCGTTCCGTTATCGACATCGGCTGCAACGGCGAGGGAGTCCCGGCTGCAATGGGAGGCGCCTGAGATCGGCTCCGGGAGCAAGGCGCTGAAGCTGGGAGAGACAATGCGGATCACCATGCAGGGCGTAGCGGGCGCCGGCGCGGAGGCGGCCATTCAATACGAGAGCTGGTACGATGACGCAGGCGGATCGCTGCTGAATGAGCCGATGACGAAGCAAGCCATCGTCGCGATGAGCGAGCCGGCTCCTGGCCAGTATGAAGGAGAGTGGCTGCTGACGGAGAGTCTCGGGGTCGCGCGCGTCGTCGCTATCGAGGGCACGCTGCGCTCAGCAGACAATCCGGCAGAGACGGTCACGCTGCAGGAGAGTGTAGATATGCCGGTAACGGGCAGGCTGGAGGTTGAAGTTCAGCCGGGAGGCGGTCCCATTCAATCGCTTATCGTGCAGACGTCGGGAGTGAACGGGCAATCCTACGGCGTACTGACCGTTGCTGCTTCCGGCGTGTATACGTTCCCGGATCAGCCCCCCGGAGACGATTATATGATCTACGTGAAGGAGCGCCGTTCAGGACGCTTGCTGCAGACGCTGGGACCGATCGCGGTGAATGGTTCGCTGACGCATCGGGAGACGATTGAGGGAGTAGGGATGGCCGCTCTGCAGGTGAAGGTGACCGATGAGCGGGGGATGCCTGTGCAGAATGCGAGCGTAACAGCCATGTCTGAACAGCTTCAGAAGAGCGCTTCGACGAACGAAGACGGAATTGCGGAATTCGGGTATTCCTTCGTGCAAGGGGACACCGTGACTCTTGCGATCCAGAGGACGCCGCCCGAATATTGGCCCCATGACGAGAGTGTGTCCGTGAGGCTGGACGCAGGGCTTCATACGGCCAGCCTCACGCTTCAGACCAAGACTCTGACAGTCGTGTCGGGCATGGTAAGCGACGAGCAAGGCAAGCCGGCCGCAGGCATGACGCTGACCTTCAACCAGCAGGAGCCGGATCGTCCGGATCAATACCGCACCGTTCGCGCGACGTCGGACGAAGCGGGCTTCTACAGCGTATCGCTTCTGCGAGGTCAGCAGGCGCTGGCGGAGGGCAAGATGCTGCCTGGAGGCGGCCTTGCCGTACCGGCTGACATCTTCATGGTGCAGGGCGACACGCTCACGCATCCCATGCAAGCCCGTTCCAATACGGTTGGCAGCCTGGACATGAATGTGTTCATCTTGACTCCCGGAGGGGCAGTTGAGGACATATTCCAACATGATCCGAAATATAAGCTGCTCACGTTCGAGATGTGGGATGCAGCAGGCGTAACCCGGCGCGTAGAGGAGTTCCCGTTCACGCCGTATGGGAATGTGGGAGACAAGATCATGTTATGCGCAGACGGCACGCGGCTCAATCTGTCCCGCTCTTGCCAGAGCTTTACCTTGTCGCAGAATGACAGAATGAGCTTCATCACGCTCGACAGTAATCAAGGAGGAACGGTGAGCGCATCGCTCGCCGGCGCTGTCGGAGCTTACAGCGATATGATCATCGGCGTGGACGTGCTCGCGTATAAGCCGGTGGAGTTCATCGATGATGTTCCCGTCACGGTGCTGCTGGATCATCCGGGAACCTATGTCCTGAAGGTATACAAGGGCGAGTTCGGCAATAGCGCCATGACGGAGAAGGTGTTCACAGTTGCGAACGGGGAAGCGGTCAACCTGGGGAATATTTCGTTGCCTTCCGATGTGTCCGACGATCGTGATGCGGCCCTCGATACGGATCGGGCGTCCGTTATCGTCGGAGAGTCGGTGCAGTTGCGCGCGATTTATCGCAACAAGACGGGGGCCGATCAATCCGGCGTCAAGTTCTCCTTCACGCTGCCGGAAGGCATCCATATCGCGGCTAACAGCGTGCTGCTGAACAATCGGCCGATCGGCGCGGGGCAATGGGAGCAGGCGGGCAGAACGGCAACAGTCGCCGGGCCAGACCCTATTGGCGCGGGAGAGGCTGCGCAAGTAAAGCTGACGGTGAAGATTCCGCCTGACTATAGCGAGTCGCTGGCTGTATTCGAAGGCGAAGCATTCGTCGCTTCAGGCAGCGGGAAGGGGAGATGGCAGCTGGGCGGCCAAGCGGTTACAGTCTCCGCCATTCGAATGTATGCGCCGAAGCGAGTAAGCAGCTTGCAGACGCTTGTTACCGGGCAAGCGATTGCGGGCAGCACGGTCAAGGTATATGCGGATCAAGTGCTGCTAGGGCAAACGACAGCGCCTCGTTCCGGGTATTGGTCGCTGCCTGCGCAATTGCCGTTCATCTCTGCGAGTCACAGTTATATCTTGTCGGCTGTCGCGGAACATGAGGGTCAAGCCCATTATGCGGAGAACAGGGAGATAGGGTACAACGAGGAAGCTCCCAAGCCGTTCTCGTTCTCTATGCAATTGATATCTCCCAGAAGAGGAGAAATAACACCCTATAATCCCGGTCACGGCATCTTCATTCTGGACATAGGACTTCTCGTGTATCGTGTGAAGTTCGACGATCCGGACAGCGTGTCCAACGTACGCTTCCATGTTGGCCCTACGGAGCTTGCGGCATTGCCGGACGAGAACGGCGAATATATGGCTACGATGTGGCTGGGTGGCAAGAGTAATGAGCAACGCAAAGCGGTCCATCCCGTCTATGTGGAATATGACAGCGCACCGCCTCCATACAAGGGAGGGACTCGGCCTGTAACGGAAGCTCAGATTAGAGAGCATCTGCCCTATTGGTGGAAGCAGCTCTCTCTGCCGTCCGCAAGCGCTCTGAAGACGGAACAGAGGGGAGACACAGAGAAGTGGGGCCTGAGGCTGGAGACGCCTGAATTCGGTGAAGCAGCTTCCATTACTGCGAATTTGTCCGTGGAGAAGAATGTGAATTATGATCCGCAAGGGAAGCCGAGGCTGGAGAGCGATGGCGTGACGATGTACGATCCCGAGGTAGTCATTCGCAGAAATGCTGGCAGTGGCACGCCGTTCTCCGATGCGCCTGCCGGCTATCACGATTCCAGGGCAAAGCTTCTGGCGTGGGCGGGATCAGGCGGCAAGGATGTCTCCGCAACGATACGAATAACGGGATACGTGCCCTATGACGGTAATGCGATGGAGACGGCCGCTGCGAAAGGGAGAGTTAGAACGGCTGCCCTGAACACGCAAATTGCCAAGTCCACTTATGAAATCGTGCTGGACGGTACCGATCTGGGATTGAATATGCTGGGTTCCCAGAGCTTCCGGGATACGCTCGACGATCTGCAAGCATTGATTGACGAATGCTACGACACTTGCGATATGGGGAAGGCGGTACAGCGCCACCGTGAAATCGAGAACATTATGGAGAATGCCATGCTGGCTGAGGTAGGCAAGTGGATGATGGCGGGTACCGGCTTCGTTGCCGGTGCTTTGGGGCCGCCTGGGTGGGTGCTTTCGACTCTGGTTTTTGTCAACTCTCAGCTGTTCGGCGCCGTGCTCGACAACGAAGTGGCCCGGCAAATCAAAAGAGTGATGCATCGTATGAAGGATGATTGCAAATTCGATGAAGAGGAGTTCAAGCGGAAGCAAAGACAGCGCAAGGATCACAGGCAGCGGGGCGAGTTGGCAGCTGATCCGAGGTATATCTATGACCCGAGCGGTTATGTGTATGAGGTCGTGCCGGAAGAACGGGTGCAAGGGGCTACGGCTACGGCGCTAATGTGGCACGCAGAGGAGGAGTTGTGGCAGGAATGGAATGCAGAGGAGTACTTGCAGAAGAACCCGCTGGTTACCGATGCAGAAGGGAAATACGGCTGGGATGTGCCGGAGGGCAAGTGGAAGGTCCGGTATGAGAAGGAAGGCTATGTGACGGTTTACAGCGAGGAGCTGACCGTGCTTCCGCCGCATTATGACGTGAATATTCCGCTTGTCTCGACCGATCCGCCGGAATTGACGGCTGTGCGTTCGGAAGACGGAGGGCAGTCCGTACAGCTGCAATTCAGTCGCTATATGGAAGCGGATAGCTTGAACGGGGACACCGTGCAGGTGAAGCTGCCGAACGGCACAGTGGCGGAAGGCGCTATGCAGTTCCCGGATGCCGTAATCTATGACGGCAAGCAGGTGGCGAAGCAGGTCCTATTCGTTCCGGCTCAGCCGCTTGCGGTCGGGGATGTGGTAGAGGTGACGGTATCCCATCTGGCACGCGGCTACAACGGACTGCCGTTAGAAGGGGAGACGACTTGGAGCGCGACGGTTGCGGCGTCGGATGAGACGGCTCCCGCTGCGGTGACGGGATTGATGCTTATCCCGGACGCCGACAGGCTCTATGTCTATTGGAAGGATGGCGATGACACGGACCTGGATCACCTCGTCTTGCGCTGGAAGCGGAAGGGCAATGGCGAAGCCGCCAACGTCGTTGTGGATAAAGGAGCCGGGTCGCATACGCTGGAAGGGTTAATGAGCAGAACGGAGTACGAGGTGGAAGTGATCGCTTATGACGTAGCGGGCAACGCATCTCCGTCTGCCTCGGCAGTCGAGACAACGCTTCTTCGGACTGTGATGACGGATCGTACGCCGCCAGGCGCTGTTATCGGGGCGCGTATAAGCACAGAGACAACAAGCTTGGCGATTGATTGGGAAGACCCGGATGACCCCGATCTGGCTTATGTGGCCTTGCAATGGTATGAATCCGGCGTAGCGGAGCCTCTGGGGCAGCGGGTGATAGAAGCGGGAAGGGGAAAGGCGATGATTACAGGATTGTCGCCATCGTCAGCCTACGAGGTGGAGCTGGCCGCCTTCGATAAGAGCGGCAATGCTTCCCGTTATGTCGAGCTGACGGGGCGAACCTTGTCGGAGTCGACGAATGGTGGAGGCATACCGTGGATTCCGGGGACGGACTCCGGGGAAGGGGATGCCAACGAGCCGTTCTCCGTCAACTGGAGGGACCTGAACAACGAAGGCTTGGCATTGTTCGGCGGCGAGCTGGCACTTCGACTGAACAAGGAGGGAGCGTCGAACGAGATAGACGGCCGCTTCACGATTGCCAGAAGCGAAGAGGAAGAAGCTGCGGGAGATCCGTTGCTTGCGCGTGCGGGCGCAATCTATTCCTTCACGCTAGAGAAGGAAGGCGGCCGCTGGCTTCCGCTGCAGGCGGAGATTCAGCTTGGTACGGAGCCGCTGGAGAAGCTGCGCAAGGGGAATTGGGCGGACTATCAACTGGGATTATACAGGAAAGCGGAAGGTTCTGAGCAGTGGACTTATGCGGGCGGAAGATGGGATGACGCAGAAGAACGGATGAGTGTGACTATGATGGAACCGGGCATGTATGCGGTAATGGTCTATTCGCCTTCGTTCGTGGATATGAAGGGACACTGGGGACAGAAGTACGCAGAGGCATTAGCCGCCCGTCATCTGGCTGACGGTGTGGGTGCAGGCCGCTTCGCACCGCAGAGAGACGTCACTCGTGCAGAGCTTGCGGCATTCCTGATCCGGTGGATGGAGTGGGAGCTGGAGGAGCCGCTTGATGCAGGAGCCGGCGCATTGGCCGTTTATCGAGATGTAGAAGCTGGCGCCTGGTATACGGCAGTGCTTCAGAAAGCGGCATCCAGCGGCCTGCTTCAAGGCTCGGGCGGCAGAATGCGGCCGGGCGATCCCGTCACGCGGGAGGAAGCCGCCGTAATGGCGCTCAGAGCATGGGTCTACGTAGATGGGAAGGAGTCTGCGACACGCGGCGACGAAGATCGATCCTCTGCCGGACGCTTCACGGATGCTGACGCGATCTCCGATTGGGCACAGGATGCAGTGGGGCAATTGCACAGCCTGGGAGTGTTGGGCGGCCACCCCGACGGCTCCTTCAACCCGAGGGGCTCCTTGACCAGAGCGCAATCCGCAGCCGTTGTAGAGAAGCTGCTGATCCAATTCCGGAAGTAATCTTTTCAAAAGATTATATTCACCGCCGTTGCGGCCATGTTACTTTGAACCGGGAGTCATGCGACGATGCGTTGCGATTGCTTAATTGGCGAACGGAAAGGAGTGGAGCATGGCCGCGGCGGAGGAATGCCGGTGTGAGGTCGTGAGGTTGATTGATTGCACGCAGTACATGACGGGATGATTACTTCGATAAATGGAATGGGAGATGGAATAGCGATGAAAAAATGGACAGCGGTTGCGCTGCTTGTTCCTGCACTATTACTGGGTGCGACGGCCGGAGCTTTCGCGAGCTCGCATCTGGAAGCAGTCAAGGCGAATCTGAATCATGGCCTTCAATTCAAGCTGGACGGGATAAAATGGGTGCCGAAGACGGATGATGGGCTGAACGTGCTGCCGATTACGTATAAAGGAACGACTTACTTGCCGCTTCGCTCCGTTGCGACCGCGCTGGATATTGCCGTAGACTATGAAGCGGATACGATGACCGTCCTGCTGGGCGAGAAGTCGGAGGGCACGCCTGTGGCCCAATACGATATCGATCCGCATTATGACTTCACGCAGACGACGGAACGCGACTTCACCCTGTATGACGGCGTGGACTACAAGGAAGTATTCTATGCCGAAGGTATTGCTTCTGCGGAGCACCGCATGACACTCTACCCGGATAAGGACTTCCAAACGCTGTATTTGAACGTGATTGCGGTGGATGCGGATGCTGTCGTTCGCGCTCTGGCCGGCAACAAGGAGATCCGCAATGCGGTCGTTCATCAGCGCGACGGTCTGACGACTGTGGAGATTGATGTAGGCGGCTTGGAGTCCGTAGACATTGTAGTTACAGCTGCGGATCAGTGGGAGCCGACGGATGTCATCATACCGATTAATTCGTACTACAAGTAAAATAAAAAGTTGAGCTAATGCACGGGAGACCCCGCCTTTACTGGTAAAGACGGCAGTTTGTTGGGTAACCTCAGGACGCCCTCGGGCGTCCTTTCTTCGTATAGCGGCTCTGTATTCCACACTCCTCTCTGTATCCATTCTGCGTTTACTGCAACATCTGCATTCCACATTCACTCCGCGCGCCGCATTTCGCATCCACTCCCACTTCGTGCTTCGAAATCACTTGCATTCATCTGCATTCACACTCCGTAATCTGCTTCCACACACCGCATTTACTGCACCTCCGTATTCCGCACTCCGTACTCCACATTCACTCTGCGCTCCGCGCAACGCATTCCGCATCCACTCCGCATTTCGAGCTCCGACTGCCGGTTCACAGGCTAACGGATTGCAGCAGCTGCAAATCATACCGCATTAATATAAGCGACTTCAATTTACCTTCATTGAAATAACATAAATAGCGTTCAAAAACAAGCTGACATATCGCGAATGAAAAAGTTATACTTTTCTATGGATTGATTTGTAAAATTGATGAATTGAATTGATGAAGTTGCGGCAGCTATAAAGCGCGACATATACACTAGGTTCGTATGACGGACGGATCCGTCTGTATCAATAGAAGCGGTTCGGAAGAGCGAGGTGAGATGGATGAACGCGGTTCATCGCTGCGTGGTGTTATGGATGATTGGCATAAGCGTACTGCTGACAGGGGGATGTTCCTCGTTAGGAATAAGCTCGGAGAGGCAAGGCGCTGCATCCCAAGGAAATGATTCTGCGGTAACGATTCGATTCATGTACCCTTTATTTGAGGAGGAGCCTGTCAAGACGGAAGCGTGGAACTGGATCGAACAGAAATTCAACATAAAGTATGAACCGATAGCTATTCCCGTTAATAGTTATTCTAATCGATTGCAAGCTGCAGCAACCTCTATGAAACCGCCAGATGCGTTAGTGTGGACCTCATTTCCGCATGCGGAGTTAACGAATCTCATTCGTGGCGGGAAGTTCCATGCATTGGACGATATGCTGTCGCAATTCGCGAATTTAGACGATATTCCCCGGGAAATATGGGATAAAGTCAAAGTCGACGGCAAAATTTACGGTATACCACGGCCTAGAGCGCTAGTGGATCAAGCGGTTATCGTTCGGAAGGATTGGCTGGATGCGCTGGATTTGCCTGTACCGACGACATTGGAAGACTACCGCCGCACGGCTATCGCATTTACGCATAGTGACCCGGATGGCAACGGCAAGCCGGATACATACGGATTCGCTGCGGGCGAAGGGCTCGATTTTTTGCATGAATTGAAATATGCGTTCGGCGCCGGCAACGGCTGGTCGGAGCTGCCCGACGGGAGCTTGGTGCCAAGCGTGGTATCTCCCGAGCAAGAAGCTTATTTGCACTGGCTTCGCCAATTGTACAGGAACGGCGGAATCGATTCGGAATTTTCAATATTGCAGCCGACTGAAGTATGGAACAGATTCATAGCTGGGAAGACGGGAATCATCATATCGGAAATATCGACCTATGCTATGTTCAGCGAGCGATTGTCTGAGAGCGATCCGGAAGCAGAGCTTATCATGCTCGGTCCGCCTGCAGGGCCGGAGGGGCACGCAGGATTCCAGGAGAAGCTGGGCTTCTACGGCCTGATACTCATTCCTTCATCCGTGCCGATGGAGAAAGTGGAGAGAATCCTCTCGTTCATCGATTGGCAGGCGAGCGATGAAGGGATGCATATGAGAAGATACGGTCTGGAAGGCGTTCATCATGAGAGAGCGGTCAATGGAGACATTCAATATGATCGCGACGCTATTCGAGCGGAGGGGATTCATTCGCTGTTCGCGATGAACGATTATGATCCTTACTTCTATGTGACCCCCGATGCGCCGGCACATGTTCAAGCGAAGCAGAGGGAGATGCTGGATGCGGTCAGGAATATGGGAGTAACGAATCCGGCGGCGTTGTATATATCCGATGCGGAGCTGGAGATCGGCACGATCTATTCCCGCTCGATCAGAAGCTATCGGTCGGAATTCGTGCGCGGCGAGCTGCCGGAAGATGCGCTTGAACGATTCAGAGAGGAATGGCTGCGCAAAGGAGGGCAACAAGCAATCGGGGAAGTCAATGCCTGGTACAGAAGCCAGTAAGACTAAGGAAGGGAGAAGCCATGCAACGCAAAATGTCCATTCGCCTAAGGGTAACGCTGCTTGCCGCCAGTCTGGCGGTGCTGCCTATTCTGATCATCGGCACGATGACTTATCTGTTCGCGGAGCGCACGCTGGTCGCCGAGGCGAAGCGGATGAGCAATATGTCGGTGCAGCAAGTACAAGCGCGGATAGAAGATATGCTGGCCGACATCGACCGTACTGTGCGGCAGGCAATGACACGGGATGACTTGAATCTGCTGCTGCTGGAAGGCGAGCTTCTTCGTCATGAATATGAGACGAATAATGTGCTGGCGATGCTGGCATCGATCGAGTCATTAGTAGAATATGCGGATTCCGTCTATCTGTACTTGCCAGTCTCCGATAAAGTGTTAACCGCCAACGGCACTAGAGGGCGGAAGGAGGAACTGCTGGACAAGTCGTTGCTGCAGGCAATGGAGAACAATGATGAGACTGTCTTTTGGCATGAGCATCAGTCGCCGGATGCGCTGTCCGCATCATTGGACGGAACGGTCCGCCGTCTGGAAGGCGTCTCCTACGTTCGCAGAATACCTGCAATCTCCCCGGAGCCATTAGGCTACTTCATCGTATCGGTGAACGAAGAGGCGCTGTTTCGCATCTTCCAGCATACAGAGTGGAGCGAGTCCGGCGGGATGCTGCTTGCTACGCCGGCAGGCAATCTATACCCCGGCCCGCATACGGAAGAGTGGCTATCTCATCCAGGCTTTCTGGAGCAAGTGGATATGCTGCTCGAAGAGAATAACGGGCAAAGGGAGCATCGTCCTGAGACGGTCAAGCTGGATGGTCAACGCTATCTGCTGGGCGCAATGGCATCCGAACGCAATGGACTGCAATATATCTCAGTCATTCCTTATTCGCAGTTGACGAAGCATATCGGCATTATCCGCAACTGGCTTATCGTCCTGTGCTCTGTGCTGGCCGTGCTATTGTTATGGGTTCTGCTGCGTTTGTCCCGAAGCATCTACAATCGGGTCGCGTCCCGATGGACGGTGATGGAGAGAGCACATTCCTCACTAACACATAGGCTGAAAGCTTCGCTGCCGGATCTGAAAGCGCATTACTTGCGTCAGTGGCTGTCGGGCAAAGTGCCTGCAGGCGGATTGGCTCGCCTCGCTCAGGAAGGGTTGGATATGCGAGGTGCGGCATATGTAGCCGTATGCATGGAATGGAATGATGCGAATCGCTATACGGGGAAAGATATGCAGCGGCTTATGGAAGAGATGATAGCTTGCGGAGAGCGGGCGGCAGGCCGGCAGACCGAAGATGAGGCATCGGAGGCCTCCGTTATGCACTTCGTTCGCATGGGCTCGGACCTGATTGGCGGAGTTATTGTGTATCCTCCTGATGGTCATTCTCATAATGATCATTCTCATGACATGGAACTGCCGGCTAGCGCACTGTCTTCTATCCGGCAAATGTTCGATCGGATTACGGATGGGCTGCAGCAAGTCGTAACGGTTGGAGTAGGAGCGATGGTGATAAATGAAGGTGATGTGGGCAATTCCTACAGAGAGGCGATGGCGGCATTGCAGCGGAGATTGCTGGAGGGCAGCGGTCATATCTACGTCTATCGGACCGGATATGAGGAGCGGCAGAGCGAGGAAGCTCGGTTGGGGACATATCCCTATCAGTTGGAGCGGGAGATTGTCCTTCAATTAAAGCTTGGGAAGCTGTCGGAAGCCGGACGATCGCTGCAAGCTTTCACAGAGCTGCTGCTCTCTCATGAAGGATTAACGAAAGAAGATGTGCTGCAAGCTTTCGCTATGCTGCATGCGAGCGTCTATCGGATTCCGTTGGAAGCTTCGTCTCCGGCTGCTTCTACTGAATTGTCAGGAGGAGAATTGTCCAACATCTATCGATTCAAGACAGTGATGGATATTCAAGCGTGGTTCCAGCATGAGTTGTTCCCCAGAATTGTGGAGAGCATTCAGCTGGAGCGAGTGGCTGCGAAGAGTGCGTCCGCTCAGCGTGAGGCGTTCAGCGCCGAAGAAGCGAAATCGTATATTCATGATCGTTACAATGAAGATATATCCTTGCAACTGGCCGCTGAGCAATTCGGCATGAGTGAATTCACTTTCGGGCAAGCGTTCAAAGGGGAGGTCGGTGTGACATTCTCCGACTATGTGCTCGCTTATCGGATGGAGAAAGGAAAGCAGCTGCTCCTGGAGACGGACATGAAGGTGGCAGATATCGCCGAGCACTTGCGTTACAACAATTCTCAAAATTTTATTCGCATATTCAAGCGTATAACCGGCATGACGCCAGGGCAATTCCGCAAAGGCAAGCAATAGGGACGGGGCGGCTAGAAAGTGATACGCCCAGAAGCTGAATAGACGATGGAATGGGCTAGAACAGCGAAAGTATGCGTGTGAGCAATAGGCGGCGTGGCAAAGGCTAGAGTGCGGAGAGTAGCGGGTTTGGTAGTTGCAGGGCATATGCACAGGCATGAGCGCAGAAAGCAACGAACAGGTTTCCTATACATCAAGATGCTCGAATGAAACGAAGCGGCGGCTTCGGCTTCATGCGGGCTTTTTGTCGCAGAGGCAAGAAAGCGCGATACAGCGAGAGGGCGATAACGGCGGCGGATTCACTACCGTCGCGGCGTTCCGCGAAATAATCCTTTCATTGGATTATGTTTTTTTCGGCTACGGCCATGTTACTTTCGAAGTGCAAGTCATGCGATGATGCGACTGTATGCCGGCACGGAGAAAGGAGCTATCGCTTGCCGGATGATCATTGCCCCGGCGTACGCGGCAGGGCTGCACGACGCACATCCCATGACCAGACACTCTTTTTAATAATGAATAGGAGATGACGATCGATGAAAAAATGGACGGCTGCGATGTTGCTCGTTCCTACATTAGCGCTAGGGGCAACAGCAGGGGCTTATGCGAGTTCGCATTTGGAGGCCATAAAGGCGAATTTGAACCACGGTCTGCAATTTGAACTGGATGGCGTAAAATGGATTCCAAAGACAGATGACGGGCTGAACGTGCTGCCTATTACGTATAAAGGGACGACTTATCTTCCGCTTCGTTCTGTTGCGACCGCATTGGATATAGCCGTAGCCTACGAGCCGGAGACGATGACGGTCTTGCTGGGGGAGAAATCGGAGGGCACGCCTGTCTCCCAATACGATATTGATCCGTATTATGACTTTACGCTGACGACGGAGCGGGATTACACGCTATACGATGGTGTGGACTATAAGGAAGTGTATTACGCGGAAGGAGTTGCTGGCGATCATCCCAGAATGACATTCACGCCGGAGAAGGACTTCCAGACGTTGTATCTGAATGTTATTGCGGTGGATGCAGATATGACTGTCCGCGCTCTGAATGGCGATCAGGAAATACGCAACGTTGTTGTTCATCAGCGTGACGGCCTGACAACGGTGGAAATCGATGTAGGCGGCGTGGAAAGTGTGGACATCGAGTTCCTGCCAGTGGACATCTGGGAGCCGACAGACGTCATCGTCCCGCTTAGCTCTTATTATAAGTAAGCCGCTAGCTCCCTGAGCATGGAGTGCAATGAAGAAAGCGCGAGTTTCGAGAGTGGATTAACCTCGGAACCCGCGCTTTGTGTTTTCCAGTGACTATTCCATTAACGGGATGAACTTGATTAGCGTCTGATGGAATTGCCCTTCAACAAGTCCAAAATAAATATCAATTCACGCCAATCACGATGCCGGGAGATACTTGTGCGGATAATGATGCGACGAGTTCCTCGTTTTATAACCGGTAGTGGATGTTTTTTCCGAATATGACATGTTCGAACCACATGCCGGCATCATCTTCATTGAAGGTGAACCGGTGCGTTTCTCCGAATGCTTTTATTGTGATTAGACGTTTCGACGAGTGATGAAGTTACTTCTATTTACATTTTTTAACGGAGCTGAAGGCGTTATCTATGTTTTTTGGGTTGAAATGGAACTTTCGGTACCGCTCCATGGTCTTATTTATAGAGGTGAAATAAGGTGGAGAAGCATTATTTGCAGTATTTGGCTTCGGGTTACGACCGCGGGGCAGTGCTGGAGGAACTGATGGCGGAGTACGGCAATGACGTGTGGAACTTCGCATATTTCCTGACGAAGAGGCGCGATGCGGCGGACGATATAGCGCAGGAGGTATTCCTGGCGGTCTATAATCGGATGTACACATTCCGAGGGGAGTCCAGCTTGAAGGGCTGGATTCTGGCGATTACGCGCAACAAGGCGATCAATTACTTGAAGGGTTCCTTCATTCGCAAGGTTGTGCTGGGCACTGGCTGGCAGAAGGAGAAAGATATGGAGCCTTCCTCCGCTTCAGCCGAGCAGGTCGCACTAGACCGCGAAGCCTCTCGCCAAGTGTGGGAGCAAGTAATGAAGCTTCCGCTGAAATATAGGGAAGTAGTGGTGCTTGCGTTCCACTATGAGCTGTCGATGGCCGAGATTGCGGATTCGCTGCATATATCGGAGGGTACGGTGAAGTCGCGCCTGCACCGCGCTAAGCGGAGGATGGAAGCGCTGCTGAAGCAATCGGAGAAGGAGGGGATTTAAGCAATGGACAGGAATAAGCCGGATTGGGCCGAGGAGCTTCGGCAGTCTCCTTTTGGAAGCTCGCATTTTACGGAGGAATTGAAGGTAAGCATTAGGAAGAAGGTAAAATCGGGCGGCTCTAAGCCAGTACGCCGAATTGGCGCAGTTGTTATGGCGGCGGGCGCTGTCTTCTTCGCTGCGCTGCTATTTATGGCGGCGGAGGGAGCTTGGTTCAGAGGGGGAAAGGCTCTGCCGCCTCTGATGCCGATGGAGCAGCGTCAGGCGTATAACGAACGGAATAAGCTGCTGCTGGAGGTGTTCCCCGATCCGGAATTGAAGGCGGGGGCGAGCTACGGGTACATATTCAGCTTCAAGGCTCCTTTCGAAGAGTTGAAGGGGAAGGAGCTGTCCATTGACGCCGTTCACCTCGAGACGGGCTTGACGGATCGTGCCGTGAAGCCTCATCTCATCGAGGCTTCAAGCTCCGGGTATGAGGGACTGGAGCGATACACGGCTTTTATTGCATTGCCGCTTCCGGGAGCTTGGCGCTATGACGTAAGTCTGGACGGAGAGAAGTATGCGGATGTTGTGCTGCAGGCGGGAGAGCCTTCGTGGGAGGTTAGCGACGCTTTTGAATCGGGGAATGTTGAATTGACGGGCGTAGAAGGGAAAGCGGGATTTATCGATGCTGGATTCATAGCGGGCAAGGCCAATAAGTATATGTGGCACTTCTGGGGCGAGGATGCGCTGCTGGACGGGAAGTTTATCGTGAAGGCGGTCAAGCAGGGGGAAGAGAAGCTTATTGAGGTGTTTCATGCCGGAAGTCTGGGCGGGGCCAACAACGGGGCCGACAGGCATATGCCTAGCTCCATGTCGCTTCCCGAGCCCGGGATTTGGCGGCTGCTCCCTTACGTTGACGGAAAATTGATGGAGAGCATCGTTGTTGAGGTGAAGGAGAAGTAGAGGAATAGGAAGGAAGTTGGCGTTGAAAAGGGGCATACGGTCCGGACTAGTGTATGACCTCGGTTGGAGGTAGGAAAGTGGGCGAATGCTGGGCTGTAGGCGATGTGACCTTGGTTGGAATTTGGAATAAGTATGAAGGACTCTGTCAGTTTTTCTTATGAGGGAATTGTACATGAGATTAGGCAGAAGAAAGGCGATAGCACTATTACTACTCGGTGTTGTTGCTACTGTGACGATTGTCTATTACCTGTGGCTTCAGGAAAAGCCAAAGGAAATCGGGCAAGTTGTTGTTGTTTATCCCGATGAGCAATCTTTTGTATTGTTATCTGAACCTCCAATATTGAGGGCGAAGGAGGTCACTGTGCTGCGTTAATACTTTTGTAAGGTATTGCTAATGGTATGGCAATGGATTCGTTCTTGGATGGTTAGCTTTCTTCCTTATGATGGTCCTGTAAGCGGTAGGCCAATAACGGAAGGAGAGCGGAATGATGAAGAAGCTATGGTTGATTGTATTGGCGGCAGGACTGATGGTGGCGTTGTCGGCGTGCAACGGGGGCAGCGGAGAGATGGCGGACAATGGTAATATGATGAACGACGACATGAAGAAGGACGAATTGATGGACGGCGACATGAAGAAGGATGACATGAAGAAGGACGACATGATGGACAACGACATGAAAAAGGACGACATGATGGACGGCGAGATGAAGAAGGACGAAATGATGGACGGCGAGATGAAGAAGGACGACATGATGGACCAGAAAAAAATGTAGTCTTGCGGCGTTCAATCTCCTCCCTGCAAAGGTATAATGAAGACAGCATGACAATGACGATACGGAGATGAGGTGAACGTGTGGCTGCAGCCCGTATAATCGTCGCTGACGATGAACGCAATATAACCGATGTATGCCGCCGCTACCTGGAGCGGGAGGGGTATTCCGTTCTGGCGGCGGCAGACGGGGAAGAAGCGCTCGCCTTATGGCGGGAGCATGGCGCCGATCTGCTCGTGCTGGATCTGATGATGCCGCGCCGAGATGGACTGGAGGTGTGCGATGCCATCAGACAGGTGGCCGACACGCCTATCATTATGCTCACCGCCAGAGGAGAGGAGCCAGACCGCCTGCTCGGTCTGACGATGGGTGCGGACGACTATATGACCAAGCCGTTCAGTCCGCGCGAGTTGGTGCTGCGTGTGAAGAATATATTGCGCAGATCAGGGATGAGCGGCAACAGCTTAGCCGTACAGGGGAAGCAGACGCCGGATTCGGGCACCGTGCCGACGGAGCGGGAAGCGAAGGAGGAGCTGCGCTTCCACGAGCTATCCATCTTCCCAGATGAGCGAAGAGTGGTTGTGCAGGGCAAGGAAGTGGAGTTGACTGCGAAGGAGTTCGATCTGCTGCAATTGCTGGCGACCTACCCGGGCAAAGTGTTCTCCCGCAATAAGCTGCTTAGCGCCGTATGGGATATCGCATTCGAGGGCGACACGACGACGGTAACTGTTCATGTGCGAAGGCTGCGCGAGAAGATCGAGCCGAATCCATCCGATCCCATCTGGATCAAGACGATATGGGGAATCGGCTATAAACTGGATGGCAAGGGGAGTTCGCCATGAAGCTTCGGACTTACCTGTTGCTGGCCAACTGTATAAGTATCGCCTGTATTATGATTCTGCTGCTCGTATTCTTCCAATATATGCTGGTGACGAAGGAGCAGCTGCTGTGGTTAAGCGGGGCCACGATTGGAGCAGGCATTCTGTCGGCGGGGCTTCACTTCCTGCTCGTGCGTCCGCTGGAAGCCTCCGTCCGCCGAGTGAAGGAAGGTGCCTCGCGTATTGCAGACGGCGAGCTGAAGACTCGAATCGAGTCGGCGGGGCTGGCGGAGTTCAAGGCGCTGGCCGGGCAGTTCAATGCGATGGGCGCCAGTCTGGAGAGAAGCTTCGAGCAGGTGAAGGAGGCCGAGCGCTCACAGCGCGAGCTCGTCGCCAATATCGCGCACGACTTGCGGACGCCTCTGGCTTCCTTGCAATCTTATGCAGAAGCGCTGGAGGATGGCATCATCCGCGACGAGGTTACGCTTCAACGTTATGTCGCGACGATTCGCTCTGAGTCGATCAGGCTGGGTGAGCTCATCGGAGATGTATTCGAGTTGTCGACGCTGGATACCGGCGGCCGGGGAGGCGCAACGTCTCGGGGAGAAGGCGGGGAAGAATCGTCAGTCCTGGAGGATGTGCTCATTGAGCTGCTGCCACGCTTTACCTTGCAGCTCAATGAGAAGGCGTTGCAGCTGCGGGTGAAGCTGCCGGAGCGGGAGAAGGCGGTCGCGGTCGCCATGCCGTCACGGCACTTGCTGCGGATTCTGCAGAACTTGATAGAGAATGCCATTCGCTACTCGCCTGGTGGGGGGATAATTGAAATTGTCGCGTGTGAAGGAGCTTCATCTCCATCGATCTTGCAAGCAGAGGATGGGGCGGAAGGGCCGGGCAAGGCCGCCTGGAGGATGATCCGAATTGAAGTGACGGACGAAGGAGCAGGCGTACCGGCTGAGGAGCGGGAGCGCATCTTCCAGCGCTTCTATCGGTCCGATCGTTCCAGAAGCCGGGATAAGGGCGGCGGTTCCGGTCTGGGGCTGTCGATCGCGAAGCTGCTAGTGGAGCAACATGGCGGAGCAATCGGCGCAGAGGGGCGGTCATCGGGGCAAGGGAGCTGCTTCTGGTTCACTGTGAACGAAGCTTAGATCAAGCTTGATGACAGAGGGACGAGGAGGATGGCGGAATGCGTGAATGGATAGTGAAGCTGCGCAAGGGGTACGGCAAGAAGCTTGCAGCGCTGCATGCCTGGAACGGGTGGATTGTCGTATTGCTGGCCGTAACGGGTCTTGTGCTGATTAGCGGCTTGCTGCGTGGAATGCTGGGAGAGGTGCGTGTCTGGATCAAGTGGCTGCATATTGCCGTTGGAGTGGCCTCGCTCTTGCCCATATTGTATTATTTGCTGCTGGCGGGCAAGCATTGGAAGGGATTGCGGGGCAAGCCCCGGCAGAAAGCCAATGTCTATATCGTGATCGGTTTCCTGCTTGGCTGGTTCGTATCCGGCGTTGTGCTCTGGCAGTTCAGGCTGACGGGCCCTGCAGCTTCGAATGCCGCTCTCGTCGTACATGACCTGCTTACCTGGATCGGCCTTCCCTATATCCTCTATCATTCCGTTACTCGAATGAAGTGGCTGAAGGACCCCGCCAGAAGGACGGTGAATGCGGCCAAGGCACAAGGAAGCGAGCGCGCAGGCATCGGCAAGACGGCAGGGGAGAGCTCTGCCAAGCCGCAGCCGGGACAGCGTGCAGCCCCGTCCGTTGCGACGGAGAGCTCGGACTCGTCGAGCGACGGGCTACGCGATTCCGAACGTATGAAGGAGAAGCGCCGGCATAAGCACGTGCTGCATCCTGCCGCGCCTCAGCCTCTCTACACAAGAAGAGGCTTCATTCGCGGGGCGATTGGCGTAGCGCTTATCGCTGCGGTAGGGCCGTCCTTCTTCAAGTGGCTGGGCAGATCTCTCGGCAGCGGCGGAAGCGGAGCGATTATCGAAGAACTGGTGGAGAAGGATGCCAATGCGCTGCTGCCCGCGCCTCAGCCTCAGCCGGACTCGCTGCCCCCGATCGGCGGCGGAGCCGAGGGGCATTTTCGCGTCTACTCCGTCACCCCTATACCTGCATTTGATAACGGTAATTGGTCATTTTCCATCGATGGCCTGGTAGAGCGCCCGGAGAAGTGGGACTGGGAGGCGTTCGTGAAGTTGAAGCGTTCCGTGCAGGTGAGCGATTTCCACTGCGTGACAGGCTGGTCGGTCTATAACAATACTTGGGAAGGGATACCGCTGAAGGAGCTGCTGGAGCGGGCGGGGGTGAAGGAAGGCGCGAAGTCGGCGATATTTTATTCAGGCGATGGGGTGTATACGACGGGAATTACGCTGGAGCAGCTGGCAAGCGATGATGCGATGGTGGCGGTCATGCACGACGGCAAGCCGATCCCCAGCGATCTCGGCGGTCCGGTGCGGCTTATTATGCCGAAGATGTACGCCTATAAGTCGGTTAAGTGGCTCGCCCGCATTCAACTCATTGAAGGGGAGCATATCGGATACTGGGAGCAGCGCGGATATGCCAATAACGCTTGGGTATAAGCGTAACTTTCCTGATACCTGACAAGTTAGCATCAAGTCTGTGTGCATTTGAAATAGAGTAAGAGACAGGAAGGGGCAGCCCCTCATTCTGTCTCTTTTTGCGTAGCGGGCATCAAGTATAAGATAGCGCTTACAATCTTTACACCATCTTTACACGATTTTCTTACAATTAATATAGAGGAACTTCACATGGCATTTACTTCTATATTGCTGTGAAATGTTGCAGCTATGTACTGTATGAAGCGAGGTGGGTGAAAAAATGGCGCGTATATTGTTCAATCATGTTTACAAGCGTTACGACAAAGAGGACAGGGCTGCCGTACAGGATTTCAACCTGGAAATCGAGGATAAGGAGTTTGTTGTCTTTGTCGGTCCCTCAGGCTGCGGGAAGTCGACGACGCTCAGAATGATCGCCGGGCTGGAGGACATCAGCGAAGGGGAGGTTTTCATTAACGAGGAGTTGGTGAACGACTTGCCGCCCAAGGACAGGGACATTGCCATGGTGTTCCAAAATTACGCCTTGTATCCGAATATGAGCGTTTATGAGAATATCGCCTTCGGCCTGCGTCTGCGCAAGATGCCGAAAAGTGAGATTGACATTTCCGTCAAGCGTGCGGCCCGCATATTGGAGATTGAGCCCTACCTGTGGCGCAAGCCGAAGGAATTGTCCGGAGGCCAGCGGCAGCGGGTGGCGCTGGGAAGAGCGATCGTGCGCAATCCGCAGGTATTTCTTATGGACGAACCGTTGTCCAATCTGGACGCCAAGTTGCGTGAGCAGATGAGAACCGAAATAATCAAGCTGCACAAGCGGCTGGATGTGACGACGATCTATGTCACGCATGACCAGACGGAGGCTATGACGATGGGGGATCGCATCGTTGTCATGAAGGACGGACTTATTCAGCAGGTAGATACGCCGGAAGATATCTATAATCTCCCGAACAATATGTTCGTAGCCAAGTTCATCGGCTCTCCCTCCATGAATTTCATTGAAGGCAAGTTGAAGGGAAATGAAAGCGTTATCGAATTTCACACGAGGCGATTTACGCTGATCGTACCGGAAGGGAAAGCCGAAAGCTTGAGACGAAGCGGGATGATCAATCGTTACGTGGTGCTTGGCATTCGTCCTGAAAACATCAGTCTGGAGCCGATCCTCTTCGAGACGTATCCGGACGCCGTCGTCTCAGGCATGCATAAGCTGAGCGAGTTGATGGGGCCCGATCGTTATCTGTTCATCGATGCGGGAACGAGCAATCCTGTCGTTATACGTACAAATCCAATGCGCAAATTTGATGAGGATGAGAAGATGAACTTCGCCTTTGATATGAGCAAAGCGTTGTTCTTCGACAAGGACAGTGGCAAGCGGCTGTCGGACTGAAGGGGGGACAGGTGAATGTACAGACGTAAACGAAGCGCAGCGTTCAAAAAAGTACTCGTTCATATGCTTATCATCCTATTGCTAAGCTGCATGCTGGTTTCGTCGGAGGTGCCGCATAGGAACAATAACACGGTTGCCGCCGAGGCTGCCTCTGTCACGGCAAGGAGCAGCTCCGCTGCGGATAGCGCAAGTGCAGCAGAGGATAGGGAGCAGTCTAAGCTTGGCGTCTACGATTATGATGCGCTTGGCGGGTATTACCTCGATGCGTTGGCGAAGTGGGAGGCAGACGGCGTGCCGGAAGCGACGAGTATAATCCGCATTCCTGGAGTGAGCGTAACTGCGACATCGGAAGCTGCCGATGCAAGGGGAGGCAGCTATCAGGGGAAGTCAGACGTGCTCATATGGCGGAATTATGCCAGCCACTGGATTGAATACAAGGTGGAGGTGGAGGAAGCGGGCTTATATGAGATGGCCTTGACGTATCACGCTTACACTGATCCGTCGCAGGAGACTAGCCAGTATTATCCGACAGTGCTGGCGGTATCGATCGACGGGCATTATCCATATCGCGAGGCAAGAGCCGTACCGTTCCCGCGTTATTTCGCCGATGAGTTTCCATTGAAGAAGGATCGCTACGGCGATCATATTCGACCGCAGCCGATTGAGATTGAGCGCTGGGCGGAGCTTCCTTTCCGCGATTCGTCGAACGCTGTCAGTCTCCCGCTGCTCTGGAAGTTCTCGGAAGGCGAATATACTATTCGGCTGCAAGGCTCAGAATCGATCGTTATCGACGAGCTTACACTTCGCCCGCCGACCCGGGTGCCTGCATATGCGGAAGCGATCGAGCAGTATCCGCAGCGGACGGCGAGTACGGGCAAGGTGCATATTGTGGAGGCCGAGCAGGCGGACGAGAAGACATCAGTCTCCTTGCAGATGTCTTCCGATCAGTCCGCTTTCATGTCTCCCAAGGCGAGTGGCGACATTATTTTCAACTCGATAGGCGGCAACAACTGGAGCAAGGGCGGTGAGAAGCTCACCTGGAAGTTCGAAGTGCCCGAGAGCGGAAGGTATAAGATTGCGTTGCGCGCCCTTAACTCCTGGTATTCCAATAAAGCGGCTTTTCGCACGATTTATATTGATGGAGAGGTGCCCTTTCAGCCGTTCCTGGCCTATCGATTCCCGCAGTCTAACGATTGGCAAGGCATTGTGCTGGGGGATGAGAGGAATCGGCCCTATGAAATCTATCTAGAGCAGGGAGAGCATACGATTGCCATGGAAGTCACCCAAGCCCCGATGGCCGCCATATCCCAATTGCTGGATGGTTCCATACGCGCTCTCGGGAAGGTGTCCCGGGATTTGACAGCTTTGACAGGCGGTCTGACCGGCAATAAAGTCGATATGAACCGCACATGGAATATTACGGGCGACTTCCCGGAGATCCCGCAACAACTGCAGCAGATCAGAGCAGAGCTATTGACGATGCACGAGATGCTGCTGGAAGCCAACGGGAGGAAAGATGGCGATACACAGACGCTGCTTACGTCCGTGAAGGATATCGATGATATGCTGGACTATCCCAATGATATTCCGTACCATATCGAATCGCTGTCGATCGTCATGAACAAGATGGGGTTGCTTCGCACGAATTTGCTGCGGAATCCCTTGCGTCTTGATCGCCTATACATTGCGCCCATTGATGTGCCATTCCCCCGAATGGAGTCTAGTTTCTGGGAGGACTCGAAGGAGAAGGTGGCGAACTTCGGGCGTTCCTTCACAAAGAAGGACAAATTGTCGGAAAATGAAGAAGATGTATTGAATGTATGGATGAGTTTCGGGCGCGACTACGTTAATCTGCTGCAGGAGATGGCCGATCAAGTCTTCACACCGGCAACAGGCATTCCAGTGAAAATCGATCTGCTTCCGCGCGAGGACTTGATCGTGCTGGCGAATGCGGCCGGTAAATCGCCGGATGTGGCCATCGGGATCTCGGAAGGCCGGCCAATCAATTTCGCGTTTCGTGATGCGGCTGAAGACTTGTCCGCCTATCCCGGATTCGACAAGCTGAAGGAGAAATTCCCTCCGGGTGCGCTGCAGCCTTATTACTACGAGGGCGGCATCTATGCTATGCCGGAGACGCTGCAATTCAAAATGATGTTTTACCGCAAAGATATATTGGATCAACTTGGACTGCAAGTGCCGGACACGTGGGAAGATGTATACGAGATGCTGCCCGTGCTTCAGCAGAAGGGATACAACTTTTTCATCCCTCCCGATTTCTTGGCTTTCTTCTATCAGCATGGGGCCAAGTTCTATACGGATGACGGGATGCAGACCGCGCTTGATTCCCCGGAAGCATTCCAAGCGTTCAAGATGATGACAGAGCTGTACGGTATATATGGAATCGACAAGCAGGTACAGAGCTTCTTCCAGCACTTCCGTGATGGGACGATGCCGATCGGCTTCTCTGACTTCAACGAATACTTGCAACTGAAGATTGCCGCGCCGGAGTTGACAGGGTGGTGGGACATGGTGCCGATTCCGGGGATGAAGAATGAGGAAGGTGTCACGGAGAGATGGGCGGGCAGCAACCTGGGGATGCTGTCGCAAACGCTCGGCGGATTCGGAGGAGGAGTCCAATCGGGAGGAGGCGTGCAGACGTCTGCGATGCTGTTCAAGAAATCTGTGAATAAAGACTGGGGCTGGAAGTTCGTGGAGTGGTGGCTGTCCGCGCAGACACAGCAGGATTTCGGCTCTCGTCTGGAAGGCTATTACGGCGTGCAGTTCCGGTGGAACACAGCTAATATTGACGCTTTCACGAAGTTGCCCTGGGAAGTGAACGAGCTTCAGGCGATCTTGCAGCAGCTGCAGTGGTACAAGTCGATCATCAACATTCCGGGCTCTTACTTCATTCCGCGCGAATTGAACAATGCCTGGAACCGGACGGTCATCGACGGTATGAATTATCGCTCATCGCTGGAGGGCGCGGTTGTGAATATTAATCGTGAATTGATGCGCAAGCAACAGGAATTCGGCTATCGTGACAAGCTCGGTCATGTGGTGAAGACATTCGAGTTCCCTGTCATCGATAAGCCGTGGGAAGGAGTGCAGCGTTATGTTATCGACGGATATGCCCCTTAAGCCAGCCAGGTCGGGGAGGGTGAAGCTGCTCTTGCAGTCGATGTGGCGGTCTCGCCACTCCTATGCTTTTATGGCGCCCTTTCTCCTGTGCTTCACCATATTCATTCTCATTCCTGTTATCGTCGCTATCGCTTTAAGCTTTACGTATTTCAATGCCATTCAATCGCCTGTATGGAACGGATGGGGGCATTATCAATACTTGCTGTCGCAGGATATATTGCTGCTGGAGCATGCCTTGCCGATCACGCTTAAGTTCGCTCTCATTGTGGGGCCTGGCGGCTATATAGCCTCGTTCATACTGGCCTGGCTGATCGCCCAGATTCCCGATAAGGTAAGGCTATGGATCGTCTTAGCCATCTATGCGCCATCCCTGACGGCCGGTACCGCCATGGCGGTCATCTGGACACCGTTGTTATCCGGCGATCGGTTAGGTTACTTGAACAGCTTGCTGTTGAAGCTGGGCTGGATCGATGAGCCGCAGCTGTGGACTTTGGATAAGATTTATCTGATGGACTCGATGATCGCAGTCACGCTCTGGTCCAGCGCCGGCATTGGCTTCCTGGCTATGCTCGCCGGCATTCTGAATGTCAATCCCGAACTGTATGAAGCGGCCAGAATCGACGGCATTAACAATCGGCTGCAGGAGGTATGGTACATTACGATTCCGGCGATGAAGCCGCAGATGCTGTTCGCTGCCGTCATGGCGATCGTAGGGGCGTTCAAAGCAGGCAATATTGGCGTTGATTTGTCAGGACAATTCCCGACGCCGCAATACGCCGGTCATACGCTGGTCAATCATATTGAGGACTACGGGCTCGTTCGATTCGAGATGGGGTATGCTTCGGCATTGTCCGTCGTGCTGCTAATCATTATATTTATCGCGAATCGGATAAGCTGGAGACTGTTCGGGACGAGGGGGGATGAAGGGTGAGACTGCAGTATGCAACAGAGAAGCTTAAGCTTCCGTTTCGTAGAGACAAGAAGCTGTTCGGCTGGGATCGCACGCAGAAATTTCTTTTCGTCCTGCTGTTGTTCATCGGTGTGTTCATGCTGCTCCCGCTCGTGTACATTTTCAATCACGCGCTGAAGCCCTACTCGGAATTGTTCATCTTCCCGCCGAACATCCTGGTTATGGAACCGACGCTGTCGAACTTTACGGAGTTGTTCGTTATCACGAGCGAATCCGTCGTTCCCGCCTCGCGGTACTTGTTCAACAGTGTGCTTATCGCCGTGTTCGCTACGGTCGCCGTAGTCGTGATCAGCGCGATGTGCGCCTACCCGCTGGCCAAGCATAAGTTCCCCGGTCGCGACCTCATCTTCATGACCATTATCGTATCGCTGATGTTCGTGCCGGAGACGATGGCCATTCCACGTTATGTGGTCATCTCTAATCTAGGAATTATCAATACGTACTGGGCGCATATTTTCCCGCATGTCGCCGCACCGGTAGGGGTGTTCCTGATGAAGCAATTCATGGATCAGGTGCCTAATGAAATTATTGAAGCGGCCAAGATTGACGGCGCTCGGGAGTTCATGTTGTTCCTTAGAATCGTCATGCCTGTCTGCATGCCGGCGGCGGCTACGATCGCGATTATTCAATTTCAGCAGGTGTGGTCCAATACGGAGACTTCGATGTTGTTCATGACCGATGATGCGATGAAGACGTTCCCGTTCTTTCTCTCGACGCTGTTGAATAATCTCACCAATTCAGTAGCCAGGCAAGGTGCGGCGGCGGCGGCTACTCTCATTACCTTTGTGCCGGCATTGATTATCTTCCTTGTATTTCAGCGGAAGGTGATTGCTACGATGGCGCATTCGGGCATTAAATAATGACGGAGGTACGTATGATACGCATGTGCATACAAGCAAGATTCATTGCTGTCGGTATCCTGATTCTCGCTATCACACTCTCCGTCCTGCCGATGCGGGCGCACGCGGAAGTCATCTACTCCACGTGGACGAAGGACAGCTACAATGCGTTGGTCTGGACTCAGCCCGTCTACACTCCGGTCAAGGTGCTGGGCAATCAGCTGCAACTTCCCGATCCCGACCAGCCGGGACAGATGAAGTCGTCCCCGCTGGCCGATCCTCAGGACGTATTCGTCGATGCGAATGATCATGTCTATATCGTCGATACGGGGAATCAACGGATTGTCCATTACGATGCGCAGTGGGAGTTGGTGCGAATCATAACCGTCGATGAGCGGCATACGCCGCTTCATATGCCGCAGGGCATCTTCGTGACGGATAGCGGAGACATGTACATTGCCGATATGGGGAATAATCGGGTTGTGCATTTGAATGCGGACGGGGAGTTCATACGGGCGCTGGGTCGTCCGGATTCGAAGTTTTTGCCTGACGATTACAAGTACGATCCGTACAAGGTCGTGGTCGACAAGCGCGGTTACTTGTACATTAATACGCTCGGCGGCTACTACGGCTTGATTCAACTGGATCAAGAGGGGAATTTCGCCGGATTCTACGGCGCCAATCCGACCCCCTTCTCGGTCGTTGACGCATTCAAGCGCGCCGTATACACTCGCGAGATGTATGCGAACGAGCTGAGCAAGCTGCCGCCGCCGATTCTTAATGTTGCGACGGGGCCGCAAGGCTTCATTTATACCGTCTCTTCGAGCGATCAAGTGCTCAGGAATCAGGTGAAGCGCTTGAATTACGAAGGTGTCAACATTCTGGTCACTTCTGATGAGTACGCGGCTGGCGGCGACTCCGGCTTGCAATTCGCCGAGACGATAGAAAACAAGTATGTGAATCGGAAGAAAGTGAATCCGATCCTGAACGACGCCGCGATAGACGACAACGGCAATGTCATTACGGTGGATTCCTCTTACAAGTTCATCAACCATTACGACGCCAATGGCAACTTGTTGTTCTTCTGGGGAGGCGCAAGCTCCACGGATTCGTCACAGCTCGGTCTTGTCCGTAATCCTATTGCGGTAGATGTCAACTCTCGCAACGATCTGTTCCTATTGGACAATCAAGAGAATGTACTGCAGGTCCTGCAGCTATCCGAATTCGGCAAGCTGGTGTATACAGCGAATGAATTGACCCTGAACGGCTACTATGAAGAAAGCGAGTCGTATTGGGAAGAAGTGCTGAGGCTGAACAGCCTGTATACCCCTGCCATGCTCGGCCTGGGCAAGGCGGCTTACAAGAAGGGGGATTATTCCAGAGCGATGGAGCTGTTCGAGCAAGCCGGGCATCAGAAGGGGTACTCGGACGCCTTCTGGCAAGTGCGGCTGCAGTGGTTCCAGAATAACTTCTCTCTGTTCGCTACCTTGTTCCTCTCGTCCGTTGTTCTTCTATGGCTGATCGATAAGGTGAGGAAAAGAATAGGCAGAAGCCATGTCAGGAAGCAGAGCAGACACACGCCGCTTATCGTGCAGCAACTGAAGCACGCGCTGTATATTCTTAGGCATCCGATCGACGGCTTCACGGCAATTCGCTTCGAGAATAAAGCCAGCTACGGCAGTGCGTTCGTTATGCTGCTAGTCGTCTACGGCGCTCTAGTGATCGGGAAGTTGTATACTAGCTTCACCTTCGACAAGACACTGGCAGTAGATATCAATATTATCAAGATCGGCTTGCAATTTCTGCTGATCTGGTTCGCCTGGGTGGTGTGCAACTATTTGATCAGCTCCATCTACAGGGGGGAGGGCCGGTTCAAGGATGTGTTCATCAGCAGCGCCTACGCACTGGTTCCGCTCGTCCTGATCGGCATTCCGCTTGCGCTGATGTCCAATGCGATGACGATAGCCGAAGGGGCGATTTATCAATATTTGCTCAATGGGATGTATGTATGGGTGGGACTGATGTTTTTCTGGAAGGTGCAGTCCCTGCACAGCTACACCGTCGGAGAGACGGTCGTGAACATATCGCTCACTATATTCTCGATGCTGGTGCTCGGTGTTGTTATTTTTATCGTAATCGGACTGACGAATGAGCTGAGAATATTCATCTATGAAGTGTATCAGGAGGTGTATATGCGATGAAGCTGTTCGCACAGAAGCTGAAGTGGAAGCCCAGTGCGACGCAAGCGATTATCGGCGTTCTGGCGCTCGTCCTGCTCGGTATGGCGATCCCGCGGATCGATGTCGAATTCAGAGCAGCGGCCGATGAGGTTCAGACGGTGAATCGCGTAGAACGCACAGAACACCCCATGACAGCGCATGACAAGCTCCCGGATGAAGCGGATTTCGAACTGGTTGCCGAGTCGGAGTCGCTGGCATTGAAATTTGATTCCGTCAGCGGACATTTCATCGTGCATGATCGCCGAAGCGGTCACGTCTGGAGATCTTATCCAGAGCCTGAGCATTGGGAGAATGAGGGGATTGGCGGGATATGGAAGGATCACTTGCGATCGCCGTTCATGCTCCGTTATACCGATTTCGCTCAACGGCAAATGAAGCCCAAGGATACGAACTTCATCAGTGCAGGCGGACGTATTCAGGAGGTCAAGCGCATTGATGGAGGCATTCGCGTCGATTATGAATTGCCGGAGTTGGGTCTGGTCATCCCTGTGCAGATTCGGATCGGGGATGACTACGTGGAGACGACTATCCTTGACGAAAGCTTGAAGGAGCAGAATTTCAGTCTCATCTGGGTGCGGCTGTTCCCCTTCCTTGGCGGGGTTCACTCCGTTGGTCAGGAAGGTTACCTATTCATACCGGACGGCTCAGGTGCGCTTATCTCCTTCAATAAGCCGGAGGAGAATCAGACGAGAACTTTCCAGGGGGCTATATATGGAGAAGACCCTTCCTTCATCAACGGCATGGAGCGTTCGCGGCAACCGATCTCCATGCCTGTCTACGGGGTGAAATCCGGGGATAAGGCGGTGCTGGCCATAGTGACTGAAGGGGAGGAATATGGCGAGATTGTAGCATCGCCGGCTGGGGTATACAGTCAGTACAACTGGATTACGATTCAAAATCGCTACAGATCGACCTTTTTGCAAATTACGAACCGCAGCAGGGAGTCGGGTTTTGCAGCTTACAATGAAGATCAGCGCTTCGCTGCTAATCGTTCCGTCCGCTATTATTTTTTGGAAGGGGATGAGAGTGATTACGTCGGCATGGCTGCACGCTACCGCCAGTATCTGCTGGAAGAAGACGGCTATTCGCGCATAGAGGCCTCTGACGGCAACTTGCCGCTGCACTTGACCATCGTCGGAGCCGACAGGCAGTCGGGGCTCGTTACAGATTCCTATCTGCCAACGACAACGACCGCGCAAGCGATGCAGATCGTGCAGAGATTGTATGGACTTGGCGTGGAGAAGATGCAGATTCAATATACCGGCTGGCAGAATGACGGTTACAGCTCTTACGGCGGTTACGATAGCGTAGATCGACGGCTGGGCGGCGGTTCGGGCATGAAAAAATTTATCGATTACGCCCATTCGCTCGGATTTCCCGTTATGCTGGGAGCCGATTATACGTTGAACAATACGGGGGAAGACGGCTTCAGCGAGCGCCATCACGCTGTAAGGAATATGTCCGGGACGACGCTTAGAGATGCCTACTGGAGCAGTAATGATGCTTCCTTGGTCAGCTTGCAGCGCGCCCAGCACGTGATGGAGAACGATATGGCATTCTACAAGGAGCTTGGCGTGGACGGCATCGTCTTGGGAGGTATCGGGAGTCGGCTGGCCAGCGACTTCAACACCCGATATGGCGGAACACGCACCGAGTCGAAGCAGCTGCAGCAGCGCATGGCCGATGAACTGAGTGAGCAGTTCCCATTAGTAGGCGGCAATTCTACGAACAACTATGTCAATGCTTCTATGGATCATATTTACCATCTGGCCAGCGATTATTCCTACGATGTATTCTCGGATCGAGCGGTGCCCTTCGCCCAGATTGCCCTGCACGGTCTCGTATCCTATTCGTCCTCCTATGCCAATCAACGAGACGAATATCACAAGCAATTCTTGAAGGATATCGAATACGGCGCCGTACCGTCGTTCATCTTGACGCATGATGAATCTGAGAAGCTGAGGTTCGCTTACGGCATCCAGTTATTCAGCTCCGAATACGCGAATTGGGCGTCCCCTGCTGTGAAGGAATATCAGCGTTACAACATGGCGCTCGGCGATGTACAGGATCAATATATCGTCGATCACAGGCAATTGGCGGACGGTGTATTTGCAACGACCTATTCGGGCGGCAAGAGCGTCATTGTCAACTACAATCGGTATCCGTATGCCGGAGACGGCATACGGGTCGGCGCCGAGGATTTTACCGTTGTACAGGGAGGGGCTGACGACTGATGAGGAGAATGAAGGCATCGACGTTGCGTCGGCTGGAAGGCTCGTTATTTATTGCGCCATGGGTGAGCGGTTTTCTGTTATTTATGGCCTTTCCGCTCGGCTATTCATTCTATATGAGCTTTCATGATGTGAAGGTGCTGGCGGACGGCATCAAAATGACGTTTCTGGGCTTGGAAAACTATCAATATATTTTATTCACGAATGGCAGTGTCCTGTACAACGATCTGATTCCGTTCTTGCAGCAAGCGCTGCTGATGATACCTATCATCGTCATATTCTCGTTGCTCGTAGCGATTATGCTCAATCAGAAATTCAAGGGACGCGGCCTGTTCCGCACTATCTTCTTCCTGCCGGTTATCTTCTCAACGGGTCAGATCGTCAATGAGTTTCTTACGCAAGGCGAAGGCGATCTCGGCTTCTTGGAACGATATAACATCGCCTTCTACATCCGAGAAGCGGTAAGTCCGAGATTAGCCGAACCGATTATAGGGGTGATGGATTCCTTCGTGCTCGTTCTGTGGTATTCAGGCGTGCAAATTCTCATCTTTGTGGCGGGAAGGCAGACGATCTCTGCCTCCGTATACGAGGCGGCGAGGATCGACGGCGCTTCCCCGTGGGAGACCTTCTGGAAGATTACATTGCCCGGGATGCTGCCGTTCATTATGCTCAACACGCTTTACACGATAGTCGACTTGTTCACGTTTCCGACCAACCCGATCATTACGAAGGTGACGAACACGCATTACGGCCAGTCCAGTGCGCTCGTGTGGATCTATCTGGTAATTATTTTGACGTTTTTGGGTGTCGTCATGCTGTTATTCGCCAGACTGATCAAATCTTATCAATCGACTCATCGATAAGACAAGGGGGGAGAGGTAGTTGGAGAATCCAATCTCGCTATTCAAGAAGCGGGCGCGGCTCGCCAAGCCTAAGGGATTGCGATCGCCGCTGTATTACGTTCGTAGAACGGTGATCGGGCTGGAGGCCGATAAAGGCTTGCTGTTCAAACTGTTCATCTATGTCATTCTGATCGATACCGCTTTTATTTATTTAAGTCCTATTCTCTACATGATCTCCAACATGATGAAAGGGACTGCCGACCTGCTGGATCCTTCGGTCGTGTGGGTGCCCAGAACGCTATACTTGGGTCATCTTCAGGATGCGTGGGAAAGTCTGAAGTATGTCAAGAGCTTCACCATCAGCTTGTCGCTGACGACTTCGGTGGCCTTGCTGCAGACCGTATCTTGCGCTGTAGCCGGCTACGCATTCGCTCGGTTGCAGTTTCCGCTTAAGAAGTTTTGGTTTTTCTGCTTGTTGTTAAGCTTCGTCATCCCTATTCAGGCGACTGTGCTTCCTTCGCTGTTAGCTGCTGTCAGCATGGGGTGGATCAATACCTATATCCCGATTCTGCTGCCGGCTGTATTCGGACATGGATTGAAAGGAGCGCTTTTCGTTATTATCTTCCGTCAGTTTTTCATGACGCAGCCGAAGGAATTAGAGGAAGCTGCGAAGATGGACGGAGCGAATGTATTCCGAACGTTTTACCGCGTGATGTTGCCGTTGGCGAAGCCGGCCAGCATTGTCGTCTTTTTATTCGCTTTCGTATGGACCTGGAACGACTACTACCTACCGGGCATGTACTTGATGAGTTCCGACAATACGCCGCTGTCGATGGGATTATCGCAGATCTCTGAGGTGTTGACTGTGCGGCAAGCCGAGGAGGGGCCTTCGATATTCGACGAGTCAATCAAGATGGCGACTTCCTTCCTGGTGATCTTGCCTCCGCTCATTCTCTATGCGTTCACACAACGATGGTTCGTAGAGGGGGTGGAAAGAACCGGATTGGTGGAGTAAAGTGGTTATTATAATCCAAACCGCCAAGAAGGGGAGTTGAGCTCGGGTGCGCATTCTAGTAGTGGAAGACGAGCCGAAAATACGCCATGTGCTGATGGCCTATCTGGAGAAAGAGGGCTGGGAGAACGATTACACTGGAGATGGGCACGAAGCGGTCGCCATGCATGATTATAATCAGTATGATTTAATATTACTCGACCTGAAGCTGAACGGCTTGAGCGGGGAGGAGGTGTGCACGCGCATTCGCGAGAAGTCGAATGTGCCGATCATTATGATTACCTCGAAATCCCGCGAGGACGATGTAATTAACGGCTTGCATATCGGTGCCGACGATTATATTCTGAAGCCTTTCCGCGTTAAAGAAGTGATTGCGCACATTCAGGCGTTGTTCCGCCGAATGGCAGTCATCGAACGGCAAGATACACATGCGGCGCGCACTTCGTTCGATCAGGGACGTCTTATCGTTGACTTCGACGCGAGAGAGGTACTCGTGCGGGGCGTTCGCGCGCATCTGACAGAGACGGAGTTCAAGCTGCTCTCCATCGTCGCGTGCGAGCCCAAGAGAGTGTTCAGCCGCAGTGACTTGTATTACCGGGTGCTCGGCTATCGCTTCCAAGGCGATGGCCGAACGATAGATATGCATGTCAGGAATCTGCGCAAAAAAATAGAGGCGGATGCCGCCGAACCGAGATATGTCGTCACGAAAGTCGGGCAAGGCTATCAGTTCGCCATGCAGCCGGACGGTTAAGCGATGAAGGGGAGTCTGTTTCGGTGGTTTCGCAAAATGAGAGTCGTGCTGTTCGTCGCTTTCTTCGGTTATTCGCTGCTCTTTATCGGCCTGGTGTCTTATTTCTATAACGTCAATCTCCACGGCATGTTTGACGGCTATCAATCGAATCTGTTGACGGACCACGCTTACCGGTTGATGGACGATATGCGCAATGCCGACATCGCCAGCACACCTTTGTCCGATGAGACGAAGCAGTGGCTGCAGCGCCGAGCCAGTCTGAGCGCCGTCGTCATGCAATTTGCTGATGCTTCGGGGGAGGAACTATGGCTGGATATGTTCGACAATATCGGAGAGCTGAAGCTGTCCGAACCCGTGGAGCTTCCCTACCTATATGAAGGGCGGCTGATCGGGCACGTTCGCGTCGCTTATACGGGTGTGAATAACGATCTTAGCCCGGTAGTTATCGAATATGAGAAGAAACTGAAAATTCGCTCACAGCTGCTGCTTTTTATCGTCGTCGTATTATCGCTGTTCATCAGCTTATTCATCGCGAAGCTGCTCTCCTCTCCGCTAAGCCGTCTGAACGAGAAGGCCCATCAGATCCGCATGGGCAGGCACAACCTGTCCATAGAGCAGTCAGGACCAGAGGAGGTCCGGAGGCTGGCTGCTTCGCTCGATGAGATGAACCGGGAACTGAAGAAGCAAGAGGATTGGCGCCAGCACTTGATGGAAGACTTGACGCATGAGCTGCGTACGCCGCTTGCCTCCACGCTGTCGCATGTCGAGGCGATGATAGACGGCGTCTATGATATGAGCCGTGAGCAGCTGGAAGAGATTTATGAAGAGCTGGACAGACTCTCCCGCCTGGTCAACGATCTGGAACGGTTGTCCGAGGCGGAGAGCGCCCGCTTCGCCATCAAGTTCGTTCGCACCGATATGATTCGGATTGGCAAGCGGGTATACCATAATTTTGACTCCCTGGCACGGAATAAGGGGATCAGGATGCGCTTCGAATCGTCCTACGTGCCTTGCTACGGTGAGGTCGATAGCGACAAAATTATGCAGGTGTATTCCAATGTCGTCTCTAATGCGATCAAATATACGCCGAGCGGCGGACATATCGTGCTTGGCATCCATTGGACAGCCGAGTATACCGTCTTCACCTGCAAGGACGACGGCATTGGCATTACGAGAGAAGATCTGCCGTACATCTTCAATCGGCTGTATCGGGCTGACAAGTCGCGCTCGCGATTCAGCGGGGGCGTCGGCTTGGGATTAAGTATCGCCAGGGCGTTGGTTGAGGCGCATAACGGAACCATTGAAGCTGAGAGCGAGCCGGGCGTCGGCTCTACCTTTACCATCTATCTTCCGAACAAATTCGGCCAGAGGCAATGAAGCATGGACGATTTCCGAGGAAAAGGGGTGCAAGGCATGAGGGAAAGCGATATTGAATTTATTAACGAGAGTATGTATCCTCTCGAAGATTGGGAACAAAAAGGCGGGGTTTGGCTGGTTAAAGCAGGAAAATCCAGTGTGAAGCCCAATTATTTTGTCGGTCCCAGAACGGCTCCCTTCTATTGCTTGCATTTTATTTTGGAAGGTCACTTGCGTTTTAAACAGGGAGATGTCGAAAAAACATTGAGCTCTAACGACTTATTTTGTTTATTTCCAGGCATGACTCATCAATACTCGATTGCTGATCCGACGCAACCTCTCAAATTAGCCTGGATTGGATTCAACGGGTTACAGGCAGCGGATTTGTTAAGACAAGTCGGCATCACGCCCGGCAAGCCTTATGCGGAGAAACGGTTTTGCGACACTTTACAGCGTCTGTTTAACAGTATTTACAGGAAGGTTACTGTTAATAAGAGCGAAGGGATGGATATGATTGTTCTGCTGTATACGCTTTTTCAGAAACTGCAAACACAGGAACCGGAAAGCGATAAAATACAAGATCCCTATGACTTGGTCTATAAGAGTAAAGAATATATGAATCTGTACTTTCCCGAAGGCATTCAAGTGATGGATATTATTCATCGCTTCGGTGTTAGCCGATCGTATTATGCCAAGATGTTCAACAAGTATTTAGGGTGCAGACCGAAAGATTATCTGCATCAGCTTCGGATGAAAACCGGACAAAGCATGCTCGAAAATACGGAAAAAAACGTCACGGATATCGCTTTGGCAGTCGGGTATTCGGATGTGTATTACTTCTCCCGCGCATTCAAAAAGTACTTTGGCATTTCTCCGCTGAAATATCGAGATAAGTGCAAGTCCTAGCGCTGCCCCGTGTTCTAGTAAACACAAATGGACAAAAAAATAAAGACATTTTCAAATTCTCTTTCCTTATCATTTTAGTTATGATTTTCTTACAAACACGAACCGTAACTATCGCAATGATCATGAAGAAGGAGGGGTTGAATAATGGATGATCGCAATGATAAGCAGAAAACAAAGCATATGAGCCGCAGAGAGGTACTTGCAGGGCTGGGAGCCATAGGGCTCGGGACGACACTCGGGACTACGCTAGGGGCTATTCCTGTATTCGCGAGTGCAGAAGCAAATGGAGAGGGCATCCCCCAGCAATTAAGCGAGCTTAACGCCCAAATGCAAAATCATGAGTACTTCGTCTCCATGAGCGACTTTCCAAGACAAAGCGGAGAAACGGTGGATAATCCGAGAATTCAGAGAGCCATTGATAGTATGACCAGAGGCACGCTGTTTTTCCCGAACGACACCGAGTATGAAATTAATGCTCCGATCATTGTCAACAAAGAGATGGCTTTGACGGCCCCTTATCTAACAAAGATAAAGCCTGTGGTGGACACAGATGTCATTAAAGCGTCGGAAAGATGCCTGATTGAGAATTTCTGGATCGACGGCAGCTCGCTTCCTCCCGGACAAGGAAGTGGAAGCGGTATCATTGTCGGGTATGACGGGGTGCGAAGGAAAGGCGGAACATCGATCAAAAACGTCATGATCGAATATTTGAAAGGTCATGGCGTAGTGTGGGAGCAATCTCCTTATCTATCCACTGAAAAGCTGCTTATAAGATGGTGCGGCGGTGACGGCATGCACTTCACGGCTAATTATAACGATAACAATCACGGCATTATTCATGCGCATGTGGTCGCATGCCAAGGCGCTGGATACCGTCTGAAGTCAACGCCAACTAACCAGGACCGGTACTTGTTGGAAAGCAGGCATCATTTATTCGTGAACGCCAAGGCCTGGGGGTGCAGCGGGGGCGGCGCCATCATAGAAACAAGGGCAAATGCCGGCAAAATTTTCATGGAAAACAATCAACCCTTCGATCTAAAACTAACCGATTCTTCAAGAGGCAATCACTTGGAATTGCAAGGTACGCTCACCGCTTATAAAAACCACATCGATGAAGGCTTCGCCAATCGAATTGAAGGATATGACAATTTCGATCAATGGTCAACGAGAAGGCATTTGTCGGAAAAGTTAAGTGTAAGAAAGCCTGGTCGCCGCGGCTCCATTAATATTGAGCCGGTTGCGCACGACACCTTTGAGTTATTCCCCGAATATACGCTGGAAGATGTCACATTGAATTTTAGTAGACGAAGTGCGAGAAGTTTGACAGTAGGGATTCCTCAGGCCAAAATCGGCGGCGGCGACACGATAAAAAAACATATGAATCAGCTTATTACGCAGCAAATTCCTGCCATACCCGCGCAATCTACGCATGATCTCATCGTGACATGGAATGGTGTGGTACCGGGTGACTCTATTGCTGCAACAGCCAAGACCGTCATGCCTGCGGGCCTGATGAGCAATGTGTATATTTCAGCCTCCAACACAATTATTCTGCGAATTGCCAACATTTCAAGCCAGGCAACAAGTCCATATAGCACCGACTTTGCTCTGGATGCTTGGAAACACTAACTTTCATACGGGGGGACAAGAAAATGTATACAAATAAACGTAAATTTGCACCTGTTGCGATACTCCTGCTCATTGTCATGATGCTGTTCGCTGCTTGTTCGAACGAGCCAGCGGAACCAAATGCATCCAAAGGAACTCCTGAGCCTACAAAAGCTGCTACAACCAGCGAACCTTCCAATAAAGCGGCGGAGGACGAGAAGCCTGAGCCTGTGACAATCAAGGTGTATTCGCATTGGCCTAACATGCCGTCCGACGATGACTTCCAACAATTCTTCGTCGAACCTCTTAAGAAATCACATCCTCATATTACGCTGGAAAGAATAAAACCGGCGGAAGGCATGCGTATTCAAGATCTGGTAGCGGCAGGAGATATTCCAGATATTCTTATTGGCACGGTGCACGACTTGACGAATTATGGGAAATTAGGACTATATTATGATCTGAGGACGCTTGTAAAAGAGAATAACTTCGATCTAGGCTCATTGGAGTCGAATATCATGAAAATTGTCGAATCGTATGGTCAAGAAGGAGAAATATACGCCATTCCGTATTATGTGAACTACAATGTACTGTGGTATAATAAAGAAATATTCGACAAATTCGGAGTGGATTATCCGACAGACGGCATGTATTGGGAAGATGTCGTTGATTTGGCAAAGCTTCTGACTCGTACAGACGGTTCCGTACAATATCAAGGGTTGAATGTGGAGAACGTATCGCGTATCGGGCTTCAAGTGAGCGATGGCACATTGGATCCTACTGCTATGCAGCCTATGATTGACAAGTGGAAGCCGGCTTATGAATTATTCAAGACCATTACGTCGATTGAAGGCAATCAGCCGATGAAGAAGGTAGATTTCAGCAAAGAATTGTTCCTGCAGGGAACACAAGCGATGATCGCTACATCAGATATTACGAATCAGCTTATGGCGGTGCAAAGCCCATTCGAATGGGATATGGTCACTTTCCCGCAGCATAAGGATTCTCCGGGGACCTACGGTTACGGGGGCAGCCGGGCATTAATGATTGCCAAAACAAGCGAGCATAAACAAGAAGCCTTCCAATTGATTCAATCCCTGTTATCGGAAGAAGTGCAACTGGAATGGAGCAAGCTCGGCAAGTTGTCTCCCTTGACCACAGAGTCCGTGCAGAAGGTATTCGGCAGCGCTGTACCGATCTACGACGGGAAGAATGTAGAAGCCATATTCAAATTGAAGCCGAAATGGTTCACGCCTACCGATTATCATCATGAAATGACGAAGATTATTCATAAACATATGTACGATTTATATGAAGGAAAAGATGTAAATACCGTCATTCGCGAAACAGAACAAGAAATGCAACAGAAGTTAGAGGAACTGAAAAGAGGATAAAAGAACAAGGTATCATATTATGAAAGCCAAAGACAATTTGTCTTTGGCTATCTCCATTACAGTGAGAGCAGGGTACTCTTGCAATAAACAAAACCACATGCTGTAAAGGTCTGGGAGGATGTTCAACATGAAGCGGCAGCTGAGAAATTTATCGGTCAGGAAGAGAATGTTTATTTCTTACCTTTTTATATTTATTGTTCCTGTACTGATTATGGGGGCCGTTACTTATCAATGGATGTATAATGTAACCGTTTCCCAAGTGGAGGATTCCTATAAGAAGAACCTGTCTACGATTATTCAAACGATAGATCAGCGTATTCAATCTTTAGATAGCTTCGCCATTCAGCTTTCCCAGACACGTTGGGTCAGCAAGTTAATGTATATGTATGGCTCTTCAATTGACCCGGCATTGATCGATCCTGTCTCACTGAAGGATTATAGCGAAGAGTTCAGACTGTATACGGTCGCCAACGAGTTCATTGAGAGCATTGGTGTCTATTATCACAGCAAAAACCTGGTTTTGTCCACTTTTGGGAGAGATACGTTTCCTTGGTTCGTTGAAGAGGGCTTCAAGGTCAACGAACTCAGTGTCGAGGACTGGACGGCGATGACTCGTGAATATAATGATGGGAAAATTCTAAATCCCGTAACCTTGGAGCGCTATGACCATCAAAAAGAAGGTCTGGTGTATTTGCATTCTCTTCCTGTAGGGAAATATCAGGGGATTAAAGCCACACTAATTGCATTTATTAATGTTCAGTCGATTAACACATTGTTAAACAATTTAATAGTGGACAGAGACGGCTCAGTCTATATATTAGATGAACATGATCATCAAGTGGCTGGCCATGTCCTTAGCGAGAAAGACAAAGAATTTATTCAAAATCATTCCTTTGACTCCACGCTTGTTACGGCTACATCCTATAGTCAGGACAATGAGGAGAGAATGATCTTCTTGAGTCAATCCGAGAAGAACAATTGGAAGTACGCAGTCACTATTCCTGCAGCCAGTGTAGCGGAAAAAATTAAGCATGTTCAAACGATTGTGTTGCTTTTGGTGTTTGTTTCAAGCGGTCTGGGAGTGTGGCTTTCCTATGAGTTATCCAGAAGAAGCTACAAGCCGCTCGAAAGAATAGTGAAGCTTTTCATCCATGACGCACCGCCAGCGGAAGGCAGTGCAAGAAATAATGAGTTTATGTGGTTGGAAAACAATATTCAAAAGTTGTTAATTGAAGAGAATCAGTTGAAGAAGAGAATGGAGAAATCTCATCCCATACTGAAGAACGGCTACTTGCTAAAGCTGTTAACGAATGATAACCACACAAGACAAGAAGCTTTACGAGGGTTGCAGTTGCTTGGGATTGATTTTCCATATCCCTTCTTTACCTGTATAGTGATTGTTGCTCATCACGCTTCTGTCTCAGAAGCGATAACGAATCGTGCCCTTGATTGTTCCAATCGTTGTAAAACCATTGTGTACAGTGCGGAATCAACAGAGCAAATAATACTTGTTGTAAATTATGAGGAAAAGTCTCGCAAGGAATCGCTTATTACAGCATTCTCTAATGCTTGCAAGGATCTTGCGGAGCATAAGTTTTCTGTTGGTGTTGGAAGCTCATCGGATATGAACAGTCTTCATCTGTCCTACCTTACTGCTTGCACTGCAGCAGATTATCGGCTGTATAAGAATGAAGATCGGGTTATTCGATACGAGGAAGTTCTGAAGGAAGAACTGTATTATTTTTATCCATTGGATAAGGAAATTCACATTACCAATCACCTTAAATCAGGCAATTATGATGATGCAGCAGCATTATTCCAAGAAATTTTGCAAGAAAATCTAGGGAAAGCGACTGCCAAGGCTACATCAATCAACGCACTGCGATACTTTTTCTTTAATGCAGAGCTAACGGCTATTCGATTGATCGAGGAACGAGGTCTAACCTCGGTTATTCAGCTGTCCTCAAACCATATTTTCAGACTGGATACGATTGATGATATGAAAGCGTATATTTTAACGATATATCATGAGCTTTGCGAAGCCGTTAATAATGGGAAAGAAAGTCACAACTATGAGCTAAAACAAAAAATTGAACAGTATATAGAGAATCATTACAGAGACTCGTCGATATCACTAAGCGGGATAGCGGACAAGTTTAATCTGTCATCCTCTTATTTAAGTCGCTATTTCAGAGAGCAATTTGGTTACAACTATACGGATTATGTAAATCGGATGCGGATTGAAGCAGCTAAACGCATTCTAATGGAAGACAAACAAGTCAGCATTAATCAAATTGCGCAAGACATCGGCTATGACAATGACGTTACATTTCGCCGAGTTTTTAAAAAATATACGGGAGTTGCCCCAAGTCAATATAAAGGTAATTTGTTGGAGAAGCCCTTACTTTAGCCGCTTTGTTCAAAGCGGTTTTTGTAAACGTAAAGAAATGTATGCCTTTTCAAATGATGTTTGCAGCGAATTGTAAAAAAAAATGATGCTCTCAATTTTTGTTCGTTGCTTGCTCTGAGCTTCTTCCCCTACCATGAGATTGCGGAAGGGAGGACTGCAATCGAGGAAGTACAAACGACGGATTCATGTTAAAAAAGAAAGCGCTTTTTTGAGTTCATACTGAAAGGGGTATTCTACATGTTGAGAAGACAGTTGATGATCGTATTATCTTTGATTATGGTGATAGGTTTAGTGCTATCTGCTTGTTCATCAAATCCTAGTAATGACAAGACAAGTAAGAACAGTTCCCAGAAGGACAACAATGACAACAAGCAAGGAGAAGGAACGAGCGCAACCGAAGAATATAAGCTTCCTTTCGCCAATGATGATGTGACCTTAACCTTCGCCGGTGTTGACAGCTGGTCGCCTAATATCACTCATAATGATAACCTGCCAATCTTCCAGGAGATGGAGAAACGGACCGGAGTCAAAATTAATTGGCAGATGCATCCTTTTAGCCAATATAACACTTCCATTCAAACTCGCTTAGCAGCCGGGAAGGATCTGCCGGATATCTTCGCCATACCTCCCTTCGGAGCTGGTGCGGATGTAGTAAGGTATGGATCGGAAGGGATTCTGCTTCCATTAGATGAGTATATCAACGAGCAGAATGCTCCCAATATCGTAAAATTGTTCGAAGAGCATCCGGACCTAAAAAAAATACTGACATCGCCTGATGGACATATATACGCAGTGGGTGAACTAATGAAGAAGGTGAACACCTTAAACCCCAGAGTATATATGCTTCGTAAGGATTGGCTGGATAATCTGGGCTTGTCAGAACCCGAAACAGCTGATGACTGGTACAATATGCTGAAGGCTTTCAAGGAACAGGATCCTAATGGCAATGGCCAAGCTGATGAAATTCCGATGATTGTAAGCCATGGATTCGCAGATTATTCTTTGCTGGGATCGGCATTCGGTATTTACCCAGGAAGCAACATCTGGATTAACGAGAATGGGAAATTATATTACCAATATGATCAACCGGCATTTAAAGAATTCCTGACCTTCCTTAATAAGCTGTATAATGAGGGTTTACTTGATCCTGAATTCGCTAGTAACGACGAGAAGAAAACGATTTCCATGGTAGCCAAAGGTAATGTGGGAACCACACCTCACCAACTGCCAGTAGTAGACAGGTACAACAAGGATATCGCCAATTCTGGAATTGAAGGTGAATATATTCCAGTTCTGCCGCCTGTCAATATGGAAGGTGAGCGGTACATTATCAAGAGATCGCCTATGGGCGGCCGTTACGGTGTGCTGAAGGATACCAAGCATCCTGAAATCGCTGTCAAATGGATTGATTACTTGTGGGCTAGTGAAGAAGGCTTATTGCTGCAAAACTTCGGAATCGAAGGTCAATCTTATACGATGAAAGACGGCAAGCCTGTATTCACTGAGTATATTACGAATAATCCTGATGGTTTATCCCCTATTGACTCTCTGCGCAAGTTAGGGGCATTCCCATCATTCCTCAGCCATCAATTATATGACTTCAAGACTCAGACGACTCCAGAGAAGGTTGTGCAATTCGCAGATGGGGCTCAGGAATACATGATTGAGCCGTTCCCATCGATGCTAGGCACAAGCGAGGAAGTAGAAGAATTGAGCTCGCTCATCGTGGATATTACCACTTATGAAGACGAGATGATCCAGAAGTTTGTTATGGGCAATAAGCCGATAAGCGAGTTCGACAACTTCGTGTCCACACTGAAGAGAATGGGCATCGAGCGGGTGGTTGAAATCAAACAAACACAATATGATCGCAGCAACCAGTAGGTAAGCGCTATAAGGAATTGGGGAATGTATCATTCCCCAATTCCTTCATTGACAGCTAGACCATCCGGAGGGAGAAATGAGTGAGTTCATATGCCAAAAGCATTAAAAGTCATCAAAAGAGATAAATATTTAATCTTGCTGTTGCTTCCCGCTATTCTTTATTATGCATTGTTTCATTACGTCCCCATGTATGGGTTAGTCATTGCGTTCAAAAAGTTTTCGATTGCCAATGGGATTATGGGAAGTGAATGGGTAGGCTTTCATTGGTTTGCCCAGTTTTTCGAATCTTACTATTTTTTCAGATTGCTTAAAAATACAATTCTGCTAAGTTTATATAGCATATTGATTGAATTTCCGATACCTATTGTGTTCGCGTTGCTCTTAAACGAGTATAAGGATGGACTGTTCAAGAGAACGATCCAAACGGTCACTTATATGCCTCATTTTTTGTCAGTAGTTATCGTGGTCGGCATTATGGTCAACTTTCTTCATCCTGTTGACGGTGTCATCAACACGTTGATTGAATCGTTTGGCTATAAGTCAATAGATTTTTTTAATGACCCTTCATGGTTCAGAACCTTATATATCGGTTCCTCTGTGTGGCAGAATTTTGGTTTCTCATCGATCATTTACTTGGCCGCAATCAGTGCGATTGATCCTCAATTGTATGAAGCGGCTCGCATGGACGGGGCGAACCGTTGGCAGCAGATGTGGAGTGTTACACTGCCCGGGATTCTACCTGTCATTATGATTCTGCTAATTTTAAGGGTCGGTAATCTGCTGGATGTAGGCTTTGAGAAAATTATACTTATGTATAATCCGAGTACCTACGAAGTAGCCGATGTTATTTCCACTTACGTTTACAGAAGAGGCATATTAGGAAGCCAATACAGCTTCGGCGCGGCAGTTGGATTATTTAATGCCATTATTAACTTTGTATTGTTAATCGCTATGAATCGGATTAGTAAAAAACTGACACAAAACAGTCTATGGTAAAGGAGGGGGAAGCCATATGAAAGTATCCGTCTGGGGTAAAATAGAAAACAACATGTTGAATGTCTTCATGGTATTGATCATCCTTATTACTTTGTATCCCATTATTTTTGTCGCAAGCTCTTCTATCAGCAATCCTGTATCTGTATTGAATGAGGAGGTTTGGTTATTCCCCCAAGGCTTTTCTTTGGAAGCGTACAAACAAATATTTCAAAATAAAATGATCTGGACCAGCTACTATAACACAGTCTGGTATACGATCGTAGGGACAACTATTAATGTGACCTTCACCGTAATGGCCGCGTACGCTTTGTCTCGCAGAAGTTTTTTCGCGCGAAATCAAATTATGTTTATTATCGCCTTCACTATGTTTTTCGGAGGCGGGATCATTCCGAACTTCATTCTCATTAATAATCTTGGGTTATACGATACGCGATGGGCGATGGTATTGCCTAATGCCATAAGCGCCTGGAACTTAATTATCGCCCGGACTTATTATCAAGGTATCCCTGAAGAGATTGTGGAATCGGCGAAAATTGATGGTGCCAACGATTTGAAAATCATGTACAAGATTATGGTCCCCATATCGATGCCTATCATTGCCGTATTGACACTTTTCTACGCTGTTACTCACTGGAATGCCTTCTTTAATGCCATGTTGTATTTGCCATCGCCGGAATTACAGCCTTTACAACTATACCTTATGAAAATCCTGGTACAGCTATCGTCTGAAATCTCTGAAGTAGCGGGAGAAAGTGTAGTCGACAGCTTACCCCCTCTTCAATTGAGGTACGCTCTCATTATGGTGACTATTCTGCCAATTATAAGTGTATATCCGTTCCTTCAGAAGTACTTTGTTAAAGGTGTCATGATTGGAGCGATCAAAGGATAACGAAGGAGAATGGATGGGATGAAGAATGTTAAGCGGCCCAACATCATACTTATAATGGCTGATGATATGGGTTTCTCGGACATCGGATGTTACGGTGGAGAAATCGCTACACCTAACCTGGATAAGCTTGCAGAGCGTGGAGTGCGCTTTGCCCAGATGTACAATACAGCTCGTTGCTGTCCAAGCCGCGCTTCATTGTTAACCGGCCTCTACCCGCATCAAGCAGGGGTGGGGTACATGGTGGATGATATGGGCACCCCCGCCTATCAAGGGTACTTGCGAGACGATTGTGTGACGATAGCCGAAGCGCTGAAGGACAGCGGGTATCAGACCGGTATGTCAGGGAAGTGGCATGTAGGCGGGAATTACGCGATCGATGAGAAGGAGCGTTGGCAGCCGGGCAGTGAAGGGAAGCCCATTCCTGTTCAGAGAGGCTTTGATCGCTTCTACGGAACATTGGCGGGGGCGGGAAGCTACTTTCACCCGCACACCTTAATGGAAGGAGATCAGTTGATCGATCGTACACCGGGGGATGATTACTATTATACCGATGCCATTTCGGACTATGCCCTGTCGTGTATAGAGGATTTTGCGAATGAATCAGATCCCTTCTTCCTTTATGTGGCCTATACTGCGCCGCATTGGCCGCTGCACGCTGTTCAAGAAGATATTGATAAGTACTCTGGTAAATATATGACAGGATGGGATCGATTAAGAGAAGGTAGATACAACCGATTGGTGGATAGCGGAATGATATCGGATCAATGGTCGCTTAGTCCGCGAGATGCGCAAGCTCCTTCATGGGAGCAAGTGCCGAATAAGGAATGGGAAGATGCCCGTATGGCGGTATATGCCGCTCAAGTAGACCGAATGGATCAAGGCATCGGGAGAATGATGGGTAAGCTTAGTGAATGCGGGATTGAAGAGGATACCCTGATTTTGTTCTTGTCCGATAACGGCGGCTGCGCTGAACTGCTGGAGGAGAACGGCTGGATTGAGAATTCCGTCTATCCAGCCAGAGACGGAAGCAAGGTCGTCCCTGGCAATGATCCGTCCCGTATGCCGGGAGCCGAGGATACTTATATGAGCTACGATCTGCCTTGGGCCAATGCCAGCAATACACCGTTCCGCTTCTACAAGCACTGGGTTCATGAGGGCGGTATATCCACCCCCTTCATAGCCCATTGGCCTCAAGGGATAGAGCGAATTACCGATCCGGTACAACAGCCGCTTCATATTGCAGATATTATGGCTACTTGTCTTGACATTGCCGGCGCAGCTTATCCTGCTGAGCGGCAAGGGAACTCTGTTACTCCGCTAGAGGGGGAGAGCTTTAAGAATCTGCTGCACGGCCAGGCATGGGATAGAGAGCGGCTTATCTACTGGGAGCACGAGGGGAATTGCGCCGTTCGCGACGGCAAGTGGAAGCTTGTCAAGAAGTTCAGAGGGGATTGGGAGCTGTACAACATGGAAGAGGATCGGACGGAGCTCCATGATGTAGCGGGACAGTATCCCGAGAAGGTCCAATACCTGCATGCGGCATATGTTGCTTGGGCTGAACGTTGTGACGTGGTGGAAAGATCACAATTATTGGCTATGAAGAGCAGAGTGTAATTGAGGCACAACCTTGATATACAATTGAACGACCTATCGGGAGGTTGAAATGATGCGTGATAAAAGACCGAATATTGTGCTGATTATGACGGATCAACAGCGCTGGGATACGCTGGGGTGTTATGGGAACGATTGTATTGAAACGGCCAATCTCGATTGGCTGGCTTCGCAAGGCACAGTATTCAAGCATGCTTACACCCCGAGTCCATCTTGTGTTCCGGCCAGAGCATGTCTGATGACAGGCATGAATACGTGGCAGACAGGCATTCTTGGCATGGGAGGGGGGCAAGGTGGCAAGACCACCGGCTTCCCCCACACATTGCCCGGCGAACTGGCCAAAGCCGGCTATCATACGCAGGGAGTCGGAAAGATGCACTTTCATCCGCAGAGATCGCTTAACGGCTTTCATCATACGGTACTGGATGAATCGGGACGTGTGGAGGACCCTGGATTCGTATCCGATTATAAGGGATGGTTCGATCAGCACAAGACAGGCGATTACGGCATAACGGATCACGGCATCGATTGGAATTCCTGGATGGCCAGACCTTATCATGCCCCTGAGTTTCTGCATCCAAGCAATTGGACGGTGAATGAATCTATCGCATTTTTGGAGCGGCGCGATCCGAATCAACCGTTCTTTCTGAAGACATCATTCGCCAGACCGCATTCGCCTTATGATGCGCCGGAATTTTACTTCAATTTGTACTTGAACAAGAAGCTTCCGATGCCGGCAGTGGGCGACTGGGCGGAGCGGCACGACGATCCGGTAGAATCAAGGAAGCCGTTCGCTTGGCGGGGCAAGCGCAGTGAAGAAGAAATTCATCGGGCACGTGCGGGGTATTACGGCTTGATTCATCATATCGATCATCAAATCGGAAGGCTGCTGATGTACTTGAACAAGAATGGTCTGATGAACAATACGTTGATCATGTTCATGTCTGACCATGGGGACATGCTAGGCGACCACCATCTATGGCGGAAGACTTATGCTTATGAAGGATCTGCCCATATCCCGATGATCGTCAAGCTGCCAGCCTCCCTCGGCCGGCAGAAGCAGATCGTCGAAGAGCCGGTAACGCTGCAGGATATTATGCCGACGGTGCTGGAGGCGGCGGGAGTGTCCGTTCCTGATTGTGTTGACGGCAGCAGCATGGTGGATTTGATGCTGGGCAAGAGCGATGGCTGGCGTTCGTATGTGCATGGCGAGCACAGCACATGCTATGCGGAGGAGCAGGAAACGCAATATTTGACCGACGGAAAGATGAAATATGTATGGCTTCCTCGTCTGCATGAGGAGCAGCTGTTCGATCTGGAGAGCGATCCGATGGAGCTGTGCGATTTGAAGGCGCATCCGGACAAGCAGCCGGAGCTGCTGAAATGGCGACAGCGTCTGATCGATGAGCTTGCACCGCGGAACGCAGGCTTGACGGATGAGGCGGGTCTGGTCAGTCAAGCAGGCAAGCCATACTTGACATCCCCCAATTATAAGAAGCGTATTGAGGCGGTTAGAAGCTGATTCGGTGAGGAGTGCGCTTTGCGCAGCTTCTGCCGATTCGCGATAGAGCCGGCTGACCGCAAATAACGGTCAGCCGGTTTTCTTTGCTCAGGAAGCAAGCGTTTTGAAGTAACGATAGATTTTATCCAGCTTCTCTGCTTGTTTCCCGTTCTTCTTCTCCATGCTTCCGAATTCGAAGAATTTCACTTTTTTGATGCCTACATATTGGAACAGAGCTTTTCGCATAAGTACTTTATGCGCATTGTACAACCAGTATAATGTGTATAGTGGAGGTCCTTGCATCGTCGATATACAGACGACAGATTTTCCTTTTAGCAGCCCTTCCGGCATCGTCTTTCCGATATCCCGATAAGCGAAGTTCGTGGCGAACAGCCGGTCGATATAACCGAGCAGCATGGCAGGAGGTCGTCCCCACCAGATAGGGTATATGAAGACGATCTTGTCAGCCCACAGAATCTGCTGACGATACTTCTCAAGCTCCGGTTCCAGATGCAGGTCGCGTCTCTTCTTCTCCTTGTTGAAGACTAGCGCAGGGTTGAAATCTTCCGCGTACAGATCGAGCACCCGCACTTCCTGCATATGCGGATTTTCTTTCATGCCTTGCAGCGTTTTCTGGAGGAACGCATGGTTCAAGCTCTCATGATTGGGATGCGTGTAAATAACCAGGGTTTTCATTGGACACCTTCTTTGTTATCATTTGATAATGAAATAGTAGCACACCGATTATTTTATTGTCAAATGATAATTATCTTTTAATAACTAAATGGACATAATAGACGGTATGGAGGTGGATAACATGCATCATGAGAAAGAAAAGGGCGTCAGTATATCGGCTGGCCGAATCGAAGCAAATCCCCAAGACGTATTATTCAAGGAGCTTTTCTCGTTCATCAACGCCTTTCATACAATTATGCATGAAGTGAAGAAAGGGAATCCGATGCTGCGAGAGGTAACGTCCCTTCAATACGACATATTGGAATATATGGCTGTCGAGCAGCCGTTAACGATGAGCAAGATTAGCGATTGCATGGGCCTGTCGATGCCCAATGCCAGCCGCGAGCTGAGGAAGCTGACGGACAAAGGAATGTGCGAACGGGTGGATGATCCTGAGGACGGAAGGAAGCAGTACATTACGCTGTCGCCGCTCGGACTGGAACGGATGAGCGAGGCTTTTGCGTATATGAGAGAGCAGTTCATGAGCCGAGTGGAAGGCGTACCCGAAGAGAAGCTGGCGGAGACAGCAGAGGCGCTGAAGCTGCTGCAAGTAACCTTCTTCCGACCTATTTCTTAAGAAACTGTAAAAGAGCGCATGAAATACGAGGGTTGGGCCGCAAAATCTTGACTCGAGGCTCCATGCTTGTATAATGAAAGTGGCAAGTATGACGTTCGGGAGTGGATGGATATATGTTGCAGGAAGAGCGATACAAAAAAATACAGGACATCTTGAAGCAGAACGAGTCCGTTAAGGTGACCGAGCTGGTGCAAGTGCTTAATGTGTCGATTGACACGGTTAGGCGTGACCTGGAGAACATGGAGGGCAAGAAGCTGCTCAAGCGGGTGCATGGCGGAGCAGTGCCTGCTGCGGATCATGGCGACCGCAATGCTTTCTTCTACCGAGAGAACAAGAACAAGGACAAGAAGATAGAGCTGGCGCAGCTGGCGTGCGAGTATGTGTCGGAGGGACAAGCGATTGCCTTGAATGCAGGAACCACCAATCTGGAAATCGCCAAGAAGCTGTCGGAGAACTTCGAACGGTTAACCATCATTTCGAACGGTCTGCGCATTATCGAGCACTTCTCGCATAAGCCGGGCTTCACTGTTATTGTGCCGGGCGGAATATTGGATCACGAAGAAAACGCGCTGTACGGGAAAAAGTGCGAAGAAGATATTACCGGTTACAATATCGATCAGGTGTTCATCTCGATAAACGCCATATCGGTGGACAAAGGCTTAACCGACTTCCGTATTCATGAAATCGATATTATGAAAGCGATGATGTCGTCCGCGCGGCAAAAAATTGTGGCGGCCGATTCCAGCAAATTCGAAAAAGTGTCATATATGAATGTATGCCCGCTGTCGCATATTGACACGATTATAACGGACAGCACAATTAATAAAGATATTGTAAAGATGTATCGGGATACGGGAATACAGGTCGTTTACAAGCACAGTTAAACGGCCGACGGCGGGATGGGCTCCTGCTGGGCGAAGCATGCATGCCCCCTTTAAACCACTGTAAAAGTGGTTTAAAGGGGGTAGAACCGTGCTGTTTGACAGAATTCAGTTATGACTTAATATCCAGGCGAATTGGTTGAACTTAGTCCATGCTTAGCAATGCTTTGTTGGAGCAGGTAGATGAATTGCTGTGCCGCATAGCCGATAAATTTCTCTTTATGGTAGACAAGCCCAATTTGTCTGCGTATAGGCGGATTCATAATTTCGATCATTCTTATTTGATCGTTGCCCCACATGTGTAGCAATGTTTTGGACAAGATGGATATGCCAGCTTCTGCTTGTACCAGACTCATGATGGTTTCTGCCGCGTCTGTTTCGATCATCGGATTCAGTGGTGCTTTGATAAACTTAAAGGCAGCCTCGATCTGTTGACGACACTGATAGTTTTTAGGGAAAATGATGAATGGTTCGTTCTTGACTTGCTCCAAATCGATTGTTTTTTTGTTTGCTAAAGGATGACGATGTGACACTGTCAAATACAAATTTTCTTCATATAAAGGAACAATGGTAAGTCGTTTATCATGTATTGGGACAATAGTTAAAGCAATTTCTAGTTCATTGTCAATGATGGCGTCTACTACATCATCCTTGCCGATCACTGTAATTTGGATATTTGGATACTTTTTATGAAAGGTAAGAAGCAGAGGAGAGACAAACTGGGTAAGTTCACCTGTCAAAACACCGATCGATAGCTTTCCGCTTTTCACTTCCTGCAACTCACGCATCTCCTCCATGGCGCTCTGGATGCTTTGAAAAATATGCGTTCCATGCTTGAACAAGACCTGGCCTGCACTGGTTAAGGTTGTTTTCTTACCAATTCGATCAAACAGAGGCATGCCCATTTCAATTTCTAAAGCTTTAATTTGATGGCTTAATGTCGGCTGGGTTACACCTAATTGCTCAGACGCACGTGTGAAATGAAGCTCCTTGCACAATGCCATGAAGTATTCCAGTTGTCTAAACTCCATTAAGACCTCCCCATCCTGGTTAATCCATTTCGTGTTTCCTCTTAATCAGAAACAACACCCAGCGATTCAGAATGCTGCTTCTTGATTCCGTCATTATTCTATCCAAGGTGAATGTAAGACGCACTCACAGAAGTTCTTTCTTTTGAAATCTGGATTTAAAAGAGAGCAGACATCGGCTTTAATATTGCCGAATGTGGTCTCTTGTTTATGCTTGAAACCATCGTAGAATGCAGACAAAATCTTCTGTTTGAAGTTATCTCTTGGATAATTAGTTGTAACCTTTTTCCGCATTTCCTCTGTAAGACTATCAAAGTTTTCGCCCATTACATCATAACCGACACCGGAATAAATTAACATCACCTCCGGCTCCTTATACTGAGCAATGCCAATCGTGGTATGAAGAGCAATGGCATCCCATACCAGACGAATAGATTCGGCAGGAACTCCATGCGCCTTGAGGTAGTCACGTGCTGCATTCGCACCATCAACTTCGAAGCGTTTATCTGAACTGCTGTACTGTTTGACCAAGCCCAAATCATGGAACAATGCGCTAATGTACAACAGTTCAGTACTGAAACTAACTCCTTCCTTTATCCCTTGGAGTGCTCCGAATAGAAATACACGGTGGGAGTGGTTCCATAATAAATCATTGCCGTACTCACGAAGTAATTCTGCCGCCCCCAAAGCCAGCTTGCTATCTGGAATCTTAATATCTGCAACTACATTACTCATAGTTAGTCCTCCTCCTTTTTCTTGCACAGTTATTGACAACTGTTTGAAGCAATAATATGTCAGAGACTTCTATTGATCAATACTATGATTTCTATGATTATGATAGATTTATCACATCCAAAGGGGATAATCACTGGAGAAGCCGGATGCGACGACCCGAACGTTAGCGGCAACTCAAATATTAAAACTGCATAAAGATGCAAAATATATTGATTTAACATGCATTTTTATGCTATATTTGTTGCGCAATTATTGTGTGGATCGAGGAGGGAAAATAGATGGAAAGAGCAGAGACAAAAAAAATAAGCGCCGTTATATTCGATTGGGCCGGAACGACGGTGGATTACGGCTGCATGGCGCCGCTCGAGGCATTCATCCAGTCATTCCGGAAGGAAGGCATTCACGTAACGGATGAAGAAGTGCGCGGCCCCATGGGCATGAAGAAGAAGGATCATATTCGCGCACTGCTGGAGCTGGAGTCCGTCCGGCTGCAGTGGACGGAGAAGTTCGGCAAGCTCCCGGAGGAGAGTGATGTCGATCAATTGTATGCCAGCTTCGAGCCTATGCTGATGGCCGTGCTCCCGAATTATACGGAAGTAATTCCTGGCGCGATCGAACTGGTGGACAGCCTGAGGTTGAAGGGGATGAAGATCGGGTCGACCACCGGCTACACATTGGATATGATGAAGGTCGTTACGGCAGAGGCGGAGAAACAGGGCTACAAGCCCGATTACTGGATTGCTTCGGACGAAGTGCCCGCAGGCCGTCCCGCTCCTTACATGTGCTATCGGAATGCGCTTGAGCTTCAAGTATTTCCGATGGACACTTGCGTGAAGATCGGCGATACCGTTAGCGATATTCAAGAAGGGATCAATGCTGGCGCGTGGAGCGTAGGCGTAATATGCGGCGGAAGCGAATTCGGCTTGACGGAGCGGCAGACGCAGGAGCTTGGCGAGGAAGAGCTTAGGACGCGCATGGCGGCGGTCCGCAGCAGATTCGAGCGTGCGGGCGCTCACTTTACGGTGGATGCCATTGCGGAATTAGAGACGGTTATCGAGGAAATCAATCAAAGGCTGGCGCGTGGGGAACATCCCCAGGCTTGCGGCGTGCTGCGGAGTGAGGCTTAGCGATGGAGCGATTCTATAATCCGGTTGAAACTTATTTTGGCACAGGAGCGATGGAGCAACTGTCGGCCGTTATCGATTCGGATGGCGAGACGGTGGAGAAGGTACTACTTATTACGCGAGGCGGCGACTTCAGCAACACAGCCGATTACCGCAAGCTAATGCAGCAATTGCAGCATACGGTCGTATTCGTCTATCCGGTGGAAATCTCCAATCCCGATGTGACCGACCTTCATGCTCTGCTGCAGGCAACGCGCGACTTCGATTACAATCTGGTGATCGCAGTCGGCGGCGGCAGCGTGCTGGATCTGGGGAAGTCGGCGGCCGGCTTTAAAGGATACCAATGCGAGAGTGCGGACGGGCTGCGCGAGGCGATCGTCTCGCGCGCCTACTCATCCAATAGCCAGGCGTGCAGTTGGATCGCCCTTCCGACAACTGCGGGAACGGGGTCGGAGGTGACGCCGTGGGCCACCATATGGGATCGAAAGAACGATGTGAAGTATTCGGTAGAGGGCAAAAACCTGTTCGCCAAAGCGGCTATTATCGATCCGCTGCTAACACTCAGTCTGCCCGTCAGAACGAGCATTATATCGGGACTGGACGCGATCTGCCATGCTACCGAGGCTTACTGGTCCCGTAATACCAACGAAATTTCGAGACAATTCGCGCTGCAGGCTATTCGCAGTCTCGTGCCTAATCTGGCAAGCCTTAGAGAAGATCCGCACAACGTAGAAATCCGCACGCAGGTTGCATTGGGAAGCTTCCTGGCGGGGCTGGCTTTCAGCAATACGAGGACGACAGCCTGCCATTCCATCTCCTATCCTATAACGCTGCTCTATGGCATTGAGCATGGGTTGGCGGCGAGCATGACATTGGCGAAAATGATGAAGTGGAACGAGGAGGCGTTGATCGATCCGGAGAAGCTTTTCCGTGCATTCGGAGCTGCAGATGTGGATGGAATCGGATCGGTGCTTGACGGCATTTATGAGAAGTCGGGCTTTTCAGGCCGATTGAGAGACTATGCTGTTCCGCAGGAAGGTTTGCGCATGATCGTAGAGAAGGCGTATACGAAGGGAAGAATGGACAACAATCCGAGGAGTATTGAGCAAGAGGAGCTGCATGAGCTGCTTCTCGAAGTTTATTAAGGGAGAAGGAACGACACTTTAAACGGCCTCCTTAGGGGTGGAACCAAGCAGTTCCATACCTGAGGAGGCTTTTCTCATTGTTAAGAAAGGATGCATTAGTCCTCCTAGCTGCGGATAAATAAGATGAAATGGCAAGTGATGGTGCACTGAAGCGGATGTATTCGGTTGTAACGGTTGTAGCGGATGTAGCGGTTGCCACAGAGCTTAATGGGCTCGAAATGGGTGAATCCGTATTTTAACGGTTGCCCTGGCGCTTATAGGGGATGAAAAGTGTGATTTTAGGTGTCACGGTGGGAAATAGGCCTCGTGGTGACCGTTACAGCTCGAGAAGTGGGAATTGAGCCGCCATAAGCTCGATGGCAACCGTAAGAGCGGCGAATAAAGTATCGAGCGGGAGATCAAACGTGGAGTTAAACGGAATGTCTAAAGGACGAACGGCAATGCCTGCCACCCGTCAGGGGAATACGTCCTGTCATTCACGCCTAAATATGCGGTTTTGTAATTTATTTTGCGTTTTATAATATTAAGATACTGTAAAATACCGCAAAACATATTGCGTAACAATGCTTTTTCCCGATATACTTTGAGAGGAGAAACCAACTATATATTTAGGGGTGGAAAAAACATGAAAAAAACGGCATTAGTCATTCTTGCACTTTTGATCTCGGTTATAACGGCATGTGGAAACAACGGGGGCAATGAAAAAGCGAATCAAACAGAAGGTACGGCTGCGGAATCGAATGGCTCTGCTGCAAAAGAGGGCGGAAAACTGACGATGGTCTGGCTGCCGAATGAATCCGGCGGCAACATGAAGGAAGCTCGCGATCAAGTTGGTGCGATTATCGAGCAGGCGACAGGCAAGAAGGTAGAGCATAAGACGACGACGGACTACATTATTGCCGTAGAGTCCATTGCCAATGGAAGCGCCGATCTGGCTTATCTGGGGCCGCAGGGCTATGTCGAAGCCAGAAGCAAGAACGACAAGGTTGAGCCGCTCGTCGTGAACAGCGGCAAATCCGGCACGCTCGACGATGCGATGTATTACAGCTGGCTCGCCGTGAAGAAAGGAAACGAGGACGCTTATAAGCAAGGAGATGCATTCTCGATCGACAATATTCAAGGAAAGCGGTTCTCGTTCGTATCCAACAGCTCGACATCGGGCTTCAAAGTGCCGACGGCAAGCATCATTTCCCACTTCAGCGCAGCGAAAGGAATGACAGAACTCGAGGTCGACGATTTGGTGGAGGGCGGCAACGACAAGTTTTTCAGCCAAGTATCGTATGGCGGTTCCCATCAAGGCTCAGCCGTCAACCTGCTGTCGGATAAGGTGGATGTAGCAGCATTCTGCGACACTTGCGTCACCAATTACGTGGAGTTGTTGTCCGGCGACATGAATGCGACGGGATCGGAATATAAGGTGAAAGCCGATGCGGACGCGCCGTTCAATACAGTCGCAGGCGAGGAATTCGTCGTTATCTCTTCCACGCCGGTGCTGAATCAGCCGATCGTTGTGAACAGCGAGACGGTAAGCGCGGAAGATATCGGGGCGATTACAGAGGCGCTGACTTCCGACGAGACAGCCAAGAACGAGAAGATCTTCGTGCCGAAGGATTCCGAATTCAAAGGCATCTTCAAACAAGAAGGAGAATCCAAATTCCTGAAAGTCGAGGATGCGTGGTTCAACCCGATCCGCGAGTTGACTCAGGTGGCGAAATGACAGCCATCTTGGAATTGAAGGATGTATCGAAGCGATATCCTACCGGCACAGTGGCCCTGACGGATATTAGCTTCTCCGTAGACAAGGGACAATTCGTCTCTATAATAGGCCCCTCCGGAGCAGGCAAGTCGACGCTTCTCCGCTGCATCAATCGGTTGATTGATGCCAGCGGAGGAGAAATCCGGCTGGAAGGCGAGAATTTGATGGAAATGAACAAGCGCACGCTTCGCAGAACGAGAGTGAAGATCGGCATGATCTTCCAGCATTACAATCTCGTCGAGCGGCTCAGCGTCATCGAGAATGTGCTGCATGGGAGATTGGGCTATAAAAATGTCTTCGCGGGCTCGCTCGGCATCTATTCGGCCGAAGAGAAGGCGAAGGCGATTGACATTCTGCAGTCGCTGGGTCTGGAGGAGCAGGTATACAAGCGCTGCGACCAGCTGAGCGGCGGGCAGAAGCAGCGTGTGGGCATTGCACGGGCGCTTATCCAGGAGCCGAAGCTGCTGCTGTGCGATGAACCGATCGCTTCGCTTGATCCCAACGCCTCGAAGGTGATTATGGATCAGCTGCGCAGCATATCCAAGGTTATGGGCATTACCGTTCTGGTCAATCTGCATCAGGTCGACGTTGCGATGAAATACTCCGATATGATTATCGGGATGAAGAAGGGCGGCGTCGTGTTTAAGGGAAGTGCGGAAGAGATGAAGGACGAAACGATTTTCAACATTTACGGATCCGAAGCAAGCGAACTTGGCATCGACATAGGAGAGAGTTATGCAAGCTAGTTACTTTATGAAAAAAAGATTGAGCAGCGCTTGGTTTTGGCTCGTACTGCTGGCCTTGACGGCCGGGGCGGTCATTCTGACGGAATTCGACTTCCTGGCCGGCTTCGCGGCGGTTCCCAAAGCGGTGCAATGGGGAATTACCCAGTTCTATCCCACAGCCGATTCGCTGGAGAAGCTGCCGGATATTATGGATAAGCTGGTGGAGACGATCATGCTGTCCATTGCTTCTACGACGGTTGCTGGCGTGGCTGCGCTAGCTCTGGCCGTCATGGGCTCCAGGACGATGCAGGTGCATGTCGTATTCAGCATCATCTGCCGCGGCATCGCGTCGGTCTTTCGGAACATCGACGTATCTGCATGGTCGCTCATCTTGCTGTTTTCATTCGGCCAGCACGTGTTGACGGGCTACTTCGCCCTGTTCTTCGTCAGCTTCGGCTTCCTGACCCGCGCTTTCGTCGAGACGATCGACGAGGTGAGCTCGCATTCCGTTGAAGCGCTGAGAGCGGTCGGGGCCGGCTACTTCTCCATCGTATGTCGCGCGGTCATTCCCTCCGCCATGCCGCAGAAGCTTAGCTGGGTACTGTTCATGATGGAGACGAACATTCGCAGCGCCACGCTGATTGGCATATTGACAGGAACGGGAATCGGCTTCTCGTTCGATCTGTATTACAAGAGCTTTGATTATCACACGGCAAGTCTAGTTGTCGTATGCATCGTCGTGACCATACTCGCCATTGAGTGGATCTCCAATACGGTCAGACGAATGATTCTATAGAGGGGGTGAGGACGGATGTCGCCGACGATCTCCAAGTCAGCCGGTGAAGCGCCGGAGGCGGGCAAGTCCAGGAAGCCGTTCGACAAGGCTGCTTTTGTACTCAGATTCACGCTGTTCTCCCTGGCGGCGCTAACCGTGTTAAGCTTTATCAGCTTCGACTATGACAACATCCAAGTGTTTGCCGCTATCGGCGACGCATTCGATAATCTTGTCAGCATGCTATCGCAAGCGAAGTTTACGAATATTACGTTTAAAGACGCGCTGTTCGCCGTTCTGGTCACGATTGGGCTGGCCTTTTTGACCACTGTATTCGGTGCCGTCATCGCTCTGTTCTTCGGCCTGCTGGCTGCGCGCAATCTGTCCAATCCCACGCTGTCCTACTTCATCAGAGGAGGAGTCGCATTTATTAGAGCCGTTCCAACGGTGCTGTGGGTGCTTATCTTCGCCGTGCCTGCAGGGCTGGGGAGCGTTGCGGCCGTGATCGGCATGACGTTCCACTCTATCGGCTATCTGATTAAAGCTTACTCCGAGTCGTTCGAGGAATTGGACAAGGGGATGATCGAAGCGCTAAGGAGCAGCGGTGCAAGCTGGTGGCATATCGTATTTCAAGCCGTTATCCCTTCATCGAGATCGTATATCATGTCGTGGACGTTCATGAGGTTCGAGATTAACTGCGGCGCAGCGGTTGCGATGGGGGCGGCTGCCGGGGCGGGCGGAGTCGGCTTCGATATGTTCATGGCGAGCTCGTTCTATCTGGATATGAATGAAGTAGGCGCGATCACATGGCTCATCCTGTTGTTCGCAATCGCATTGGAAACATCGGCTACCCGTATGAAAAACAAGCTGAAGTGATGACAAGCCTTAGGAGGAGTTGTACTTGTTCTTACTAAAAATGAAGAAGCCGGTACTGCCGTTGCTGGTCTGTGTATTGTTGCTCGCTGTCATTCCCGCGTTCCCTGACGCCGCGAGAGCGGTGGAAGCGCGTGTCGAGAGTGTGGAAACACCTTATCCGGAGACGGCTCCGGGCCGGTACGAGGGAACGGTGACCGTCTCCGTGTACAGTCCTACGCCGGACGCTAATGTGTACTATACACTGGATGGAATGACACCCGAGGCGACTAGCCCGCGGTACGACGGTACGCCGATCGTGCTTACGGAATCCGCCAATCTGTCTCTGATTGCAGAGAAAGACAGCGTATGGAGCGAAGCTATCTCCTATGGATATATCGTGAAGTCGAGCGAGCGGCCGCTGCTGCAATTCGTCGCTATGTCGGATGTGCACAAGGGGCCGGGAACGCCGGAGCAGGAGCAGGAGGCGCACGATCAGTATACGAGCAACTTCGACGTGATCGCGTCCATCTTCCCGAATCCGGACGCCATCATGTTGATCGGCGACAACATTAACGACAACTGGAACGGTCTCGGTCCGCATCACGCCTTCATCCGCGAGATGTTCGAAGCGCAGCTTGCCCGCAAAGGGTGGGAGGATACGACGCGTATCCAGTTCGCTATGGGCAATCATGACGCTACCGTAGCAGAGGCCCGCTCTCTCTATCCGGCCGAATGGTTCACGGAGCAGCCTAATGGCTACTACGAGAAAACGATTGGCGGATATTCGTTCTTCTTCTTGAACGGCAACAATTACAACGGCGATATGGAGCAACGCAACTGGCTGAAGGAAAGGCTGGCGGCGTTGATTTCCGAGCCCGGTCAATTCAATGAACCTATATTCATCAACATTCATCAACCGATATTGGGCACGGTCATGGACGGGCAGCAGGCTTCCAATAGCAATCTGTACACGGATCTGAAGGATTATCCGCAAGCGATCGTCTTGTCCGGCCACTCCCACTTGAACATTAACGACCAGCGCTCCATTCACCAGAAGGACTTCACATCGGTGAATGTAGGATCGATGTCCTATATTCAGGTGGAACGCGGTTATTCGCTCATTACTGACGAAGGCGTCGTAAGCCGCTTCGAGCTGCCTCAGAATCAGGCTCAGTTCATTGAAGTGTATGAGGACCGCGTCGAGATCGAGCGGGTGGCGCTCAACGCCGATGCCGGCTCCACCTTCAAGAACGGCGTATGGCAAGGCGGCAATCGCACGCCGTTCAAGAACAAAGGGACGCTCGCAGGCGACAAGTGGGTCGTGAAGCTGCAGGGCGATACGGCGGAAGAGATAAAGGAAAACTTCATCTATACGGAGCGGAACAAGACAGCTCCGGCATTCGTGGAGAATCCGCAAATTACGGTGACGGAGAATGTATACGGCGTGCCTGAGCTCTCGTTCCGTCAAGCCAAGGACGATCAGCTCGTCCATCATTATGACATCAACATAATGAATGCGCGCACGGGAGAAGATGTGAAGTCGTACAGTGTCGCATCGGAGTTCTACGTCTCTCCTACACCTAGCGTATTGCGAATGCCGATTGAGGGATTAAGCGAGGCAACGGCGTATTTCATCACGATAACGGCAGTTGATTCATATGGCAACCGTAGCGAGAAGGTGCAATCCTCCTTCATGACGGGAGGTTCCGCACCTGATCCGAAAAACCCTGCCGACCTGTACACCTATGAGCAACTGACGGAGAAGATCGGGGAAGCCGAGCAGTTCGCGGCCTACATTGCATCGACAACGGGGTTGTCCGTACCTGCGCAAGTGATGTCCGCGCTCGAATCGAGTCTTGCTGGGGCAAAAGCGCTGACGGCAAACGATCAGGCCGCTATTATCGATCAGGCGTACATCGATCTGATGTGGGCGCTGCGGACGGGCAAAGAAGCCATTGTATATGACTTTATTCCAAAGAGCTCATTCACCATCGATTCCTACAGTTCTTATGACGACTTCGAGAATAACTTGCCGCACTACATCTTGGACGATGATTATACGACGATCTGGCATACTCGCTGGAAGGCTCCTGTACCGTCGTTCCCGCATTGGATCGTGATCGACATGAAGGACACCTTCAAGCTGAGCGGCATTCAGCGGACTAGCCGCACGAAGCTGTCGGCCATGGAATTCCCGAAGGAATTCCAGCTGTACGCGTCCGATCGCCTCTCCGATCTGAGCGATCCGGCGTTCCTCGCCAATGAAGAGAACCGGGCGAATGGCGTCTTCGGCAAGACTTCGACCGGAACGGTATATCAGGACTTCGTGGCGCTGGACAAGCCGATTCAAGGACGTTACGTGAAGCTGGTCATTACCAGCACATACGGTACCGGCTCGTTCACCAGCATGAGTGAAATCGACTTTATCGGCGAAGCTGTCGCTCCTGCAGTGACTGCGGGGGACCTCAATGAAGACGGGAATGTCAATTTGCTAGATGTAACGGAGATCTTGCAACTGATTGTCGCCGGTTCAAGCGAAGCGGACGAAGCCAAGCGCGGTGCGGCTGATATTAACGGCGACCAGAAGGTGGACACGAACGATGTTCTCGCTCTCTTGCAATTGATTGCAGACAGACTGGTCCTGACCGATCATGATTCTGTGAATCACTAATCAAACCGTATACAGGGAAGGCGCGAGGTATGCCTTCCCTGTATGCTTAGAAAAGGATGATCGCTATGAAGATGAAAAAACTGTTGATCATTTGTACTCTCGTCCTATCACTGATGATTCAAGGCGTGGTGCTTGCCGAGCCGGCAACGGCATCCGTTCCGGAAGTGGAAATCCAGTCTGCTCAGGCGTATGTCGGGGAGACGTCGACTGTGGATATAGTGCTGCACCATCCTCAAGGACTGAAGACGATCGAATTTCAATTGAATTACGATCAAGCCGCGTTGGAACTGTCGGATGATTCGGTTGCAAGAGGGGATGCTATGACTGAATGGCTGTATGCCTACAAGGTTAATCCCGACAATGGAACGGTAAGAGTGGCGGCCGTTCATGAGGCGGGATTCCAGAACGATCAGTCGGCTGTCATTATGCGCATGACGTTCAAGGCGAAGGACGCTCCAGGTGTCAAAACGTATACGATTACCGATCTCAAGGGGTATACAGGTGCAGATAAGCTTGCGGAAGTGACAAGCGCTACAGGCACGTTCGATATACGCTCCCGCGTGACAGGTCACGTACCGGGGATACCTACCAAACAGCCTACGGGTCAGCCTGACGAGCGAATCGAGCTCAAATCCGAATTAGATTCGGAAGGTGCTGCCAATGTTCAGGTAGACGATAAAGATGTAGAGGAAGTTGTGCAGCATGATGATCTGGCGGAAGTTGCCGTTCATGTCGAGACGCCTGCAGAAGCAACAAGCGTGCATGCAGGCATCGGTAAGCAGTCGATTGACCGCATAGTGGAGAGTGGTAAGAAGCTAATCATCTCCTCTGTGCTTGGAGATATCGAACTGAGGCATGCCGTGCTTGCGCAATGGAAGGGTGATGCGTTCACGATCAGCATCGAGAGGGAGCCGGAAGTGAATGGCAAGCCGGTCAGAACGGTTGCCGTTACGACAGATGGCGAGCCGATCGGCTCGCTCGGCGGCAGTATCAAGGTTCGCTTGCCTTACGAGACGGGAGCAGATGAGTCCGGGGACAATATTGTCGTGTACCGCCTGGAAGGCAATCGTAAAATACTGATGCCTCATGCAAGAGTGGCGAACGGTGCGGTTGAATTCGTGACGCAGGAAGTCGGTGCATTCGCGATTGGCTATAATGCAAAGTCGTTCACGGATACGGCTCGTCATTGGGCCAAGCAGAGCATTGATTTCGTAACGGCAAGGGAGCTGTTCCTGGGAATCGGCGGCGACGCTTTCGCACCGAACGACACGATGACCAGGGGAATGCTGGTGACGGTGCTGGGCAGACTGCATGGCGCTATTGTCTCGGATACAGATACGAGCTTTGCCGATGTGGAGGCCGGGAAGTATTACGCTCCATACATTGCTTGGGCTTACGAGAACGGGATTGTGAACGGAATGGGCAATGGCCGCTTCGCTCCCGACAAGGAAGTGACCAGAGAAGAGATGGCGACGATGATCGCCAGCTACATCAAGCATGCCGAGCTTGCTATGACGGACGCGGGCAGTGAGCGAGAGTTCGCAGATGAAGGCTCGATCTCCTCATGGGCTCTGCCGGCCATCAAGGCTATGCAGGAGAACGGAATTCTGACGGGCAAGCCGGGGAATATGTTCGACCCCGACGGTACGGCTACAAGGGCGGAAGTTGCGAAGGTGATGAGCAAGCTGATCCATCTCGCTTTACAATAATAAGCCGCGCGACAGATCGTTAGTCCTCCCTTTAAGGAGCGGCTGAACCTTCTGTCGCGTTTTTGCGATTTTTAGCTAACAGCTTGATGGAAGGAATAGCGGATGTAGTAACAGTGCATGCAATGCGTACAAATTGGCAATTCGAAAAGTTCAATTTTTTGAAAAATAAGGTTTACCTCCGAGCGGGAATTTGTTAAGATAATCATCAACGAAATGCGATGACGAGAGAAGTAGGTAGATGAATTCTTTCACAGAGAGCTCCGGCAGCTGGAAAGGAGCAAAGAAGACTTTACTGAAGAAAGACTCTGAGCAGCACATCGGAACCTGTTGCCAATAACGGCGGGGGGTGGTGTGCCAGGGGCTCCTGTTACAGAGCTAGAGTATACGCGTATTGGAAGCGCCGTACTCGAAGAGGCGTATATGGCGACATATGCGTGAATCTGGGGTGGTACCACGAGAACAATATCTCGTCCCTGAGGCTGATGGCAGTCTTGGGGGTGGGATTTTTTTTGTATCAGGAGCAAGGCAATCCACATGTAATAAGTGTAAAGACGATGCAGAGGCGAACTACGAATTAGGAGGAGATGGATGTTATGTCACAATTATTGAGAGCAGGCATAGTCGGAGGAACGGGAATGGTCGGACAGCGGTTCGTGCAGCTGCTGGACGGACATCCTTGGTTCAAAGTGACCGCGATTGCGGCAAGCGCAAGCTCGGCAGGCAAGACGTACGAACAATCCGTGCAGGGCAGATGGAAGCTGGATACGCCTATTCCGGAGGATGTGAAATCCATCGTCGTGCAGGACGCTTCCAAGGTGGAGGAAGTGGCGGCCGGGGTAGACTTCATCTTCTGCGCGGTGGACATGAAGAAGGATGAGATCAAGGCGCTGGAAGAGGCGTACGCGAAGACGGGGACACCTGTCGTCTCCAACAATTCGGCGCATCGCTGGACGCCGGACGTGCCAATGGTCATTCCGGAGATCAATCCGGACCATCTGGACGTGATCGAAGCGCAGCGCAAGCGTCTGGGCACGTCTACCGGCTTTATCGCGGTTAAGCCGAACTGCTCCATTCAGAGCTATGTGCCGATGCTGAACGCGCTGCAGGAGTTCAAGCCGAAGACGGTTGTCGCATCCACGTATCAAGCGATATCCGGCGCGGGCAAGAACTTCACCGACTGGCCGGAAATGCTGGATAACGTCATTCCGTACATCGGCGGCGAGGAAGAGAAGAGCGAGCAGGAGCCGCTGCGCATCTGGGGAAGCGTCGAAGACGGTGCGATTGTGAAGGCGAGTGCTCCGCTGATTACGACGCAGTGCATTCGCGTTCCGGTGCTGGACGGACATATGGCTACCGTATTCGTCTCGTTCGAGAACAAGCCTTCGAAGGAAGAAATATTGGATCGCTGGAAGAGCTTTGCGGGGCGGCCGCAGGAGCTTGGATTGCCTAGCGCGCCGAAGCAGTTCATCACTTACTTCGAAGAGGAGAACAGGCCGCAGACGCACCTGGACCGTGATGTAGAGCGCGGCATGGGCGTATCCGCAGGCAGACTGCGCGAGGACTCCCTGCACGACTTCAAGTTCGTCGGCCTCTCGCACAATACGCTTCGCGGCGCGGCTGGCGGTGCGGTGCTGATCGCCGAACTGCTGAAGGCGGAAGGTTACATTGGGCCGAAGCAAGCGTAGCAGCAAAGCATGCGTAAAAAGCAATGGCTTAGGCAAGGCTGGTCAGTCTCTCTTGCGTGGAGAGGCTTGGCCGGCCTTTTTGCTGTGCAGGAACGTACGCGTAGCGGTGGTTGTAAGACATGGCACATAGGCTGGAGTTCGGAAAGTAGCAGGTCGGGGGCTGTAGCGCATGTAGCATCGGTTGGAGCGTGGAAAGTAGCTAGTTGGTCGGCTGTAGAGCATGTAGCATCGGTTGGAGCGTGGAAAGTAGCTAGTTGGTCGGCTGTAGGGCATGTAGCATCGGCTGGAGAGTGGAAAGTAGCTAGGGAGAATGGAGGCAAGCAGTGTACACGAGGCTTGAAAGAGGACTTCAAATGTGACAAAACTGTGAAATGTACGAAATTCATATCCATATTATACCATAAAATTGCGAAAAAGTCAAGTGTTGTTTCATGATGCGCCTCAATGATACAACAGAATTGAGGTGATGAAGGATGGAAAAGAAAAGCTTAACGGCATTGGTTAGCGCATTCGCTAGAGCGTATCACGCCGAACAGAATGAAATCATGATTTTTGACGACTCGCTCGCCAGGCAGCTATTAACCGATGAGGAATATGAGAGCATAGCCGCCAATATGTCGCAGGCGATTGCTTTCTTTCGTCCGGACTTTGCGGGAACTGCGAGGCAAGCGCTCCGTGAAGTGGTTGATTACCAGCTCTCTCCAACGCCGCTTGGCAGAGCGGCATTCGCGGAACAATCACTTGAAACAGCCGTTACTTTGGGAGCCGGACAATACCTTATTCTTGCAGCCGGCTACGACACCTTTGCTTATCGCCAGCCGCAGTGGGCGAGAGGGCTGGACATTATCGAGATCGATCATGCTGCAACTGCTGCGGACAAACAGAAGCGTATGTCAGCCCGGTCCTTCGACACTCCTTCTAATCTGCATCATATTGCAGCCGACTTCAACTTGCCGGAATGGCAGAGCAGGCTGCGCGCGTGCCCTTCGTTCGCAACGGACCGTCTCAGCTTCTGCAGCCTGCTGGGCATCAGCTATTACTTGGACAAGGAAGTGTTCGCACGTCTGTTGTCCGACCTCGCTCTGCTGCTCCCGAAGGGCAGCAGCATCGTCTTCGATTATCCCGATGAGCATACGTTCACACCACAAGCCGGCGACAGAGCCCGGAAGCAGGTAAGGATGGCCGCGCAAGCCGGTGAGCCTATGCAGGCTTGTTATTCCTACTTGGAACTTGAGGAAATGCTGGAAGGAGCGAACTGGCTTATTTATCGCCACCTCACGCCAATCGAGATCACGGATGAATTATTTCAAGCCTATAATGAAAGCTATTCCGATCATCCCATTACGGCCTTCGACAATGTGAACTATTGCCTGGCGGTTAGAAGCTAATTGGCTTGCGTCGCGGCATCACCATCCCATTCAGCAGTAAACGCGGATAATCATAATATATGATTATTTCGGATCAGTATCGACCGTGCTATTATGCTTCCAGGCGAATAAACCTATAATACTAGCCGCTAATCGTTCGGGAGGAATGGAAGATGAAAATGAAAGCTGTAAGCATGTTCATGTTAGCGCTGTTGCTGTGGGCAGTTATTGCACCGTTATCAGCGCTGGCTGTCAGTGATCCGGATAACGGTGATTGGGATCTGGAGTCGGTAACGCTTCACAATACAAGCGAAGCCGAGTTAATGGTGCGATCCGGTTCAATCAATAATGTAGGTTTCGGTTTCTACGAAGATGAGAATCCGTTCACGGCAGAGCACACGTGGTCTCATCCTTACCCATGGGAGCCGCGTGAAGGCGCAGCTGACGGAACGGACAGAATTATGCTTGGTACAGCTTATAAAGGCGAGTCGTTGGACGGTTACTCCTATCAGTGGGAGCAGGATGCCGAAGGGGCCACGACCAGAGCGGTCAAATTGAGTTACGATATGTCGGGAATTGCAGTGAAAAATGCGATGCTGCAAATATGTGTGGATGATTTCCAAGCGATTAACTGGGGGACAGATTTTACCGTAACCTTGAACGGCAAGGAGGCGCCGTTTATTTCAGAGGTACTGAACCATATTGACCAGACGGGGCCGGTCGTACAGATTATTTCAATTGAAGTTCCGCAAAGGTTCTATTCGGAAATTGCTTCGGGTTCGCTATCGATCTATATCAATGAAACGACCGGACTGGGTGACGGTTTTGCCATCGATTTTGTCAAATTGCTGGTAAACTATAGCCGCTCGACCTACATTAGCACAGTGGAAGGTGTAGTCAGGGATGAGTCGGGCAACCCGATGGCTGGCGCTACTGTTCGTGTGCTGGGAACGAAGAATACCGTGAAGACGGGGCCGAAAGGCCAATTTACCGCTGAAGTCGTATCCGGATTGAATGCATTCCGGGCGTCGAAGGACGGCTATGTGGAGAGCTATGACTTTGTCATCGCCCCAGCGGGAAAAACCGTATCGATCAAGGATTTATGGCTGCTTCCGGGGGCGGGACAACCGGACACGAACTACAGCTATTTTGCGGATGGCGATGCCTGGTCCGATGCTTCCGTCTGGGCGACGAAGGAATTGGAGAAAGCGGACAGCATGGGGATTATTCCGGATTCCTTGTATGGCGAGGATTTGACGAAGCCTATCACTCGGGCCGAATTCGCGGCAGTGGCTGTAAAGGTGTATGAAAGTCTTTCCGGTAGCACGGCTTTACCGGTCGTGAACAATCCATTCAACGATACAACAGATATCGAGGTATTGAAGGCATATAACGTCAACCTCGTTGCCGGTCTCTCGGCTGACCGGTTCGCGCCCGATGCGCTGCTTAATCGCGAGCAGGCTGCAACCATGCTTACGCGAGCATTTAAGAAATCGACGATAACCGGCTGGTCATTGGCTAACGACGGTCAATTCAAGCTGTCCTATACGAAGCCTGCGGTCTTTGCCGATGATGCGAAAATCTCTTCGTGGGCGAAGGAGAGCGTGTATTTCATGGCCGCCAACGGAATTATTGCGGGCACAGGCAACAACCACTTCAGTCCACGTGCCACGACTGCCGCGGAAGAAGCGAAAAACTATGCGAGCGCTACTCGTGAACAGGCGCTGGTCATAGCCGTGAGAATGATTGAGAACCTGAAATAGCCAGCACTTGGCTCACGAGGAGAAACCGATCAGGTCATTGCGGTCGTATGATACTGCTGGAACAATAGGAAGTTATTTCGTTCAGGGGCTTGTTGCAGGAACAAGAGGCTTGTGCAGGGAATTGCAGGCAAGTTTGGAGTACATCGCTTATTTGGCGATGTACTTTTTTTGTCTCACTACTGGCCCGAACGACAAAATTAAAGGTCGGAACGGGATGATAGATGCAATACGTGGAATACCTTAATATTGGAAAGAGGAGGCGAGAACAATTGAGTACGACTTTTGAGGTATATCCCGCGACATCGTATGTACCGACGCTTGTAAACGTGTTGAAGGTCGCCAATCGGAAGCTGCAACATTTTTTATCGCCATTTGCTTTGAAGGAAATGCCGGTCATATATGCGAGAATAGGTGAGGAAATCTTATCGCAGAATGATAAGAACGATAAAGACATGGCCTGGGGAGAAGGGGATGCGTGGTTCTATGTTGAACCTGGTTCCGGAGGCGGAACGGATGCCTATTATGAGATAGTTGATGCGATTACGATCGAGATCCGGGAAGAATACGGCGAGGATGGAGAGGATTATCTGGAAGTGAAGAGGTCTCTGTCTGTCGGTCATTATTGGATCTTTCGAAGATCGGCGGGGCAGCCGGCGATCATTAATCTAGTCTATGGTATTCTTGCTTCGGCATTGGCCGAGTTGACAGAAGGGTATATCCATTCTGACGATGGCGCTTGGAATGGAAAGCCTGTCCGTTCCGATGAGTTCGATAAGCATTATTTTGTCTCGGGTGCGGCAAGCACTTGTAGCGATGCTGTCTGGTACGAACAATGTCTGCAAGGCATTAGCAGCCAGTACGGCGGTATTCCTTACGAGCTCGAATATCAAGCCTTGTATAGAAATGATTTATCTTGTGAGCAGCGATTGTTGTATTACCCTTCCTTAAGAACGTTTCGTGAAGGGGCGGCGGTTGACGATCGTTTATTCCTCTTATTAAGTCAATTTGCAAATATCCCATACGTCGTTGTAGATAGATTAAAGATAATTGCATCAGAACACTACGAGAACAATCGTGAAGATTAATACATAGGGAAGGTTGGTCGTATTACTCTCGTTGGGAAGCGTACGGGTCTCTTGAAGTGGTCAATCGAAATAAGAACATATGCGCGATATTTTACGTAAATAATGCTATAATATGACAAGTACATAGAAGGCTTGCAAGGGCGGTCGGCTACCTCTCGCATCCAACTTGTAAAAAAGAAGCTGTGAAAGTGGGATAGGATGAAGCGATTAACGATTGGTTTGTTTGCCCATGTGGATGCGGGCAAGACGACTTTTGCCGAACAACTGCTGTACCATACGAACAGCATCCGCTCGCGTGGGCGGGTTGATCATAAGGATGCATTCCTGGACAGTCACGACATTGAACGGGCAAGGGGCATTACGGTATTCGCGGATCAGGCGATGATGGATTATAAAGGCGACAGGTATTACTTGATTGATACGCCCGGTCACGTCGATTTCTCCCCCGAGATGGAGCGGGCAATTCAGATTATCGATTATGCTATTGTCATTGTCAGCGCGGTGGAAGGTGTGCAGGGCCATACGGAAACCGTCTGGCAGCTGCTGCAGAAGCATCGGATACCGACGTTCTTCTTCATCAACAAGACCGATCGGGTCGGCGCGGATGCAGAGAGAACGTTGGAGGAGATCCGCCGACAGTTGACGGACGATGCCTGCTCCATTACGGAGAGCTTCACTGGCGGTATCGTCGGCGAACCGTTGCGAGAGGCAATGGCCGAACGGGATGAAGGCTTGCTGGAAGCGTATCTGGAAGGGCGAGATACTCCCGGCTTCTGGCTGCAAGCTTTGCAGCAGATGGTGCAAGAGGGGCGCCTTTTCCTTTGCGCTCACGGGTCCGCTTTGCAGGATACGGGTATTCTTGCATTCCTGGAACAGCTGCATCTGCTGGCGATAGCGTCTTATGAAGGGGATGCCCCGTTCGGAGGACGAATCTATAAGATCCGGCACGATGATAGCGGTGTAAGATTGACGTTCATGAAGGTGTTGAGTGGCAGGTTGAAGGTGCGGGAGCAGCTCGGCTATGAGAGCGAAGGGATTCACTACGATGAGAAAATTACGCGCATCTTAACGTTTAACGGCAACAAATCGCAGCCATCGGATCAAGTGGAAGCCGGCGATTTATTCGCGGTCGTCGGCTTGTCGGCAGCCGAAGCCGGACAAGGTTTGGGGCTGATCCGGAATCGGTTGGCTTACGAATCGGAGCCGGCCTTGCAGTCGAAAGTGTTATTCGACGATTCTCTCTCCATCCAAGAAGTGCTCGGTACGTTCCGCATCTTGCATGCGGAGGACCCGTCGCTGAATGTCGTGTGGGACGAGCATCTGCAGGAGATCCACATTCGCGTCATGGGCCTGATTCAGCTGGAGGTGTTGGAGCTGCTTGTGAAGGAGAGATTCGGTCAAGTCATCTCTTTCGGCCAACCGGAAATTTTGTATAAAGAAACGGTTCAATCCGCTGTGACGGGATACGGTCACTTCGAGCCGCTCAGGCATTATGCGGAAGTGCACTTGCTGCTTGAGCCGGGAGAGCGAGGGAGCGGGATTCAATTCACTAGCACGTGTCATCCTGATGATCTCCACTACAGCTATCAGAATCTGATTGGGACGCATCTTGACGAACGAGAGCATAACGGACTGCTGACAGGCATGCCAATCACGGACATAAAGATCACGCTGATCAAAGGTGCCGCGCATAACGAGCATACGCATGGCGGTGACTTCCGCGAAGCTGCCTTCCGCGCTCTGCGGCAAGGGCTGGAGAAAGCGAACAATCTGCTGCTGGAGCCCTATTATGATCTTAAAATTAAAGTAGGAATCGATGAGATGGGGAGGGTGATGTCGGATATACAGCGGGCTTCGGGGACGTTCGAGCCGCCGCAGACGCTGGGGACCCATGCGGTCATTACAGGGAGGGTGCCCGTGTCGACCTTCATGAACTACTGCACGGAGTTCGCATCCTTCACGCATGGACGAGGCAGCATCCGCTGTGTGTTCAGCGGCTATGACACATGTCATAATGCGGAGGAAGTGATTCAGCAGACAGGCTATCGGAAGGATGCCGATCCTCTGTATACGTCATCGTCCATCTTCTGTGCCAAAGGTGCGGGCTATTCGGTGCCTTGGGACGAAGCAGAAGCCAAGATGCATCTTCTATAAACGAAAGGAGGCTGGAAATGAGCCAACTGCACGAGGAAGTAAAGACGGCGGAAGGAATGCGGGGCGAGCTGACCGGATACTGCTACAGAATGATGGGGTCATACTCCGAGGCGGAGGATGCCGTTCAGGATACCATGCTGCGTGTGTGGCAGGCCAAGGGGGAGCTTCAGAATAGCGCTTCATTACGGTCCTGGATATATCGAATTGCCACGAATGTCTGCTTGGACAAGCTCCGTCATGCCAAGCGTCGGGCGCTTCCTATGGATTTAACCGACCCAGCCGTTATGATTGCGGAGCCAAGGGAGAATCTGTCTGTAGAGGAGTGGATCTGGCCGATACCCGATTCCTCGACCGACCCGGTCGCCATCACAGTTGGCAAGGAATCCATTCGCCTATCGTTCATTGCTCTGCTGCAAACTTTGCCGCCTCGACAGCGCGCGGTACTGCTATTGAACGACGTGTTCCGATGGTCGGCCAAGGAGACGGCCGAAGCGCTGGAGATGACTGCAGTCGCTGTCAACAGCGCCTTGCAGCGGGCACGCTCAACGATTAGACAGGTTCAGCTTCGTTCCGAGACGCTGAGGGAGATTGACGCCGATGTCGATCAGCGTCTGCTTGACAGTTACATAGAAGCGTTCGAGCATTACGACGTCGACAGACTGCTGGCGTTGTTCCACGAAAGCGCAAGCTTGTCCATGCCGCCTTATGTCATGTGGGTGCGAGGCAGCATGGACATTGCGGCATTCTATCAAGCGACGCGCGCACATTGCACGGGTTCGCGTCTGATGCCGTTGCGTGCTAACGGCAATTGCCCGGCATATGCGCAGTATGTGCCTGCGGGAGACGACGGGGTATGTATTCCTTGGGCCATACATATTCTTGAGATCCAGGAGGGGAGAATCGCGCATATCCATCACTTTATCGACAGCGATTTATTTGCGCGATTTGGCCTGCCCTTATTTTTGAAGCGGGATCGATGATTTATGCGCCAGATAGTCGTCTCAACTAGTGCAAGCAACGAAAAGATTACGCAGGCAGGAACGATTCCGCCTATAAACGAGGAAAACCGGCACATCATTGTGCCGGTTCATTCATATGTCAGAAAAGATGAGAGCCTAAAAAAGTCATGGATACATAATAGTGTATAAAAAAATTCAATATAAGTCTATTCCTTTTTTCGTATAACATGTATGTTATAGAAGCGATCGCGGCGCAAATTCAAGGAATGGAAGGGAGCTTCTCTACATGATTATGCTCAGAAAAATTACATTGGAAAACCGGCGTGACCTATTCAGGCTGGAGGTCTCGGAAGACCAGCGCCGCTTCGTTGCATCCAATCTGTCCAGCGTCGCTTCGTGTTATGTGCTGGCAACCAATGGCGGACATCCTTTTCCGTTTATGATCTACGCAGATGAGCAGCCGGTCGGGTTTGTCATGTTGACTTACAACATTACCGGGTATGATCTCCCGACAATCGCAGATGAGAGCTATTGTATATTGCGGCTGATGATTGACCGGCAATATCAGAACAAGGGATACGGCAGGGAAGCAATGAAGAAAATAATGGCATTTATTCGCACCTTCCCTGCAGGGCCGGCTCAGTATTGCTGGCTCTCTTATTCGGCTGAAAATGCGGTCGCCAAAAAGCTGTATGAAAGCTTCGGCTTTCGTGACAATGGGGAGATTATCCACGACGAACGAATAACGGTGCTGCGACTATAGTGAGGCATTGAACTCGGGAAAGGGCGGATAAGATGAGAAAAATAGTGTTAATGATCGGTTTGGGATGTGCAATTCTCTTGGCGGGCGCCTGTATGCTGGCTTTTCAACCGAAAGAAATCAAGGCGGACAAAGTTTACGGCAAAGGAAAAAGCGACAACCAATATAGCCTTTCTGTCAGTCTGGGCGGTGAAAACAAGATTCCAAGCACGCTTGGGCAATACAACGAGGTAAGTGATAGTTCCGCTGTTAATATTGTGTATACGGTCGTCTATGAGCAAAACAAATGGTTCAAAAACGATCAGCGCATTATTAAACTGCTGCGATTCGAGAGGCCGTTCCCCGAAGATAAAAATGAGGACGTAAAAGACTTTTATTACAGACTGGTGGATGAATCGCTTGAACTAATCAATGATCAGACTTTTGTGTTCACACGACTGTATGAAAAACGTGTTTCCTACAACAATTTATTCGATCTCATTCCGCAGTCTATTGTTGTCCCCGGGTATTCTGACATTAAGGAATCAAGACAATGGATATCTCAGAATCATCCTCAGCATCTGGAATTAATGGATAGAACTATTGTTAACGCCTCCATGCTTGAGCGCTGGGAACAAGATGGCTACATGCAAAGGTACAGCGAAGCATCTCCTGAGGGGCTTACGCTGGACAATATTATCAAGCAAGCGCCGTAACGAATGCATTGCAACCTGTAAATAGCAGGCAGACCATGAGACCATATGAGGAGCGTATTGTTTCGATACAATTGGTCGAAGCTCTACGTGCTGATGGAGCAAGGTATTGACATTGCCCCAGGGGAAACGTTGTAGGATGAGTGTACAGACCACTGCTGGAGGGAGGTGAGAGTATGCTGACTGTCGGGCGTATCGCGCGGCTATTCGGAGTAACGACTAAGACGCTCCGGTATTACGATTCCATTGGACTGTTCACTCCGAACCAGATCGGCGAGAGCAATCAATACCGGTTGTATGCTTCTGACCAGCTGCCCGAGCTTCGGCGAATTTTATTTCTGCGTTCCATGGGGCTGAGCATTGAATCGGTCATGTCGTTAAAGCAAGATGGCACTTTGGAGGACGATGACAAAATAATGCGGCTTCTGCAGGAGCGCGCTCACCAGGTCCAAGAGGAAATCGACGCCCGGCAAAAGCAGTTGTCCGCCATTCAGCAGATGGTCGAGTATATGACGGTAACTGGAGGCATTCCGATGGAAGCGAAAATTGTGGAGAAAGAAGCGTTTACGGTGGTGGGATTGTCATGGGACAGCACATGCGGAGCAGGGGATATCCCCGCATTGTGGCAACGATTTCTCCCGCGCGAGTATGAGATTGAGGGCAAGCTGCAGCCGGAAGTATCTTACGGCATCTGCATTCCGGGCGACAACGATATGGAGTTCACCTATGTGGCGGGATATGAGTCACCGGGAGAATCCGTCCCGGAAGGGATGGAGAAGATGCTTGTTCCGGCGCAGCGCTACGCTGTCTTCACCCACAAAGGCAATATCGGAAAGTTAAGCGAGACGTATGAGCTGATCTACAGCAAGTGGCTAAAGCTGCAAGGTCTCGAATTGGTAAGAGGCATCGACTTTGAACGCTACGATGAGCGGTTTACATCGCCGCATGACGACAATTCTGAAGTGGATATTTATATCCCGATTGCGTAGCAGACGCAGAAGGGGAAACGATTGCGAAGGTAATAACTGGATTGGACTAGAGAGCGATTATTCCACAATACATCTTGCGAACTCCAGGCAATCAGTGGATGCTCGAGACTTGGCACAAGAAGCTTCGATCAAATGGATCGAGGCTCTTCGTGCTTTTATATAGCCCCGTCAATCGCCCCCCCGCTTGCCAAAAAGTAACCTTCTATCACTCCTTATCGCTATATAGGCCATTCGGAGTGCCTCGTCCACTAGCGGCTAATACGAAAAATCGTACAAATCGGAGCAGTCAAGGCCGCCCGCAGCGAAGTTTGTACGAAAAATCGTACAAATCGGAGCAGTCAAGGCCGCCTGCAGCAAAGTTTGTAC
>NZ_JAOQJC010000017.1 GCF_025567625.1 Paenibacillus sp. J5C2022 | reverse complement strand
GTAGTAGTTGGTGTTTGAGAGTAGCAGGTCGGGCCAGAGTAGTAGTTGGTGTTTGAGAGTAACAGGTCGGGCCAGAGTAGTAGTTGGGATTTGAGAGTAGCAGGTCGGGCTCCAAAGTAGTAGTTGGGGTTAGAGAATAGCAGGTCGGGCTCCAGAGTAGTAGTTGGGGTTAGAGAGTAGCAGGTGGAGCAGTGGCGGCCTAAGTTGAACGAGAGTCAATTTTCTAAGCAAAGGCGGTTGACAGAACAGAAAGAGAGACATATAATCTTAAACGTAATAGTAACGATTACTACTAAGTTGTGAGTGCAAAAAAGTAATTAATGGAGAGAAGGGGAAGTTATGATGAATAGCAGATTGACATACAAAGCGGGGTCGTCTAGGCGCATTGCCGCTGCCGTTATGCTCGCGTTATTGCTCATGCTGACAGCGGCTTGCGGCAACGGGAGCGATAATGGAGCTGCTTCCGACAACGGACAGGTTCAATCGGGGAACGGTGGCAATGCCGTCCAAGGAACTGGTGAATTGCAGAATGGCGATGCTGCGGACGAGGCTGAGGAACAGAAGCTTCAGGTTATTACCAGCTTCTATCCTCTCCAATACATGGTCGAGGAGATCGGCGGCGAGCGGGTCGAAGCGAGAAGCCTCGTCGCCGCCGGAGTGGAGCCGCATGACTGGACGCCGAAGAGCCGGGACCTGCAGGCGACTTCCAACGCGGCATTGTTCCTGTATCACGGCGCCGGACTGGAAGGCTGGGTGGACGACTTCCTGGGAGGAATGTCGAAAGACAGCAGCGTGGTGGCGAAGGAGATGAGCGAAGGCATCTCCCTCATTACCGGCGAAGGTGTTCATGTGCACGAAGAACATGAAGAGGACGAACATGATGAGCATGAGCACACCGAGAACAAGGGGGAGGACGAAGGCCATTCACATTCCAGCGATATCGATCCTCACACTTGGGTAAGCCCGAAGTCGGCGCTAGTACTGGCGAATAATGTGAAGGACAGCCTGATCGAAGCCGATGGAGCCCATGCCGAATATTACGAGAGCAATTATGAAGTGCTGAGAGCCAAGCTGAAGGAGCTGGATAAGCAGTATTCGGAGAAGCTTGGCGCGATGGAGCAACGGAATATCGTCGTATCCCACCAGGCATTCGGCTATTTGGCAAGAGACTACGACCTGACTCAGGAGTCCATTATGGGCCTGAATCCGGGAGCGGAGCCACGCGCGCAGGACATACTGGCTATAGCGAAATTCGTCAAGGAGCACGGCGTGAAATATATTTTCTTCGAGGAACTGGTATCGGACGACTTGGCGAACATGCTGGCCCGGGAAGCGAAAGTGGATACGATGGTGCTTAATCCACTGGAAGGACTTACGAAGGAACAAGAGAAAAATGGTGAAACTTACTTGACTTTATTGGAACGCAACTTGCAAAATTTAATCTTAGCCTTACAATAGAGAAAAGAAATAATGAATGATATGCGGAGCTATTGCAGGCTCCGCTTTGCTGTGAGGAGGATGCATAATGAATCCGACGGGAGCCGTTGCAGCGGCAAGCTGCCATGAAGAAGTCGTCTCGGTTGACGGCGTCTCATTCTCCTATCAACAGAAGAACGTGCTAAGCGAGGTCAGCTTCGGTGTGAAGGAACGTGATTTCGTCGGCCTGATCGGCAGCAACGGCGCCGGAAAGTCGACGCTTCTGAAGCTGATTGTCGGACTTCTTAAACCGACGAAGGGGGAGATCAAGCTGTTCGGCAAGCCGTTGTCCCGCTTCAAGGATTGGGGCCGAATCGGCTATGTGCCGCAGAAAAATGCGCTTAACCCGCTCTTTCCCGCAACGGTGCGCGAGGTAGTGATGTCCGGGCTATACGGGAGGGGGAGGTTGTTCAAGCGGATAGGGAAGCAAGAGCTGGCTAAAGGCCAGGACGCCATGCGCGCGATGGCAATCGAAGATCTGGCGGACAAGCGGATTGGACAGTTGTCGGGCGGACAGCAGCAGCGCGTCTTTCTGGCACGTGCGCTCATTAACAATCCGTCACTGCTCATTTTGGACGAGCCGACAGTGGGCATCGATACGGAGACGCAGGAGAGCTTCTTTCATATGTTGCGACATATGCATCAGCATCATAATATGACTTTCCTGATGGTATCGCACGACATGGAGATGATTCGCGGTTACTTGGGACAAGAACCCGCTTCCAGGGCCGGCAAGCTGAATTTTTATGTGAGGCACTCTCATGAGACGCAAGATTGCGTGGAGGATAATTTGGCGCACAGCTTAAGCGGCTTGAGACAGCGGATGGAAAGCGGGAAGAGAGGTTGAACGGGTTTGGAAATTGTAACGAGTGAGTTTTTTCAGAGAGCGCTGATCGGAGGGCTGCTCATCGGCATTACTGCGCCGCTAATGGGATTGATACTGGTGTTGCGCAGATTGTCGATGATCGGGGATACGCTGTCCCATGCGACGATTGCTGGCGTCGCGCTTGGATTTCTCATCGATGAGAGCTATGCACTTGGCATGGGGCTGGTATTTGCCTTGATTGCCGCGCTTGCGATCGAGAAGCTTCGCAAGGCATACCAATCGTATGCCGAGCTGTCGCTGGCGATTATAATGGCTGGAGGCATAGGCCTGGCGTCGCTTCTATTCACGATGGGACAGGGCTTCACGATGGATGTGGACAGCTTCCTGTTCGGCAGCATCTATACGCTAACGAACGAGGATCTGATCATTATAGGCATTGTAACCGGAGTTGTGCTAACGGTACTGGGCACGCAGATGAAGGAGATGTTCCTGATGGCGTTTGACGAGGATGCTGCTGCCGTAAGCGGCTTGCCCACCCGTATTTATAATGTTATGCTAAGCGTGCTTACGGCTTTAGTTATTACCATCGCTATCAAAATTGTGGGAGGCCTGCTCGTATCCGCTCTGCTTACCATTCCCGCTGCCTGCAGTCTGGCGGTTGCCCGGAGCTTCCGTTCCAGCGTCGTGATCGTCGTAGTGATCGGCGAGCTGGCCGTCGCTATGGGCCTGATGATTGCCGGCGTATGGAATTTAGCCCCGGGCGGTACGATTGTCATGCTTCTAATCGGCATTTTGCTGCTGCTGTTGCTGCTTCGCAAGACGGCAAGCCGGTTCAGCGCATAATAGAAAGACGATTATCCAATGGAAAGAGGTATTCTCAGTGACCGATATCAATATGTGGCTGGCGCTTGGCGCCGGCTTCGCATCGTTCCTGTCGCCCTGTTGTCTGCCTTTATATCCTTCTTATTTATCCTACATAACCGGCATTTCCGTCTCGGAGCTGAAGGATAACGCGATCACGAAGCGGAAGCGGCTGCTTATGATGACGCATACGCTTTTCTTCCTGCTGGGGTTCAGCCTGGTTTATTACGCACTCGGCTACGGCACCAATGTGTTCAGCGAATTTTTCAGTCAGTACAATACGGTCATTCGCCAACTGTCCGCGCTGCTCATCATATTGATGGGGCTGTTCCTGCTCGGCATATTCCAGCCGCAGCTGCTTATGAAAGAAGCTCGTATGAACCTGATCCCGAAGAAGGTCGGCTATGTCAGTTCCTTCATATTCGGCATCGGCTTCTCCGCTGGCTGGACGCCTTGCATGGGCCCGGCGCTTACTGCAATACTGGGACTTGCAGCATCCGAGCCGGGCACCTGGTTCCGACTTACGACGGCTTATGCGCTTGGCTTTGCGATTCCCTTCTTCATATTGGCGTTCTTCCTTGGTACGGCGCGCTGGATACTGAAGTATTCCGCCGCAGTCATGAAGGTGGGAGGCGCGGTCATGATTCTGATGGGCATCCTGTTGTTCACGGACCAGATGACCAAGATTACGATCTGGCTGAACGATCTTACGCCAGAATGGATGAAATATTAGGTGAAATATTCGATCCGCGATTGCGGGAAATGATGAAAGATGCGCTCCGACAAAAACATGCGGAGCGCATTTGCCTGTTCGTCGGGATAGACGTATTTCCCTTGCCCCCAGCGTCCCCATTTGTACTTTCGCTTCTCGATATCCATCTCCAGCTTCGTTCGCGGGTAACGCTTCTCGATGACGCCTTTGGCCGTCTTCGTGAACCGGTGCTGAATGAGCTCGAACGTCAGATCGCTTCGCGCATCAAGCGGCAGAGCCTTGTCCAATGCTTCGATCAACTCGCCGTATCCTTCCTCCCATTCGTCATGCCAGATGATCGGTGCAATGATGAAGCCGATCGGATAGCCGGCTCCAGCCATCTTCGCGGCCGCTTCAATGCGCTGCTCGAAGCGCGAGGTAGCGGGCTCGAAGTGCTTGATGACGTATTTGCTGTTCACACTGAATCTTACGCGCGTGTGTCCGTTATGAGGAATGTCGAGCAGGGAATCCACATGGTGGAATTTTGTCACAAATCGGAGACGCCCAAGCGGCTGTTCCGCCATGAAGGCGATCAGCTCGCGCAGGCTGCCCGATATAGGCTCCAGTCCGACGGGATCAGAGGTGCATGCAGCTTCGAAGCGGGTTATTTCGGGACTTCGCTCCTTTATATAGCCGCTCGCGGCTTCCAGTATGTCATCCATATTGACATAAATCCGCACATATGGCTTTGCGCCCAGCGTTGTCTGCAAATAACAGTAGTGGCAGTGCGCCATACAGCCGGTCGCAATCGGAATCGCATACTCCGCAGATGGCTTCGACGTATCGAATTTTAGAGTTTTGCGTATGCCTACGACGAGCGTACGCTTCGCCATCCGGTACTTCTCCAGCTCGGTATCGCCCGGCAAGTTTGTTATGCGATTATGGGAAGTCGTCATCTGGTAAGGAATACCCTCCTGCTTCGCCCATTGGAATATACGTTGTCCCTTCGGGTATTCCAGAGCAGCAGGCTCGAAGTAGACCAGGTCGGGCACGAAGGATAACGAAGAACGGTCGATATGAGGTCGTGGACTAACTGTTGTGGACATGATGAATACCTCCATTCTTAAGTACAGAATTAATCGTCTATATTGTGTGCATTGCGGGTGTGCATAATGACAATAAGTTGCAGGAAACTGCATGGAAAGTGTATGATAGAGGGTGTGACGCCGAGGAAACTGGGTGAAGAAGCAAGGATAGGAGGTTCTTCAATGCCGACTCCGAGCATGGAAGATTACTTGGAACGAATCTATAAGCTCATCGAAGACAAAGGCTATGCACGGGTATCGGACATCGCCGAAGGCTTGGAGGTCCACCCTTCTTCAGTAACCAAAATGATCCAGAAGCTTGATAAAGATAATTACTTGATTTATGAGAAGTATCGTGGATTGGTTCTGACGAACAAGGGAAAGAAGATGGGGAAGCGACTGGTTGACCGTCATCATTTGTTGGAGGAATTCTTGACGACGATTGGCGTTCAAGAAGAAAACATCTACATAGATGTAGAAGGTATCGAGCATCATTTGAGCTGGGATTCCATTACATGCATTGAGACGCTGGTCGAGTACTTCAGGCGGGACAAGACCCGGCTGGACGAGCTGCAAGCGATCAGGAGCGAGATGGATAAGGACTGAGTCTGCACAGAGAGAAAACGCCTGAACCGTAACTGTAGAAGCAGCGGTTCAGGCGTTTTTTTCATTATCATACATAAAGAAGCTTGGAACGCCCGCTTCGTGGGGCTAGCTCACGATGTCGTCAATGGTATTTGGGCAAATCGTCATTGTCTTCTTTGCCGCCTTCAATGACCTTGAACGGCATCGGCTTGGAGCGTGAGCGGTCCTTGCCGCCGTTGCGTTGCTTATGTCGCTGTTGGTAGCCGCGGTCCTGCCGTCTGCCCGACTGCTTCCCGCCCATTAGTGAAGGCGGATATTTGTAAAGCAGGAATATGCCCCCAATTATAACGACGGGCAGCAATATGGCCATCAGATTGTTGCCCATTGCTGTCACGATCCCTATAACCAGCAATGCCAGAACGACAATCGCACCTACTGTTAGTCCGGATTTTCTCATATTCCATCATCCCCCTTTACGTTAATGCCCAACAATATCTCATTGATGTCATTGTCGATTAAGGCTTCGCAATTTCGTTATCCAATTCAAGCATTCGGTTGAATGAAGCGATGGATACAGCCACTTGATCGTCAGTCGGTTCCTTCGTTGTCAGCAGCTGCAGCCATAAACCGGGATAGCCCAAATAGCGCAGTACCGGCATGTCGCGGAGGGAATTCGTAAATCTCAGCACCTCATAGGATAAGCCCAGTACGACGGGCAGCAGTGCGATCCTGATCCAGATCCGGTCCCATATCGTCTGCCAGTCGAAGAAGGGCAGGGAGTAGACGAATACGCCTACAATTACGGTGAACACGATAAAGCTTGAGCCGCATCGGTAATGAAGACGACTATATTTCTGTACGTTGCCGACGGTCAATTCCTCGCCGGCTTCATATGCGCTGATCACTTTATGCTCCGCTCCATGATATTGGAACAGCCGCCTGATAATAGGCGTTAAGGAAATGAAATAGAGGTAAGCGAGCAGCATCATGAATTTTATAAGACCTTCTAATAAGTTATGGCCGATCTGGCTCTGGAACATCTTGCCGAACAGCAGCTCTTCGACGGCGGCCGGAGCAGCCGTGAACAGCAATTTCCCCGCTATGAAGGATAAGACTCCGGCAACGGCGACGCTGACGATCATGCTCAAGCTGAAGCCGCTTTCCTTCTTCTTCGCCTTCTCGCGTTCCTCCTCCGACATATCATCCATCTCGTCCTCCGCATAAGCTTCCATGGAGAAGTTCAGATGCTGCGATCCTTTGGCACTGGACTCTACGATACCGACAACGCCGCGGACGAACGGTATTTTCTTGAGTGCCTGCACCCATGGCTTCGAGGTACGGGGCACTTCATAATAAACGATGTCTTCGTTTTTTCGCCGGACTGCCGTTACGTTGACATGTTTGCCCGCAAACATGACGCCTTCAATAACCGCTTGTCCGCCGTAAATGTTTCTTCCGTTTTGCGACAAGTGCGTTTCACCTTCCTTGAATTGATAGCGTCGTATGCTATTCCGTAGTAAGCTCCTGATTATACTTTTCTATTGTACTTGATCTGTTCCCATATTGCCAATGAGCTCTCACGACTACCGCATAAGATATTTTCACATACTAATCAGAAAAGCTGATGAGGAAGGTGTGACATGCAATGCACAATGAACAGGGGAACGGCGGCAATCGGCAAGGCGGGTACGGACAAGTCGATCGAAGGGAGAAGCATGTAACGAACCGGTGGCTGTATGCGCTGCAAATCGGCTTCTTCGGAGGGCTCATTTGGGGTGGGTTGAGGTGGCTGTTTTACGAGATGAAATTCACGAAAGTACTGCCGGGGTTTCTGGGTGAACCCTTCCTGCTGACGAGTTTTCTTCGCTCGCCATGGGGGCTTGCGACGGGGATTGGGCTGTACATCCTGTTCTCCATCGCGGCGGCCTTCCTTTATATAGCTCTGTTCAGCAAGCTCCGCGGTCCTTGGCCGGGAATGCTGTATGGCCTGTTCTGGTGGGGCGTCCTCTTCTTGGCGTTTGGTCCGATGCTCGGCATGATGGGGCCGATAACGGCGATCGGCTGGGACAGCTTCTATTCCGAGCTTTGTGTGTCGCTGTTATGGGGCTTGTTCATCGGCTATTCCATCGCATTCGAATTTACCGACGAAGCGTCGAGGGAACCAGTGCGTGCCTGATGACGATATTCAGCTTCTCAAGCGACGGGCATTTGTGGTAAAATGTCTAATGATCTGCGACGGCACTGGGTCGCAAGCTGATTGGGGGGCGGATATCGTGCTGAAAATCGAAGTGTTGAACGGACCCAATCTGAATATGCTCGGCATTCGCGAGCCCGGCGTATACGGCAAGGAGACGTTAGCCGCTATCGAGGAACAGATGAGGGAAGCGGCGAAGGAATACGGTGTGGAGGTATCGTTCTTCCAGACGAACCATGAAGGCATGATGATCGATCGGATACATAGCGCTTATGGCCATGCGGACGGCATCATCATCAATCCCGGAGCTTGGACACATTACAGCTATGCGCTGCGGGATGCACTTGGCGCGGTGGATTTGCCAACCGTTGAGGTTCATCTGTCGAATATTCACAAGCGGGAAGCTTTCCGTCATATGTCGGTAGTAGCCCCGATTGCGATCGGCCAAATCGCCGGCTTTGGCGCGCACGGTTATGTGTTGGGACTGGAAGCGCTCGTCCGGCACTTGAAGCGCGGCTAATGCGCGGTTAATAAAGGAGTACGTTATGACGATTGAAAGAGTACAAAAACTTCGGAAAGCGATGAATGACGCGGGAATCGAAGCTTTGCTCGTAAGCAGTCCGTACAACCGCAGATATATTAGCGGGTTTACCGGCTCCGCCGGCCTTGTGCTGCTTACGCATGACAAGAGCTGGTTCCTGACGGACTTCCGCTACAGGGTGCAAGCTGCCCAGCAGGTTCATGGCTTCGATATTGTGGAGTACGGTGCGGAACCGATGGAGTCCGTGCGCGAGCTGCTGGCGGAGCGTGGAGTCGGCAAGCTGGCATTCGAGCAAGAGCATGTCACTTATGGGCAATACTTGTCCTGGGTCCGTGCGCTTGCCGATATTGCGCTCCAGCCGGTCTCTTCTCTTGTAGAAGAACTCAGAATGTTCAAGGATGAGTCGGAATTAAAGATTATGGCGGAAGCAGCTGAGCTTGCAGACCGCACGTTCGCACACATTACGGGATTAATTCGTTCCGGAATGAAGGAGCTGGATATCGCGCTGGAGATGGAAGTCTTCATGCGCAGCCACGGCGCCACCAGTTCATCCTTCGATACGATTGTCGCCTCCGGCGAGCGTTCCGCATTGCCGCACGGCGTAGCCAGCAGCCGGATTGTCGACACGAACGAGTTCGTCAAGCTGGACTTCGGAGCGCTGTATAACGGCTATTGCTCCGATATTACAAGAACGGTTGTCGTCGGCAAGCCTACTGACAAGCATCGTGAAATCTACGGTATCGTACTGGAAGCCCAACTGCATGCGCTGGAGCATATTAAACCTGGCATGACGGGTCGCGAAGCGGACGCTCTAGCGAGAGACGTCATTGCCAAGTACGGCTATGGGGACAGCTTCGGACACGGTACGGGCCATGGGCTTGGAATGGAAGTGCATGAGTCGCCGCGGTTGTCGAAGATGAGCGATACGGTGCTTCAGCCAGGCATGGTGGTTACTGTGGAGCCCGGCATCTACATTCCCGGATTCGGCGGCGTCCGCATCGAAGACGATATCGTCCTGACAGATTCCGGAATATCGGTATTAACCTCATCTCCGAAAGATCTTATCGTTCTGGGATAGGCACTATTATAGAGGAGGGAATCAGTAATGATTTCTGTTAATGATTTTAAGACTGGCTTAACCGTGCAAGTTGACAACGATATTTTCACCGTGCTGGAGTTCCAGCATGTCAAGCCGGGCAAGGGCGCTGCATTCGTGCGCTCCAAATTGAAGAATCTTCGCAACGGGAATACTGTGGAGAAAACATTCCGTGCAGGCGAAACGATCGGCAGAGCGATTATCGAAAACCGCGAGGTACAGTATCTGTACAACTCCGGGGCTGAATATACATTCATGGACAATGAAACGTATGACCAGTTCGCTCTCGACAAAAGCCAACTGGAATGGGAAATCAATTTCCTGAAGGAAAACATGAATGTCAATATTTCCAGCTACGAAGGCGAGATTATCGGGATTCAGCTGCCGAACAGCGTCGAGCTGCAAGTAACCGAGACGGAGCCGGGCGTGAAGGGCAATACGGCACAAGGCGCAACGAAGAGCGCAAAGGTGGAAACCGGCCTGAACGTGCAAGTGCCATTGTTTATTAATGAAGGCGATGTACTGTTGATTGATACTCGTGACGGCAAATATATTTCAAGAGCATAGTTTGCCTCGTGTAAGGACCGTCCATATGGACGGTCCTTACCTATTCGCGTATAGGCAATGTGACCTCGACTGTATTTTGTTGTTCATGTGAATTTCCCGCCGTTGGGCGGTTTTTTTGTGGCAAATTTTATGTGTTCAATAGATGAACGACTATGCTATAATATTAAATTGTATGCAAATGCCAAGGCGGGGAGTGATAAGGCTTTGTCTTTGATCGTAATGAAGTTTGGCGGCAGTTCGGTAGGAACGCCGGAAAGAATGAAGAGAGTAGCGCAACGTATTATTGACAGACAGCAAGAGGGCAATGATATTGTGGTCGTCGTGTCGGCAATGGGGGATACGACAGATGATTTGATTGATCAATCGAAACAACTGAACTCGAATCCGCCGCAGCGGGAGATGGATATGCTTCTGACGGTTGGCGAACAAATATCGATTGCATTGCTGTCCATGACCATCCAGGAGATGGGTGCGAAAGCGATGTCTTTCACAGGTTGGCAGGCAGGCATGAAAACCAACGATGTACATGGCAAGGCCAAAATTACGGATATTCAGCCGGAACGTGTGTTGAATGCCGTAAAACAGGGCAACATCGCCGTAGTAGCCGGTTTTCAGGGCACAAGCGAGGACGGCGAAATTACGACACTTGGCCGCGGCGGCTCCGATACGACGGCAGTTGCAATGGCAGCGGCTATGAAAGCGGACATCTGCGAGATTTATACAGACGTAGATGGCGTCTATTCTACCGATCCGCGAGTAGTGAAGAACGCCCGCAAGTTGAATGAAATATCTTATGATGAGATGCTGGAGCTCGCTAACTTGGGTGCAGCCGTATTGCATCCCAGAGCAGTGGAATATGCGAAGCATTATAATGTAAAGCTTGTCGTGCGGTCCAGCTTTACGGGCAATGAAGGAACTTGTGTGAAGGAGGATGCGGTTATGGAACAGGGAATCGTCGTACGGGGGATTGCCTTCGACAAGAACGTGACGCGAATCAGCATTTTGGGCGTGCAAGATATCCCGGGTGTGCTGGCAGGCGTGTTCGAGGCTTTGGCGGAAAACGGCATTGATGTGGATATTATTGTGCAGAGCTTCGTCCAAGACGGCAAAGCGGACTTCTCCTTCACGATCTCCAGCGAGGATAAGCAGAAGGCGCTGCATGTCATCGAAGGCATTCGCTCGAAAGTGCCTTATGATCAGACGACATCCGAAGAAGGTCTTGTGAAAGTATCCATTGTCGGTGCCGGAATGGTGAGCAATCCGGGCGTCGCGGCGAAGATGTTCTCCACAATATCCTCCGTCGGAGTAAGCATCAAGATGGTCAGCACTTCGGAGATCAAATGCTCCTGCGTAATCGATTCCGCTTCCTTGCAGGAAGTGATTCAGGCGCTGCATACGGCATACGGTCTGGATACGGAAGAGAAAGCGTTCGTAGGCGGCCCGTCCGAGCGTCGCTAGCCATCGTTAACAAAAAAAAGCAAGAGCCTGCTATTGGCCTGCGGCATGTTCGCAGGACTCCAGCAGGCTCTTTTTAATCATACCTTAGCGATTATACCCGCCTTTGAACGCGGTCTCTCATCATCGGAAGGCCCATATAGAGGTGTTCTCATGTTCGAATCCATCATGGACCGCCCAACAGCTTGAACAGTTTGTATAGGATAGCAGTTATTCCCGCTGCCATAAGCGGCCCGACGGGAATCCCGCGCAATACGAGGATGCCGACGATCGATCCCAGCACCAGTCCCGCGATCATGCCGGGTTCCATCTGAAGCAGATGAAGTCCTTTGCTGTTAATATAGGTGGCTGCCGCTCCTCCGATTAAGGCCAGAATGCCTTGCCAGGAAGTGATGACCGCTACAAAGTCTTTCATTCCGACCTTGCCGGATGCGAACGGAACCAACACGCTCAACGTTAGAAACAGTAAACCCAGCTCTAATCCGCGTCGTTCGATGCCGGGCAGAAACCGCTCCAGATGAACCAGCTTGATCGCCAGCAGTATGCAGGCAGCCGTCGCGATTATGGATGAACGGCCGATGACGCCGACGATAATGAGCAGGACAAGCACGATTTCTCCCAGCATGAGCAGTACTCCCTATCCACATGAATTGCAGCCTGTGAGAACCGGCTACATCACATTATATGGACGGGCTGGTCAGGATATGTCGATAAGTTGGCCGCTGCGCCAAATCGGCACATTGCTGTAAAGATCACGCCGAGAGCATGCCTCGATATCGTGCGATTGCCCCAGCTTCGCTAGTCTTCTTCCAGTCGCCCCGGCGGACAGTGTATTGCATATGGCGTCTTTGCGGTCGTTGTACAAGCTGTGCATGGCAGCCCCGAAATCATCCAGCGCCAAGTCACCGGAGCAATGCTCCAGCAATCTGTTCAGCAGGAATCCGGCGCACAAGCCGTCCTCGATCGCAAATTCGTTATGGCTGCCCGCGCAGATGATGACGATATCCCTTCGCTGTCTCGCAGCATGAGCTGCGCATGCTCCTCCATTCAGGAACGATGCGGCGATGACTTCGTGCGCTCTCAGCGATTTCAATATGGCGCGCGTCCCGTTCGTGGTCGTCAGAATGACTCTTCGACCAGCCACCGTCTCCGGGGCATATTCATCCGGCGAATTGCCGAGCTGGAATCCGGAGATTCTCCGGCAGAAGCGCTCGCCTCCCAGCACGTCGCCTTCGGCATAGTATTCCCGGGCTTCCATAACCGTCTCGACCGGCTTGACGGAGGAGGCCCCTGCCGCAAGTGCTGTCGCAATTGTGCTCGTTGCTCGGAGTGCATCGATGACAATCGCTGTCTTATGGCAAAATTTCGCCGAGCAAGCTTCGTTCACGTTGGAGATGACCTGTACCTGCATGATCAAACCTCCCTTCCTGTCAAATCATGTACTCACAGCCGTTCTCGTAGGCAGCCGACCCTCTGGCAAGGCGGAACGTATCTGCCCTGAGGCCTCGGCGCATCGCCTCCAGCGCCAAAGCGTCGCCTGGCGCTACGTTGCCCAGATGTACTCCCGCTCCGAAAGCGCTGAGCAACTCCGCCTGCTGGTGCTTCAGAGGCGCTTCCCACAGAAGAGGCTCCATCTCGCCTATCGCCCCCTTGATGACCTCCAGCAGATCCTGGCGGCAATGGCCTTGTTCATCGAAGAGGCCGATATTCGTGCCGGATTCCCGCGCTTCAACGGCGACCAGCTGTGCGCCGGCACGAAGATCGCACTCGGCCGTGAATGCCAGCTCATCTGCGTCGATGGTGCTGCCGGCCAGCTTCTTCCCGTATTCGGTCACGACGAACAAGCCGCGCTGCACCGCCTGCTTGATGAGCGAGGTGCGCCGCAGCCGATCGAGGAATATTGTGCCGTCCGATACTTCGATGCCCGTAAATCCGATTGCGCACAGCTTATCCATTAGAGGCTCAGCGGCGCCTTGCACAATTGCCGTCTCCATCAGCGTGCCGCCGGGCATGACGATGATGCCTTGCTTGGCAGCCAGCTGCAGCTTCTCGAGAACGATGTCCGGCTCATACAGAACGGCCGTTCCGAACGCCAGCTTAACCATATCGATGTGGCGGCCGCTTACTTCCAACAGATCGCGGAAGGCGGACAGTCCCAGTCCTTTGTCGATGATCATTGTCTTGCCAAGCCCTTTTTTGCGGCCGTTCTCCCTTACGCCGCCAGGGTCAAGCAGCTCCTGCTGCCATGCCCCGATTCCCATCAACGCATTTTCCATCTGCCATTCTCCCCATCATTCAGACTCTGACCGGCCCGTAGAGGCAGCCAATAATGTACTATATGCACATTCGCCCAGTAGAGTGCCCTCGTGTCCGTCATGAAGAGGAGACAAGCGTGCATACATATGAATAGAGGAGAGCCGTCAGACAGAAGTCAGTTAATGAAGTCATGAAGGGGAGGGGAATAGGTTGCTGGTCAATAAAATTGTGCTCAGCATGGCGCTGATGCGATTGCTGTCGGGCAGCATTGAGATCGGCGTAGCGCTGTTCATGCTTCGCTACAACGATATCGAGAGAGCGCTTGTGATGAACTCTTCGCTAGCCTTGGTCGGTCCGATTATTTTGATGGCGACTACGACGGTAGGGCTGGTCGGCGTCTCGGAGCAGCTGTCGCCATCCAGATTCCTGTGGGTAGCGGCCGGTGTGACTTGTCTATTAATCGGCATATTGAAGAAGTAGACGGGTGAAAAAAGCGAGACATGTTTCCACCTAGACAAGCATACATATGTAACGACAAGAGACAAACATCCGGGAGTGATGAGCGCATGTTGTCGTATGTATTCCAATTGCTGCCGCTGGATATGAAAAAGCTGGTGGAAAAGCTGCCCCAGGATGCGAAGGCTACACTTGAAGAAATACGGATCAGAGAAGGTCGGCCGCTGGAGATTGTGTACGCCGACGGGTATCGCTTCCTGGGTACGGACGGAAGCCTGCTTCGACAGAGCGACGGGGCGTACAAGCCCTCCGGAGAGCAATGCCGCAAGCTGCTTGAGCGTATGACCAACTATTCCGTCTATGCGATGGAAGAGGAGCTTCGCAGAGGCTACATTACGGTCACAGGCGGCCATCGGATCGGACTTGCCGGCAGAACGATTCTGGACGGCGGATCGGTAAGAGGGATACGCGATATCGGCGGATTCAATATCCGGATTGCCAGAGAAGTCATCGGAGCGGCCGGCTTCCTGCTGCCCAAGCTGCTGGATCGCAGCCGGGGGAAGGTCAGGTCTACGCTTATTCTGGCTCCGCCGCAGCAGGGCAAGACGACGCTGATCCGCGATATGGCGAGATCGTTAAGCTATGGCATGCCACCCGCCAACGGTCATCCGGGATGGGCAGGCATGAAGGTGGGCATCGTGGACGAACGGTCGGAGATCGCTGCATGCGTCAGAGGAGTACCGACCTTCGATGTCGGGCCGCGTACGGACGTGATGGACGCCTGTCCGAAAGCGGAGGGCATGATGATGCTGCTGCGGTCCATGTCGCCGGAAATACTGGTCGTCGACGAGATCGGCCGCAGGGAAGATGCCGAGGCGATCAGAGAAGCGAGCCATGGAGGCGTAAGTGTCATAGCAACTGCGCACGCGTACGACTTCCGTGATGCGATGGGCCGGCCGGAGCTGTCAAGGCTGCTGGAAGATGGATCGTTCCATGAGGTGGTTGAGCTGAAGCGAACGTCCGGAGGCGTGATGCATCGGCTTATTCATGCCCGCAAGCCGGTGAAAGCGGGAAGTGAAGAAGGCGAGCTCCGCGAGACGGATTGGCCGCCGGCTGCGTCCGTACCGTCTGCTGCCGCAGGAGTGGGCCTGCGATGATGAGTTTCATCGGTGCTGTATTGATACTAATCGCCGGTACGCTCTTCGGCTTTCAGAAGGCCGCCGGCTTCGCCGAGCGGCCGACGCAGATCAGGCAGCTGACGCATGCGCTGCAGAGGCTTGAGACGGAGATCGGCTTCGCTGCCACGCCGCTGCCGGAGGCGCTTCTCCGAACTGCGGAAGGCTCTCCGGAATCGCTGGCGGCAATGCTCCGTCAAGTCTCATCTCAAGTGAGGAGCCCGGAAGAGAGATCGTTCTCCGAGGTATGGGAGGATGCCGTTACGAAGCACTGGCGGGAGACGTCGATGGGTACTGCGGAACGCGGAATTGTTCTCCGCCTGGGCACGACACTGGGAATTAGCGACAGGGAAGACCAGTTGAAGCATTTGAAGCATGCAGTAGTAGGGCTGCGGAGCGAGGAGGAGACGGCAAGGGACGATCAGCGTCGCTACGAGAAAATGTGGAAAAGCCTTGGCTTGCTGATCGCCGCATTAGTCGTCATTTTGATGGTGTAAGAGGGTGCTTCCGGGATGAATATTGATGTGAGCGCCATCTTCCAAATTGCCGGAATCGGCATTGTGATTGCCATGATTCATTCCGTTCTGAAGCAGATGGGCAAGGAAGATATGGCGCATTGGGTAACCGTAATCGGTTTTGTGGTCGTGCTGTTTATGGTGGTCAAATTGTTGAACGAGCTGTTCCAGGAAATTAAGACGATCTTTCTCTTCCAGTAGGTGAATGCGGATGGACATGATTCAAATCGTAGGAATCAGCTTGATCGCCACCGTGCTTATCGTCATCGTTCGCGAGCAGAAGCCTGCGTTCGCCTTTCTGCTAGCCGCGTTCACCGGCCTGTTCATCTTCCTGTTCGTCATCGGCAAGATTGAGGCCGTCATCACTGTGCTGGAAGACTTGGCGGAACGCTCGGGCATTCCATCCGTTTACTTGAAAACGGTATTGAAAATTATCGGTATCGCTTATATCGCAGAGTTCGGAGCGCAGATCGTCAGAGATGCCGGACAGGAGAGCATAGCCTCCAAAATAGAATTTGCCGGCAAGGTGTTCATTCTCGTCATGGCGATTCCCATCATTAGCGTAATCGTCGAAACGGTAATCGGATTGCTGCCGGCTGGGAGCTGATCGAAGGGATGTTAAAGAACCGCGCCAATGCTGGAGACAGGTTGAAGCTGCTAATCCTGCTGCTGGTCGCATGCTTCCTTCTCCCGGGAATGACGGGCATCGGCTTCGCGGCGGATGGCGGCGGCCCGGTCCGGGAAGGCGAGAGCGGACTCGGCAATGCAAGGGAAATAAGCTCAGGCCTCGCGGAGGAACAGCTGGGCGGTCTTGAGACATCATCTATCGAGCAATACTGGGGCAAGCTGAGAAGCGAATACGGAGGCTACTTCCCGGAAGGGAAGGTTCCCGGTCTGAAAGAGATGATCTGGCAGGGAAGCGGAAGCTTCAAGCTGTCGGATATGCTGCAAGGACTGCTTCGCTATATGTGGCATGAAGTGCTCTACAACGGGAAGCTGCTTGTAACCATCGTCTTGCTGACGATATTCAGCATGGTGCTTGAGACGCTGCAGAATGCATTCGAGCGGAATGCGGTAAGCAAGGTGGCGTATTCGATTGCCTACTTTGTCTTGATCATTATCGCGGTGAACAGCTTCCATGTCGCCATCGGCTATGCCAAGGATGCGATTCAGAGCATGATTGCGTTCATGATGGCGATGGTACCGCTGCTGCTGACGCTGCTGGCCTCGATGGGAAGTCTCGTCACGGTATCCGTGCTCCACCCGCTCATTATCTTCATGATTCACATTGTGGGCACATTGATCTACACCGTCGTCTTCCCGCTGCTCTTCTTCTCGGCGGTGCTTCACATTGCAAGCGCCCTGACGGAGAAGTTCAAAGTGACGCAGCTTGCCAATTTGCTTCGATCGGTCGCAGTGGGGCTGCTGGGCGTACTGCTTACGGCGTTCCTCGGCGTCATGTCCGTCCAAGGCGCAACGGGAGCGGTAACGGATGGAGTGGCGCTGCGCACAGCCAAATTCGTCACCGGCAATTTCGTCCCTGTCGTCGGAAGAATGTTCTCAGACGCGGCAGATACCGTCATCTCCGCATCGATGGTGGCCAAAAACGCGATCGGGCTCGCTGGTGTCATTATCTTGCTGTTTCTTTCCGCATTTCCTGCCATCAAGATATTGACATTAGCACTGATCTACAATATATCGGCGGCTGTCATGCAGCCGCTGGGCGATTCGCCGATCGTCGATTGCCTGTCGACGATCGGCAAGACGATGATCTATGTATTCGCCGCTCTTGCTGCTGTCAGTCTTATGTTCTTCTTGGCTGTAACGATTATTTTGACCGCGGGCAATGCGGCGCTTATGGTTCGCTGATTGGGAGGTGAGGAGAATGTGCTAGCTTGGCTAAGCGACTGGCTAAGGGATATTATCGCAGTCATACTGCTTGCAGTACTCGTGGAACTTCTGCTTCCGGGCAAGGCGATGCTTCGCTATGCGAGATTGGTAATCGGCTTGTTCATTCTCCTTACCATTCTGTCGCCCGTTCTATCGCTGCTGAAGAATGACATGAGCACCCATCTGGAAGCCGGCATGAAGCTGTGGGACGAGAGGTCGGCAGCGAAGGAAGTGATGATGCCCTCCCTGGAGGAGATCAAGCGGGAGGCCGGTGAGATGGAGAGGCAGAGAGAGCAGCAGTCGGTCAGACTGACCGTGGTCGCGTTGCAGGAAGCGATGAGGGGCGAACTGGAGAAGCGCACCGATATTCCAATCGAGCATATTGCCGTTGATCTGGTATGGGAGAAGGAGAGGGGCGGAGGCAAGACCCCTGTCATAGCCGGCGTCACCGTTACCGTCCGCTCCGATGAAGACGCAGGCGGGAACGAGGCCAACTCGCCGGGCGAAGAGGTGAAGGCGGTTCGTCCTGTGACGGTGGATATTGACATGCAATCTGCGGGCGGCGATGAATCGCAGGCTGAGAGGGAGCGGGATGAGCATCCCCCGGCGGACCCGTCCGTATCCGCATTTATCAAGAAAGCGCTCGCGGACGGCTGGCCGGTAAGAAGGGAACGCATCGTCGTAGTGGACTCCGCAAGCAAGCAGACGGAACAGGGCGCTGGGGAGGGGGGCTAATGTGGCAAAATGGCTGGAGAAGCTGGAGTCGGCAATAGGCGGAGGTCCGTCGGGTCCAAAGCGAGTCCGAACGCTGAGAATATTGCTGATTCTGGGATTGGTCGGTGCACTGTTCATGCTGCTGAACGCATATCTGCCGTTCAAGCAGGTGGATACCTCCATTCCGGAATCCGAATCTGAGCCAGAGGTTGCAGCCTGGAATCACAGCCCGTCTCCCGGCTCTCCGTTCGAGACGATCGAGAAATCGCTGGAAGCGAGACTGAAGGAAATTCTGGAGAAAATCGTGGGGGTGGATTCCGTCAGCGTGCTCGTGACGGTGGATTCCACGGAAGAGGTCGTTGTCGAGCGCCATAGACAGGAATCCCAGTCCGTTACGGACGAGACGGACAAGAATGGGGGTACGAGACATGTGACGTCGGTTAATGAGGAAGGGCAGGTTGTGCTGTATGAAGTGTCCGGCGATCAGAAGCCAATCGTCACCAAGACGGTCAATCCCAAAATCAGAGGCATACTGATCGTGGCCAAAGGAGCGGAGAACGCGACGGTGCGAAGGCTTATCGTCCAAGCGGTAGAGAGGGGCATCAACGTAGCGCCAAACCGCATTTCAGTCGTTCCGAGCAAGCAATGAAAAAACCAAAAGAATAGATATGGGGAGGATGTTCGTATGAACACTAAACGTCAAACAATATGGCTTGTATCGATGTTGAGCTTGATGGTGCTTTTATCCGCTTATTATTTGTTCACTCAGGATATCGACGACGCGGGCAAGATGGCGAGCGAAGCGCCAGTCGGACAGAATGCCGCGGAGACGAACGGCAACGGCGGATTGACAGCCGAAGGCATTGTCGTGCCGGGAGGGGAATACTCTACCGCTATGAATGAAGCCGACAAGAAAGTGCTGGAGCAGCTTGAAAGGGAAGGATTCGCGCAGGGCGGCGTATTCAGCCAGTTGCTGGCGAAGCGGCAGGCGACTAACGAGCAGGAAGGCAACCGTATCTGGTCCGTAGTGGCCGATGTCAGCCAGAAGCCGGAAGAGGCGACGGCGGCGTTCGCGGAATGGGAGAAGCTGGAGGAGAAATATACGAGGATGACCACGCTTGAATCCAAGCTGATGGAGGACTACGAGATTGCCGTCATCTCCCCCGAGGAGAATGACCGTTATAAGGTAGTTGTTTCCAGCGACAAGCTGGAGAAGAAGGAAGCGGCCTCCATCATCGAGCAGGTGATCACGGTCATGGAGGTTAGACCGGAGCAAGTATCCGTTCAGTACGTGCCGGCTCCGTAACTCCCCGGCAGTCATTCGGCAAGCCCCGTTCATTCCAGGCTATCCAGCCATGTGATGAACGGGGCTTGTTGCTTTGGTCAAAAAATTGATTCGTGTTCGGACTGATTTATGGTATAATGACTAACGTTATGTGAAAAAGAGGAGTGATTACGTTCATGTTCAAGTTGAGCGAGATTAAGGAATTGATCAAACTGGTCGATCAAACATCTCTTCAGGAGCTCGAAATAGAAAATGAAGGAGCGCGACTGCACATCCGCAAGCCGGGCAAAACCGAAGTTGTCAATGTAACAGCCGCTCCCATTACGCATACATATCAGCAACCGGTCATGCCGCAAGCACAGCCGGCGCAAGCGCAGCACGCGGTGGAAGCGCCTGCAGCGGAGGCGAAAGCCGAGACGAAATCGGCCGCCCCTGCACAGAATCTGCACCAGATCGTGTCTCCGATGGTGGGAACGTTCTATAGCGCACCGTCTCCCGATGCCGATGCGTTCGTCAAGGTCGGCGACCGCGTGAACGAGAAGAGTGTCGTCTGCATTCTGGAAGCGATGAAGCTGATGAATGAGCTGGAAGCGGAAGTGAAGGGCGAGATCGTCGATATTCTGGTGACGAACGGTCAACTGGTGGAATACGGCCAGCCGCTGTTCCTTGTGAAGCCGGATTAATTGATCCCGTCTGGGAAACTTGGTTGAAAGGGGATCTTACGTGAAATTCCATAAAATATTGATCGCCAATCGCGGCGAGATTGCCGTTAGAATCATTCGGGCTTGCCGGGAGCTGGGCATTGCGACAGTGGCTGTCTATTCAGAAGCTGATCGGGACGCCCTGCATGTCCGGCTGGCGGACGAGGCATATTGCATCGGACCGACGCCGTCCAAGGACAGCTACCTGAATTTGACGAATATTATGAGCGTGGCTACCATTACGGAATGCGACGCCATCCATCCGGGCTACGGATTCCTCTCGGAGAATGCGGATTTCGCGGAAATATGCGAATCCTGCAATATTACCTTCATCGGCCCGTCGCCGGAGGCCATCAGCAAGATGGGCGACAAGTCCGTTGCGAAGCTGACGATGAAGGCGGCAGACGTGCCCGTTATTCCGGGCTCCGACGGTCTGATTGAGAGTCTGGACGACGCAGTCCGCATTGCTCGCGGCATCGGCTATCCCGTCATTATCAAGGCGACTGCGGGCGGCGGAGGCCGCGGCATCCGCATTGCCGAGACGGAGGAAGCGCTTGTTAGCGGCATCAAGACGGCCCAGCAGGAAGCGCAGAACGCCTTCGGCAACGCCGGTGTCTATCTGGAGAAATTCCTGACGGGCATGAAGCATGTGGAAGTACAGATTATGGCGGACAAGCACGGCAATGCGGTCCATCTGTTCGAGCGCGACTGCTCTGTGCAGCGCAGGCGCCAGAAGCTGATCGAGGAGGCGCCTTGCCCAATATTGACGCCGGAGCTTCGGGAACGTATGGGGCAAGCTGCCGTTCGCGCCGCGCTCGCCGTGGATTATTCCGGAGCAGGTACGCTTGAGTTCTTGCTGGGGCCCGACGGGAACTTCTACTTCATGGAGATGAATACGCGCATTCAGGTCGAGCATCCCGTGACAGAGATGATTACAAGCATAGATTTGATTAAAGAGATGATCAGCGTAGCGGAGGGCAATCCGCTCTCATTCACCCAGGACGACGTCAAGATCAACGGCTGGTCTATCGAATGCCGGATCAACGCGGAGGATTCCGAGCGCAATTTCATGCCTTCGGCGGGACATGTGCCGTTCTATCTGCCGCCCGGCGGCAATGGCGTGCGCGTTGATAGCGCTGTATACCCCGGCTATACGATCTCGCCGCATTACGATTCCATGATTGCGAAGCTGATCGTATGGGGCAACACGCGCGAAGAAGCGATCGCCCGCATGAAGCGCGCTTTGTCTGAGTTTGCGATTGAGGGCATACGGACGACAATACCTTTTCATCTGAAGGTGCTGGAGCACCCCGTGTTCGTAAAGGGCGACTTCGACATCAAGTTTTTGGAGGAGCACGAGATCTGAATTCACACATGGATATGAGCAATCGGTATAGTTTGTCATATTTCAAGGTGAATGTTATAGTATAGAAATAAGATGCGGATATCAGCTTGGCCTGGTGGCCGGGCGCGCAACTTTATAAGGAGGTGTACAAGGTCATGAGTACAATTGCGGAATATGAGAAGACGGATATGGGAACGATTCAGATTGCTCCCGAGGTCATCGAAGTGATCGCCGGACTCGCTACTATCGAGGTGGAAGGCGTCGCTGGAATGAGCAGCGGATTTGGCGGGGGCATCGCTGAGCTGCTGGGACGCAAGAACTTGTCCAAGGGCGTTAAGGTGGAAGTCGGACAACGCGAGGCGGCAGTAGACGTATCCATCATCGTGGAGTACGGCAACAAAATTCCTGAGGTTGCTTCCCAGATCCAGAACAACGTGAAACGGTCAATAGAGATGATGACCGGACTGAATGTCGTAGAAGTGAATGTACATATCCATGATGTCCACTTCAAGCAAGCAGAACGACCTGAAGAAGAGGAATCAATTAATCGGGTAAAATAAGATTATAGCCAAACCTATGAATTACCCCCTCGTGATTGGGCATGCCGCTCGGCGCAAGGGGGTTTTCATTCGGTAACGAGCTTAATACGCTTGATTGGAGGCTTAACGGGTGATAAAAGTCGTAGATAAGCTGCTTTTGTTTTTGTATAGCATCTCGATCGGAGTTATCGCGCTGTTCATGGCCGGCATCGGATTCAGGTGGATCTCGGAAGATCTGCTTCAAGATCTGCTCGCCGACTTCAATAATATCGAAACCATCCGCATTGCAATAGGAGCCGCAGGAATCGTGCTGCTGCTCATCAGCTTCCGCTTCTTCGTGATGTCCCTTCGCAGAGGGGGCGCCTCGGCCCAATCCATCGACCAGCGCACTGAATTCGGAGATATTCGCATATCGATGGAGACGATTGAGAACCTGGCCTTGAAGTCGGCATCGCGCCAACGCGGCGTGAAGGAATTGCGCGCAAGGGTGCGCGTGACGGATGCGGGAATCGAAATCATGTTGAGAGCAGTCGTTGACGGCGAACACTCCATCCCCGTGTTGACGGAGGAGATACAACGGGCCGTTAAGGAGCACGTCGAGGAAATTACGGGCATTCCTGTCGTGAATGTGGCTGTATTCGTGGCAAACGTCATCCAGTCCAATACGTTCAAGAGCCGTGTGGAATAGGGAATAGAGGTGAACATGCCGATGTGGAGGGAATTGTGGTCCGTCTACTGGAAGCGGATAATAGGCGCTGCCGCAGGGTTGATGTTCGGAATCATATATTTGATTTCCGGCTTTTGGGATATGCTTTTCGTGGCGCTGCTGATCGGCGCCGGCTACTGGTTCGGAAAATTAAAAGAAATGTCGAATGGTCCGCTCGTTCCATGGAGAAAACTTTGGTATGAGCTTATGGAGCGATTTCGGCCATTCAGATGATCCTGTGGTCTCCTCCGTACTCCGGATATCGGGCTGCCGCTATTTGGGGCAGGGAGGAGATCATAGGTTTTTTTGGGGCAGGAGACACATTAGATTCGGCATGAATGCCATGGAGGTCACATGAAACGTAGAGTCGCAAGAGAAATAGCCGTATCCGGGCTGTATCAGATGGAAATGAATGAAGTAACGGCCGCGGAAGCAGTGGATATGCTTCTGGAGGAGCTGGAGCAGGACGAGGAAAAAGGAGCGGGCAAGCGAACGGATCAAACTGGCGAGTTCGCGCGCAGCCTTATATATGGGGTGCAGCAGAACAAACGGGCGATCGACGATTTGCTTCAGCAGTTTTTGACAGGATGGAATGTGGATCGCTTGTCTCGGGTAGACCGTCAAGTGCTCAGGCTGGCTTGCTATGAGATGGTCTATCGCGACGATGTGCCGCCTAAGGCCGCCATTAATGAAGCAATTGAATTAGCCAAGCACTTCGGTACGGAGGAATCCGGCAAATTCGTCAATGGCGTGCTTGGGAAGCTGCTGAAAGAGCTGGAACAGCTGAAGGGAAACAAGTAAACGTCAAATTCATCTTGCAAAGGGGAAACGATCGTTCATGAGCGCACAGAGAATAGAAGGCAAAAAGATCGCAGAGGAAATTAGGGAAGACCTGACGGCAGAAGTTGCCAAGCTGAAGGATCAGGGCATCGTTCCCGGACTGGCTGTGGTGCTGGTCGGAGAAGATCCCGCTTCCAAGGTGTATGTCGGCTCCAAGGAGAAAGCTTGCCATAGCATGGGCATCTATTCCGAAGTGCACCGGCTGGCTGATAACACAAGCGAAGAAGAGCTGCTTGCGCTTATTGACAAGCTGAATGGACAAGCCTCCATTAACGGCATACTGGTTCAACTTCCGCTTCCGTCGCATATTAACGAGAAGGCGGTCATCGACGCGATTGCGCCGGAGAAGGATGTGGACGGCTTCCACCCCGTTAGCGTAGGCAATCTCGTAATCGGCGATGACAGTCTTCTGCCCTGCACCCCTGCGGGAGTAATAGAGCTTATTAAGCGGAGCGGAACTGACATTGCAGGCAAGCATGCGGTTGTCATCGGGAGAAGCAACATCGTAGGCAAGCCTGTCGCGATGCTGCTGCTGCGTGAGAACGCGACGGTTACGATGTGCCACTCCCGCACGGCCAATATGGAAGAGCTGGCTAGAAGCGCCGACATTCTGGTCGTCGCGATCGGCAAGGCGAAAGCGATCGACAGCCGCTACGTCAAGCCGGGCGCAGTCGTCATTGATGTGGGCATCAACCGTCTGGCTAACGGGAAGCTTGCCGGGGATGTGGACTACGACGATTGTGCCGCAGCTGCCGGTTACATCACGCCTGTTCCAGGCGGAGTAGGCCCTATGACAATTACGATGCTGATGAGCAATACGGTGAAGGCAGCCAAAAAAGCGAATAGCGTGAAGGAGTGACTCCCTCTATGAAGGAGACGCCGCGCATTTATTCCATTAAGGAAATCAACAAATATATTCGGGTGAAGCTGGATAACGATATTGTGCTCGGCGATGTGTGGCTGCGCGGAGAGATATCCAACTTCACGCACCATTCCAGCGGACATATGTACTTCACGCTGAAGGACCGGGACAGCCGCATCAAATGCGTCATGTTCGCATCCCATAATGCAAGGCTGCCCTTCTTGCCGAAGGAAGGCGCCGGAGTGATCGCACGCGGCAACATATCGGTGTTCGAACGGGACGGCAATTATCAATTCTATGTACATGCCATGCAGCCGGACGGAATCGGGAGTCTGTATCTGGCTTACGAACAGCTGAAGGGCAGGCTGGAAGCGGAAGGTCTATTCTCGGCCGCGCGCAAGCGCCCGCTGCCTCGCTACCCTTCCGGGATCGGAATCATCACATCGCCTACGGGCGCAGCTGTACGAGATATCATAACGACACTTCAGCGCAGATACCCTGTTATCCCGATCTATATCTATCCCGTGCTCGTACAGGGGAAAGCCGCCGCTCCCGATATTGCGGCGGCGATCCAAGCCATGAACAGATTCGGGCAATGCGATGTGCTGATCGTCGGGAGAGGAGGCGGATCGCTTGAGGAGCTGTGGGCATTCAATGAGGAGGCTGTGGCAAGGGCGATCGCGTCCTCTTCGATTCCGGTCATCAGCGCGGTTGGCCACGAGACGGATTATACGATTGCCGACTTCGCAGCCGATGTGAGGGCGGCGACGCCTACGGCCGCGGCAGAGCTGGCCGTACCGCATCTGGTCGAGCTGGAGCAGCAGCTGTCTCGCCTGCGGCAGCGGCTCGCATCGGCGCTCACGGGCAGAGTCGGCATGGAGAAGGAGCGATTGCTGCGTATTCGGCGATCGCCGTTCTTCCTTCATCCGCGCCGCTATCTGCTGGAACAGGCTCAACAGCTTGACCGCATGAAGGAGCTGCTGCAGCAGCGCGCCTTGCGGCTGGTGGATCGTGAGGAATCCAGGCTGCAGCGGCTGAACGCCTCCTTGGCTGCACATCATCCGGGTGAGAGCGTGCGTTACGCCGCGAAGCGCTTGCAAGCGTCTTCCCGCTCGCTGGAGAGCGCCATGAGCGCGCTCGTGAAGGAGCAGAAAGGGAGAGTCGGCAGCGCCGTTCGCCAATTGGATGCGCTTAGTCCGCTTAAGGTGATGGCTAGAGGCTACAGTCTGGCGTACGATGCCAAGGAAGAACGTCTGATCACATCCATTCAAGATGCAAGCGTCGGCGATGAAGTGAATGTAAGATTGTCCGACGGTTATATGCTTTGTCAAGTACAGTCGTTGAAGGGAGAGCGATAACGGTGGACAATAAAGAGATGAACGAGCTCAGCTTCGAGGAAGCGATGGAACGCCTTGAAGCAATCGTAACGAAGCTGGAGAACGGGGATGTACCTCTGGAGACGGCCATCGGATTGTTCCAGGAGGGAATGGCTCTGTCGCAGCTTTGCGGAGGCAAGCTGGAACTGGTGGAGAGCAAGATAGAAACGCTGATTCAGTCGGGCGAAGGCTTTCAGAAAAAAACGTTTGCGATCGCAAATGAAGATAAAGGGGAATAGGCTTGGAAACGAGCATGTCAATTAACGATTATTTGATGCGGCGCGCTGCGGAGGTCGAGGAAGCGCTGACGAGTGCACTTGACGGCTGGGGACATATACCGAACCGTCTGCGGGAGGCGATGCTGTATTCGCTTCAAGCCGGCGGGAAACGGATTCGTCCCGCCCTTGTTATGACGGCGGCCGCCGCTGTCAAAGGCGATTCCGGCGACGCGGCGCAAGCGATGCCTGTCGCCTGCGCCGTTGAATTCATACATACGTATTCGCTTATCCACGATGACTTGCCGGCGATGGACGACGACGATTACCGCCGCGGCAAGCCGACGAATCATAAAGTATATGGCGAGGCGATGGCCATACTGGCCGGCGATGCGCTGCTGACGCATGCGTTCGGCCTCGTAGCCGGAGCTGCCCGCTGCGGCAGCGTCGCTCCGGATGTGCTCCTTGCCGTCGTTGAAGAATTATCGCTGCTGTCCGGAGCAGCAGGAATGGTCGGAGGTCAAGCCGCCGACATGCTCGGCGAGCAAGGCGTAACCTCAATCGAAGAGCTGGAATATATTCACTTGCACAAGACAAGCGACCTGATCCGATTCTCCGTCACGGCAGGGGGTCGAATAGGAGGGGCGGACAAGCAGCAGCTTGACTGTCTCGCGCTGTACGGTCGCAATCTGGGACTTGCCTTCCAGATTCAAGACGACATTCTGGATGTGATTGGAGACGAAGGTAAGCTTGGGAAGAAGACGCAAGGCGATGTCGAGCAGAATAAAGTGACTTATCCCTATTTGATCGGCCTTGAGGAGAGCAAGGCCAAGGTGGCGTCGCTGACCCAGGAAGCGAAATCAGCCATAGCCAGCGCAAGGCTTGCCGAGCCGGACCGACTGCTGCAGATTGCCGATTATTTGTTGCGCCGCGATCATTAATTCCCGCTTGAGAGTTCGGTGCAACTTTGGTGGCATTGTAACGTATATGCTATAATGGGTAAAATGTAGACGTTTAAAGGGGAGAACTGGAAATCGAGACTCTCTGTGAAAGCGAGGTAAGCACTGTGCTGCTTGATGGAATAACGGGACCACAAGATTTGAAGACGTTGAAGCCGGCGCAGCTGGATGAACTTGCCGAGGAGATCAGGCAATTTCTTATTGAGAAGCTGTCGGTAACCGGCGGTCATCTGGCACCCAATCTTGGTGTGGTAGAGCTGACATTGGTCATGCATTATTTATTCGATAGTCCTCGGGACAAATTCATATTCGACGTAGGTCATCAATCGTATGTGCACAAAATATTGACGGGCCGCAAGGACAAATTCGACTCGCTACGGCAATATAAAGGGTTGTGCGGATTCGTCAAGCGTTCCGAAAGCGAGCATGACGTGTGGGAAGCCGGTCACAGCAGCACTTCCCTGTCCGCGGCGATGGGTATGGCGCTGGCACGCGATCTGCGTGGAGAGAACAATCGCGTCGTAGCTGTCATCGGCGACGGCGCGCTTACGGGCGGCATGGCGCTGGAAGCGCTGAATCACATCGGCCATGAGAAGAGCAACATGATCGTCGTCTTGAACGACAACGAGATGTCGATCGCTCCGAACGTAGGTGCGCTTCATCATTACTTGGGCAAAATCCGCTCTGACCGTCATTACCAGAAAGCGAAGGAAGAGCTTCATCATCTGCTGAACAAGATTCCTGCCATTGGCGGCAAGCTGGCCAAGACAGCGGAGCGCTTCAAGGGAAGTCTGAAGTATTTGCTTGTCAGCGGCATCCTGTTCGAGCAATTCGGTCTTACTTATCTTGGACCGGTTGACGGACATGATACAAGTCAATTGCTGGACATTATGAAGCAGGCGGATTCCATTCCGGGTCCGGTGCTTGTACACGTACTGACGGTGAAAGGGAAGGGCTACTCACCTGCTGAAGCGGACTCGCACAAGTGGCACGGCGCTTCTCCGTACAAGATTGAATCGGGACAGATGGTGAAAGCGGTCGGTCCGCCGATGTATACGAAAGTATTCGGCGACATGCTGATACAACTGGCCGAGCAAGACGAGCGAATTGTAGCCGTCACGCCTGCCATGCCGAGCGGCTCCGGTCTGATCGAATTTGCCGAACGCTTTCCCGGCCGGATGATCGATGTCGGCATTGCGGAGCAGCATGCAGCCACGATGTCCGCTGCGCTGGCAATGGAGGGCATGAAGCCGGTATACGCGGTGTACTCCACCTTCCTGCAGCGTGCATACGACCAGGTCGTGCATGACATATGCCGTCAAAACCTGAATGTAGTGTTCGCCATTGACCGCGCAGGCTTCGTAGGCCCGGACGGCGAGACGCATCAAGGCGTGTACGATATCGCCTTCCTCAGACATATTCCGAACCTTGTCATTATGATGCCGAAGGATGAGAATGAGCTGAGGAGCATGCTGAAGACGGCGTTGGCATACGATGAAGGTCCCATCGCCTTACGCTATCCCCGGATTAACGGATTGGGCGTACAGCTGGAGCAAGATCCGCTTCTTATTCCAATCGGCTCGTGGGAGACTGTCAGAGAAGGCGACTCCTCTTATGCGATCGCTGCGCTTGGCCCGATGCTGGGCGTAGCGGAGGAAGCGGCGGACATGCTGAAGCGCGAAGGCATCAATGTCGAAGTGATCAACGCCAGATTCATCAAGCCACTGGATGAAGCGAAGCTTCAATCCCTTGCGCATCTAGGGAAGCGGCTTGTCGTGATCGAAGAAGCTTGCGAGCTTGGAGGACTGGGCAGCGCCGTATTGGAGTTCTACGCTTCAAGCGGGCTGGATGACATGATCGTACGCCCGATAGGCGTTCCCGATCTGTTCGTGGAGCATGGTTCCATTAAGGAACAGCGTCGCGAAGCGGGCCTTACCGCTGAGCGGCTGGCGGATGAAATACGCCGGATGCAGCCCAAGGTGATCAAGCGGGTAACGGGACAATCATAAATTGCAATGGGATATCCGCATAACTTCATGCGGAGTGTACCGGGGAGTATCAAGGATGACAACAGTTGTTAAGGAACGAATAGATGTACTGCTCGTTGAGCGCGGTTACTTCGATAGCCGGGAGAAAGCCAAGAAGGCGCTGATGGCGGGACTGGTGCTTGTCAATGAAGAGCCGGTAGACAAAAGCGGAATGAAGGTGCCGCGGGACGCTCATATTAAAGTCAAGGGCGCCCTTCATCCCTATGTGAGCAGAGGCGGCCTCAAGCTGGAGAAAGCGGTCAAGTCGTTCGGCATCGAGCTGACGGGTGTGACCATGCTCGATATCGGAGCCTCCACTGGCGGATTCACCGATTGCGCTCTGCAGCATGGCGCCGCTCATGTGTATGCGATCGACGTCGGCTACAATCAGCTGGACTGGTCGCTTAGACAAGACGACAGAGTTACTGTAATGGAGCGTACGAACTTCCGTTACATGGAGCCCGATATGCTGCAAGGGCCGAAGCCTACCTTCGCCAGCATCGACGTCTCTTTCATATCGCTCAAGCTGATCTTGCCGGCTCTGTCCGGTCTGCTGGAGAGGGAATCGGGAGTCGTCGCGCTTATCAAGCCGCAATTCGAAGCGGGGCGCGAGAAGGTCGGAAAGTCGGGAGTCGTCAGGGAGCCTGCCGTTCATAAGGAAGTTATCGCAACCGTCACGCAAGCGGCCGCACAGCTCGGCTACTTGCTGCAGAACTTGACATTCTCGCCAATAACGGGCGGCGAAGGCAATATCGAGTTTTTGGCTTATTGGATATGGAAGGGCGAGCCGAACACCGACGTGCCGGATGAGGCGCGTATCCATAACCTCGTGCACGAAGCAAGAGGAACTTTCACCACTAACAAGGAATAACTAAATGCATGAGGGATGCCAACAGTTTGATACTGATTAGGCATCTTTTCTCTTTACAGGAACACCTTCTGTTTGCTACACTGTAATCAATGGAACAAACGTTCGCTTCATGGCGTTCATGAAGAATGGAGTGTCGGATTGATGGGGACGTATGGCGATTGGTTCATCATGCTGCTTGCGGGCAGTCTGCTATTGATATGGGCTTACAGGTCGTTCTACCGATGGCTTCATGAACCAGTCAGCGTGAATCGGATCAAGCTGGGGAAGGGCGGCAAGATCGACTCCGAAGATGCCAACGTGCAGCTGTTGCAGCGCTCGGGCTACGAGGTTGTCTCCGGCAAGCACGCCGTTCCGGTGGATATTGAGATGGATGGGGCTCCACTTGGTCAGGGTTCCAGACTCTATATTGATTACATAGCGGAGAAGGACGAAGAGATGTTCGTTGTGAAGACGGCAAGAGAGAGGCTGCCGATGGATTGGACGGCGAGCGGAGTAAGAGACAGATTACTTGTCTACTCCCTGCTGCTGCCGGACTGCAGCGGCGTTCTGTATGTTGATGCCAAGGACGGCATCTTGAGGAAGGTATCGTTCCGGCTGCCGAACGAATGAATGGATCAATGGAGGAGAGCCCATGAAGGCGCTTAGACAATTCAAGATTAGGGAAATTATAGCCAGTCAGGAGATCGAGACGCAAGAAGAGCTTGTAGAAGCGCTCAGAACTTCGGGCATGCAAGTGACACAAGCTACCGTATCGCGCGACATGAAGGAATTAATGCTCATCAAGGTGCCGGCTGCGGAAGGGCGCTACAAGTATTCCATTCCGATGGATGTACATCGCATGAATCCTGTCCACAAGCTGAAGCGGGCGCTTCTGGATCACTTCGCCCATATTGATTACAGCGACAATCTCGTCGTGATGAAGTGCTTGCCGGGTACGGCCAATGCGATTGGCGCGCTAATCGACAGTATGGAATGGCAGGAAGTGATGGGGACGATCTGCGGCGACGATACGATATTGATTATATGCCGCAGCAAGAAGCTAAGCGGAGAAGTCGTGGAGCGGCTGCTGGAAATGCTGAATTGATGATACACAATGTTTATTATATATAGGAGGTATAACCATGCTGCGTGAGTTGTCCATACGCAATCTTGCTGTTTTGGAGGAAGTCAATGTATCGTTTCATAACGGATTTCATGTGCTAACCGGCGAGACGGGTGCGGGGAAATCCATTCTTATTGATGCTTTAAGCTTGATTGTCGGGGGGCGCGGCTCCGCAGATATGGTTAGGTACGGCTGTGATAAGGCGGAGATGGAAGGCATGTTCGATATGAGTGCGGACCATCCGGTGTGGGGCGTGCTTGAGCGGCTGGGTGTCAGTCATAGCCGGGAGGAGATGCTCATCATTCGCAGGGAGCTGACGCGGCAAGGCAAGAGCAGCAGCCGAGTGAACGGGCAACTGGTGACGATGACGATGCTTCGTGAGATTGGAGAATGTCTGGTGAATATTCACGGCCAGCACGAGCATCAGTCCCTGCTGCGGACCGAGCGTCATCTGGAATGGCTGGACGCCTACGGCGGCGACTTGCTTCTGGAACGGAAGGGACAATACGGGGCAATCTATAAGGAGCTGCAGGAGGTACGCCGTTCCCTGCAGGAATTGAGTGAGCACACGAGGCGGAATGAGCAGATGCTGGATCTCTACCGCTTCCAGGTAGAAGAGATTCAGGCAGCGGCTCTGAAGCCGGGGGAGGATGAGGAGCTGGCGGAAGAACGCAAGCTGCTTCTGTACGCAGACAAACGAATGCACGCCCTGTCGGAATCCTACAGCTTGCTGAATGAAGGAGGCGGGTTGGATGCCGTCAGAACGGCCGTCGCCAAGCTTACCGATACGATTCAATACGACGAGGAAGGGCTGGGACCCATTCTGGAGCAGCTTCAGTCGGCATTCTATCAAGCGGAGGATGCGGCATACCAACTGCGCGATTACAGGGACGGTATTGAATCGAATCCGGAACGACTTGCTCATGTAGACGATCGCTTGGATATGATCAATGGATTGAAGCGCAAATACGGAGAGACTATTCCTGACATATTGGCGTACTTGGAGAAAACCACATTAGAACGAGACAAAATCGAGAACAAGGATGAATGGCTGGATCAGCTTCGCGTTCGAGAGGACAAGGTGTATAGGCAGGCTTCGAAATTGGCGAAGGAGCTCTCCGCACTTCGCAGACACGCATCCAAACAGTTGTCGGAGGCTGTGGTGAGTGAGCTTAGAGGGCTGGAGATGCCGTCCGCAGAATTCCAGGTGGAATTGTCCAGCGGCTGGGACAAGACGGGAGAGCGCATTCAATTGCACAGTACGGGTACCGATGAAGCGGTATTCATGCTGACGACGAATCCGGGGGAACCGTTGAAGCCGCTGAACAAGATTGCATCAGGCGGGGAGATGTCGCGCATCATGCTGGCCTTGAAGAGCATATTCGCGGAGATTGACCAAATACCGGTGCTCATATTTGATGAGGTGGATACGGGCGTCAGCGGAAGAGCGGCGCAAGCAATCGCCGAGAAGCTGTCCAGGCTTGCCGGCAGATGTCAAGTATTCTCCATTACGCACTTGCCGCAGGTCGCTTGCATGTCCGATCACCATTACGAAATCAAGAAAGCCGTCATCGCCAACAGAACTTCCACATCAGTCATGGAATTGCAGGCAGAGGGAAGAATCAATGAGCTTGCGCGAATGCTTGGCGGCGTGGAAGTAACGGAAAAAACTAAGCACCATGCACAAGAAATGCTTGATCTGGCTCATGGACTGAAGGGGGCGTAATGGAAGGCATTTTGGGAATGTTTTTTCGGTCATAAAAGCTGGGGTGCGGGGTAACTTAAAGGTACGCCAATGGCGATAAATCCTTTTTCGTCATGCGATGGAATGACAGGGAGCGTGAAATCATTGAATTCCAACGAACGGAAACGATGGTTTGGCCTAATCCTCGTTTGTTTCGTTGGCATGATCGGGTTCTCCACCCCAATTCAACACTTTGCCGCTTTCCCGAATGAGCTCCGCTTATTTTCCGGACAGATGAAACGGCTGCAGTACGGTGTTCCCGTTCATGCCGAGGTTACGGTCGACCCCAACATGCTTCAGATTAACGGCTCAGCGAATGGCTCACAGACCGTTAATTTGAACGAACCGCTATCATTGCAACCTCATCAAAGCGGTCAGACGAACATGAAAGTGAAATTATTCGGTAAGATTCCTTTCAAGACGGTGAAAGTCAATGTAATGCCAGATTTACGGGTCATTCCCGGAGGACAGACGATTGGTGTAAAGGTCAAGTCAGCAGGTATTCTTGTCGTCGGTCATCATCAGGTAAGGAATGCCGACGGCATGAAGGAATCGCCTGGCGAAGCGGCAGGATTAAAGCTCGGTGATCTCATTACCACAATTAATGAAGTGCCGATTAAAGAAGTGCGGAAGGTTGGAGAGATATGCGAGCAGTATGGGCGTGAAGGCAAGCCATTATCGGTGACATACAAACGAAGCGGCAAGTTGTATCAGACGCAGCTTAATCCGATGTATGATTCCGAAGATCGGGCTTGGCGGCTGGGCTTATATATCCGGGACTCTGCAGCCGGCGTAGGTACATTGACTTTCTTCGCTCCTGAACAAGGGGTATACGGCGCACTGGGACACATTATTACGGATATGGATACAGGTACGCCTATTGAGGTTGGCGACGGCCAAATCCTGCAGTCCAATGTAACTTCCATCAATAAAAGTCAAAATGGCGACCCGGGCGAGAAAAGGGCCCAGTTCGTTAAAGAGGGAAAAATATTGGGCAATATTGTGCGCAATACGCCATTCGGCATATTCGGCAAAATGAAGGAGCTTCCGGATCATAGCTTTAGCGACAAAGCATTGCCGGTTGCCTTAGCTGAAGATGTAAAAGAAGGACCGGCACATATATTAACAGTTGTCAATGGCCAGAGGGTGGAGCAATTCGACATTGAAATTGTGCATGTTACCAAGCAGACTGGACCAGCCACGAAAGGCATGGTAATTAAAATTACCGACAAACGGCTAATCAATAAAACAGGTGGTATCGTGCAAGGGATGTCAGGAAGTCCAATCATTCAGGATGGAAAGATCGTAGGTGCAGTCACGCATGTATTCGTGAACGATCCGACATCCGGATACGGATGCTTTATCGAATGGATGCTCCAGGACGCAGGCGTGCTTCATCCATCCGAATCCTCTCGAGAAAGTCAAAGCGCTGCTTAGCCTTATGGAACGTTTCTGCACTTTGCGGATAACGTTCCTTCTGTTTGTGATATGCGTATCATTCGACACGTTCTTGTCGAAGCATTCCGAAAAAGAACGATATATGAAACAAATTATCTATTATATCGAACTCCAGAAAAAAAATAAAGAAAAAAATAATTCGACAGAAGGAATTCCATCTCGGGTGTCGAAAACCTAATGCAGACAGCAAAAGAACGAGGCAAAAATTACATAGATTAAGGGAGGAGCACGTTGCACATGATCGAAGTACTGTTAGCTGATGACAACAGAGAATTTACTAACCTGTTATCGGAATACATTTCCGATCAAAGCGATATGAATGTAAGCGGTGTAGCATACAATGGGGAAGAGGTGATTCGGCACTTGGAGCAGTCACGCACCGTTCCAGATGTGCTGATCCTTGATATTATTATGCCTCACCTTGACGGTCTTGGCGTGCTGGAGCGTCTGAAAGACATGAACTTGTCTCCAATGCCAAAAATTATTATGCTTACAGCTTTCGGCCAAGAAAATATTACGCAGAAGGCTGTTCAACTTGGAGCATCTTACTACATCCTGAAGCCATTCGATATGGACATTCTGGCCAGCCGAATTCGCCAGCTGGTCGGCAATTCGCAGTCGTATTCCACTTCCGCCAATTACAGCGGCGGCTCGTCGGCCATGAAGTCCAATGTCGTGCCGATGGCGAAGGGCAAAAATCTGGATGCCAACATTACGAGCATCATTCACGAAATCGGAGTGCCCGCTCACATTAAGGGGTATCAATATTTGCGTGAAGCTATCACGATGGTATACAACAATATCGAGATTCTTGGCGCTATAACGAAGACCCTCTACCCGGCAATTGCCGAGAAATTCAAAACGACGCCATCCCGCGTCGAACGCGCCATCCGCCATGCGATCGAAGTCGCTTGGACGCGCGGCAACATCGACAGCATCAGCCACCTGTTCGGCTACACCATCAACATCAGCAAGTCGAAGCCGACCAATAGCGAGTTCATCGCGATGGTCGCCGACAAGCTGCGGATTGAGCATAAGGTGAGCTGAACGAAATAGAAGCAATTTCATGAAAAGCTCTGTACTGATCCCCAAGGGAGAAGTGCAGAGCTTTTTTGTCATTTACAGCCAATCTTCATAATAACTCAATCTCCACCTAACAATCGTATGACAGAACTCCTGTAACGTTAGGAAGTGATGTCGGACAACTGACATGAAGATGAAGACATGGAGTGGAGGCTCGACATGCGCAAGTCATTTGTTTGGTTTGATTTGGGATACACCCTTGTGTATCAGGAAAGGGAATCCACTTATCAAACCGCATTGAAGCAGTTCGGATTGAACAAGGAGTTGAACGAAATTGAACGGGCGTACCATTATGCGGATAAGCTGTTCATGCGCGAATATCCCGGCGTTCTCGGGGGAGCCGCAGCATCATTTGTCCCATGGTATCTGGGTGTCGTCAATTATCGGATGAACATTCAACTCGATCTGTACCGGCTGGCATCAGCCATACGGGAACAGATGAAGAACAACAAAACGCATTGGCAAGCTTTCCCTTGCACCCACAGTACACTTGAGCGGCTGATGGAACAATCGGTTGGGATTGGCCTCATTTCCAACTGGGACAACAGCGCCAGGCAAGTACTGGAGGAGAATGGCTTGACCGATTATTTCGATAGGATCGTTATTTCCAGTGAGACGGGTTACGAGAAGCCGGACCCGCGCATCTTCCACCATGCGATGCAGCTTGCCGGGGTGAGCGCAAGCGAGTGTCTGTATGTCGGAGACAATTATTACGATGATGTCATAGGTGCGCGAGCGGTTATGATGGACTGTCTGCTCATTAACCGCTTCGGCCGCTTCGGCATCGAAGAAGTGAGCGATGCGGAGATCATCTTCTCAGTAGCCGAGGTTCCCGCACAAGTAGAGGCGAAGAAGGACAGTCAGTCATCAGGAATGTTGGTGTAGCTTCATACTACTTACGAAAACGAGGGATTGTGAACATGCAAAAACCTGCATTGAAACATGTACTGCTTCTAATTAGCGTGATCGTACTCATATTGATGAGCGCATGCGGATCGAGTGGCAATGGCGGCAGCGAGAGCGGTGGAAACAGCGGAGCTGGAAATACAGCGACACAGAAGCCAGAGGATAATTCAACCGATGGCAAAGAAGACAAAGGCAGTGACGAGAAGAAGCCGTCTTACGGTGGCGAGGTAGTCATGGTCGTGCCGCAGGACCCCGATTATCTGGACCCTCATATGTCAGCCGCTTCTGGTACGCTGGAGATGATGTTCAATGTATTCGAAGGCTTGCTGAAATCCAATGAGAAGGGCGAGCTTCAACCGGCTGTCGCCTCTTCTTACGACATATCCGAAGATGGCTTAACTTACACGTTCAAGCTGCGTGAAGGCGTAAAATTCCATAACGGCAATGACGTCACGGCTGAGGATGTTCAGTATTCCATTGAACGGCTCATGGGCAAGGACACAGGGCAACCACTGAAGACGGCATTCGATAATGTGGAATCCGTCACGATTATCGATGCGCATACGGTTGAGCTGAAGCTGAAGCAGAATGATGTCTCCTTCCTCAGCTTTATGACGAACGCCATCCTGCCTGCCGGATACGACAAGCATAATGAAGCGCCAATCGGCACCGGGCCGTTCAAATTCGTGGAATATTCCCCAAATCAGCGCGTCGTTATCGCCAAGAACGAGGACTATTACGTGGAAGGCGTACCGTACCTGGATAAGGTGGAATTCCGCATTATGCCGGATGGCGAATCCTCACTGCTGGCGCTGAAAGCTGGCGATGTGGACATCTATCCGCGTATCGGCGATGAGCGGATTGCCGAGCTGGGCGATGAATTCCGGTATGTGGATGGCATGCAGAACATGGTTCAGCTGATGACGATGAACATTGCCCGCAAGCCATTCGATGACGTGAAGGTGCGTCAAGCGATCAACTATGCGGTAGACGTCGACAGCATCATTGAATTGATCGCGAACGGCAAGGGAACGAAGCTCGGCTCCAATATGAGCCCTGTTATGGACAAGTACTTCCAGGAAGATCTGGAGAACACGTACAACGTGAATATCGAGAAGGCGAAGGAACTGCTTAAGGAAGCCGGTTACGAAGATGGCTTCACGACGACGATCTCCGTACCATCCAACTACAAATTTCACGTGGATACTGCCCAAGTGATCGCCGATCAGCTTAGCCAGGTGGGCATAAAAGCGGAAATCGAAATGGTGGAATGGGCGGTATGGCTGGAGCGTATATACAAGGGGCGCGATTACGATATGACCATTATCGGCTTGACGGGCAAGCTTGATCCGCATGAAGTGCTCGTCCGTTACGTCTCCGATTACAAGGCCAATTTCTACAACTATGTGAATCCAGCGTACGACAAGCTGATCAATGACGCCAAGGTGGAGCTGGACGACAGCAAGCGTGTCGAGCTCTACAAGGAAGCCCAAAAAATATTGACACAGGATGCGGTAGCCGTCTATATTATGGACCCTAACTTTACGATTGCAATGGACAAAGCGCTTGACGGCTACAAGCTGTATCCGCTGTATGTACAGGATATGTCGTCCATTCATTATTTGAAGTAAGGACAGGAGATTGCCAATGCATTACTTATGGAGACGCTCAGTGTCCCTTATCGTTACCTTGCTGCTTGTGATGATGCTGACGTTCATCGTCTTCCGCATCATTCCGGGGAATCCGGCGTTAACAATTCTCGGTATGGATGCGGACGAGCATCAGATTGCCGCGCTTGAAGCGAAGCTGGGCACGGATAAGCCGCTGCTGGAGCAGTTCACAGAATGGATGAAAGGAGCGGCGACAGGAAATCTGGGCGAATCGTTGAAATTCGCCCAACCTGTCAGCGAGCTGATATGGGATCGGCTGCCGGTTACATTATCGATTGCCGTGCTTTCCATGCTGATGACGGCAGTGATTGCCGTACCGCTCGGTATAGCGGCCGCGAGGGCAAGGGGCAAGCTGCTGGATTTGGTCATCTCGTCGCTCACGCAGCTAAGCATGGCCGTTCCATCATTCTGGATGGGCATTCTGCTCGTTTTGTTGTTCGGACTGATCCTGAAGCTGTTCCCTACCAGCGGGTATGTACCGTGGTCGGAAGATCCCCTTGGTGCGCTGCGTTCCTTGTTTTTGCCCGCACTAGCCGTATCGATTCCGCAAATAGCGGTCGTGGTTCGATACTTGCGTACGACTGTGATTGAGCAGTTGGAACTGGATTATGTACGTACGGGCTACAGCAAAGGGTTGCGGAAGTCGATCGTCATTTACAAGCATGTGCTGAAAAATGCGCTTATCCCCGTCATTACCGTGATGGGGCTGCTTTTTGCAGATGTGCTTGGCGGCAGTCTGATCGTTGAGCAGATTTATGCTTTGCCCGGTATGGGCAGGCTGCTCGTCTCGTCCATTGGCGCACGTGACTTTCCGCTTGTGCAAGGGCTTGTATTGTTCACAGCGCTTATTGTCATTGTGATCAACTTCACCGTGGATCTATTGTATCGACTGCTTGACCCAAGAATTTCATTAAAGTAGGTGTCCCTGTTGATTCGAGCTGATCGCGTAACTCTGACATTAGGCATAACAATTGTAGTCATCATGCTTGTGATGGCAATTGTCAGCCTGTTTTATACACCTTATGATCCCAACGCGATGAATGCGAAGGATAAATTCCTGTCGCCAAGCTGGAGCCATCTCCTGGGAACGGACAACTTCGGAAGAGATATATTGAGCCGAATACTGCAAGGCTCCCGAACGGCGTTCTATGTCGGATTTCTTGCCGTAGGCATCGGTTTGTCCGGAGGAATTGTCATAGGCGCTGCAGCAGGTTACATGGGCGGCTGGGCAGATGAAGCGCTGATGCGGATTATGGATGCGATGATGGCGTTGCCTGGCATCCTGCTCGCGCTCATGCTGATTGCCGTCTTCCAGCCTAACCTGACCAATACGATCATCGCGATTGGGGTGATGGCAATACCCGGTATGTCCCGCATCGTGCGAAGCGGCTTCGTGCAATGCCGGGAGCTGCCGTATGTCAAGGCGGCCCGCTCCATTGGCGCAAGCCATCTGTCGATTATGTTCAGGCATATCTTCCCCAATATCATGTCGCCGGTAATTGTAGCGGCTTCGCTCAGCTTCTCCGGAGCGATATTGGCGGAAGCAGGTCTGAGCTACCTCGGTCTGGGCATTCAACCGCCCGATCCCAGCTGGGGCCGCATGCTGAATGAAGCGCAAAGTCATATGTCCAGAGCGCCGTGGTACACGTTGGCGCCAGGAATCATGATTACGATGACGGTGCTCGGCTTCAATCTGTTTGCCGACGGCATGCGCGACAAGCGGGACCCGAGAGGATAAGGGCACGAGGGAGGAATAGAGATGATTACAAGACATGCATCGTTGCTGGAGATTAATCAATTGAATGTAGATATCGGAGACAGAAGAGGAGGAGGGGCTCGCCGGGTGCTGGAGAATATCAGCTTGTCCCTCCGTCAAGGCGAGAAGCTCGGCATCGTCGGGGAGTCCGGCTGCGGGAAGAGCATGACGGCCCTGTCCATAATGGGACTGCTTCCCCGGGGCACTGCCATTAGCAGCGGCTCCATCTCCTTCGGCGGCAAGGAATTGACGGCGATGAAAGAGGAGGGATGGGAATCCGTTCGCGGCCGTGAGATGGCCATGATCTTCCAGGACCCGTTATCTTCGCTTAATCCTGTGATGACTATTGGAGAGCAATTGACCGAAGGCATCAGGCTTCATCTGGGGCTGTCGCGCCGTGAGGCCAGAGCGCATGCCTCGGTTATGCTTCAGAAGGTTGGCATGGCGCGAGCCGGGCAACTGCTTGACGAATATCCGCATCGCTTGTCAGGCGGCATGAGGCAGCGCGTCATGATCGCCATGGCGCTTGCCTGCTCGCCGATGCTGCTCATCGCCGATGAGCCGACAACTGCGCTTGATGTGACGGTACAGGCACAAATATTGGAGTTAATGAAGCGGCTGAATGAGACGGAAGGAACTGCAATGATCCTTATCTCGCACGATCTGGGTGTCATTGCCGAGATGTGCGATCGCGTCGTTGTCATGTATGCGGGCGAAATCGTGGAGATCGGAACGGTGGAACAGCTATTCTCCGCTCCGCGCCATCCCTATACAGTCGCGCTGATGAACGCCCGGCCGCGGCCCGACCGCAAAGGAATCCCGCTTGCAACGATTCCCGGCAAGGTGCCCGCACCCGGTGAACGCGATAGCGGCTGCTCATTCCGCGACCGCTGCGCATTCGCTGCATCGGCATGCGCCAGCAGAGAATCGCTGCTCCTGCCGGCAGGCGAGGGACATGAAGTGCGCTGCCTTCTGGCGGAAGGCAGAAGGGAGGAGCTGCAGGTTGCCTACGCGTGATCCCCTGATTGAAGTGAGAGGACTGACGAAGCGTTACCCATCCGGCAGCGGGAAGTGGGGCGCAAGCCAACACGTCCATGCCGTGAACGATGTATCCTTCCGTATCTATCCGGGAGAGACGCTCGGGCTAGTCGGAGAGAGCGGATGCGGCAAGTCTACGACAGGCGGCATGCTGGCCAATCTGATTGCTCCTTCAGCTGGAGAGATTGTCTACAACGGTATGAGTATTCACAAGCAAGCCCGCAAGTCGGCGCAGCAGCTGCGCAAGGAGATAGGCGTTGTCTTCCAGGACCCCTATTCCTCCTTGAATCCGCGTCATCGGATCGGCAGCATCCTGCAGGAGCCGCTCCGTATTCATCGAGAAGGATCTGCTGAGGAGAGGCTGCGAGCGGCCCGGGAGATGCTGGAATTCGTTGGTCTGGATGACAGCTATGCCGCCCGTTATCCCAACGAATTGAGCGGCGGACAGAGGCAGCGGATCGGGATAGCTCGCGCCTTGATGCTGAAGCCTCGCTTCATCGTTGCAGACGAGCCGGTATCCGCACTGGACGTATCGGTGCAGGCACAGATCGTCAATTTGCTGCAGGATATGCAGAAGCGCTTCTCGCTGACGACTTTGTTCGTATCGCACGATATGAATGTCGTACAGCTCATTAGCGATCGTATTGCCGTCATGTATCTGGGACGGATCGTTGAGATTGCACCAGCCGCTGAGCTGTTCCGCCAGCCGCTGCATCCCTATACGCAGGCTCTGCTGTCGGCGATCCCCGCCGATATGCCGTCTCAGAAGCGGGAACGCATCGTGCTGGACGGCGAGGTGCCAAGCCCGATTCATCCGCCATCCGGCTGCGCGTTCCATACGCGCTGCCGCCATGCGACGGCTGGGTGCAAGGAGCAGGCGCCGGCGCTCCGCGAGGCTGGCGAAGGACGGCTAGTGAGCTGCTTCCTGACCTAATTGCCGTCAACGTTCATCAAGGTCAAGCATGAAGCGTACATGAACTTTTTGACAGCATAGCATTACAAGGGAGAGTGATTGAGGTTGAACATTGGCGTTCTATCCGATCTGCATGTTGACTTGAATAACGGCCAGTGCTCGCCTTCAGTCGAAGATGCGCTGTGCAGCGCGATCAGGAAGCGGAAGCTGGAGCTGATGATTATCGCAGGCGATGTGTCCAATCATTATACCAGCACGCTGGATACATTGACGCGGTTGGAGCGGGACAGCGGCATCCCGTGCCTGTTCGTTCCAGGCAATCATGATCTGTGGCAGAAGGAAGGGGAAGATACTGACTCCGGCACAGATTCATCAGATTCCATGACTGATCCAGATCCTTACAAGGAATTACTCGCCTACTCCCATAATCTGGGCAACGGTCCGTACTTGATCGGCTCGGACTGGGCAGTCGTCGGCGATGCCGGCTGGTATGACTATTCCTTCGGCGATTCATCCTTCTCCGAAGAGCAATTCCGGGAACGGACGAAAGGCGAGAGAGTATGGAAGGATAAATTGTACGTTCGCTGGGGACGCAGCGATTGCGAGGTCAGCGACTTCTTCTATGACAGATTGAAAGCGCAGCTGGAGTCGCTCAAGAATCGTCAAGTGATTGTCGTAACGCATACGCTGGCACATCGCGAATTCACAGTGCCGCTGCCGAATGAGGAATGGCGTTATTTCAACGCCTTTCTGGGCAGCTCGAAGTACGGCGAGCTGATCAAGGCGTATGCCGATTCAGTGCGCTATGCCGTCTCGGGACATGTGCATTATCGCAAGCGAATGATGATCGGCAGGACGGAATGCATGAATACTTGTCTAGGTTATGTAAGGGAGTGGAGATGCGGCGCTGACGCTGCGGCGGAAGTGGAAGCGGCGCTGCAGACGATTACGCTATAAGGCAAGTCGGAGAGCAGCCCGATGCGGGCTGCTCTTTTTTTGCGCCAGTTGGGTAATCCTTACATCATTGTCACATGACGAGGTGTCGAATTGTGGTATACTTTTCTGAGCGCAATCCATAGGAGAGGTTGAACATAGAGAATGAACGCCTATCTGTTTCCGATTAAACAAGCCATCATTACATTTCCAATCCTTGCTCTGGCGTTGACCGTCCCGTTTCTTATCGTGCAATACCGCAAATACGGCTATGTGAACAAGCTCAGGTCGACGATTCTTTACTCGCTGCTGCTTTATGCCATCACAGCTTATTACCTGGTGATTCTGCCCTTGCCCAAGCTGCTGGACAATTGCGCGGCCTACGGCTCCTTCTGGTCGTACGTGCAGTGGCGGCCCTTCACTTTCGTGAGCGATATTGGCAGGGAAACCAGCTTTGCCTGGAATAGCTTCTCCTCTTACATCCAATTGCTGAAGGAACGTTCGTTCCTCCAAGTTCTCTTTAATGTGGTGCTGACTATTCCGCTTGGCATCTATTTGCGTTATTATTTCCGCTGCAGCTTTAAAGGCGCGTTGTTCTTATCGCTCGGCGTATCTCTGTTCTTCGAATTGACGCAAGTGACAGGTCTATACGGCATCTACACATGCCCTTACCGCTTGTTCGATGTCGATGATCTGATGCTGAATACGACAGGCGGCATCATCGGCTTTCTCATCGCGCCGATTGTCTATACCTTTCTGCCTCGCTCGGAGAAGCTGGACGACAAGGTTAATCTATCTGAGCTTAAAGTCGGTTTTATTAGAAGGAGCATTGCATTCGCAATCGATCTGTTCGTATTGACTATCGTCAGTGCAGTAATGAGCCTGCTGTTATCGGGTGCGACATTGATTACGTACCAGCTGACAAGCGGCACCTTGGACGCATCCGCATCTCGGCTTTTGTCCGCCGGGCTTGCTGTGCTCTTGTACTTCGTTCTTATTCCCGCAGTGTGCGGCGGACGAACGCTGGGCAAATGGATCACGCGTATTCACGTTGTGGAAGACGCCAGACGGAGCGATGCGAAGTTTATCACATGGAGAGGTCTGCTGAAGCGCTATGGCTTGCTGTATTTCGGCGTATTCGGCTTGCTGGATGTGATGAACATGATTGCCAAATTCGGCGAAATTACGATGGAGGCGTCGATCGGCATCTTGTTCCTGCAGTTCCTGCTGATGCTGGGGTTATTCGTACATGCGATTATCAGTATGGTGAAAGGGGACAAGCTGCTCTTCTATGAACGGCTTAGCGGTACCCGCAATGTCGTAACGGTGGGCGAGAGAGACGCACGGAAAGAAGCGGATCATAACGTGGAACCGTCAGTCGAAGACGGACTGGAAGACGAGTCGGAGCAGCCGTCTGCGATTGCATCCGCCTTGCTGGCTGAGAGGGAGGAGGCGGATGCCGTTCGTTCGACCGTTGGGGAAGCATCCGCAGCCCCGCGATCCAAGCTCCCTGAGCAGCCTGAAGAGGAGAGTGAGCCTTCGGTAGAAACCGTGCCTAATGAGCATGAAGCGCAGCAGCCAACGCATGAGACGGGAGGGAAGACGTACACTCTGGGAGAGATGGTTCCGGAGCTGGACGAGTCTCCGCGGTCGAATGTCACCAGCGAAGAGGTGGAACGGGAGATGGAGCGTCTTCGCGCGAAACTAGCTGAGCTGGAGAAGCGGGAGAAGGAAGGGAAGGACTGATCTTTCCAGGAGAAGAAGAAGCGCCATCGACGCTAGGCCTGAGGCTTAGGCGGACGAGGGCGCTTCTTTTTGAATCTTGGAGCGACGTAGTTCCGCTTGCGGTCGCGGAAAAAAATCCAGCCGCCTATAAAGCCCGCTCCGGCGGCAAACATGACAAGACCGAGCAGAAACGTCAGCCAGTCAAATTGCGGCTGCACGGCGTCATTGCCGAACTCGGAGAAGTAAACGAACAGTGAATCTTTCATTTTCAAAAACCCGAAGCAGGCAAGCAGACCGGGAATGACCAAAAACAATATGGCGATGAATCGTGCAATCATTAATTTCATGACATGAGCTCCTTGTTGCGATGGTGGCACTTTTACTATCATAACCTTTCCTGAAGGAAGTGTCATCATTTTGCATGACGGAAGTGAAATCGATAGGAAAAACAGGTACAATGAAAGAGTGGTCTCCCAGGAGGCAACACAATACATAGCTAGAGTATACGGACATGTATGTATATGACGGACAGGCATATATTGTATGGAAAGATAACGGAGGCGACAGCGATGGCAATTCATGTAGATATAGCAGTGTTGGGCGGAGGACCCGGCGGATATACGGCGGCGATACGCGCGGCGCAAGCGGGCAAGACGGTAGCGATCGTGGAGAAGGAAAAGCTGGGCGGGACTTGTCTTCACAAAGGTTGCATTCCCAGCAAGTCGCTGCTGCGCAGCGCGGAGGTATACAGAACGCTGCTCCAGGCGGAGGATTACGGCGTCTCGGTTCAGGAGGGCGCATTCAGCCTGGCGTTCGACAAGGTGCAGTCCCGCAAGGAGCAAGCGGTCGGCAGTCTGCATCGCGGATTGCAGGGCTTGATGAAGCGGCATGGCATTCAGTTGATCCATGGCGCGGGACGAGTCATCGGTCCTTCCATCTTCTCGCCGAAGAGCGGCTCGCTCGCCGTGGAGCTGGCTGACGGCGAGATGGAATCCGTCGTGTGCGACAATCTGATCATCGCAACAGGCTCCACTCCCCGCTCGCTCCCAGGGCTGGAGGCGGACGGACGTTACATACTGAACAGCGATCATGCGTTGGCTATGGAGCAGCTGCCGAAGTCTATCCTTATTGTCGGCGGAGGCGTGATCGGTGTGGAGTGGGCCTCCATGCTGCAGGACTTCGGCGTAGCCGTGACACTCGCGGAAGCGGGAGCAAGACTGCTTCCCGGCGAGGACGCCGAGATTTCGACCGAGATTGCCAGGGCGCTGCGTCGCCGAGGCGTTCGCGTCCTGACGAGCGTTCAACTGAAGGCGGAGACTTATGCGGTCGGCGAGGAGGGCATATCGATTGCTGCGAGCACACCGGATGGCGATGTCGTCCTGGCAGGGGACAAGCTGCTGTTGTCCGTCGGGCGGCAGCCGAACGGTGAAGGAATCGGATTGGAGAATACGGACGTTCGCACCGACAAAGGAGCCATCGTCGTCAATGCGTTCGGCCAGACGAACGAGCCGCATATTTATGCCATTGGCGACGTCACGGGAGGCGTACAGCTGGCACATGCAGCCGCTCATGCGGGCATCGTGGCTGTGGATCACTTGTGCGGAGAGGAGCCTGTACTTGTTCCCGATCATCTTATCCCGCGCTGCATATACAGCAGTCCCGAGATCGCATCCTACGGGTTGACAGAGGAAGCGGCCAGGAGAGCGGGACACGATGTCCGCATCGGCAAGGTTCCTTTCCAGGCGATCGGGAAAGCGATCGTGCTGGGAGAGTCAGAGGGCTTCGTGAAGGTCATTGCCGACCGGACAAGCGGCGATATTCTGGGCGCCCACATTATCGGAGCGCATGCGACCGACCTGATCTCGGAGGCGGCGCTCTCCAGCTGGCTGAATGCGACGCCGTGGGAGGTCGGCTCCATGATTCATCCGCATCCCACCTTGTCGGAGGCGATCGGCGAGGCGATGCTTGCGGTGGACGGAAAGTCCATCAGCTATTAAAGGAACATTTTCTTTTTGCGGCGTAGCGGTTATAATATAGGATGACGTGGTATTAGTACCAGGTTACAATTCCAGACAATATAAGGAGGAATGCCACATGTCTCTATTGTCTTCCGAGCGGCAGCATGTTCGTCATCCGGAGCTTGGGCTTACTGATGATCAGGTTGTCGAAATGTATACATGGATGGTAACGGCGCGTATGTTCGATGAGCGATTGCTGCTTCTTCAGCGCGCAGGCAAAATAAACTTTCACGTATCCGGTATCGGTCAGGAGGTCGCGCAGGTAGCTGCGGCATTCGCGCTTGATCGCGATCAGGATTACTATCTGCCCTATTACCGCGACTATGGCTTCGTCCTGTCCGTCGGGATGACGCTAAAGGAGCTGTTCCTGTCGGCTTTCGCCAAGGAGGAGGACCCCAACAGCGGCGGACGCCAAATGCCGGGACACTTCGGCTGCAAGCGGCTTCGCATTGTAACGGGCTCAAGCCCGGTTACAACGCAGGTGCCGCATGCGGTAGGCATCGCGCTGGCCGCCAGGATGAAAGGGAAGCAGCATGTGTCGTTCGTGACGTTCGGGGAAGGCTCCAGCAATCAGGGCGATTTCCATGAAGGCTGCAACTTCGCGGGTGTACATAAGCTGCCGGTTATATTGATGTGCGAGAACAATCAATATGCGATCTCCGTACCGGTGCATAAGCAAATTGCCGGCAAGGTGGCGGATCGTGCGCTTGGTTATGGCTTCCATGGCGAGCAGGTGGACGGCAACGATGCTCTGGAGGTGTTCCGCGTCGTTAAGGAGGCGCGCGAGCGCGCCATAGCAGGAGAAGGACCCACCTTGATCGAGGCGATGATGTATCGCCTGTCGCCGCATTCCACTTCGGACAACGATCTGGTATACCGGACGAAGGAAGAGGTGGACGAGAACCGGGCGAAAGACGGCATTCCTCTCTTCCAACGCTATCTGGTCGATTGCGGCCTATGGGACGATGAGAAGGAAGCGCAGCTGAGAGCCGGCATTCGAAAGCAGCTTGATGAAGCGACGGTATACGGGGAGAAAGCTCTGTTCCCGGCACCGGAATCGGTCTTGCTGCATGTATACGGTGACGATGTCAATGCAGGGAGGCAATCATAATGGCGAAGATGGATTATATTGATGCGATCCGCCTGGCGATGAAGGAAGAGATGGAGCGGGACGAGGATGTGTTCGTACTGGGAGAAGACGTCGGCGTGAAAGGCGGCGTCTTCACCACGACGAAGGGCTTGTTCGAGCAGTTCGGCGAGATGCGTGCGATGGATACGCCGCTTGCGGAGTCGGCGATCGCAGGTGTGGCGATCGGTGCGGCGATGTATGGGATGAAGCCGATCGCGGAGATGCAATATTCCGACTTCATGTTCCCCGCTACGAATCAGATCATTAGCGAGGCCGCCAAGATCCGTTATCGCTCCAATAACGATTGGACCTGTCCGGTCGTAATCAGAGCGCCAATCGGGGGCGGCGTATTCGGCGGATTGTACCATTCGCAATGTCCGGAATCCGTCTTCTTCGGCACGCCCGGCTTGAAGATTGTAGCGCCTTACCGTCCATACGATGCGAAGGGGCTGCTGAAGGCGGCGATTCGCGATGCAGATCCCGTCATTTACTTTGAGAATAAGAAAAGCTATAAGCTGGTGAACGGTGAAGTGCCTGAGGATGATTACATTGTGCCGATCGGCGAAGCGAATCTGCTGCGCGAAGGAGACGATATTACCGTAATCGGCTACAGCCTGCCGCTACGCTTCGTCGAAGGAGCCGCCGAAGAACTGGCCCGAGAGGGCATCAGCACTCATATACTTGATCTGCGCACACTGCAGCCGCTGGATAAGGAAGCGATCCTGGAGGCGGTAAGGAAGACCGGCAAGGTGCTGATCGTGCATGAAGACAACAAGACAGGGGGCGTAGGCGCGGAAGTGGCGGCAATTATTGCCGAGGAACTGCTGTACGAGCTGGATGCGCCCATTATGCGTCTGTGCGGACCTGACGTTCCGGCCATGCCGATTAATCCGCCGGGCGAGAAGTTCTTCTTGCTGAATCAGGACAAGGTGAAGGAAGCAATGCGACAATTGGCGATGTATTAATGCAAGGATGGATTCGCTTGAACCGGATGGGAGCTGAATGGTATGAGTAAAATAATCGAAATTCTGTTGCCGCAGCTGGCTGAATCGCAGGTGTCGGCCACAATCGACAAATGGCTGAAGCAGCCCGGAGATAGAGTGGAGATGTACGAGCCGGTGTGTGAAGTATTGACGGATAAGGTGAATGCGGAGCTGCCGTCGACCGTATCGGGGACGCTGCAGAAAATACTGGTCGGGAACGGAGAGACCGTGGACGTCGGAACGGCGATCGCCTTGATCGAGACGGACGCATCCGCCGATGCAATTGCAGAGGAGGAGGCAAGCGGGGCGCAGCAATCGGCTAATGCCGGCCATGCCGCTCCTGCAGCGGTCGTGGAAGAGGAGAGCGGTTCGATGAGAAACCGGTATTCGCCCGCAGTTCAGAAGCTGGCGGCGGAGAATGGCGTTCGATTGACAGACGTCACCGGTACGGGACTCGGCGGACGGATCACGCGCAAGGATATTCTGGCCTACGTCGCTTCCGGCGCGCACAAGTCGGCTTTCCCTGCGCAAGAGCGCGAGCGGGGCGTGCAGGTACGGTCATCCGGCATTCATCTGTCGGAGACGCCTCGCATTCCGAAGATCGAGCTGGAGAGAGGCGGCACGCCTGGCCGGGGAGAGACATTCATCGACGTTACGCCGATCCGCAACAATATTGCTCGCAATATGCGTCAGAGCGTCAGTGAAATCCCGCATGCATGGACGATGATTGAAGTGGACGTCACCAATATCGTCATGCTTCGCAACAAGCTGAAGGACGAATTCATGAAGCGGGAAGGCATCAATCTGACCTATCTGGCCTTCCTGATCAAGGCTGTCGTCAATGCGATCAAGGATTATCCCATTATGAATTCCACTTGGGCGGTCGATAAGATCATCGTCAAGCGGGACATTAACATATCGCTGGCGGTCGGTACCGAAGATTCCGTGCTTACGCCGGTCATCAAGAATGCCGATCTTAAAAATGTAGCGGGCATTGCGAAGGAAATCGACGAGCTGGCGCGCAAGACGCGTGAAGGCAAGCTGACGCTGTCCGATATGCAAGGCGGAACGTTCACAGTGAACAATACGGGATCGTTCGGCTCCATCTTGTCATACCCCATTATCAATTATCCGCAGGCCGCGATTCTGACATTCGAGTCTATCGTGAAGCGGCCGGTCGTCATCGATGACATGATTGCGGTCCGGTCTATGGCGAACCTGTGCCTGTCGCTGGATCACCGCATTCTGGATGGCGTTATCTGCGGACGCTTCCTGCAGCGGGTGAAGGACAATCTGGAGAGCTACGATATGAACAGCAAGCTCTATTAATACAACCGGAGAAGGGTGACATCCATGATGGAGAAGACTTGTCATGGCGGGCAAGCGAGAGTGCTGGAGGCAAGCTATATCGGAATGATGGATTATGCCGAAGGCTGGGAGCTTCAGAAGCGGTATGTGAAGCAAATCGATCAGGGGGAGCGCGCGGAGACGCTGCTCCTTCTTCAGCATTCGCCAACTTATACGATGGGAACCGACCGCCATCCCGAGCACTTGCTGCTAAGCGAAGAGCAACTGAAAGAGAAGGGGATCTCGTTGTTCCAGATTGATCGCGGAGGCGACATTACTTATCACGGCCCCGGCCAACTGGTAGGCTATCCGCTGCTCTATCTGGATGCGGCCGGACTGGATCTGCATGCGTACTTGCGGAGTCTGGAGCAGACCATTATTGACTGGCTGGCGGAATACGGTATAAAAGCGGGGAGAAAGCCGGAATATACAGGAGTATGGGTCGGAGACGAGAAGATTGCAGCGATCGGGGTGAAGTTCAACAGAGCCCGGCAAAGAAGGGGATTCATTACGAGCCACGGGTTCGCGCTGAACATTGCCGAAGGCATCGCTTCCGAAGGGTTCACCGGCATCGTTCCTTGCGGCATACAGCAATATGGCGTCACGTCCTTTAACGCCTTGACAGGCTTGTCGCTGACGGTAGAGGAAGCTGCCGAAGGGCTGCTTCCCCACTTCGCCGGACAGTTCCGCTGCAAGCTGCTAGAAGACGAAGAATGAGCTTACACCTGCCAGCAGAGTTGTAATAAGCAGCGCGGCGGCGACAATTATGGCGATGAGCCGAATCAGCTTCTGTTGACGCACGGGGCAGATCTCCTTCCATAAGAGCGATTAAGCTCGACGATATATGTCCTATTGTAAACGAATATACGAACGGAGGAAACTGTCATGATCGAAAGAGACCGGTTGGTCGAGGAATTCATGGAGCTTGTAAGGGTGGACAGCGAGACGGGGAACGAAGGGGAAATCAGCGGAGTGCTGAAGGACAAGTTCTCCTCCCTGGGCTTGTCGCTGGAAGAAGACGATGCGGCGGAGAAGGCCGGACACGGTGCGAACAACCTGTTCGCCAGCCTGGAAGCGACGTCTGAAGCCTCGGATGCGCCCCCTATTTATTTCACATGCCATATGGATACCGTGACGCCAGGCGTCGGCATTAAGCCCCAGCTGGACGAAGACGGGTACATCCGGAGCGACGGCACTACGATATTGGGTGCGGACGACAAGGCGGGCATCGCTGCGCTTCTGGAAGCGATCAAGGTGCTGAAGGAGCAAGACATCAAGCACGGTCCCGTCCAGTTCGTCATTACGGTAGGGGAAGAATCGGGATTGCTGGGAGCAAGATCGCTTGATGCATCGCTTATGAACGCCAAATTCGGCTATGCGCTGGATTCCAACGGCAATATCGGCGATATTGCCGTCGCTGCTCCGACACAAGCGAAGGTTACGATCGAGATGTATGGCAAATCGGCTCACGCAGGCGTTAATCCGGAAGACGGCATTAGCGCGATCCAGGTAGCGGCGAAGGCGATCTCCAAAATGCCGCTAGGCAGAATTGACGAGGAGACGACGGCCAACATTGGCAAATTCCAGGGTGGAGGAGCCACGAATATCGTATGCGATTATGTGAAGCTGGACGCCGAAGCGCGAAGTATCGATGACGAGAAGCTGAAGCGGCAGGTGGAAGCGATGCGTGAAGCGGTGGAAAGCGCCGCCAGCGAGTGCGGAGCGAAGGCCAAGTTCCATAGCGACGTGATTTACCCCGCATTCAAGTACGAGGAGAGCGATGATGTTGTGGGGCTTGCACAGGAAGCGATACGGGCGATGGGACTTACACCAAGCACGTTTCACTCCGGAGGCGGCAGCGACGCCAACATTTTCAACGGATTCGGCATCCCGACCGTCAATCTTGCCGTTGGCTATGAGCATATTCATACAACGAAGGAACAGATCAAGGTGGACGATCTGGTGAAAGCGAGTCGGCTGGTCGTAGAAATCGTGAAGCTGGCGGCTGAGCGCTCTTAAGACATAAGACATTGGCTGTCCGGGCGTCAATTGTTCCCGATGCGCTTATCTGCCGGACGGCCTATCGCAGCGACGACCGGCGTTCTCAGACAAGTGAACCGGAGCAGCGTATCGTTGCCGGCACTGTCCATATAGGCGGCCAGCTGCCGGCGAACTTCCCAGCCTTTGCCGATGAGACGAATGTGCTTGTCGGTTACATATTGTTTCATTTCTAATCCCCCTTGTACCGTTTTGTTCATAGGTATGCGCAAGGGGGACAAGTTATGTGCTGGTGCTTCGAATAACGACAAGGGAGAGAGTGGAATGGACAAGAAGCGGGAAATCTGGCAAGAGAAGACCATAGGGTCGGAACAAATCTTTCAGGGTCATATCATCTCGTTGCAGGTGGATACTGTGGCGCTTCCGGATGGGAAGAGCGCGAAGCGCGAACTGGTGAAGCACCCCGGCGCCGCTGCCGTTATGGCGCTGCTGGACGGCAAGCTGCTGGTGGTGGAGCAGTTCCGCAAGCCGCTGGAGCGGAATCAGATCGAGATTCCGGCCGGCAAGCTGGATGCCGATGAAGATCCCATGGAAGCGGCGGCAAGAGAGCTCGAAGAAGAGACGGGATACCGTGCGAAATCGCTGAAGCTGCTGAGCGCATTCTACACATCGCCGGGTTTTGCCGATGAGAAGCTGTATCTTTATGTGGCCACGGAGCTTGAAGCGGGAGAGGCTAATCCGGATGAGGATGAGGATCTGCTGGTGGAAGCCATTACGCTGGAGCAAGCCGAGTCGTACATGGCGGAAGGCCGGATTAGCGATGCCAAGACGATTCTGTCGGTGTATGCCTGGAAGCTGTATGCGTCAACCGGCTCCTTCTGACCGCATCTTCGGTTAGTGAAGGGAATGACATACACGCACTGCTCCTCTCATAAGCTATATAGACGAGCTCTCCATGCGCTAACGTGTGACATCGATTAGAGGAAGAGCTCTGTACAGGCTAAGGCAGACGGAGAGGAGCAGGAATGGCCGTGAAATATCATTATAACTTGTACGTGTTTGTCACTGTCCTCTTTCTGGCAGGGGCCATATTCGGCGTGCTGGTCGTACATTTGTTGACGCTGGAGCAGCAGCAGGATCTGGCCGGGGAGATCAGCCGTTACATACAGCTATTGGACGGCGGTAATGGTCTTGACCTTGAGCAATCCGATTATTTCTGGAGCAGACTGCTTTTTCACCTGAAATGGCTTGTATTGGTTTACATGCTGGGCATTACAGTCATTGGCATACCGGGCGTGCTGGCATTGAACTTTCTGAAAGGCGTTGTGGTCGGGTTTACGATCGGCACCTTCGTCCTGCAGTATGCATGGCAAGGGCTGTTCTTCTCGCTTGTAGCCGTCATGCCCCACAATATCATCCTTATTCCGGCTATGATCGTCGTCAGCGCAGCAGCAATCAGCTTCGCCATGTTTCTCGTGAAGAACCGGCTGCTTCGCCAGGAGGGTGCGTTGCTGCCGCAGTTGGGAAGCTATTCCTCGACAGCGGTATTAATGCTGCTGCTGTTCGCTGGTGCTGCGCTATTCGAGGCCTATATGGCGCCTTCGCTCATCCAGTGGGCATCCGGTTTCCTGACGTCTTCAGACGGCATAATTTGACAGCAATCGTTTGACTTTTTCCCGCTGCAGCTCATATAATTATAAGATAGTGTGCTTATTGGGTTATGGACCGTAGGGGGGAAGTCATGGAGTCCCGTATTGAGAGTATTAAAGGACAGCTGCAGTCCAAAGGCTACAAGCTGACTCCGCAGCGAGAGGCAACGGTTCGCGTATTGCTGGAGAACGAAGAGGACCACCTGAGCGCCGAGGATGTGTTCATGCTGGTGAAGGAGAAGGCGCCGGAGATTGGCCTTGCCACCGTCTATCGGACGCTGGAGCTGTTGAGCGAGATGAGCGTTGTCGAGAAGATGAACTTCGGCGACGGAGTCGCAAGGTACGATCTGCGTACGGACAGCAGCAAGCATCACCATCATCATTTGATTTGCGTGCAATGCGGTTCTATGGAAGAGATCAAGGACGACTGGCTGCTGCCTTTGGAGGAGCGTCTGGAGAAGGAATTTCATTTTTTTGTCTCGGATCACAGACTGGACTTTCAAGGCATATGCCGCCATTGCCGGAAGAATAACGACGAATCGGATTCCCATTAGGAACGGTTATGCTTTCCCCTGAATTTTGGAGGAAGCGTAATCGTTTTTGCTTTTTCATCGCTCCTTCGGCCTCCATTACATAATATAGCTATTAGCTGGAGATGGTATCGCTTAGAAGCATTCGAAGGAGGCGATGAAATGATTGTTGGCGTTCCGAAGGAAATCAAGCAAAGCGAATACCGCGTGGCGCTTACGCCTGCCGGAGTAACGATGCTGCGAGCGGCAGGGCATGAAGTGCTCGTGGAGCGAGGTGCGGGAGAGGGCAGCGGATTTCTGGATGAAGATTATGTGCGGGAAGGCGCGGTCATCATAGAAGAAGCGGCGGAGGTGTGGGCGCGGGCCCAGATGGTGATGAAGGTGAAGGAGCCTCTCCAGGAGGAGTTCCGCCACTTCCGCAACGGTCTGCTTCTGTTCACCTATCTTCATCTGGCTGCAGCTCCCGAGCTGACGACAGCACTTATCGATTCCGGCGTTACCGGCATCGCGTATGAGACGATTCAGCACGATAACGGCAGCTTGCCGCTGCTTACGCCGATGAGCGAGGTAGCCGGGCGGATGGCTGTTCAAGTCGGCGCTCAATTCCTGGAAGCCTTCAACGGAGGCAGAGGCGTATTGCTTGGCGGCGTGCCTGGCGTGCCGCCGGCCGAGGTCGTCGTCATCGGTGGCGGCATCGTCGGCACGAATGCGGCGCGTATCGCGCTTGGCATGGGAGCGAATGTCGTCATCCTGGAGAAGAGTCCGGACCGCATGCGCTACCTGGACGATGTATTCGATGGGCGCATACGCACGTTAATGTCCAGCCCCTATCATATCGCCGAAGCGGTCAGCGCAGCGGATCTCGTCATCGGAGCCGTATTGATACCGGGCTCGAGAGCTCCGCATCTGGTCACTGAAGAGATGGTCATGCGGATGAAGAAGGGAGCCGTTATCGTTGACGTTGCCGTCGACCAAGGCGGATCGATCGCCACCGTCGATCGTCCGACGACACACAAGGACCCTATCTATGTGAAACACGGCGTTATCCATTATGCCGTTGCGAATATACCCGGAGCCGTTCCACGCACATCCACTTTCGCTCTGACGAATGTGACGATGCCTTACGCGCTTCAGCTGGCGAATGAGGGGGCAGCCGCCGTCCGGAAGTATGCGCCTCTTCAGCGAGGCGTCAATACGATTGGCGGTCAGGTAACGAATGAAGGCGTGGCGCTTGCGACAGGGCATGCGTATACGCCGCCTGAGCAGTGGCTAGGTACAATTCCGCACTAGACAGACGCAGGACTCAGGACTAATTGCATCCGTCCCGACATATGGTGGTAGGGACAACCTTTATGGGGATGGTGATGGATGCATGATCGTATCGATTCGCAAGTGGATCGGTAGAATGTTGTTTCTGCTCCTGTTTTCCGTACTGCTCATCATTGTTGCCGGAGGCTACAGATGGCTTGTCGAAGCCGTGTCGCCCGTTCATCCTTACAAGAAGCCGCAGGGACACGCGATGAAGGTGTTCGACGTTGACCCTGAATTTCCCGAAGGAGGCAATGCAGCCGACCGATTGAGATGGTTTTATTGGTATGGCGAATAAGCAGGCAGGAATTGCGGTGTCGAGTGTTGAATCTTTCTTGGGAGAAATGTCAACTGCCGTTGAATGGATAAACGAGAGGGATATTAACATGAAGGCTGAATTAAAGCAGTACATTGCATTTCAGGCGGATCGGGGGCGTCTGTCCGAAAGCTCCATCTTGTCTTATGAGCGGGATTTGCATGCGCTGTCGCTGTATCTGGAGGCACAGGGAGTCGAGTGCTGGGATGCGGTGCAGCGGCATCACCTGTCGAGGTTCATTCATAGCCTGAAGGAACAGGGACGGAAGGCCGCAACCATCTCGCGCCATATCGTCTCCATTCGCGCTTTTTTCCAATACATGCTGACGGGCGGCCATCTTAGCGGGGATCCCTCCATCTATCTGGAAGCTCCGCGATGGGAGAAGAAGCCGCCTGCCGTACTGACGGAAGCGGAAACGAATGCGCTGCTGGAAGCGCCGGACCCCAGAAGTCCCGCAGGCAAGCGGGACAAGGCAATGCTGGAGCTGTTGTACGCTACCGGCATTCGCGTATCGGAGCTCGTATCGCTGAATCTGGAGCATATGCATATGACGCTCGGTTATATTCAATGCACCTCCGGCATGAAGGAGCGAATCGTTCCGTTCGGCCGTCACGCTGCGGCCGCGGTAGAAGTTTATCTGAATGAAGGAAGAGACGGCTTGCTGAAAGGACGTTCCTGCGATTCCGCTCTGTTCCTTAACCATCTGGGCACTCGGATGACAAGACAGGGCTTCTGGAAGATGCTGAAGAAGTATGCGAGGGAAGCCGACATCGGCGAGGAGATCACTCCCCATACGATGCGCCATTCCGTAGCCGCTCATCTGCTGGACCATGGCGCGGATGCAAGAGCCGTCCAGGAGCTGATGGGGCATGCCGACATTGCGACGACACTGAAGTATTTGCAAGGCAATAAAGCCCGTCTGAAGGAAGTATATACGGGGGCGCACCCGCGTGCCTAGCGATATAAGAGGAAAGGGATTGTCATCATGAAATTCGATCGAATAGCCGTTATTGTGCTGGACAGTGTAGGAATTGGCGAATTGCCGGATGCGCATGCCTTCGGCGATGCCGGCTCGCACACGCTGGGCCATATTGCCCAGAAAGTGCCGCAGCTGAAGCTGCCTCATATGAGAAGCTGGGGATTGGACCGGATTGCGGATATTTCCGACTGGAAGCCTTCGGCCGGCAAGCCAGAAGCTTACTATGGAAAGATGGCGGAGAGCTCGGTGGGAAAGGATACGATGACGGGACATTGGGAGCTGATGGGGCTGAACATAACGGTTCCGTTCCAGACATTCCCGGATGGATTTCCGGAGGAGCTGATTACGCGCTTCGAGGAGCTGACGGGCCGACGAGTTATCGGCAACAAGCCCGCCAGCGGCACGGCCATATTGGACGAGCTTGGCGCCGAGCAGATGGAGAGCGGGGCATGGATCGTCTATACGTCGGCGGACAGCGTATTCCAGATTGCCGCGCACGAGGATATCATTCCGCTTGAGGAGCTGTATAAAGCTTGCGAGACGGCCAGGGAGCTGACGAGAGACCCCAGGTTCACTGTAGGCAGAGTAATCGCAAGGCCTTATATTGGCGAGGTGGGCGCTTTCAAGCGCACGCCGAACAGGCATGACTACGCTCTGAAGCCGCCGCAGCCGACGGTGCTGAACGGGCTGAATGATAACGGCTTCGATGTTATTGCGGTCGGCAAGATTAATGATATTTTCGATGGAGAGGGCATAACCGCCACAACGCCTACGAAGAGCAACTCGGACGGAATAGCCCGCACGCTGCAGCAGCTTAAGGAACCGTTCCGCGGGCTGCTGTTCACGAATCTCGTCGACTTCGACTCCTTGTACGGCCACAGACGGGACGCCGAAGGCTATGCGCGGGCGCTGGAGGAATTCGACGCTTCCCTGCCGGAGCTGGCGAGCTGCATCGGACATCGGGATCTGCTGGTCGTGACGGCTGACCACGGGAACGATCCTACGCACCCCGGCACGGATCATACCCGCGAATACGTTCCCATTATGCTCTACAGCCCGGCGTTCGGAGACCCCGGCAGCTTGCCGACCCGAGATACGTTCGCGGATCTCGGCGCTACCATTGCGGATAACTTCGGCATTGCTCCGCCACCGAACGGCAAGAGCTTTCTGCCGCAATTAACAGTATAATAAAGCGATGACTTGAAGGAGGATACTGACATGATGCAAGCAGTTACTGCGCAAGGCGTTAATGAAGCGGCACAGTACATAATGGAGCGGATCTCCGTACAACCGCAAATCGGTCTTATAATGGGCTCAGGATTAGGCGTACTGGGCGATCACTTGGAGGATGCTGTCGTTATCCCGTACGAACAGATACCGCATTTCCCGATCTCCACTGTCGAAGGTCATGCGGGCGAGCTGATGATCGGCATGTTATCCGGCAAGCCGGTCGTGCTCATGCGCGGCAGATTCCATATGTATGAAGGCTACGGGCCGGAGCTGACGGCATTTCCCGTTCGGGTAATGAAGGCGCTTGGCGTCTCCTGCTTGCTCGTAACGAATGCGGCTGGCGGCATCAACCTTAATTTTGCATCAGGCAACCTGATGCTTATCTCCGACCATATTAATCTTACCGGCAAGAGTCCGTTGATCGGACCTAACGAAGAAGCGTTCGGTCCAAGATTCCCGGATATGTCGGAAGCATACAGCAAGCGCCTCCGCCAGCTGGCGATGGAGGTGGCGAAAGAAGGGGATATATCGCTCCAGGAAGGTGTATATGTCGGATTGCTGGGGCCTTCCTACGAGACGCCTGCGGAAATTCGGATGCTGCGTACGCTGGGGGCGGATGCTGTCGGAATGTCCACAGTGGCTGAGGTTATCGCAGCCAGACATGCTGGACTGGAAGTCGTAGGCATTTCGTGCATCAGCAATATGGCCTCAGGCATTTTGGACCAGCCGTTGTCGCATTTGGAGGTTATGGAGACGACGGAGCGGGTGAAGTCCCAGTTTTTAGGACTCGTAACGTCATTAATCGGCAGAATCTAACGGCATTGTAACACAATTGTAACAATTGGCTCGACTCATTGTGACAGTGTTTTGCGACCTGCTCGTCGTATAATGTCCATGATCTAAGAAAGATGGTGGAGAGGACGAATCATGGACAATCAATTGCTGCTGCAGCTTGAGGAGCTGCGCAATGAGATGGTGGAGACGGCATTGATCGAGAAGGATTTGCTGCATCGCGATGTGCTTATTCTGAGCCAGTCGCTGGACAAGCTCATCGTTCAGATACAGTGGGAGAGACGCCCTGAGCGGCGGGCCAACTAGAGAATGTAGCGACAGGAGGAGACCGCATGCGATTCGTGGAGCTGATCGGCAAGAAGCGGGATGGCGGAGAGCTGTCATCGGAGGAAATGCAACATCTGGTGAGAGGATACGTCAGCGGCGATGTGCCGGATTATCAGATGGCGGCATGGGCGATGGCCGTATTCTTCCGCGGCATGACCGCTGAGGAGACCGCCTCGTTGACGCTGGCTATGGCACAGTCGGGCGACCAGGTGAACCTGAACGGCATCCAAGGCGTTAAAGTGGACAAGCACAGCACAGGGGGAGTAGGGGATAAGACGACGCTCATTATCGCGCCCCTTGTCGCTGCTGCCGGCGTGCCCGTCGCCAAAATGTCGGGCAGAGGTCTGGGACATACCGGCGGTACGATCGATAAGCTGGAATCCATTACAGGCTTTCAGATCGAGATGACGCGGGAGCGATTCTTGAGCCAGGTGAACGAGATTGGAATGGCTGTCATCGGCCAAAGCGGCAATCTGGCGCCCGCGGACAAGAAGCTGTATGCGCTTCGTGATGTGACGGGCACGGTGGAATCCATGCCGCTTATCGCCAGTTCCATTATGAGCAAGAAGATTGCCGCCGGTGCCGATGCGATCGTGCTTGATGTGAAGATGGGCAGCGGAGCGTTCATGAAGACGCTGGATGCGGCGGAAGAGCTTGCCGTCGCGATGGTAGAGATCGGAAGCCGAGTCGGCCGCAGTACGTCGGCGATTATCAGCGACATGGATCAGCCGCTAGGCTTCGCGATCGGCAATGCGCTTGAAGTGGCCGAAGCGATTCAGACGCTGCAGGGCAACGGTCCCGATGATTTGACGGAGCTGTGCTTAATGCTGAGTTCGCATATGGTTGTGCTTGGCGGGAAGGCGGACGGCTTGAAGGAAGCGCGCAAGCTGCTTGAGGACAAGCTGAGGAGCGGCGAGGCGCTTGGCAAGTTCCGCGAGCTCGTGTCGGCGCAAGGCGGAGACGTCTGCATCGTGGAGAATCCGGAGCTGCTGCCTCGGGCGGAACGATTAATCGAAGTGAAGGCGACCGAAGTGGGCTATGTGCAGGCTATCGAGGCGGAGCAGCTCGGACTGGCTGCCATGAGGCTAGGAGCGGGCCGGGCAACGAAGGACGATGCAATCGATTATGCCGTCGGCATTACGCTTCGCAAGAAGGTCGGCGATTCCGTGGAAGCCGGAGAGACGTTGGCCGTGCTGCATGCTCAGGCCGGAAGCGAAGCGCTGGAGGAACGGGTTGCCCAGGTTCGAGACGCCTATACGCTTCAGCAGGAGAAGCCGCAGCAGAGGCCGCTGCTGCTGTCCATCGTCACAGCGGCAGGAATTGACCGTTTAGCGGAATAGAGGACTGTTTGCAGAGGCTCTCTTCATCGTATACGCAATTTTTTGAAGTGTTCGCATGACTGAGGAACATCACATAGCACACACGAAAGGACCCCTTTTCCACTTCCAAGTGGAAAATGAGGTCCTTTTTCTCGATGACATCTGCACTTAGGCGGAACTTGTAAATTGAAAATAGAATATTTTCCATGCAGGATGTTAACACTAAAAAAGGAAAATATAACCGCTAGTTCAGGAGGGACATTCTTTGAAAAAACGATTACTCTCGCTAATGGCGCTTGCGCTCGCTTGCACGTTGGCGCTGCCTGCAGCGGCCTGGGCAGAGGAGACGGCTACCGTTAGCGAAGGAAATGCGGCAGCCGTTCCCGATCTGGCTCCGTCCGCACGTTCGGCTATATTGATGGATGCGGACAGCGGAACGGTTATTTTCGAGCGGAATAGCCACGACAAGCTGCCGCCGGCAAGCATTACGAAGATTATGACGATGCTGCTCATCATGGAAGCGCTGGAGGATGGCAAAATCAAGCTGACGGATATGGTGCGTACGAGCGAGTATGCGGCTTCCATGGGGGGATCGCAAATATTCCTGGAGCAAGGCGAAGAAATGAGCGTTGAGGATATGCTGAAGGGAATAGCGCTGGCATCCGGCAATGACGCTTCGGTCGCAATGGCCGAGAAGCTGGCGGGAACGGAGCAAAATTTCGTAACGATGATGAATGCGCGGGCAGCGGAGCTCGGCATGAAGGATACCCGCTTCGCCAATGCGAACGGCTTGCCTGTCGAGAACCACTTCTCCTCGGCGCACGACATCGCAATCATGTCCAGAGAGCTGTTGAAGTTCGCCGATGTAACCAAATACACAGGGCAATATCAGGATTACTTGCGCAAAACATCCGACAAGCCGTTCTGGCTGGTTAATACCAATAAGCTTGTAAGATTCTACACCGGGGCGGATGGCTTGAAAACGGGCTATACGAGCGAAGCGAAGTATTGCTTGTCTGCAACGGCAAAACGCGACGGCTTGCGCGTCATAGCGGTAGTGATGGGGGAGCCTACAACGAAGCAGCGCAATAACGAGGTGTCGGCCATGCTCGATTACACCTTCTCCCAGTATATGAACTATCCCATAGTCAAGCAAGGCGACGAGCTTGGCTCGCTTCGCATCGAGAAAGGGATGGATGCCGAACTGAAGCTGATTGCCGATCGTCCTTACAGCGTATTGCTGAGGAAGGGCGGCAGTGCGGAAGATATCCGGCATGAGCTGGTCATGGACGGCGCGCTGAAGGCTCCTGTGAAGGAAGGCCAGTCGATCGGCAAGCTAATCGTCTATCAAGGCGACGAAATGTTGAAGGAATATGAGCTGACAGCGCCGGCATCCGTCAAGAAGGCGACATGGTGGAGACTGCTCAAGCGCTCCGCGGCCGGATTGTTTCAATAAAGGCTTGTTCGATTTTGTCAGGTCGTAGCGGTATACTTCTAGTTTTGTCGGCGAGAAGGAATGTGGCACGGCAATAGAGAATTGCTAAATCTATCCGCGAGGAGAATCCAATACCTTGAGGGAGAGTGCGACATGAATCTGCGAACCGAACTGGAGCATTACCGCAATATGCTGATCGTGCGTTTGCATGGCGAGCTGGACCATCATACGGCGAATATCGTCCGATTCAAGATGGAAGAAGCGCTTGTCCGCCATAACGCACATCATGTCATCCTGAGCCTGAAGCATCTGCAATTTATGGACAGCTCCGGGCTTGGTGTCATCCTTGGCAGGTACAAGCAAGTGAAAGGCAAGGGCGGGCGAATGGTCGTCTGCGATGTGAACCCCAATGTGCGGCGGTTGTTCGAGCTGTCGGGACTGTTCAAGATTATTGAAGAGCATGACAGCGAACGCAGCGCGATTACCAGTCTGGAGGTGGTGTCATGAAAGGGACTAACGAGATGAAGCTTTTGTTTAGCGCCCGATCGGAGAATGAAGCCTTCGCCAGGGTCGCGGTTGCGGCATTCGTCTCACAGCTTGATCCGACGATGGAAGAGCTGAACGATCTGAAGACAGCGGTATCCGAAGCTGTGACAAACGCCATTATCCATGGCTATGACAATGACGGCGAGCGTCAAGTGTGCATCGAGGGCGTGATCGACCGCGACAGAGTGACGATTATCGTCTCGGACGAAGGCGGCGGAATCGAGGATCTGGAGCTGGCCAGGCAGCCGCTCTATACGTCGAGACCCGAACTGGAGCGCTCCGGCATGGGCTTTACGATTATGGAGAATTTCATGGACCAATTCGAGGTAAGCAGCTCAGTCGGCGGGGGAACAAGGGTAGCGATGATGAAACGTATCGAGTCAAAAAAAGCGCTCTACAATTAGGGCATAGGGGTTGAGCCTCATGGATGTCGATTTGAAGCAAACAGCCCAGCCGTACTTGGATGATGCGGAAGTGAAGCGGCTAATCGCACTGAGCCAATCCGGCGATACGGTGGCGAGGGATACGCTGGTAGGATGCAATATCCGTCTTGTATGGTCCGTCGTTCAGCGCTTCATGAACAGGGGCTACGAGCCGGAGGATCTGTTCCAGATCGGCTGTATCGGATTGTTGAAGTCGGTAGACAAGTTCGATCTGTCCTATGACGTGAAATTCTCTACTTATGCGGTGCCGATGATCATTGGAGAGATTCAGCGATTCCTTCGCGATGACGGCACACTCAAGGTGAGCCGATCGCTGAAGGAGACGGCGAACAAGGTTCGCAAGATGAAAGATGAGCTGTCCAAGACGCTCGGAAGGCTGCCGACGGTCAGCGAGGTAGCGGAGCGTCTCGGCATAACGCCGGAGGATGTCGTATTCGCGCAGGAAGCCAACAAGCCGCCAACGTCGATTCACGAGACCGTATTCGAGAATGACGGCGATCCCATCACGCTAATGGATCAGATCGCGGACGATTCCGGCGAACGTTGGTTCGACAAGCTGGCGCTGGTGGAAGCGATCGAAGGCTTGAACGAGCGCGAGCGGCTCATCGTATTTTTGCGGTATTACCGGGACAAGACGCAGTCCGAGGTGGCCAGCAGACTCGGCATCTCGCAAGTGCAAGTATCCAGGCTGGAGAAGAAAATATTGCAGTCCATTCGGGACCAAATCGCGCAATAAGCGATTTGGTCTTTCCTTTTTTTACATCGGCATGCATGACTATCCTGAGCATCCTTATCTCATACTAATCAGGAATCACGAGCCATACTATTGGCAGAAGGGATGATGGCGGATGGGCGCTGCCAGCCAAGTCCTCTATCTTCGGCTCAAAAAAAGAATAGACATCAAGCCGCAGCATACCGTCACGCTTGGCCAGGTGGCCAGGCTGCTCCTGGAGGACAAGGAGCTACATTCCGCTCTTGCGGAGCTGCCGCTGTACGAGCATAAGAAGTCGGACGGCAATCGTGTCGTCATCGATGTGCTTCAAATTGTGAAAGCCGTGCGCCAAGCAGTACCTGGCATAACCGTGGAAACGTTCGGCGATCCTCAAGTGCTGCTCATGGTGGCGGAGAAACCGATGAAACCCCGTTACGTCTTGCTGTGCATCAGCTGGCTGCTCTTGTTCTTCGGGGCTGGGCTTGCGATCATGAATTTCCATACCGATGTCAGCATGAAGGAGGTTCATATTCGGATTGCCGAGCTTGTCACGGGCGAACGCGACGAGCATCCGTTATGGCTGCAGATTCCTTACTCGCTGGGGCTCGGTCTCGGCATGGCGCTGTTCTTCAATCATATATTCCGCAAGCGGTTCAACGAGGAGCCCAATCCTCTGGAAGTCGAACTGTATATGTATCAGGAAAACCTGAACCAGTACGTTATAGCAGATGAAATAAGGAAGCGTGCCGAATCCGAGAAGACGCGCGGAGGCGGATATGAGTGAGTGGATGTCGCGCTTGTTCATCGCTGTGCTGGGTATAGCGGGCGGGCTTGCAGTAGGAAGCGGTCTGGTCGCGCTCCTGATCGTCTTCGATCTGGTGCCGCGTCTGGCGCAGCTGACGAGAGCGTTCCGCATGTCCGCCTGGTTCGAGAGCGCCATCGTAAGCGGTGCGCTATACTGGACTTTCGCCGACTTCCTGGACTGGAAGCTTCGTCTGCCTTCGTCCTTGTTCCTGAGCGGCATCGGACTGCTGGACGGCATGTTCATCGGCATGCTGGCTGCTGCGCTGACGGAGGTGATGAACGTATTGCCGATACTGGCGAAGCGTCTGAGGCTGTCGCATTATATGATAGCGTTCGTCATGGCGATGGTGCTGGGCAAGACGATCGGGTCTCTGTTCGACTGGCTGATCTTTCAATGGAATTAACTTAGCGACGAGGTGATAGGACATGTCTGAGTGGAATCGGGAAGATGAACAACGGGAGTCGCTTGAACGGGAATTGCCGCTGCCGGAAGAAATGGTCCCCGGCATGGAGCCTCAGGAAGACGGAGGCGGGGTGGAACTGGGCGGCTGGAAGAAGTCATCTGAAGGGGAATCAGGCAAGGGAGGACAAGGCGAGAAGAAGGTGCCGATTCCGGCCGAGATTGATCAAGTGTTGAAGAAGCTGGAGAAGGAGATGGGCCTGGGGGTCAGCTTCGACCTTGTCATCCGGGAGATGACGTTCGGCAATCGGCGGACGGCGTTGTTCTGCATGAACGGGCTTGTGAAGGACGAGCTGCTGACGGAGATCATCAAGCGGCTCACTTACTTGCAGGCCGAAGATATTGACAGCGATGCGCTGCAAGCGTTCCTGGATCTCTATGTGCCGGCTGCGCAGGTGAATAAGCACGACGACTGGGACAAGCTGATGACGCTCGTCATGTCAGGCGCTACGGCATTGTTCATTGATGGCGAGTCCAATGCGCTTATGGTGGATGTCAAGAATTACCCGGCAAGAGGGCTGGAGGAGCCTTCGACAGAGAGAGTGGTGCGCGGTGCGCGCGACGGGTTCAACGAGACGATGCTCGTCAATGTGTCGCTCGTTCGTCGGAGGCTGCGCGATCCGAAGCTACGCTACGAGCTTATGCAAGTGGGCGAGCGGACGAAGACCGACGTATGCGTTGCCTATATCGACGATATCGTTGACCAAGAGCTGGTGAAGTCGATCAAGGAGAAAATCGGGATGGTAAAGCTGGATGGTCTGCCATTGGCCGACAAGCAGCTGGAAGAAGCGACGATCAAACGGGGCTGGAGCCCGTTCCCGCTCGTTCGCTACTCGGAACGTCCCGATACGGTAGCTGCACATCTGCTGGAAGGTTCAGTCGCTCTCTTCGTGGACACGTCGCCCAGCGTCATGACGCTGCCGACCACATACACCGACCTGATGCAGCATGCCGAGGAGAACCGCCAGACGCCGACGATCGGAACCTACTTGAGATGGGTGCGGTTCATCGGTATTCTGATGTCGCTGTTCATGCTGCCGTTATGGCTGCTGTTCGTCGTGCATCCGGAATACAAGCCGCCGATTATGGACTTCATCGGTCCTAATGAGACTGGGAAAATTCCGTTATTCGTTCAGTTCCTGCTGGCCGAGATCGGAATAGACCTGCTGCGCATGGCGTCGGTCCATACGCCTACCTCGCTGGCGGCCGCCATGTCACTTGTGGCGGCGATTCTCATTGGCGATATTGCTGTCAAGACAGGGGTATTCGTGAACGAAGTCATCTTGTACATGGCGATTGCGGCGATCGGCATGTTCGCGACGCCCAGCTACGAGCTGGGACTGGCCAACCGGCTGATCAGGCTGGCGCTGCTGATGGCAGTAGCCGCCTTCAGCGTACCGGGTCTCGTCGTAGCGACGACGGTTATCTTCATCTTGCTGGTGAAGGAGCGTTCACTGAACCGGCCGTATATGTGGCCGATTATCCCGTTCGACGCCAGGGGGATCTGGAACATCATTGTGCGCCAGCCTGTGCTCTATAACCGGAAGCGGCCCAATATTCTGCGTCCTCAGCAGCGGGACAAGATGCCGAAGACGAATTGAGGGTGCGTCTTGCATCGCTAAAAATACAAATGAAATGCGAAATTATCCATTTCGGATCGTTGTCGATTGCGCTATACTGTTCCTATAGATGCAAATAATTAAACCGTTCTATCCATAGAAGGATAGGGAAAGTCGAGGGGAAGCAATGTATCTGCATGGAACTAGCAATATTAACGACAAAGGTCATCTTGAGATTGGCGGATGCGACGTAACTGATCTGGCTGCCAAATTCGGCACGCCGTTATATATCGTGGACGAAGCGCTTGTCCGCCAGCGTGCGAGAGAGTACGTTGAGGCGTTCAAGGCGTCCGGCTTGCAATTCCAGGTCGCTTACGCGAGCAAAGCGTTCAGCGTCATGGCGATGTGCGCGATTGCGGAACAGGAAGGGCTGTCGCTGGACGTCGTATCGGACGGCGAGCTGCACACGGCGCTGCAGGCGGGATTCCCTGTGGAGCGCATTCACTTCCACGGCAACAACAAGACGCCTGACGAGATCAATATGGCGCTCGACGCAGGCATCGGCTGTTTCGTCGTGGACAACTTCCTGGAGCTGGAGCTGCTGAACGCGCTGGCCGGCGACAAGGGCAAGAAGGTCAACATTCTGCTTCGAATTACGCCGGGTGTGGAGGCCCATACGCATGATTACATTTCCACGGGACAGCAGGATTCCAAGTTCGGCTTCGACCTGGGCAACGGCGCTGCAAGAGATGCGATCGGCAAGGCTTTGGCGCTGCCGAATCTGGCTGTGCTGGGAGTTCATTCCCATATCGGATCGCAAATCTTCGAGGTGGAAGGCTTCCGCATGGCTGTCGACAAGGTCGCTCAGTTCGCGGTATCCATCCGCGAAGAATTGGATCTGACGTTCAAGGTGGTCAATCTAGGCGGCGGCTTCGGCATCCGTTATGTGGAAGGGGAGACGCCGCTTCCGATTCACCAATATGTTGAGGCGATTACAGGCGCAATCAAGTCCAACTTCAGTGAGGCGAACTATCCGCTGCCGGAGATCTGGGTGGAGCCGGGCCGCAGCATGGTAGGCGACGCCGGTACGACACTGTACTCGATCGGGACAAGCAAGAACATTCCTGGCGTGCGCAAATATATTGCCGTTGACGGCGGCATGACGGACAACCCTCGTCCGGCGCTGTACCAGTCCCAATATGAAGCGATACTCGCCAATCGCGCGAACGCTCCGCTGGAGGAGACGGTATCCGTAGCTGGCAAGTGCTGCGAGAGCGGCGACATGCTCATCTGGGATCTGGAGCTGCCGGTATCGGAGAGCGGCGATCTGCTGGCCGTATTCTGCACAGGCGCATACAATTATGCGATGGCAAGCAACTACAACCGGATTCGCCGTCCGGCGGTCGTCTTCGTGAAGGATGGAGAAGCGGATCTCGCCGTCAAGCGCGAATCGTTGGAGAATATTGTGTGCAACGACGTCATTCCGGCGAGACTTCAAAAATCCCCCCTTGCGAAATAGGGACAGAATTGGTAACGTAGTCTTATTCGGACTATAGAAAGAGGGTAATATTAGCATGGCAAAACAAGCAAAAATTTCGTTGGCAACAGGTGAAGAAATCATTCTGGAGCTGTTCGATCAGGATGCTCCGAACACTGTAGCCAACTTCGAGAAGCTGGCGAGTGAAGGCTTCTACAATGGTCTTACATTCCATCGCGTCATTCCGGGATTCGTCGCGCAGGGCGGTTGTCCGGTGGGCAATGGCACAGGAGGCCCGGGCTACACCATCAATTGCGAGATCAACCCGAACAAGCATGAGCGCGGCACGCTCGCGATGGCTCATGCAGGACGCAATACGGGTGGCAGCCAGTTCTACATCTGCTACCAGCCGCAGCCGCATCTGGACGGCATGCACACCGTATTCGGCAAAGTGACGAAAGGCATGGAGTTTGTCGACGCGCTTAAAGGCGGCTCCAAGATGGACAAGGTGGAAGTAACGGAAGCGTAATTAGGAATTGATTCGCCCTCATCTTCGGATGAGGGCGATTTTTGTATGGTTGTCCGAACTGTGTTGCCTTCCCGAAGCTTATACCAGTCCCAGTCGCCATAATATCGTAACTAGTCGATAAAAGTCATGCGAGCCACCGGTTGGCGAATCGATCAGTTTCACCCTCAAGGCTGCTTCAACTGCTTCCTTTGCCCAATCGGGCACTTCCATCTTATGCAGCTCATTCAGCTTTTTCACACTTTGGTGGAGAGACTCCATCATTTTAGTTTGATCTTCGATCATTCTTCTCAGTATGGCTAGCTCCGGCTCCCATTGTTCGTTCGGTTGCGGCTGGTGAGACGGATCATCTTGCTTCAGTGCAGTTAGCTCGGCTTGTACACTACGCATGAATGCATGCCAACCATCCCAATTCCCGTTCCCGTACATCAGGCGAGGACAGATCTTGCCGGACCAATCAAAGTGTCTGCGCAGACGGTTTACATGCCATCCTCGCTCGTAAAGCATTTGTGAAACAAGTTTGACCGCGTTCACTAGCGTTCTCGCATAATCGCCGCTTTCGCACAATTCGATTGCAATGCTCGTGCGATTGCCGCTCGAAGCTCCTGTACCGTCTCCTGCATGCCAGGCGACTTCATCAAGGGGGATGCATTCTATCGCTTCTTTATCGTCGATAACGATATGATAAGACGCTGTTCGGTCGTTCGCGGGATTGGACAGCCAATTGCGTTCATTCCTCGCCGTGCTTCTGGGGTTACCGGTATTGTGTATCGTAATCGTCACTGGTGACATGGAAAGGGCGGGGCGGCGGTGGAAGGGGGATAAGTTGGGAATATGATCGCAGGTATAAGTAAAGTTCATATAAGCTCTCCTGTCTAGCATGTATTATTTACCGCTTTGTTTATTTAAGATATTCCCTTTATGCTCAGGCCTTTCTTTCAAGATGCTAAGCAGTCTGCGTAACGGAGTAGGGAAGGGGAGGCCAAGACGGGCATAGTTCTCGGAGATCGAGATGAGCTCATTCACTAACCAGAAGTAAATGCAGCCTGCCATTACCCAATCAAGTCCGAGCATTAAGTCAATTCTATGCGCAAAAATAACTGTCAGGATCATAAGAAACTTTTTGAATCCACCCCAGAAATTCACCTTACTGCTCAATCCCTGTTTTTCCTTCAATGAAGCAGCTACACCAGTAAACCAATCGATAATAATTGCACAGAAGAAGATTTCTAGTAAGCCAGTCCACCCACCGAACAAATGTCCGATGGAACCGGCAATAATGCTATAAAATCCAAATTCTTTAGCGGTTAGAAATGTCATGTCAGTTCACTCCTTTACAAATAAATAGAGCGCCGCTAAGGACGCTCTTTAATTAAGGTTACAATATGAAATAATAAGCACCATTGGAATCTCGATGAACTGCAATCCAACACATTAGATCGTCAGCATCTTTTGCTTTAACTTCGAGTAAAGATTCGAGTTCATCTTGCCCATATACTCTTGCCCATATAATTGCGCCTACATCTGGTTTACTTGCAACGAGTGTGCTGTCCTGATAGCTAGGGGTTATCACATCAATCGTTACATGAATCTCGTCTCTCGTTACATGTAGAATAGAAGATAATTCACTATTACCCACCTGAAAAACAAAAATGGTTGAATCGAGATATTCTCTTTCTCTGATCACAATTGTCGAGTGGATACTTTCTCTTGTTGATGATAGATAAGACTGCAAAGAATCCTCGTCGGATCTTCTAATTTCAATTGTTGCATAAAGATATTCGCGCTCTTTAACCGTCATCGACGAAGTTAATGCATCTCTAGTACTAGTGAGTTTAGATTCAATTACTTCACTATCCAACTGTCTAATTTCTATTTTTGCGACAAGTTTTGCTCTTTCTTTGACTAAAATAGTCGAGGAGAGTTTGTCTCTCGTTGCAGTCAATATTGACTCAATAAAATCATAGACATGTTTTTGTACGGTAATTACTGAATCAAGATGCTCTCTCTCTCTAACAAGTATGCTAGAAGACAACTCTTCTCTTGTTACAGTTATCCATGATGGTATAAAATTCTCATGATTTCTTTGTATGGTGATAACTGCATTTAAATTTTCTCTTTCCCTAACAATAATTGAACCATAGAGATTATCTCTCGTAATCGAAATGAAGGAAGGTAATTCTTCAACCTCATATCTTTGGACTTCAATGGAAGCACTCAGTCTGCTCGAATATTTTACATATAATTCAGAGAGCATCTCTTCTCTTGTGATGGAGATGAATGAATCTTGGTGATGAACTTTTCTTTCCGCTACTGATAGTACAGATGAAAATTCATCATATTCCCTACGAGCAACAATTAATGAACTATCTAAAACTGGTCTAGAGACAATGATGTCTGTAGTAATATCCTCTGAAACTGGGGTGTCATAACGATGGACATATAAAGTAGATGAAAGTTCTTCTTTTCCCCAATCACTATGCACATTCAATGTTGCATTAGTGTCGCTACTATCAGCGCCATATACAAAAATGGTCGCATCAATCTGACCTCTGCCAGCGCTGAAAACCCTAGTGTCATAATAACTTATGACCAATTTAGGTTTTGTTAAGGCAGAACTTTCTTTGGTGTAGAAGGATATATTGTTATCATTAGAGAACTCGTGTTCAACAACAATAGCATATCCATATCCACTATTATTTCCAGAGTAAATATCTTTTACTTCATCTGTAAAGTCGAATGCAATGCTTCTATCATCATAATCAACAAGATAACTGTCAGAAACTAAACTTGTCTTACTTGGCTTGTTTCTATATGTTATAGAATACTCTGACCAATCATTGTCAACATGATATAGTTTTATAGATAGTCCTTCTTTTAGGTTTCCTGAGAAATGCAACTTCAATGTAGCATTTTCAATGATTGAAAATTGAGGGATATCTATATCACCAAAAGCAATATACGAAGTAAATTCTTCTCCACTTTTGTATCCACTCATCATTGAAGGTTCTGTACCATAGTTTAAGGTTTGATAGTCAAGACCACTTCTAGCAGTTGCATCTTTAATCGATGTTAGTTCTTTTTCTAATAATGGCGGCTCAAGAATTTCTGCAAGCACAAACATTGAGTTATGTGGACGAACATCAATGATACAATCCATGTAACTGCTTGCTACAGGCTGTAGCGTTGCATAAACATCATCGTACCCTCCATATTTCACATCAAGAGTAGATGATAACTCTTCGGTTTCTTCTCTTTTTACTACAATAGAAAACTCTTTGTCTGAGTCATCTAATATGGAGGTGTTTATTGTTGCAAAAAAATCATCTTCATTTATGCCATAAACCGTGTATTTGACATACATGCGATTATTGGGAGAGATCGATATTTTCCCAGCAATATCGTTATTATCTTCAAACATACATTACACTTCCCATCTCATTGTATTGAGATATTACGCCTCATCTGCATTCGCTCTAATCTCTAAGACTGCTCCAGAAGCAGGTGTTGCAGTAATTTGAGTCCCTAATCGAACATAGAATTTTACCATCTCCTCATGATTGATCAGTTGGTCGTAAGTAAGCGTATCTTCCGCTACGAAAGGTGTATCTGTCTTACTAAGTTCCAATTTAATGCCATTACCTATCATTGTATTCAAGGCTTTTACATTAAGATTTTGCACAGTATATCCATATTTATTAGTTAAGGTAATCTCATTTTGCAATGAAGTCTGACCCGCAATCATAATCCCAAAGTCAAGATATTTTAAAAGCTCACCTAAATCGGTTGTATAATAGTCGCCACTAGGATCAGAAAACATTATTCCGGCGTATGTTCCAATGAAATTTGCTTCCCAGTAGTCTGTGTTTCCCCAGTAGTCCTTAAACTCAATTCGTAAGGTGTTGTTCTGACCCACGACAATTTCATTGTTTCTTAACTTGAATTCAATATTGATTGGGGATGGCTGTAGTTGTGTAAACGAACCGTCATTCGGGTAATAAGGAGCGCCATTTAGAATCACTCTGTATTGAACTCGACCTGCATCCTCGTCTGTTATTTGACCTTGAACTGTATTACCTTCAAAGGTGACATTAATTGTCGACTCTGTATTTAGAATATAAAGTGCCATATCGCTTATCTCTGTTGTTTCTGTTGGTGTTAGATTGTCTGTTTGAAGCGATTCAACTTGTGCAATGTCTGTGTCTCTAATGTGCTCCTCGAGATAGTAAGCGACTCTAATGTTACCGTTATTCACTTGTGAACCAAAATCTGAAGCAGCAAGTGAATTAATACTTTCTTTTGTTAGTCCATTCGTTAAAAAATCGTTCTTATCATTGATATTAATAGGAATCCAATCTGTACCATTATGGGATTTCCATGTAGAACCTTCATCGAAGGATAGTGTGAATCGAATAATACCTTTTTGTAATTGAGAGTTTTCAACAATGTTCGCTGTAATGGATTGCAATCCATATGTTTTAATATCAGAAACGGGTATTACTGTTTGTCCTAATGGCAAAGCATTCATTTCAACATTTCTTACTAATTCAGTGTAAATACTCTGAAACGATGTAGGGTTATTGCCAGTAGGGACATATGAAACTATCTCGACAGTGGGTGAGGATTGTGCTAATTCTACCCATGCGGATTCGGGGATAATTGAAACATCATCCATGCCATACGTCTCAAAGTCTTGTTTTGTTGGTGCTGAAGTGGATATTGTTTGCCATGCTGAGTCCCATTTTTGATATCCTATCGGAGAAAAAATAAATTTTTTGTTTATATCCCCATAGATATCTATTGCATCAATAAAGAAGCGTTTTCCAATCGTTTTTGGGTATATTTTTACCGAGTGAACTCCATATGGTAAAATATCAGTTTCGAATAATAAACATTGCGATACAACATAATTTCCCCGCAATGCAGTAAATGAAAATATACTCCCATTTATTTCTATTACTATATTATTATCAACCAAAGTGCTATCTGTGTTTTGTTGCAAACCTATAACCCGAAGTGCCTTCCCTTCAAAAGAGAAATAAATGTAATTCAAATCACCAGAGGAGCCGTCTGCATAAAGCAGTGTTGAATTATAATGTGTGGAGCCTGTAATAGTTTTCCAAGTGCCAAAATACCTTAATAACGAATCTCTGTCGTCATATCGTCTCCAACCCTCTTCTGGTTCTAGTAACTGTTGCCCGACTATTGCCATAATATCATCTCCTTTGCATTGTATTGCAAATCGTTCGAAAGGAACAAAGAGAATCGATTAAACACCCTCGACTCTCTTTGTTCCTTTACTTAAATCAATAGTTGTTCTATAAAGGTCGCCATCAACAGAGGCTTCTTTGTACACACTCTCAACAGGCTCGTTAACTTCTTCAGGTTGCCCATTTGTCCATGTAACAACCTCAAAATCTCCATCCAACTCATCAATAGGAGAGTAGTTAGCCGTGATTTCAAGTTTTGGTTCAGTAACTGTGGGATCATCTGTATAATATAGAATATCCATACTATCACCAAACTCATCATATAATGTGAACGGCTCTGTTTCGATATTGAAGGCCACTTCGTTTTTGTTAGGATCGTCGGAATAGTAACAAATCTCAATATCCCCTGTTAGTTGAGACCACGCAGACTCAGGAATGATTGATAAATCGTTTATGCCTGAATCAATAAATTGAGTCTCAGTAGGGAGGCTTGTATTAACAAGCGACCAATTATCATTAACATAAGTAATATACTCGTCATTTTTAAAAATTAGCGTTTTATTATTGTTGATAACCTTGTACGGATATAGCGTCTTTTCTGTTTCTATATCAATTGCATCGAGTACAATCTGACCATCGCCATTTTTAACTTCAACATAATGCTCTTTGTCTTCTAATCCAATCTTCTCGTAAACTAAAACTCTAGACACATTTTGATTATTATTTGTTGAGAAGTTTTCTACTACTCCATCTATCGAAATACTGTTATCTGCGGCATAACTTGTCGTCACTCTGCAAATTAATCTGATTTTTGTACCTGTAAAATTAAACTTCATACTGCCTTTGTCTGAAGTTGAACCCGTATAAGTGTGAATATCGTTTTGCCAATATCCTGCTGTGCCAGATGAATCATTACCATATTTCCATTCGCTATTGCCATCAATATAGCTGATATTTACATCATTATCATTATATCTTGCCCACCCAGATTCAGGTGATGTTAATACATCGCCTATAACTGCCATAGTCCACTCTCCTTTCTAACTGTATAAAACAATCATTTCGTTAATAATGTTTATTCAATTGATGCTTTTTTGATTGGTGTTTGGGTTGTGTTAATGGTTTGCTTAAACACTTTTCCGCTACCTAATTCGGTTGGAGATTGATCGATGAGTGTTCTTTGTGTTATTTTAGATGAAAAGGCCTTCTCGCTTACACTATCCATTCCATAATTTATAAAGTTTTGTTCAGTAGAAGAAGGTATTACCTTTAAAATTCCATTATGTACAACGTTCATCTCTAAACCGCTAAATACAAGCGGTCTTCCTTCACCATTAACATTCATCAATACATCTAATTTATAGTATCTGTAATTTTGCGGGCTTGAGATTGAAAATTCTCTTCTTTGTAAATCAGTCCATGACACTTGATTTGTTTGCTGGTCAAGAATTATTTCTTCGCCTTCAAAAAGACCAGATTTACTAGCTAGGAGATTCCATTCTTTAGGATTATCATTTAACGAAGAGCTTCTACCAATAATTATATATGAGTCAATGTATGTAGAAATTCCATAGTCAATCATTATCCAAGTATAGTACCTAGTATTAGAACCAGTCGCATAAACAGTTGTAGTATCTCCATCAAACAAGTTATACACTGGGGAGGATTCCCACTTTGATGAAACTGTTATTTCATCTTTTGTATAATTTGTCATACCAAAAGGACTAATTTCATTTATTGCAGGTACTACACTTTCAAAACTACTCTCACTAGATGAAATCAAGATTTTATTCGTTGGTTCCGTATATCCAAATTTAATTCTGCCCATTATCATATTATAAGTGGTTGGGTTTTCCAAGAAGACTACTCTATAAAAACGAAAATTAAAATAGTTGACTGTATCTATAATGTCATAAGTGGAATCTACCCATTCATCACTTTTTATATATGTTTTCAACTCAGTAAAATTAACTTCATCGTCTGAACCTAAGATTTGAAAATTCTTTGGGTTGCGGTCTAAATTTGTAATATTTGGAGAAAGCAATACATGATTAACTAACCTTTTTTCACTAAAATCAATTTGAAGCCATTGTGGACTCGTATTATCACTGGCTTGCCATCTAGACGAACCACTTGATACGAACCCATTAGCAAAGACCTCCCAAATTGCATTTGAATCACTGGCTTCACTACTCCCCGTTGCAACATAAGGTGTTGGACTAGTATTTGATGTCATTTTTGGCTCATACCATGTTATCTCATTCATTTTTTACACCTTCCTTACTCCATAAAGCATCTCTTTCATGTGCATTTATTTAATATTCATGTTTCTAATATCAAAATACTTTTTCAAATCAACCGTCGAACTAAACACCTTCCCAGCTCCCAAAGCACCGTTATCTATCATTGTCTGTACTATGGAAGTTTCTTTTCTATCCATAATAGACAAATCCTCCATACCTTCATTTTTGAATGTTTCGGCTGAAGGTAGTGTGGTAGATATTGTTTGCCATGAAGGTGGGGTTTCGGGAGTTGCCGGAGTCTCAGTACCTATTAATTCCCATCCAGATACTCGGTGATAAGTTGACGTACCATTGTTAGTTATTATTCTAATGCGATAGTACTTATACAATAAAGGAGTGCCAATTGAGTATTCTCTCGTTTCAGGAAGCCCCCAATTAGTCTGGTTGTTTCGAGTATCCAATTCTCCCCACACAGAATCATCATTACTTCCTTCGAGAACCCATTCTCTTATCATATCGTTTGGGCTGCCAGTTGTAGCACTACTAGTAAGTTTATATGAGTGCGCTGTGACTGCTGATGGAAATTCATATTTCATCCACTGGTTTAATGTTGAATTAGAGAGCCAATGGGAAGAATTATCTTTATCGAAAAGTCGCCATGCTAAATAACTTGAACTGAATGTTGAACTTACGCTTGCAATACCACTAGGAGTGGTGTCACTTGTCATTATAGGGATTAAGTTATCGCCTGCTATTGGGGGAATATACTCATTTCCCTCATCCCATTTTTTATACTCACTATTAATTAAAATAAACGATTTATTTACTGCTAAGTTTTCTATTAGTAGAACAGGGCGAAATCCAACATTAGTGGCTCCAGAGGTTGCAATGTTGCCGTAATAGTGTATTCCTCCTGCATTATTTCCTCTACATACTCTATTTGATGAGGAAGTAGTGCCAGTAGTAGAAGTCCAAGTTCTGTTGATTTGATTCCAATTCCAAACATTATTGTCCCCAGCTACAATCGTTTCGCTCAACGTAGAGCTAACAATATATTTATCCCACTCATTGTCAGTATCAGAAGAAGAGACACCTCCTGTTAGCAGACGAATAGTAAAATTAAATCCTTCGGAATATGATTCAAAACTAACAGGAAGCCCACTTCCGCTTGCGATACCACTGGTGTTTAAAGTGTCCCAACTAATGCTATGTTGTATATTACGATCAGCAATCAGCATTGCCCGATCACAATAGTCAAAATCAACGCAAATATATCTAAAGTACCCATCAGGGGTAGCGCTAGAAGCGACAGGTATTTCTAAACCAGCTACATCGCTATCGGTTTTGCTTCCTAAGTCAGAAAAAACTCCTACTGCTCCTGATGAAGCCGTATATTTACACCAAACATAATCTCCAACCTTTAATGATAACAAGCTATTATTAAGTGTGAGAGCCAATGATTACACCTCCTTATATTCGAATGCTGGACGGAATCCTGATGATGTTACATTTGTATTACTTGCGCCATTTCCGTTGTAACTATTGTCATCCCTGTATCCTCTTCTAACTCTGTTGGATGATGGGAATATACTTACGCTAGGAGTATCCTGCGTCCATGTTTGAATTACAGAAGAAGAATGAAATATATCATCCAATGTACTTCCACTTTGCATTAAATTAGAAGGAAATCTAACAATATATTTATCCCACTCATTGTTAGTAGGCCATGCACCAAAACCTAAATCAGTTACTGAAATATTACCATTTTCATCTGCATACGCGACTCCTCCTGTTAATAAGCGTATCTTGCCAATAAGAGAACCAAATGTTTGTGACTTTCCTTGAATATACTTGCCAGAATTTAATGTATCCCAACTGATCGAATGCTGAATCACTCTATCTGCAATCAACAAACCTTTATCAACTTTAATATAGTAAAATATGCCATTAGGCGCATTGGTGCTGCTCACTGGAATCTCTGTTCCGACAGCACTCCCTAAATTGCTAAATGTTCCAACGATACCGCTTGATGCTTGATAATGACAGACGACGTAATCTCCTACTTTCATGCCGCTCAACGAAGTAGCAAGCTTTCCTGTAGTGGCAGGAACCCCCAATAATATCACCCCTATGTAATTTTCAACGAATCAATCCGTTTGAAATCCGATTTCCTAACCGTCCTTCTCAGCAAACTTCCTTCTTCGTTCCAAGATTGATCGATTGTCATTTTATCTGAGTAGTTTTTCTTTAATTTCAGACTTCCATCCATCTCAATGAAATCATTCTGTTGAAAGTTAGCCTTCTCATCACTATTGAAGTCTACAGCAGTCACAGTTTCATTCGTCAGTCCAGCCGTAAAAGACACTTTAACTTGAACATACCTGCCAATAGGGGATGGTATGGAACCATCTGTCCCAACTTCTGCATATGAACTCCAATTAAATCCATCATTGGAGGTTCTGAAATAAACCGCAATACTGTCAATTGTCTGATGTACTTTACTAAGAACAATTTTATCAAAGTCCTTATATGCTCCAACCAAATCGATAGCTTCAGACTCCCAAAATCCGGAATTATAAAAGACAGATTTGCTATTAAATACATCTTGTACAGATAAAACGATTTTCCCATCGAGTAATTCTACGTTATTAAAAACACCTTTGGATATATCTATTGGAATCCCTATATTCGTTATGTCAGCCATCTCAAATCACCTCACTCACTTAACATTCCAATGGACATTTCCTGAAAAACCTTCTTTAAGAGGCGCTTCGATTTCATCAACAATATGACCACTTCTGTAGAAACGAAGCTTGCCTTCCATATCTTTGCTGGATACTAATTTGATATCCAGATAGGCAGAAGTATTATATGGTAAACAAAAAATCGGTTGAAAATGAAAAAGGATGTCGTTCATTGCGATTTTTTTCTTGTAGCCGAAGTTGAATTTTCTTATCTTAGGGTGAGTAAACACAGCAGAACCGTTTTTGGTTATTCCTCCATCTGTAAAGGCATTTTTATAGGAAATGATGTCATCATATCTATTGTTGTGACCCGTTAAAAAGTATTCTTCTTTGTTTTCTTCGTCTATGTATGAGATCATAATATGCTGTCCATTTAAATTGAACATTCCACCCTTAACCTCATGGTAAAGTTTCATCCCTCTACCAATTAATCCGAATCGGATTAGCTTATCTGTGTCAATATCATAAAAAGAATTAGATATTTTACCGTCATCAGAAAATTCACACAAAAACGTTCCATCAATATGTTCAGAAAGCCAAATAAAATCTTGTTTTACGTGCGAATAGCCATTATGTGATTGAAAATTCATATCCTCTGCCCCCATTGTATTGTGGAAATAAAAAAGAGTGAAGTCTCATCGAGATAGTCTTCACTCTTAAAATAAAATAGTATGCTTTACTTTTAAACGTATCTGTAACTAACCCGTATCTTGAAATTATTACGACCAGCGCTTGCAGAAAGTGGAATATCAGCATACATACTTACCTTTGCAAAGTTACCGCCGCTATTGGTTTCTGTCCCATCGTTAGCTAAACCAAGAATTTCTTGTGCTTGCGGTTGTTTTTGAACAAGTATTGTTTCCCACTCTACAGAACCGTCTGTTACGGGATCGCCATCAATCGTAGGCCAAGTAGGCTCTGAACCGCCTGAAGTTCCTGCGGTGACACATTTATAAATATAAGTAGTTCCTGATGTCGGTTTTACATAATCGCCCACAAGATACGCAGTTGATACTGCCCATGTAGGAGCAGAGACTGCATTTGGATTCTTGGTTGAACCTAACGTGCCCAATGCTTTTTTTGCAGTGCTACCACCAATTTGGGTGAAAGAAACTTCGTTGAGGGTATCTACTTTTACCCAAAACCACTTGTCCTTTACAGCTTCAACAATGTTTCCGGCCTGATCTCCATCACCACCATTCATGTCAACAGTAGTGATTTCTACGTCTTCCATTTTAGAAACATCCTCCGAACCATTTCTATTGTTGAAAATAGTAAACTCATGATTCACTGAGGATGTTCCTGCATCAATCGTTTGAAAATCATAAACACCAGTAATTTCACTGTCTGTTGCATCATACCAAGATATAATAGGTTGTGCCATTGTAAGCAACTCCTTAAAGTTAGTTTAGTTTTATTCGAACCTCTACCGTTAAATCTTTTGCGCCATCGCCATTTTGTGCAATATTTATTCTGAAAATGTCACCTGCTACAACCGATGAATCTGAAATGAAATGTGTGGAATCGTCAAAGAGACTGCCAGCAGCGATCTTCACATCATTCGTAAGAATAGAAGTCCAATTCACAACGTCGCTGGACTTTTCGATATCAAGAACCAAGTCTTGAACGCCAGTAGTACTGCATATTGCGTTAATCTCAACAATTATGCCATCGAAAGGGAATCTCGCAAGCACTCCTTGCACACCGACACTTAGATATGAAGGGATAAGAAAAGTGATTACACGATCTGACAATTCCTCGGTTAAGTGACCTAATTTCTGATAATCTTCTCGTCGCATTAGTCCATCTGTATCTTCGGAGGCATATGGTATTGAACCACCCAAATAACTACCGACGAGTTCCCACAATCCAGAAAAACCATTGTAACGATAAATATCACCAGTAGTATTGATTGTTGTTTGCCATCCGTTTTCTGGGGAAGGGTAGGTGGATGAAATATCTTCATATGAATCTACAGGGGGTTTTCTAATGACAACGGTTGAATCAGCGGCATGTTGAGCTTGCTCTGCAGCCACATTCGCATTATCTGCAGCTAGATTTGCATTGTCGGTTGCTGTATTGGCCTGTTGAGTAGCATGACCTACGTTTAATAGCGCTTCATCCATTTCAATCAGTTTTAAGTCCAAGTCGTTGGTCAGGGATTTCAGTTCATCAATGTAGTCTTGAAGAGTGATAACGATGTCCGGATTTCTCTGAACCATGGCGTAAATACGGGAGGCGGGGTAGAGGATATGACCTTTACCCATATAGCTGACGATGAAGGATTTTGCTTCATGAGAGGTGTGGAATTGTACAATTCCTGATGAATAATCGACGACGAATTCTTGCTGTGCAAGTGTGGTTTTTCGTTTGAATTTATCAAAGGGTACTTCTATAAATCCGGGTATATGTACACCATGACTTTCGGATGGAACTTCCAGCAGTGTCATGATTCCGTTGATGATGGGGAGGGAGTCCGCCTTTGGCTTGAATGGATCTTGTGCGGTCCCTTTACGCCATATGATTATATTTTTGTCCTGATAATCTAGATACGTTTGCAAATCTGGCAATTGATCACCTCCTAACTGGTAAAGTCCATTTTTGTGTTGCCTTCGGCGATGGTTGTCTTTACGCCTAAATGGGTGGTTACTTCGGAGCCGATAAGGGCAATTGCGGAGCTGGATAAAGAGCCTTTATCACTCCCTCTAGTAATAGTTCCTTGTCCGCTTCCCGACGTTGCTGGTTGGATATTTGTGTACGTTATATAAGCACTGCTGCTTGGAACAGGTGGGTCGGCTACCCAAGTCTCGGATGTGCTATCACCAATTTTTGCAATGGTACTGCCTTGTATTTTCAATTTGGGTAAAGAGGTTGTTACATATCCTGATATTTTTGCATTTGTGCTACCAGATCCACCATAATACCATCCTCCTGACGTATTTTCTCCCGGCGGTTCATAATAGTAAATATCATATGTTACATAATTAGGTTGGGAGACTTCTATGATCGATGAACCATCCACTGCAACTCCCGCCATATCTATCACCTCCTATACAAAGTTCCAACTACACAAGTAACCCGCCTGAATGGAGTGGTGGGTCTATTGAAAGACGTATGACGGGGCGTTGAATTCAATGCCGCTATCAGACTGAAGGACAATTTTCCCGTTTGATGTTATTTCTAGTGTAGTGCCGCTAGCATGTTGAATGACCAAGCTGCCAGCAGCGGACATATTGAACTGTATATTTTTTGTGTTGATTACCGTATCACTGTCTTCAGCTATTAATACAATGCCTTCGTTGCGGAGACGCATACTGCGTTCTTTCGCGTAGTTGCTTGAATAGTAGAGAAAGTCGAAGCTGCCGCGAGGTTTCTCGATAAATCCTCTGGAAGATTTGTTATTCCTGATGTCGTCATCTACCGTTGAATCCTGTACGACGCCGTCTCCTTGTCCCCATGCGGTACGAGGATAAGCTTCAGGTCCGGAGCCTTTATGATCCAGCAGAAATTTCACCCGGTCATCTATGGTTAAATCCCAGACGGGGTGAGCAGTAACTTCCGTAGTAGCAGTGGTTTTGCTGGCATCCGTCCAGTAGAGAAGATTCTCGTTTACTTCCATCTGCTGTCTTCCAGTAATCTCGCCTGTTTTCAAGAACAACTTGTTATCTTGGACATGGAAGTAATCCAACACTGTTCCGATTGTATCCGATTTGCCGAATGTGATCAGTTTATTCACAGCGAGATTACTGATAATCCCCATGCCGGATATAACCGTGTTGACGACGATAGAATCTCCTTCAATGCGGCCGGCGCCGAGCACGTTCCATTTGTTGAGATCCAATATTCGCTGAGCAGAATCCAGCATGACGCCATCATTGCCGTCCGTTACAAGCAGCTTCCGGAAGGAAGCCGTACCGTCCATGGCGATATGAGCAGGTGCCGCTTGTCCATTCTGACTACCCGCATAGAAGCCTCCTCCATAGGGGTCTAATGTAATCATATTAGGATGAGTGCCAAGCACGATCTTGGAGTCCAGCACGAAGGAGTCTTTGATTTCAATACCTTTCGCCCGAACAATGCCATCTGTATCGGCCCAGAATACATTCTTCCAATCCGGATTCTGCTCTGATCCCATATTCTTCTCGATTGAAAAGCCCTTTGTAGCAGACATGGTGGAGCGGAAGGCATGATCGTCCCTAGTAGCAACAATGCCATTGACATAATCAATAATTACGTTGTTGAAATATGCTCCGAACTGAACTGATGAATATTTGATGGAATTGTTAATGGCGTTGACCATCCCGACGGTCTCGTCATAATACTGGTCGAATTTCGCGACGAATTCGTTTCGATCGATTATCGATGTCGTTTCCATATCGGCAAGCAACGGTTCGAGATAGGCCAGCAGTTGCTCATAGGCTGCTGTGAAGGGGGTTATGTCAATACGTATGGACGTATCGCGAGTTGTTGTTTTATACGTATTGGCTTGTTGGAGCAACTTGGCATATTCCGCCTGAATTCTGGATCGTTCTCCCATAATCTGAAGCTTTTCAATAGAGGTTAGCTTGCCATCCGTGATGATCGCTTCGAATTTCCCGATATCCATAAACTTGGTGAAGCTGTCCAGCAGTAGTTCGTTCGTATGGCTCATAATCTTCAATCGTTTTGTCGTCATATCTTCCGCATAAAGCAGTCCATTGCTATCCGCATAGAATTTGTCGACGAATTGAGCGCCATTCCATTGCTGAATTTTGAATCCTTCTTCCGAGTTGGCTACGATTTTATTGATGAGATCGGTCGAGCAATTGGTCGTGTGATCGTAACGATGAATGACGAGGCCGTATAGATCCGGAGACTCATCATAGAGACCTAATTGCATGGCAACCCGTCCACAACGGTCGGTAATGGTCGTTCTAGGTCCTTCGGTGAGCCAGATGCCGTCTTCATCCCCAATCGTCACCCGCTGACCCAGTATAAGCTTGCCAAGCACCATTTCCGCAATAACTCCGTCTGCTGATATTGCCGTCTCGAAGCGAAGACCGCCGGAACGGGTCAAGCCAATCGCGCCATTGGTTAATCGCAGGAAGCGGTCTGGATCGTGATGGTCGGTTATTGTTATGCCTTTGTCATTAATCGTGACCGTCTGATTGACAGCCATATGAATTTGATTCGTCACCTTGTCCCAGAAGCGCTCGAACAGCTTGCTGATTTCACTTGTATCGACAATGGCCTGATTCCACTTGCTCTTGCCGTCGTTCACGATCCCGGACGTTTTATTGGATTGATAGATATAGTTTTCTAATTGTCGGTATGCCGTAGTCAGATCTTTGAAGCTCGCAATCGTAAGCTCAATGGAAGAGCTCTCATAGTCGAAGCCGATCGCAACGATTTTAGCTTCGACCTTTAATTGAAAGACGTCATAATGAATCGTGACACGATCTCCCAAATGTAATTTATCCCATACGGCCTGCTCTTCCAGGCATTCCAGGAAGTTGACGATATCTACCTTTAGTGCAAGCTGGGGGACCTGATACTCCTTTAATCGTTTCTTGGCCTCTTCCAGCAAATCCATCTCGTCAATAAGGGTGTCGTCTTCGAATTTCTGTTCGAATATGAACTGATCCAGCTCTCGGAGCTGTTCGGGCGTGAAGTTATTCGATACGGAAAGCAACTCGTGGATAGCCGCTATGTTCGTATTGATGGCCTCAATTTGTGCTTCCGTTTGCTGTATGAGCAGTTCTCCAGAAGCAATTTCCATTTCTTTATGTTCATAGTTATAACGGTTAATGATAGCTTCGCTGTTATTCATAGAATGGAACTCTTCATCACTAATGTTGGCAATTTGAATAAAAACTGAAGTAGCTCCGGCTCCGGATAATGACATTTGAATACGATTGGTTCCTGTGCTTAACTTGCCTGCCATGACCCACTGTTCTTCAGAGAGGGGAGAGGGGAGACCATTAATCGTCAAGGTCTTTCCGGAAGGGTCGTCCATTTTCACCAGAACGGCATAATAAAGGGCGTCATTTATATCGAATGCGAACGATTCTCCGCCGCCATTGTAGGTGGAACGATGAAAGAACATGACCTCGTCATATTGTTGAGCAAGCTGTAGCTGTGTAATAGCAGCCAACTCATTTCTAAGGGCTTCGACATCCGTTTTCTGTTCGGACAATGTGGTCGATAACTGATCCAATTGCTCTACGTATTGCTTGAATTGTCCTTCATGCTCGTGCTGAAGCGCTTGGTAATCCAGCAGGGCATGGCATAATGCTTCGCTCATGAACTGGCTATGAACGAGTGTATGGCCTTGGTCGTCACGCTGGAATGGGTACAACCAGTATGAGAAGTCTTCAAGATAAGGGCTTCCGTTTACATTGTGCCTCTGAATGCCCATCCCGTCTTTGCCAACCGGTCTGAGTCTTGTCACGACTATCTCAGCGTTCGATTCCTTGTCAATGGATTTCATGTACCGATGGTGTGAGAGCGTTCCGAGTCGGTTCACACCATGCAGTTCGGGTTTGATCATGTTCAATTGCCTATTGACCGAATCCCATTCTGCGATGGCATTGTAACGTGTCATGATCTGGTAGACAGCATCAAGCAACGTATTGTTGGAGAACTCCCATGAACGATAGGACAATTCGAAGTCGGGGTCCATATAACCAATCGACCATGAAGCGGTCAGCCCAAGCACATCTTCTAATACTTGTCGCGCATTCTTGGACTCTGCAGTGTAGCCGCCAATCAGCTTATCATTCAACTCTTGTGACAAATATACGCATTCGACGAATTTCGTATCGCCACGGTCGCTCATGGCATCCCGAACCTTGGTAATGATGTACCATTCTGTATTGGAGCCGATTTCCACCTTTATTTGATATCTTTCCTTTAATAGTGATGCGTTCCGATTCCGGACTAGTTCATGATTTTCTTCCAGCTTGAACGGAATGGTGAAGGAGAGGGAGTATAGCTCACTGAGAGAGATTTGGCGCTGGATCTGATACGCTTCCGACAGCTTGGCAATAATTTCGCGATTGGGTCTGGCCAAGTATAGCTTCGGTGTAATAGGCTTGGCATGAAGGTCAACGTCTCCACACATAGCAATCCTCCTTTCTATATCAATTTGAAGCTGTAACGGAACTGGAATGACGCACTTCCCGTTACTCGAAAAATATTGTTTCCGACAGGTAGACGAAGGTAATTGTCATTAAAGTTGTTGTAACGGTAGACTGCGGGCAAATCCGATTCGATATATTCCCGTTCATTATGGACATAGAGCTTCTCGCCATCCAATATTTCCGTGAAGCGGAACGATTCATCCCCATTGCTTGTATTTCGCAGCTCAAAATCACCGGTTCCTTTTTTTGTTAACCATATCTCGGGTCGGCACTCGGCATCGCCTTTGTTGTCCAGGATGACAACAGGCTCAACGCTCAGGCTCAACTGTGTCATAACGGGGACATTCTCCGGCCCCGACGCCGTGAGATAAGCTCTGAACTTGAACATGACCTGGTCGAATAGCTTTGTAGGTTCCAGATCGGGAATGCTTCCGCCATTAACGGCTTCCCGCCAGTCCGTCCAATCGAAACCGTTGTTGAAGGACAGTGATGTGGCAATGACGAGGGATTCGGGTAGGGGGAGATCGGCGTCCCATTCCAGAACTGACCACACGCCATCGCCCTGATTGGACAAGGTAACAGCTTCAGATTCATAATAGCCTTGCAAACCGGATAATTGCAGCCATGTCGTCATAAGAACACCTACTCTATCTTGCCGAATGGTCTGAAGTGTGCAGCGCTTCCCACTTCCTGCCATTTCACAATGCGATAGGTCATCCATACGACTTCATTGTCAGTCGTGGATACACCATTGGAGGTGGCCCATTGAGGTTCATTGACCCCCGAGGTTCCTGGTGTTATGCATACATAGAAGCGGTCATTGGTAATGGAGGATAAGACAATGTCATGCAAACTATATGATTTCGAGGGCTGCCAAACTTCCTTGTTGAACGTATCTTCAGTTACGGACGAATCGGAAGTTGACCATACCGGCTCGAATGGTGAACTGTAGCCCGATTGGATGCATGAATAATAATGACCATTATCTTCAGCAGGAATAACCTCATCGCCAATAGCATACGGAGTTATGGAACCCCATCGGGGAGCCGCTTTGCCTTCACGGAGATTAATAATGCCAACGTAACCTCCATTTTGCGGCTGTGTATAATACAGCTTTTTATTTTTGGTCCAGCTGCCGGATGTGGGAGTGGCATCAATATAAACTTCTGCTGCGTCATCGAGCTTTTGGAAGTTGTCATGAAGATCGATGACTGTTTGATGAATATGATCAGTAATTTCAGGTTTTTTCAAGTTCAATACAAGTGTTGTTAGAGTCATGGTACATGCTCCTTTCATAGATTTTCCCAACTAGAATCAGGGGGGAGATCAGACCATCTGCGGCGTTCGGCAGCGAGAGTCAGTTGTTGCCATTCATTCGTTACTGTCCCGATATGGATTCCGGCCGTAAATTGCATGAGTCCAATGTGGGTCGGATTGTCTTCCCAATCGTATTGCTCAGACATCATGAGCGGGGAATAGGCATAGCCGTCATTACACCGAAACCGAAGTGTGATGTATCCCTCGTTCCGTGCATTGTGAATCAATCGCGGTTCATCGACGTAGAGTGCATAGTAGATTTTCTCAGGATCGCTAGAGAAGATGAGAGGCGCATAATAATGCGGTTCCGTGAGCCATCTGCGCAAAGCTCTCAGATCACCGTCCGTCCATTCCTCCTGGAACGCGATTTGGACTGCAAGTTCAAGCGGAGATTTCTCCAGTCTTTGAAAGTAGGGCTTCTGTCGGCCGCGCGCTCTATCTTCCACAATCGATTGAGAAGCTGCAAAGTACTCTTCCTGCATACCCCCATCCAGTGAAATTTGAAGCATACGCAAATCTTTGGATCGTTTATGGTTGTATGTAAAATACAACGAATCGTGAATAGGCACTGTTATCACCTCCAAATAATTGTTAGAGTGGTTATAAACTCCACTGCTAGCGGCCGATTCGTATCCCTTTTCGTGTTAATCCGCCCATGAATTTCTCTGCAAAGTCGGCACCGTCCAGTACATTACCTTGAAGAGATACTGCAATGTTCTCTATGAGCGTACCGGTCGAGCTTGAGGGAGGGGGCGTTTTCTCAAAGAGTTGGGTGATTCCATTAAATGTCTGGATTGCCAGATTGCTGATTCCTTTAGAAGGTGTATTCTCTAACAAGTCATTTTTGGCAGATTGCATGACTGAGGGGACAAACGATTGCATTTCTGACTTCCAATTTACAGTCTCCTTCGTTTGTTTTAATGAAGGATTGTAAACGATTTGAATGTTTTTTAGTTCATTATAGCTTCCGTCCTTGAACCCCCACTTGTCCCTCAATTCCGTATTCCTTGCATGCAATTGTTGAAATTGCTCATTTTTTGGGTCTTTAATGGATTCTGCCTTGAATTTATTGTGTAAGTACTCTTCCCAGTCCTTCTGCAGCATGGCGTTGAATTCGTCTGCCAGAGAAGTTATCGGAAATTCCTCCAATTGGCTATAGTCCGGTTTAAGATTCGTAAATAACGTATCGAACATGCTTCCCAAGGATTCAGCGTTTGTTCGCAGGTAAGAGAAGAAGGTTTGATACTCCTCTTTCATCTGTCCAAGAGCAGTCTGTACGATTGCGACATCATTGCTTAGAAGCTGCGATTTAAGCTCACTGAAGTACTGTTCATTCTCAAGAATAGAGTCCCAATGCTGCTGTCTCAGTTCTTTGTCTAATGCGAGATTCTGTCGTTCCTTCTCATGTCGTTTATTTTCGATATCCTCTAATTCGCCGTAGTGCTTCTCGGCATCCTGCATACGGTCGTCAAGCGCCTCTTTTTCCAGCTCACGTCCGCGCTCCAGCTGTTTTTCTTGTATTTGCTTCCTAATGTCAGCCAGCTCTTGATCCAGTTCATTCCTCCGCGCTTTGCCTTCATAGGAATCGTCCAATCGGATCGTATGGAGCTTTTGCTGGATGACAGATTCCTCCTGAAGCAGCTTGTCCATATCCCGTTCATGATCTTCTTCGGCGTATTTTCGATCCAGAGCATGCTTCTGAGCATCGATCGTTTTTTTGATTTGATCAAGCTGCTCACCATAGTTGTCCATAATTTTTTCATGCAGCTCATCTTCATTTTTAATTCGTTCGTCGATGGCCTTAAGCTCCAGATCTTTTTGCTGCTTGAGCATGTCCTTATATTTGCCGATAATCTGATCGACCTGGCTCTTTCGGTAATCTTCTAAAGCTTCCATCGTGGACTGAATAGCGTTGACAGTATCGTACCAAGCATCGGAATTGGCTTTCAATTGCGCGTTCAAAGCGGCGATTTGCTCAGCTGTCAGTCTCTCCGATTGTTGCGCCTTCTCGTTTTGCTTCAGTTTTTTACGTATCGAATCGTTCTCACGATTAAGGGCATGTTTTTTTTCATACAGGATATTTAGCTGTTTTTTTGCTTCTTTATTCCATAATGTCGTATGCTCTTCATAAGTGGATTGAATTTGCTGGGACTTCTTCATCTTGTTGTCGTATTCTTCGAGTGCTTTCGTACGTTGCTCCAAGTAATTTTCCGTATAGGCAAGCTTCAGATCGTCTAGCGATTGGAGCAGAGACTTGTTATTGGATGTCAGCGAAGCTATTCGCGATTCATTGTCTTCAAGGACCTCACGATAGGCCTTATATTTGTTGAATAGTTTTTCTAGTTGATCCTGTGCCTTGCCTGTCGATAAGGAATTGAATAGATTGATATAGTATTCTGTCGCTTCACCATTGCTGTCGAACCAATCGGAGAGGTTTTCGGATTTCTGTCCAGCTTGAAGATTGGCCATCTCGTCAAGAAATATGCTATTCGCTTTCTTCAGCTCATCGATTTCCTTATGCTTGCCTTCCAGCAGCTTGCTCGTATTGTCAATTCGAACCGAATAGGGATCGTCCTCCGACATGCTGCTTTCAAGCTCTTCATTAGCTTTTCGTACTTTCTCGGCTTCGGTGTTGATGCCATTAATATAGGCGTCCAACGAATCCTTTTTTCTGGGCTCATCTTTAGGGCCAGAAGATGAACCGCCATCTCGCGTTGGTACTCCATAGTTTGGATCGTTGAGCAATTTCTCGTATACTTCTTGTTGTTCTTGAAGTTCACCTAATTTGATAATGGAATCACGAGAACTTTTTTGTTCCATGAAGTCTTGTTTAATCCGATTGTATTGTTGTTCATCTTTCCATTCGGTAAAACCTTTTTTTCCTGTTCCAGTGTAAATCCGATTGTTCTCGTCGTCGAATGTGATTGTCTCAAAAGCATCTTCGCCATATTGCCTAATAAAACCAAGCTTCCCGACTTCTTCGTGAGCTGACTTCAAGTTTTTGATCGCATCCAGTTCGAGCCCGTATGCATTAACTCGGCTAAGCGTATTATTCAGCGTAGCTTTTGTGGACTGGATTTGAGCAGTTACCGCGCTTTGCGCTTCCAGTACTTTTGTTTTTCTTAAGTTCTCCAATGCCGTAGTGGACAGCTTCCAGCCTTTACTCGTCTGCTCAATGTTTGAAGCCAGCTCGGGGTACTTTAAGATCAGGTCGAGCGCCGCTTCCGAATTTAGATATTGCTCATTATTCATATCATGAAGCAGCTGATTGAATTGCTTCACTTCATTGGATGTGGATCTGAATTTCTCCTGTTGAGCGGTGAGAGAGTCCGATACTTGATCCGCACCATTCTCAATAGCGCGGTTGCTTTTGGAAAAGTTCATTCTGGCAAGATCGGTTTCGATTTGCTTTAAAGCCTTGCTGAATTGCTGAGAGGATTCAGGGAACCTCTCTTTGAATAATTCTTCGATTTGTTCAATGGAGGTGACGTCGATTGCATTCAGCTGTTGAAAGAAGCTGTCCAGATCGTTCGTGTCCAGATTGAGTCCGAATTCGGCATCAAGCCCGGCCAGGGCGTCGAATACGACCCTAGTTGCAGGCTTAAGCTCCTCACCGCTAATTTCCAGCATATCCAGGTAATTTCTGAATTCGCCTTGCAAGCCGCTCGTCGCTTTTTGAATGGACTGGCTATAGCTTTCATTGGCCTCGCTAACTTTCCTCTCGGCATCGGCAATTTCTTTCGCCAATATCTCGCCGAGGTCCTCAATATCATTGGCGTGATAGTCGTTCTGAGAATTCAGCTCCATGAAGTTCAATTCTTTATGGAAGAAAAACTCATCGGAATTCGTAATGGTCTCGCCGGCATCCCGGCGACGTCTGAACTCATCGTAGACATTCTTTCTATTCTGCAGCTTTTCTCTTGCTTCTTCGGCTGCCTGTTTTTGCGAAGAGATATCTTCTCTAATTTGCGATTCGTTGCTACGGAAGGCAAGGGAGGCTTCTTCGCGCTTCAAGGCAATTTCTTCTCGCAGCAAGCCGAGTTTTTGCTCAATAAGATCATTATTGAGTGCTAGTGCCGTTCTTTCTTCGTCCAATGGGCTAAGCGACAGCTGATAGTTTTGTTCAAGCTCCTGCTCGATATTGGACAGGCTCATTTTGTCTTCTGCAGATAATGACGGCTTATTGGCCAGATCATTATACTGCGTAGATAGTTCCTCTAAGCGACCGGCTTCCGTTGATTTCGTCTTCAATGCCTCCAGTGAATCCGAGGTATCATCGATCGCTTCTTTCGTCTTGGAGATCTTGTTGAACAGAAATTCGGCTGCGAATCCGACCGCCGTCAATATAAGACCTACCCCGGATGCAGCCAGAAGCGTTCGAATTGAAGTGCCTAGTACTCTGAAGGTGAAAGCCAGAGCTTTTGAGCTCGTGTTTACCGACTTTAATATAGCAGGCATTTTAATTAACGCAATTGTCTTATTGGCAAAGTTGTTGGCCAACTCCTTCACCTTACCGTTAAGGGCGTAGACCGCAATACCGGTTGCCCCGAACAGAACAGGGAGGAAGCCTACTTTGTTAATCACACTATTCAATACGGTGATTAACGAAGTGCCGATTTGAAGGAGACCAGTAAGTGCATCGTTAACTACTGCATTCCCCACGGAAAGGCTGAATTGCTGCCAAGCCGCCCGAAGTCGGTTGACTCTTGCTTCATAAGATTCCATATAGGCAGCGTTGTCCTGCATGGCCGATCCTTCGGAATGCAGTGCAACAGTAGTAGCTTCATGCGCAGAATGGCGGTTGTCCATAAGCGCCATGAAGCGGGCGGCATGCTTCTCGCCAGCAATGGACTGGGCGTTGTGAAGCTGCTCTTGCTTCGTAAGCGACCTCCAAGACAGCGCTGCTTCATCCAATAGCTGTGTCGCCGACTTTAACTGTCCGTTGGCGCCTTCAATAGAAATGCCGATTCCCGACAAAGCTTCGATTGCGGGCTGCGATGAAGTCAGATTGGCATAGATGGTTTGCAGGGCATTCGAAGTTACAGCTCCAGACTCTCGCGTAACTTGCATTAGCGCAGTGCTGTCTCCCAACAGTTCAGCCATACTGACGCCAATTGAGGCGGCAGCATTCGCCGTTTGCTGAAGTGAGGCGGCCAATTCGTTGTTCGACACACCGAATGCGTTATTCAGGCTATTCAACTGGTCAATGATGCTCATGGACTGATACGCTTGTATATTGAAAGCGTTCATGGCAGTGGTTATAGTCGCATACGATTGGTCGGAGCCGATATCGGTTACATTTTGGGTAACCGTCATCGTTCGGGCCAGCTCCAGCGTTTGCTCGCCGTTATAACCTTTTTTTGCGACCTCGATGATTGATTTATTCACATCGGCCAAGGAACGCCCAAGTTCCTTTGAGAGTTCAATACTTCCTTCCAGCATTCGTTTGAAGTCGGTGTCTGCACTCATCGTTTGTTTCAATTGATTGAATTGCTTGTCAACTTCGAGAATCGTAGCCGTCGTGGCACTGAACAAGAGCTGGGGAAGTGCCAATATTTTTGAACCAAATACAGTAGATACAGTGTTAAGCAGCTTCCCGAATTTTGTATCCAGGAAGGCTGTCTTTGCGCCAGCTTTCTGCATCTCAGTGCCGGATTTCTCAATTTCCTTGTTGAACAGGTTGAACAATTGTTGACTGTCGGAGTCGAGACTTGTTCCAACATTAATGTTTTTTAAAGCGGGATTTTCTTCAATTCTGGTTATAATCTGATTCAATTTTCGAATCGTAGATTTGGAAGCATTGAAGCTGAAGTCAAGCTTTATCTCTTCAGACATGGCAGTCTCACCTCTTAGTGATCGGGGATAGCTTCGAAGATTTCAGCCAACCGATCATATTGAAATTGTTCATCGCCTTCGAATGACAAATCGCAATGCAGGACAGATTGTGCAACGCTCTGCATCATTGCCTTGTTATTCTCGTTCGCTTCGATGACGAATTGTTCATAAAGCAAAGGTTCGAGTGTTCTGGAAAATTCCTCCGGATCGTCAATCGCATAGCGTTGTCCAGTTTCACCTGCAATGATCACAGGCTCGCCTTGTTCATCCAGCCTCGCATGTTCCTTCACTAATTGAACGTATTCATCCTTATATTGCTGATACCGCTCAGACAAGAGCTTAAGCACTCTTGTGCGCATTCTGGAGCTGTAGTCTTTCAGATTGAGCCGATATAAGAAAGAAATCGCATATTCAAGTTCATGGATATATATTTTCATTACAATACTGTCTCCTTCCGTGTTTTTGTTTCATCGCCGAACATCACATTCATAATCTCTTCTTTATTTTGCAGGGGGGCTTGCACGATTCGCGCCTTCAGGTCATTGGCCAGATGTTCATCGCTATCTAGCAGCTGCTTGTAGCGGTCCATCAACTGTCCGAGCCGCGTGTAGACTTTAGCGAGGTCCTCGGGCAAGAAGGCATCGAACAGTTCTTCCACATAGTCGAGCTTGAGCAAGGTGTCGAACAATTCAACTTTGTCCGCGAAGGCCATGTTCTTCTGTTCCGCAATCGTCGTGAAGTGAAGCAGAATATGCAGGTTCAAATATCCGAGAGACTTGTCGTCTTCAAGGTGACCTGTGGTGTCGTAATATGCAGCGGCGAAATGGCCGAATTCGTTCAGCATCTCGTCGATGCTGGCATTGGAGAATTGCCGGGTTACATAGGTGAACATGCCATTGCGCAACGTTACTTTGTGCCTGCTGTCATACAGTTGAGCGTCCTTTTTCAGATCGTTCAGTGTGATCGGCCTGTTAATCATCGTATCGTTCATCGTTCATTTCTCCTTTTATACACAAAGATTTCAACTGCTCTTTCACGAAGAAGACGGTGGAGGTCCTCTTCATGAAAGAGAAATGAAAGGGGGGAGGGGGCGACTGCGCCGCCGTGATCTCTCCCCTGGGCAAGCTTTATTCGAATACGGTAATATCCGCGATCGTATCTGTTCCGTTCACCTGTACCGGATACAAGTCGAACACAAGCGAGATGGAAGTCGGGTCGCCTTGCGAACTCATGCCGATTGTGACGTTTGGCTGCACTTTCGCTTTGTAGAACACCATCTGCGCATCGACAGCCGTGCCGGCAACCTCGTCCATATAGAGCGTATCACCGACCAGCTTGACGTATTGCGGGAAGCCCTTGGCCGTGAACGAGATGGTATGCGCGCTTGCGGATGAGAATTGATAGAACACTTGCACTTCATCGCCTTCTGCGACAGCGGCGCCGGTTGCCAGCGTCACGGTATTGCTTGTAACCGATTCGATCGGCTGTGGCGCTTGCTTGTCGATCACGCCGCGGATGAATGGGAAGACCGCCACTCCGTCAACGCCGCCGATCGGGGAGTTCTTCAGAGCAATGGCTCCGCCGGCACCTACAGCCACCGTCTCCACCTTATAGATGTCCTTCGCGCCGCTGATGATTTCTTCACCGGACAGCATCGCCAGATGCTCCATGGAGAAGATCTGTGTCTCAACCGTCAGCGTCAGCTGCTTCTCGCCATCCCACGAGAGGCGGCGCGAGCCTGCGCCCCAAGCGTGGACACGGGTGGAGCCGGTCTCGAATGTAGCGGTATTGGCATAATCGAAGTACATGAGCGGATTTTTGCTGACATAATCGAATACTTGCAAGTTTAGAATTTCGCGGGTTCCGTAACGTCCTAGATCTAGTGTCATATGTAAGTTCCTCCAATAAATTAAGTTATGTTATATTACAAATTGGTTTTTGACATGATGTCAGGCAAGCTTTCTCCCTCTTTTAAATACCCATTAGCCCATACTGGAAGTATTGTATCTCGTTTATGCTTCAGACTCATTCTCTCGAACTGTTCGTATATTTGATAAACTGTCAAACAACCAACGTTATGAATGTGAATGCCATTGCCTTCCGAGCTGCATAGAATGGACGAGATGTCCTTGAGCTCCAGTGCCTCATTTTTTTCCGAAGCGGCTTTTCGCATCTTTCTCAGCTTCTGAAACAGCTGCTTTGCTTTTTCGTTTTTGAACGCTGCCGGCCGCTTCTCCTGCAACTCCGGAGCGCCGTTAAGCTGCTTGATCAACTGCGCGAAGGCTGTATAGTTGTTGCACGATATGAACAAGCTGTCCCCGATATAGAAGCTGCGCTGCGAAGGTTGGTAACGGACCTCTTGTTTCGTGAAGAATGAAATGCCTTCCGACAATAAGGAAGCGATTCGGGGACTTTCCGTCAATACTTCGTAATCGTCAGCGGAGGATAGAGTGCTGAAAGCTTGCTCGTCCATACCGAACAAGTCCAGCAGTATTTTTTCTTTATCGAAGGTGGAGAGCAGATAATGCACATAATATTGCATCTCTCCTATTTCGGCGATTTCATTCAACTGCGGGGAGTAGAGAAGGAAGTCTTGGAACCGAACAGGCTGTCCCAAAAATGCAGAGAGTCGATCAAATGTTGCTGGCTGATTGTTCATAGACTTTCACTCACGATCCTTTTATTCATTTGTTTACTTTGTGTTCATGACGCATCACCATCCTTTACGCATCCAGGCATGTAGTTAATGCTGCTTTCAGATTAGTTGAGCGGAGGGAGGGCCGCCCGGTAACAACTCCGGCAGGAATTGCTTACTAATCATGAAAACAAAAGCAGACAGCCCGGTTCGCGACGGGCTGCCTGCTTTTGTTTTCATTCCGAATGCTTGATACGGTCTTTTAACATTTTTGCCGGTTTGAAGGAGATTTTCTTTGATGGCGGAAGCTGCAGGGGTTGTCCCGTATGCAGGTTTCTTGCGAGCTTTGCTTTCGTGGGCTTCGTCTCCAGCTTTCCGAAGCCGACAATGTGTACGGCTTCTCCGGAAGCCAAGGTGTCGCTAATGATATGGAAGAGGGATGCGATAATTTTTTCCGCCTCCGTCTTCTGCATCCTGTTCTGTTCAGCTACTTTATGGACCAATAGCGTTTTGTTCATTTCTCATCCCCCAATATTGTTGCCATAAAACAAGAACGTGTGTTCCCTTAAATGCGATTATGAAAATCGGCATGCGAGAGATAAAAAAGTTGATATTTCAAAGAAAATCGCATGCCGTAAATGGTTTGAGTCGAACGATTCTTGTATTCTGTTCGTCTATTTGATTCATTTTTCAAGTATTATGAAATGATTCTAACGGTCTACCAAGGAGCGCTGCGTTTGTTTCCATTCTCTTTTTTTAATTTTGTCCTTTTCTTGTCGACACACGTTGCAGTACTTCTGGCGGTTTGAGGCCATCTCCATTCTACAGCCGCATGCTTCGCACAATCGCTGATGAGTCATGCTGCGGTCGGATAAGTTTTGTTCCAGATTTCCCAGAAGCAGATCGCCAAAGCTGGACCATAACGTTGTTTTGTAGCTGCTTGCCTTATAACGATATAAGTATTCTACAAGCACATCGGCAACATAGTCGCAATTTTCGAACAATTCCTGGAATTGCTCTCTAATATGCCGATAGACCAGGACGTCATCGCCTGTATATCCATCTTCTGGCGTCACAATCTCCATGTAGCGCTTTCCGATATCAACCTCATTATATTTTTCTATAATGGCTTGATTTAATTCTACCCGCCAATCCTTCATGAGCATGCGGTAGTCGAACTGGCCGAGATTGGCCGCTCTAAAGTTGAGACGAGGATTTTGAATGAGACCTGCCAACCGATTCATGACACTGTCATTTTGCGGAGCTACTTTTTCCTTCGGAACATCCTTCGCATACTGAAAGAAGCTGGGCGGCTTCGTCGTTGTATATCCGGAGATGACGGAATGCTTGTCTTGCGGTCTGCTTAACTTGTATAACGTTTTGGCGTAATCGATTGTGAAGTTGTTCTCCATGCATAACCATTTGATCACGTCCAGATTAATGCTGGCACTGTTCCAGATCTTTGTAATGTCATTGCTGATCGTTCCGATATTGCCGCCTGTATAGGCTGCCTTCAATCCGCCGTAGATGGTGTCCGAGGAGAGCTTTCGGGCTTCGGCCTTGGCCATATCGTAATAGAGCGGAACGATATCCGCCATATGCTGCTCAGCGGCATGAACAAGTGTCGGATCGGCGCAGACCAGGCTTTTATCGCCATCATGGTCGAACATGAGCAGTTTGCTGATGGGGTCGTGACAGCTTGTATACAGACCGTTTGTAATAAACCATCTTTTCGTTTCCTTCGTTACGACATTGCTTCGAACAGCGTGCTCTCTATAGAGATGGGGACTTCGCAGGCAATCCAGCCGATTGTTATGCGAATACAAGCTGCAGGACACTTCACCGTCTGCAAGCAAGCCCGTCGGCCGCTTCTTCCCCGCAATCAGATACTCACAGAATGCGTACAGATCGGGACATATATAAGTATACTTCCCGTCAATCAGTACTTTCCCCGAGCGAGCTTCCTTTACAAGCTTTTTCTTTACTTGCTTCAAAATTTGCTTGCTGTACGTATCGTTTAGCAACTCAGGGTAAAGGGCGAGTGCCTGCTGATAGTAATTTTTATGTCGTCGTTTGCTGCTCACGCCCAATATTCTCAGCATCGTATCCCTGTCGGACCCGATATTGGCAATGGTTTCCCGGGATCTTCGGCTAAGCTCCAACAGTTCGTCATCTGTCATATCGGTCAACGTTTGCAGCATTTGATAATTTAGTTTGGCGTCATCTACGTTGTCGTCTTCTTCATTGCATATGCCCGCTTGGCACGCATTGGAGGTGAAGGCTTGCTTGTACGCTTCCCATGATGAATAGAAGCTCCACATTTTGAATTGGCTTCTGGTCAAGATGATGGCAATCTTGTCTTTGAGCAGATCTACTTCTCTGCCATATATGTCGCGAACCGTCCCCCATTGCATGCCGGTTCTCAGATTGAGCTCGCGAATATATTTGTCGAAGGGAAAAGGGACGAGCAAGCCTTTCACCCAGGGCATTCGCAGCATAAAGCTCTTCTTGCTCAGCTTAGGCAGGATCATGCCGCAGCCGTCGGTATGAGTGATGGATAAGTCCATCTCCATCCGCTTGATATCATAGGATTGATCGTCAATATAATCTACCTTCGTTCGCAACGGCGTCTCCATATCGTCTACGACAACGACACGCTCAATGTCGAAGTCCTTCCATTGCTCAGTTGCCGTATTGCACAAGGCAAGATAAGCAAGGAACTTATTGATGTTGACTCCTCCGTTCCGGTTAATGCCATCCAAGGTCAATCCGCACATAAGCGAGCGCTCGTGCCGTTGAAACACTGTTTCCTTCATGAACATCGTTTTTTTGGTTCGGATTTGTCCGGCACTCGCTGTAAAGCATATGTATTTTTCTCCCCGATGGTAGAAGCCGAAGGAAATAAGGTCTTCCAGTATATTGAAGAAATACGTTTGAACAATAATAATATCCTCGGACAACTGATCTTCTGCTATGTCGAGCGTTCGGGTAAGCGCCGATTCGAATAAAGAAACAACGCGGCTTGCTGTCAACGATTCCTCTCTTAATTGGCGTACGCCCTGATGCAGCGAGAACGTTTGCCGAAGATGCTCTTTTAATTGCTTCAAGCGTTTGTTTATGGATGCAAGCCGAGCCTTCTTCTTCTCCAAGCTGCATCCGTAATTGCTTGAATGAGTCAGCTTGGCCCTGTATGTGTAACCTTTTCTCATCAAGCGATGTATGCGTTGTTCTATGTCGTTATAAAAAGCGCTCGTATCAATCGAGTAGATTTGGACTTGCCGGTTCAAGCTCATCGGTCATCTTCTCCTGGCACGGTCATGGCAGTTAAACCTAGCACAGCATAGAGGGGGATCACTTCTCCGGTATCCTCGTCATATAGCTCGTCGATGTCGATATCGCCGTCATAATACTTGTCTTGCCAAGTTCGGATCGACGCAGTTTGTTTGCATGCTTTCATAGGCATTCTTCTCCTTTAATTTTATGGTCATTTGCATCGAATCGACTCCTTTCTAATGGTAAAGCTTGGGATCGTGAGTAAAAATATCGTATCATAGACCCCGCAATTAAGCAAACACATGTTCTTATATTATCGATTTCATTGACTTCCATGGAAAAATCTAATAGAATAAAAAGAGAACAAGAGTTCTATTTTCTAAAATAAGGTGAGGTGGCATGATTGTATGGATGTCCGCTTTGCAAGGCTGTATATTTGCGGGAAAGCGATGCAAAGAGGTGTTCAGTAAAAGAGATGGAGACGCCGCTTATACAGATCGGCGATATATTGAGAGGACATGGGTATGGGGGCGATGTGATCGTCAGATGCCATGCTATTATACCGTACGGTCATCGGATTCATTATCGTTTGGAGTGGAGGGTGAGAGGAGAGGATCGTTGGGCAACAGCCTTCCAAGTGGCCGGCAACGATAGTCTTCGCGAATTTTTGCACAGGCAGGGGAATGGACGGAACGCGAATTAATACGAAATAATGCAGTTGATGTTTTTGCAGAATAATGGTACGATGCATACTATAAAAATGAAAGTTTGCTTCTTCGGGGTAGGGTGAAATTCCCAACCGGCGGTGATCGGGCGTAAGAGCTTGTCGGCGCAAGCCATCAGCTGTTCCAGCCCGTCAGTCCGTGACCCGTCCCAGCGTCTCGCTGCATGTTGCAGAGTGTCGCCGGGCGGTGGACCTGGTGCAACTCCGGGACCGACAGTATAGTCTGGATGGGAGAAGAAGGAACTTCGGCGATAAGGTTCTGCATTGCAACTGCTACATTGTGCATTTTTTCACCACCTATCCCTGATTGGTCGCCCGATATGGGTGGCTCTATTTGAGGTATGCATGCATCGTGAGCATGTTGTATTTGGCTGGCTCATTTTACACTTTGTATCTGTAATGAGCAGGCTTGTTTCCTATTGTCGAATTATCCTGAATGACTCCCCCCGTCGGCAAGCTAGCCGTTAGGGGGTTTTTGCGCATCTATGAAAGTGCTGAACGATAAGTATTACATGCAGCTGGCGCTTGAGCTGGCTGCTTGTGCCGAGGGGCAGACCGGCATTAATCCGGTCGTCGGTTGCGTTATTGTTAAGGACGGCAGCATCGTCGGCATGGGGGCACACCTGAAGCGGGGCGAAGGTCATGCGGAGGTCCATGCGCTCGCCATGGCGGGCGAGAAAGCGCGAGGCGCCACCGCGTATGTTACGCTGGAACCGTGCAGCCACCATGGCAAAACTCCGCCATGTGCGAACCGGCTTATCGAAGCCGGGGTGGCGAAGGTGGTCGTAGCGGCTACCGATCCCAATCCGCAAGTGTCGGGAAGAGGCTTGCAGCGCTTGTTCGACAACGGCATCGTGGTCGTGTCCGGCGTGTTGCAGGAGCAAGCCGAGCGGTTGAACGAGAAATTCAATAAATACATTACGACGGGAATGCCATATGTGACATTAAAGACGGCGAGCACGCTGGACGGCAAGATTGCGGCCAGAACCGGCGACAGCAAGTGGGTGACAGGTCCGGTGGCCAGGGAACAGGTGCACACGCTGCGCCACCAGCATCAGGGCATTATGGTCGGCATCGAGACCGTCATAGCCGACGATCCTTCCTTAACGACCCGGACGGCAGCGCCGGGGCTTCAACCTGTCCGGATCGTAGCGGATTCCAAGCTGCGAGTGCCCTTGACGGCGAAGGTCGTGTCGGACCGGACGGCCAGAACAGTTATATTGACGACCGACAACGGGAATGCCGCCAAGCGAGCCCAGCTGGAAGAAGCGGAAGTAGAGGTGCTGGCGTGCGGCAGCGGTCCTCATATCGACTTGACGGTGGCTTTGAAGCAGCTGGGACGGCTGGAGATCGGCTCCATTCTGCTGGAGGGTGGCGGTACGCTGAACGGCGCTATGCTGCAAGATGGTCTAATCGATAAGGTCATCTTGTATTACGCAGCCAAAATTGTCGGAGGACCAATTGGCGCATTTACGTTTCCAGGTATGGACCGGATGTCGGATGCAGTCAGATTGAGAGATGTGGAAGTGGAGATGGCGGGAGAAGATATTCGCGTAATCGGCTATCCCGTCTATCCCTCCCGATGAGAGGAGGAAGGTCATGTTCACAGGACTCGTGGAAGAAGTAGGCGAGCTGCGCAGTATCAGACGGCAAGGCGAAGCGATGGTGCTGACCATTCACGCAGCCAAGGTGCTGGAAGGGGTGCAGCTTGGCGACAGCATTTCCGTTAACGGGGTATGCCTGACGGTCATCTCCTTCGACAGCCGCTCGTTCAGCGTCGACGTCATGCCGGAGACGTATCGCCTTTCAACTCTGCATGCCTTGAATCAAGGCGACACCGTCAACTTGGAGAGGGCGATGCAAGCCGGCGGGAGATTCGGCGGACATATCGTGCAAGGGCATGTCGACGGAACGGGACGTATCGCTGGACGATCGAGGGATGCCAACGCTGTCGTATTCACGATCGAGCTGGACGACCGTGAGCAGCTTCGCCATATTTTACCGAAAGGCTCCATCACGGTGGACGGCATCAGCTTGACGGTAGTCGGGACGACGGATACGGGATTTTCCGTATCGATCATTCCGCATACGCTGGCCGAGACGGCGCTGCAGCGTCGGCAGACCGGCGACAGCGTCAATATCGAATGCGATATTATCGGCAAGTATGTAGATCATCTTCTCCATTTTAAAGGAAGGAACGACGAAGCTGCCGCATCGGCGCCGAAGTCCGCGCTTACAGAGCAATATTTGGCCGAGCACGGTTTTATATAATAGTTGGAGGAGGAAAGAGACATCATGGAGCATCAGCAAGAGATTGTATTCGATACGATTGAAGCGGCTGTCGAGGATTTGAAGCAAGGGCGCCCCGTCATCGTGGTGGATGACGAGGATCGCGAGAATGAAGGCGATCTGATCGCATTGGCGGAGAAAGCGACGCCGGAGGTTATTAACTTCATGATTACAGAGGCCAGAGGTCTTGTATGCGCCCCTATAACAGAGGAGCGGGCCGAGCAACTGAACCTGCCTCCGATGGTGAAGCAGAATACAGACTATCATGGCACGGCTTTCACCGTATCCGTGGATCATGTGTCAACGACGACGGGCATATCTGCCCACGAGCGGGCGCGAAGCGTGCAAGCGATGATTGACCCTGCCACATCGCCGGACGATCTGAGACGTCCCGGCCATATCTTCCCGCTTATTGCGAAGCCCGGTGGCGTATTGCGCCGAGCCGGCCATACGGAAGCGGCCATCGATCTGGCTTATCTTAGCGGCGCCGAGCCTGCAGGAGTAATCTGCGAGATTATTAAGGATGACGGATCGATGGCCCGATTGCCCGATCTGGCGCAATTCCGCGAGAAGCACGGCTTGAAGCTCATTACGATTGAGGACCTTATCCGCTACCGCAATGCGAAGGAGAAGCTGGTGGAGCGGGTCGTCGAAGTGAAGATGCCGACGGACTTCGGTGAATTCCGGGCTGTAGCTTACAGCAATCATGTGGACAACAAGGAGCATGTTGCACTCGTCAAGGGAGAGATCAGCCCCGACAAGCCGGTGCTCGTACGCGTCCATTCGGAGTGCCTGACCGGCGATGTATTCCATTCGCATCGTTGCGATTGCGGGCCTCAGCTAGCTGCTGCGCTCCGTCAGATCGACGAAGCGGGAAGCGGCGTGCTGCTATATATGAGACAAGAAGGACGCGGCATCGGGTTAATCAACAAGCTGAAGGCATACGCGCTGCAAGAGCAAGGGCTGGATACAGTGGAAGCCAATGTAAAGCTCGGCTTCGGCGCCGATCTTCGCGAATACGGCATCGGCGCGCAAATATTGCGGGATCTGGGCGTTAGGAAGATGAGCCTGATGACGAACAATCCGCGGAAAATTAAAGGGCTGGAGGGCTATGGACTGGAAGTGTCGGAACGTGTGCCCATACAGATGGAAGCCAATGACAACAATCGGAACTACTTGAGGACGAAGCAATCCAAGCTGGGTCACCTGCTCCAGTTAGATCAATTAGAGATGAAGGGAAGCGAATAAGATGGCAAACGTATTTGAAGGAAATCTAATTTCCAGCGGATTGAAATATGGGGTAGTGGTTGGCAGGTTCAATGAATTTATTTCCAGCAAGCTGCTGGGTGGAGCATTGGATGCGTTCAAGCGCCATGGCGCCGTAGATAATGAAGTTGACGTAGCATGGGTGCCCGGCGCCTTCGAAATTCCGCTTATCGCACAGAAGATGGCGGAGAGCGGCAAGTACGATGCAGTCATTACGCTTGGAGCGGTCATTAGAGGTTCCACGCCTCACTTTGATTATGTGTGCAACGAAGCGGCCAAAGGCGTGGCCGCCGTCAATCTGAAAACCGGCGTGCCTACGATCTTCGGCGTGCTGACCGTCGATTCCATCGAGCAAGCGATAGAGCGTGCAGGTACGAAGGCCGGCAACAAAGGCTACGAGGCGGCAGTTACCGCGATTGAGATGGCTAATTTGACCAAGCAGCTCCAGGGCTAAGCATAAGAGTAGCTTCCCGAAGCGAAATCTACTATTATATAATAGTAGGAAAGAAGGTAATTTCGGGAGGAAAGCAACTTGTCTGTGCTGTATAAGCTGGAATCATTCGAAGGCCCGCTTGATCTCCTGCTACATCTTATTGATAAGGCCGAGATAGATATTCACGAAATATCGATAAGCGAAATCACCATTCAATATATGGAATACTTGGACGCCATGAAGGAATTGGAGCTTGAAGTGACAAGCGAATTCCTGGTCATGGCGGCTACGCTGCTGGCGATCAAGAGCAAGCAGCTGCTGCCGAAGCCTCCTGTATTCGAGGATGAAATCTATGAGGACTGGCAAGACGACGGACTGGATCTTCGGGACGAGCTCATTCATAAACTGGTGGAATATCGGAAGTTCAAGGTGATCGCGGAGCAGTTGCAAGAGAAGGAGCTGCAACGCAGTCTCGTATATTCGCGAGAACCGGAAGATATGACGCCGTTTCTGAAGGAGCGCTTCGTCAATCCCGTGGAAGGTCTGCATGTGAGCGATCTCATTGCTGCATTTCAGAAGGCGCTGCGCAGAGCGGCGAGACGCAACATAATTGCGACGGTTCAACGGGATGAGATCTCCGTCAAGGACCGGATTGTCGATATCGTCGATATATTGAGGCAGCATGAAACCGTCCGGTTCTCCAAGCTGATTCGCGAGAATTTGGACAGGCATGAGATCGTCGTTACATTCCTTGCCATTCTGGAGCTGATGAAGATGAAGAATATTAGCTGCTACCAGCATGGATTGTTCGACGATATCGTCATCCAGTGGAGGGGGGAAGTCAGTCCGGATGGATTATCAGAACTTGAAATCGATTATTGAGGGCTTGCTGTTTATGGCCGGAGACGAAGGGCTGACGAAGCGGCAGCTAGCCGATATTATGGAGATCGATCCGGAATTCGCAGTGGACCTGGTCTACGATCTGCAGCGCGATCTGGAGCGTGAACGAAGAGGCGTCCAGATTGCGGAGGTAGCTGCCGCATTCCGCTTGACGACCAATGCGGAGCATGCTCCCTACTTTGAACGAATGGCTTATACGCCGACCCGTGCACAGCTGTCTCAGGCGGCTCTGGAGACGCTGTCGATTGTGGCGTATAGACAACCGATTACACGAATCGATATTGAAGAAATTCGCGGCGTGAAGTCGGACCGGGCCATACATACGCTCGTCTCCAAGGATTTGATCGAAGAGGTTGGACGTGCAGAAGCGATTGGCAGACCGATTCTGTACGGCACGACGAAAGCTTTCCTGGACTACTTCGGGCTTCCTTCTTTGAAGGAATTGCCCGAACCGCGCGATATCGATCTGGATGAGCTGGATGACGGCACGCAGATGCTGTTCGAACGGCTGGAAGGCCGTCAAATCACAATTGATGAAATTAAAGAATGAGAATTGACCGCATGGCCATACTATATTTAACCATAATTGGGGAATCGGGGAGGATAACGATGCTCGCTACCCTGTACGGTTGGATAGTAGCCTGCGGTTTTTTTATGCTGCTTTTCATCGCGATGTTGTCGCCAATCGTAATAACGGCGCAATTTGCCAAGCAAGGGAAAAATGATGAGATAGAGCTTAGGGTGAGGGGGCTGTTCGGTCTTCTCGCCTATAAGATGAAAGTGCCGGTAATGAAATGGCAGGGCGATGCGCTGAAGGTAGTAGAAGAAAGAGGGAAGGCCGGAGCCGGCATCGGCTCCTGGAAGCACGATGAAGAGGATATCGACGCGGAGAAGGTAGCGAGCGGGATAGAGAGATTCAAGGATGTGCTCCATCTGACCCGGAACTTGAAGGTGTGGGCAAAGAGAACGCTTGCCAGAGTGAAATTGGTGGAGTGGAGATGGTCAACCTCGGTCGGAACAGGCGATGCCATGTGGACGGCGATGGCAACAGGCTTGGTCTGGTCGGTGAAGTCGTCGATTATCGGCTTGCTGTCCCAACTGGTGCAATTGAAAGCCCAACCGGTCATGAGCGTCAATCCCGATTTTGCGCGCCCTGCATTTTCAACGGAATGGTCGTGCATAGCGAAAATACCCTTCGGTTATGCTATCCTTGCCGGGCTACAGCTATTGGTTCGCATGAAGAAATGGAAAGGAGGCGTCAAAGCATGGCAGAACATCCTATTCAAGGCCTAATGCAAACCGCAATGGAAAATATCAAGGAAATGGTCGATGTCAATACGATCGTCGGCGATCCCGTCCAAACGCCGGATGGCAGCGTCATTATGCCGATATCCAAAGTTGGCTTCGGCTTCGTGGCAGGCGGCAGCGAATTCAAGATGGGCGAGGCGGAGAGGCATCACGGCAACGGCGGGAGCGGAGGCGGGTCCGATGCTCATAAAGCATCCGTGCATATGCCGTTCGGTGGCGGCAGCGGAGGCGGCGTATCCATTACGCCAATCGCATTCCTCGTAGTAGGAGCGCATGGTGTGAAAATCGTACCGCTGGACAATCAAACGCATCTGTATGAGCGTATTATCGAATCCGCCCCTGGCGTTGTGGATAAGCTTCAGACCATGTTCAAAAAAACGGCTAACGGCAGCGGTACGGACTACGTTGAAACTGCAGCCATTATTGATGACGATTCGCTACAATAAGCAAGATGAGCAATCATCGCGCCCTGAACTGCCCGCAAGGGCAGTTTTTCATTTTTTACACCCCACTATTCGTCTACACCATCATGTACAAGCATATACTATCCTTAACGATGGAACGCTAAAGCAGAACTCTACATTGCAAAGTCAACGAGAGGAGTCAACGAACATCATGAGCTACAACACCAAATCCAAAAGCAATCGATCCGTCATGATCGCTTTAACGGCTGTGCTTATAGCCGGATTATGGATGACGCCAGTCGTCTCTGCCGTACCTGATGAAATTGAAACGAATGCCAAAGCAGCCGCATTAATTGACGTAGCCTCAGGCAGATTGCTATACAGCTACAATGGAGATGAAGAGCTTCGCATTGCGAGCTTGACCAAAATTATGACGGCGATCGTTGCGATCGAGCATGGCGATGTCCGCGATACCGTGAAAGTATCCAAGCGAGCGGTCGGCAAAGAAGGATCGTCCATCTACTTGCAGCTCGACGAGGAGATGAGTCTGTCGAACATGCTATTCGGACTGATGCTTCGATCCGGCAATGATGCGGCTACCGCTATCGCCGAACATGTGGGGGGAACAGAAGAAGGCTTCGTTCATCTGATGAATGAGAAAGCGGCGTTCCTCGGACTCGCACATACTCAGTTCCGCAATCCGCACGGACTGGATGCGGATGGACACTATTCCTCTGCCAACGATCTGGCCAAGCTTACCGCCTATGCTCTGCATAACGATGTATTCGCGGAAATCGTGGCAACAAAGCAGAAGAAAGCGCCTAATCCCAACGATTCGTGGGATTACAGCTGGAGGAACAAAAATAAAATGCTGACGATGTACGATGGGGCGGATGGCGTGAAAACCGGTTACACGAAAAAATCGTTCCGCTGTCTCGTCAGCTCGGCTACCCGGAACGGACAGCAGCTTGCAGCAGTAACCATTAACGATGGCGATGACTGGGCGGATCATCGAGACTTGCTGGATTGGGGCTTTCAGCATTACCCTTTGCAACAGATCGCATCCAAAGGGGAGAGCGTTGATGGAACGACGATTGTGCTGGGACAGAGCTTCCGTTACCCGCTGGAAGACGACGAGCAATCCGTCCTCACGAGACAGATCAGTTGGACGGATCAGGCTAGTGAAGCCTACGCTCTCGGCGACAGAGGCATAATGAGCTGGCGGTTGAACGGAGAGCGGATCGGCGCCGTACCGTTGTACGAGTCGGGCAGCGCCAAGCTGAAGACGCGTGCACATGTGAAGCGTTCGGAACAGTCGTTGAAGCAATTCCGCAAAGCGAGCAAATATGGGGACTCCATTAAGGATAAATGGAAGAGAGCGATTGGCGCAAGCCGATAGGGAGAATGGGAGGGGAGGCGTAACTATGGTGAATTGGATATGGCTGTTCTTTATTGCCGCCAGCGTAGTAGTAGCCGCATTCACCGGCAAGATGGACACGGTGACGGCAGCCGCCTTCGATGGGGCAAAATCGGGAGTGACGGTCAGCTTTGGGCTGATCAGCATTATGGTGTTCTGGCTCGGCATGATGCGAATAGCCGAAGACGCTGGATTGCTGAAGAAGCTGGCGGTCATGCTGGGACCGATCGTTCGCTGGCTGTTCCCCGATGTTCCGAAGGACCATCCTGCGATAGGCTATATTATGAGCAATCTTAGTGCGAATCTGTTCGGTCTAGGCAACGCGGCAACTCCGATGGGCATCCGGGCGATGCAGGAGCTGCAGAAGCTGAATCCGGACAAAGAGACGGCGACGCCGGCGATGTGCACTTTACTGGCTCTCAATACGTCCAGCATAACCCTCGTACCTACCACCTTGATCGCCATTCGGATGAATTACGGCTCCGCCAATCCTGCGGAAATTATCGGTACAACGCTGGCAGCGACATTCATCGCCACCTTTGCCGCGATTGCCGCAGATCGGTGGTACCGCAGCAGAGCGCAATCCCCGCCTAGAACCCCTGCTGCAGGCAACCACAACAAGACAAGCAGCCATGTTCCTGCCTCGGGAGGTGGCGAGGTTGTATAATTGGTTCTCCACGATATCCTCCTGGATGATCCCGGCCATTATCGTATTCATTCCCTTATATGCAGCTATGAGAAGGAAGCTGCCCGTATACGAGACATTCGTGGAGGGAGCGAAGGACGGCTTCGGAACGGCCATTAGCATCATTCCCCATCTGGTCGGCATGATGGTGGCCATCAGCATGTTCCGTGCATCCGGGGCGATGGAGCTGATGCTGTCTGCTGTACGTCCGCTGTTCGACTGGCTCGGCATACCGAGCGAAGTGCTTCCGCTTGGCTTGCTGCGGCCGCTGACCGGCGCGGGTTCGCTTGCTTTTACCGCAGATCTGATCGGCACTTACGGACCGGATTCCATGATCGGCCGAATCGCTTCTACGATACAAGGAAGTACGGATACGACTTTGTATGTGTTGACCGTATACTTCGGAGCTGTCGCCGTGAGACGTACGCGCTATGCATTGAAGGTAGGCTTGTTCTCCGACATGGTCGGATTCGTCGCGGCCATTATGATCTGCATGTACATATTCAGATAATCTCGCTTGTGATTTGCACTCGATATCGTTATGATGGAGAGTGAGGTGAAACAATTGGAACGTTTACAGAAAATATTAGCGCAAGCGGGCGTAGCTTCCCGCCGCAAATGCGAAGAGCTTATTCAATCCGGTGTCGTAGAGGTTAACGGAGAGAAGGTGACTACGCTCGGCGCCAAAGCAGATGCCGCAGCCGACGTCATTACCGTGAACGGCAAGCCGATACGCGGAGAGAACAAGCTTTACTTGATGTTGAACAAGCCCAAGGGCGTCATTACGAGCGCGACCGATCCCAAGGGCCGGAAGGTCGTCACGGATTTCCTGACCGGCATTAAGGAACGCGTCTATCCAGTTGGACGACTGGATTACGATACGGAAGGACTTCTGCTGCTGACGAACGACGGAGAGTTCGCGAACCTGCTTACCCATCCCAAGCATCATGTGCCGAAGACGTATCATGCGAGCGTCAATGGCATCCCGCACGGAACTGCGCTGGAGCAGCTGCAGAAGGGCATTAAGCTGGAGGACGGCATGACTTCTCCCGCCGAAGTGGAATATGTGGATGTGGATATGGATGGGAATAAGGCCACTGTGTCCATTACGATCCATGAAGGACGCAACCGTCAAGTCAGGCGGATGTTCGAAGCGATCGGACACAAAGTAACACGGCTTCGCCGCATCCGATTCGGTGAGCTGGGTCTCGAATCGCTGCGTCGGGGCAAGTTCAGACACTTGACGCCACAAGAGGTGAAGGAGCTGCTGGACCTAGCGCGCAAGACACATAAAGTTCATAAATAGTGAACGGCGGCGGCAGTATTTGCCGTCGACTTTTCGTTATAATGAAGTCAATGTGCATGACATATTGGTGGTGAGAACACATAATGGGAAAAAACCGAAAGAAAGTGCAAATTATTATTCTGATCGCCGTCTTCCTCATCGGCGGATATGCCATCGGGAGTACGTTGTTCGGCAAAGAGGATACGGGGCAGATCGAGGTGGGAATGGAGCCGCCTGCATTCACGCTGGCTGATCTTGGCGGTAATCCGCAATCTCTGTCCGATTACGAGGGACAGCCCGTCATCATTAACTTCTGGGGAACGTTCTGCGAGCCGTGTGTGAAGGAGATGCCCGAATTCGAACGGCAATACGAGAAGTGGAAGGACGATGGGCTGGTCATTCTTGCGATCAATCTGAGCGAGGACACGCTCTCGGTCAACAACTTCGTAAAGCGGTTCAACTTAAGCTATCCCATCCTGCGCGATGTCAACCGCAAGACCGAGCGTAAGTACGGCTTGCGCCAATATCCGACGACATTCTTCGTGAAGCCGGACGGCAAGCTGATGGAGGTCGTCGTCGGGGGGATGAGCGAAGAACAGATTGACGTCAGAGTTGAACGTCTGCTGCAGTCATAGGAGGTCATCACTTGTTACTACCGGAAAATACGAAATGCGAGTGCGGTCACCAGAACGCCGTCGGAACCGTACTGTGCGAATCCTGCGGCAAGCCGCTGGACCAAGAGCTGCTGCAAGCGGAAACACCGCTTGAGATGCGGTACGACGGCGTTGCCAGAAGGTCGCAGAAGAGCAACCCCAATCCGATAGACCGGATATGGAACTTCTTGTCCTCGGTGAAGATAGCCATCTACTTAATTGTTATTACGTTCCTTGGAGCGATGCTCGGCACGGTCTATCCCCAAGAGAGCACATTCATAAGCAAAACGTTCGACGCGGCTTCCCACTACGAGGAGACATACGGCCTGACGGGGAAAATCTATTACTTGCTTGGATTGTCCCATACCTATGAAAGCTGGTGGTTCATTACGCTGCTCGTCATGATCGGCGCATCTCTGATCATATGCAGCCTGGACCGGGTGCTTCCGCTGTATCGTGCACTCAAGAAGCAGCAGATCCGCAAGCATCATCAATTCATTCTCAGGCAGAAGACAGTCTACAAGGAGAAATTAGAAAGCGATGCCAACGAATGGACGGAACAGTTCGCCGATGCGCTGAAGCGCAAAGGTTACAAGGTCCATCGGGACGGCACCGCTTTGCTCGCTGAGAAAAACCGCTTCAGCCGATGGGGGCCTTATATTAATCATATCGGCCTTATCCTGTTCCTGCTCGCGGCACTGGCCAGAAGCATCCCTGGCTGGGAGATGGACGAGTATGTGAAAATTACGGATGGCGATACGGTGCCCGTCCCCGGCACGAACGATCAGTACTATATCAAGAGCGAGAAGTTCATCGTGGAATATTATGCCGAGGAGGATCTTCCCGAAGAGCTGAAGGGCACGATGCGCGCCAAAAACTTCGAGACGAAAGCCGTCTTGTACGAATGTGTGGAAAACTGCGGCTTGGATTCGCTGAACGAGCCCGTCCTGAAGGAAGTGAAGCGGCACTCCATCATTGTGAATGACCCGCTTAAATACAAAGGCTTGAAGCTGTATCAATTCGATTTCGATCTGAATCCCCGGCTCAATGCCGTTCATCCGGTGTTGGAGGACAAGCGTACGGGCGACATATACGGCCCATTCTATCTGCCCATGAAGGACGCCGAGACGACGCATCAGCTTGGTCCGTTCACTTTGGAATTGTATGCGAACTTTATGGAGTTCGGTCTGGACAGCAATGGAGATCCAACGACACTTTCCAGGGAGCCGAACGCGCCTGCCTTCATCTTCACAGTGAAAGGTCCGGGGCTGCTTCCGGAAGGAGAGCCGTATATGTACTTTCCAATGCAGAAGGATAAGGTCAGATTCTCGCAAGATACGATCAACCGGGAACTGTCGGAGAAGATTGAGATCAGGGTGGACGGCATGGAGAATGTAGAGTTCTCTGAAGCGTCGACGTATTTGAATGTCCGTGTGGATCGTGCGCTCCCTTATATCTGGATTGGCGCGGCATTTTCCATGATCGGCTTGTTAATGGGCTCATACTGGCAGCACCGCCGCATATGGCTGCGAGTGGATGACAGCGAGCTTGCGCTGGGCGCACATACGAATAAAAACTGGTTCGGCATGCGTAAGGATGTCGCGGCAGCATTGAAGAAGACAGGGATCGATATCGACCCCAAGTCTCTGGATAACGGAGGGAAAAACGCGTGAGTTTACTCGATTTCAGCAGTGACGTATTTTTGGCGGCATTTTTTCTGTATTGCTTCGCATTTCTGTTTTATATGATCGCAATTGCAGGCAAAAAGTGGAGCAACCGCGATCCTCAGAAGCATGAGAAAAAGTGGGGGAAAATCGCCTTTTTCGTGTCAAGCCTCGGCTTGGCGGCGCATCTCACTTTCTTCTTCACCCGCTGGATCGGCAGCGGGCAGATACCGACGAGCAACATGTACGAGTTCATGACGTTTCTCGGAATGGCGATTATGATCGCGTATACCATCGTATTTCTGATTTACCGCAAGCCGATTCTGGGCATGTTCGCCCTTCCGCTTACAGTGATCATCATTGCGTATGCATCCGTCTTTCCGCAGGAGGTTCAGCCGCTTATCCCGGCTCTGAGCTCTATCTGGCTGAAGGTGCATGTAACGACGGCAGCGCTCGGTGAAGCCTTCTTCGCCGTAGGATTTGCCGCGGGCTTGATGTATTTGCTTCGCGTTACAGACTTTAACGACAAGGGCAAGCGTGCCAGGAAGGCGCAATTCTGGGTAGAATTCACGCTTTATGCCATTACGGTCATTATCGGCTTCATTATTGTCGTGTTCGCGTTCCGCGCAGCAGGCTACGAAGCGGATTTTACGAGAGAGAAGGCGCTGGTGGACGACAAGGGAGTTGTCCAGACGATTGTGGAAGATGAGCATTATACGCTGCCGCCGATCGTGAAGCCATACAATAGCGAAGTTGTCGCGATGCAGCCGTTCCTCGGTATGGAGCAGCCACTATTCCAAGCGCCGGACTGGATGAACGGCGTAAGCGCCGGACGCAAGCTGAATACGGTCATTTGGTCCATCATTGCAGGGACGATTCTGTACGGACTGCTGCGCTTGGCGTTCAGGAAGCGTCTCGGAGCGGTTATTCATCCCTTCATGGACGGCATTGATCCTGACGATCTGGACGAGATCAGTTATCGCGCCATCGCGATCGGCTTCCCGATCTTTACGTTGGGCGGCCTGATCTTCGCGATGATCTGGGCAGAGATTGCCTGGGGCAGATTCTGGGGGTGGGACCCGAAGGAAGTATGGGCCCTCATTACATGGCTGTTCTACAGCGCTTATCTTCACTTCCGGCTGTCTCGCGGCTGGCAGGGCCGTCCGTCCGCATGGCTGGCGGTTATCGGCTTCGTCATCGTATTATTCACGCTGATCGGAGTCAATCTGATCATCGCGGGACTGCATTCGTATGCAGGTGTATAATAGAGGAGAAGAAAGTAGCGGGAAGGAGCTGCAATGATGCCAGATTACGGCAATCGCATATTGGTCGTTGACGATGAAGAGAGAATTAGACGACTGCTGAAGATGTACTTGGAGAAGGAAGGCTATGCAATCGATGAAGCGGAAGATGGGGAGTCCGCGCTGCGTATGGCGGTGAGTGGCGACTATGCGCTTATTCTGCTGGACGTCATGCTTCCGGGCATAGACGGGGTGGAGGTGTGTTCACGTCTCCGCCAGGTGAAGGCTACTCCCGTCATTATGCTCACGGCCAAGGGGGAAGAGATGAACCGCGTGCAGGGCTTCGAGGTAGGTGCGGACGATTATGTGGTGAAGCCGTTCAGCCCGCGCGAGGTAATCTATCGCGTCAAGGCGATTCTGCGCCGTTCCTCGGCAACAGCATTCCTGACGAAGGAGAAGAACACGAGCAACAATATCGTCTTCCCGCATCTCGTCATCGAGCATGACGCGCATAGAGTGACGGCAGGCGGGCAGGAGGTAAGCCTGACGCCGAAGGAATACGAGCTTCTGCATTATCTCGCCGTGTCCCCGGACAAAGTGTTCTCCAGGGAAGAACTGCTGAAGGATGTATGGAATTACGAGTTCTTCGGCGACTTGCGCACGGTGGATACGCATGTGAAGCGGCTGCGGGAGAAGCTGAACAAGGTGTCGCCTGAAGCTGCGGGCATGATTACGACCGTATGGGGCGTCGGCTACAAGCTGGAGGTTCCGAAGTAACATGAAGCTGTGGGACCGTCTCGCCCGGCTGCTATGGCACAGTGTCGTCGGCAAGCTGTGGGCGACGATTATGCTTCTCGTTGCGGTCGTGCTGCTCATACTAGGGGTATTCCTGCTGCAATACATCGATATCTGGTTCGACCAGAAGGATTCGCATGACATTAAAGTGTTGTTCGTCATTACGGCGATCATTGGTTTTTTACTATCGACATTCTTCGCGTTCTTCCTGTCGGCCAAAATCCAGCAGCCTTTGCTCCAATTGAAAAATGCGGCCGATTCTGTCTCGCAAGGCGATTATGGCACGCGAGTCAATATACGCTCATCGGACGAGATCGGCCAGCTGGCCAATACGTTCAATCATATGACTGAGCAGTTGGACAAGCTGATTCACGATCTTAACGACGGGCGCAATCATCTGGCCAGCATATTGAGAAGCATGGGCGACTCCGTCATTACATTCGATGCGGAAGGGCAAGTCACGCTGACGAATCCGAGCGGGCATCTGCTGCTCAATCAATGGTCGGGGCTAGAGTCGGCATGGGATGATCCGAAGGTGGGAGCATCTCTCACTACGAGCGTCCCTGTTCCGCTTAGAGAAATATTCTGCAGTGTGAAGGAGCAGGGAAGAGATCTGACGGAGAAGATACATGTGCACAGCGGCGTCTGGTCGGTGGTGATGGCTCCCCTGCAATCTGGTGGAGTCGTTCGCGGCGCGGTAGCCGTTATCCGGGACGTGACGGAAGAGCATAAGCTTGACAAGCTGCGCAGAGACTTCGTAGCCAATATCTCGCATGAGATCAGGACGCCTCTCTCCATGCTGCAAGGCTATAGCGAAGCGTTGCTGGACGATATCGTCGCTTCGCCGGAGGACCGGAAGGAATTAGTTCAGGTTATTCATGATGAATCGCTTCGAATGGGCAGGCTGGTGAACGACTTCCTGGACATTGCGCGGATGGAAGCGGGGCATGTCGATATGCACTTCCAGGAGATCGATCTGAGGAATGTACTGAGAAGGGTTCATCGCAAATTCGGCGTTTATGCCAAGGAGCGAGAAGTGGAGCTGCAAGTGCAAATGCCGCAGGAACCGCTTGTGATGCGCCAGGCGGACGAGGATCGACTGGAGCAGGTGCTGACGAATTTGATGGACAATGCACTTCGTCATACGCCGGCGGGCAATTCCATTACGATAACAGGCGAGCATCTGCAAGTGAACGGCACTCCGTACATTCAGCTTCAAGTGAAGGATGAAGGGCAAGGCATACCGCAAGAGGACGTTCCTTATATCTTCGAACGGTTCTATAAAGCGGACAAGGCCAGGAAGCGGGGGACATCCGGGGGCACGGGCCTTGGCCTGGCCATCGTGAAGAATTTGATCGATCTGCATTATGGACGCATTGTTGTGGATAGCGTAGCGGGTGCAGGTACGACCTTTACACTGCTGCTGCCTGTCGAGGCGCATGAATAAGCGCTCATAATGATGCGCTTCCTGTCTGAATAAGCGGAAACAAGCGAGAGCGTACCCAGCCGGGGACGCTCTTTTTGTTGAAGCAAGCCGATTAATCTTGTTGTACGTGAAACAAAAAAGCCCTCCCGCGTACCTTGCGATGCGGGAGGGCTTGCGATTGCGGTTATTAAGGCAAAATAATTTCTTTCGCCGTATTCAATCCGGACATGTCGGTCAACTGCAGCAGCACTTCCTTCGGCGTACCCTTGTCGACGCGCAACACCATAATAGCTGAGCCGCCTTCCAGCTGGCGTCCCACCTGCATGGTGGCAATGTTGACGTTATTGTTGCCCAGCAGCGTACCGACGCTGCCGATGATGCCAGGCTTGTCATTATGGGCGATCAGAATCAGATTGCCTTCCGGCGTGACATCAACCGGGTACTTGTCGATCTGCACCACGCGAGGGCCATAGCCTGTCAATAGAGTGCCCGCAACGGAACGCTCTTCCTTCTTTGTGCGAAGGCTTACGGTAACCAGATTGGTGAAGTCTTTCGATTTGTGCGATTTCTGAACGATAATGTTAATGTCACGCTGCTTGGCCAGGTGCATGGAATTCACAATGTTCACCTGCTCCGATCCCAGATGGTGGGAGAGGACACCGCGCATAATATAACGCGTAATCGGCTGCGTATCCACTTCTGCCAGTTCGCCGGCATACTGGACGGTAATTTCTTGAACAGCTCCCTCGGATGACTGAGCGATGAAGCTGCCCAGCTTCTCACCTAGCTCGAAGTACGGCTGCAGCTTGCTCTGCAGATTGGCCGGTATCGGCGGCATGTTGACGGCGTTCATGAACGGTTCGTTGCGCAGAATATGCAGCACTTGTTCCGATACGTCGATCGCGACATTCTCCTGCGCTTCCACTGTCGACGCGCCAAGATGCGGAGTGACGATAATGCTTGGATGGCCCAGGAAGGGATGGTCCGCAGCCGGTGGCTCCTTCTCGAATACGTCGAATGCAGCGCCTGCCACGATGCCTTCATCGATGGCTTCGACGAGTGCCAGCTCATCGATAATGCCGCCCCGCGCACAGTTCACGATTCTCATGCCGCGCTTCATGACTTCGAATTGCGGCTTGCCGATCATGTGGCGAGTCTCGGGCGTAAGCGGCGTATGGACGGTGATGAAGTCTGCATTTCTGACAATGTCGTCGACGCTGCCCAGCTTCACGCCCAGCTTCTCCGCGCGCTCTTCCGTCATGAACGGATCGTAGCCCAGAATGTTCATTCCGAACGCTTTGGCACGCTTGGCTACCTCGCTGCCGATGCGGCCCATACCAAGGACGCCCAGCGTCTTGTTGCGCAGCTCTACACCGAGGAACGATTTGCGGTCCCAAGTGCCTGATACCGTCTTCTTGTAGGCTTGCGGAATGTGACGGGCCAGCGCCATCATCATGGCGAAGGTGTGCTCGCAAGTGGTAATGGTGTTGCCGTCCGGCGCGTTGATGACGATAATGCCGTTCTGCGTGGCGGCTTCCAGGTCGATGTTGTCGACGCCGACACCTGCTCGTCCGACGACCTTCAGTTTCTTACCTGCTTTCATAATGTTTGCGGTAACGCGTGTCTGGCTTCGCACGAGCATGGCGTCATAATCGCCGATAATAGCAATAATCTCTTCTTCGCTTAACCCTGTCTTCTTGTCTACTGAAACATCTGAAGCATCAACAAGCTGTTGGATACCCATATCGCTAATGGGATCGGATACTAACACTTTGAACATGTACTGCAGGCCTCCTAGACTGTACGAAGCCATAGCTGGCTTCGCCGTATTATGAACAGAAAAACCCTCTACCCGCGATGTTGGTCAAGCGGGTGGAGAGTTCCATCAACGATCGTTCGGACTTTCTCTATTTTATAGCATGATTAAGGCTTATTGCAATGCTCAAACTTGCTCATTTATGAATTTTTCGTTATGATTCTGTCATCCTCGATCGTATTCGACAAAGATTCAGACCCCTGCAGACCTTAATTCATGTCGGGCAGGAAGAAGGGAAGTTGGGGCAGAAGCTCGTTGTTGTAGAGCTTGTTTTTGAACGATATGAAGTGGCCGCTCGGTACAGCGTCCGTACTGAGAAGCAAATCCATCACCGCATTGAAGCTCTGCAGCTTCAGCTTCGCCGCGCCGCCGGACTCGATGAACAGATCCACTCTGCTCGTCAAGTCGTGAGGATAGAAGGGATACAGTTTGGAGCCGTCCGCCAGGTAACCCGATACGACGCTGTTTTTCACAACTAGCGGCTTGTCCTGCCACTTGTCAAGCGCAAGCAGATCCGGCGCTTTATACTCACCCGGAATTTCGGGATCGACGGATGCGGCCCATTTTTGCATCGCGAGGTAATAACTGTTCTGAGCCTCCAGCGATTGCTTGACTGCTTTAAGGTATGTTTCTTCGTTCATGATATAATCGTAGAGCTCGTCCTGGTCTTTTGTTTTTGCGGCTTTTTCTGCATTCTCCGCGGCTTCCTGGAACAGCTGCATGCTGCGGATGTACTGGATTTGCGCTTCTTCCAGCAGCAAGGATTTTCCCATATCGTAAGCGCTGGCCTCTTCGGCTTTCCGTTTGGACAGCTTGCCCAGATTTTTGAATGCGGCCTCGGCTTCGATAGGCTCGCTGCGCGACAATTTGCTCATCGTATTCAGCCATTCGTTTTGAAATTCACGATAGGGCGAAAATACAGTATGATAGAAAGATACAAGATCTTGCTGCTGGTATGGCACAGCCGGCTCATCCTTCTGCTCGTCGGTTTCCATTAAAGCGGCATATTTCGCTTCGATGCGGTCAGAGCCGATCTGAACCCCGTAGAAGAATGCGCCGACAGCCAGTATGAGCATGAATAGAAATCCTACGCTAAAAAACAATGCTGTTGCTGTAAATCTTTTTTCCATGGTTAATCTCCTTCTATGTATGAAATATAGGTTGACATCACATTCAGCAATTAGGAGGAAACAATTGTTTATGAAGAAATTCGATATTCGGAAAATACGCATCCGCAAGGTGAATGTTGATGAAATTAATGATCGGATGCTGCTGATCAATTTGTATGTCACGCAGGCGCTTACTTTTATTATCGGTTTCATATGGGTATTATTTCAGCATCAAAATTTGTTGGAACTGTTTGCGTTTCCCGCAACGTTTCATTTTGCCGCCTGGGGACTGCTGTTCGCAGGGGTAGTCATTCTCGTCGATCTGCTCATTTCCCGCTGGGTTCCAGAGGAGGCGGCAGACGATGGCGGCGTGAATCAGCGCATATTCGGCTACCGGCCAATTTGGCATATCGCTCTCCTTTCGCTCGTTGTCGCGATTTGCGAAGAGATGTTGTTCAGAGGAGCGATACAGCATGCAATAGGTCCTTATTGGACGAGCATCATCTTCGCAGCGATTCATGTCCGCTACTTGCGCCACTGGATTCCTACAGGATTGGTATTCTGCATCAGCTACGGTTTGGGCTGGATTTATATACAGAGCGGCAGCATTTGGGCTCCCATTATAGCACATTTTGTGATCGACTTTGTGATGGGTCTAATTATCCGATTCAGGAGGGAGTCATGAGCAGGAGAGAGAAGTTCAGCCGAAGCCAGAAGGGACAGTTGAACGGTCATGCCAAAGAGCAGGGCGCCATCGTTCGAGAGGGATTGCAATCTCCCGAGGATGAGGCCCTGCCGCCAAGACGGAAAAAGTTCCCTTCAAGCGCTAATAAATGGTCCAAATGGTACTATAATCTTTTATTTGTGCTATTTGTTGGTCTGGTGGCCTTCTTGTTCTGGTACGGGACGACGTTCAGTCATCAAGACTGACGTCAATCGATGCGGGATCGATAAACACGTAGCTTTCCCCGGCAATTTTGGTCAGCAGCTCATCCAGCGCCTCGGCCGTCCATTCCAGCTCGTGCATCAGGATGTTGGCTCCGGGGTGGAGCTGCTCCATGACATTGGCTACGACCACTTCGGGTTTTCCCTTGGCCGTCTTATCCCAGTCCAGAGAGCCGTTGGACCATGTCATATACAGCATTCCGTGATTTTTGGCGGTATCTCTGACGATATCGCTGCCGGCTCCGAACGGTGGCCTGAAGAACTTTGGTCTTTCCCCAATCAGCGCTTCCACATCCTCCTGCACCTTTCCAAGCTGGCTCTCCACATTGTCCGCGTCTTCATTCTTCAGATTGATATGGTCATAGGAATGATTTCCTATCGTCTGTCCTCGTTCATGAATTAACTTCAGCAGATCCGGATTCTGCTTCACCCGATATCCGTTGACGAAGAATATCGCCTTGGCTCCATGCTTATCAAGTGTATCCAGCATGCTGGTCAGAACCGTCTCGTCCTTCGGTCCGTCGTCGAAGGTGAGCAGTACGGCTCGTTCGGGCGCGTCCTCTTCGATGGGCACGAAGCGGAAGACTTTATTCATGCTGTACATTGCTTTGACCGGCTCAGCCGATGGTTCCGGCGCCACGTCGGGCACAGCTTCAATAGCGGCGGCTGTCTCGGCCGGTTTGAGGCTGGACTCCGGCGTCAAGTCGACGTCTGCGCTGCCAGAAGCTGACGCCTCTGGCGCAGCGGTGACGGAATCCGGCTGCACAGCCGGTTCGGCCGCCTGCTCTCCTGCGCCGCCGCTGCATCCGGCAAGCAGGAAGGCCAGAAGCGGGACTAAATACCAGTTACGTTTTCTCATCGTAAATTCCCTCCGTCTTATTTCGGGCAATGCGCCTGAATGGGTTGTTCACTTAAGTATCATATGGGGGTACGTCTTCAACGTCAATCATTTCCTTAGTGTAAGAAGCATGAGTCGAATTGGCCAGGGCAACAATAATGCTGTAACGAGCAGACAAGGAAGAGGTGATCCCACTTGAGAATGAGCAGCTTCGTGCTTGGAGGCATGGTTGGCGCAATGGCTGCGATGTTTGCGGCGCGCAGGCGTCCCGAGCTGATGGCCCGCGCCTGCACGGCCATGACGGATGCGGGAGCGGCAATTGCAGGTAAGGCGATGTCCATGTGGCTGAATGCGGATATGAAGAAGGCGGCTGCCGAAGCCCCAAAGCCTGCAGACGATACCGCAGAACGATCCGGCGTCGCTTGGGAGCAAATTGAAGCCATCATTAGCAGCGACCCGGCCGTTAAGAAAGAAGTAGATAAAATAAAGGCGGCATCGTCCGGCATGACCCATTGATCATTGACCAGCTGTTGAACAAGAATCGTTTGCGGGAGTCGCTTGTAAAGGGCAAACTCCGTTATAACGGTTCTTTTTTTTGAGCAATAATAGTGCATTCCTGAACCAGAAGTGGTAAAGTAATTGTAAGTATGGGTGTGCACATATTTTTGGCACATTGGGTTGAAATTATCATACGCTATTACGACAGCTGCTGCAGAGGAGGATCCTGTCATGAAAATCGAACGGATTAGTGGGGACAGAATAAGGATTTTCCTAACGTTCGACGATTTGTTGGAACGTGGGATCCAGAAGGAAGATATGTGGCGCGAGCCTCCGAAGCTTCATGAATTGTTCCTGGAGATGATGGAGCAAGCTTACAACGAACTCGGCTTTGAAGCAAGCGGGCGTCCTCTTGCAGTAGAAGTATATGCTATGCCTGCGCAAGGCATGGTAGTAATCGTAACCAGAGGCAAGCAGGGAAGCGTCGAAGACGGGCTGCGTGACGAAGACGAGCTTGACGATGACATATATGATATGGAAGTGACGATGGAACTGAGCGATATCATCATGTACGCTTTCCGTGACTTCGAAGATGTAATCTCTGTATCGACAGGATTGATGGCGGCAGGCATTACGGAGGGCGGTCAGCTCTATTCCTACAATGACAAGTGGATTATGGCTCTGGAGCCATCCCAGATCGATTCCGCCCGCCACAACGCAGCTATTGCGCTGCTGGCCGAATATGGCGAAGCGACATCCGTCACATATGCCATGCTGGAGGAGTACGGGAAGGTGATTATGGCGGAGGATGCAGTCAAGGCCATTTGCGATCATTTTAATTTCTAGCCTATCGGATTCCACTAACGAACATCTGCAGTCGCTTGCACTGCGGATGTTTTTTATTTCGCGCGCTTCGGTCGGCTATTCACTGGAATATGAAGTGCACCGAGGGCTCATATTAGATATATGAAGGCGGTGGATAGGGTGGATAACGAAATGAACGATGTGCTGAAAGCGACTCAGCTTGTAATTGAGCAGGCTTTGGAACGATTGGGATACGGCAAGGATATGATTGAACTGTTGAAGGAACCGCTTCGCATGTTGACGGTCAGAATACCCGTACGCATGGACGACGGGTCGACGAAAGTGTTCACCGGCTTCAGGTCGCAGCATAATGACGCTGTAGGGCCGACGAAGGGCGGAGTCCGCTTCCATCCCGCAGTGACGGAGCGGGAAGTTAAGGCGCTCTCGATCTGGATGAGCTTGAAGTGCGGCATCGCCGATCTTCCTTATGGAGGCGGGAAGGGAGGCGTCATCTGCGATCCGCGCAATATGTCGTTCCGCGAGCTGGAGCGGTTAAGCAGGGGGTACGTGCGGGCAGTGAGTCAGATCGTGGGGCCGACCAAGGATATTCCCGCTCCGGATGTGATGACCAACTCTCAGATCATGGCTTGGATGATGGACGAGTACAGTCGAATACGCGAATTCGATTCGCCTGGCTTCATTACGGGCAAGCCAATTGTGCTGGGCGGTTCGAAAGGACGCGAGACTGCGACAGCCCGAGGCGTTGTCATTATGATTCACGAGGCTTTGCGGCTTCGCAATATTCCGCTCAAGGATGCGCGGATCGTTATACAAGGCTTTGGCAATGCCGGCAGCTATTTAGCCAAATTCATGCATGAGGCGGGCTGCAGGGTAATTGCTATTTCCGATGTGCACGGAGCATTGTATAATAAAGATGGGCTTGATATTCCCTATCTGCTTGACCGCAGGGATTCCTTCGGCAATGTGACCAATCTGTTCTCCAGCTCCATGACCAATAAGGAGCTGCTGGAGCTGGAATGCGATGTGCTGGTACCGGCTGCGATTGAGAATCAGATTACAGAACATAACGCTCACGCCATTAAAGCCTCTATTATCGTGGAGGCGGCCAACGGACCTACGACGCTGGAAGCGACCCGCATGCTGACGGATCGGGGAATACTCCTTATACCGGATGTGCTGGCAAGCGCTGGCGGCGTCATCGTCTCCTATTTCGAGTGGGTGCAGAACAACGGAGGCTATTACTGGAGCGAGCAGGAAGTGGACGACAAGCTTCAATTTATGATGATACGCGGATTTCAGAATGTATACGAGATACACCGAACCCGCAAGGTGGATATGCGGCTAGCCGCATATATGGCAGGTGTGCGCAAGATGGCCGAAGCGGTCCGGTTTCGCGGGTGGGTGTAAGAAGGCAGGGAAGTCATTTGTTGGTTTCAGTTATTGCCGCGGCTATTGCTCCTGGCATTTCGCTTCTTATTTATTTATATTTGCGCGATAGATATAACGCCGAGCCGATTCATATGGTATTAAGAATGTTTCTGCTCGGCGTGCTTATCGTTATTCCCGTTATGGTTATTCAACGCGGGCTGCAGCTGTGGCTGGGCGAGACGCCATTTCTGTCCGCCTTCGTTCACTCGGCCGGCGTCGAGGAATTTTTGAAGTGGTTTGTACTCTATCATTTTATTTATAACCATACGGAATTTGACGAGCATTACGACGGCATATTGTATGCTGCCTCCATCTCGATTGGTTTCGCTACGATGGAGAACGTGCTGTATGCGATAATTACTCCGGTATCGTTCAGCTCCTTGCTTATGCGAGCTTTGCTGCCTGTGTCGGGTCATGCGCTATTCGGCGTCTTAATGGGCTATTACGTAGGGAAGGCCAAGTTCGCAAGCGGCCGAAGCAGCAAGTGGTTTCTGGCAATATCGCTCCTGCTGCCTTTCGCGCTGCACGGATTGTACGATTGGATCTTGCTCATATTCAAGGAGGGCTGGCTATGGTTCATTGCTCCATTCATGATCATTCTCTGGATATGGGGATTGTACGGCATGAATCGCGCCAATTCCAGATCGCCCTTTCGGCTCATTCACAGGGAAGAGGAGATTAAATTGTAACGTCTTCGTCCATACTGCTAATAACTGACAGGGCTTGGCGCCAATCTATAAAAAAGTTGGAGGTATGGATGGAGACGGATAGAGTGAAGGTAATAATACGCTGCAATGTATGCGGCGAGAAATTCGTTCTTCGCGGCCGCAAGGAAAGAGGCTCATTCGATACGGGCTTCAAGCAATGCATTTGCAGCAACAGCGAAGACCTGCATATTGAAGAATACAATGCGCTGTAATTGTAATGCTTAACGGCCGAATAGTGGAAGCTCGCATGCATAAAGCTCCTTTCTGCAAACCAAACTAACACCAGGTTTGGCAATAGAAAGGAGTTTTTGCGTATGTACAGAAAAATAAGCGCGGTTCTGTTCCCCATTGTCACTGTAATGCTGATTGGATCTGTCTATTGGGGCTATCAGATGCAGCAGGATAAAAGTCAACTGTTAATAAAAGCGGAAAATCAGTATCAGCGGGCATTTCATAACTTGACGTCTCATGTGGAGAAGCTTCATGAGCAGCTAGGCAATACACTGGCGGTCAATTCCACATCGAAAGGGTTTCATCAGAAAGGGCTTGTCAACGTCTGGCGGCTGACAAGCGAAGCGCAAAATGAAATAAGCCAGCTGCCGCTAAGCTATTTGCCCTTTACAGAGACGGAAAACTTCCTGTCGCATATTTCCAACTTCGCCTATAAGACCGCTGTGAGGGACTTGACGAAGAAGCCGCTGTCGGAGGCGGAGTTCAAAACGTTAAAAACGCTGTACGAGAAATCGGACGAAATCGCAAAAGATTTGCATCATATGCAGCAGGACGTCCTCTCGGACAATTTGCGGTGGATGGACGTGGAGCTTGCGATCGCCGCCGAGGAAGCAAACGGAAACAATATGGTTGTACAAGGGCTGAGAGGCGTCGATGAAAAGGTGGGCGAATATCCTGAGCTGGACTGGGGCCCGTCCGTCATGAGCATGTACGAGAAGCGTTCCATGAAAATGCTGAGCGGCGATATGATGAACAACGAGGAAATCAGGAAGCGTGCATCATCGTTTGTTCAGGTGGACCCCTCCATGGTGGAGGTCAGCGAGAATGGCAAAGGGACAGAGTATGCTTCTTTCTCTGCAGTCGTGAAAGGCGATGACAATGGCAACGGCAATGTGCAGATGGACTTTGCCCAAAGGGGCGGAGCGTTAATCTCGTATATGAGAACGCGAGCTGTCGATAAGAAGTCCATTGATTTCCCAAAAGCGAAGGCAGCCGCAGATCAATTCCTGCAAAAGCACGGATTCAAAAATATGCAAGCCGTCACCTACGACGAGTACCATCAAAACGGCGTATTCACCTACGTCGAATCCCAGAACGACGTGCTGGTCTATCCCGACAAAGTAACGGTTAAGATTGCTCTGGACAACGGAGAAGCGGTCGGACTGCAAGCCAGCGATTATGTGTTCCAGCATCGGAAGAGGGATATGCCGGGACCTGTACTGACCAAGGCGGAAGCTCGTAAGTCAATTAATCCGGAGCTGAAAGTGAAAGATGAGCGTCTGGCGCTCATCAAAGGCGATAGCGGAGATGAGGTTCTCTGTTATGAATTTGTAGGCGGCATCAACGGCTCCTTGTATCGTGTATATATTAATGCGGAAACGGGATTAGAGGAATCCGTGGAGATTATATCCGCCGAGGATGTGCAGGCAGCTTCGTAAAAGCCGGGAATCAGCCCCAATAAATCAATGATAGCTCCCTTCCCAATGACATGCTATAATGCTGTAGTATGGGAGGGGAGCTAGTTGTTGCCTAAAGTCAATCAGATGCTGTATTTCCAGATCGCTTCATCCGATGAAGCGGAAGCTGCGGTCGTATACAAGTCCCGTATTGCCGACGAAGAAGATCAGGCACTACATATTGAATATCCTATCAGCGAATCCAGCGGGCGCATGAAACGGCTTTTTCTGGGGGATGAGCTATCCGTTTATTTCATGACCGGAGATGGCGTGAAGCACTTTTTCGATTCCCACGTGATCGGGTTCAAGGAAGAAGAAGGTTTGAAGCTGGTCAAGCTGATGAAGCCGGACCCGGAACGTATGACCAAAGTACAAAGGCGAAGCTTCTTGCGCGTCCCTGCCGAACTCGAGCTTGCCGTGAAATTCTCCGATCACATTCGCTTCTTGTGCCATACAGACGATATAGGAGGCGGAGGCATCTCATTCCTATGCGATAACAAGTGGTCGTTCCAGCAAGAACAGCAGATCGAATGCTGGCTGCTCGTACCGTTCAAGAATGGTTCGGTGGAGCATGTCCCGTTCAAAGCCGAGGTCGTTCGCATTAATTTGCTTCAATCCGGACGCAAGCAGGTAATGATCAAGTTTATCGCCATTAGCGATACGGAACGTCAGAAAATTATTCGATTCTGCTTCGAAAAGCAGCTGGAGTATCGGAATAGATGAATAGTCTGCAAGAAAAACAAGCATCCTAACGACCAACAGTCGGGTTTGGGAGGCATTTTTCATGTGGACAAGATTCCGCAGGGGCGAGGATCGGAGACGCGATTCCGCCGTGCTGCTGATCGACAGAATTTGCAGATTAATAGGGAACGGCATTCTCATTTTCTTTATTCTGCTTCTTGTCGCACAGGCTGTGACGCAAATAGACGTTGTCCGTTACTGGATAACGAATGTTGAGAAATGGGAAGGCATCCGGTTGCCAAGGTAAGAAAGGAACGCTGACGGGGGAGATCGTCTTTTGCATCCCAATCCAATCTGTGGTATAATTTTCACGTCGCAGGCAATGCCTGCTTTTTGTTTGACTAAGCGGATTGATGGGGAAGGCCGTCTTGAACTTAAAGGGGGTTGGCTGTAAGTGACGCAACAGACTGGTGACTGCAACCGCATCAATATCGCAATTGACGGGCCGGCAGGCGCGGGCAAGAGCACGGTTGCAAGACTTGTCGCCGGGCAACTGGGTTATATATATATCGACACAGGCGCGATGTATAGAGCCGTTACGTTAAGCGCGCAGCGCTTGGCTATTGCCGCCGATCAGGAAGAAGCCCTGACCTTGCTTCTGGAGAAGCTGGATATTGCGTTAATACGGGGCGCAGAGGGACAATCCGTCCTTGTCAACTCCGAGGATGTCACGACAGATATCCGTTCCTTGGAAGTTACCCGTGAGGTGTCCTATTACGCTGCGTCACCATCCGTTAGACAAGTGCTGGCCGGACTGCAGAGAGAGATGGCCGCCCGCAAGGGAGTCGTCATGGACGGCAGGGATATCGGCACGCATGTGCTGCCGGATGCAGAAGTGAAGGTGTTCTTGACCGCTTCCGCGAAGGAGAGAGCACAGCGGCGCTTCAAGGAGCTTGACCATGCTGATATAAGCCTGGAAGAGCTGGAAGCGGAGATCGCGAAGCGGGATTCCCTGGATGCGAAGCGGGAGATTGCGCCGCTTATTCAAGCGGATGACGCTTATGTGCTGGACAGCAGCGGGATGACAATCGACGAAGTGGTTGACGACATTATCCGCATATGCCGAACCAAATTGGCGGAGGCGAAGTAAACTATGCTATACGTCTTTTTTCGCGGGCTGCTTGCCATCATTTATAAGCTCATTTTTCGTCTGGAGGCGCAAGGGCTTGAGAACATTCCCGACGAGGGAGCCGTTATTCTGGCTTCCAATCACATCAGCAATTTCGATCCGCCAACGGTGGGCATCTATGTGAAGCGCAAGGTCCATTTCATGGCGAAGGAAGAATTGTTCAAGGTTCCCGTATTCGGGCCGCTGATTACAGCCTTCGGCGCATTCCCTGTAAAGCGGGGAGGAGTCAGCAAGGATGCCATCAAGTCGGCTATTACCCTGCTGGATTCCGGCAAGGTGATGGGCATATTCCCGGAGGGAACAAGGGGCGCTTCAGGCGCCGCCAAGAAGGGAGCCGCTATGATCGCATTGCGGAGCGACGCGAAGGTCGTGCCCGTAGCTATCAAGGGCGGATATAAGCCCTTCCGCAAGATGTACGTTTGCTATGGCGAGCCGATTACATTATCTGCTATCATTGACGCTTCATCCACCGATAAGCTCGAGCAAGCGACAGAGGTCATTATGGCCGCAATAAAAAAGCTTTCATCAAACAGTTAACGAATCGTTTTAAATGCCGTATACTAAATCATGTTATGCGGATTTAAATAAAGTTGGGGTATGAACTGAGGAGGTTATTTCAAATGTCAGAAGAAATCAATGTGCAAGAATCCGTTGCAGAGGAAGTTACGCAAGACGCAATGGACAACATGGTGACGCTGAAGAAGGGCGACACAGTGAAGGGTACAATCGTCAAAATTGAAGACAACCAAGCTTACGTAAGCCTTGGATATAAATATGACGGTATCATTCAGCTTCGCGATCTGTCCGCTGTCCAACTGGAGAATGCAACGGACGCAGTGGAAATCGGCCAAGAGGTTGAAGTGAAGGTTGTCAGCATCGACGACAATAAAGAGAGCCTCATTCTTTCCAAGAAGCTTGTCGACGGCGAGAAAGCTTGGGATGAACTGGAGCAACGCTTCGAAAGCGGTGAAGTGTTCGAAGTAATCGTAGCCGACGTTGTCAAGGGCGGTCTTGTCGTTGACGTTGGCGTTCGCGGATTCATTCCTGCTTCCATGGTTGAGCGCCATTTCGTTGAAGACTTCAGCGATTACAAGGGCCGTACCCTTCGCGTCAAAGTGAAAGAAATTGACCGCGAGAACAATAAAGTGATCTTGTCCGCGAAGGAAGTGCTGGAAGCGGAATTCGAGCAGAAGAAGCAAGAAGTGATGTCTTCGCTGGAAGTAGGTCAAGAGCTGGAAGGAACTGTACAACGCTTGACGCCATTCGGAGCATTCGTCGATATCGGCGGAGTTGACGGACTTGTTCACGTATCCGAGCTGTCCTGGCAGCATGTGGCGCATCCTAAGGATGTCGTAGCCGAAGGCCAGTCCGTTAAGGTGAAGGTATTGAAGGTAGACCCTGCAGCGGGCAAAATCAGCCTCAGCGTGAAAGCGGCACAGCCAGGACCTTGGGAAACGGCTGCTGACCAATTCAAAACAGGCGATATCGTAACAGGTACTGTACGCCGCATCGTTTCCTTTGGCGCATTTGTTGAGATTGCACCGGGCGTGGAGGGACTTGTTCACATCTCTCAAATCGCACATCAACACATTGCGACTCCTTATGAAGTGTTGAAGGAAGGGCAAGAAGTATCCGCTAAAGTCCTTGATTTCAACGCAGCTGAGAAGCGCGTTAGCCTAAGCATCAAGGAAACGGAAGAAGCTCCGGAAGATCTGGCTCCAAGCGCTAGACCAGAGCGAGGTCCGCGTGCTCCACGTGCTCCTAAGGTGGAGGACATCAACAACCCTAATGTCAGCTTGAACAGCTCCAGCATGAGCTACTCGCTCGGCGAGCGCTTTGGCGACAAGCTTAGCAAGTTGAAGTAATCGTTTATACTAATCAAGGCTATTCCCGCTTTAGGGAATAGCCTTTTTGTATTGGCGCATAATAGGGGAACGAAAGGTGGTTCCGATTGCCATGGTGGCAGGTTACGCAAGCACTCTTTTTCTTATGATTGGCATCATTCTTCTCGCTACGGGCTGGCGCAGCCACTTCTTTCCGGGTATCGGGAGGCATATATTTTGGCTGATGCTGCTAGTATTCATAATTGTAATCAAGCTTCCTCTATGGATTGACCCGTTCCCGGCTAATGAGGGACCTATCATTCATGCAGCGGTAGTCATGCTGCTGGTCGCAAGCTCGGTCGGCTTGTATAAGGGGAGGCGAGAGACGGCGATTGGCTACGAAGCGTTATGTGTATTGATGCTGGCACTCGTATGGGCTAGCTTGCGTTCGCTTTATGCGCATGATCCTATGTTTCATTGGGTTTCACCCGAGGCGGATGCACCGCTGCTATGCGGATTTCTGAGCAGTGTGTTCGCCTCCTCTTACAGGCAGCAATTCGCTCAGCTCAGCTGGGGATGCGCACTTGCTTCCTTGTTGCTCGCTCTGCAGCAGTATAGCGGCGCGCTGATCGGCTCCGCGCAATGGTGGGATGAGTTATGCACAGCGATCGCGGCAGGAATAGTATGCACAGCCGGCATCAAGGCATGGCAGCGAATTCTCTCTTGGCTTAACGGGGCATTGTTCTATAAGAATAGGGGGTCGTCATAGCGATGATGCTGTTTTTGGAGGAGAACAAATACTTGCTGGGCGTGCTGAGCGGGATTGTTATTGGCGTCATTGCTCGCATCCTGCTGCTCAAGACGGATTATCGGCAATATCCGACATATCCGCATGGACGAATCATTCATATTTCTCTCGGCGTCATTGCAGCCGCGCTTGGAGCGGTCGCTGTGCCTGCCTTGTTCAAGAAGGATTACACGGCGATTACGTTCCTGACGCTGGCTGCCCAGCAATTCCGTGATGTCAGGAAGATGGAGCGGGAAACGTTGACGAAGATCGACAGTCTGGAGCTTGTAAGCCGAGGGGCAACTTATATTGAAGGAATTGCGATGGTATTCGAAGGCCGCAATTATCTGGTGATCATGTCGGCGCTCGTCACCAGCTTGTTCGCGATCATGTTCCAGGTATGGTATGGGCTCGCCGCCGGTCTCATTACTCTGCTCATTGTCATGAAGCTGAAGTCCGGGCATAACATCTCGCATATTGCCAAGGTCCATCAAGGAATCGTGAAGGTCGACGGTCCGGACTTGTTCGTCGATGATATCTACATTATGAATGTCGGATTGAAGACGAATCAGGATATTATAACCGAACGCGGAGCGGGGTACGTACTGACGCCTGTCAATCCGAACGCGAGAGCGACCCTCAGCAATCTGGGGCAGCGCCAGGCGATACTCTACGATCTCGCAACGATCATGGGAGTATATCGCGACGATGGGGAACCGGCTCTTATCCCGATGGCGAAGCTGGATATGAACGATGGCCGCCTGGCCGTATTTTTCATCCCTCAAGACCATAGCTCCTGGAAGGGGACGGAAGTTATCCTTCGCGTGCCGATTCTGGAGTCTGCAGTAAGAATGCCGACAGAATCACCGGTCAATCAGAAAGGAGCGGGTGAGCATGGCTGACATTGTTGCCGTTGTTACAATGAACAGGGATTTCGTAGCTGGAGGGGGAGCCCCCGTATTCATCATGCAGAGTGAGAAGGGGCTTCAGGAGGTGGCTTTTCTCCTTGAGAAAATTATGGACGCAAGCGCTCACGATTTAAAGAACGGCACGATTATTATTGTGGACCATCAATAAATTATTCCCTCTTGTGCGACGAAAGGTTAGCCAAGCTCGCACTTTTTTGCTATGATGATTTACGTGAGAATTGTTGAAGGAGTGAAAAACCAATTATGGCAAGACCCGTTATCGCCATCGTCGGACGACCGAATGTGGGCAAGTCTACCATATTCAATCGGGTAATCGGTGATCGGCTGGCAATTGTAGAAGATAAGCCAGGTGTAACGCGTGACCGTCTATACGGCACAGGAGAATGGAACGGAAAGCCATTCAGCATAATCGATACCGGAGGCATTGAGATCGACGGCGAGGATGAAATATTGAAGTCTGTCCGCATGCAAGCGGAGTTGGCTATTGAAGAGGCGGATGTCATCATATTCATGGTGGATGCCAAAACGGGGCTGACGCATGCCGATGACGAGGTCGCACAGCTATTGTTCCGTTCGCGCAAGCCGGTTGTCGTAGCCGTGAATAAAGTGGACAACGAGCACCGGATGGATGAAGTGTACGAATTCTACGGACTGGGCTTCGGCCAGCCGGTCCCCGTATCCGGCTCGCACGGGCTTGGTCTTGGCGACCTCCTGGATGCGGCAACCGACCTGATTCCTGAGCTGGAGGACGACGGCTATGACGACGACGTCATACGCGTCGCCTTGATCGGAAGGCCGAATGTTGGAAAGTCATCGCTTGTGAACGCGCTGTTGGGCGAAGATCGTGTTATCGTCAGCAATGTGGCGGGAACGACTCGGGATGCGATCGATACGCCGTTCGAGCGCGACGGCCAGAAGTATGTGCTGATCGATACTGCAGGCATGCGCAAGCGGGGCAAAGTGTATGAGACGACGGAGAAGTACAGCGTCATGCGCGCCATGAAAGCGATTGAACGCGCAGATGTCGTGCTGGTGCTTATTAACGGCGAGGAAGGCATTATCGAGCAGGACAAGCATATTGCCGGCTACGCGCATGAAGCGGGCAAAGCGTCCATATTCGTCGTCAATAAGTGGGATGTTGTGGATAAGGACGACAAGACCATGCAGCAATTCATGGCGAAGGTGAGAGACCATTTCCTGTTCATGCAATATGCGCCGATCGTCTTTCTGTCTGCACTTACCAAGTCCAGACTGCATAAGCTGCTGCCCGTCGTCAACTATGTATCGGAGCAGCATGCGTTGCGCATTCAGACCCATCTGCTCAACGATGTCGTATCGGATGCAGTCGCAATCAATCCTCCGCCATCTGACAAAGGGAAACGTCTGCGCATCAATTATGTCACGCAGGTATCGACGAAGCCGCCAACCATTGTATGTTTCGTCAATGATCCAGAGCTGATGCATTTCTCTTATGAACGTTACCTGGAGAACAAGATTCGCGCCGCATTCCAGTTCGATGGAACTCCGGTGCGCATTTATACGAGACGGAAATCAGACGAAGACTAGGGGAGAAGAAGCTTGGTGCTAGAAATTTTGGCCGTAGTGCTTAGTTACTTGATAGGTTCGGTATCATTCAGCATTGTAATTGCCAAGTGGGTCAAGGGCATCGACATCCGCCAGCACGGAAGCGGCAACGCGGGCGCCACGAATACGCTGCGCGTACTGGGGAAAGGACCGGGCCTGATGGTATTCGCCCTCGATATCGTAAAGGGCATCGGAGCGGTCTTGATCGGCCACGCTGCCAGCAACAACGGCTGGGTTCCTGTATTGTGCGGCCTCGCGGCAATCATCGGCCACAACTGGCCCATCTATTTCCGCTTTAAGGGCGGCAAGGGCATCGCAACGACGGTAGGCGTCATCGCGACGCTTGCTTTCTGGCCGGCGCTGTGCGCGGGCATCGTGGCGATCATCTCGATCGCCATTACCCGGTATGTCTCTCTCGGTTCGCTGTTGTTCGCCTTGCTCACACCGATCTTTATTATCCTATTTCAGTACTCACTGCCGTTGTTCGCAGGTGCATTAATCATTACCCTGTTCGCATTCGTTCGTCATCGCAGCAATATCGGCAAGCTGCTGCAAGGGACTGAGAATAAGCTGGGCGTGAAGAAGGGAGCGTGACGCAGCGTGGAACAGCATCAACAAGCTAAGCGGGCGGCTGTGCTCGTCGCAGGCAGTTGGGGTACGGCTTTGGCCTCCGTCCTTGCGGCGAACGGTTATCGGGTCTCATTATGGACGCGCAACGCCGTACAAGCTGAAGAGATCAATTCGCGGCGCCGCAACGACAAGTATTTGCCGGGATGCGAGCTTCCCGGCGGAATTCTGGCCACAACGGATATGCGGACAGCGCTTGACGGGGCGGAGCTGTGCTTGTTCGTCGCGCCATCCGGGGCGATGAGGGAAGTAGCCAGGCAGGCGGCGCCGCATCTTCAACCGGATATGCTGTGCATACATGCGACGAAGGGATTCGAGAGCGAGAGTCTGAAGCCGATGTCGCTGGTGCTCTCCGAGGAACTGGGCCGGAGCCGATCAAGCATCGTCGTATTGTCAGGACCGAGTCATGCGGAGGAAGTCATCCGCAGGCAGCCTACAACGGTCGTCGTGGCATCCGAGGATATTGCCATGGCGGAGAAAGCGCAGGATGCGTTCATGAATAGCGATTTCCGGGTCTATACGAACAAGGATCTGGTCGGAGTGGAAGTAGCAGGCGCCATTAAGAATATTATCGCGTTGGGGGCGGGGCTCACCGACGGGTTGCAGTTCGGCGACAATGCCAAGGCAGCGCTCATTACTCGCGGGTTGGCGGAGATCGGCAGGCTGGGAGCGGCTATGGGCGCCAATCCGTTAACGTTCGCAGGCTTGGCTGGCGTTGGTGATCTTGTCGTCACCTGTACGAGCAAGCATAGCCGCAATTGGCGCGCAGGTTATATGCTGGCCGACGGAACGCCGCTCAGCGAGGTGTTGGATAAGATGGGCATGGTCGTCGAAGGCGTGAGAACGACGAAGGCGGCTTACCTGCTTGCGCAGCAGTACGAAGTAGATATGCCGATCACGTCTCAACTGCACGAGGTGCTCTTCCAGGGCAAGCAGCCCCGCGAGGCGGTATCCCACCTCATGGGAAGATTGAAGACGCATGAAATGGAAGTGATAGGCTAACCGCCTACACCAATGTACTGCCCTCTTCATATGATGCTAAGTACTCATATGGCTTAAGGAGGGTGGATAATTTGTCGAAAGGTATTCCTAAGGACGTATTGAGCGCTATCAATAAGAAAGCTGGCAAAAATATATCCGAAAACGCCGTCAAAAAATTGGCAGGTACAGTAGATGCCAACACATTCTCCGACGAAGCGGAGCTGCGCAAGCTAATTAAGCGGGTTGCGGATATGGCGAAAATAAAAGTACCGGATTCCACGATGAACGATATTGTCAAAGCGGTAAAAGCAAGCGGCATGAGTCCGTCTAGTATGGAATCCCTGATCAAAATGATGATAAAAAAGTGATCATGCTTTCGACAAATGCCGGCAACTTGATGAAGGGGATATCCGCTTCGTCTGCCGGCGTTTGTCCTTTTCAGTGTGACAGGTGGGAGAATGACTTATGGATCCGATGACAAAAATGTGGGTTTCTTTTTTGGGCATAGGCCTGATGGCGATTGCAGCTGTCGTCATTACGTTCGCAAGGTTGAAGACAAAAGGATTCGTTCGAATCATTTTGTCGATTGTCGCCTTTTTTTGTTTGCTGCTAGGTTTTATTTATGGATTCTTCTCCATTATATAAAGTTTATTGGCATACATAAATCGACAGCATACGAGATCAGAAAAGGAGCATGAGAAGATGATTGTTCTAACAGGCAAAACGAAAACGGCCGAGGTGGAAGCGGAAGCGGGTCTGAGCTTGCTTGATCTTGCCATGAAACACGAAGTCGACTGGAGCTTCTCTTGTACGCGTGGCACATGCGCGCGTTGTCGCTGCCTCGTGACCGAAGGCATGGCATTTTTGGAAGAGGTAACGGACGCAGAGTGGGATCGGCTGGAGCCCGAAGAATTAGATGAAGGCTATAGACTCGGTTGCCAAGCTATCGTGCGGGAAGGCGCTGGACGAATCGTAGCTGCTAATAAGACCTATTTCTAGGTCATGGAAAGGGATGTCGGGATGAACGACGTCAATCGGGTGCAACGGGCATTGGCTGCCATTGCCGAAGCGGCGGGGCGCTCGAAATGGGTAGTCGGCGGAAGTGCAGGCTTATTGTTGCGAGGATTGCCGTTGTCGCCGAACGATGTGGACATTTATTGCGACGATGAGGATGTAGCATCTCTTCATCACGCGTTAAGGGAATATGCCGTCGACCAGCCGGAGCACAGCACAACGGCAATCTATCGATCCCGGCTTGCTCATTACCGGATAGATGGCGTGTTCATTGAACTGGTGGGCGGATTTCGAGTCTCAGCATTGGGCTGCACCTATTCCATCAAGGTGAAGGAGCTTTTGATTCCGTATGCGCACCTTGTGCAATTGCCGGAAGCAACGGAGTACGTACACGTCGTCCCGCTGGCCCATGAGCTGCTGTTCAATGTACTGCGGGAGCGACAGGATCGCGTAACCCCGATCGCGGCCATGATGGAACGGGATCTTAAGCGTCACCTGCCCGCATTGGAAGCGCTGGAGAAGGATAATGCGATACCCGATGCAATGAGAATCCACATTCGCGAGATGATGTTTGGCATGAAAGCGGAGGTGCCGCTATGGAAGCAGAAGTAACCTTTCTTCCTTCTGGGCGTACCGTTCAAGTTCGCAGAGGGACCAGCTTGTTGGATGCAGCAAGAAGGGCAGGCGTGCACATACCGACCAGATGCGGCGGGAAAGCGGCATGCTTTATGTGCAAAGTCAAGGTAACCGGCGATAGCGAGCTTCTGCCGATAGGAGAAGCGGAGCGGCGCAAGCTGGCCGGCATGCAGGACCAGGCATTCCGATTGGCCTGTCAGGCGAGGGCGGCCGGGAAGGTGGAAGTGCACGTGCCATTGGACCCGCTTCGCGCAGCTGTGCAGAAGCAGCTTGAGCTGGCCCGCAATAAGAACAAGGATGATGAGCTTTGGTAGCCATGTGGAGGGCGGAGAGATGAGGGAAAGAAATAGCATGGGCCGATTGAGACATGCCGCTGTTGTAGCGTGTGTGGCTGGCATGGCGGTTTTGCTGGCAGGGTGCCTGTATCCGAAGGAGAATATGCAGCAGAACAGAGGAGCGGCGAATGAAGCCGTCCGCAATGTACAAGCTGCAGTGGATCAATATTTGGAAGTGACAGGGCTGCTGCCGATTCAGAACAGTACGCCCGATGTTCCGAAGTTCGAGAAATTTAAACTCAATTTTGCCAAGCTGCAGGCGAAGGAAATGATCGGGGAGATACCGTCCGTTGCTTTCGAGAAGGGCGGCAATTATTATTTTATCGTCATTGACGAGGAGAAGGACCCCAAGGTGAAGCTGATGGACATCGTCTCCATGCAGAAGGTGAACGATATTCAAATCTGGATGTATCAACACATACAGAATACGGGCGAGCTGCCCAAGCTGGAAGCGGTATACCCTGGATTCTATGAAATTGATTATAAGACTATGGGCAAAACAGCTCCCGTATTGAAGAGCGTTTACTCCGGACAAACATTAAGAGCTGTCGTGGACGAGTCCGGGGCGGTATATTTGGATTACGCGATTGACATTACGCAACAGCTGCAAAAAAACGGCGACGCCACTTTGATTGGAGAAGAAGACGACTTGCGCGATCTGCTGGTCGCTGCCTCCCCTTTCGTACCGGTGAAAGCTCCGGCATATCGCTTACGCGACGGCGAGCCGGTAGCTGTCCAGCCATAACAGATTGGCCCCAGACAGAAGAACCCTCTTGCAATCTTTTTGCCTGCAAGAGGGTTTTTGTCATGTTTGCGGCAGCAGGCTCATATATTTCAATCTTGGAAGGGAAGGCAGTCTTATAGGGAGGAAAAAAGATTTCGTAGACGGGATCGGCATAATTGGACAGTCTGAACAATAAGATGTTACTAGTCCAAAAAGTATGTACGAGTTGCGTCGCTGGCCTGCCCTCTTGTCCGGTGGAAGGCGGCGAACCGGAAAATCAATTGGGAGGGGATATTCAGTGGAGAAAGTAGACATTTTCAAGGACATTGCCGAACGTACCGGCGGGGATATTTACCTCGGCGTGGTCGGGGCGGTCCGGACGGGGAAATCAACATTTATTAAACGATTTATGGAGACGGTCGTACTTCCCAACATTGCCAATGAATCGGATCGCGTAAGAGCCGTTGATGAGCTCCCTCAAAGCGCCGCGGGTAAAACAATCATGACAACCGAGCCGAAATTCGTGCCAAACCAGGCTGTTCAGCTGCGCGTGGCCGAAGGGCTTGAAGTGAACGTAAGAATGGTGGATTGCGTCGGATATGCGGTTGAAGGAGCCAAGGGCTACGAGGACGAAAACGGTCCGCGCATGATTACGACGCCTTGGTACGATGAGCCGATTCCGTTCCAGGAGGCTGCCGAGATCGGCACGCGCAAAGTGATTCAAGAGCATTCCACTTTGGGGGTCGTCGTAACGACAGACGGCACAATTGCCGAAATTCCGAGAAGCTCTTACGTCGTGGCCGAGGAACGGGTCATCGAAGAACTGAAGGAAGTGGGCAAGCCGTTCGTCCTGATCATTAACTCAACTCGGCCGCGCAGCGATGAAACACAGCAGCTGCGCAGCGAGCTTCAAGCTAAATATGACATCCCCGTCATGGCGATGAGTGCCGCCACGATGGGAGAAGAGGAAGTCATGTCCGTCCTGCGCGAAGTGCTCTATGAATTCCCGGTTCACGAGGTGAATGTGAATCTGCCGAGCTGGGTTATGGTGCTGAACGACAAGCACTGGCTGCGCAGCAACTATGAAAATTCTGTTCGCGACACTGTGAAGGATATCCGCCGGTTAAGAGACGTAGACAGGGTAGTCAACCAGTTCATGGAATACGACTTCATCGCTCGTGCAGGATTAAGCGGGATGGATATGGGGCAAGGCGTTGCGGAGATCGATCTGTACGCTCCAGACGAATTGTATGATCGCATCTTGATGGAGGTAGTCGGCGTCGAGATTCGGGGCAAGGATCACTTGCTTCAGCTGATGCAGGAATTCTCCCATGCGAAGCGGGAATATGACCGGTTCGCAGAGGCGCTGGAGATGGTGAAGACGACTGGTTACGGCATTGCGGCACCATCGCTCGCCGAGATGGCGCTGGATGAGCCGGAGCTTATACGCCAAGGCTCGCGCTTCGGTGTCCGGCTAAAGGCGACTGCGCCATCCATCCATATGATTCGCGTCGATGTGGAGTCGGAATTTGCTCCGATCATCGGTACGGAGAAGCAAAGCGAAGAACTGGTCAGATACTTGATGCAGGACTTCGAGAACGATCCGATCAAAATATGGGAGTCCGACATTTTTGGCCGCTCCTTGCATTCTATCGTCCGGGAAGGCATTCAGGGCAAAATCGCGATGATGCCTGACAATGCGCGCTACAAGCTGCAAGAAACGTTGGGACGGATCATCAATGAAGGCTCCGGCGGCTTGATCGCTATCATTTTGTAGGATGCCGTGCACTAAGATTAAAATAATCAGGCCGTTTCGCTATTGGCGAAGCGGCCTGACTGCTTTTCATCGCCGGGGAGACAGGCAAATGACAAGAGGTGAGACGAACGAACTATAGACGGATGGCTGTTTTAAGTTGGAATAGGATATTTTGCCTAACGGATTTGGGGAGCGTGGCGATTGCCGCTTTTTTTATTCCGGTTTGCTCGGTTTTCTCTTGAAATTGCTTTTTGGCTGTATTAATATATGTTTGTTCGATCATGAGGTATATATTTCAAGTTTTCGGTGAATAAGAGGAAATATGAAGAGTATGATGCTTACGAAGTCAGTTTTGCTCCGCAAAACTAAGCTGATGCTTACGAAGTCAGTTTTGCTCCGCAAAACTATAAGGAGGTGAAATCATGAACAAAGCAGATCTGATCGCAAAAGTAACAGAGCTTACCGAGCTTCCGAAGAAAGATGCGACGAAAGCAGTTGACGCTGTATTCGAAGCGATCTCCGAAGCGCTACAGAACGGCGATAAAGTGCAGCTTGTCGGCTTCGGCAATTTCGAAGTGCGCGAGCGTCAAGCTCGCAAAGGCCGCAATCCTCAGACAGGTGAGGAGATTGATATTGCTGCCAGCAAGATGCCGGCGTTCAAACCCGGAAAATCTCTTAAGGACCTCGTATCCCAATAAAGCATAAACATTAAGGAACGCTCAAACCTGAACAAGTTTGAGCGTTTTTTTGTTACTACTTAGGTCCATTCGGTACGAGGCAAGCTTGGCGGGGCTATGTGAGCAAAATGAGCGATAGCGCACAATTCCCACTACTTTTCCGCTTCTATGTGACCATTTTGAGCGGTAGCTCCTACTTTTCGGCGGTACGAGGCACGCTTAATGGAGCTATGTGAGCAAAATGAGCGA
>NZ_JAOQJC010000016.1 GCF_025567625.1 Paenibacillus sp. J5C2022 | reverse complement strand
ACTCTAATTTTAGGAGCTTTTTTTTCGTCATGGACCATATATATTTAACATATTTAGCACAATTTAGAGAGACTTTTGAGGGAAGCATTCTATGTCAGGTTTAATGCAACGCTACTGAGGATTCATACACTATTTCAGCTCGAACGCCCCTTCTCGGCGCTATAGTGTAGGATTCATACACTATTTCAGCTCGAACGCCCCCTTCTCGGTGCTATAGTGTAGGATTCATACACTATCTCAGCTCGAACGCCCCTTCTCGACGCTTCAATGTAGGATTCATACACTATTTCAGCTCGAACACCGCTTTCGGCGCTTCAATGTAGGATTCATACACTCATTCGGCTTTCACAAGTCCATGCACCAGCTTTGGGGATTCCACTCGAATTAATAAACTCAATTTCATCCAAAAAAATCCACCTTGTCAGGTGGATTTCAATGGGATCAACAATAGGCCATGGCAGGAATTCCAACCAGTCCAGCAACTGACGGCGAGCCTAAGTCAAACTATTGCCCATCCGTTGCAGCTTCATCGGAAGCGTCGGGACGCGTAGTGCGGTCGGGGCCGGTCACGCCGAGGCCCGGACTGGGTGTCGGGCTTGGCTCTGCCGTCTCTTCCATGTCCGCTCCGACACCTGCGGAAGGAGTAGGCGTAGGCGAAGCGTCCGTTCCTTGCGTTGGCTGCTGCGTTGTTCCCGGCTCCTGCCCGGCATCTGGCGTAGGAGCCGGCGAAACCTCCGTGGTGGAAGGCTGATCGGGCGTAATAACCGGCTCATCCTTGCCGGACAGCGACATAACAATGCCGACCACGACCAGTACGACGCCCGCACCGGCTACAGACAGCAGCAGCGTACCCTTGCGATTTTTGCGAAGCAAGCGAACGAGCGGTGGCGACTGCTCCAACTGAATCTCCTTCAATACTCCCTTCAGCTTATCCCCGCTCCCATTGAAGAAATTTTTCCAGTTCGCCCTGGACTTCAGTGCGGCGCGGTCCTGCTTCGAGAAATAACGGTGCAGCGATGAGCGGTAAGCGGGAACGAACCCCCTTGTTCGCATGAAATAAGGGCTCGTCTCCGACCATAGGATAAAGCGGTAAATAGTGTCCTTCTCCACGCATTGCTCATGCAAAAAATTGAACAACTCGTCATAATTCACCGTCTCCCATAACGGACCTTGCAAGAATGCAGGCACCAACCGGTCAAATTCTTCCTCGCGCAAGCCGCCTGCAAGTAAGTCCCGTCCGATACCTTGAACGCTCTGCGCCTCGTCCGGTTCCAATCCGTGAAACAACGATTCTCCGCTCTCGCTCTGCACGAACCAAGCGTAAAGCGCCCTCAGCTTGCGCGAAGCGGCCATGCGCCCAGGCTCACGCAATCCTTCATTCCAGCGCCTCAGCCGCTTCGAGTCGCCCAGAAATTCAGCGTTGGCCAGCTCGTGCCTGGTCAACCTGTCGAATCGGATGCCCGACAGCAGTGTATCGTACACGGTGAGCTCCAGCTCCTTGCCCAGCCCCACCGCTCCGATATCCGCCTTGCCCCCGCCCTGCTTCGAGCCGGCTTCGACATGCAGCAGCTGCTCCAGCAGCAGGCTGGCCGCTGCCAACGTCTGTCGCTCCTTCGCCAGCTTGGCGCCAAGGCTGTCCCGGGCTGTCGCATACAGCTGCTCGTATTGGAATATGCGAGGAAAGCTTCTTCCCCATTCCATCAGCAGCCCTGTCCAATTGTGCAGTTGCACTTCCTTCAGCTTTCGGGCCAGATATGGAAAGAACAGCCTTTCCGCGAACCTAGCCTCCTCCACGACCTTCCGGAAGAAGGCAACGGCCAGCGACTCGTCGCTTTCAATGACATCGTATAGATGGGCAACGGCTTCTTCATCCCCGCTCCTGTCCGCATTGGTGACAGCCAGAACCATAAAGCCGACAAGCTTGTTCTCCATCAGCTTGCCGACGATGCCATAGTACTGAAGATACAGCGATATAACGTCCTCGCCGGGAATCTCTCCTTGCATGAGACTGTCGTAATAGAGATCGAATCGGGCCAGCAGCAAGTCGTGCAGCTGAATCTTGCTCTCCATCGCATCAGGCGTACGCAAATAGGGAAGGGCGCGGCCTAGCAGCGGGCAATCAAGTCTTCCCAGCCGCTCATCCCCGTGCTCTGCAGCCGCGTACAGCTCCGCCAAATCATGATAGGTGGCGGGAGAGAGGGCGGAATTACCGTCCATCCCCTCCAGCATCTTGTCTGCGTACTGGTGGAAGTCTTCCAGCTCGAGACCACGTTCCACAGCCGACCAGGCGTAATGAAGATAGGGATACTCCAGCTTCTCCACATCGATATTCATCATCCGTCCGCTCGCCATGTCGATCACATATTCCTTCTCCGTCTCTCTGTCCCCGGCACGCAAGCTTCCCGGCTCCACGAACGTCAGATGGATGCCCTTCCGGCTGACAGGCTCCTTCGAATAAGTGATGAAGCCCAGCGTCTCCCGATAAGCACGGGGCAAGCAACGGTACAAGACGCGGAGCAGCCGCTTCGCCTCATGCGACAGTCGGGCTATCGGCACATGCAACGCGACATAGACCTTCTTCTTCCCGGCCAGCGACTGCATAACGGCGTGAAGCAGCGCCTTGAATTCCCGCTCGCCGAATCCGAGCTCCGCCAGAACAGTACCGGACACCTCCTCTTCCTCCCCTGCATCTGCTTGGGGCAGGGCAAGCAGCTCTTGAAGTTCCATCCCGCTCTCAATGGCATACGAATCGACGAATCTCGCCGACAGCCAACTGCGGTAATCGCCGGCGCCCGTCCCCCCGGCCGCCCCCGCTGGCAGGATGTAATTGTGTGTGAAGAAGGTGCTGCGCAAGCCGGTGAAGTCGGCGCCCTTATAGATGCTTCGCCCCAGCACGATGGAACCGCCATCCAGATGAAGCAGATGAATCGACTCGGGATAGGCGTTCTCCTCCTTCACACCGTCGGTCGCGAGACTGGCCGGAGCATCGTATACACAGAGCGGGTGGAGCACCTTCTTCACGAAGCCGGCATCCAGCCCTTCCGACTTGGCAATCGTGTCATAGCCTTCCGTTGATCGGAATATGCCGCATCTCTCCCGCGTGTACATCTGCTGCTGAACGGCTGCGCGGGGCTTGTTGTCCGCCACTAATCTCGTCTCCCCTCGATATAGTTCAGCTTGTACAACAGCCAGATGAACGGCTCGTCCACGCGGATCGGACTGACGACCGTCTGCAGCTTCTGGTCTACCGGATTGCTGCCCAGCGCCGATACAGCGAAGTAGGCGGTATCCTTGAAGTAGACATCCATCGTCCCTTTGAACGGCCGGTCGACCTTCTCGATGAAGCGGCGGATCTCACCGTCAATATTCTCATATTCCGATAGATTGAATTGCTGGCGGTGGATCAGGTTGTTGAATATGTTGCTGTTGCTCTTAATGTAATCCCCATCCTCATCCTTGAGCGAATGCAGCATGTCGCTCTTGGTCAGCACGACCGCCGTCGGAATGTCCGTCTTGCTCTGCTCCTGGTAAGCGATGAAATCGCCGAACAGCGTAAGCACGACGTCGCGGGGCTCATCGTATTGCGACACCCATTCGCCGGGCTTGTCGCCGTAGTTAATCCGGATCTTGTCGCGGATGGAACGGATCTGAAGCGGATCGACGAGGAACAGAATGCCTGCGGAATTTTTAATATGTTGGCCATGCAGCCCCAGGTAATCCTGCTCTACCATCCCTTCGCCCGCCACATCGAAGAAGACGAGCGTGAGCGGCGGCTTGTCTTCGTCCTTGAAGACGAATTGGAAAATAAACGGTTCCTGCATCTTCTCCTTCTGGGTGGAGGCGAGCAGGTCGCCGCGCTGGAACAGCGGTTCTTCGTAATTGGTGCGGAACTTGCGGCTGATCTCCGCGTTCAGCGGCATGCACGCGGCGTTGAAATGATCCGCAGTCGTCTGCTGCAGCGTATGGATCAGCGCCGTCATATAGACGGACTTCCCCACCTGCGAAGCTCCTATAATGGAAATAATATTGCTCTGCACCTTGCCAGCCGTAACGGGCAGCTCATTGTGACACTTCGGACATAGCCTTCTGCGGGTCAGTTCGCCATACCGGTCGTGAATTCCGACCAACACATGCTCCGAATAGACATGCTGCTCCGGCGGCACATCCCTCGGGTCCAGCACCGCTTCCATATCGTAGACGGAATCCAGCCCGAATCGCTCGCGGTACTTGTTCAGCTCCTCGTCTTCGCCCAACGCATAGTCCTCATCGTCCTCACGGGAATGCGTCGCGCGGAAGACGACCTGCTCCGGCTCGAACCTGCTGAAGCAATAAGGGCACACAATATCGTAATACAGCGGCTTCGGCTTGCTCTCCGGTTTCTTCTTAAATAGATTGAATAGGCTCATGGCTGCTCCTTTCTTTGACCTGCGACCTCAGCTTATCTTGCGATCAGCTCATACAATTGTCCATGCGTCCGGCCATCGGTCAAGAACAGCCGCACGTATTCCGACTTGCCGATTTCAATCGGCGGAAGCACATTTCTGCCCGGCGAGAACGGCGTCACGAAGGGATAGAGAATGCCATCCTCCCGGTTTGCGGGGTACCCCCCTTGCTTTTTCACGTAGCACAATACATCCTGATTCAGCGCCGTTTCGGTATCCACTTCTATTAAGGCCTGTTTATGCTTGCGGAAGAGTCCGCCCTTCTCCGTAATGCTATAGAATATTTTGGCCTTGCCCGCGCTCAGCTCCGTGCGATTGTCACCGTCCGACTGACGAATGAGGAACGCGCCTTCCTTGCCCTCGACGAAGGCATAGACCGTGAAGCGGTACGGGCGCGCCGGGTTCAGCCGGCACGCAAAGCCGTTGTTGGCTTTATACTCCGACTTGGTATACAGCTTCAGCCTGCCCGCATCCTCATCCCCGCCGTCCCTTCCGCCTAGCGGGAGCGCGCTGATGTAGACGGCATCTACCGCAGCCGGCCATATCCAGCGCAGGACGCACTGATCGTCTTCTACCGCATGCGACAGGCCGGTAATTCGCGGCGCTCCTTCATCGGCATCTACAAATTGCATCTTGCCCACCCCCTATCATTGGCATGAAGCCTTTTCCGCTAAAAACCGTGGCTCCGGCCGTTCCTCTTGCCGCCTCTGCTTCCGCCATCGACATGAGCCAATGCGTCCGCACGCTTCCTGCCCGGCTTGCCCTTCTCGCCAATGGGCACGACAAGCGTGAACAATGCGATAACAGCGGTCATCGCAATCGCAGCGGCGCTCCGGGTCAGCGCGTCCTGAATCGCCCCTCCCGACAAGCCGGCATGCATGATGAGTCCGGCCAGCGATCCTCCTGCGACGCCGCCGAGTCCGAAGCTAAGCGCCAAATAGCGGTTGTCGAACAACAGCCCCAGCGATAGCCCGATAGCCGCTCCGATGATGACGTACGACAGTATCCTCAGTACTTTATAAATATCGTGCTCCTCTGGAGCGCCTGCGGTAATCGCATTGAGCATCCGGTTGTCGATTGTCATATAGATGTTCTGGAACGCCGCCGACAGCCCGTCCGATTGGGAGACGTCGTAATAATGGCCTCCGGTCGATTCCGCGATCTCCTTCAGCAGGGCGATTCCGCCGCTGTGACCGACCTTAAGGCCGATCGTATGGACGGCGATTCCTCTGCTCTGAAGCTGATTCAACTGCTCCGCAATGCTGGAGTCGCTGAAGCCGTCGGACAGCAGAATGACCATCGTGCCTCGCCGCTGATCGTCCTTCGATTCGATAACCCGCACTGCTTCTCCCAATGCTTGACTGAAGTTCGTACCCTCATCTGTAGGGACGATACCGTCCATGACCGAATAGACGGCCTCCTTCCGCTCTTCCGTCCCCACGTTCGCGAACGGCTGCAGCAACTGCGCGGAATCGGTGAAGGAGATGAGCGCGACGCGCTTGTCCTTGTTCATCTCCGCAATCAAGCCCTTCGCCGCCGCATACCGCTCTCCGTCTGGGTCCGTCTCCGACATACTGCCTGAATTGTCGATGACGAGCACGATATCCTTCACCCGCTTCGTTCCGCCGAAGTCAAGACCGAACACGAACTGAAGCGCGGCTCCGACTACGAAGAGCAGGACCAAGGTAGCGGGAAGCAGCAGCTTCCATGATAAATCCGTATACCGCTGCCGCCAGGAATGCCCGTTCAATCGCGGTGCAATAAGCTCAGCGATGAGACAGCCTACGCCGATCCATAAGGCCAATTGTCCGAAATACAGACCGACAGTCACATAACTGGGCCAAGATTCCGGCAGCACGAGCCTGAGCGCTTCGCCGATAACGGCTCCGACTGCGGCTCCCAGCAGTCCGAACGCCAGCAGCAGCATATTCACTTTCCGTTGCATGGGACAGCCCCTCTCTATTTCACGTTCTATTTTCTTTCTATGTCACGCTTCACGTTAACGGCGGCAGCTGCTCGTCATCCATCGCGTGGAACTTGTAGCCGTCCTGCACATACGCCTCGTAGAACGGCTTCGCGTGACGGTAATAGAGGAGATCCTCCAGATGGAAGCCTCCCATCAGATGCAGCCTCTCGACGCCGCTTCTTCGCTCTTCATGCAGGCAACCCAGCTTGTGGATGCGCGCCGAATCCCCCGTATGAAGGGCGTAACGGATAAATTCGCTTTCCCGGTCGCCGAACATGTAATGCTCTTCGTACCGATTTTTATGCGTATAGTCGAACAGACGAATATGAATGGTCGCATGCTCCTCCAGCATCCGATACAGCTGACGGAACAGCTCCTCCTTCGGCAGAGCTCTCCGATTGTCGTAGGCAACCGATACGTTGGCCCGCTGCAGCAGCTCTTCCTCGAATGCCAGCGAGAACTTGGCGCTGGTCAGAATATCCCGGCGACATACGGCAATCAACCGTTCGACCAGAGCCGCTTCCCCCTGCTCCAGCAACTCCAGCACATGACCGATATAACGCTCCTCGAACAGCACCTGACCGCCTCGCTTCTCCTCCAGCTCACGGATGACCTCAGCCGTTACACGCTCATAATAATCGAACACATTTTGCCCGATGTAGCCGTCGCCTTGCGCTATGCTATGCTGCGCTTCCTTCTTCAGCTTCGATCGGAGATCGTTCAGCCGCTCCAGCCGGACGCGGTTCCACTGGTGCAGCATCTCAAGCTCCAATGCATAACGCCGGTACAGCGACAGCTCCGTCTCCATCTGCAGCTTCTCCCGGCGAAGCCCGTAGACGGCGTCGATATAAGCGTGAATGAAGCTGCGCATATTCCGCTTGTCCATGAAGGGAACGCGCGCGAACTTCAAGTCCTCAACGCGCATAGCCGCCACCTCGTCCAGCTCCTCCTGAACGTGCTGGATGCTTCCAGACAGCTCCCTCATCCGATCGCGGACCGCGCCTGTCACTTCTCCATCGGCCTGGCCTTCATCCGTCCACTTGAATAGATGATAGAACGAGATATGGGGATGAGATCTGGCGCTTCTTTCCAGCGCCCGCCTCATCCCGCCCGCGACATCCATTCTCTGAAGCCGCTGCCCGGCCGGCTCATCATAATGCTTCTTGAAGAACGATTCGCAGCTGTCTCCGAACAGCAGCTTACCCGCCTCCTCCAGTGTCTTGCCGCGCAAGTCGTCGAATCGGCACCCGCTGGTCATCAGGCCCTTCATATCTTCCAGTCGCTCTTCTCCCGGAATGCATTCCGCGACAGTTCGTTCCAGCGCATCCATGTCGATGCCGAAGACATGAAGCTTCTCCTTCTCGTCCAGCTCCGGCGGCGCCTGCAGCCGGACAATGACGCCGTCCAGCAGATGATAAAGCACCGTTAAGGCAATGGCGTAAGCCGGCCTCTGCACCCCTGCAAGTCCTGCGGACACGTACCCCATTTTTCCGGACTCGGCGCGCAGGCTGTTTTTGAAGGAGGTGTTGTTGTAGCTTCCGCTGTGGTCATGATGCTCCATATCCTGAATGCTGCGGTTCTTCAGCAGCAGGATGCGGCATATGGCTTCATAGTTTTGGGCCATGCCTCCGCGCGGCGTCATCCCCTTCTCGTTGCGGTCCGACAACAGATAGACGAGGTCGAACAAGGGAGCCGGCCCGTGCGAGACGGGAATGCGAAGCCCGTCTCCCGTCATCTGGAGCGGCTCGCTGTAGGTGAACCCCGGATGCTGGAAGCGTTCCAGCTCCCGCAGAAATCCGACTCCCGCCGCGGCGGCATAGCCGAACGATTCCGTCTGCTCCCGCTCCTGAAGCAAGATGAACAGGTCCGTCTGAACCGACTTGAACAGCGTGGCGAATATCGATTCCGCAAGCAGCGCAATGTCAGGCACCAGAATGTTCATGGGATCGTCGGCGCGCGTGATGACAGCCAGATGGAGGCGGTCGAACGAAGCGTACATCCGGCCGTAATCGCTAATGGCATCATTGATGCTTCTGAGCGCCCGATTCAGCCGTGCTAGATGCTCCCTGGCCTCATGAAAGCGACGACCGATCTCTGCTCTTGCCGTCCGCCTGTCCGTCGGCTCTTCATATAGGCCGGCAAGCGCAATGGTGAACCGGTTGACCGCCTCATCGCCGAAGCCTTCGGAGGAACCCGCAGCAGAGCCTTCGCCGCTTCCCCCCACATGGCAGTAGACAACCCCGGCATTGTTCGCCCACCGCAGCGAATTGGCTTCCATCATAGGCTTGATCGCCTCGGCAATCTCCTCTCCGATGTAGAGAAATACAGTGGGGTAATGAATGCTGCTCTGGTCGTCCCCCGCCCCCTGCAGCCGCTGCTCGGCCAGGGTATAGTCTGTCGCGAATTGCTCGATCATTTCTCTCATCCTTGCTTCAGTTTTCTGCGAATGTCATGAAGTCTCGCGGCCATGCCGCGATAGAATGCATACATCTCTTCGCCGCTTGCCAGCTCCAGCTTCTCGTATTCCAGCCGCTCCCGGGCATCCAGGAACAAGCCGTACAGCTCATCCAGCCTTGCGATTAGCGGAGCTGTATCCTCATTCGCCGTCAGCTCCGTCACTCTGCGGCCCGCTTTCCGCATAAGCGCGGCGAGGCTGCGCTCGTCCAGCGCGCGGAAGCTGCCGAACACTTCGTATTCAATGTAATTGCCGCCTGTCATCAGATTGGCGAATGGCGGCCACGCCTCTTCCTCTTCATCGCGATCGTAGACGAACAGAGCGCCTCGCTTCGCTATCGTATTCGTATACAGTGCCTCCATGAACTGCTGCAGCCAGCGGTCCTCGCTCTCATGGGCGCGCAGCACGTCCTCCAGCTTCTTCACAGCGGCGGCGATCTCATCCACCTTCGCCAGCTCCTCACGAACTCTCCGCAGCAGCTGCGGCGACCGGATCAGATTCTCTTGCGCAAGCTCCTCCGTATAGCTGCCGAATATATCCTGCACGGCTTCCGTCTCCAGACCGCCGCCCAGCAATTGCTTCAGCTCGACTGCCGCGCGCTTCACCTCGCCAAGATTCGGCTTCTGATTGCCATCCAGCCCCAATGCATAGCCCTGCAGCGCTTGCGATACGCTGAACGGCTTCGTCAGCTTCACGCTGTAGCGGTTGCTAAGCGGATTGTCGATCCCCTTCTCTTCAATAATGCCGCAGCCGGCCGCGCGCGCGAAGTCCGCTCTGATCCTTGCGTTATAGCTCCGCACCCGATCGTTGACATAAGCCTCTCCCCAGGACTTCTCCGGAATCGGGGAAGGCAGGTAGGTCCAGTTCTCCCTGTCGCTCTGAACGAGGTGTCGCCCGATTCCTTCCTTATCCAGAATCGTGCGCTCGTAGCTTTCCTCATACACCTTAAGCGGCGTGTACACGAACAGAGGCACGCCATTCTTCGTATTGAGCCAGAATATCCGGTTGCGCACTTCGCTCTCCTTAATCGTGAAGTGCGACTTGCCGATAGAGTTGTTCTGGTAGTTGCGGATGCCGCGCAATATGCTCGGCGCCTGCTGCGGCACGGAGACGAAGCCCCATGACGGGAAGTGCAGATTGCCGGCGCTGTTGCTCAGATGGAATACGGGGATCGCCTCCTCGTCCAGCTTGCTGGCGATATGGCGCTCGACGAATTTGTCGATCGGCTCTTCCTCCCCGTATTTCATAACCAGGAACTCTTCCATCGATTTCGTAATCAGATCTCCGAACTTGTCGGTCAGAAATTCCGAGATGGAGCCAACGATGTCGATGTCCTGCTCCTTGATCCATTGGTTGGAGCTGTCCAGCAGTTCTCTGGTAAAGTCGCGGATCAGATCCTCGCCGTCCTTGTTGTCCATAATGCGGCCGATCACATGCGTAATATCTGGCACGCTGACAATGTTCCAATAATAAGTCTTGTTCCCTTTATGGTCGCCGCGCTCCTCGCCGCTCGTCAGAATTTCGCCATTTTTCGCAAAAATGGTATTAAGTACATTCAATATTTCGGAATAAACGCTATAAATCCGGTTGTTCTCAGCGTTCAGCAGCTCGTGCAAATCCTCGTAGAACTCGATCAGTTGCTCCATTCGCTCCACATCCGCGCGCAGCCAATATTCGTTGATTTTCGCCTCGATATAGTTGTTCTTCTTCTTGTCCTTGGAGACGAAGGCGCTCTTCGCATCGCCCATCCGCTCCTCCGCTTGCTCCCTTGCCGCATCGATGTCGCGCGGCAGCCTTTGCAGATTTTCGCGCAGCGACTCAATATAGGACAGTAGCATCTTCAGCAAGCAGAAGCCTTTCTCCGTATAAATAAGCCGCGACACATAGAACGGGCCTTGCTCCGGATGCAGGAACATACGGCGAATATTCTCCGTGAATCCTCCAACGATCTCCCCGGGCAGCTGTTTCTTCGCTTTAATATACTCCTCGCGAGCTCTGGCCAGGAAGTTCTGCTCCAGCTCGGTATCCATATTGACGGCTTGCATCTTGATAACGTTGCTATAGTTGAGCCGTTCGCTGTGCTCATAGCCCGGCAGCGGCTCCGGCACGTGGGAATCGAACGTCTTCATCATCGTCTCCAGGTCGACGCCCAGCTTGCGGACGAACTTCTCCACATCCTCCTGCGAAGGCGCATGCCGGAACATGCCCTCCATCTTCTGGAACAGCCGGTAGGCGAGATAAGTCGTCATCTCTTCGATGGGAAGCACCGCTGACGATGCGCCGATAATATTGTAATCGTAGTTGGCTGGATACAGCTTGTTCATCTGGGCGATGTTCGTCCGGATGTTGCTGATATAGTCATGAATGGCGAATTCCTCGCCGGACTGCTTCTCCTCGCTGGATATGAAGTTCGTAATATTCTCCGCCGTCACATTCATGCAGTAATCGTAGGCGTTGTCCAGCAGCTTGCCCTCTGTATTCGTGGCGGAAATCAGGTGGCACAGATTGAACGGCGGCAGCGGCGAATTGACGGACAGGATGTTGCCGTATTGCTGTCTGAACCGCTCGCCCCGTGCGTCCACGTTCATCCAGTAATCCAGTTCCTTCAGCGCGGCATAGCCGTTCTTCTTGATGTATTCCCTCGTATGGTCGCTCAGGCTCTTGTTGGACAAGTTGATGTCCGGCGTGAACAGATAGCCCAGCGTATTCACCCGGTCGATGCCGGCAGAGCCGTGGTCGCGCTCGATGATGCCGCGGATAATATACGAGATGTCCAGGAAGCAGCCGCTTCCCGTGCCGCCGGAGAGCCCCGTCAGCAGGAACACCATCAACTTCTTGTTCGTCCCGACCGACAGCGTCTTGATCTTCTTGTCAATGCTCTGCACGACTTGATTGATCTTCGTGAACAGCAGCAGCCTGCCCGCCTGGCGCACGCCCGCCGCGCCGTTCATGCCGTCGGTAATGCTCAGCTCCGGCGACAGCCAGTCCGTAATATACGGCTCCAGGATGCTGCGGTTCTGCAGCAGACCGCCCACTTCGGCGTTGGACAGCAGCACGAATTCATTGAGGGGATCGAGACCGATCCCCTTATACTTCTTGTTCCGGTCCTGCTCGTTCGTCTCGAATGCGAGGAACTCCACGTTATCGGGCTTGTCCCGCTTCCGCTTGGAGATGGTGTCCTCCGGCAGCTTGAATCTGCGGTTAATCTGATACTTCAGACGAAGAAGCGCGTCTATTCCCGTACCGCCAATGCCTACAATCAGAATGGGATTGTCGATCGTATCGACTCTGATCTTCTCGCTGACGATACCACCGCCAAGCGACACATCAAGCTGTTGAATATGTTCTCTTACGATTGGTTTCATGCGTACCTACCTCCCGGAATATGTGCCTGCGGCAATTTATACGAGATATTCCATATGAATGGTCTTATCCACTTGCGTCAACGTAATTGTAACCCGGTCCCCGCTCTTCAGCTCCTGCTCATTGCCTGCAGCCGCGGCTCTGCCGAATTTCTCCACCGTGCAGGCCGATCCGTTGATCATCTTCAGCTTGTCGCCGTCTGCTGGCTTGAACAGAATCTTGTCCGTCTCCTTGAACTCTGGAGCCAACTGCAGCAGGTGATGAAGCTGGAATTTCCCTTTGAAATGGCTTAGACGCTTGTATTGGGGCGACGACTTGTCCCCCGTGTTCTCGTCGCGAATCTCAATGACGATCTGGCCGACGAAGCCCCGGCTTCTCTCTTTCATCATCCGATAGACGAAGTAGGCGGCGGCAAGTAGCGCGATTGCGCCGACAGCGGCGATGATGATGCCGATGTAAGAACCGCTCTCCTTCGTGTCAACATCCGGCTTCGACACAGCGCTTCCGCTCCGGGACGAGGCCGATATGGCAATCGTCTCGCTTTCCCGGAAGAAGCTCTGCTCCTCGGCGCGCACCGTAATCTCGTAATCGTGGCTGTCCGGAATCTTGTACGAACCTTCGAAATAATCGTCCGCGAGCTTCATCGGAATTTGTTCCGTCTTGCCGTTCGTTACATCCTTGACGTTCATAACGGCGTTCATGTTGCGATATTGCGCGCTATCGCCAAGACGCTGACCTCCGCTGGCCAAGAACGCATTCAGATTGATGGTATCTCCCTTGGCGAAGCTCTTCTGCCCCAGCGGCTCCAGCTCCAGCGTCAGATCGTAGTTGAATATGAGATTAATGTCGATTTTATCCTGTGCGACACCCTTCACCTGCAACGTCCATTCGCCCTGCTCCGGTCTGACGATCTTGATCAGGGAGTAGCTCTTCGACTTGGCAAGCAGCACATTCTGCGAAGGGATGGCCACTGCGTTGCCGGACGGATCGGCAAGCTTCGCTTCCACCGGCTGATCAGACATGATGGAGATATTCGCCTCCAGCACATTGCTGTTCGGAACAGTCACCTTCACCTTCTGATAGTCGCCGTTGGCCGTGAAGGAATCCACAGGCACGATGTTCAGCTCCAGGTGACTGGCGAATATTTCACTTAATATGCGGGGCAGGTCGTCCGCGGAAGACGTGACGAACGATTTGCCGCCCGTCCCCTTCGCCAGCTGCTCCAGCGCATCCTTGTTCAAGGTGCCGTCGGCGTTCAGGCCGATCGTATAGATCGGGATATCGCGGTCCTTCGCGGTGCTGACCGCCTTCTCCATCTCCCGGTCTGACTCCGCTTCCGTACGGCCGGACTTCGGGTCCAGCGAGTTGTTGCCGTCCGCCAGCACGATGATGATCGGCTCTCGTCCTGTATCAGCCCCGTCCGACAGTATTTGTACCGCTTCCTTCATCCCGACGGCAATGTCGGTATAGGAGCCGCGGTTCAGGTCGTCGATGAACGCCTTGAGGCTCTCCTTGTCTTCCGGGGAGTCGATCTCCAGCAGCGCCTTCTCCCGTTCAATCTGATCGGTATACGCCACGATGCCCACCCGGTTCCCTTCCTCCGACAGCATATCGATGAACATCTTCATCGCTTCATTGCCGATCTTGTTCCGGTCGCTGTCTGCCATGGAATGGCTCACGTCCAGCACCAGTACGGCGTCCATGCCGCTTCCTCCCCCGGAGGCCGATGCCGCCGGCAAGCTGCTGAGCAGCATAAGCAGAGATAGAATGACAAGTATGGCTGCATGTTTGAATCGGTTACGTAACGTCATGTTCGTCCTCCTTAGTCGCATTGCTGATAAATAGATTGCTAGATTTGAAGCCATATCGATAGCGGCTCCCCGTAGTGCGCGCGCCAGTCATTACGGAATTGGTCTTGATCTGATTTCATTTGGTATACTAGAATCAAGTATACTTTATGAGCTTCCATAAATCACTTTTTTTGTCATCTCGGGGAGGGTCTATATACATGGTTATATACGTAATTCTGGGACTAAAGGTTCTACTCATTGCTTATCTGACCGTCCGCTATCGCCTGAAAATGAAACAAGCCCCTTCGCAGGAGCAACTGGGCAGACTCGTGCTGTCTATATTGAAAAGAGGGCAAAGCGACGTATGACGATTAAAAAAACACCTGTCACTCTGCGACCTTATCAACGCGTCCAACATCCTTACCAGAAGCTGAAGCTATGTCGAAAATGCCGCGCGTTCACCGTGCTAGGAGAAAAACAGTGCCCTTCTTGCGGCAAGCATGCGTTAGTCCCAGTTGAAAAGTACGCCGCAGCGAGGGTAAGCTGGTCGCATTGGCGATCCAGGCTGCTTCTGCTCCTGTTGACCGGCGGCGGTCTTGTTCTTGCAGAACGTCTGTGGGAATTGATATTGCTGCTTGCTGTCGGCATCGCATTGCTGTATCTATTATTGACGATGCAGAAGCGCTCGACCCCTGCACTTCATCGCGCTCAGCTTGAAAAATTATTCTTGCGCCACCAAAACGGCCTCGCAGCCGGCTTGCATCGGGATCATCAGTCTGCCGTCGAAGTGTTCCAGCAGGGCGACAAGCCTCGTACGTACGAGATGCTGCGCGAGATCGGCTCGCTGGTGCAGAATGACAGGCTTCGCATCGAGCAAATCATGCTGCTGCAGACGTTCCGGCTGCGCAAGGATATGGATCTTATGCTGGAGCAGCTGCTCATGGAGAGCTTCAACGCCGAGCTTGTTGCTTATATCGGCGAGATCGCCAAAATCAGGCGCGACCTGATCAGGGAAAACACGTTCCGCTATATGCTCCAGCACGAATCGCATATACTGAAGCTTTCGGACGGCGAAGCCATTATGGCGCTGGTCGCCGGAGCCGCCGTTCGGAAGCGGAGATATATGAGTCTGTATCCTTACTTGCTGCTGCGCTATGCGCGACTGCTGCCCAAGGAACGATTCTTGAGGCTGTACCGCCACGTCCGCAGCCACGTCACGTCGTCCACACCTCTGTACAATGAAGTCATGCGCATCCATGAAGAGAAGTACAAGTGGGACCCCGACTTCGAAGTCCAACCCGGCTAAGCTGGGCCAGCTTGCGGTCGGATTCGGTCTCATTCAGCATACCTCGCCGGTCAAGGATCGGAATCCAGCCCGGGAAGTAAAGCTGGACTCGACTTTGGTCTAGCTCCGCCGAGCGCAAGAGGCCTTTCCGGCATGCTTGTGAATGGCTTGCGGGAAGGCCTCTTGTTCAATGGCATTCGAGACTGGCAATGTGACCAAAATGAGCGATAGAGCGCACTTCCCCCCTCATTCTGGCGGATACGCGACCAATACGAGCGATGGGAGGCTATTTGGGCGGGACGTGGCTCTATCAGTGGGGATATGCGATCATCTTGAGCGATAGAGCACACTTTCCCACTCATTCTGGCGGCTACGCGACCATTTTGATCGATAGTAGGCTAATTGAGGCTAGGGAAGGAGTATGCTCCGGCCTCTTCCACAATAAGGCGGACGCCCTCTTCAATTTGCCGGGGCTGCACACGGGATATGCTGATGCGCAAAAACTTTTCACGGTTGAGCACATACGACAGATAGCTGTCCTTTCCCGATACGACCTGCACCCCTCTGTCCGCCAGCCGCTTCGTCAGCACTTCCAGATTGACCGTCAGCGGCAGCTTGAACTGCACATATACGCCGGAATAAACCTTCGCTGCTTCAAGAATGCCATGCTGGTTGAACTTGGCCACTGCGTCATGCAGCTCTGACAGCCGGCTCTCGTATTGCTGCCAAATTTTATGCTTGTGCCGCTCGTACATCCCGTTCTTCATATATACATCCAAGGCAGCTTGTGATAAGAGGGAGGTGTCTCCGTAGCTCTTATAGGTCTGGAAGACGTCCATCAGCGCAGCCGGAAGAACAGCCGCTCCCAATCTTAATCCTGGAAATATAATCTTCGAGAAGCTCTTCACGTACACGACATGCCCGGACTGATTGTAAGCATATATGGGATCATAGTCGCGCTCGCCGCCAAGATCAGCCATATAGTCGTCCTCGATGACATAGACGTCGTATTGGCCGGCCAGACGGGCAATCCCCTTCCGCTCCGCGACGCTTAATGTCGTGCCAAGCGGATTGTGATGCCGAGGCATCGTATAGAACAGCTTCACTTCGCCGCTCCGGAATATGCTCTCCAGCTCATCCAGATCAATGCCCTCGGCCGTGCGCGTAATGCCGCGAACCGGCAGCCCTTCCCGCTCCAGGTAACGCAAATAGAAGTTATAGCTCGGTTGTTCCACCAGTATCGTCTGGCGACCGTTTGGCATTGGCATGCGAGCCAATATTTCCAGCGCTTGCTGTGCGCCCGAGGTGACCACGATCCGCTCCGGGGGCGCGAACACCTGATGGCCTGCCATATGCGAAGACAGGCGCTTTCTCAAGCTGTCCAGACCGAGCACGTCTCCGTAGGTGAACAAATTGTATTTGTACGTATCGATCGCCTGATTCAAGCAATGCTGGAAGTCCAGATATGGAAAGACATCGACGTCTGGCGATGCGGAAGTGAAGTCGATCATGCCGCTTTGATGCTGTCGCCGATCAGATACGTCGAGCTTCTCCACAACGTAATAGCCGCTCTGCGCAACGGCGTAAATAAGGTGACGATGTTCAAGTTCGGAATACGCTCTGGTTATGGTGCTCATACTGCAGGAATATTGCTCTGACGCTTGACGTACGGAAGGTAGCTTTTCGCCCGGCCGAAAGTGGCCTCCCGTTATTTTCGCTTCCAAATCTGTACGGACTTGCTCATATTTCCTCATGGCGATTGACGCCTCCTCCCCACTTCCGCTTGCAACGTGCTACTGTATCGATACAGTTACGTTCATATGTGCTTGTTAGACATCTTCTACCATCATATCATGAGAGTAGCTGATACGCGGAACTAATGAGACGCCCCAGAGGAAAGGAGATTACGAGCGATGCATGCACTTAATGAACGGTTTCGGGAACGAATCGGATTCCAAGGACAATCGCCCATTAGCTTTCAAGAGCTGCCCCATCTATTGGAAAGGGCGGGACTGACACTGCCATTCGAGAACACGGCTGTCGTCGCCAAGCAAACAACGCCTATTTCCAAAGAGAGCTTAATTGAAAAAATAGTGAACCGCCGGGAAGGTGGATTATGCTACGAACTGAACATGCTGCTCTACTACTTCTTGCTGGAGAACGGATTCCAGGCCAAGCTGCTGTCAGCAATTGTGTATAAGCACGATGAGGGGGTCTTCTTCTCGCTGGGAAGAACACATGTCACCGTTCTGCTTACGCATGAAGGCAGGGAATACGTCATCGATACAGGCTTTGGAGGCAACCTGCCGCTTGTGCCCGTTCCGATGTCCGGCGAGACCGTCTGCTCCGGCAACGGAGCATTCCGTATCGCGCCTGCCAACCTGGAGCAGGGCAACTATGTGATGGAGATGAAGCTGTTGCACAAGCATGAGGAATGGAGAGTGGGCTACGCCTTCGATACGAGACTGTCCCCTCTGACGCTGGCTGATGTGAACAGGATTCAACAGATTATTGTGGAGCGTCCCGACTCCCCGTTCAACAGTGGTTTGCTGGCGACCAAGCTGATGCCGACTGGTAGTGTCACCTTGACACCGGCTTCACTGACACAATGGATTGACGGGAAGATGACGAAGATCGCGATTGACACCGAGCAGTTCGAATCGCTTCTGGCCCATCACTTTGGCATGGAGCGTAGAGGCTCGTAGCAGAGCATAACATTGCCTGATCGGAATGAACGTACGCTTGCGAGATGCAGCTCCAATCGATTGCTCAGCCTGTGGAAAATCGGAGTTCCCTCTCCAAGCGCAACGGGATTGATCATCACTTGACATTCGTCGATAAGTCCAAGATCCGCCAACTCGGCGGCAAGCTGACCGCTTCCCAGTACGACAATCGATCGGCCCGGCTGCGCTTTCAATGCCGACAGTTCCTGTGCCGGATCGGCCGTCGCCAGTCGCGCATGCTCCCATTCCACGTTATTCAGCGTACGGGAGAACACAATCTTGGACATCCGGTTCATCCGCTCGGCGATTACCGGATTTCCTCTCTTACCCGCATCAGTCGGCCAATAGGCGCTCATAAGCACATAGGTTACCCGGCCAAGGATTATCGTATCGGCGGCATCCAGCAGCTCTGCCGCGTATGCATCATACTCTTTGTCTACGCGATGCCAGTCAATCGCACCGTGTCTCCCCTTGTAATACCCGTTCAGCGAAACAACCACTTGATAGATGACTTTTCGCATGCTCAACTTCCTCTCCTCTCTGCATACCAAATGAGACACATTAGACTTTGGTCACACATTAGACGAACTGTATTTAATGTAACTAAATTAACCTTAAATCGCTATAAGCAATCAACTAAATGGATTTCTTGTAACTAATTACACCGGATTTTTCGTCTAGACTTAATAGTTTATCAATTAACTGTATGTTTTCCACTTCTCCCAACAGAAGTTCCAGTTTGCACCAATCTAACTGCTATTAATCCATTATCAATCCAATAACCTCCACGTCCGCTAGTTCACATCAACCCAATCCTCCACTCCCGCCGACTCACTTCAACCCAATCCTCCGCCCCTCATCACTGTGCACAATTACTCCCCTTCTCCATAGCCTGAAAGCGCAAAAAAGTCAACCCAAAGTAATCATAAAACTTATCTCCTTAATTACCTCCATCATTCAACTGGTCAAAATTGTCCCAAATACAATACCATTGTTTTTCTCATACTGAACTTCCGACGTCAAAGCTTGAAGTACTAAATCAAAAATTACTACCCATTAGTAACCGCTGGTATATAATTGATGTAAGTGACGAAGAACGTCCTCATTCATCAATTCGATGAACTGAGGGCGTTTTCTTATTTTTAACAAGGGAGTGGATTAGATGAATGATTTCGAGCAAGCTCATCAAGCATTTATCGAAGACCATCTGAGTAAACGAAACGGTGAACGCAAGAACAGATTGGAACGAGGACACAATCACGCCGAAAAGTTATTCACAAAAAACGTATGGTGGAAGCTTAAAGGTCATTTTAGTCAGTTACATCCGGAGTATGAAGTCATCGATTGGCGCGGCAGGCCCTACTTTGCCGACTTTGTGTATTCACCGAAGTTATGGCGGCTGCTCATCGAAATTAAGGGATTTAGAACGCACGTTGAAGAGATGGATCGGGAGAAGTTCTGCAATGAGTTAAAGAGAGAAACCTTTCTATACGGAATGGGATATCATGTTGTCTCGTTTGCATACGACGATGTAGCTACTCGGCCTGACTTATGCATATACTTGTTGCGCACCATATTGAGCAGATTCGAAACGGCCAGCGCCAACGCAGAACGTATTTATTTCGCTGATAAAGAGATCATACGATTGGCTGCATTTCTAGCGCGACCCGTAAAGCCTATCGAAATAGCGCGCTACTTCTCCATCGACCACCGTACAGCCATCCGCCATTTGCAGAGACTTTGCGAGAAGGGATGGCTCCAGCCGGTAGTTCGAGAAACGGGACAAAGAGTGATGAGCTATAACCTTACCAAGGAGGGACTCGAGAGCGGTTTGTTGTGAAAAACAGACGAAATCCATACATGCCATACAAGATCAGTAAAGTAGTAACGTAAATGCATACTATTTATATCTGGTCAGATTTACTGTTACAGCACTGCTCTAAAATTCCTTCGCCGGTCATAGGTTAACTGGGTCAAGTATTGAGTAAAGTTCCGAGTTAACGTCTTCAGTAAAGTTCCAAGGTAAAGTTCTGTTGTAAGCTCTGAAGTATATATCCAGACACATATGAAGCGATTTCGCAGGGAGGGCTGCTTAAATGGATTTTATGTAATTAGATTCATTGGTACCCTCGACAATGAAGTGTTAAATGGATTTTATGTCATTATTTTACGCAGAATAAGCTCAGAACGACTAAATCACAAATAACAACTGTATCTTTTCCATTTAGATCTTCACAGATTAATAGATTAGCCGATATTAGATGGATAAAATCCAGTTATGCGGCGGGTTGTGGGGACTGTGAGGCTGTGGGGACTGTGAGGCTGTGGGGGCTGCGAGGTTGTGGGGATTGTGAGGCTGCGGGACTGCGGGGGCTGCGAGGCTGTGGGGGGGGCGGGACTGCGGTGGCTGCAAGGCTGTGGGGGGGGGGCGGGACTGCGGCGGGCTGTGGGGGCTGCGGGACTGCGGGGGCTGCGAGGCTGTGGGGGGGGCGGGACTGCGGTGGCCGTGAGAGTAGTGTGAGTAGTACGTATCGAGTGCCGAACAGCATCAGAGTCCAGACTTGGTGCTCAGATGTGAAGATCAGACGTGAAGATCAAACGTGGTGCTCAGATGTGAAGATCAGACGCGAAGATCAAACGCGAAGATCAAACGTGGTGCTCAGATGTGAAGATCAGACGTAAAGCACAGCCATGGAGCGGGCGTCTTTACGCCCGCTCCATGGCTCTAGCCGCCGAGCACCGCTCCGGGAGCGAAAAATCGCGCGACGCACTCTTCCACTTCCGGGTCAGGAACGAGCGGAGGAGCCTGATGCGGCTTGCGGCGCGCATCGATGATTACATTGTCGCAGCCCCAATGCTTGAAGGAATAGCCGCTATTGACGCCGTACATGTCATGGGACGGATTGCTGCGCGTGAAGGTCGCCCACAGGAAATTATCGAAGGTCGCGCTGAGAAATTCACTGTCGTCGCATACGACGATCATCGGACAATCCGGCATGCCTCCCGCTGCTTCGATCTCCGCGCTTAACGCCTTCATCTCTCCGCCTGCCGACTCGTAATTGGCGAATGCATCGCCCTGCAAGGCGACAACTCCCGACATAACGAGTCGCGGCTCGGAAAAGCCCGACAAGGCTAATCCCTTCAGCACAGCCGGCACTTCCGTACACAGCTCCCTTATCGGTTCGCCGACCGCAGCGAAGATAACCTTGCTTCCCTGATTCAATCCCGTGCCGGAATAATCCAGCGTGTCAATTGTCGTATTCGTCTGGAAGTGCAAGTCACGCTGCAGATTGATCCTCTCCAGAACGTAGCCCAAAAAACGAGGCATATCATACGTCGTCAGCGGTTGCCGTTCCTCCGCCGCAATAAACAAATACTTCGCCAAGCTGAGCTGTCCCGTGCCCAATATCCGGTTCGCGATCGTGAGCAACTCCGCCGGCTGCTTCACCTGCTGATAGGGCGTATACCTTTCACTGCCGATCGCGAACAGCAGCGGATGGACGCCCGCGGCGTCCACAGCGTGCACTTCCTTGGCGCCTTTAATCTCTTGCTTGATGGCGGAGCCCGTCAGCTCATGAATGAGCGCGCCGAACGACGTATCTTCCTGGGGAGGTCTTCCGACCACGGTGAACGGGAAGATCGCTCCTTCCTTCGCGTATACTTTGTGAACCCGCATAACCGGAAAGTTGTGGATCAGGCTGTAATAACCGAGATGGTCGCCGAACGGTCCTTCCGGCTTCGTCTCGTCGGGATAAATCTCGCCCGTAATGACGAAATCCGCGTCATTGCTTATGCAATGGCCTTCCACATAGCTGTAACGGAAGTTGCGTCCCCCGAGCAGACCGGCAAACGTCAGCTCGCTCATCCCTTCGGGCAGCGGCATAACCGCCGACAGCGTGTGCGCAGGCGGTCCGCCGATGAAGCAGCTCACCTTGAGCGGCTTACCCAGCTTGTTCGCATTATGCTGATGGACGCCGATCCCTCTGTGAATTTGATAGTGAACGCCGACTTCCTTGTTCAATTCATATTCGTTGCCGCTAAGCTGCACGCGGTACATACCCAGATTGGCGTTCATAATGCCCGGCTTGTCCGGGTCCTCAGAATAGACCTGAGGTAGGGTGACGAACGCTCCACCGTCCATCGGCCAGCTTTTGATGAGCGGCATATCGTCAATCGCAATCTCCTTGAATCCGGAAGGAACGGACTTCTTAATGGGCAGCGCCTTGCTGGCCGCCACTCCGGTGCCAAAGTAGCCGATCGGATTCTTCAGCGCCTTCATGGGGTCGTTGCGCAGCGCGATCACCCCCTGCACCTTCTCGAACGTATCGCGGAAGATGAACTTGCTCCGCTCGATCGTGCCGAACAGATTGGATACAGCTCTGAACTTCGAGCCCCTTACATTCTCGAACAGCAGCGCGGGTCCGCCTGCTTCATATACTTTCAAGTGGATGGCGGCCATCTCCAGATCGGGATCGACCTCCTCCTTAATTCTGACCAAGTGACCGTGCTTCTCCAGATCCATTATACATTCCTCTAAAGTACGGTAGCCCATGTAATCGTTCTCCTCCAGCTATCATGATAGTTCAAATTATCATTGATCCTGACGCTAAGGTCAAATGTGACGATAGTTTAACAGTTCGGCACAATCAACCGAATCGGCAGCAATTGTCAAGGTTTGTTCCTGTATTCATCCCGACATCTAATGGTAGAATGGAATCATTCAAATACGACATGCTTAGGAGTCATTCAAGTGCAAACACATCCCATTCGATTGCTGCGCATAACCGGACTTATGGACGGTATATCTTTGTTAGTCTTGCTTGGCATCGCCATGCCGTTGAAATATGTGTGGGGCTTCGAAAAGGCCGTATCTATCGTCGGAGCCATTCATGGCGGCATCTTTATCCTATATGCGATCGCTATCTTCTATGCGGCTATACGCGTGAAGTGGAGTTTGCTATGGCCGGCGGCTGCCATGCTCGCCGCCTTTATTCCGTTGGCGAACTTCTTTCTGGACTGGCAGCTGAGGAAAGCCCAGGATAAGTACAATGTGAAGCCGTTCAATTACACTTTGCTCGTGTACAGTATTGTCTTCTTCTCGTTTTTCGACCTATTTTCCCAATTGCCGGTCATGAGCACCTTCGCCACATCCGTCGGAGCAACCTCATTCATCGCCGGCTTCGTCATCGGCATCTATTCGTTGTCCAACACGCTCGGCAACATTATATCGGGCATCATGACGGATAAGACTGGACCATTCAAAATTTTGATGGCGGGCTTGGTGCTGTCCAGCGCTTCCTTGCTGCTGTACCACTTGGTCGACCAGCCGGCGGTGCTGATTGCTGTACGCATCATTCACGGCTTCGTCGCCGGATTGATTGTGCCTGCGGCGTTCACCTTCTCCGCCAATACGACGCAGAAAAATCAGCAAGGAAAGAAAGTGGCCAATATCGGCTCGTTCGTCGGTCTGGCCGCGGTCATCGGTCCAGCATTCAGTGGCATTATGGCGAGCAAGACATCCGTGCCTGCCGTATTCACCTTTGTCGCGGTACTGGGCTTCTCTCTTGCTATTCTGTCTGCGATCTTTCTCGGAAAGCATGAGCCTGTGAAGAAGACAGAAGACAACGCAAGCCGCATGACCGGGTCCTTCATGAATGCGGGCGTGCTGAAAGCGTTCGGCGGCGCATTCTTCCTCATGTTCTCGCAAGGCGTCATCGCTTATCTGCTGCCGCTTCATGTGCAGGAGCTGGGGTACGATTCCCGCATGAGCGGTATGCTGATGAGCACATTCGGCATTATTGCCATCATTGTATTCGTACTGCCGACGAATCGCATATTCGATCGCGTAGCGCCATCGCTGACGATGGGAGCAGGCATGGGTCTAATGGGAATCAGCCAGCTGCTCATCAGCCAATCCGGAACATCTCCTGCGCTATACAGCGTGCTGGCGTTGTACGGAATAGGCTTTGCTTTCTTGTTTCCTTCCATTAATACGATGCTGATCCAGTCGACGCCTCCGGAGCTGCGCGGCAAGGCATACGGCTACTTCTACGCTTTCTTCTCGCTTGGCGTCGTGGCTGGAGCTACCGTGCTCGGCTGGCTATCGCTTAGCATCGTGCAAGAATTCATGTGTACGGGGGCCGTACTGTTATTTTTTGCAGTCTTGTTCGGCTGGAATCGGCGAAAGCTTGCGGCGAATACGCAGTGAAGCCTGCAGCTTTGTAGACATATGCTGTCATCGCAGTGAGATCATCCTGCGGGCAGCTGCCGCTGCTATCAGAAGCAATTTCCATATGACGCATGAACGGGCACAGCAACGCTTAAGTGGCGTTACTGTGCCCGTTTTTTCCAATTTGATTAAACTTTCTTATTTTCTTTGATCGCATACACACACTTGCCGTCGCCCTTCGCCTTGCATTCCAACTGCTGCACATCGGCATTCAGCACCCGGCGGAACAGGGACAACTCGCAGCTGCAAGCCGTCTTGTAATTCATGGCAATATCTCGGATAGGACAATTGTACTCCGTCAGCACATAATGCCCTTCGGCTTTCTCCTGCTTCCATTCCGCCATATACCCCTTCTCCTCCTGGAGTTCCGCAAGCTGACGTACCCGCTCCTGAAGCGTCGGGCCAATGACCCGCTCCTCATATTGACCGGCCAGCCGGTCTTCGCGCTGCTTGAACAGCTTATCGACCATCCCTTCGCCGCTCATCTCGCGGATATCGTTCAGAAAGTCCAATGTGATATCGGAATAATTGCGGGGGAACAGCCCCTCGCCTTTTTCTGTCAAGGAGTACAGATTGGCGGGCCTGCCCATCGACTGGCGCACCAGTTCTGCCCTGATCAAGCGCTCATTTTCCAGATGGACCAGATGCTTTCGTATGGCAATATTCGTCACCTGCAATTGCGCAGCGATGTCATTGGCGCTAAGCGCTCCTTGTTTTTTGATCATATGCAGGATCTGTTCCCTGGTCGACACATTGCCAGTCGTAGCCATTCCGCCTGCCCCTCCTTCTCTCACACTTCAATGCATTCGATAAGCTCGCCGCTAGGGCCCTCTATAAAAGCGATAATCCAGCCGTTCTGCAGTTCATGCGGCCCATCGATTACAGGAATCCCTTGCTCGTGCAACTGTTCTACTAATTTAATCACATCCTCAACTTCCAGCGCAAGATGCATCGCGGCAGAGGTGCGGGGAGCGGAATGGAAGGATAGTTCGACAGACTGCACCTTCCCCACCAACTCCAGCAGCACATCCCCTTGCTTCAGGAATACCAATTGTTCATCCCGCCATGTCAATCGCCGCTCCAGGCGAAATCCCAGCAACTTCTCATAGAAGTGGCGCGATTGCTCCATATTGTCCGTCTCGATGCCGATATGATGAATGCCCAACCATGGTGACATACCGCTCCCCCTTATATAATCAAATTCATGTCGCCGAACTCATGCCACAAATATTGCTCACGGATCGCCTCGCCGTAAGCGTCAAGCAGCAAGGAGGGTTCCACGAACGCGGACAGCAAATCGAGATGGCTCGCTTCCGGCTCATGGAAGCCGGTTATAAGGCCGTCAACGATCTGCAAGGGAAAAGAACGTTCGACGTGCAAATTCGTCCATCCCGATTGCGCCTGCAACGCCGTATCCCTTCTGGCCGCACTCTCCAGCGCGCGAACGACAGTCGTGCCTACCGCTATCACTCTGCCGCCTGCTTGCTTCGTCTGCGTAATCGCAGTCGCTGTCGCTTCCGGTATCACATAATGCTCGTAGTGCTCGCTGGGATCGAACGGTTTATTATCGTCAAGCAGATAGGAGAGCCCGGTATGCAATTGCAAGTATGCCGTTCCGATCCCTTGGCGGCGCAGCTTGAACAGCAGCTCCCAGCTGAATGCGCGGCCAGCGGATGGCATCTCGACTGATCCCGGCACGGTAGCGAACACCGTCTGATAATAGTCCAGCTCCCACTTCTTCTGAATATACTCATACCGGATCGGCTCTCCCAGCGCATAGATGGAATCATAGAGCTTCGTGCCCGTCTGGGAGAAGACCAAGGTAGCGAACGGCGGACGAGTCGTGTCCGTAACTTCGGCATGAAGCAGGGATGAGAAAACGAGCGTATCCCCAGTTGATAGGCTTGCCGCCACCGGCAACACCTCCCACATGGCTTCGTTCAACCGTCTTGCCAGCCTGATCTCCACTGTCCTCGCGGATGCGGAACCTTGCGTTCTTAGATCAGCTGTCATAACGGCCGGCACTGTTCGGCTGGCATTCATGACAAGCATATCGCCGGGCCTTACATATGCGGACAATTGATGAAATGCCGTGTGCTCCATGCGACCGCTCTCCCGATCCAGCACCATCATGCGGACGTAGTCGCGCCTGATGCCTCTTCGTTCCGGGGGCATGGCAGCGTTAAGCGAAGGGGGCAAATGGAAGGAGAAGGCGCTCACTTTCATGTCGCTTCCTCCTCTTCCCAATTCGGATATCGCTCGGCCTGCAGTCTTCTGCCATGAAGATGAGCCGACGCTTCGGAAGCGAGATAGACGAATGCTTCGGCAACGTCGCGGGGATCAGCCAGCTCGTAATCGCAATCCGGAACGGCGAGCGCATGCATAGCTGTATCCATCTCGCCAGGATCGACCATATTGATTCGCACGCCCGATTCCTCTACTTCCTCGGCCCACGTCTCTGTCAGCCCTTCCAGCGCGAACTTGGATACGCCGTAAGCCCCCCAGCCGCCATAACCGACATGGCCAGCGCTTGACGTCACATTGACGATAGAGCCGCTTCCTCGCTGCAGCATACCTGGCAGCACTCGCCTAGTCACCAGGAAAGGGCCAATGGCATTGACTCGCAGCACCTGCTCGAAATCCGCTTCCGGGTAATCCAGCAAATAAGGCATCGGACTTGGCCCCAGCACAGAAGCATTGTTCATCAGCACGTCGATCCGGCCGTAATGCGCTTCCGTCTGCGCAACGAACCGCTCTACGTCCCTTGCCTGCGACATATCGCCGGCGACGGCCAGCACTTCCGCTCCCAGCTTCGCCGCTTCCGCCTGTACCTCAGCCAATGCTTTCTCCCCCCTTGCGGATATAGCCAGCTTCGCCCCTTCCTTCGCGCATGCCAGCGCAATGGCTCTCCCCAATCCTTTGGATGCTCCCGTAATCATGATCACTTTCGACTGTAATGTTCCCATGCTTTGCACGCTCCCTTAATATTCGTTAAATTCAACTTTGATAACTTTGTAAACTTATTAGTTATTAAAGTTATAATAATCACTATTCCACAAAAAGTAAAGGAAAAAATGTGCAAGCTTGTCCCACGTGCCTGCTCCAGGTCGCATCGTCTGCATTCCCATTTCAAAGTCGAAAAAGCCGCTTTCCGTTCCTAAGAACGAAAAGCAGCTTCAAACATGCTCGATATTCACGAATATATATGCCGATTGTTCACACATGCCGCGTCAGCTGTCGATGGCTTCGGCGACCAGCATGCCGGACAGCGTGACCAGCGGCGTGCCGCCTCCGGGATGCGTTGTTCCTCCAACGAACCATAAGCCGTTCAGATCTCCTCGATTGGATGGACGGAAGAATGTCTGGCGAGCTGAATTGGACGAAATACCGTATATCCCGCCGCGATAGGCCGACGTATCGTCCTGCAGCCGCACCGGCGTGTAGCTCTGCTTGCAGGCCAGCGATGCTGTCAAGTCTTGAAGCCCCGCTCGCTCCAGCTGCCTCAGCAGCCGGTCGCCGTACCCTTCCCCGGATAGCATATGCCGATTCTCTCCCGTCATATATGGTGCATTCGCCAACAGGAAGAGATTGCTGCAGCCCTCGGGAGCCATGCCGGGCTGTGAATAACCGGAATAGCACACGTAGATGGCGGGAGCGGCAGGCAGCCGCTTCCTTCGGAATATGTCTTCGAATTCCGAGCCGTATCTCTCTGGGAAAAACACCGTATGGTGAAGCAGGCGATCGTACACTCTCCGCACGCCGGCCAGCACCGCATAGCCCGACAAGGATGGCTCCAGTCTGTCGATGCGGCGATCGCTTAAAGACGGCCGCTGCTGCTCGGTCAACAGCTCTGCGGCCGTGGACAGAACGTCCCCGTTCGCAATGACGAGCTCGGCGCTGAAGTCGCCGCAATCGCTGGAGACGCCTGTCACTCTTCTCTTGCTGCTATTGATGGCGGTGACCTTGCATCCGAATCGGAACACAACCCCAAGCTCTTCCGCGAGCTTGCGGAATGCCGCAACCAGCTTATAAGTGCCGTCACGCACGCCGTAGACGCCCAGCTGCTGCTCCAGGTGAGGCAGCATCGCGAAGATGGCGGGAGCAAGGTATGGCGATGAACCGACATACGTGGCGTAGCGCCCAAGCATAGCCAGCGTATTGGGGTGGCTGAAATACCTTCGCAGCAGCGAATGATAGCCTGTCGCAGGGCGGACCGAGATCAGTCCGGCAAGCAGGCGGATATCCGCTTTCGCGCGCCAATGATGCAGCAGCCGGTTCAGGAACAACGATTCCGACGTATCGTACAGCCGCTTGGACTCCTTCATGAACGAGCGGTACATCGCCGCATCCTTCGGACTGAAGCGCGCAATCTGCTTCTCCATAGCCGTCAGGTCGCTGGTGAAATCGACCGCATGTCCGTCGGTGAATAAGTTGCGCGTACCCGGCTCCAGCTGCTCCATCTGCACATAATCCTCCAATTGTCTGCCGACGGAGGAGAACAGCCGGCGGAAGATATGGGGCATCGTAATCGTACTGGGGCCCCGGTCGAACCGGTATCCATTCATCTCTATCCGCTGGAGCTTGCCGCCGGCTTCCGCTTGCTGCTCCAGAACAGTAACCCCGTACCCCTTGGCTGCAAGCGATATCGCCGCAGACAAGCCGCCAAGCCCGGCACCTATGACGATTACGCTTTTCATTACGAGTAGCTCCTCCCCTTCCATTCGTAGCCGTCCGCCTTGCCGGAGCCCCGCCACGAACTGAGCGCCAAGGTGCAAACGACGCCAATACTGAGCGGCAGAAGCAATGCCAGCCATATGGGCTGCCCACTGCGCGAGTCGATTGTCAGCTTGATGCCCAGTCCAAGCAGCCAGCCTGCGAGCGCGGCGAAGAGCCGTCCGTGCGCGTCCGCAGAGGAAGCGCCGAACGCTTCAGCGGCGAGCTGAACGAGAAGCGCCAGCGGGGGCACTAGATAAAGTGCCGCGTACAGCAGGACGACGGCCAGCAACAGATACGCATTCCGCCCCAGCCCTTCGTATATATTTTTCTTGTACCCGCTCCACACTTCCTTCGCCTTCGTATACATGCGCATGGAGACATACTCCCTTACGTCGGCCAGCATCACCGGCTCTCCCGCTTGCTTCATCGCCTTCGCCAGCGCCATATCGTCCACCAGATGACCACGGACAGCCTCGTGGCCGCCCGCAACGGCGTAGCTGTCGCGATGCGCCAGCAAGAATGCGCCATGCGCAGCGATGAATCGGGCATCCCGGGAAGCGCGAACAAGCCGCACCGGCAGATGGCAGGCGACTGTGAACACCATCATCGGAACGACCAGACGTTCCAGCCACGATCCTGTAGACTGGAACGGGAAGCCCGTTACCAGGCCTCTGCCTTGCCGCACTGCCGCAGCCATCGCGGCTTCGATCGCGCCTGGGCTCAGCCGGGCGTCCGCATCCAGGAACAGCAGCCATTCGCCATTCGCTTCCTTCGCCAATTGATGACAAGCGAAGCACTTGCCGGTCCAGCCGGGCGGCAACGCGCTTCCTACCGCATATCGTACCCTTGCATCCGAAGCAGCCGCCTCTTGGACTAGCTCCGCAGTACGGTCGACAGACCCGTCGTCCAGCACAATGATTTCCACCTCATGATCTCCGGCAGCGGCAATCGCCGCGTGCAAGCAATCTGCTATATTCCCTTCTTCATTGCGGGCGGGGATCAATACGGACAGCGTAGCGCCGAGACGACCGGCTTGCGCTGCCATACGCGGCAGTTGTGACAGATTCCATAGGACGAACAGCCACTGAGCCGCGAGCAACGCCGCAATCAGCCAGAGAACGGATTCCATTTCGCCAGCCTCCTTCTAAAGCTTTCATAGCGGCCGCTAGTAGATGCGCCCGACTGCAAGATAGGACGGTAGCCTTCCATGATTCCGCCGTCGGCAGCAATGGAGCTCTCCCGATGTTCATTCAGCTGCTTCTCCATCGCGGCTTGCAAGCCGGCGACGATCGCTTTGCGCCCAATCGCCTCCCAATCCAGCAGCAGCTCGCCGCCGAACCGCAGCGTCGCGACGGGCTTCTGCTCCTTGTTCATCGCATAGTAAGCGGTAACAGGCTTCACGGCAGCGGCAGGACATCTCTCCAGCAGGAAGCCGTTCTTCTGTCCTGCTTCATAAGCAGCCCGGCGCTAATGCGGGCCGACTCGAATATCGTTGGCAGCCCGCTGCCAGGATGGGTGCCGCCTCCTACAAGCCAGCAGTTGCGAAGCTCGTCGAATCGGTTGTGCGGCCTCAGCATCATCATCTGGTCCAGCGAATGGGCAAGATTGAAGGTCGCGCCCTGGAAGACGCCATAGTTATCGCGCCAGTCGGCAGGCGTCACTGCTGCTTCCGCTTCAATATCGCCTGATAGTCCGGCAAGCTCCGGCAGCCGCTCCAGCCTCGTGAGCACCGACTGGCGAACCTCCGCTTCCTTCTCGTCCCATGGGATGCTTCCCGTCAGATTCGGAACGGGCATCAGGACATACAGGGCGCTCTTGCCGTCCGGAGCAAGTGTAGCATCATTAGCGCCGGGATTATGCACATAGACGGAAGCGTCGCTCGACAGCACACCTTCCGACATCATGTTCTTCACATTGCTTCGGTAATCGTCCGCGAACAGAATCGTATGGTGAGGCAGGTTCACCTTGCGGTTAACGCCGAGATACAGCATATAGGTCGAGCAGGAATACTTCTTCTCCGCCAGCTTGCGCGGGGCGAACTTCTTCAGTTCGCCCGGTCGGAACAGCGTGTTCATGGCGGTAGCGAAGTCCGCGTTAATGACGACATGATCGTATTCCCGCCTGTCGCCATCCGGCAACTGGACGCCATAAGCTGTCCCGTTCCTTATCAGCACCCTGTCTACCGGAGCGGATGTATGAATGACGCCTCCGAATTCCTCAATGACCCGCGCCATCGCATGGCAGATGCGGTTCACGCCCCCTATGGGATGATGCAAGCCGTACCGGTGCTCCAGATAAGACAATATCGTGAATGTGCCGGGACATTCCCAGGGGCTCATGCCTAAGTATTTCGCTTGAAATGTAAAGGAGTAAATCAGTCGCTCATCGGCAAAGTAGCGGGACAAACGATTGTATACATGATCGGTCGCATGCAACTTCGGCAGTGCTGCGAGCACGTCACGAGCGACATAGTCCCACGGCTTGCTGAAGGGACGCTGAAGCAGCGGCGCTATCCGGCGGAACTTCTCTTCTTCCTCCCTCATAAATCGGCGGTAGCCCGCTCCGTTGCCCGGAAACAGAGCCTCAATGCGCTCTACCATCTCTTCCTGCTTCCTCGTAGGCCGAAAGTCGATATCTCCGAATTGCAGCCGGTAAAGCGGATCAAGCTCGACCATGGTCACATAATCATAGAGCGACCTCCCCACCGACTGGAAGATCTCTTCCAGCAAATGAGGCATCATAAAAAAGGTAGGGCCGAGGTCGAACCGGTAGTCGCCCAGTTGCAGACGCGACGTCCTGCCTCCGATCGTCCGCTGCTTCTCGTAGACGGTCACATCGTAGCCGTTGCCGCTTAACAGCATGGCTGCCGCCAGACCTCCGGGCCCCGCTCCGATGACTGCAATTTCCCCCCCGCTCATGCGAATGCCTCCTTCATACGACTAACGTTATACAAACATTATACAAACTGTATGAACAGGAATCAAGACTCTCGATTGCTGAACCAGCGATCCCACGATTCCATCGCCGACGGAAGCAGCCATGACGCATATGGCTGGGGTAGTTCACTGAAGCCGTGCCCGCCCAGAACGAATTCCAGATCGGGCAATCCCGCCGCCAATCTGTCCATGAACAGGATGGTCTGTTCTTGCAACCTCTTGTCCGTCAAGGAGATGCACGCTATCTGCACGTTTTGCGAAGAGATAATTGCATGCAGCCCATCTTCCGGCGTATCCGGTCCCAGATAGAGTACTTCCACCCCCCGCTTCCGCAGAAATAAGGAAAATATAAGAAGTCCGGCATGATGATGCTCGCCCGGCGGGCAAAAGGCAATCGCTTTGGGCAATGCGGAATTGACCGGGAATACGGTAAAAAAACGGAAACAACGCTGAATGACAAATTGCGTAATATAATGCTCTTGCGCCACGGACACGAGCCCTTGCTCCCATTCGTCTCCGACTCTGATCAAAAGCCGTACCAATATGCTATATACCATTGTCTCATAGCCGAACATGGTAAACCCCATCTCTACGAGAGTATGGGAATCATCTGTCCTGAATCCGGTAAGCAGTCCGTACAGCTTGTCCAGATACTCCTGGCGGCTTCCGGTTAACACTTCACCTCCTCCGGATTGTCCGGCTGGCTCGAAGACGGAGCCGACTCGCTTGCGGGTTCGGTGCTGCTGAAGCTGCTGCACAGCTCTGCTTATGGGCACCCCCTTGTTCTCCGTCTGATCCTTCAGCCACTTCAGCTCCTCCAACTGCTCGACGTTATACAGCCTGTACCCCGAATCTGTGCGTGACGGCACGACGGCGTTATAACGTTTCTCCCAAGCTCTGAGCGTCACGGAAGGTATGCCAAGCTTCTCCGACACCTGTTTGATGGTATACACGATCGTATCACTCTCTCCCCCATAATGATCTCTCCACCCTGCGAAGGCGATAACGGTTGTATCGCTGTACAATAATGAACGGCACATTGGCCGCTAGTGCATACATAATAATGATGATGCCGGCGAAGGCATCATTCCATAGCAAGAAGAGCGGCGCGGGCGCCATGGTCAGCCAATGCGTCCATTCCGCTCTCCTCGTCTCCAGCAAAAACCGCCGGATATATTCCGGCTGCCGCGAGCTCAGCTCCCGCTTGGCGAATCCCCCCTCGAACCATGAGCCGCCATCCGGTAGCCTCCCCTTCCATCTCTTCACGCGCAGCTTCTCCTCATACCACAGCTTCTCCGCGGCAGAAGGCTCGAGCAATCCGGCTACGAACGGACTGCGCGCCGCCGCGAACCACGTGGGAGGCATTCGGCAGTATTGCCCAAGCCGGTTCATTGCAGACGCGAAGTCGTTTGGTTTAAAAAAAGCTGGATGATGGCATAAATGAGACTATGAATAAAACCTTATACATAATTATCGGATATTATCTACAGTTTGTATAAGGATGGGGCAGAAGTCAACTGTTGCAATTGATATTGGATATACGGAAAGGAGTGTGCAGGAAATGAAAAACGTAATTGTTATCGGCGGTGGACTTGGAGGAATGTCCGCTGCGATCAGACTGGCCGCAGACGGCCACCGCGTCACCCTTCTAGAGAAAAATGAGCGCCTCGGAGGCAAGTTGAATATTAGGGAAGGCTCCGGCTTTACTTTCGATACCGGCCCCTCCATACTGACAATGCCTTGGGTGCTTGACCAGTTGTTCGCCAGCGCCGGACGCAAGCTGTCGGATTATATGAAGTTGATTCGCGTCGAGCCGCAATGGAGAACTTTCTTCGAAGACGGCGTCACCATCGATGTCACGAGTGATCTTCCCGCCATGCTGCGTCAGGTGAGGCAGCATTCTTCGCAAGACGAAAGCCAATTGCTGGCTTATCTGCACTATTGCCAGAGGATGTACGAGGCAAGCTGCAAAAGCTATTACAGCCGCAGCCTGAGCGGCCTGAGCGAACTCCGGTCGCTTCATACGCTGAAGGAGCTAATGGCGATGGATCCCATAAGATCGATGAGCCAAGGCACCGGCCGCTATATGAAAGACAAGCATCTTCGCCAGCTGTTCGATTTCTTCAGCATGTATGTCGGCTCCTCTCCCTATGCCGCTCCGGCGGTGCTGACCCAGCTTGTCTACGTCCAGCTCGGGCTGGGCATCTATTATGTCGAAGGGGGCATGTACAACATCGCGAGAGGGATGCTTAAGCTAATGAAGGAGCTGGAAGTAGAGGTTCGAACGGGCTGTAAAGTCGAGAGTCTCATCGCTTCAGACTCCAGCGCTTCCGGGGTGAGGCTTGCGGACGGTTCTATTGTACAGGGGGATATTATCGTATCCAATCTGGAAGCGATTCCCGCATATAACACCCTACTGCGTTCGCACCCCCGCTCTGAGGATGCCGCGAGGAATCTGGTCAAATACAAGCCGACAGTGTCCGGTCTCGTCTTGCTGCTGGGAGTGGACAAAAGCTACGACCAACTGCTGCATCACAATTTCTTCTTCTCGGAGAAGCCGGAGAAGGAATTCCGCGACATCTTCGAGGAGGGCGTACCCGCATCCGATCCTACCGTCTACATCGGGGTATCCGCGAAGAACGATCCCGGTCATGCGCCGAAGGGCATGCAGAACCTCTTCGTCCTTACGCATGTCCCGCCGCTGAAGGAAGGGGAGAGCTGGCATTCCCGTCAATCGGGGTACAGAGAGATTGTTCTGGATAAGCTGGAGCGCATGGGATTGAACAATCTGCGGGGACATATCCGATACGAATCTTCATTTATTCCCGACGATCTGCAGAGACTGTACGGTTCGAACGGCGGTTCCATCTACGGCGTGGCGACGGATCGCAAGCTGAACGGCGGCTTTAAAATTCCAAGTCGAAGCGAACTCTTGCGCAATCTATACTTTGTAGGCGGCTCCACCCATCCCGGAGGGGGCGTTCCTATGGTGACACTGTCCGGACAGCTCACAGCAGATTTGATCAAGGAGGATTGGGGAACGGGCATGCAATCGATAGGCTAAGTCGACTGCAATTCTCCCATGCGCTGCAGCTGCTTTAATATTGCTGTACGCAAGTCAAGACACCTCCATGCCTGTTGTGACAGGTTTGGAGGTGTCTTAAACGTCACGACAGTTCGAAGCGTATGCCCCCCTCCGACCAATCCTCCTACTCATTGTCGTATGCGATTCGAATGGCGTATGGATTAGTTGACGCTTCACCGGCGTAGCTTCGTTCGTACAATGTGTAATCGTAATGGAGTAGAGTTGCAAGTTAACGGACGTCATCGACCCTATCCCTTCATATTTGCTGATATTGAAGCTTTAATGCACCCTATTGATTGCACTTATTCCTCCTTTCTCACCAGTACTCGCACTTTTTCACATTTAAGCTCCGTGGTAACCTTTACGTCTTCACACCTTGAACATTTTGCGAAATAAGCCCAATGACGCCAGTTAGCTTAAGGTAGCAAGCCATTCGTGTAATTGTTCCTTGTGCGCAATGCCCAAATATGGTACATTCTACTCAAATACACTGGCATGAAGCACATGCCGCTTTGAACGCATAGCTCTTGGAGAGCTTACATGCGTCGAAGCGGCTTTTTGTGTGCGTCAATGAAGGGAGAATCATGGAATGAACACGTATGAAGATGCCTATGATAAGTGGCTGGATCATCAAATTCGAACAGAGAAAAGCGCTAGAAGAAGAGAGCTGCTGCAGAGAGGACTGGGGCATGGTACGGTTGAATTGCTTCGCTCAATATGGTACCCCACCATTGGAAATTTAGATCACTTGCACGCTGAATTTGAAGTAAGGGACTACAATAACGGGTGCCGCTATCTGGATCTGGCCTATATGCCGGGCAGTAAGAAAGGATGCGTTGAAATCCATGGATTCCGCTCTCATGCGAGAGATATTGAAGCTAGTCGATTCAAGGATTTGTGTATGAAGCAAGCGCTGCTCGCACTCGATGATTGGTTATTTCTCCCTATCGCTTACTTGTCAATTGAAGAAGATGCTGGCGTCGTTAAGCAATTGGTGCTCTCGTTTGTCGGAAAGTTTCTCTCCACTACAGTGAATTCCGAGCTAACATGGGCAGAAGCGGAAACGATACGGTTCGCAAGAACGAGAATGAAACCTTTTACGCCTAAGGAACTGTCCGCACATCTTCAACTATCGGAGCATCGAACAAGAGTTGTGCTGCGATCGCTAATCGACAAAAGGCTTCTTCTCGTAGCTAGCGGAACACAGCGCTATCGCACATTTCGACTCGCTTAGACGGGGGTACTGACGGGGGTACTGGCTGACTCTACTCTAACTCTGGTTCTAGCTTTGGTTCTAGCTTTGGTTCTAGCTTTGGTTCTAGCTTTGGCTCTAGCTCTGCTTCTACTTCTACCGCTAACGTACGCCAGTGCCGCTATTCCCTCTGAAATCGCAAGTTTTCTCAGGTAACGGTTGCTGCTGAGCTTATTTAGGAACAAATAGCTACTTTTTCGCCTACTTCACTCCAATAAGCTCTATTGCACCCGTTAGCTCCTGAAACTTGTCCATATTGGCAAAATAACCTCTGTGGCATCCGTTAAGCTAAATGGTGTAGGGACAGTTGGCTTTGGCTCTACTTCTACTTCTACTTCTACTTCTACTTCTACTTCTACTTCTACTTCTACCGCTAACGTGCGCCAGTGCCGCTATTCCCTCTGAAATCGCAAGTTTTCTCAGGTAACGGTTGCTGCTGAGCTTATTTAGGAACAAATAGCTACTTTTTCGCCTACTTCACTCCAATAAGCTCTATTGCACCCGTTAGCTCCTGAAACTTGTCCATATTGGCAAAATAACCTCTGTGGCATCCGTCCCTCCCTGTAGAGAGTCTTACGGGTGATGCTGCGGCTACGACTGTGATATTGCTGTGCAAGATGCCTACTTGCCCAAGCTCCGCTTGGCTCGTGTTACGATGCGCTTAGTATCCTTCGTATCGGAGACTTCCAACCATTGCGCACAAGTACGGATGACCCACTCAGGATTCGACTTGCTTGCATCGTTCAGCCAGTTGCTTACGGAATCCTGCACATACTTGACCGCATCGGACTTGACCGGTTCCAGCAGCGGCAGCCCCAGCGCCGGATTCTCTTTCAACACAGCGATATGCTTGGCCCATACACCTCGCGGGCGCGTCAGCTCAATCGCGAACCTCCTAACATTCGCATTTTCGTCCGCTACCCATGCCAGCAGTAGCGCCAGACATTCAGTCAGATTGTTGATGACCGTTTCTCTTAAGGCCATCCATGCGATCTCGCGCACCCCAAAGTGCAAATCCGCTGCGAATGGACGAATCTTCTCCAACTTCTCAATTGCAGTCAATCGGTCATTCTCCCCTATCATATAAGCAGCCCAGCAGCGGACACTATCGGAACGATGGTTCGCCAGCTCAGAGAATATTCGGGAGCCTGCCCCGTCAGGTTGCTCCTTCAGGACGAGGAGCAGCTCCTTCGCTATGACAGGGATGAGCTTCATCACACTTGTCTCGGCCTGTTCATTCAGCCTCCCAATTATCCGTTCTGCTGCCCCTTCAAGTCCTGACTCAACAAGGACATTTTGCAGCAGTATCGCATGATCTACGGCCAACCATTCTGTCAAATTAACCGATTCCAACTGCCCCTTATGAAGCAGCTCAATTACTACGGCGGGAATATCTGCGGCCTTTCGCGCGCCTTTCCTGGATAACATTGCATCTGTCAGATTGTTATTGCTCATGGGAATCTTCCTTTCACTCGTATTGCGAACGTTTAACCCTTAGCCTCTGTTATCGTATAGTCCCCCCACTATCCGTGACTGTAATGCCGATTACAATTGACCTTGCGCCCTATGCCTCGCTCTGATATCAATCGTTCATTCGATTATCCCGACACAACGATATCGCTCGATAGCCAGTCCGTATCTTGCCTTCCCGGGACAATTCCTGCAAGGCTATGGACACCGCTTCCCTGCTCGCCCCTACAAGACTGGCTACCTCTTGGTGGGTAATCCGAAGATCAATCATATCGCAATCGCCCCCATCTGCCTCTCCCCCGAACTGAGCGGTTAGTTGCTGCAGCACACATAGAATCTGTTCATGCAGATTGCCAATCGCCAGCTTCTCATTCAACCGGCTCATCCTGGCAAGACGCTTCCCCAGCACTTCCGTTAAGGACATCAGAAAGCGGGGATGATGGAGCAAAAAATCCTGGAACCGCACATGATCAATATGACAAATATGGCATTCTTCCATCGTTTCAATAAAGTGATCCCTTGTCCCAAAGGATATCGCTCCCAATTCACCGAATACATTGCCTTCATGCAATATATCCGAAGTGAACGACTTGCCGTCAGCGGACAGCTTGTACAAACGAACCTTGCCTTTCTTCACGAAGAACAGCTTCTCCGAGAAGGTGTCCGGCGTCTGAATGAAAGCATGCTTCGGGACGGTGGTAATCACCGTCAGACGATCCATCTCGACAAGATCTTCTTCCTCCAAAGCATGGAGCAAATTGAATTGCGACAAATAGTTTATTTTATCCATTATGCCTCCCGCAAGATGCTCTACGTTCCTCCATTAATCGAGCAAGATGACGCATCGCGGTGAGCGAATGCCTGTAGAAGGTAGTCCGGCTCATGTGAAAGGATTCGGCGAGCTGATTCCTGTTCAGCTTCCTTATGAGGTAGCTTTCCCTTAGCATACGCTGCTCCAGCGGCGTTAGTGGATGACGAGCGTGTGCCTCCATGAGCAGCTCTTCTGCCATCGTCCGTACTTCGGCAGCTCCCACGCGCCACGATCTCACCAGGTATCGCTCCAGTCTGTCAGAATGATATAGATGCTGCAAAATATGCTTCACATCCCTGTCATCCACGCTCTCGCCGCCTTCTTGCAGGAGCTGCGCAGCCGGACGCCCTGCTGCAGCTGCGGATCAGAGTCGCAACTATCATGATCGCACAGGCATCGCACACCTCCCTAAGCGAACTTGAGGATACGGCTAGCGGGAGCGGTTATCGAATGCATTCACATTTAGTCTGTATGCGGACGGTAAGCTGATGATCGACATTAACTGAGAAGGAACCGTTCAGACGATAACGCTTCGTACCGATGCCGATCGAGACAAGGCTACTGTCGTTTCGGCGGATTCGCTTCGCCGCTTCCATTTTGTTCCGGCTGTATTTCACGGGAACGGCAATCAGATGGAAGCCTCGTTCGCCTGCTCGATCTCCGCTGCGCCTAACAGTCTGTACACCGTCATTCATTACGACAGGAGCTTCTCCGATATTCGGGGACATTGGGCGCAGGACGACATCGAGCTGCTCGCAAGCAAGCTGATCGCGAAAGGCAAGACCGCAGCCCGCTTCGCGCCGGATAGTGCTATTACGCGGGCCGAATTCGCAGCGATGCTAGCGCGTACAATTGCACTGTTCGGAGAGCCGGGAGCGGTGAAGGCAGCGCCTGCAGAGCAATTCGCAGACTATGGCCGCATATCAGCATGGGCCCGGAAGCCAATTGCTCAATTACTGGATGCGAATATTATGAAGGGGATGTCAACGACCTCGTTCGGGCCGAAAAAGCCGGTCCCCCAGGCGCAAAGCCCCGTTGCCTTGAAGCGCATGCTTCAATATTTAAACAAGATGAACTGAGTTGGTTTACCATAAACATTATACGAAATGAATGGGAATGAATTCGACGAATGCGTTCTCTCGTATGAATGACCAGCTTACCAATCCAATAGTTTAATGTTATTAAAATTGAGAGATTGGACATATTGATTAAATCGAAAGCAAGTTGGAAATTCACATGGGGGAATACTTACTAGATGTAGTGCCGTTAATATAGGCAGGAGTATAATTCCTATCAATACTGCTTCCTCAATCTGTTTAAATTGAGCACATATAAAACATTGACAATACACAGGAGTCCCAACAACGCTTGCTTAAATATCTCAAACGAAAACCCGAATAAATTGTTTGTAATGAAAAGAATCGCTACGCCTCCCATTAGCAGAGAGAACATATTTACTCCTAATCTGCCCATAATCATTAAGCTTCGTTCATCGCCTCCCTCCTTCTTCGTGAAGTATAATAAGTATAGAACATTAATGAGCGAGGCAAGTAGAAACATGATTGAAAGAATGATACTCGCCATAGTTATTCCTCCTCATATTGAAATACCTGGTTAATATCCACTTCGAACAGGCGGGCGATTTTAAAGGCAAGAATCAGAGATGGATTATATCGATTGGCTTCAATTGAAGCTATTGTCTGGCGGCTTACATTCAAACGATCAGCCACTTCTTGCTGAGACCACTTCTTTGTTGCCCGTAAAACATAAAGGGAGTTGCTCAACTCGCCGTTAATCTCCAATGTTCCCCACCTCCTCTGCTGTCATTGTAATTCATATCTAACAAATTGTAAACTATTTAACCCAAAAAGTTAAAAATATATTACATTCTTTCGACTTACTCGATATAAAATCACTCTAAATTAAGCAAACGCATGACGGTCCTGTTACTATTCGCTTCCGACTTGCACAAGTCGCTCCTCCAGCTTCAAATATTCAGCTCGAACTTAATAAATTGGTAGAAAAAAGCCCTGACCTCGAAAGGGATTGTCCTCCCTCCAGGTCGGGGCTTAAATGCATTAAATGAACGCAAACAGCAAATGCGCGGCTCCGGCGATAAGCGGCAATGTAATGATCGTGCGCAGTAGGAAAATCAAGATCAGATCGCGCAGGCTGATCGGCAGCTTCGAGCTAAGCAGCAAGCCCCCCACCTCGGACATATAAATCAGCTGCGTCACCGACAATGCGGCGATAACGAAGCGGGTAAGCTCGCTTGCTATATCGGACGCAAGCAGCGTCGGCAGGAACATATCCGCGAAGCCGACGAGTATCGTCTGCGAAGCCGCTTCCGCCTCCGGCAAGCCGAGCAGCTGAAGCAGCGGAATGAACGGCAAGCCCAGCCACTTGAACAGCGGGGTGAACTCCGCAAGCGCGAGCGCGACGGTGCCGATCGCCATGACGACAGGGATGACGCCGCACCATAGATCGACAATGTTCTTGCCGCCGTTGCGCAAGAACGAACGCGCGCCTTCATGGCGGGACGCTCTGCCCACCGCTTGATGCAGCGCCCACTTCCACGGACGCCAACCCGCCGGTATCAGCTCCTCTTGAGGCGGCTTGACCCCTGCCGCATACGTATCCGGCTTGCGCGACAGCGGCGGGATGCGAGGCATAATGACGGCTGCGATCATGCCCGCAGCCGTCACAATGACATAGAACGGCAGGAACAGGTGCGCAAGGCCGACGTTGCTCAGTACGATGAAGCTGAAGGTGATGGAGACGGCGGTGAACGTCGTACCGATGACCGCCGCCTCGCGCTTCGTATAGTAGCCCTCCTCATATTGCTTGCTTGTCAGCATGACGCCGATCGTGCCGTCCCCCAGCCAGGAAGCCATGCAATTGATGGAGGAGCGCCCCGGCAAGCGGAAGAGCGGACGCATAATCCGGGTCATCAGCGTACCGAAGAACTCCAGCAGACCGAAGTCGACAAGCAGCGGCAGCAGCAAGCCCGCTAGCAAGAATACGACGAATAATCCCGGGACGAGACTTGTAAGCAGCAGACCGCCGGTCGATTCCGCCCAGATCCATTCCGGTCCAAGCTTCCAATAGGTCAGCAGCGCGAATAGCATTCCAATCGTGCGAGTCCAGAACCAGAAGCGGGATATGTCGAATATCGCCTTCCATAACGGCATGCGCAGCAGAGGAGCAGGCTTCAGCCAACGCGTATATGCGGCGCCAAGCCATGCGATAATCGTGACGACTACAGCAGCAAGCGGCAGCCATGGCGCAAGCCATTCGCCGATTACTTTCGCCAGGAAAGCGATCGGAACCGTAACCTCTCCTCTCCATGGGATCGGGATGACAAAGAGCAGCAGGCCGAGCAAGGAAGGAATAATAAATTGCAGCAAGCTCGAATGCTCGTTGCCGCGTGGCATAGCCGGAAAGTTCTCGATTGGTCCGTTCTTGGATGTCATGTATGTGTCTATCTCCTTGATGTCAAGTATAAATATGCAGCATCGTCAATTTTAATACAAATCTGATGCAAAGCCAAGCGTCGCATGGCACACAATTTATGGCATACGCATCTGTTTTACGACGATGGCGTTTGTCCGATAACGGCTCGTTTCTTGTCCCGCTTGCCCAGACTCGTATAAGCGATCTCGTCCACGAAGACCGTTACCTTCGGCATCTGATATCTGGCCGCCTTGCTGCGCAGCCATGTCAACAGTTCCTCCTCCGTCAGCACGGCGTTCGGAATCAATTGCACCATCGCTTTCAGCCGCTGGCCGAACCACTCGTCCGGTATGCCGATGACTGCCGCATCTTCGATGAGCGGATGAGTATGCAGCAACCGCTCCAGTTCGATTGGATACACATTTTCCCCGCCAGACACAATCATATCGTCCGCTCTTCCGCACCAGTAATAATAGCCCGCTCCATCTCTGCAGCCCATATCGCCCGTTTCCAGCCAGGAGTGACTGCTTCTACTCAGCGACCATTTGTTTTTTAGACATAACCGACCCACCGTACCGATTCCCACCGGCTTCATTCGGTCATCCAGAAGATGCAGCTTCAGGCCATCGATTGCTTTGCCGATCGTAAGAGGCAGCTCCCTCAAATCCTGGGAGGTTGCGACGGTGCAGAGTCCCGCCTCCGAAGTGCCGTACAAATTGTACAGTACATGTCCCAATCGATTGTGCACCTCTTCTATGAGTCCGGGGGCAAGCTCGGCCCCGCCGGAAGCAATACAGACGAGCGATTTCAATTGATCGGAATCATGCCTTATCATTTTCAACAGCATCAGCGGGACGACCGTAACGACATCCGCCTTGTGTCCTGCAATCCAAGCGCAAGATTTTGCAGCATCGAAGCCGGCAGTCAGCATGATTTTTTTCCCCAATGCGGTACACAATAACAGAAAGGCGATTCCGTAGCCGTGATAGATCGGAGTCGCAATATAAATCGAGTGGCGCTCCTTCAACTTGAGCCGTGACAACAGCGTGATGAATGGCGGCAAGTAATAGAATAGTGAAGGCCGATGCGGAACCTCCTTCGCCCTTCCGGTCGTACCGCCTGTCAGCAGCATGATTCTTCCGGCGGATGCCCGCTTGCGCCGAATCGTTGTCATGCGGTCAGAGGCTTGAGCGAAGCGATTAACCGAGTGCTGATCGTCGCCATAACTTAACAGCCTTGCACGAACATATGCTGATTGCGCTACGAGCGGCGTTAGCTCGGCATCGTGCACCAGCAAGTCGAAGCCATGCCGCTCTGCCAGCTGATTGAACCGCTCCAGCCCCATTCCGGTATTAAGCAGGTAGATGTCCGCTCCCGTATTCGACGCTGCGAATACCGTTTTCACCAAGGAAGCGTGGTTGTTGCACATAACACCAATCTTCTTGCCGCGGGCAAGTCCGTACTGCTGCCGGAATTGCATCGCAAGCCGCTCGGATTGGCGCCATAACTGCCTGTAGCTGATCGCCTCCCGCTCATCCGATATGGCAATCCGGTCACCATACGTTCTTGCTGCAAGACAGACCAGTGCCATCAGATTGACGCCGTACTTCCAGACAGCAGCAGCTAAGCGGAGTACGCCGCGAGGGGAGAGCATATGTAACTGATACATAACTCGGATCAAATTCAGCATATGACTTACTCCCCCCTCTAATCCATGAATCGCGGCGCAATACGCTCCCATAACTGTCTTCCCAGTACCGAAGCCAGCTCTCCGAAGACGAGCCACCACGGCCTGTACGTTCTGCGCTTCGTCAGCATGGCGTTCACAATTAGGCGTGCCGCTCGTTCCGGGCTCATGGCAGGCATTCGGCGATAAGCGGCAGTCGGCTCGATCATGGGCGTTCTCACTAGCGGGAAGTAAAAGGACGTCGTCGCGATGCCGGCTGCATTCATCTCCGGAGCAGCGGAACGGAACCAAGTATCGAACGCCGACTTGGAAGCTTGATAAGCCGCCCAATACGGGAATGGAATAAGCGATGCATTAATCGTCGATACGTTGATCACATGTCCCCGGTTATGCCGAAGCTGAGGGATGAGAGCCAACGTTAACCGAACGGGCGCGAAATAATTAATTGCCATCGTACGAGTAAAGTCATGGTAACGGTCCAGAGAATCCATCAGCTTGCGGCGAATGGAATGACCGGCGTTGCTGACGAAGATATCTACCCCGCCTTGCTGCCGGGATAGATGGATGAGCAGGTCATCCATCTCATCCTGCTCTCTGAGATCCGCACGGCATACGCTGACCGTGGCCGATAACGACTCTATTTCCCGTTTCATCTCCGTGAGCCTGTCCTCTCTTCTCGCCACAAGAATCAGATGGACGTCGTGATGGGCCAACTGATACGCTAACGCCTCTCCGATGCCGGAGCTTGCTCCCGTTATCAATATCGTTTTGCCTTGCAGGGCTTCCAGCTTGGAATTGGATTTCTTGAACGTTAAGGAATTTGCGGATTTTGTGAATGTCGTGAGCATGAATTATTCCCTCGCAGTCAAAGCTTTCTACCTATAATGTTCCACATGCAAAAAAGAAAACCCTTCGAAAAGGGTTTTCAACGATTGGTTTTCTCATGCGTCAATTCAATTCCGGCCCAAGCGGACCAGCCAGCTCCCGCAAATAAAACAGCCTGCCCGGCAAAGTCGGCATATAGGTGGACGGCAGCCAACGATCCGGTCCGTACCGCAGCGTCGTCCATAACGAAAGCCCTTGCCACTGCATCCCTCTGCCAAGGGCGCCGTCGCAGCCGCCAATGATATAGTCGGACTGCAGGAACAATCCCGGCCCGATCGTATTGGCGCGGCAGGACACAAGCGTCGTCCGGCTCTTGAAGCTGGTAATCGCATTTTGTTCGATCGTGAGCGGATGCAGTTGTGCTCCAAGCCGATGCGTTGCTGTGCGCCAATCTGCCTCACTGTTATATTCCGCGGCGAAATGCGGCTCCCAGAACGCGATATGCATCATGCGTCCGATCCCGAATATGGTTATGAGCTTGGCTCCTTCCGCCTTCAGTGCGGCGATCTTCTCTGCATACGTCGGCAATGTCTCAGCTGTCGCGAAATGCCGTTGCTCTTCGGGTATCGTATAGGCTCCAAGCGGTCCATAGAACGACTGCTCCATAGCGAATTGGAACGAGCCGGGGTTGTCGGAAGGCAGCGTTCGGCCCGCTTCGTCGCTCCATTCGTCCATATTGAATCCGTACACATGACTGCAATCCACTTGCCACTCCTTCAGGAAATACACCGCCCATTTGTACATGCCCATCGGCCCGACCGGAAAGATGAAGGCGGCCTTCCGTCCCTCACTCTTGCATGCCCGGATCTGCATGGCGATCTCGTGCCCCATTCTCACATCCAGCTCGGCGACATCATCGCAGGCAGCGGGCAGGAATTGTTCATGCCAGAACGATTGCCTCTCCCCGATAGAATCGGGCGGATGCGAGCAGCATCTATCGATTCTGTCCATATCCCATCCAGCAGGATAGAAGCCTTCAAGCAATGATCCTCTCACCGTCTCCATGAAATTCATGTACAGCACTCTCCTCGTTAGAATTCTGATTACGGCAGCAATCTGGCGGCAGTCAGTCTTGGCCACGCCTGACACTGCTTGAAGCCTTCGGCATAAGCGGCGCCGCACTGCAGCCCGCGGAACTTCGATACGGTCCGAACAAAATCCAGGAAGTCAATGCCGTCATGCTCGTACAGCCACTTGATCTGGCTCTCATGACAGTTGTTCATCTGCAACTTGATGTCGATAAAATCGGAGATATCCACATATTCCGTCGGAAGGAATCCGACTCCGGCCAAAGTGTCCATGTAATAGATCGGCGCGACCTTATGATGGGCATCTTGTCCCGCTTCCTTGTTGAAATGCGGTACTGTCGCGGAGAAGCTGGCGTCGAACACCGCTTTGGACACTTCCATATGATCCTTCATATAGTCCTCCGGCGGATGGGTAATAATAAAATCCGGCTTGGCGTCGCGAATGACGGCGACCAGCTTCTGAACCAGCTCGTCCCCGTCTGCCTTCACCGACAGGTCGGGCACATCCAGCCCTATGACGTTCGCCCCGATCAGGTTGCCTGCCGACTTCGCTTCCGCCGCCCGTATGTTGGCCAGCTTCTCCGGCTCGATGATCTTATGCCCTTTATTCCCATTGGCGACATGCACCATTGTGACCTGGTGGCCCAGCGAAGCGAGCTTCGCCAATGTGCCTCCGCAACCGATCTCCAGATCGTCCGGATGACAGCCTACTGCCAATACGTTCATATCGTTCCTCCTATTCGGCAAGCTGTTCGCTTGCTGTCCTCCATTCCTCTCCAGTATAAGCTTCAAGGTCCGGGCTAATCTTTAGCAAAAAGTACGTGAATCGTTGCAATAAGTTCGCACTTCCCCTTTCCTTTCTCAAGCGCTTTCATTAGAATGGTATACATAATCAGAAGCAGGGAGGTTGAAGGAGCCAATGGCAGAGAACCCTGATCCGTTTGTCCGGACAAGGCTGAAGGAATCTTTTGTCGTGAAGGACATTATATCGCTCCACTACTTCGAATTCTCCAAGGATTTCCGATTTGAAGGGGAGAAGCATGACTTCTGGGAGTTCGTATATGTGGACAAAGGAGAAATTGAGGTGTTCGCGGACACTGAGGGCTATTGTCTGCAGCAAGGCGATGTCATCTTTCATAAACCGAACGAATTTCACGGGGTGTGGGCGAACCGGAAAGTCGCGCCGAACGTCATCATTCTTTCTTTCGTCTGCCAATCCAGAGAGATGGCGTTCTTTGAAAATAAAATTTTCACATTGGATGCCCGTCAGAGGGAGTTGCTGGCGCAAATGATCAAAAACGGATTTGCCGCCTTCTATCCCCCATTCGACGACCCTCGGAATCATACCTTGAATAGACGGCCGGATGCGCCAATCGGCGCAGAACAGCTGATCAGACTCCATCTGGAAATGTTCCTGATTCACTTGCGCAGCAGCAGCGATTCCGCCACCGGCGAGCTGCGGCTGTCTCCGCTGACCAAGCAGCGAAGCGAAGCCGAGTTGGTGAACCGCATGTGCGATTATATGGAAAGCAATGTATTCGGGGAAATCCGGCTGGAGCAGGTCTATACCGCATTCAACTTGAGCAAGAGCCATGCCCTAGCCATATTCAAGTCTCACACGGGGATTAGCATAATGAAGTATTATCGGCAATTAAAGCTGGAGCAAGCGAAAAAAATGATACGCGAGCATCGGCACAATTTCTCGGAAATTGCCGATCTGCTGCATTACAGCAGCGTACACACCTTCTCCAGACACTTCAAAACGTTCGTAGGCATGTCGCCTTCACAATATGCGAGAACCGTCATCGCCAGAATGCAGTCGAACTCCGTTGACGGAAGCCCCAAAACCTTTCACAATCAGCGTTGATCGTTAGGAGAAGTCGGCAGCCGGCTTGACGTCGACTACTGCTTTCTTCTCACCGGTAATAAGCAGCTGCACGCCGATCATGACCGCCGTGATGACCAGCATGACGATGAGCGCAGGCATAAAGCTGCCGCTGTAATCGTGAATCGTGCCGATGAGCAGCGGTCCCATCGCCCCGATGATATACCCGCCGCATTGCGACATGGCCGACCAGGCTCCCGCTTCCTCCGACGTATTCGTCTCCACAATCGGTAGCATAAGCGCCAGCGGGAACAGACCTCCTGCTCCAATCCCCAGACAGATGACAGCAGGCAGCATCGGCAGGCGGAGCAGAAGCAAAGTTACGCCGATCAACTCGAACACGCTGCACATGACAAGAAAAAATCTACGGTTGCCAAAGCGTGCAACAAGGGCGGGAACCGTCAAGGATATTGGAATTTGAACTAGGGTAAATACGGTAAGAAGCATCGCCGAGGCAGCCGGATCGTACCCAAAGCTATGCGCCATGGGAGAAATCCATGCCGTTACGGAATAGAACATGCATGCCATCATGCCGAAAAAAAGCGTAAGCAGCAGTGCGCTTCTATTGCGAACCGGAAGGTGTGTTCGTGCTCTCCCCTCTTTCCCGGCTTGGCCGTTCCGAAGAAAAGCCGCCCAGACGAATAAGGCGATCACGCCGAATATCGCCCAGCAGGACAACGTTAGCGCCAAGCTGTGCCGGCTGCTCTGGTAGACGGGAATCGCGAGGGCGGAAGCAAGCCCCGCTCCAACGATCATCGAGGCGGAATAGATGCTCACAACGCCCGGCCTTGTCGGGAAGTACTTTTTCACAAATCCTGACAATAAAGGCCCCGCCAGGCTAACGCCGATTCCTCCGGCCAAGGCGGTTGCAACCAGTATCATCACCGAGCTGACGATGCCCCGAAGTGCGGAAGCCCCGGTAATCAAGCACAATGCGATGAAGATGGTGCGCTCAAGTCCGAACCGATCGCTTAACGCTGTAGCCGCAGGTGCAAAGAAACCCATGCATAATACGGGTAATGTCGTCAGCAAGCTTGCTGTCAGCCCGCTTATCCCCAGCTCGCTCTGCAGCGTTTCAAGCAACGGAGCGACAGAGGTAATAATCGGTCTTAAGTTCAAAGCGGCTAGAAATATAGCCATTACTAAATAGAATTTTCTCATCCTGCGTTCCTTCTCTCTTTCTGATCGATGCCGTTCTCCATTAAGTATAAGGAACCTATTTTCATTGATCAATTCTATTGTTTATATTATTATCATAGTAAAATACTATCAAATGAAAGGATTATCGCATGGACAATCGCAATATACAGTATTTTATGGCTGTTTACGAGCATCTGCATTTTACGAAGGCTGCCGAATCGCTCGGCATCTCGCAACCCACATTAAGCCAGCAAATCCGTATCCTTGAAGCGGAGCTTGGCACGCCGCTCTTCGACCGGATTGGCAAGAAGGTTGCCGTTACGGAAGCAGGCAGGCTTCTGCGGTTATACGGCATGAAAATGCTGCAAGCGGAACGGGATGCCAAGTCTGCGATTAAAGAGCTGCTGTCCGGTAACCGCGGCACCGTTCGACTGGCCGTGCTCCCCTCCGACCTGGACTTCCAGCTCGTCCCGCTCTTCATCCAGTTCAACTCCACTTATCCCGACATCCAGCTTCAAGCGATCTCCACCATACAGGTACAGGAAGAAGTGCTAAGCCACCGCGTTGATTTCGGTATCGGCTTGCAATGTTCATCCGATCGAAGATTAATCCAAATTCCGCTGGGCAGCGAGCCCTATTATCTGTTCGTACACCCTTCCAGCGAGCTTGCCGGGAGGAAATTTGTAACACTGCAACAGCTGGAGCGTCATTCCCTTGTCATGTATCCGAGGGGCTTCCTGGGACGCGATCTCGTCGATGAGGTATGCAGAGATGAAGGCCTAAGCCTAACGACGGTGATGGAGACGAGCTCGGCCACTTCTCTGCTGCAATTGGTCTCGGCGGGCGTAGGCGCCACGATTCAGCCCAAAGGACTGCTCAGTCAAAGCCCCGAGCGCACTGACATTGTATCCATCCCTATCACGGGACCTACGCCGATGCGTCATCTGGAGCTGATGTACTGCGCCGACCGCTTCATTGGCAGCTCCCAGCAGCAATTGACGAATTGGCTGATTGAGTTTTTCCAGCAAAGATATGGAGGTCAATTACGCTGAGGCTGAAATGACTACGATTAAAATTAGCTTACAGCTTCAGCTTGCGCATTAGCGGAACGCCGAAGCCGTTCAATAATCGCTCCAGCATCGCCCAGCACCATCGCCTGCCCAATGGCAGATGCCGGTCATAGACCGCAGAATACTCGAAATCGGCGATCGCTCCCCGATTCCGCTTGAATTGGGCGGCGCCGGCGCTCTCATGGAGCAAGTGCCCCGCCTCGCGGGACTGCCGGATCAAGCAAGCCGACAGCATCCTATACAGCCCGACGGATTGGGGCAATGTCGTATCGTAGCCGAACAAGGGCGTTGTCATAACGCCGTTACGGCTGAAATAGCCCATAACCGCATCCAGCCGCCCGTCTTTGCGAAGCCCGTATAACGTCAAGGCCCCGCTCTGCATAGCGCTCGAGATGAATGTCTCATCGAATTGCGGATTGTCATAGGAGTACTTGTCCAGGTACAGCAGCTTGTACAATTCGGCAATTCGCGATAGATCCGCTGCCGTCATGTCCGACATCGGGACGAATGTATAGCCGTTCCTGGCGAGCAGCTCATAATCCCGCTTCAGCAACCAACGTGCTTTAGCATTCCCATAGTCAGCATCGTTCGCACAGTACAAATAGACCTGCCTGCTCGGCACCAGCTTGCAGCCTTCGGTACGCAAGGCACCCAGGATATCCGGATGCAAAGAAGAACATAAAGAACGAATGACAATCGCATGGCATGGGAATTGCTCTCGCACCGCATGCAGCACAGCCACGACCTGTTCTCCCGTAATGCGAGGAAACAAGTTCGTCGACAGCAGCCAATTATTGATGTGAACAACCCGGTTCAAGTGCGATCGCTTCATCCCGTAGCCGAACACATGAAGCATAGCGGAGAGCGACTTCTCCAGTCGCGGACGCTGCAATAAGGACAGCTCCTGTCTGGCATAACGAATATAATGCGTATAGGGCGAACACACGTAAGCATTGTCGTATTCGCCTTCGTTGACTGTGATGGGCAGAATCAGATCATCGATTCTGGCGAGCAGTATGGTCGTATCGACATTGCGTATATACCGTGTAGTCCCTTCCCGCATAAGCGGCTCCAGATAAGCTCTGGCATAGCGGCCGTCTTCGGTGTCCGGCCAGTCGATACTGTCCAGATTGTTCCGGTCGTAAAGGAGGACGCGGCTCCTGACTTCCTCGATCTGCATAACTACGTCAATACCTCCGACTTTCCTAAATAAAATCCAGCAAGCCCCTTCAAGACCATGCTATTGAATGATGAACGATACTGTCGTGCCCTCCCCTGGAGCGCTTGTGATGGACAGGCCGGAGCCGTACAGCCGCTTCAATCGAAGATCGACATTACGGAGCGCGACTCCGTCTTCCGAAGCGGGCTTCAATAAGCCGGCCAGCACTTCCTTGCTCATTCCCACACCATTATCGCTTACGGTAATTTCAGCGCCGTCGCCGCGTTTTGTCAGCTTGATTCGCAGCTTGCCGCCTTCCCGCCGTTCCATCAGCCCGTGATGAATCGCATTCTCCACAAGCGGTTGTATGGCATACGGCGGAAGGCGCAGAGCCTCTATACCGTCATCGATCTCCCAATCCACCTGCAGACGGTCGTCGAATCTTGTTTTCTCAATGAACAGATAGGAACGAACCAGCGTCAGCTCATCCTTCATCGGAATCAGTTCACCCACATTCTGGAACTTGAACTTCTCTCGCAGGAAGTCTCCGAAGTAAGCGATCAGCTCCTGCATCAGGTCGGGGTTGACCGTATGCAAGGCGGCGATCGAATTTAATGTATTCAAGAAGAAATGAGGCTCGATCTGAGCTTGCAGCCAGGCCGCCTCCATGCGAATCCGTTCCCGAATCGACGTGTTCAAGTTCGTCCAAGCTTGAACCCTTGCTTGCAGCTCGCTTGCCTCGACTGGCTTGGTCACATAATCATTGGCACCAACCCAGAAACCGACTTCGATATCCTCCGGACGGCTGCGGGCGGTCAGTATCAGAACGGGCAGCTCAGACACCGCATAGCGCTCCCGTATCCGGGACGTTAACTCATACCCGGACATGCCTGGCATCATCACATCCGTGATAATCAGCTCCCACTTCTGCTCATGAAGAAGCGCCAGCGCCTCTTCCCCGTTCGTCACTGTCACGATTTCATAGTCGTCCTTGGACAGAATGGACGTGATTACGCCCAGATTCAAAGCATCATCATCCACTGCAAGTATACGAGGCCTTTCTGTGCCGTATAGCCGCATCGGCTTCTGCTGCCGTTCGGCACTGCGCTCCTTCAACGGTGTCGGCCCCATCGCCGCTGCGGCAAATGGCATGGGTGCGGGCCTATCTGCTTCATCTCGCTCCTTCTCCAGAACATCCCCATTCGCTCGCTCGCCAAGCTTCAGGGAGAATGTAAATCGCGAGCCTTGTGCAGGAGCGGAATGAACCTCGATTGTTCCGCCATGCAGCTCTACGAGTTGCTTGCATATGTTGAGCCCCAAGCCGAACCCGCCTTCATATCCGCTCATAGACCGGGCTTGCTCATACGGCTCGAATACTTTGCGAACCGTCTCTTGATCCATGCCGATGCCGGTGTCCGATACCGTAATATGCACCTGTTCCTTCACAATCCGCGCTTCAACACTGATCTCCCCATGAGGCGTAAATTTGATCGCATTGTGCAGCAGATTTAGCATAATTTGAATGAGACGGTTCTCGTCCGCCAGCACGGGAGGGAACGATTCCGGAATCCGGTTCGACAGCTTGACGGTTTTCCCGGATGCCATATAGCGAACCATATCCATAACGCCGTCGACGACAAGCCGCAAGGAGACGCTTTCGACCTGAAGCCGCAGACCGTTCTCCTTCAGCCGTGCGACGTCAAGCAAGTCACCCAGCATATAGGACATTCGTTTGCCTACTTTAAGCGCTGTCTCCATCTCGCGCACGCTTAAGTCGCTAAGCGCTTCGCGTTCTCTCTCCAGCACGACCTGCGATATATTGATGATGCCATGCAGCGGATTGCGAAGCTCATGGGACGTATTGACGAGAAATTCATCCTTCTTGCGGTTTACGTTCTCCAGCTTCGCTGCGAGCGCCTTCTGTTCGGCATACATGTTGAAGTAACGCTTGATCCATATCGCGGACAATAAAATCATGCCCAAAATCAGATCAAACGGATAATAGAGCACCTTAATCCCTGTCACGATAAAATACAGCCACCAGGCCATATGGTTCGCAAATGCCAGAAAGACGAGAAACTGCATCAAGCCGGAGCCCTTCCCCCTCCCCGCCATTCGGAACACAGAGACGACGAGCAGGACCAAGATCGGCATGGAGATTGTAAAAATCACGTACTGCAGCACATTTCCGCCTTGGGGAGTAAGCAGTATACTCGCCGCAATCCCCGAGACGGCCGCAATACTGTAAAATCGCAATACGCCTGCACGCCACGCTTCCGGAATCTGATCGCTAAGCGTCTGAAGCATCGCGTAATAAAGGATTGTCAGGGAAAGGCACAGCAGCTTGAAGCTCCAGTCGTGCGTAATCGGCAGCCATTGCAGCAGCAGCTTGTCTTCACTGCTGTTCAGAAGAATAAGTGTAAAGCTCAGCATGGCCACTGCAAAGTAAAACCGGGACTTGTTCCTTTCTATCGCAAATAAAACAAGCATATAAACCGCTTGAATGACCAGGGCCGCCGCAATCAGCTGCTGCGCCGCCATAGAACGCTGCTTCTCGGCGTAGACCGCTTCATCCGTCCCGAACTTGAGCGAACGAATCAGTCCGCCGCTGCGCGGGTCCGTATAATTGGCTGCCTGGATGACGACATCGATTATTCCTTGCGCATCGGTCATGAACGTCGCAATGTAGGGCACATTCTCCGCCGTATGTTCCTCTGCGCTGGGAGCGGGATATCCTGAAGCCGCAATCAAGCTGCCGTTGACATATAGCTGGGAGGAGCTGCGTACGCTAGGCACGTAGATGCTGTAAGCTTCATTCGCCGAATCCACGACAATGGTCAGCCGGTAGCTGCCGAAGCCGTATGGCGCTGATATGGGCGGATCCCCCCCTTCATTCCAGCCTGAAGGGACAGTCGTCATCCGCGAGCCGTCAAGGGGTTGCTCCAGTTCCCTGTTATCCGACATGAGCAAGACACCGGGATAGAACCGCCACTCGCCGTCCAGCGTAACAGTCTTGCCCGCACTTGCATCCCACCCGCGCAAATCCAGCTTTCCTTGAGACGCGAAGGGCTGATCGCCGGGTTTGAACAGCTCCAGCCAGACGAGGCGTCCTCCCGTCAACATGGAAAGGAATAAAATGATCACTATAATAAAAGCATATTTTCTTTTTCTCATCATGATGTTAGTTTTCGACAATATTCTCCATTTTCCTTCTTATAAGGGATTGATCGCGAACATTAGTTAACGGTACGATGGAACTGTTGAAACATTCCATGAGCTGTGTTAAGATGACAACAAACATGACGATTGGAGTGAGGGGAATAATGTAAAATTTCTTGCTGACGTTTAAAGAGTAAGCCTTTTTCAAGGTTTTATTCTTTATGGGCAAGAAAGTTACTTATTCTACTCACTCAATAAATATATATGCCGATCCGGCCTGCGCCGGGTTGGTTGTATTTCATTGAGCTGCGGGAGAGGTATCTTTCTTGCAGCTCTTTTTATTTTTGCTACAAGGAGGATAAGGCTATGTCACAAATTCAAGTTTCGAATCTAACGTTTGCCCATGACGGCAGCTACGATAACATCTTCGAGAATGTCAGCTTTCAGCTCGACTCCGATTGGAAATTAGGCTTTACCGGAAGGAACGGCCGGGGCAAGACAACGTTTCTTCATCTCTTGCTCGGCCATTACGATTACCAGGGAACGATAACGTCCACCGTCGATTTCGACTATTTCCCGTTCCCGATCAAGCATCCGGAGAGCTTGACGTTCGAAGTCATCGACGGCATTCATTCCGACTATCAGCATTGGGAGCTGATGCGGGAGTTCTCCTTGCTGAAGGTGCCGGACGACGTATTGTACAGACCCTACAATACCCTGTCGAACGGCGAACAGACGAAGGTGCAGCTGGCCGCGCTGTTCCTGAAAGAAAACAGCTTCCTTCTCATCGACGAGCCGACGAACCACCTGGACCTGCATGCCCGGAAGCTGGTTGGCGATTATCTGAACGCCAAGAAAGGATTTATTCTGGTATCGCACGACCGGGCGTTCCTCGATCAATCTGTCGACCATATACTGTCCATCAACAAGACGAGCATCGACGTACAGAAAGGGAATTTCACCGAATGGTGGGAGAACAAGCAACGGCAGGACCAGTATGAACTGGCAGAGAATGAGAAGCTGCGCAGGGATATTCATCGGCTGTCGGAGGCGTCCAGACGTACGGGTGACTGGTCGCACAAGGTGGAGAAAACGAAAAACGGTACGCTGAATTCCGGCTCCAAGGTTGATAAAGGCTATGTTGGTCACAAGGCTGCGAAGATGATGAAGAGATCCAAGTCGCTGGAACAAAGACAGCAATCCGCGATCGAGGAAAAATCCGGCCTGCTGAAAAACATTGAGAGCTCGGATCGCCTTCAAATTACGCAGCAGCAGTACCACAAGTCCAGGCTGATCGAGATTGATCGCGGGGCCATCCAATATGATGGGAATGAGGTGTGCCGTGATATCAGCTTTACGATCGATCGGGGTGATCGCATCGCGCTGACTGGTCCGAACGGCTCAGGCAAGTCAAGCCTGCTGAAGCTGATATGCGGTGAGAATATTCCCTATTCCGGGACAGTTCATATCGGAAGCCAGTTGAAGATCTCTTACGTTTCCCAGGACACCTCTCATCTGCAAGGCAACTTGTCAGACTATGCGAGGAATAACGGCATTGACGAGAGTTTGTTCAAAGCGATTTTAAGAAAGCTTGATTTCTCCCGTGTACAGTTCGAGAAGGACATGGCGTCATTCAGCGGCGGTCAGAAGAAAAAAGTACTGATTGCCAAAAGCCTTTGCGAGGACGCGCACTTGCATATTTGGGACGAACCGCTGAACTATATTGACGTCATCTCCCGCATGCAAATCGAAGAGGTGCTGCTGGACTATTCGCCCACCATTCTCTTCGTGGAGCATGACAGCGAGTTCTGCAAGCATGTGGCGACGAAAACCGTGCAATTGTTAGGGCGAATGCCATAGCAAGCAGCCCGATGAACATCGTCACCTGCGCACATCGCGCAAAATGGTCAATTATCCGTTACTCAAGCCCGCTTGTAGGCCGATTCACTTCCGAATACTATGCGAATGACCGTCCCTTGCCCCTGCACGGAATGAACCTGAATCCGGCCGCCCAGCGCCTGTACCAGTTCCTTGGTGACGGCCATGCCAAGGCCGCTGCCTTCCGTGCGGCCTTGCGTATTCGTCCCGCGATAATAGCGGTCGAACAATCGGTCAAGCAGCTCTTGCTCCATGCCGCTGCCGTTATCCTTAAAGGTGATGCTCCAGCCCATGTTCTCCTCTTCTCTCTTCAGCACTACGCTCATCTCCGTTCCCGGAGGATTATGAAGAATGCCGTTGGCAATCATATTCTCCACAATCCGTTCGAACCACGGCGCATGTATGGGAGCCATAACGGGAGCCGGCGGTACGTCCGACCATATAGAAGCTTCCGCGTAAGCGGGATGCAATGCTGTCCGCTTCACGACTTCGACAAGCAAGCGGCCGATATCCTCTGTGACTAGCTGCACCGAATGCTCCCCACTCTTCATCCGATACGTCAAGGCCAGGTCATTCATCAACTGGTCCATGAATTCAGCCTTCTCCAGAATGGTGGCTGCGAATGCGCGCACTTCATCGTTGGACCAATCGTACTTCTCCGCTTTCAGCATATGCGCATAGCCTTGGATGGAAGCCAGCGGCGTCTTCATGTCATGCGTCACGCCCGCGATCCATTCCTCGCGGTACTTCTGCGTCTCCTCCTCCGCTTCCTTCCCTCTCTGCCATACCGATGCAAGCTCATGAACAGATGCGATGACATCTCTGAAGAGAGAATAGCCTCTCCGCCACTTCCCCTTCCTGTTCCGTGACACGACGCGGATATTGTCTCTCACGTGCGGGATATGCCCCTCGCTGAATCCTCGAATCCACTGCAGAATGCGAACAATCGGCGTCATGAAGCGTCTGGCGAACCAGAGTGACAAGATCAGGAAGATGACGAGCGCTGCCGCAAAGAACATGGCGACGCCGACGATCATGACGCCCGCTTCATGGCTAAGCAGCTTCCCAATCTCCGACTCGCGTTCCGCTTGGCGAGTCGGGGATTGCAGCACCCATGTCAATCCAGTCGCGTCGTCATGCTTCGTATACATCTCCATTCTGTAAGGGACAGGATTATGGACATGCTGCACAAGCTCCGACAACGAATAGTTGCTCGGAGCTCCTTCCGGCTTCTGCCATGAAGCGACCTCGGCGCCTTCTGCATTCAGCACCTGCACCCACGACTTTCGGCTCCGCAGCAGTTCAGAGGCAGCTGACGGAAAGTCAATCTGATTCTCTATGATTTCCCCTTCATCCAGGACACGCCGCATCATATCCTCGCTCGGCGATCTTCCGCCGTACAAGAACGTATACAGCTTGCCGTCCTTCACTTGCATCCATAATCCCAATGGATAAGGAAAGGACTCTCCCTTCAGCCAGAAGTCGATTAATTGCCCGGGAATATACCGATCCGGCAAGTCAGGAGGCGCATTGAACGATTGAAGAACTTCGCCGCTTTCATCCAGCCGCTGCAGCCAACCGCCGTCCGCTTCCAGTCGATTCAGCAATTGTGAGTCCACGATAAGCCCTTCCGGCGTCACTTCAGCTTCTTCAATCAACCGGGATATGCCAAGCGGCGCAAAATTCCGCTCAATCTCGATCTCATCAAGCCGGTCGATCATCCAAGCCACGATAAAAACGGCCACAATCACTAATAGCACGCATGCCATCGCCATCTGCAGCGCAAATCTCGCGGCCAATCGCCTTAGTAGCATCCTGTCTCTCTCCTATTCACTGCACAAGCTTGTAACCCAATCCTCTAACATTGATCAAATATTGCGGTCTTGAGGGGTCCGCCTCAATACGCTCTCGGATGCGATGAACATGCACCATCACCGTATTGTCGTCGTTATACATCTCCTCGCCCCACACCTCTTCGTACAGCTGCCGCTTGCTGAATACGCGATTGGGGTGCTTGCAGAAAAAAAGCAGCAATTGAAACACCAATGCCGGGCAAGGCACATCCGCTCCTTCTACCGTCAATGAGGCTTCCGACTCATTCACCTGAAAGCGGCCAAAATGATAGACCTTGCGGTCCGATTGATCCTTCCGGCCAATATGCAAATGCCTGCGCAATTGTGCGCGAATGCGAGCCACTACTTCCAGAGGATTGAAGGGCTTCGTAATATAATCGTCGCCGCCGACTGCAAAGCCCGAAAGCTTATCGAAATCCGAGCCTTTCGCCGTAATGAACAAGATTGGAGCATCCGTCGCAGTCCGAATAAACGGACAAATTTCCAGTCCGCTTCTGCCCGGCATCATAATATCCAGCAAGATGATGTCATACTTCTTCTCCTGGCAAGCTTCCAGCGCAGCTTCGCCATCGAACCGCAAATCTATTGATGTGAAGCCTTCCTTGCGAAGTACTGTGGCCATCATCTCCGCTATACTTTTCTCATCATCAACAATAAGGATATTCGCTTCCAGCATGATGACCCCTCCACTATGTACTCCCCTCATTGTAACACGCCACGAGCCATTGCCAACGAATACAACCTTACCGTTACCTTAATTCTCGCAATGCGGATCGGTAACCATACGCTTTACACGACACAGAAAAAACGCAGCCGTTATGGCTGCGTTGGCAGGCGAACCTCGAATATCGTGCGAATGACATCGCTCTCCGCTGTAATCGTTCCCTTGTGCTGCTCCACAATATTTTTGGCAATGAATAGGCCAAGCCCCGAGCTGTTCTCATGGTAGATGCGCGCTTTATCGCTCGTATAGAACATATCGAATATATGCGGCAAATCCTCGGGAGAGATGCTGTCTCCGTAGTTGACGATGCGAACGAGCACTTCTCCGCCGTCAAGCTCGCAGGATATATCGATATATCGGCCTTCTCTGCCGTATTGGACCGCATTGCTGAGCAAGTTCTCAAATACGCGCGCCAGAAGCTCGCTGTCGCCGACAACGGTCAGCGAAGGTGTCACCTGCAGCCGCGAAGTCAAGCTCTGATTGTCCAGCACCGGATAAAACTCCTCGTTCAATTGAAGCAGCAGTTCGCTAAGATCAACCGGCATTAGCTCGAATGGAAGCTTACCGTAATTCATGCGCGTCACTTCGAATAATTCGTCGATGAGCCGTTCCAGACGCTGCGACTTCGTATAAGCAATCGTAGAGAAATGCTTCACTTGCTCGGGAGACAAGTCGTTCTTCAGAATAAAATCCAAGTAACCGATAACCGAAGTTAGCGGAGTGCGCAGATCATGCGCCAAGTTCAACACCAGCTGCTCCTTGCTATTCTCGGCAAGATCCCCCCTATCCAGCGCCTGACGGAGCTTCTCGCCAGCCAGCGAGATATCCCGGGCAATATCACCGAATTCGTCCTTGGAAGGAATGGCGATTCTGATGTCGAAATCGCCTGAAGCCAGCTGATTAATGCCGCCGGAGATATCCTTGAAGTACTGCGCATAACGCTTCGTAAGCAAGAAGAAAAACCAGATGGCGAGAGGAATAAAGAAAATCAGAAAGAAATTCACATCGCCGACTTGCCGTATGAAAGAACGCACAGGAGTCAACGGGTCTTCCAGCTTGGTCGTATAGTAATAAAGCTGTGCGAGCTTGTAAATGCCAAATGTCACGAGACCGGCCAAAAACATGCTAAAACCAAACAACAGGATCATTCTGGATCTGAAGCTGCGGATGAGATTAGCCATGGAATGAATAACCTACTCCCCATACAGTTTTGATCAGCTTGTGCTTATTCAAGTCATCCCCCAGCTTCTTGCGCAGTGTTCGAATGTGCACCATTACCGTATTGTTGCCCTCAAAATAATCTTCCCCCCATACTTGACGGAAAATATGCTCCGAACTGTACACACGCTTCGGATGGCGAATGAGCAAATGCAAAATGTCGAATTCCTTGGGCGTCAGCGATACAGAACGGCCATGAACTTGAACGGAACGCTCTTCGATATTGACGGCAACGCCTCCCTCCTCGACGATTGATGCGTCCGCCGTAATAGTATGGCTGAATTGCAGCGATCGCCTCAGGTGGGCATTCACTCGCGCAACCAACTCCATCGGGTTAAACGGCTTGGTCATATAGTCATCGGCTCCTTGCACGAGACCGGTAATTTTATCAAGATCGGAGCTCTTGGCGCTCAAAAAAATAATCGGCATATGATGCTTGTCCCGAATGTGCCTGGTCACTTCATAGCCATTCAGCTTGGGCATCATAATATCCAGAATAGCCAAATGAATGTGATGGCTGCCAATCGCTTCCGCCGCCTGCTGTCCATCCAACGCTTTAATACAGCGATAGCCTTCCTTCATCAAATGAAGCTCCACCAGGTCTGCAATTTCCGCATCATCGTCCGCAATCAGAATTGTAATGGGTTTCAACCGTCATGCCTCCCTTGCCCAATCAGAATCATTTAATTGTAGCAGGTTTGACAGGGAAGGCGTTAATCGATTTCATCGTCGTCACGATTACCCCGTCCATATTGTTTCCCGACAACGAATAGCTGCCGTCGATCGGAACAGACAGCTTTTCATTTTCATGGAACGGATAGTACGAGACGGTATACAGCTTGCCGTTATATTCCGCTTGAACACGGCTCCGCTTCTTCAAGAATGTCAGGTATTCCTCCAGCACGAAGCCGCGATCCATCATGATGGCGCTGTGCGGAATCCCTACGTAGCGAAAATGCCATGGCTCATATTGAATGCCTGTAATATCCCTCTTGTCCTCCGGGTAACGCAATACAAATCCATGCTGCCAGGCGTTATTCTCCAGCCACTTGCCTTCTGGCGCGTCCTTCATCAAGCCGAGCGATGACCCGATATCGATAGACAGTCCCAGATTATGTTCGCTGTGACCAGGCGGATTGGCGTATTCCGAACCATATTGCTCATATAATGCCGCTTGGCTTTCATCATTGCGATAGCCGCTTGTAATTAAAAATTGATTGACCCCGTCGGCTTTAGCCGATTCGCCCATGTCGACAAACCTCTGCAGCATATCCATAGGCATCTCGATACTGTTGTCCAGTACACCGAAGCCACTGAGCAGCCGTTGATTCTCGAACAAATTAATCACGTGGGACGGCTTCGCGCTCTCATGAACCGGATATTGCAGATTGACCAGAACCAAATCGCCTCGATACATCTCTTCCCTGTCGATGGTCAGCGACTTTTGCTTGTTGTCCGGCACTTGCGGAAGCGTCTCATCCGTATATAGAAGTACGCCTTTCCGCTCAACCGCTCCCTCTTGTTGAAGCAAAACGATGCCATAACCGAGCAACAGCAATAATATAATGCCGTACAGCCATTTTTTCATGATTCATTTCTCCTTTACTAACCAATAGAGTAAAGGAGAATACTAAAAAAACTGGACAGAAAACATTAAAGATTCCTTAACATTCATTGCTGCCTGATTGCCTGATCAGGAAAAACAATTTGACATGCCGACACCACACATGATACATTGTGCATATACAACAGACACAATTTTCTTAGAGGAGGCACGATATGCTGGCGTTAGATATTCAAAACCTGAATAAAAAATATGAGTATTTTCAATTGAAGGATGTTTCGTTTCAACTGGAGCAAGGGTACATTATGGGATTTATCGGGGCAAACGGGGCCGGAAAAACAACGACTATTAAATCCATACTGAACTTGATTCGCAAAGACAGCGGAGAGATTCGGATATTGGGCAAGCGTATGAACGAGCAAGAAGTGGAATTGAAGCAGGAGATCGGTTATGCGTTCGGCGGCGTCGATTTTTATTCCCGCAACCGGATTAAAACATTAACGAACGTCATCAGACCGTTCTACAAAAACTGGGATGAAGCAACCTATTCCAATTATTTGAGAAGATTCAATTTGAACGAAAACAAGAAAATTACAGATTTGTCGATGGGCATGAGAGTGAAATACAATCTGGCTCTGGCCTTGTCGCACGGCGCAAAGCTTCTCATCCTGGACGAACCGACAAGCGGACTCGATCCTGCTGCCAGAGACGATCTGTTGGACATTCTCCAGGAGCTTGTGCAAGACGGTGAGATCAGCATTCTTTTCTCTACGCATATTACATCAGATCTGGAGAAATGCGCCGATTATATTACCTTTATCGATAAAGGACAAATTATTAACAGTGACGAGAAAGAAGCGTTTATCGATGCCTATCGCTTGGTGAGCGGCAACGAAAGTCAATTGGAACAAATAAAAGATCGGCTAATCGCATACAAGACCAATTCCTTCGGCTTTACCGGGTTAATCCATACGGCAGATTACGATCCCACCTTACAGTTAAAGACGAGCATGCCCACTCTTGAAGACATCATGATCTATTTCTCAAAAAAGGAGAAAGCCCATGTATAACTTGATCGTAAAAGAGCTGAAATTGGGTGTACACCCCTTTTTCTTTTTCATGCCATTATTGACTGGCGCCCTCATGCTCATTCCCGGATGGCTGTATTTCCTTGTCCCTCTTTACTTCTGCTTCATCACAGTGCCGAATATGTTCGCAGGTTATAAGAGTCAGAACGATCTCCTGTTTACGGGAATGTTGCCTGTAACGAAAAACGATGTTGTAAAAGCCAGAGTTTCCGTAGTCGTCATACTGGAGATGCTTCATATCGTCATTGCCATTATTTTCGGCATCATCAGCATTCGCCTATATCCGGATTTGATCTATTACTTCTTTAGCCCAACCTGGGGGTTTTGGGGACTGTGCTTCGTCATGCTGGCGGTCTTTAACTTTATTTTTATATCCATGTATTTCAAGACGGCCTATAAATATGGCGCTGCAGCTTTTGCATCTATCATAGCCGCTATCCTGTTCGCTGCCGGTGCGGAATGGCTCAGTATAAGCAACTCCTTCGTATTTGAACTGTTCAAAGGTACAGGAGCCGATCGATTGGGTGTTCAGCTTGCCATTCTGATCGTCGGCATCGCGATATTTGCAATCTTCACGATTGCCGCTTATCATATTGCTATCAAACGATTTGAGAAAGTGGAATTATAATGAACATAGCGATATCTCCCTCATCGGAGAAGCCGATCTATCAGCAGCTATTCGAGCAAATCAGCGCACAAATTGTCAAAGGCGAGCTGGAGCAAGGGTATTGCTTGCCGCCTATACGGCAGGCGGCCAGGGAGCTTCGCGTCAGCATCATCACCGTAAAAAAAGCTTGGGAGGAACTGGAGCGAAGCGGTCTGATTTATACGGTAACCGGCAAAGGGTGCTTCGTATCGGAATTTACATCCGAAGAGATGCTCCAAAAACGCAATGAAATGATTGTGGAGCAGTTGGCTCTCGACGCTTCCTATTACAAATCCTACGGACTTACATTGGATGAAGTGGTCGCGTTATTGAAGCAAGTTTATTGATCGGATACCTGCGCAGAGCTTCCCTTCACCTGCGCATCCGCACCAAAAGAAACGCAGCCGCTCCGGCTGCGTTTTCATCATTTAATAGATTTTCTCGCCACGCTCTAACATTTCAATAAACGCCTGCATTTTTTTCTGTCTCGTTTCCAATCTTTTCACATTGTTGATTCGAAAGATGATTGCGTAACGATTCTGCTTATCCAGCATGTCGAAGAATGTCTTGGCATTTGGATGTCCAAGCAGCAGTTCAGCGAAATCATCGGGCACCGTCGCATGACTTTGTGACTCGTAGGCCCGGTTCCACATGTCGTTTTTCTTTGCGATTTCAATGGCTGCATAGCCGGGATGCTTCATCCTGTTTTGTTGGATCAGCGCTTCCGCCTTATCCTTATTGATTTTAGACCAAATGCTGCTCGGCTTCCGAGGCGTGAATCTCTGCAAATAATACTGTTCGTCCAGCTTTTCTTTCTGACTGTCGATCCAACCGTAGCAAAGCGCCTCATCAAGTGCTTCCTGATAAGTCACAGTTGCCGTCTTTGCATTCTTCTTTGCAATCTGCAGCCGTATGCCCGCTGAATCATTATAGTTCTGTTCAAGCCAAGTCTGGAATGCCGCAGCATTGTCGAATCGCATAATCGGCAATTCACCCGGAATACTCTTCATAGTTATCCCCCCTGCAATCAAACTACTTCTTCATCTCCATCGGCATCATCATGCCGTTGTCCATACCCATCATCGTCACACTCACTCCTGCTTCGTCCGGATCGGAGAGATAGACCTCCGTTCCGAATATCGGCTCCGCATAGGCATGGTGAGTACTGCCCCTGCCAAGAATTTGCCTATAGTTGCCTGAATCGCCTTCATAGCCGTCATGATCCCAAGGCACCCACGATCTCGCATTGCAATAATGGCACACATAAGATCGGCGATATCGGTTCGTCGTGCGATTAGGATAAGAACGGTGAAACAGATGAGAATCGAAGAACAGCACATCACCCGCACTTAACTTCACTGGTGTGGGCGGCGGATAATGGGAGACGACTGTTGAGAGCGTATTGACCTCATCATCGATATGGCTCACATTCCGAACGGTATTCAGATCACTGAAAGCATCAACAGCGTGCACGCTCCCGCCTCCGCCACCCTCCGGAGGATATACAGGCTCGTGATGGGAGCCGGGCACAACCCACAAGCAGCCGTTCTCCTCGTCGACCTCCTCCAGCGCAATCCATGCGCCGATCAGCGTGTCAGGGTGAGTTTTGATATAATAGGAATCCTGATGCCAGCCTTGCCCGCCCTTCCCCGGCGGATTCAGGAACATCATAGACTGAAGTGCGTAGACATCAGGTCCAATTAACGCTTCAGTAACGTCCAGAATTCGCGAATGAAGCATGCCGCGTTCGGCGGCGGGATGTATTCTCGACAGCATGTGCAGCCGCGTCGCAGCGGCAAATTCATCTTTCAGTGGATCAGTGCTGTCAGCAGCCCCTTTCTTATCCGGATTCAAGGACTGTATTCGTACCTCTTCCGCAAGCTGGAATAATTCGCTCACCTCTGCTTCCTGAAGCAGCCCTCGTACGATCAGGTATCCTTCTCTCCGATAATGTCTGTATTGCTCCACACTAACCAAGCAACGATCTTTTCTTTGTTTGGACTTCGGCACATAAGCCTTCCCCAATTCACACGCCTCCCCGCTATTCACTTACTCCCCTTCATCTTAGCGGCCAAGACTTGCGTTTCCCATAGTACCACAAGCACAATCCATGTATTTATTTGATATCCGTATTCGTCACGACGACCAGCCGATTGGAGGGATGCAGCAGATATGAATCCTTTGTCGCCATGGCATGCCGGAACACTGGAGAACTGCACCGCTGAATATATTCCGTCGCCGTGATGCCCCGCCATTTCTTGTACGTTCTCGAGAAATGATGTTCGTCTCTAAATCCAACACGATAGGCAATTTGCTTAATGGTGCCCAATCCCCTCAGCATCATGTCCTCGGCTCGCCGCAATCGCTTCTCAAGCAGCATATGCTTGGGACTCATGCCCATGACGGAGGTGAACACACGCGTGAAGTGCTCATGCGTCCAGCCGGAACGCTTCGACACTTCTTTAACTGAGAGGGGTTCCGATAATTTCTCTTCCATATAAGAAAGCGCATTTTGAATAGGGATCGGCAGTTGTTCCGCTTCCTCACTGGCAAGCAGCTCATCCGGAGCAGCCAGTTCCTCCAGCGCCGCAGCCATGAATACGGACAATCGCCTTTGCCAATTCGGCGGCTGCGTGCAAGCCAGCCAAATCATTTTGTTCATGATGGAAGCCGCAAGAGGATATTGTCTTGCCGGGAACAGCATACGCCCGGCGTCCATCGCTGCATAGCCTGATCTCTTGTCGCGCAGCGGCTCGTGTTCGAAATGCATGAACAAATGCCGAACGTCTCTCCCCTCATCAAATAGGTAACTGTGACTTTCGCCCGGGCGCGAAAAAATAAAACAAGGCTCGCTCAGCGGGTGCTCTTTCCCTTCCTCTGTGTATCGGGTATTCGTGCCTTCGGGGAAAAATACAAGCTCGAAATCGTCAATCATTCGAGGTCCCAGAGTATATCCGGCTTGTACGACGATATCGCCCACGACATGGATGCGGGGCAGCACAAACGGGGAACGGTCGTCCATGGAATTACCTCCTTCCTAGTTGTCGTCTCCGTCGCTTCTGTATCGGCCAGGCGATCGTCCCGTCTTGCTCTTGAATGCCTTGGAGAAATGGTGAATATCCGCAAAGCCGCTATACAAAGCGATTTCCTCGAGACTCGAATCCGACTGCCTAAGCAGCTCGCAGGCATGCTTCACACGCATGTCCAGAAGATATTGATGGGGAGTCATCCGGTAATGCCTCTTGAACAGCGTGTTGAATCGGGAGACGGACAGATTGGCTCTGCGGGCCATATCCGCAACCGAGATCGGTTCGTTCAAATGATAGGACAAGTAGGACGTGATCCAATTCAGCGTCTGAGCGGGCGGCTGAGCCTTCTCGAGCCCATCGGCGTAATGCCGCAACAAATACAAACATACCTCCATCATGGCAAATTGCGCGTGAAGATTCATAGGCCGAGTATGGTACGACCAATATTCTACCGCCTTGAGGAACGGATCTCGCATTTGACTCGCAAGAGCCGAAGGCAGCTTGACGGGAATCGGCCGTTCGAGCAGCTCGTCCAGTCTGGGCTGCTGGAGATGGGCATAGGCGCTAAGATCGATCTGACCGGCCCGCGTTGGAAAGCTCAATTCCCGCGCCTCGTTGTAAAATAAATCCATGTGGGCAAACGGCGTAATCGTGCGGGTCCGCCCTTCAAGCGTGTGCAAGCTGTTCGGTTGAATGAGCGCAAAGCTCCCCGCGCTGAAGACGAGCTCCTCGCCATCCACCACGAACAGGCACTCCCCTTCCTGGACGTAGATCAGCAAGTAGTCCAGCAGCCGGCGTATGGGCATATTCCACGGCTTCCGTACCGCATAGTCGCACTGTCGGATATATGGCGAGAGAGGGTGGCAAGCAAGCCATTCCGTTAATTTCTCCATGGATACCTCATGTACGTTGTTTTTCTCTAGTTTACTCCGAAACGAAAAATAACAACAGCACTTTCTGACAAAACTAAGCGATTTCCTGACAAAGCCGCCCGGAACTCGGATAAGGTATATTGTTAGCAGGCAATCAACCTCATTCTACATTGTAAAGGCGGTAAAATCATGAATAAATGGGAGCAAGAACTATCGCAGGAGTATACACTTATAGAGGATCAAATCAGAAAGTACGAAGAGGACGGTCACATTTTTTTGACAAATGTGCTCGGTAACGAGGCAATCGCTCAATACGAGAAGCACATCACCGATTGGGTGATGAATCTTAATAAGCATGATAAGCCTGTAGCCCAGCGTGATACTTATGGCAAGGCGTTCATTCAGATCGGCAACTTATGGAGGAGAAGCGAAGACTTACGGGGATTCGTGACGGCAAGGCGGTTCGCGAAAATCGCAGCCGACCTGATGGGCGTTGACGGCGTACGCATCTATCATGATCAAGCGTTGTTCAAGGAGCCCGGAGGCGGACACACGCCTTGGCACCAGGACCAAATCTATTGGCCGCTCGACACAAGCAACACGATCACGATGTGGATGCCGCTGGTGCCGATTCCGCATGAAGTGGGCACGATGACATTCGCCGCCGGAACCCATAAGCTTGGATATGTCAGTCGGCAGGAGATATCGGACGAATCTCATCGTACGCTCGGTCAATTCATCGAAGGCAAGAGCATCCCGCAAGTGAACTACGGCGCAATGGCCGCTGGCGACGCAACGTTCCATGCGGGATGGACGATTCACAGTGCTCCGGGCAACCCGACGGAATACATGCGCAAGGTCATGACCGTCATCTACGTCGCCGACGGCGTTCGCATTGCAGAGCCGGCAAGCAAGGCGCAGGAAAACGATATGAAGCACTGGTTTCCCGGCCTTGGTCCCGGTGATCTCGTCGCCAGCGAGCTTAATCCGTTGGTTTACCGAAGAGCTTAGCTGGTTGAGACGGCTTGCTACGCTCTAAGGACATACAGCGCATTGAGCAGGCAATATAACGGGATGAAATAGTACATCGCTCTAACAAGGCTGCTTCTAAATCAATTGACTGTGCTTTAGCACTCTCAGCACCAAAGAAACTGCTTCTACGCGATTCATCGCTTGTCCCGGGAGAAGACTGCCGTTCCCGTTTCCCCGTACAATTCCTTCCTTGCAGAGGTATGCGATCGCGCTTCTCGCCCAAGCTGCAATATGGCTCTCGTCCTTGAATTCGGACAAAATTGAATCAGCTTCATCCATGGTCATGGGGATTTCCCCCTCTCCTCGAGCAAATCGAAGCGCGTTAGCTGCCATGACCATCCCTTGTTGTCGGGATAGCTTGCGATCCCCATGAAACTGGCCCGCCTCCATTCCCGAGACGATCCCCGCTTCATACCCAATCTCGATAGGCATACTTTCCCAAGATCCTGCTTTGACGTCGCTGAATGAGCTCGGTTTCTCTCCATCTTGCATAATGCCAAGTCCCCGAACTAATAAAGCCGTAAATTCTTTGCGGAGCACACTGCGGCTCGGATCAAAAGATGCACCTCCGACCCCTTGTGTGACAAGTCTCGAGGCGAGCTCGAACACATTGTTCTCTCCCCAGTGGCCGATCATATCCGTGAACCGCTTGGCGTATGAGATAACCGCATAGCTGTCATGACTCGCCAGATTATGAAGCACCGCATACAATTGACCATCTATGTGTTCCACCTTTGTCGGAATCGGGTAGATGGCGCCGTTCTGTCCAATAGAAACGCCAGTCGGAATGCCGCCAACTCCAGCGTCAACAATGTCATTGTCATTGTCGTTGTCAGCGCTAGTATTCATGTCAGTGTCGCTGCCAAGCAAAAGCCATAATTGTGTCGGACTCCCGTTTTTACCGATAGCATCGATCGTTTTGCCCTTATAGCTGAAAGCAAGATGTACGCTTACTGGCATCGCTTCCCAGACGTATCCTTCACTGGACGCAGACCGCCTTAAGCTTTCCGCTTCCTCTGAACTCCATCTCTCGAGCATCCATTTCATCCGGATATCCGACAGATCATCAGTTCCGAGGGCAGCAGCGATTTTCTCCCAATCGAAGCGGTCGGCTTGAAGCGGCAGGATCAACTCCGGTGTCCGAATGGTGACATCTCCTTGACTATCGCCGATTCTCTTCATATCTGCAGCTGTCAAGCCTTCGAATACCGCATCTGAATCTTTGGTTAATCGGACGCTTAAGACCGACTTGTTGTTCAAGGCCAGCAGCTCCATGATTTTGCCGGCATTCAATTCTACCTTCAACAGCCGTCGGCCATCGAACATTTGGAATGCTCCTGATGCGAACGGGCTTGGGCTGCCATCCGCTTTACTGATCAGTCCTGTATCCGGTGCAATGATGACTCCCGAACCCGAATGACCGCCAGATGGCACTTCATAAGTGATAACCGGAACGACGGCTTCAGCACTTCGCTCCCCGATGGCGTTCGAGCCGGTAACGAGGAATCGGTGTTGCCCCGCATCGGCAACAGGAACTTGAATAGCATACGCCGATTCGCTATCGGCCATCTGTAATGCGGCGACGAGCGTATCGAGATTGTCCCACCAGCCGTTCCCATTGCGGTCATTCCACACCTGGATCAAAGCCCCCGGCGCCGCGCTTCCCGCGATTGCATAAGTCTGTTCCTGCGTCGTTATCGGCGTTGACGGACTCGCAACTACGGGCGCAGGCATAACAGGCTCTCTCAAGCGCAGCCCTGCATATCGATAGGGAGTATCTGCTTCCATAATCGAGAACTGGGGCAGCCGCTCCAGACTGGTCCAACGATAAGGGTCGGCCGCTTGTCCCCGAGTCAGTCCATCCGGCCGAACCTCGACGACCATCTGAGCCCGTAATGAGCCCATATCCGCTTGAACAATAGCAATTCCTGGCTGAAGCCCCTTCACCACTCCATTGGAATCCAGTAATACGGTATCCGTCTGCTCAGTGCTCCATACGACAGGCAAGGAAGACAAGCGGTAATTCCCCGCATCCGTCAGTTCCTTGACCGACAAGCGTTCCTCCCCTCCGATTGAAAGTACCGTATGAGCCCGCTCGGCCATAATCGCGATAGGCCCGCTTGTGTCAGGAGCCTTCACACGGAACTTGAGCTCTACAAGACCTATATCGAGAGCAACTTGATCAGGCTTCAGAACATAGATATCCGTATCGCTCAGCGATTGCCCCCGGAAAGCGGATACGTCGATATCGAACGCCTCGAGCTTCCCGTCATAATGAATGGGATAGTTGTTATAGAACGGTTGCTTCGCATCCCATGAACGCATATAGAAGGTCGAAGTTCGACTCTCATAGTCCTCATTTTCGATAAATCCGAACTTCCCCGTCAAATGAACCTCTTGAGCGTCCGGCACCTCCATCGTGATGCGGCCGTTAATCCCGGTTCCAGTCTCGCTTCCACTGAACACAATAGGGTTATCGTAAGACTGTCCGTCTTCCATCATAACCGAAGCGGGACGCGCTGCACCGCCGTAAGGAGATTCCGATTGTCCGAAAAGAAATGGCGCATATCCCGGTTCAATGGTCCAAGCCCCTTCCTCCGCATAGACAGGCAATAAATCCTCAAAAACATATTCGTTTCCGATCACATGGACATAAGCTCGAGCCAAGTAATCGTTCGTAACCAGCGTAATGCTCGCCGTTCCTTTGCCCAGCGCTTCGATCTGACCTTGATTCGTTATTGCAACCAAATCCGGACGATCGCTATAGAATCTCGCATCCTGTCCGGGCGCCCAGACATCGCGGCTGCCGTCGCTGTAGACCTGCTGAACAGCGAGCGAATCGGTTGCGCCGACTGGCACGGACTTATTGATCTCGGCGAACTCCAATCTGCGCACCGTCTTCTGCGGCTCTGTATCTTCATATACAAGCTTGAAATCAGTAAGATCGACCTTCCCGTATGTTATGTCCGTTACGGACTTGTTTCTGACATTGACATCGATTCTGATCCTCTGTCCGGCATAAGCCGATAAATCCGCCTCGATCGTAGTTCCCGTCCCGGTTACAGGCAAATCCTTCTGCACCACGAACAGACTGCCCGCTCCGCCTTCCCTGTACGAGTCGAATATAACCGAATTATAAGTTCCCTCAGGAGTGCCTGCCGGATAGCGGAACGTCGCGACCGCCTTCACGCCAGCTTTGTTCGGGACCGATATCGAGTCGACCGATCCGCTTACCTGCTCCCCTGATTGAAGAGGTTCATAGCGATAGACATCGGTATACGTTTGACCATCCTCCGACAGAACCTCCTCCATCACCTGGGATTTACCATAGGCGTTCCCAGCGCCTAACGTGAACGGATGCCACCCGTTATTCATCGACCAGGTACTCCATGTCGCCGTTTCCAGAAGCGGAAGCAGAGACTGCTCTAAAGGCTGCTTAACGGTCAGTTCGGCTGTTGCAGCTATCGCGCCTACAGTTGCCGTAATGACAGCAGTTCCCGGGTCAAGCGCGGACAATTGACCATTGGAGGATACGATGGCAACAGCCTCATCGCTGCTGGACCATACTGGCGCTTCTGTCATTTCGTCTTGATACAAATAAAAGCCGCCGGGCGTAATGCCGGTAACGTCCAATGTCGTATGAGAACCGGATGTCATATCCAACTGTCTCGCCTGAACCGATTCGAGCTTCTGCTTCTCCAAAGTTTCTCCGGATAGCCGTACGACAAGCCGGCTAAGCTCGGTCGAATAACTGCCGCCGCTAACCAGGGCCAAATCTTCTCCGTCGCCGTTATAGAACACGAGCGTTTGCGGACCGGCAGTCGCAATATCCAGCTTGCCATCCTGACCCGGGTAGACGATTCGCTCGTTCGTGACATCATACTTAGGCAGCGCATCCGGGAAGTACACAGAGTCCGTCACCGCTGCGGGAAGCGTCACGAATACGAACGATTCATTCGCATTCACCTGCTTGCCGCTTCTGGAATATAGGTGCACGCCCGCCTTATCCGCCAAGTTGCGATAGAGCTGTACCGACGATATGGAAGGAGAACCGATCCAAACCTCGCTTCCTCCTGCGGCGTCCTTGTAAGCGGCCGTTGCCAGCCCGCCGGAGCGACCGAGCACTTTAACCCCTTCGGCTTCCGATGCCGAGAATAATGGAATCGGGACAGTGGAGCCGCCCAGAGTCGTTCCTGGCGCTATGCCCTGGAGCAACGGCTCCAGCGGAGCATTGGCCGCTTCTAGGGTGTAGGCTTGAGCTGCCGATTCTGAGATCGGAATGCCGATCACCTCTTCCATCTGCGCCGCCGACCTCGAATCCACACCATTCAAGTCCCTTTTCCAATATCCCGAAGCATACAACCAGACTAGAGTCTTGCCGGTTCTGTCCCATTGCTCCAAATTGCTTCTTTGCTCCTCGTCCAAAGCATACGCATTAGCGAACACATATAACTTGTACTGATCCGCTCTGCCTGCCAGCACATCCGATAACAGCACGATATCGTATGGCGCTCCTGTCTGGGATAATTCGTCCCGAATAAGACGCAGCCTTTCATTCAGGTGTGATGCAGATGACGATTGCACCATCTGAGAAAATTCGTCCACAACGAGCGCGATCTCCGCACCCGATTGACGGGGCAGACCGATAGAAGCCTTCGCCAGCTGATTCATCTTGCGTATTTCTTTCATCATAAGAGCATTATTAAAACCGCCGTAACCGGCGTCGTCATACCAATGCTGACCGTACGATTTCGTTAATGACAACCCGAAATTTCTCCATAACAAGGCAAGCGAGCCCTCCACATTATCGGATAGCGGCGGAGCGCCGTGCGTATCCGTTCCAATATGTGTCGCGTAATCATCCTCCGCCACATACAGCTTGCCGTGGAGCCTTGCTGAATCCATCGCTCCGTGAACACTGGAGAATCCGTCCGACAGATTGCGGCGCGTATAATCTAGCGGCGAATAAATAAGATCAATATCCGGGCTCTCCAATAGCGTGTTAAAGTCAAGCTCGCCCGAAATCGGCCCAAATTGACCGAAGGCTAGCGTATATCCGCTGTAAATGGACATCAGCTTATGATGTCCCGCTTCTTCCTTCACAACACCGGATAGGTATGCAACAAATCTGGACAACTGGCCATTTTGATATTGGACATAATCGATTGCCGGCCGATCCGACTCGGGATTTAGAAACGGATTCCCATTTCTTTTCGCCGGAATGGATGCGCTTTCAAATGTGACATTTGCGTCTCCCCAGGCAGCTCGAAGCTTATTGACATCGGAATGATACGTCAGCTTTAACCAATCCCGGAAAGTCGCCAAATTGCCCAAGCTGCGATCAAAGTCGCGATTCGCCCAAGTGTCGACATTAAACCATTCTCCTGTGCTTCCTCCGCTCAGCATGTAACCTAGAATACGGTCACCCACAGGGCTGGCTTCATAGCGGCGAATTTGCTCCCGGAGGAACAGCTCGGCACGATTTTTCCATTCCGCGGAACCGTAGGAATTCGCCCCCCATGAAGCGCCTTTGTCTACATTCCATTCTGCGCTATTGGAACTGTCGAAGCCAAATGACATGTCCGAGCCGAGCCAGAGGATCGGCAGGAAATAAGCATCCGGATCTTCCTGCAGTATTTTCTCCATCTCGGGCAGCCACACTTCCAGGGTGGGATAACCCGTCGTATGGCGAGGCTGATAAATATGGATGCCGGCATCTGCGGACGCCTCTGTCGATCTGGGATACCATCCCCACTGAAACCATGCGATTAACGGCTCAGGGCGACCATTGATATGCAGAGTAGGTATCCCATCCAAACTTTCGACTGTCGCCGACTGAACGGGCTCATGCGCGAAGCCCCCGGAGATGGTTACCGGTTGCTCCGCATTAGCCTCAAGTTTGTTCGGATACAGCAATGCGCTGGACAATAACATACAGAAACAAAGAAAGGCTGATAAACTACGTTTCATTACCATGCTATAATGCCTCCCAGAATTTATTCTCTATCCTTTAATAGAACCTGCAGTCATGCCCTCAATAAAATAACGGGAAAATAGCAAGTAGACGAGCATGGACGGAATAGTAACAATCGTTAACCCGGCCAACAGTACACCGTAGTTCGTATTATATTGGGACTGAAAATTAAGCAGACCAAGCGGCAGCGTCTTTAACCGGTCATCTGTAATTGTAATCAGCGCCCAGAAAAACTCGCTCCATACGCCGACAAAGCTCATGATGGTGACGACTGCAAGCACCGGTACGATTAAAGGAAGATCGATGTACCAGAAGACGCGCAGCAAGCCCGCCCCATCCATTCTCGCCGCCTCATCCACCTCCTTGGGCAACGTATCCACGAAATTTTTGATCAAATAAATCGCCATCCCGATCCCGCCGCCCACATAGGCCAAAATCAACCCTTGATGCGTATTCAGGAGCTCGAACTCGCGCAGCATCAAGAACACCGGTATCGTCGTCATCTCTGACGTAATCATTAGCGTTGCCAGAAACAGGACAAACAGCACCTTATGGCCCGGCGGCTTCCACTTTCCAAGTGCATACGCAGCAAGCGTTACAACGATTAATTGGCACAGCAGCGTAATCCCTGTGACCGTTATGCTATTCAGCAAATAAATCGACACTTTCCCGACACGAAACGCTTCTGCGTAGTTCGACCATTGGAACCCGTCCGCAGGCCATAACCGTGTAGGATACAACATAATTTCCTTGGTCGATCTCAATGCATTCAAGACCATATAAAGCATCGGGTACAGAATGATAAAAGTAATTAGCGACAACAGCACATAATTGCTCCACCGCGCCAGTTTATTTCCAGACATCTTCATCCCTCACGATTCGCCATAAGTCTTCTACTAATCAACGTCAGCACAAGAATAATGATAAAGAGCAGAATCCCCATGGTGATGGCTTCACCAAATTTGAAGGACAGAAACGCCCTCCGATAAACCATAATTCCAAGCACAGTCGTACTGTCGCCCGGGCCTCCCCCTGTCATCATGTAGATCAGGTCGAATGCTTTAAGGCCGCCAATCAACGACAGTATAAAGTTCACTTCCGTAATGCCGGTCAACAAAGGCCGAAATATGTTCCATAGCATCCTGCCTCTTCCCGCACCGTCTATTCTGGCGCTTTCTATCACTTCCTTAGGGATCGTCAACATCGCAACGATATAGAAAGTAACGGTCATTCCAATATATTTCCATGTGTTGACTGCGATAATCGCGTTCATAGCCGTACCGGGGTCACCGAGCCAGCCTTGAGCAAGCGAGCCGAGACCGATTCTGTGCAGCAACTCATTGACCATGCCGAAATTGGGGGAAAGCATGTTGACCCAGAGAAAGGATACGACTGCTCCCGGCAAAATGACAGGAGTGTAGATAGCGACCCGCAGCAGTTTTTTCCAACGTTCCGATACAAGCGAATAGATGAAATAAGCGACTAAAAATCCAAGAACGGTTTGTACGATTGTCGTAACAAAGGCGAATTTAAGCGTGCGCAGCGTCGATTCCCAAAAGTAGTGATCGCTCCAGATGGTATCATAATTTTTCCAGCCGACCCATCTAAAATCCGTCGTAAATCCGTTCCAATCGGTAAAGCTGCGAATCAAGCTGGTCGATACCGGATATAGGAAAAAAGCGATGAACAACAGGAAGGCCGGCAGCAAAAACAGGTAGGCCAACAGCGTTTTGCGTTCTGTCATGTGGTTCTCCTCGTCACAATCGCGGGACTGACGTCACTTACAGGACGCCAGCCGTCTACGATTGATTGGAAATTTTTTTATTGATTTTTTCCTGCTTCTATAGCCTTGCGATGATCCTTCTCCATCTTCTCCGCGATGCTGTTCACATCTGAATTGCTCTTCAGCAAATACTCGGCAAAGGTCGCTTGCAACAGCTTGGCAAGTTCTCCGGGATTGTAGCTTAGCTGTTTCTTTGGATAATCCGAAGAGCTGGAAGCGATTTGATCGATTAGCGTATCTATCGTTTCGTTTCCGGTTTTCAGACTCTTCAGTACAGGCATCGAGTTCGTCGATTCAGCCCAACGCTTCTGATTGTCCTCGCTGGTCAAGTATTTCAGGAATGCAACGGATTCTTCCGGATGCTTGGTCGTCTTGAGTACGAAAAAACCGTCAGCCGTTAGCGGAGCCTCGGCTTTCATCCCCTCGGGAGCCGGGAACAGGAATGCACCGAGCTCATCGTCAATGTTCGGCTGAAGCGCCGAGATCTGATTGTTGTTCCCTAATGTCATCGCCGCCTTCTTGCTAAGCAGCAGATTGGATACCTCGTCTCCGCCTACTGCGAACGCGTCCTTGCCGAAGAAGCCCTGCTCATACCATCTCTTCGTCAGCTCCATAGCCTCGATATGTTCGGGAGCTTCGTAGCTCTCCTCGCCTTTCAACCAATCTCCCGTTGCCGTACCGTTGCGGAAGAAGTTCATACCGGCGAATGAATCCTTCAGAATATCCAGACTTCCGTCTTTGCCGCTGGCCGCAAGCGGAATGATGCCCTTCGACGCTAACGTCGACATTACCGCTTCTAATTGCTCTCTCGTTTGCGGAATTTGAAGCTGATTGTCCTGGAACATCTTTTTGTTATAGATGACGACCTGGAATGAGAGCTTAAACGGAATGTTGGAAATATACGGTTTCTCCGGACTTACGATACTGCTTGCCAGAAGGTCGTTGCGAACGAATGAATTTTTCCATGCTTCATCTTTGTCCAAATATTCGTCCAATGGAAGAGCTGCGTCGACCTCATTGACGAACGGCGCCATCCAATGCGTCCAGCCAAACGAAACATCAGGCTCTTGCTTGGAAGCCACTTTCGTCTGCATGACCTCGATGACTTTATCCCAAGGCACAATTTCCGGCTCAACCTTAATATTGGGATTTGCTGCTTCAAAGTTTTTGATCGTTTCATTCATGAGTTCCTCATATTCAGGCCAGATATAGAGGAATTTAAGAGTAATCTGCTCGCCTTGACCGGAAGGCGGTGAAGTCGACGACTCCGACGACTTCGGCGAGGCATCTGAATTCGAAGCGCCTGATCCGTTATTATTCGTTCCGCAAGCTGCCAGCAACAAGATCAACGCTGCGCATAAAGTCCATACTCCCCAAACATTAATCCTCTTTTTCATTTTGACTGCTCCCCTTAAATGTATTTATTTTCAATGCTTGCACATTAAAAATCGACCATTTGGCGTATGCCATTCCCCGCCGGCAACAGATTCATACAAACTTCCGTCCGGCAGTTCGATTCGCACCGGTATTCCTTCCGGACTTCGTAAAGAAACGTCCAGGCTCCCATCTTGCGTTATCCGCCAAGCCACTCGCACTTCCCCGACAGGAGTGGCCACAGTCCCTTTCGCCCAGGCGAGGTTTCCCGTACTCGGTTTGATGAGAATGCGGCGATATCCACTGTCTTCCGGCTGGACGCCAAGAATATGACTCGTGAATTCATAGATCGGGACCGCTCCCCAACCGTGACAGTCGCTTCTTTGCGACACCGGGTCTTCGACCCAAGTCGTGAGCCCTTGCGCCGCCAGCCTTCTCCAGGTATCCCAGTGCTCGAAGGAGCGATCATATTTCCCCGTCTTCTCCAAACTGCGGAAGAGGAAGAAGGACATGGCGTAAGAAACGGAAGGCAGCGATTGATGAAGCAGCATACGATCTATAAGCAGGCTCGCCTCTTCCCCCTGAGCGGTACCGGAGAGCACCGCCCAGATTTGCGCATGCTGAGAAAATAACTTTGTGCCGGGGCCGTCCTCGAACAATTGCTCCTCATCCGACCAGCAATGCTGCCTGACCGCATACTTGACAGCTTCCGCACGACTCCGATATTCCTCTGCCGTGGAGCTGCGGCCCGTATGTGCATTAAGCTCCGCCGCTACCTGAAGAGCGCTTGCGTACAATAAGCTATAGACGGTTAAAGGCCCGCTCTCATTCGCTATCGGCACCCCTTGGTTATGCCTCCACTCCTCCACCCAATCTACGAAGGACCACACCTGTCCAGGCAATTTGCCCACCAGCCCGTCCTCATTCAATTGAGCTTCAAACCAGCCCAGAATGGCGTCAACCGTTGGCAAATATTTGCGAACAAGCGCTAAATCTCCGAAGTAGCGATAATGATCGGCAATCATCATGATCCAGTACACGGAAAAGCCCGGAATGACTTGCGGATATACAGATGGATAACGGCTCTGGATCATGCCATCCGGCATAAGCGAGCTATGGAAATCAAAAATAGCTTTTCTGGCCAAGCGGTCATCCGCACTAAGCTGGAATGTAAAAAGCGCTTGCAGGCGAGTATCCATGATATATTGCATCTGTTCATAATAAGGGCAATCCTCATACGTTTCATGCATGCATCTCTTCAGCGTGTTGATGCTTATGTCCCATAAGGGCATCAGTGATTCGTCCGAGCATGCGAATGTTGCTTTGACTTCCAGAGGATAACCAGTCTCCCGAAAATAGAAGCGGTGCAAGCGAAGTTCCTCTTCCTTGGCCTGGGCCGTTAGCTTGACGAACCGAAAGGTGCGAAACTCGAATGGCTCATAACGCTCCCACTCGCCCGTCTCAGCGTCTCCAATACCCGCCGCTATGTACTTGTCCTTCTCGCCATAAAGCCGCCTGCCTTCAGGATCGTCGCGAATATCTTTGTTTCTCCTGATCGTCGACTCCGGCTCCTTCTCATAACACTCGGAGCATAGAATTTCGATGTCTGCGTCCTTTCCTCCCGATAGTTCCAAAACCAGATAGCCTGTCAGCAATTCCCCTGCGTCAAGCTCTACTTCGAACCGTTCTCCCGGCTGAACGATCCGGCCTTGCGAATCGTCATGTTCACTCAATTGATGGAATATGGGGTTCGCCCCTGCTGCGCTTATGCGCTTGATGCCCGCAAATCCCCTCTCTTGCTCATATAAAGGCGGTATTGTCCTTGGGACAAGAGGCCATGGCGTCAATTGACCGAACATCATATCCATTACATCAGATACCATGACTGCCGGTTTCCAGCCCATTGCAGTATCCTTGCGCATTTGCCAACCGAACGGCAGCTTTCGGCCAATCACCCGCTCTGTGCCGCCAACATAAAGTGTTTCTTGTTCCCCGGCTTCAAAGACAATCGCATCGTCGATAAGACACTCCCATTGTTCGTCGCTTGAAAGCGAAATGGTTGCGCAACCATTTTGCTGCGTCAAAGATCCTTCGAACAGAAACGCACCTTGATTGGATCTCCATACAGAAGCAGGTCCTCCCACTCCCAATCGAAACGGCTCACAGAGCGTGTAATGCACAACCTTGACCGCCAAAGTGTTAAGTCCAGCAACCAAAAATGTCGATAGATCGACTGTCTCATAGTAGTGCGTATACCGATCTCCCTTGCATGGGCCGACGCTCGCCGACATTCCATTGACATAAAGCCGATAGCGGCTGTCGGCGGTAATACGGCACACGAGTCGGGCGGAGCCGATATCAGAAACGTTGAAGCTTCTTCGGAAATATACAATTTCGTGCTTCCCTTCCATGAGGGTCACCGGCTCGCCCGAGCTCCAGATCCATCTCGCCTTCCAATCAGTCATGCTGTTCATTGATACCCTCCGTCTGCATTAATAGCGGTCCTGTACTTTCATTCACCTGCAGCGTACATTTAATCAGCAGGCTGGCTGTATCCTCCTTCCCGTTAATCAAATCGATCAGCAGCTCCGCCGACAGCTCTCCCAAGCGATAGCGGGGATGAACGACAGTCGTCATTCTTGGATAGCTGTGCTTTGCAATATCGTTGCCGTCAATCCCGATAATGGAGATATCCTCCGGAATTCTGAGCCTTGTACGGTGAGCAGCCTGTAGCGCTCCTACTGCCAATGTGTCGTTAGCCGCAAATATAGCTGTAGGCCGCGGCGTAGTGAGGAGCAAACGGTAGGTCGCTTCTTCCGCCAATCGCACATCTTCCTTGTCAATAAGGGCGATATGTTCCGTGTTCAGCGGAATATTAATTCTCCCTTGCGCGTCTTTATAGGCCTTAAAGCGGTCAATCCATACATCCGCATCCCTGTTTAAGGACAAGTGCGCAATCGCTTTATGTCCCAGTTCATGCAGATGATCCATCGCCACCGTCGCTGCCATGTAGTTATCGATTTGGATCGAAGTGAGCAGTGTTTGCTTGGGAGAAGGATCAACAAGCACGAATTGAACCGAATGCTTCTCATTCGCGTTAAGTCGCTCCAGCTCTCTTAGCAGTTTCTCCTGCAAACCGATTGAATCGAATTCGAACGAGGTGAGAATCATCCCGTCCACACGCTTCTCCATTAGAAGATTGATGTTGCTCATCGCGCTCTCATAGTTCATCCCATTGCATATAAAAACGTTTTTCCCAAGCTCCCTCGCTTTAGTCTCAACGCCGAGAATAAAATCTGAGAAGTAGGGATTAGCAATATTGGACAGCAACACGCCTATCGTATTCGTTCGATTGGTTACCAGACTTCGCGCAATGCTGTTAGGCATGTAATTGATTTGCTTGATCGCTTGCTCCACTTTCAGTCGAGTCCGTTCCTTGACGGATTGGGGATCATTAATAACCCTTGAAACCGTAATGGGTGCTACACCAGCCAGTTTAGCCACATCTTTTAAAGTTGCCATTTATCTTGTCTCCACTTGAAATGATTGCGTTACCATTTTGATAATAACCTAATCTTTTTGGGAATTCAAGCATTATTTTGTTCTGAGATAATGTCACTATGAGACAAGAGACATTGACATTGACGAGAGCAGAACTGAAGAAGGTATCCACAGTTCAGACTAGAAACAATGAAAAAGCACCGGAAAATCCCGGTGCTGCACATTATTGATGATGAAGTCCAACAGGTTGAAATCATAAGTTCTTCGCTGCAAGTGGAGAATTGAAGGAGAACGTTATTAAAGCAACGTCGCCTTAATAAACTGGATTTTTCTATCCGGCGACAATCTCTTCAGAACAAAAGAGCCGGACTCCGCTTCCAGCGTATAAGGCTTCATTCCGCCGGCTACGCCCATATTCGCGCTCTCCGCAATCGGCGTAACATTCCCCGCTCCGTCCGTCAGAAATGCAGCCGTCTCATTATTATCCGCTCGCAGAACAACGATGCCGGCGACATAGCGGTCAAACAGAACGACGGAGCCGAGCGCTATGTCAGGCGCTTCGCATTCGATCCCGGAAGAAGCCGTAATAAACTTGGTCGATGTGAATTGCGAATCGCTTTGCTTGTGCGGCTCATCCACTTCCTGATTATCGAACAACCGGCAATTCGAGATGGTCGGGGCAGCCGATGTGCTGAGCGCGATCGGAGCGTGCGTCAGCTGGCGCATCCGGTTGGAAGTGATATCAGCGTGTCTCAGCTCCATCGCTACACTGGACGAATCAACAAATATACCGTGCCGACAGGATTCTATTAAGTTATCCTTGATAGCCGCGGCTTCCAGAACATTCGATAACGGCCTGTTGCCTTCCAGCGAGACTCGAATTCCGAATTGATAAGTCCGTATAATATTGTTATGACAACGGACGAATCCGCTCTTGACATTGATGCCTGACGAGCCATTCGTGTTGGAGAATCCGTCGATGACGTTGTTGGCCACCACGGAGTATTGAGCGGCAATGACAGAGATTCCCCCTACCTCGCCATTCTTTATAGTGTTGCCCTCGACAACGCAGTATGCGGATGTCCAAGGGGCGGCATCTCCGGTTATGGAAACGCCGTCTACGTAGATGCCTTGTTTTACAGATCCGGTGTGACCGGTCCGGCAGCTGATTGTATTCCCTTTAATCGATGTGTAATGGTTGTCCCGGACGAGAATGGCTGAATTGAACGAACGCTTGACGGTGTTGTCGCTTATGACGGTGAACCGGCATTTATAGCCGGACTCAATTCCTACATCCGCCACATCCTCTACTACGTTGCCGATAATGACATTGTGATCGCACGTCTTCAGATCATGCGCCTGTGTGGTTGCGCTCGATGTGAAAAAGATGCCGTTGGACGTCCGAACCGCATTGGGCAGGTCGCCCTTTATATGGTTGTAGGCGACCACGTTATAGTGGCAGCCCTCAAGATCAGCGGCTTCCGGTCCGATCTGAATGGCAGACCGATAGAAGCTCTCGAAGTAATTTCCTTGAATCGTCCAGCGATGAGTTTCCCTTCCCAGATCGATATGCTGGGTTGGCGAATGAAGGAATCGGCAGTTCATTATTTTCCCGCTGACGCAGCCAAAGGAGCGGAGCGTAGCTCCGGTACCAAGTCCGTCAGCCACTCCGGCAGCGCCACGGTTGCCGTCGAACGTCAGTCCGTCCACAATGACGTTGTTCGCCGATATGCGCAGCAGGAAGCCCTGTGCATTCGGCGCTCTCTTAATCACCCCGCTTCCAATGGCATGAATGCCCTCCTTCACAATGTTCAAGCATTCAACATTGTTTCCCGGAGCAATGCCGCACAGGTAAGTGCCGCTCGGGAAGAAGACAACGCTGCCGGGAGGGACTGCGTCGAATGCGGCTTGAATCGCGGCGGAATCATCCGTTATTCCGTCTCCCTTGGCCCCGTAGTCCATCACACTGACGAAAGCTCCGCCGCTCGAAGGCTTGCCCTTCCCCGATCCCTTGAGCGTCTGGGATGCTGCTTGCTCTTCCAGCCCTAACGATCGCGCATGAGCCTCGATCGCACCACCCGTCATTGCGGCCACGCCGGCCATGCCCATCAAGGCTAATGCCTGTCTTCTGCTCATTGTCACGTTCCATCACTCCTCCACTTGGAATCATTGCATCAACATTCTCTTGTACTCGGTTGGTGTTGCGCCTTCTTTCTTTTTGAATTTGCGGTTAAAGTTGTTGACATCGGTATACCCCACTAGCTCGACAATCTCTTTGACCGTCCGGTCCGTCTCACGCAACAACCGCTTGGCGTGCTGCAGCCGAAGATGATCCAAATATTCGATCAGCGAATAACCCGTCTGATTTTTGAAGTATCGCGTCAAATAAGAAGGCGACATGTTGAATTCGTTCGCGATCGTATCGAGACACTGTCCGGGATTTCCATATGTTTGGTCGAGATACATGAACAGCTTGTCACGAAGCTCAAAATTTTTGCTTTCCTTCGCCTGCCTGCTGCAATCGGCTATCATTCGGCAGCAATGCACCAGTTCGGCTTCGAACTGCATAATCGTTTCATAATTTAGCGAGAACACCCTGTCAAGCCGGCTTTTCAGCTCGGGATCGGGCCGGAGGTCAAATTCTTGAAGCGATTTTTGTATCGTGTTGACGAGAAGGGCGCATATCTTCTCCGCATCCGCCAGAACGATGCCGTCATGCTTGAATTCGCTTATGATCTCTCGCAGGAGCCGCTCAACTTCCTCGCTCTGTCCTTGAACCAGCGCATGAATAATCCGTTCTTCCTGTTCCTTGCGATATTCCGCGGCGCGTTCAGATTTCACAGGGAGGTCACGCTGCCTGATTACCCTGTTCGAACCGAGCAGAAATCGATAGGCAGCTGCTCTGCAGGCTTGATCGACATACTTAGGCGCAGCCAGAAGCTCCTGAAATTCATCGGAGATGCCAACGGTAATCGTGAACGGAAAATTGTCCCGGAAGAACGCTGCCGCCTCTTCAGCCAGCCGCTCCGACAACACTGTGGAAGACTCCTCCTGCTCGATACTTACAATCATCGCAATCCCGCGCACATCGCCCAGCACGGCCGCATAGCCATGTCCGATATTCAGGGCGAGCTCTTCAGCGACATTCATAATGCTGTAACGCAGCAAATTTTGCATCTTATTGTTATTCTTCAGCTCAAACCACTCGTAGTCGTCAATCCAAAACCATAGGATCGCGAACCGCGGTCCGCCGAGACGCAGCTCGGCGGAATCGATGTAGCCGTTCAGTTCATCCGCATGGCAGATCGAGCCCTGCATCAGCTTGAACAGAAACTGTTCCTTCACCATGCCGAGCCTTGTATTCAATTGCACACGCAAGCCCCGGTTCTCGTCGGAAATGTGATCGAACTGCTGCGAGAGCCAGACAAGTTCGTCCTTGCTTCTCGCAACGGCATTGAGACGCTTGCGGCCGATCGATTCCACAAGTTGACGCAGCGGCCGGTACGCGCCCCAAGCCAGCACGTAGGAGACGAGTGCGCCGATGATCACCGCAATGACGGCCGTCCAATAGAAGATCGCCTTGGTGTCGTTCACCTTCTTCATCATTTGGCCAGTCGGTATCGCCACGGCATAGGACCATTTCGTATAATCGGATACTTGCTTCACGACCGCATAATCGCCCAAGACGGCAGCGCCTCCCTGTTCGCCGGAAAGCGCGCCGTTGCCCATCAGATTCAGAAATTCCGCTTCATCCGCGCCATTGTCTCCTCTGGACACGGACAATATAGGGGTACCGTCACGATCCAATATCGAAGCGTATCCGTTATAGCCCTGAAATACCTTCTCGAGCATGCGCTGCAGCTCGCTGCCCTTAATCAGAAAGAGAAGCACCTGGCGTGAGCCTTCCGTACTCGTCTGAAGCGGATAGAGCAAGGTCGCCATCCGTATGCCATCCGCCCCATGCGCCTTCAGCGTCTCGACGGGTCTTAACAGCGGCATTGTCAGATCGTCCCCCGCCTGCAAGAAATCGTTCAGTTCCCAGGTGTCGTACTTATAAATGTGCTCGAAAAACATGTCGGCCCCATACGTGCCGCTCGCCGCATAAAATCGGCCTTCCCCCTGATATTCAGAGTAAAGCGCAAGATCGTACAGAAAGGAGTTCGTGGAAATGAACGTTTTCAATTCTCTGACCGCCCGAAGCGTATCGTAACCGCCTTGCGCCATCTTGAAAGACTTCAATTGAGGATGCGATGCAATTTGCACCGATATACGATGCATTTCCTGCACCCGGACATCCATCATGTCGCTGATTTGCTTCAACATCGCTTGATTGGACCGCTCGACCTCCTCCCGGAGCGTTTCAATCACCTGCGCATAGACGAGACTCCCTACGGTTAGTAGCAGAAGAACGACCAGAAGCACATAGGAAAAGAAGTATTTCAAAAAACGGATAGACGGCTTCCGCAGCCGAAATTTGTTCACAAGCCTTTTCATCGCGATCCCCCCGTACACTTGCCTCTGAACGTTTGACTATTATTTTTCGCGCAGCACTCCAGCCTGATGAACAAGCACCTTCAGCCGGGCTGCTTCTGATACGCAGCATTCCGCGAGCACATCTTCTTCCGTGAAGACGGCCATCAGAATTTGTTTCTCCTTATACCTCTCCCGATCATAAATAATATAGATGCAACCTGCCGCATCCTCCGTACCGTCCGGATAAGAAATATCGCTTCTCTCATCAAGCAGAAGCCCCTCGGACCAGGTGAGGCCGTCGTCCTCCGACAACTGCGCTGTCAGATGGCTGCGTCCTCTGTAGCCGTAATGATTGACGAGCAGCAGCCTCCCGGAACGAAGCCGGCGGATGAAAAATCGTGAGCTCGGTCCCCCCAGCCGCGTCGGCTTGCCGGGACTCCAGGTTAGCCCTCCATCTTCGGAAACGCTTTCACCGATGCCGTAATAGGTTCTCACCAACATCCATAAGCTGCCGTCCTTGCGTTCCACAATCATATGCTCGTCGAAATGACGATTGGGCACGTCGGCATGGCCCCGCTTATTAAAGCTCTCGCCTTGATCGGCCGACGCCAGCACCTGTGAGAACCGTTCTTCCGGCAAGCTGTGCAGGCTGGAGGACATGCAAGACCAGACAGCCGATGGCAGCAGCCATTCTCCGGAGGAAAGCACCGTCGGTTTATTCATCATGATACCATGGGCAATTCGCCTCGGTAACCCCCACTCCGGCTGTGCCGCATCAGGATTGCCGCACACGGAAGCCCAGACGCCGCATCTGCCGTCAAATATCGTCTCGCCGAAGCTTTGCGCCCAGAAGAGCCACAGCCGGCCCAGCGGGTCGACCCACAGGCACGGATCGAAGGCTCTCACGAGCCCGGGCGGATCGATCGCCCATGTCGGGGACGACCAGGTACGCCCGTTATCATCGCTCGTGACGATCAGCACATAATTGTTCGGTCCTTCGTTATCGCCCCCGCCGTAGAAGGCGGCCCACAACGTTCCCCCGGGCGTTTTCTCAATCGTCGGTATGCCCTGGAACAAGCGCTCGGCATCATCATACTTGCCGTTCCCTCGAATATCCGTTAACGGGACCGGGATTAAAGCGGCGTCGCTGTCCGCTATGTTCATATGGATTCATCCTCTTCGATTAGTTCTTGTATCGCTCGTAAGCAGCCTCGTAAATCGCCATATAATCATTCAAGCCCATACGCTCAATCGTGCTGATATACTCGTCCCAAGCTTCCTCCACCGATACTTTGCCGGTAACGAACTGGGCGCGCATCTCGCCTACATAGGTGCCGATATCGTTGGACAACGCCACGATCCGTTCGTTCTCCTCCGCTGTGAAGATGAAAGCCGGCCATACTTCCTTCGGCTTATATGGTTCCAGCCATGCCGCGGCCTCCATCACTTCCTCCAGCCCTTCTCCCGTATCCCAGGCGAAGCGTTCTTCCCTTACAATAGGATGACTTGTGAACGGAGCTACCAGCTCTCTTGAGATCGCTTGGTCCAGCGTCATGCCATCCGGATTGTTGACAATATCTTCGACGAAGCGATACTTGCCGTCTCTCATCTCGTAAGTCACGCCCTCCATCCCCATCCAATACAGAACGGCGCCATCTCCGTCTATGAAATAATCGGCCCATCGCATGGTAGCCTCTGGATGCTTATTCTCATTCGTGATGACAAATGCTCCGGCCACCTGCAGGTTGGGCGATACGCCAGCCCATAGCTGATCGCCTTCAGGACCCTTCAAGGCTTCCGGAATGCCACGGAAAATCGTTCGCTTGTCTCCGGCCCATACCGTGTTGATATTCATGAATGCGCCTACGGTATCCTGCGCGATCTTGGCGGTAATAATCGAATTGTTGGACGTGAAGATTTCGTTATCGAGAAGTCCTTCCTTGTACAGCCGGCTTAGAAACTGCATCATTTCCTTGTATTTGGGATCGGCAGGCACGAACCGCAGCTTGTTCTCTTGTTCATCGAAATCGACGTTGGCATGCGATATTCCTCTATTATTCAATCCCCACGCGCCGGCTAGGCTTCTCAGCACGCTCGTCATATCTGCGCCCGACAGCGGTATCTCATCCGCAATGCCGTTGCCGTTGGGATCCTTCTCCTTGAAAGCCTTCAGCACTTCATAGAGCTCATCCGTCGTCTTGGGCGCCGGCAATCCGACGGCATCCAGCCACTTCTGATTAAGGAACAGTTTGGTGGACGTCAGATGTGTAGGATTAATCGACATTTTCGGCAGTGAATAGATGTTTCCGTCCGGTGCGGTCAAGCCTTTCCGAATTTCGGGATATTGCTCAAGCAGCTTTTTGAAATTCGGTGCATAGCGGTCGATCAGATCATTGAGCGGAATAAATACTCCTTGCTCGCCGTAAGTGACCAGATCCTGGGTCGTGATCCCTCCCCCATAGAAGGCATCCGGAAGCTCTCCGCTGGCCAACAGCAGATTTTTCTTCTCCTGCAGGTTTTCGTTGGGCACCAGATTCCACTCCACGTGAATGCCGGTCCGCTTCTCCGCTTCCTTCCACAGCAGCTTATCTTTCCATTCCCCATGCAAGTGGGATTGACCTGCAACCATCGTTAGAGTAAGCGGCTCGCTCACAATCGGCAGTCCTTCGGGTTGAACGGATGTCGTCCCTTCCCCGCTCGCATTCCCCTCCGATTTCCCGTTTTGTCCAGTCGACGTGCCCGGTTCGTTCGAGGAACACGCGGCAACCAGCAGCAGTATCGCCAATAATGTCGCAATGACACCGATATGTTTTTGTTTTCTTGTTTCCAAGATGCTTTGCCCCCTTGTGATTTGTATTTCGATAAGAAGCATTCCTTCAAGCTCGGTTTACCCTTTAATCGCGCCAATCATGACGCCTTTGACAAAGTAACGCTGCAGGAACGGGTACAGCACCAGCACCGGAAGGCTGGATACGACGATGACTGCGTATTTGATGCCTTCCGCAATCAATATTTGATCGACCGAGCTTTCCGTAGCTTCGACCATCTCCCCCATTTGATTTTGCAGCAGAATTTGCCGAATGATGAGCTGCAGCGGGAATTTGCTGTGATCTGACAAATAAATAAGCGCATTAAAAAACGCGTTCCAATGCGATACGCCGTAGAACAATATCATGACAGCAATGACCGGCATTGACAATGGCAATACGATTCGCAGCAGCGTGCGGATGTTGGAACTGCCATCGATTTGCGCCGATTCGTGAAGCTCCGAAGGGATCGTCTGAAAGAACGTCCGCATAATAATGATATTCCACATCGATACGGCATTTGGCAGAATGATCGCCCATATCGTATTGATCATGCCCAGGTTTTTGATCAGCAAATACGTCGGGATCAGTCCTCCGCTGAAAAACATCGTAAACGTAAACAGCATCATCAGCGTATTGCGCCCGTCAAAATCTTTCCTGGATAACGGATACGCGGCGCAAATCGTCAGTGCGATATTAAGTGTCGTCCCTACTGTAGTATAGAGAAGCGTGTTCAAATAACCGGTCACGATATTCGGGTCCTGCAGCACCCGGGTGTACGACTGAACATTGAATCCTACGGGAAACAACCACACCTTGCCTTCGAACAGCGCTGCAGGGTTGCTGAACGAAGCGCTCAGCACAAATAAAAGCGGATACAAAACGACCGCGCTTACAAGACCAAGCAGCGTCAAATTGACTGCATCAAACCATTTGTCCCCGGCCGAAGTTTTTATCTTCGCCATCCTTCCGCTCAATCCTCCCTCTACCACAAGCTCGTGGCGGTCACTTTCCGGGAAATCCGGTTCACCGTCAGCAGCAATACAAGATTAATAACCGCATTGAACAAACCAACGGCAGCTGCAAAGCTGTATTGCGCGCCCAATATGCCGCTGCGGTATACATGAGTGGCAATGACGTCAGATGCTGCAATATTCATGTCATTCTGCATCAGAAAAGCTTTCTCGAAGCCGACCGTCATAATTTTGCCGCACTCCAGTATCAGCAGAATAATAATCGTGGGCATAATGCCGGGAATATTGACATGCCAGATGCGCTGCCATCTGCTTGCTCCGTCCAGCATAGCGGACTCGTGCTGCTGCGGATCGACGCCGGCCAGCGCCGCTATGAAGATGATTGAGCTCCAACCGGTATTTTGCCAGACGCCGGACAGTACGTAGAGCGATTTGAACCAGGCGGCTTCGGCCATGAAATCGACCCGTGGAACGCCCATAAGACCTAGAAATTGATTGACCAATCCCGTCTGCGGCGATAGAAACACCGTCATCATACCTACCAATACGACAACGGAAATAAAATGCGGAGCATAAGTAATCGTCTGAACCGTCCGTCGCAGCAAAGAATGACGCACTTCATTCATCATGAGCGCGAGAAAAATAGCCAGAGGAAAGCTGAGCGCCAAATGATAAAGACTGATCGCGATCGTATTGATCATCAATCTGTTGAAGTAGAAGCCCTGCATAAACCGTTCGAAATGCTTCAAACCGGCCCACGGGCTTCCCCATATGCCTTTGGTCGCTATAAAATCCTTAAAGGCGATCTGCACGCCATACATGGGAAAGTATTCGAACAATATAAAAAATACGAGAACCGGACTGATCAGCGCATATAGTTCCCAATTCCGCAGCGCCTTCTTCACTCTCTTGCGCAATCGACCTGCTCCTTTCGAGACCGGCTCGCCACCGTTAACCTGAATCGTGCGTTCCATTGTCTGCACCCCCGTCCTTCAGCCTGTAATCAAGTATGTTAGCCATTTTGCCCCCCTCCTTTCGGTTCCCATCATAGCGGGACGGCGTAAGGAATGTATATATGCAGCTTTTGACCTGCCCCGTACGATCTTTACATTTTCCGTTTTTCGCGATGAGAACCGCATAATAACGGCGATTATCGGCCGTTGATACATGATGAACGCAAAATAACCGATCCGAAATGGACCGGCTTTTTTAACACTATGCAACTCTCGTTCATATCCTCGATTCTACTTCTTTAACACATAATGAAGCAAGACATTGCCGGATTCGAACGTTCTCGCTTCTGCCAAACCGAGATGGAACGGCATAACATCCGGGAACATACGCTTCCCTTCACCTGCAACGACCGGGGTGACTATAAACATATACTCGTCAATCAACCCTTCATTGGCAAGCTGCTGAACGATAGAGCCGCTGCCTAGAACAAGGATGTCTGTGCTGGATTCCCTTTTCAATTGAGAAACAACCTGTATAAGATCACCATTATAAATTTGAGTGTTCGACCAATCAGACGATTGGATTGTGTTCGAGAATACGACTTTGCTCATTTCTGTCAACTCTTCTGCGATCTGCTTCAATTGCTCCGGCGCACGAGGATCGTTCAAAACAGGCACCCAGGAACGTTCAAACCCGCGATAGGTTGTCCCCCCCAATAGCAACGTGTCCATCCTTCCGCCTATTTCATGTGCCGCTTTGTCAACTTCGGGGTCATGGATGAACCAATCCATTCCAAAATTCGCTTCATTGCTGCTGGCAAAATAACCGTCGATCGAAACCCGGTTCAGCATTTTAATTTTCCGCATACGTCATCGCTCCTTCAATTTGATTATTGAATCCCGAATGGAATAAAATCATCATAACCGTTGCGACACCATCATAATTGGATAAAACCGTCGATTTTACAAATAGGACGAGCCCGTCAGATCGCTATGAAATTCACTGACTTTCATAGCCATATGCTTAGGGCTCACCCACGAAAACATCTTCATGTCGCGGATAAAATGAGACTGATCATAATAATTCAGCGCATATGCGACATCGGATAACCGTTCATAACTCCCTGAGTGCATCATCCGCAAAGCTTCGTTGACCCGCCTTACCCGTATAAACAATTGCGGGGGCATGCCTACAACGCGAGCATAGACGCGTCCCAACCGAACAAGCTGTACAGCGCATGGGGGCCAAGTACAAGCTGAATCGTTACATATGGCATGCTTCTGAACCGCATAATGCTCGGTTCGGCCCCTTGACCATGGAGAAACAAGACCGGCACATTGGACGTTTGTGCCGAACGGATCGAAATACTTTCGATTGCCGCATTCCAAACAGTTCATTTCACATACTTCAACGATATGAGATGATTGATTCCGATTTTTTCGACCTGCTTTTTCGGAATCGCTTTCCTTTTATATTCTGTGAACCCCAATTTATTGTACAGGTTCATAGCCGGGATATTCGTGTCCGCAACCTCTTCAATCAAGAATTCTTTGTAAGACTTGGTTGTGACAATATGGTTAATCACTTGCGAGGCCGCTCCCTGACCTCTAAATGCCAGAGCTGTCCCGACAAATTCAATCGAGCATTTATCAAGTTCAGGATTATCCAGCAGCACTTGAAATTCTTTCTTGAGCACGAATCCCGCAATGCTTCCCTTCAATAATCCAAGATGTTGTCTCAAAGGTTTTGCCTGGAGTATTACCGAATACGCTGTGCCGTCAGTGACAGCGGCCATAGCAGCAACTTTATCGCCTGACATAGCTAAATAGAATTGGCTTAAATCAAACATATGAGCAAAAGCTCTGGCAATTTTACTACTGTCTTTTGAGAAGAAACCAAGCCACTGAGTAAATCCGTCGGCAAAAATCTCAGACATTTGCGATCTTACATCTCCATTTGCTTGATCTGCTCTAATCACTGAAAACATGTGCGACTAATCTCCTTTCCCATACAAGAACATAGTAAGGATCGAGGTAGAGGGCATTACGAAGTTGTTATTCAACCTGACCTTCATCTCAGCCAATCCCTGAATCGAAGCAAAGAAATACATGGCCATCTCGTAAGAGTTCCCGGAAACAAATTCCTCACATTTCTGTCCTCGTTTTATAAGCTCGCTTGTTGCCGTTAACAATTTTTGATTGATTATCGCAGCTTCGTTTTGATTGTCATCCGCTCCGGCTCTTGAAGAAAACGACTGCGACATAAGAATCATTAAATTGGCAAGCTGCTCTCCCGATACCATATCCTGATAAACTTCATGGACAAATTGATTCATAAGCTTCGCAGGTGATTCATCAGATTCGAATAGCTCAATAATCCTAACAAGTCCTGTTCGTGCAAATTTCACCAGCTCATGAAATAATTCATCTTTTGTTTTGTAGTGCCTGTACAAGAGTCCGATGCTTATTCCGGCCTTATCGGCAATTTCTTGTACATTTGTGGTTCCGAATCCCCTTTGAACAAACAGCTCCATGGCTGCCGTTTGAATCTTTTCCCTTGTTTCATTTCGCATCGTTTCAAACTGCTCTTTCGTTCGCGGCACAAGTGGGCACCACCTTTTTGAGTGAGTATTTACTCATTATAAAATAAGCGGATCAAGAAAACAATACGTAAACTCCCTCAAACCGATATGCTCCGCTTAACGTCATCACTTTTGTACCAAAATATTTTTCATATAACCATACAACGAAGAACGCCATCACGATAAAGTGATGGCGTCCCATTCAAACGGAGCATAACAGACTCGTTCTATTCGTATTCCCCTTTAATGACAAAAAACGAGCCCCGAATCGTACCCGCAAGTTTAGATTTCTGCCTGGCAAATTTAAACTTCCCTTCTAACTCCTGCGGCACTTCCATCCCTTCGGAAAGCTTGAAACCAACAGCCCGCTTCTTAGGGCTATCCACGGTATACATGACGTTGAGTGCAAGACCATCCTCATAGAAGACATAGGCCATTCGGATGTCTTCTACTTGAAAACGCGTTGTTTCCAACGGTTTGCTCGAAAACGCAAGATCTCGTTCTTCCTTCAAAATCCGGTTCACATAATCCAAGGTTTCCTGACTTTCACTGGCAGGTACAACCGTAAATTCATGCTTGTATTTGTTCATAAAGTAACGGGCTTCATTCGCACGCAGACCGGCAAGCGCTTCTGCTACAGGTGAAGACTCTATACCTACCGTAGACACATTTTTGAAATCAACAATATAGGACATTTCCATCTCTCCTTCGACCTTATATAAAATGTTCGAAAACCATTCAATGGGACACCTTTTGGTGACTCTTTTATTCATTATAGGACACCATTAAGTGTCCTGTCAACGATTAACTTTTAGACTGAACCACTACTTTCAATAGCGTCCAGAAACAAAGAAATAGCCCCGACTCCATTCACGTTAGAAGGAAGATCGGGGCGTAAATGCCATTATACAAAAGCCGGCCCTTTTCAGGGTCGGCTTTTATGACGCAGCCTAATGGTCTCTCCCGGAAGCTTGGATGCTGCTGTCGCTCTCCGCATCAGTTTGCGCCATTCCGCCGGACTTTGGCCGTAACTTGAAGTGAAGAGCCGCGTGAAGTAGTGGACGCTGTTGAAGCCTGTCTGCTGAACGACATCTCTTATTGACAGATCACTGCCCGACAAATAACTGGCCGCGGCCTTCAAGCGAAGGTCTCGAAGGTACTCGAACGGGGTCATATTGGTATGTTTTTTGAACAAGCGGACGAGATAGGAAGGATGCAAATATACGACCTTTGCAAGCTCCTCCAACGAAACATCCTCCTTATACTTCCAGTCCATATAATCAATCAGCAGGTCGACGGCTTCACGGGACTTCGGCCTGCTCTTCAGCTCCCGAGACAGCGTTCCGCCCTTTGATGCCTCCAGCTCATGAGCAATCAGCCTATAGATTTTGTGAATTTCCAACAGGCACACATCCGTAAGATTTGAATCCCGTAGAGCGCTGCCCGTCGATTGCAGATGATACACGAAGTCGATGGATTGAAGGATCGCAGAAGCTTCCAACGTTTTAATATTCACGTCTTTCCGCGACTGCTTGAAGTTCCATTGATCCACCTGTTCTTCACTGAATGGGAATTCGCCCCATTCGTCAATTTCGATAAACAGGAATTGGATTCCATCATAACTGCATGCCAGTTCATGCGGCGTAGAGGCCGATAAAATAAACACAGCCGGCGAATCGGCCTCACATACGTTGCCTCTCCATTTGAAAACAGCCCGTCCAGCGGTAATATACAATATTTCATGACAAGACCGGTGCATCCCACCGATAGAAGAAAATTCCGTTCTTTGGGAAATCGAGCCTGTCCCGCAAAATCGAATTTTCATCGCTATGTGATTCGTAACGAGCTATTTTGCACAGCGTTCAGCCATTCGCGGGCGATCAGATCATGTCCAGCGGCAGTAGGATGAACGCCGTCCCAGATCCAATAAGCCGCATCCGCCCTCGTACAGGCGTTATTGAAAGCTTCTTGCAGAGGAACAAATACAGCCTGGAATTGTTCTGCGAGCCTGCGAACCGTCCTCTGGTAATGCTCGATCTGCCTTTTCCGCTCCTCCCACCTATCAAGCCCCGTATTCAAGAGGAACGGCTCGCATAGCACCAGACCCGTATCCGGCAGCACGGATTTGGTCTCTTCCAGTAAATGCCGATAAGACCGTTCAAACCGATCCGTTATGCTGTTCAATGCCCATCCCACATCGTTCACACCGATTAAAATACTGATCAAGTCCGGCCGCAGATTCAGGGCATCTTCGTTCCAACGCGCATACAGCTCGGAAGCCCGATTCCCGCTTCCCCCCCTGTTAATAAAAATCGGCTGCTTCTCGGCCAATTCAAATCCAAGCTTTCCGGAGATCAGGAAGGGGTAGCCCTGCCCCAAAATATAGCTGGAATCTTCGTCCCTGCCCCGATTGCCGTCCGTAATGGAATCCCCTTGAAACAAAATAACCATCTTTTCATTCGACATGTACAATAACCCTCCTATATCCCAATACGAGTCAAACATTCACACCGGTGTTCCTATTTAAGTCGCGATCGTACCGTAACCTTTCCAAATTCCAGGGGTGCCGGCCTCTACACAAATCCATCCGACATACCCTCCAGCGGCTGGAGCGATATTTTGCACCATTTCACCTACAGCCCAAGTGCCAATATCCGGTGGCCCAGAAATTTTCCTGACCGAATTCGTATTTACGGCGTTGAATAGGGCAATTGGCGATTCCACTACAACCACCTTGGCTACCGATAAGAAAGAGGCTTCCGTAGCCAAGATGTTGGATGCATTGGCGCACAAGCTTATCGTCAGAGGAACGTCCTTGGCACACTCCACTTTAAATGTAAATATCCCCCAGTTATCATTATCATTCGTGAAGCCTCCGTAATAGATTTCGCCGCTGCTGCCGCTTTGCGATACAACTGTAAACATTTTCCCCTTGAAAATAACTGTAGCTGTAACATAGCCAAGGTCTGTTTTCGGCGTTACGGTGAATGTGATGCCTTGTAATGCGTCTCCGACAGATACGTTTACTTTTACAGCACGTTGATACGGATTGGGCGCTGTACTATCATTGACCATTTCCGGTTGCCTCGAGCCCATTGCATAATAATGTGGCGGTGTATATTCCGGCTTGCCGGTCGGTTGAAACCGCATGTCTCCGTTCTCTTGCAAATTCACGACATCTAACGGCAAGTAACTTCCAACCTTCTGAAAGAAAACATAGTTATTGCCTATTAACATGCTGTCTTGCTTTCCAATGGGAGTTCCGTTGCTGTCAAAATTGCCTCCGTAAATCCCCCAATTTCCTACAACGATATTTTTATTGACGGGTATTCCCTCAATGTATGGATTTATCAGCGTATTGTTTTGATTAATTTCACTTAATACGCCATAGCCTTCGTTGCTCGATTGATACGAAAAGTCGCAATTCATAAACACATTATTGTGACAATCCAGAGTCGAGCCTTCATTTCTTAACCATAAGTTTTTCATGCTGTCCGCAATATGCGATTGAATGTTAGTAAACTGATTTTGATTGACAGGCCCCTGGGAGACGTTCAGTTCCAGTCCTTTGCAAAAAATGTTGATAAACGTATTCCAGTACGATCCCCAATCCGTGTTGTATCCGCCAAATTTCACTAGCCCGTTGCAGTTGATATTCTCCAGATTGCAATACCACACGCCATCTATTGTAAGCTTATCGCATTTCAAATTTTTCACACTCAGCCGTTTTTGCGTCGTCATGCGAACTTCGCCTTTCAAGTAAACGGCATCATGGAATTGTCCATCCATATTTGCCGTTACGTCTATCCCGCCAGTCAAATTGTAGTTGCCTGGGGGGATAACCAGACTGCCGCCGTTCGCCGCTATGAATGCGCTGACATACGCTGCGGTATCGTTAGTCGATCCATCGCCTGTTGCTCCAAACCATTTTACATTAATAGCTCCTTCATAGATTCTCTTGAATCTTGCCCCGGATGAGGATACCAGGACAGTTCCGACATTGTCAGAAGATATGAGGTCCAATGGATCGTAGTAAAAATGTCCTTCCTGACCATAATCGGTTACGTAATAGATACAATCCGTAGTAGGAGACTGCAACGCTCTTAATTCGCTGATCGTGAAATCATGGCAAGGATCATGCTTTTTTTTCCCGGCATTCGATTGGGCAAAAGCCAACTCGCCAGGAAGAACTGAGCCGGCAGTCAAGGCAATTCCTGCCATCCCAAGTGACGTCAACAGCTTTCTTCTGCTAATCGTGCCGGATGAGTCAGAGCTTGGAGTCTCTTCCCCAGTTGTCGGATTGAATCGTTCTTCCTTTTCATTAGACATACGAACGCCTCCAATTCATATTTTTGCAGCATGACTGCGATTTATAGTGCAGGGGATTGCCCCATACTATCCGTTACCAAGCGGACATAAAACGATTGCTTGACGTTCCGGCACGATTGTAAGTTCGCCGGCTTTTTGCTCGTCAATCAATATTGTTCCATCCTCACAATTGATTTTGTAAGGATAGTGGTTATACACATAATGAATGCTGCTATCCGACACTTCTGTAATTGGTATCGCTCGAGCCTCATTCCAATTCATTCGCAATCCCCAGCCTTTCATGTCACTTTGAACCATAATCTTGTCCAAAGCGCAGTGAATGACCAGGTATCCTCCTCCATCCAGTGCCACCGATATTCGAAGCTCTTCTTCGTTCAAATTTTCCAATATCGGCTTATTTCCCTTCAATTGGCCAATTGAACCGTCCGAATGATGACATATTGGATAAATGCCAGCCTTACTGTCGGCCTCGCCCCATCTTGCCCCATCCAGCACCGGCAGCGCATCATACAGACAAGTAGGTCCGGCACATACTTCAGTCAAGTAGCGTTCCTCGTAACTTTCGTCATAAAAATGAATGTCTCTCAACCAGAACTGATCATGATCCCAGTAAACATTGAGGCGATAGTTGCGATTGGAAAACCACACGGACTGTTTCCCTTCATTTTTCCAATCTTTTCTCGCAACGACAGAAGAAGCCGGCGTCAATTCGTAATTGCTCCTATACCAGATACCTGTCTGAGCTAGCGTTTCTACCTGCAGTTCGCCCATGGATTGCCGTTCAGCGAGAAGTTGAATTTGATCCGTCAACCCCTCCTTCATTAGCTCCCAACCGAACGCATTTTCTTGTCCTACTTGCGTATAGCCGAACGAGAGAGAGGCTTCATTGAAATTGACATCGAAAAACCAACGCACCCACTCCGGATCGCCACCGCCCCCACCTCCGGCAGCTCTGCATGCCGGCTCCAGAGTGATGACACTTTGCTCCGCATGCTCATCATTCATGTCGACGTCATACTGGTATATGGGATCACTGCCCAGCATACGAAAGACAGGAACGGATATTTGATTTTCTCTCTGCTGTGCAGGTATAAAGGAGTTTTTGCGACTAGGATAATAAGCTTGATTATAGTATCCGCCCCAAAGCGTATAGCCGTCGGTTCCCCATTGGTCCTTGCAATTGCATGATGCGACGATCCCGTATTTGTCAGCCATGTAGCCTAACATATGAGCGTCTATCTGCCATGACCCTACAGACTTCGGATACGTTCCGAATACTTGATAAAATTCCGCCATATACGCATCGGCAAGCAGTTCACGTTCGCGAGGCGAATAGCCTATCGAAAGACCAACATGCGCATGCCAGTCCCACTGCCAGCGGCCTTTCCATGTACTGCCGATCTTTTCAACTAAAATCTGGGAAAATTCAAACCAAGCGCCTACCTCTTGCTCTTCATTCAATTGTTCTTTTAACAAATTGGTGAATCGTTCATCGATTAGAGCGTCGTATTGAACAAGCCAGGTTGCCGCCAGATTGTTCTGTTGAACTAACCGAATTTGTTCGCGAACAGGCTCTATAAGGTCTACCGGACCTCTTGGCTCCACGCCTCTGATAAAATTTACGATGTTCACACGATTGTTTTTTAACATTTGCTACTCCCCCGGTTAATGAATTGCGCTCAACTCTACTTTCCTACAGCATCGGCTTGAAAATCAGCTTGCAAAGCGGCAATATCAAATAACCATCGCTTGTAGGTATCCAATGAAAAAGGCGGGTAGCCCAGCATATAATGATTCCCGTATGTTTTCCCTTCCATTGTCCATTGCATTAAAAATAAACGCTGCTCTCCATTCGAAACGCGAATTTTCCCCAAATTCAAATTTGTATTTGCTCCTGCATGAAAATTCCCTTCCAGAAGCGATTGTCCGGAGTCAGCATCCCATATTTTGTAATCCCCGGAAGCGTGTAGCCTGGTATCGTTGCTGATCATCACTTGAACATGCCAGTTATGCGGTTCGTCAATCATGATGCACACCGGTTCCTGAGCTCTTTTGATATAATGATAGGCCAGCTTTTTGCCAAAGTAATAATCGACTACCGCATCTGAGAATTGTGGCCAGCCATCCATCATATTCCACCAAACAATACCTGTGCGGCGCCACTTTTTGATGCGAGTCATCTCGATAAAAAACTTTTTGGCTTCTGCCTGCGAAATTTGTGAAGCAAGCACGAAATCTTCGAGATTATCGGGAGACACGCCGAACAGTTCCTTGATCTGATCCGCCATCAGTTTAACACGGTATGCATACGGCCCATCCAGGCCGATCGGGTCGGAGCAATGGGTGGTCCATTGCTCGTTATCTTGATAAGGCCACAGGCTTTCCGCATCGATAAACTGCTTCATTGACGACACATTCGGGCACCCATGATAACCGATTTCACTTACGAAATGATGGGGGCTGTCCGTATAAAATTTACTTTTGTAGTAATCTCTCGGTCCCCATAAATGGGCTTCTGGCACAAGCCGCTCTTGCTTCTGGGCGATTGCACTTGGCGAGAAGTAAGGAGAGCTGGGCAAGTACGGACGTCTCGGATCGCATTGAAACGCAACCTCCGCCAGTACTTCTCGGTTAATCTTATTGAACGCAGGGTCAAGACCTTTGTAATAACAAAAGATATCGATCTCATTGTCACCGCACCATAATACGATCGAGGGATGATTTCTTAGCTTCTTGATGACCGACATCGCTTCTTCACGAATCACTTGTTGAAAGTCAATCGTCTGGGGATAAAATCCGCAGGCAAGAGCGAAATCCTGCCATACCATTAATCCATATTCATTGCATAACTCGAAAAAGGCATGGTCCTCATATACATTGCCGCCCCAACAGCGAACCATATTGCACTCCGTCTCACGAAACAGCTCGAGAATACGTTCGTACCGCGAAGCATCCCTGCTGTGGAATACATCTGCGGGAACCCAATTAGAGCCTTTGCAAAAAATAGGGACATCGTTGACTTTAAATAAAAACTCTCCGGGATTCTCCGTACCGGTCACATCTGTACGAATGAGCTCAACGGTGCGAATCCCAATCGTATCTTGCCTTTCGGCAACCACTTTTCCTTGCAGCAATAACTGCGTTCTCACCTTGTACAAGCTGGCTTGCCCGTATCCTCTCGGCCACCACAGCATCGGTTTGTCAATTTCTATTTCCACTGCTCCTGCGCGAAAATTCACTCTGCGTTTTAGTTCAAAAGCAGAATCTCCGCACTGCCCGCTGCATCTTATCTCCATTTCACCGAAGTTCTCCGGATCAATCTGGAGCTGATAATGAACGGTCATGTGAGCTTTATGCTGATCTGCTTGAATCGTGCAAAAATACAATTCCTCAATCTCATTTTGTTCGTGTATATCCAGTTCCACTGAGCGCCACAATCCGGCAGATACAGCCCTTGGCATAATATCCCACCCGAAGCTATGCGGCGCCTTCCGAATCCAAAGCTGCTCCCAGTTCGTTTCCAATGCAAAATGGATGGGGTCATAGCTCTTTTTCGCAGCCTCCAGTATAGGAGAAACCAACCGAACGGCCACAGTGTTGGACTTGTTTTCCTGCAATTGCTCCGTAACGTTAAACCTGTGCTCGATAAACATATTATCCGAGGTTCCGATCTGTATCCCATTCAACCAGTAGGTGGCAAGACAATCGACTCCATGAAATACAAGATCCGCTTCCCGATTGCTGATATCAGTCGGCTGGAACTCTCTCACATACCACCACTCATACAACTCATAGGGCTTGAGAAGCTTAATCTGGTTACCGAAAAAGAGATCGGGCAATATATGTGCTTCCATAAGATCCAATTCAACGTTTCCCGGAACAACAGCCTGTACTGAAGGCAGCTGCATATCCGTCAGCTGATCAGGATGTGTAATGGTATACTTCCCCTGAGGAAAGTAGTAAAGTGTCCAGAGCCCGTTTAAACTACGATTATTCATTGAATTAAGCTCCCTTGTATCTATAATTTTACTGAGCCTGATGCCAATCCTTCGACAAATTGCTTGCTTGCCAGCGCAAACAATATAAGGAGCGGGAGCGAGGCAATGACATATCCTGCGAATAATGAGCCATAATCATTAGCAAATTTTGTCCCGATCGAAAGCAATCCGACAGGGATCGGCTGCAATTCGATCTTATTCAATACCATAATGGGCAATACGAATTCATTCCATGTAGATAACACATTCAATACAGCGAGCGTTCCGATAATAGGCTTCGATAACGGGACAACAAGGCTGACCAGCACTCTAATCTCTCCGGCTCCGTCCATCCGCGCCGCTTCAAACATTTCCTCCGATAACGATGAGAAGAAGGAGCGGAGAACGAAGATGCAAAAAATTTGACCTCCTGCGATATAAGGCCCCCATACCCCCATCCAGGTATTGATAAAGCCAAGATCTATGATCAAACTGTACAGCGGAACCATCGTTAAAATACCGGGGATCATGAGCAAAGAAATAATAAGAAAATAGATTTGCTCCTTCAGGAAAAAGCGCATTCGCGCCAAAGGATACGCTGCCATACAAGAAATGACCATGACGCCGACAACCGTGACACCACTGATGATGAAGCTATTGGAGATATAACCTCGAATAGCAACCCATGCCTCGGAATAATTCTCGAAATGCAAAGGAAAAGTGAGCGTCCATCGATTCATATTAAACTGATAAGTGTCTTTGAATGAAATTAATACCATCATGATAAGCGGAACTACTGTGAGAATACCCAGGAATATCAAGATGGAATGCATGATCCCATTGCCGAGCGTTAGTTTTCGCATGTCAATCTCCTCATCGTTCCTACCCTTGATCGTACTCGGTGGACGATTTCAAATATTTATTGTTAATGACGGTTAGTGTAAATATGAGCAAAAACAATACTACACCTATCGCACAACCGTATCCTAACTGGTTATTATTGATAGCTTCCTTATACATGATGTAGCCTGGAACCGTTGTGGAGTTCATCGGCCCGCCACCCGTTAATACAAGCTGGATATGGAACGATTGGAGAACGCCAATAACGGTAAGTATGACCAGAAGCTTGATTTGAGACATCACCAATGGAAGCTCGATTTTGAAAAACAGTCTAAACCCGTTTGCTCCATCAACGATAGCCGCTTCCTTCAATTCTTTCGGAATGTTTTGCAAACCGGCCAAGTAAATCAATATATTGACTCCCGATACATAAGGGAACCCCATCACAAATAACGAAAGCATCGCTGTTTTAGGACTGGCTAGCCATAACGGCAACTGATCCTGCGGGACGCCAGATGCGGATAGAACGGCATTCATTAATCCGACATCGGGATTTAGAATAAACTGCCACAACAAGATTCCGACCATAGCCGGGACAACCATTGGAAATACGAACAGCAACCGGTAGAAATACTGCAGTTTTTGATTGCGTATTTTATAAATAAATAGTGCGACAATGAGAGGAACCGTTATCGTGACAAACACGCTGAACAACGTAATCCATAACAAATTCAAAAACGCTTGACGAAACTCTTCCGTTGTAAATATAGAAACAAAGTTATCAAACCCGATAAATTGCGCTGGACGAAAGCCGTCCCAATTCGTGAAGGAATAATAGAAGGCTGCGATTGCCGGATAGTAGCTGAATGTGAAAATCATGATGACGGTCGGAAGAACAAACAAGTAAGCCTTAGCGTTTATAATTCCGCGCTTTCGCCTCCTCTTGTTGCTGTAAAAGGTTGGTGGCAATCGAAGCTCTTTTGCATTCGCCGTTGACATTTTTTTATATCACCGCTTCTGTTTGTAATAAAGGGGATCTTTTTATCGATCCCCTTTGTTGCTCTCTTATTTCACCCACTCAGGATTTGCCGTTGCCAGTCGATCGGCTGCCTCCAAATAATAGGATTTCATTTTCTCCAGAAATTTCTCCTCTGACCATTCTCCGCCTATATAAAATTGAACTGCCGTCCCGACTTTATCATTAAACGGCGGATCAAAAAGGGCGTGGTACCCCTGCACATTGGCCAAAGGAATATTTTCAGTAAACGTCTCGTGCCCTTCAGGCGGAGTAGCCCCTATGACATTCGGTTCCGAATTGGCTTCATGTACGAGTTTCGTCACATTGTCAGGCGTACTGAGGAACATGAGGAAGTCCATGATGACCGGTATTTTGTCAGGCTCTTCTTTTTCCAAGTAGCCCGGGACAATCCACTGCAATCCTCCCCATGGCCCGTAGATTTTTGTCGCATTACCGGATGCCAGCGATGCCACATCCTGTGTAATGGCCGGCATATTAAACGTACCCCACTCAAATGGCATCTTCTGATTTTGAAGATAAGAAACATTCCAACTTCCTTGCAGCTGCATAGCCGCTTTTCCGGACAAAAACATCTGATCTCCGTCAAACTTGGCGTTAAATCCTTTTGGCCAATATTGCGACCATTCCTTGATCAACGACCATTCTTGCTTAAGAATGTCCATATTAGGCAGCTTTCCGTCTTTCACCGCTTTGACTGTTTCATTGACCTCGAGATAATTGTTCCCGTTAATATCGATATCATCTAATTTGTCTAGCATAAATTGACTGTGCAATAGCGAATCGGCCCATAATGGATCGAGGGCTGACGGGTCGAGACCGAATACAAACGGAATATGGCCGGCTTCTTTAATTTTGGCCTGCACATCCATAAATTCCTTCCACGTCTTTGGAATCGATAATCCCAGATCTTTAAATATATTTTTGTTATAAAAAATGGCTACGGCCACGCCATCCCCTGCAATATCATAGATTTTGCCGTCAGGCGCTCTTACGCTATCCATGATCCCGGGTACGAATGTATCCTTCCATATTTGATTGCCGTTATAGGGGTTCTCTTTTTCCAGCCAAGGGTCCATTTCCAGGAACCAACCTTTTTGATAATTTTTCCATGTATCATTAAATTGCGTCCAGAAAATGTCCGGTGCATCCTTGCTCAACATTCTTGCTTGCAGCCATGCATTCCGATCTTGGAACGGAATTTCTACAAATTCTATTTTCACGTTCGGGTGCAGCTTGTGATACTCATCCGCCAATTCCTGCATGGCTTTACGTGTCGTCGGATTTTTTGCGGTAGCCTCCGTAGGAAAATAATCATTCGGGTCATATTTAATGACCCACTCTTTTACAGCAGGATCCGAAGTTTTTGAACCTGAATCCGTTTTCTCCCCCCCACTCGAACAAGCAGCAACAGTCAATAGCAAAATCAATGACACTGCAAGCCAAATGGTTTTAGCTCTTTTTTTAATCATACTTTTCCTCCTTTGACAGGCCCCCTGTTTATGGATGATTGCCTGATGTGATAGCTTAATTTTAGTATTTTTATCTCTTGGCTAGAATAATTCCAATTGACATTCGTTTGTTGGAATTGACTTGTTTGACTATGACGTTTCCGCCACTTCATCGTCCAGGGTAGGAAAAAAGACGCCCCCTTTTCGATGTGATACTGCGGCAACAGTATCACAAGAGACGTCTTTCTCTTGTCAGCAACACTATACTTTCACTTGGTTGCGATATTCCGTCGGGCTGATCCCAACATTTTTTTTAAACAATAAGCTAAAATGAGTCGCATCTTTGAATCCTACTTGGAAAGCGATTTCATTAGCCCTCAAGTTTGTTTCCGTCAATTTCTTTTTAGCGGCCTCAATACGGCAAGTCCAGAGCAGATCGCGGAAGTTGTGTCCCGTCTCTTTCTTTATCAAACGGCTTAAGTAAGAATGGTTCATATGGAAATGATTCGCCAGTTTCTCCAGCGTAATTTCATCCGTAAAATTCATTTCCAAGTACGCAGTAATTTCCTTTATTATCCGTTTGACGGATTGACTTTGAGCGCTTTGCATGCGATCTGTTATTTCCATGAGCCATTGTTCCATAAATTTCATTAAATCAACCAAAATATCGAAGGATATGACCATTTTTTTGGCCTGCAACTGAACATCCTCTTGTATAGGAATGCCATATTCCAATAGCATCTCTTCCACTTTGCCGATGATATTCAGAAAGTAGGACTGAATATTGTTTCTCATAAGCCCTGTGGAGACGATTTTCCGATATATCGATCGCAGGTACACAGGAACTTGGTCCTTTTCCCCCCTGCATAGTATCCCTATCAAATGGACAACGTCTTCTTCTTGTTTATCTTGACAAATGTTCAAACCGAATAAGGCGTCGTAACCTATTATTGAACCTTTGCCCAACATCATTCGATAATCCAGACATTCTTTGATTTCCTTCCACGCTTGACCAAGATGCAGCAAAGAAGGAAGCACCTGACTGATCCCTACGGATACTCGGAATGGAAAGGCTGTCTTGCAATATTCGGTCAACTCTCGGGCAATCTTCATGCTATCTTCTCGCGGATTCCATATTTGTTCTTTCGATTGAAACAAAAGGATGTAAATCCCTTTAGGAGCGGTATAGAGCCAATAATGATAAGGATAATATTGCAGATTCCGGTTAATGACTTCTCTTAATGCCAACAAGGAGTAGGCTTCTCCTGATCGATGCAGTGCATCTATATTATCGATCTCGGCACACATCACCTGCAGCTTTAACTGATGAACACCCAGCTTTTGCATGGTCGATGTTTTTTCAGATTCGTCCTCAGCAGTGGACAACATCTGTTGGATTGCTTTTTCTTGACTCAATAGCAGCTCGTGGCTGGTACGCATCGTATTGTGAATTTGCAATTCAACAGCTCGAATAATCTCCGATGTTTTCACAGGTTTTAATATAAAGTCGACTACCCCCAGCTTGACCGCTTGCTGAGCATATTCAAAATCGCTGTATGCCGTCAAAAAAATGATCCTGATCTGAGGGTGCTTCTCCTTGACGTATTCCGATAATTGAATACCGTTCATCAAGGGCATACGGATATCCGAAATGACAAGGTCCGGTTCATGCAGCGCAATTAACTCCATTGCTTCAATTCCATTGCTAGCGGCACCGACGATCTGGCATCCGATCTCATCCCACTCGATCATACTCGCAATATGATTCCGGATAAGATCCTCATCGTCAACTACGATGATTCTCATGAGTATCGTCCTCCTTACTGAATGCAATAGGCAAACGCAATCTCATAATTGTTCCATTCGGTAGAGCAGGTTCCGTTGTCAATCCGTATCGCTCGCCATAGATAAGCTGCAACCGTCGTGCCACATGGCTCATGCCGATACCAAACCCGTTGTGATTGCCTGCCTGTATCCCTGGACCGTTATCTTCGACTTCGAGAATAAGATCGTAATCCAGCTCGTATGCCCGTACGGAAATGGTACCGGGTCCAGGCAGTTGATCAATGCCATGGATGATTGCATTTTCAACGATAGGCTGCAAAATAAACCGAGGCACGGACACAAGCAACAGTTCTTCCGAAACGTCGATCGACCATTGGAACTTGTCACCATACCGATATTTGAACAATTGCAAATAATAGGTGATTAGCTCAATTTCTTTGTGCAGGTAAACAAAATCGTTTCCCGGCGAAATAGAAAACCGAAATATAGCGGCGAGCAAATGGATCATCTCCGATACAGCTGTCGCCCCTGCATGTTTGGCAAACACATTAATCGATTCTAATGTATTGTAGAGAAAATGAGGATTGATTTGAGCTCTGAGCGTTTTCAATTCCGCCTCTTTATTCAGCAATTCTACTTTGTATACCGTTTGAATTAAATCTCTTATTTCGATGATCAAATCATTGAAGCTGGCACAAAGTCGACCGACTTCATCGTTTGTTCTGATATCCTCGAACGTTTCGTAAACTTCTTTTTTCGCTTTTATCATGAGCCTGTTCAGTTTCATAAGAGGCTTGGTGACGTGCCGGAGAATAAATACAGTCAACACAAGAACAATGACCCAAGTAATAGCGGTTATCAGCAACGCGAACTGGACCAGATTATCGAGCTCCCGATTAAACACTTGACTTGAGAACAGACTAACATATTTGAGACCGGAATAGTCAGAATTTCTTTCAAGCACGATCATGCTTTTATCGCTTGGATAATGGAATCGTGTGGAAATTCTATCCGGATCCGATGTGGACAATATGAGTTTGTTGGCATTCATTAAGTAAAAATTCTGACTGTCGTAGGTTGAGTACATTTGAGCCACTCGTTCCGGTTTCAGCATAACCGCCAGGATGCCCAATCTCCGATCAAGATAGGGATCAATAATTTCGATTGCGCCCACGATTCGTTGATGATCAGGAAAAGAGGCCCAGAGAAAAAAACCGGGTTTTTTGTGGGCTAGCGCTCCTAACGCCAAATTCGATTCGAATTTAAATTCCGAGTCAACATAATAAACGTTGTGACTCCGGTTCTCCAGGTAAACTGCATCAATCAATGTATTGGCTTCGATGAGAGAAGCCATCCGCTCTTTTATTCGTAATGAAGTTTCAGCATCCAACTGTCGTTGGTCAAATTGTACATAATCATCCATTAAGGTTTTAAGAATGAGGGGATCTTTCTGAATAGACATCGCGATTTGTTCGACATTCCGAAGATTACTGTCAATTTTGTCCATCATCTCTACGAGTGATTGCTTCTTGGCGGCTGTAATGTTGGATTCCAGTATATGGTTGGATCGATTGTAAAACAGGCCGATAACAAGCATTAGTGGCAGTAGCGTCAATATGGAATAAATCAATACCATTTTATAAAATAGTTTTGATGTGAATTTCACCCATATTTTTACGATTAACCTTGAAAATGAAGAAAGCATCAGCAGCAACCCACCTTCCAAGCTTAAAAATGTAAGGCAACCTCCTTCCTCAGATGTGAACATTCGCCAATATGTGGCTTTTATCCTTCTCTCTTGATCATAATTCCGCGAATATTATCGGATAAAATATACAGGCCTCAACCTGCTAATGAGCGGGTTGAGGCCTGTATATTTTATTGCGGTAAAAAACTCAGGTTCGCTCATACCAGTAACCGGGTATGCCCTTTTCCAAACGAAGCAATGCTTCCAAATAGTAATAATCGCCCCATATCATAAAGTCATCTGGACCCAGATTTCCCCGAACATGATAGGAACCGTGCCTCAACAAGCCTTCAGCATGGGAATCTTCTACTGTCGAATAATGCTCGACTAGTGAAGCCATAGACCTGGAAGCCGCATCCATAAAGAACTCCCGGTCCGGGTCATCCTGAACGAGATGGCTCGCAATTTCAATCATACCGCAAGCCGCGATAGCAGAAGCTGAGCTATCCCTGGGCGTATTTCCGTTTACAGGAGCATCGAAGTCCCAGTAAACGACGCCATCCTCTGGAATGCGGCGGATGAAATAATGAGCTGCGCGGCGAGCTGTGTCGAGATAGCTCGGATTACCCGTATACCTATAAGACAAAGCAAAGCCATATATAGCCCACGCCTGTCCTCTAGTCCAGGTTGAACCGTCTTGGTAACCCTGATGCGTCCCTCCGCGAATGGGAGAACCGTCCGCCGGATCAAAGTAGAATGTGTGATAGGAAGAGTCATCCCCACGCATTAAATAACGTCTGCTTAGATCAGCGTGTTTGCCTGCAATTTCCGCATATTTAGATTCACCCGTCTGATCACTAGCCCAATAGAGCAAAGGTATGTTCATCATGCAGTCAATGATAATGCGTCCTCCATTGTCTTTGTCGCCTTTCGGTCCCCATGCCTGAATATATTGTCCCTCCGTCCTCCATCGGAGCAATAAATGATCGGCTGCCTCAAGTGCGAGCTTACGCGACGACTCGTCTCGAAGCAATGTCCATGCGGCAAACGCAGACGGCAGAAACAAAAAACCGATATCGTGATGATCCATGTACCGATTAGCGGCTAATCGATCTCGAAAGCTATCTACATGCTCCATTGCCGACTTGCTAAAAAAGGGGTCCTTCGTATACTCATAACAAAGCCAAACCATACCCGTATAAAACCCTTCAATCCAGTCTGTGTTTTCTCCCCAGCTATATTTTTTCTCCGAGGTAATATGAGGAAATTGTTTCTCGTGCAGCAAAATATTGGACTTGGTTTTATCAACCGCATCTCGTATAGCGGATTGCCACAGATTCACGGATTTATTGTGTTGTTTATTTTCAATCATAGTTATGTAGTTCCTTTCTGAATGGAAAATTTACATCCTTTAAGCTCTCTCCTTAATGTGGGAGTCATTCCAATATGCTTCTTGAACACTTTAGCGAAATAATAATAATCGTTGTATCCTACTTTCTCAGCGATTTCATTCACAGTCATATTCGTTTCCTCCAACAACAGGCAAGCCCGATCCAAACGAATTTGCAGCAGAAAGGCTGTGAAAGTCGTATCCTTCTCTCTCCGGAACAATTGGCTAATATAATTAGGGTGCAGATCAAAATGATCGGCTATCTGCCCTATCGATATGCTTTCGTTAAAATGCTCTTGAATATATTTCACGATCTTATTAAACGTCCCAGTGACGGAAGCCGTTTGTTCAGCGGTAGGAAGCGGCAATTCCGCAGAGCTTCTCAGAATGGCCTGCAGCAAATAATTATTCAGTTCATCTAGGTCCGAAAACCGCCCTCGCAATTGTTCATATAGAAGCAGGTATCTACTGGCAGTTCCTGTTGAGTCTATGCTTCGTTTCACATTTCGCAACGTGTCATTCAGTTCCTGCCGCTCCATCGATTTCAGGACGTACCCGAGAGCCCCCAACTCGAGTGCCTTTCGCGCATAATCAAATTCCGCGTAACCGCTAATTACTACGAATCGTGTAGACAGTCCCAATTTTTTTATCGACTCCATTAATTGTAATCCATTCATGCCAGGCATGCGTATGTCAGTTAATACTAGTTCTGGACGTGTCTGTTGAATCATTCCATACGCATCCAGTCCATTGCTTGCCTGACCTGCAAATTCAAGCTCCAATGATTCCCAATCGACTTTGGCTTTTATGCTTTCGAGTATCCACCTTTCATCGTCCACCAGAAACACCTTATGCATGAGCTTCCCCCTCCCTTCCCGGCATCCTTAGAATGACCTCTGTACCGACGTTGCTTTCGCTCTTAATATAGAGGCCGTAAGCAGATCCGTAGGAGAGTTTTATTCGCTGATGAACATTGGAAATTCCAATGCGTTGAAATTGTGAAGATGATCCGGTGTCCCCATCATCTGTTTTCTCCAGCGACAAGCGCGAGCAAATACTGTCCAACTGCTTCGAGCTCATCCCTTCCCCATTATCTTTCACTACTATCACAAGATCGCCGTTAGCTTTTTCCACTCTGGCTTCGATATGCAAATACCCGCGATCCATCTTCAGTTCCAATCCGTGGAATATCGCATTTTCGACAATTGGCTGCAGTATCATTTTGATCACCATACAACGATAAGCTTCATTGGAAATATCATAGGTAACCGTGAAACGATAATCAAAACGAATGAGCTGGATACTCACATAGCTATCGATGATCGCAAGCTCCTCACCTAGCGATACTGTCTCTTCACCTTTAATGCTGTATCGGAAAATACGACTTAATGCCAAGGTCATTTCACTAATTTCATCCACGCCCTTTACTGCGGCTATGCCTTGAATCGATTCCAGCGTATTGTACAAAAAATGCGGATTGATCTGACTGTTTAAAAAAGCAATCTCCGCTTGTTGCTTCGTCAGTTCCATCTCATATATTTGCTTAGTCTTATCCAGCAATTTCCCTGTCAGATGATCCGTTTCATCCAGCATATGATTGAATTTGCTTGCCATCATTCCGATTTCAGCATATCCTTCCAGATAAAGACGTTTCTTCTCTGTCCCTTGCCTGTTCGCGTTCAGTTGATGAATGAATTTCACAAATGAGCGAATAGGCGAAACGATATTTCGCAAAATGATCAAATACAGGACGCACATTACAATGAGCATTAAGGCAAAGAGGATCACACAGGCGAGACGAACAATCCCAAGTCCTTTATACAGCTCACTTTTTGGCAAATGACTGATAAGCTGGAATGACGTTTCCTGCAATGTTTTCTTATGAACAATCACATCCGGTTGCGGAGCATTTTCCAGCCTGTCTCCTATCGCCGCCGCATTATTTCGGGACACAATTCTACCATTTCTATCGATCAAATAATACGTGCCTGATGTCTGCCTCGACATATCCTCCAGCTTACTAAGCGCCTGCGGATTCAGCAGCAGAAACAGATGACCGATTTCTTCTCCGTACGAACTTTCAGGGTTTAGATTTTTGATCGATACCGCTGTAACCAAGTAATAAGATTTATGTCCGTTGTATGCAAGCTCTCGAATGCCAAAATCATGCGCCTTGCTATTTTTTCTCTCTTGCTCCGGAATTTCACTAATCATATTTCGCATCGCCTGGCTAATATCAGCCGACAGGTTGATATGATTGCCGCCGCTGCCAACCAGCACCCAATCGGCTATACCCGGTTTAAGTGTATTCGACCCCATCATGTAAACGTTTGCTTTTTGGAACAACTCATATTTATTCAAAGCATTGTCTTCAATCAGATACTGCTGAATGGCTTCACTATAGGCAATATTGAGCATCATTCGGTTGAACGATTCCATGTTTGCAGAGATGGTTTGTGCGATATTGTTCATCAATTCTGATGAATACGCACTGTTCTTCTCATATATAATGTTGGACACCAGGAAGTAGATTAGAACAAGCGTTAGCAGCATCACAACGACTGTAACGATTACAAAGCTTTTCAACTGCTCCTTGATCGTACGCTTCATCAACAATCGCAACACTCGCATTCCCCTATCCTTAAACACGCAGATTAAAAACTTCCATTCAACCCGTCAAGCGTTCAACGTCATGAGGCGATCAGCCTTCCCTTAAGGGAAGGACCGATCGCGCTAGTATTTATTTCTTCATTTCATTCACTTCGGTTATCGCTTGATTCAGTCCTTTAGCTTCATAGCCCTTCACCACTTGTTCCCATAGCTTGTCGGGCTCCTCATTATCCAATACAATTCGAACGATATCGTCCCAATATTTAACGTTCTTCAGCTTATCCTTAGCGGGAGTGGACAGATATAATACTTCCCAATTAATATCCGGAGCTTTAAACTTATTTATCATGTAATCGTACATTTCATCATGCATTTTCACAAGCTTTTCACCTTTATCGGCGATTCGGATATCCATCGGAAACTGCACCGTTCCGAACGATTTGAAAGCAAAGGAAAGCGTGTCGACAGAAGGATACAATTGATTTAACGGCTTCAGCGTCCCCGTCGCCGAATCTTTCTCACGCGTCAGCACGATCTTATCGTTCTCGATGGTATAATCCTTACCCTCGATCCCATAGTTGAACAGCCGTTCCCCTGGCGTTGATATCGCAAAGTCGATCAACTTAAGAATGGCAGCCATTTTCTCGTCATCCACCTTCGAGCTGAAAAATAGACCGGAATAGGCTGAAGCGCTATAGTTGCGGTAGTTATTACCGTCCATGTGCTGCCAGATTGGAAGCAAAATTATGGAGTCTTCGAATTCCTGCTCGTGCCCGTATTTCATCCATTTATCCTTTAAACCCTTCATCATAGCATCAGTCATCTGCATATTGATGGCTCCAGCCAAACCTTGCGCGAACTTATCGCCGCCATCGCCAGTCTTTAGAATAGCGAAGTCTTTGTCGAGCGCCCCTTCCTCATATAATTGCCTGAATTGTACAATTCCGTCAATCATATTTTTCGATACGAATGAAGGAATCCATTTCCCATCCTCTTGAAGCCAGCTATAGCTCTCCGTTAACTCAGGCACACTGCCCAGAAATAAGGACTGGAGGAGCGGGACATGATTTGTGGTCAATCCTACAGTATCGTCCTTATTATTCCCATCCGGATCCATCTGGGCAAAGGCCTTGAACAACGCTTTGTATTCTTCGAATGTCGTCGGCGTCTTGAATCCCAGCTTCTCCATCCAGTCCTTTCGAACGATGAATCCTCTTTCCAACGCAAAATCATCTGCTGTCAGCTTGGATTGGCGAGGCACGAAATAAAATTTCCCATCCTTCTGAAGCGGCGCAAGGTCAGGCTGCTTCAACAGCTTCTCAATGTTAGGATATGGACTGAGATCGTCTGGCAGCGGGCGTATGATGTTTTGCTGAACCCACGTATTGTAAGTCGTGCTCAGTGTCAAATCTGTGACGAAAAGATCAGGCAATTCGCCGGATGTCGCCCAAAGATTGAATTTCTCGTTATAATCGCTCCAAGTGACATTGACTGGCTTGATCGTAATATTGAAATCCTGCTCAACCTTTTTTAACAGCTCGTCATTCTCCCGATTCTGAAAACTTTTTTCGATGTCCCATATGCTCATTGTAAATGTTTGGCGCTTCGTTGCCGTCTTCTTGTCATCATTGCCAGGAGCAGCCGTACCAGATTGTTTGACATGTCCGTTGCCATTGCCGCTGCATCCGGCAATTATGATAGCTGAGAGGGAGAATACCCACACCAGACGAAACAGTTTGTGATTCATTTTCATGCTACATGACCTCCCGTAAATGTTTAATATAATTCAAAGTGGCTGATGCTTCCATTATTCCTTTAGCGAACCAATCATGACTCCGCTTCCAAAATACTTTTGCAGCCATGGGTATACAAAAATGATCGGCAATGTTGTAACTGTTACAATGGCCATCTTGACACCTTGAGGATACAAGTTCCGCTTTTCGGTTATGTCCGACAGTGCCATATCGCTATTCGTTATTCGCCCGATATCGGTCAATAATTCCCGAACATAGAGCTGCAGTGGATATTTCGATGAATCTCGAATATATAGCATAGCGTTCCACCATTCGTTCCATCGGTCCACCGCATAGAACAGGGCAATGGCGGCAATCATCGGCATAGAGATCGGGAGCACAATTTGCACCAGGATACGCATATCGTTCGCTCCATCAATCTTAGCGGCTTCCTCCAGACTATCCGGAATCGTTCGGAAAAAGCTCATCATAATGATCATATAATAAGTATTAATGGCCACTGGCAATATCATCGAAAATACATCATTGATTAACCCCAGACTTTTGACTGTCAGATAGGTCGGGATGAGTCCGCCGTGAAACAGCATGGAGAAAACAACCAATGCAACAATCAGCCCTTTGCCCGGCAAGTGCTTCTTCGTCAGCGCATAGGCTCCGCCCATCGTTGCCACCATATTGACGAAAGTGCCGAATAACGTGACGAAAATGGATATTCCAATTGAATCCCACACCTGTTTTCCTTCGAAAATCTGTTTATAAGCACTAAAATCGAGCGTTGATGGAACGAGATAAATGGGTTGCGATGCAACCACCTTTGGTGTAGCAAAAGATTGAATGATCACGCTATAGAAAGGGATGATCATCATAAGCGCGATTCCGATCAGCAACGCATGGTTCACATAATCGAACGTTGTCGTTTTCTTTCTCATTTAGAAAAGCCCTGCCTCTCCTCGTTTCCTAATTATCGCGTTGGCAGCCAACAGCATGACACAGTTTATGACCGATTTGAACAATCCAATGGCGGTCGAAAAGCTGAAGCTGCCTCCATCTGAAAACGTCGTCCGGTAAATATAGGTATCGAGAATATCGGCAACCTGGTATACTCCCGGATTGTAGAGGTTGAAAATTTGTTCAAAGCCCCCGCCATTCATAATATTTCCGATCGCTAGAATCAAAAGAATGAACACTGTGCCGCGTATACCCGGCCAAGTAATGTAAAGCATTTTATGCCGTCGACCCGCTCCGTCTATGCTGGCCGCTTCATACAACTCGGGATTAATGCTCGCCATAGCGGCCAAATAAATAATCGTCCCCCAGCCCATCTCTTTCCATATGCTTGTCCCGAATAGGAGCCACCGAAACGAGGAGGCTTCAATAAGCAGGTTTACTTTGTTCCATCCTAGAGCAACCAGCAACTGATTAAGCAGCCCCATATCCGCCAGCACATTCGTCATAATGCCGGATACGATGACCCAGGAAAGAAAATGAGGAAAGGTAAACACGGTCTGATAAAATCGTTTCATCGCTTTGCGCGCAACCTCATTCAACAGCAAAGCGACTAGGATAGGCGCTGGAAATTCAATAATGAGACGGCCTACAGCAATAATAACCGTATTGAGAAACACCTGCGTAAACTCCGGCATCGAAAACGCTTCGCGAAAATACTTGAGACCCGCCCAGGGACTGCCCAATATCCCTTCATTAAACTGATAATCCTTAAAAGCCAACACGACCCCATACATCGGAACGTAGTGAAACAATACATAATAAACCACAGTCGGCAAAAGGATTACATACAGGTATCTCGCTTTCCACATTCTGAAGAATAAACTTCTTTGCCTGGGAGCTGCTCTTGGTCGTGCTGCTGCTGCATTAGCTCTTGTATTCGCTTCCATTCCATGCTCCAACCTCTCTCCATAAATAGTTGTTTGCGACTATTGTATCCGCTTTCTATTTTATTGGATGGCATGCTGAGAGAGAATGGAATATAGTTATATGGCTATTAAAATATCGTTATATTGACGTATGCGCATTAATACAAACAGGAAAGACCCTCCTGTTTCACTGTCCAAGAGCCATCATCAGGAAAGCCGGGCGCATGCCTGAAATTCTCCCCCCGCCAGCCTCGCGTCATTAGCGCAACGGCACTCAGCAATCCTCCGTTGCCAGGCAAATAGGCTGACAATGTGGGAGACTGATAATTATGACCATTTGGCAAGTATGTATTTTTCACCGTATTCATTAACAGCATATCGACGGCAAGATTCCTCTCTCCCAAGCGTGCGGCAGTCATCGCCGCCATGGGGTAATCCCATCCCCACGTCGTCTCCCACCTCCAATCCTTTATAACCTTATGCAGCGTCCTGCGCATTGTCTCGGGATCTACCTTCTCGCCGGGCAGCATTCCGAATGCTCCTAACATCGAGGGATGATCATGATTATGAACGGTGTACGTATCCACACAGCGCTCATGGGCCATATATACACCATCAGCTGTCGGCAGCTGGGACAATTGCAAGCCTATACGCTCCCACTCGCGGTTCTTCCCGAGTCCCAGCCGCATTCGCCACTGCTGAGCAATCTGCAGGCCGTATCGCCAATACTCAAGCTCGAATACCGGATTGCACACGCTCTCGAAGTGATGAGTTTCCTGGGCAGGAATAAGCGGCGGTCCCAGTATGTATCGGTTCCGCTGCTGCTCGTAATGAAGGAAAGAAGCCATAAATTCGGCCGTTTCCCCTACCACATCTCGGAAATAACTTAACGTTTCTATCGTCGGCTCAGCTTGGTAGCACAACTCTGCAAAAACTAATATGTGCGGCTGCTGCCAGATCAGCATCGTTCCGATTGTAGAGGGGCTTTGCACCCCTGAAGGATCAACCATCTTAGGCCACCGTGCCCCCCGATACCCCTGCTTCCGCGCCAGCTCGCGCGCAACTGGCAGTGTGCTGCGGTACCATTCCATGCTCTTTCGAAGCAGAGGCGTTCGACCCCATAAGGAAAAATGCGCCGCATGCCACCAATGCATTTCAAGATGAAACTTTCCGTACCAGCTGTTATACAGAAGTCCAGTCTCTTGGGGCGGATTCCCTCCAGCGCAATGCACTGCAGTAAGAAACTGTGACAATACCGTTCTGCGCTCCAACTCGATAGCGCGGGAATCACGGCATTCTTGAAAATCGACCGCCCCTCCGCTCATCCAAAAGCGTTCCCAATGGCTTGCACTCGCCTTTGCCGTCTCTTCGTAAGAGACCAAGTTCAACTCGTTCTGAAGGGGACAAAAGCCAAATACAAATTCCAAGGATTCACTTCGGTCTCTCGGAACCATCGTAAAGCGATGCGGTCCCGATTGATGGAAACCGGATTCAACACATTCCATAACCATACGATATCCATCATCGTCCATCTTCCGCTCGAATAAGGCTCCGTCTTCTCTTAACCGGAGTGTCGTCTCATGCTCTTCATCAAAGTCCCAAACCAGCGCTATTCCGTCCGGCCACGCTTCGGCCGTCTCCATCGAGGCAGGAAATGCAATCCGAACATTCAACCGTTCGCTTGCCATAAGACTAGACTCTACTCTGACAGCAATCTGATCCTGATGGGGGTGACAGCAGGTATACACGGTTACAGCCTCCTTATCGACGTAAAACCGGCTTGTCAGCATCCCGTTCCAAAGATTCAGAACCTGCTCGTAAGGTTTTAGGTTCTCTAGAGGCACCTCCTGCCCGCACTCATCCAGGAACCCAAAGCCAATTTGCCCAAGATGCACCCGATGCGGATTTTGCCTCAGCCAATGAAACTTTTTTTCTTGGCCGCTCTCATCAATGGGATAGCCGACATTGCGACCGTACGTATCCGCTTGCGTCAGCTTCAAATCATCGAACCGATGCAAGTTCCGGCCGCCACTGCTATGCCAGCCCCATTGGGATTGCGTTCCTAGCGCAACCTTGTAGGCTTGCGGATTGCTCTGCAATCCCGTAAAGTCGGCCGTAAAGGCAAATTCACCGTTCCCTACTGACAGCGGCGATAACGGATTTACGCTTTTCATGATTGGATTATGTCTAGCAATCAGAGCGCGACGATTAATCGAGATGGTCATTCTTATTCAACCCTTTCCGTTGCAAACTTATCGTCCCATTCCAACAATATGCCAAGAAACGGTTCTTGCTTGGCTAAGATCAGTTTCCATGCTTTAGCAGCGTATTCCGCAGGAAACCGATGGGTAATAAGTGGAATCGTATTCAGCCAGCCGTCCGAAATTCCCTGAATCGTCGCGTCCATGCGTTGACGTGTCATACCGGACGGCGTATATAGCGTTATTTCCTTCTTGCGAAGTTTCTGAATATCGATCATTCCCTTGTTGCCGAGATATCCGGCCGAAACTAGGTGGCTGCCTCTAACCATCTTGGGTTCAAGTCGCATAACCATATCCAGGTCGCCCACCGTATCGACGATGACGGAGATGCCTCCAGGATAGATGACGTCCTCCGGCTCCTGTTGACGAACATGGACTGCCGAGACGTTGTCCGGCAACAGGCGGAGCCTTTCCTTGTGCCTGCCGAGAACAACGACGAGCGCCCCGCGATTCGCCAAGGTCTGAGCGGTCCATTGACCGACAAGACCGTCACCGATGACAACTGCGCATTCACCGGCGCGTAGGGGAGAAGCCGTTCCGCAATTATAACCGACTTGCGTGAGGACGAGTCCCGCGAATGCTTCTAAAGGGACATGCGCCGGGAGCTTCCACACATGCTCACTTTCCGCAATGGCAGGGTTGACATGACCTCCTCCGAAACCATACATATGATTTACCTTGCTGCCGGATACGAATACTGAATCTCCGGGAGAGAACCCTCTCACGTCACTCCCGACGCTTCTCACGATTCCCGTCTTCTGATAGCCCGGCACTTGAGGGAATGGCCATGGCATACCTGACTCGTAGGGCGTTTCCCCTCCCGCTCGTTCTCCGCGCAGGAAAGAGGATTCTGTTCCTATACTAATCCAAGAGTAAGCTACATCAATGAGCAAATCGTTAGGACCCGGCGCGGGCAGTCGAACCTCGGCATATTCCACTTTCAGCTTATCGGGAAATACAACAGCATAGCCCTTCATTCACATTCCTCCTATGATGAGACGGATCGAAAATCATTCTCCTACATGGTAGGAACAAAGCATATTTTTATCGCTTCCTGTTTCTTCAACAGCTCAACACCTTCTTCGTAGCTTTCCAATGGCAGCTCCTTGGAAATAAGAGAACGCAGATCCAGCTGGTTCTCTGCAATCAGCTTCAACGCATATTCGGCTGCTTCACGGTAGTGTCCAGGATAGCCGATAATCGACAAGCCGCGCTGATCCAGCGTGTATGGCTCCCTCTGAACGGCGAACAAGCCTAGCGCTTCGCGAGTATGGCTCATAAGAGCATGAACGGCCTGCGGATAGCCTACGCAGTCGACCGCCAACTGAATGGCATCTCTATGCATGCGATCTGGGAGTTCATTGCATCCGGGCTCATAAGCTTCCGTTGCGCCAAGCGTTAGCGAAAGACTGCGGCGATCCGGATGGGGATCGATGCCAATAACAGACGAGGCCCCCTCCGCTCTTAGCATTTGAACAGCGATTAACCCGGCAGGACCCAGACCATTGACGCCGCATTTTTTATCCTTAATGGGTGTGAAAGCATTCAATCTAAGAATAAGTGATGCAACGCACATAGCCAGCTCCAAGCTGACAACTGCAGCGGGCGCCAGATGGGAGGGGACTTCAATGAGATTCGCTTCGTCCATCAGCACATATTCCGCATAACAGCCGGCATTGGAATGTCCCGGATCTCTCCATGCGCATACCGCTTGGCCCGGTCGCAGTCGATTAGCATCTCTGCCAGTTTCCACAACAATACCCGTCATCTCATGACCGGGTTGTCCAGCCGGATAAGGATAGGAGATGCTGTCTCCAAACATTGGCTTGCCGTAGTAAATGTGCATATCCCATTGCGGGCATGTCGTTACAGCCGATACCTTCACCAATACTTGGCCCGGACCGGGCGTTGGCACTGGCACTTTCATTACCCTTGCTTGTCGGGGACCTTCAACCACTACTGTTCTCATAAGTTTCGTCATCATGAATTCACTCACTCTCCTATTGTCTACATTGCTTGAACTTAGATGCGTTAAGCTCTATGTACGCATCCCCTGGAATGACTGCATGAGGCGAAAAATTTAGTGTTATCCCCGATTCAGTCAAGCTGAACGGTACATATTGCTCCACTGTAATAATGGTATCGCTCCCCGCGTTATTGATTTTTTTAATTTTCATGCCATAGCCGGAGCCATCGCCGAATCTCACTTGAAGCCACTTGCCGATGAATGCCTGCTTGTTGGCGACTTTGCCGTTCACAGTGATCGTATTGGCCCTATCGGAAGGATCAAGATCCGGGTTAAGCGAAGCTGTGGTCGTAGCCGTAATCTTCTTCACTACCGTTTGATCACCAATTACGGTTTTATCTTTCGTCTTAACCTTGCCTTCGCCATATACATAACTGTAAACCGTTTTACCTGACTCTCTATTCATTCTGACCATGGCTATCTTTCCAGCGAATGTGATGCCCTGAAAGGAGCGTTCTACCGCATCGTTGCTAAGATAGATCGTATCCTTATATTTGTCGCTTGTTACAACCGCAATGCTCGTCATGGAGTTGCCGTCTTCAGGTTCGAACCACTGTACAGTTGAAACCATGCCTTCTTGCTCATTTCGGAACGTTTCGTACACAGCGCCAAATTTGGTTATTTCATTCTCATCTACCATCCTCCTTCTAGTGAGATGAGGTGTTGTATAGACGGCTTCTTCCGATTTTGTCGTTATTCTTCTCGCTTGAGGGATTGATGTGAAGAAGACGTCAGAACCCTCTACGCCGTTCATAAATGCGCGAATAGACGAGCCCGTTTCCTCTCCCTTCCAAGTCAATTGAAATTCACTCTCTCCGGAGCCTGCCCGAGGAGATGTTAGACGCTCCCTGTCTATGGATAATCCTTCCGGGCTATGAATCGAGTGCAAATATTCCGTCAGATGGGCAGCGCCGGTATCCGTAAGCGCTATTCCTTCAGTCTGAGCCGCGATGTCTTCAAGCTCCGAGCCGCGAAGATAGATTTCATGCGCTTGTCCCCCCTGCAGCCTGCTCAGGTCCACAGTATAGCTACGGTTTCCATCCAGTTGAACAAGTATAATCAATCTTCGGTTCATATCGCTGCCGCGGCCATCGGCACCCGGCTCAGACGCTTCAATGAGTTGAATGGCCTTTCCGTTAGACTCGCCCGAATCATAGGCTAACAATGCAGGTTTCTGCCACTCATTGGTCGCCGTTTCATTCGCTCCGTCTTCTCTCCAGATCCATGGCATGTTGTGGAAGAGCGGTCTCATGGACGGATATCGCAAGGTTGCGCCAGATCCGTCCGCATAGGTAGTACGGTTAATGTAGCCTGTATCAGGCAATACTTCCGCACCGGCTCCCCAGAGTGTCAATGCCAGATAGTTCGCATGGGTATGCCCCCCAAGAAACCCTGATAACAGAGGTTGATACAATAAGCCGGCATGCGTCGCGTCTTGTATATCACCGTTTACTAAGCCATAATATCCATAGTTCCAGAGCTCTACGTTACTTAAAGCTTCGCTCCGAATCGGCAGAGGCTGCGGATTGCCGGTTCTGCCGTAGCTGTCATGAACAGAAACTGCAGTCCCATCGGGATACCTTAACCGTTGATCCATGTCGGAGGTCATTTGCAATAATGGCCATCTATAGCTTAAATCCGTATTATGAAGCTGCAGCCCTAACTCCTGATCGATGTATCGATCCGGGTCCGCCCACTCTTTTAAAATTTGGATTCCAAAACCCAAATTTCTGGCTACCTGATTATTGTAGTCAATCGTCCCCTCCTCCCACATGCCATCCGCATAGTAATATTGACCTGTAAAAAACTTGTCCATGATGCGGATGAAATCTCGAATCGAATCGGGATCATTCAAGATGGAAGCCGTGGCCAGACCTTGACGAACGCCATAGGGATCAATATTGGTCATATGTCTGCTGTTGATCCACTGAATCACCTCATGTACGGATGGACGAAACCACAACTCTTCTATCAGTTGCTTGATCTCATTAGCAGACCATTCATCCGATAACTCTTCCCATACATTCGATTCCATTATGAAGTTGTAAGCAAACACGGAATGATGCGGAACCGTATTTTCTCCTGTTTTAAAATCCTCATAATTGTCATTCAAGGCAAGGCGCGGATAGTCCAAAGCTAAATGAAACAAAATTAGCGCCGCTCTTCTCGCGTATGCTTCTTCTTCATTCAATCGATAGATTTGCGCCATTTTCCTTGCGATCTCTTCAAACTTTGTATGCGTATCGAGCTCAATCAGTTTGCTGGACTCCGTCGCAATCTCAAGCGCAAATGCGGCTTCATCCATATTCATATAGGTCTGTACTTCGGCTGTATTTAGTTGCTCAATCGAATAATCCATTTGCTCCTGCATGCCATAATGCAGCAGGTACCGAATCTCGTTTCCGATTGGTTTCGATTCCCATGGCTCAGTCGCAGCAACAACCGTTACCGGGAATGTTTTACTAATTCCGGATGCTTCCTCCGTAACTGTAATTTCGGCATCGCCTTCCTCCAGCGCCAATAATCCATTATCGACAAGTCTGGCAACGCTCGTATCAGAGGAGGTCCAGGTCAATTGCTTGATATATGCTTTTTCAGGTACAGTGTGCAGATTGATGTGTGCAGCCTTCCCTTTTTCTATTATTAACGCTTCGGGTGGAATGATATCTGTTAAGGGGGACACTATCTCTCCCGCTTTGAAGCTTGCAATCAGCATTTGGCTTGGATCGTTTGTCGCATGTTTTCTTTGCACGATTTTGTTTTGCGTCGGGCCAACCCAGTTGCCCAGATCGATGCTGTCACCTTTCAGCAATCCATTTATCCAGAAGGAGTATTTACGATTTGGACTGTCCAAATCAATCACAATGTCATACCATTCATTCACCGCATACTCGCCGACTACATTGTTTTTGTAGTCTTTAATTTTGCCGTCCTGATCGAAGATAACAAGTATAGGCCATGCCGGCGCGCTGCCGTCGGACGGATTCAAACTTTTCATATCCAGGAAGTCTCTGCGAGAGGTCGTATTATTAAATTGAACGCTAGCCTGAATGCCGATACGATCCGTTTTATTAATTGAGCTTTTCCACGTAGAGACGCTCTCTGTAATCGCTTTCAAGTAAAAGGCGTTAGTTCCGTGTTCATTCATGATCCCAGCCATTCTTACTCCATCTTGAATAGTGACGGTACCCAGAAGTTTGGTATCAATCGTAATGGTATTCCCATTGTCCACGGGACTATAGACATTAAAATCAAGGTTAACATAATTAGGGTTAATCAATATGGGAACCGGCAACGACGGTCTCTGCATCACGCTAATCAACAATTGCGCCCCAATTGCCGGATTTTGCATAGAAGTGACAGAAACAACAGCTTCTCCTGGAGATATGCCTGTGACAACACCGTCTTGATTGACCGCGACAATATTTTCATTGCTGGATACCCAATCCAAGCCATCCTCAGCGTTTTCTGGTGTCTTCAATAGTTGAAGAGCATTTTCGTCGCCAACATAGAAATCGTCATTTAATTGTTCAAGAGAGAGACTCTCTAAACGTATGGGCTCTTCGATTATATCCACTTGTATGGATGAGATTATTGTGCGGCTAGGCACGCTCCCTGGCTGACACCGTTGAACCATTTTACTTTGCGCAGGTCCAATCCAATTGCCGAGGTCAAGCTTATCCCCCATCAATTGTCCATTGATCCAGAAGGAATATTGATGATTGGGACTATCCAAATCAATGACAATGTCATACCACTCATCAGCCGCATATTCACCGACTACATGATTTCTGAAATCCTTTATCTTCCCATCCGCGTCAAAAATAACAAGGACCGGCCAAGCCGGGGGAAGCCCATTGTTCGGATTCATACTTTTCATGTCAAAAATATCTCTGCGCGAGGTTGTGTTATTAAATTTCAGTTTTACTTGAATCCCGAGATGATTCGTACGATTTATAGCGCTTTTGTATGTTCCCGCATGCGTGCTTATTGCCTCCAAATAAAATGAACTTGAATAATCCTCATGTTCAACTATTCCCGCATTTGAAGTTACGCCATCGGTCGTAACACTTCCTATGAATACAGGATCAATCGTTAAGGTAGAGCTATTTCCGGTTGGTCTGTCTTCATTAAAATCGAGGTCAACATAATTGCCGATAACCTGTATCGGATCCCGATCACTCTCAACGGAAAAATCAGCTATTGCCGGTAGAGGCATCGAAAAAATCATGATGATAGCTAGATACAGAGCTGTTGCGCGTTTGGTCTTGTTCATCGGACTATTCCTCCCATCACGTTTTTGAATTACTTTAAATGGATGAGACAACCATTACTCTATCGCATCACCTCCAATGTTTAAGATCAGCCATGTATATGAAACTAGCATAAATGCTAACAATCAGGTATGGATAATGCTTATGTCGGTCAGGTAATAATATTAGATCCTCGTTTATATCGGTGTTCGTACGCTTCGTTCTAAGCCTAAGCAGGAATTCATGACTGCCATCTGCCAGAACGCCAAAAAGATCGCCAATCACCTGGACAAACAGGTTCGATCGGCGATCTTTTTTCATTTTCAACCTTTTCAGCGGCACTCATTTCCCGATAGATATCGGTCAATGTGGTATTATTAACAATCTGGCCACGACCATATAGCTGCTACAACACAACTTCCCGTCCTGTATCGGCGGATTTATATATAGCAGACAAAATTTTGATCATTTCTACGCCGTGCGCCGGCGTAATCGTCGGCTCGGCCCGTCTTTGCACGACATCAATAAAATGTTTCAAATGCTCGCCATGCGGCGGCGGCGGCGTGCCTTTCATAACCGGTTTTACGTTCGTCAGCTGGCCTGCCGACTCCGAGAACACCTCCACCTCGCCGTTTTTCAGGCGGAAACCTGCTTTCGTCCCGCGCAACTCAATAAAACTCATTTCTTCGCCGATATTGGAGGCCCAGCTGAATTCGATTTGAAGCGTGGCGCCACCGTCAAAACGGATAAAGCCAGTTGCCAAATCTTCTACGTCAAACGTGCCGTTCTCCTGCTTTTCGCCAAAGCCGCTGTGTACGGAGTCGGCGATTTCATTGTTGGCGAATTTCGTATAGGTCGCGCCGCTGACGGTAACCGGCTTCGGGTTGTTCATCAGCCACATTGTCAAATCGATAAAATGCACGCCAAGATCGATCAGCGGACCGCCGCCAGACAGCTCTTTTGTCGTAAACCAGCCGCCCTTGCCCGGGATGCCGCGGCGGCGTATCCAGCCGCAGCGGCCGGTATATATTTCGCCCATATGACCTTCTTCTATGAAACGCCTCAAGTATTTTGCCGCCGGGGTGAACCGATTATTGCGCATTGTCATCATGACTTTGCCGCTTTCTTCGGCCGCATTGGCCATTTTTTGCGCCTCTTCCGGATTGACGGCATCCGGTTTCTCGCAGAATACATGCTTGCCTGCCTTCAAAGCAGCGATCGCCACTTCCGAATGATACAGATTGGAGGTGCAAATATCGACCGCATCGATATCGCCGCGCATTAGCATTTCATGGTAATCCGTATAGTAGTCGGCTATGCCGTTGTCTCGCGCCGTCTTTTCCGCCCGCTCACCATTGACATCGCATATAGCAACGATTTCCACCTCCGGGTGATCCAGCAGCGGCTGCAAGTGCGATCCCCGAAATATATTCCCTGCTCCAACGATGCCCATTCTAATCTTTCCACTCATCCTACCTTCGCCCCCATCCCGGAGATCAGCGCTGCCAGATAACGATAGCTGCTTGCGACGCATGCCATCGGATCGCTGTCGCATTCATCCTGTTCAACTACGTACCATTCAATGCCATTCTGTTCGCCCCAGTGCAAAATCGGCGTAAAATCGATGATCCCGCTGCCGATGGGAGCAAAGGTTCTCCTGTCATCCGCCGTCATATCCTTCAGATGAATAATTGGCATCCGGTTCGCGTATAACGCGATGAAGTGCTCAATCTCCTGCCCGGCTTTCTTCACCCAGAACACATCCAATTCGGCCAGCACCAAATTATCCGCGGATGGTTTCAGCATATATTCAAGCGCAAACTGACCATCCACCGTCTCCTCAAATTCAAAAGAGTGATTGTGGTAGCTAATGCGGATTCCTGTAGGCTTGACCGCTTCTGCAGCCTTGTTCAACAGCTCTCTCGCTTCGCGATAGCCTGCTTCATTGCGCATCTCAACCGGCAAAGAAGGACAAATGATATCGCGAGTCCCAAATAACCCCGCCTCATGAACCAGCTCTTCAAGCTCATGCTTGATGCGCCCCAGGCTGACATGCATGCCTGCCACCTGCAATCCGGTTTCCTGAATAAAAGCAGCGAGCTCTGCCGGGGCATGACCATGATAACCGGCGAGTTGAACGCCTCCCCAGCCCATTGCTTTCAAGTCGCGCAAAACTTGATGAAAATCGGAACTGCATGCCTCTCTAAGCGTGTAAAGCTGAACCGCTAACTTACTTTGCATCCCTTCCAACCCCCGTCATCTTCAATAGGAATGAGTTATCGGTTCCCAGTATAGCCAATTCCCCAATAAATGTCGTTTACTTCATTGCCGAAAAAGTTTACTTATTATACGATAGCAACTTAAACTGACTATCACTTTACATCATGACAGAAGTAAGATTAAAATATTGGAAACGAAACTGCTAGTTCACGTATTTTACGTTCTGACAAGAAAGCGGGGCGATGGGCATGTCCATCCTCAGTGTCGGCTACTCCCGGCATACACGAGTTTTTTTCCGTAAAAAAGGCGCCATCCCCTTCTACTTGCTGCGATTGCAAACCGAAGGCTTTTGCGTGGTGGAAGTCGGAGATACGCCATACATGATTCGTCCCGGCAATTTGCTGCTTTGTTCGCCTGACGACAGCTACCAGTTGGATATTAAGGGGAACGACAAGGCGCCTTGCGCCGACTACTACCTCAGCATCGATCCCGCCGATAATTGGATCGCGCAGTGGTGGTCGGACAAGGGATCTGTTGTCTGCCAGCATATCGGCATAAACGATATGCTCATCTCGATTTGGAAGCATCTTATTTATGAAAAGCAAAGCATGTGCAATACCGAACCAGATATTTCCACTTATCTGACCCGATGCTTGCTGCTCCATGTCAAACGTTTGCTCGCCAATGAGGATAGCGACATGTCCTATGAATCTTCGATCGCCAACCGTATGAAATTTTTTATCGAGAAGCACGCCACCGAGTCTCGTACACTGCCTGATATCGCCGCCGCGGTGGGCTTAAGCGTGTCGCGTGCCTCTCAACTATTCAAGGAAGCCTTTGGTCAATCCGTGATGGACTATATGATCGATGTCCGCCTGTCAATCGCCAAGGAGCGTATGCTCATCCCCGGCATGACACTGCAAGAAATCGCATACCAATGCGGCTTCGCACATTACACACATTTCAACCGCTTGTTTCGTTCACGCTTCCAGCTCTCGCCGAGCGAATACAAGAAACAAGCGCATTCCGATGGAATGCGGATGGATTAATCACTGCCGTTTAGTAATGAGAATGGCCAATGTTGACATATCATATGGCTTCGTTTATCATTTTAGATACATTTAAATGTATGTGTAGGAGAATTGAAATGGCCAGAAACAAATTTCCGGAAATTACACGAAAGAGAATTATGGAATCTGCTGTTAGATTATTTACGCTGAATGGCTGGAGCAATGTAACGGTTCAAGATATTGTAGATGATGTAGGAGACATTACTCGAGGTGCTTTCTATCATCATTTCAAAACAATCTCAGATCTCATTCAGTCCATCACCAAAGAGATGTTAATGGAACATCATGTTTTTAATGAAATTAACGATTTAGAAAACCTGAATGCGCTGGATCGTTTAAGAAAAGGAATTTCGTACTCGATCAAACAAAGTATAAAAAACGGTGACCTGTCAAGCGCTTCTCGCAAAATGAATTCAGCTGATTTTGTTTTTAGCCGTATCACAGAAGGTATGAGAGTAGTTGCGCCAGGCATTCAAAAAATCATTGAAGATGGTATTCAAGACGGTTCGATCCAGGTTGCTTATCCAAAGCAAACAGCAGAAAGCTTTACAATGCTTTTTGATATTTGGATGAATCCGGGAATTTTTCACGTAAGCCGAGAGGAATTTGTTCTAAAAATTGAACATATCGGCTTGATGTTTGAAGGAATTGGCATGCCAATTGTCAACAATGAATTGAAAGTTATCTTTCTAGAGCTGTTTGATAGTGCCCAAGAACAATAAACTACTCCATGTAGTTTATTATTTTGACTATTTACATTCATTTGAATGTAAAAAAATTTAATCATATACATTCAATCGTATGTATGTGGAATGGAGCTTCTATTATGAGAAACTTTGAGATTATTTTTGTCGCTATACTGGTATTATCAAGCATTTTTTTGTTTTATAAGCAACGTGGTTTAACAAAGTATAATGTCGCCATTTTATCGGTTAATTATTTATTTTTATTGGCAACTATTATTGCAATCGGGGCAAACTGGCGCATGATACCTTCGTATTTTGTGTTACTGCTTTTAACACTCCAGGTTTTTATCAAACCCGGTAACACAATGGTATCCAAAAAAAGGGAAGTGCAACTATTAAAAGGGGCAGGTATTGTTGCAGCGGCTACTGCCATAGTTATATTACCAATGCTATTTCCCATTCTCACCTTTCCAAAGCCTACTGGCGAGTATGCGGTAGGGACTCAAGCATTTCATCTTATCGATCAGAATAGAAAAGAATTTGTCGTTCCAAATAGTCAAGTCTATCGTGAATTGATGGTACAGGTTTATTATCCAGCTGAAAAGGACTCGGGCACTCCTGCTCCTTACTATGAAAATATCGATGCATTAACTAAACAATTATCAGTTACACAGGGATTCCCCTATATCGCAACAACTCATTTGGGATTGACAAAAACACATTCGTTTACAAATGCCACACCATTACAAGCAACAGAAAAATTTCCACTTCTTTTATTTGCGCATGGAATGAGCCTATATAGTCAACAAAACACCTTCCAGTTGGAGGAGTTGGCGAGTCACGGTTATGTAATCGTTGCGCTTAACTTTACCGGCGACGCGGCAACAACGGTTTTCCCGGATGGGGATCAGGTTGATTTTACACCCATTGAAAACACAATCACTTTTTTAAACAATCGGATTAAGCTTTGGGAACAGGATGCCGCTTTTGTTTTAGATGAAGTAATCAAAGCTGATTTTGATAACAAATTTAAGCCAATTGCTGCGTTAATAGACTATGATCATATTGGTATGTTAGGTCATTCTTTTGGCGGCGCCACTTCCGCTCAAATGTTGGTAAAGGATAATAGAATAAAGGCCGCTATTGATATGGATGGCGGATTGTATGGCGATCCTATGCCGAAAGATGGTCCCGGAAAGCCGTTTATGCTGATGAATGCCGAGGCTTCTATCAAGTTCATGGAGGAGGCGAACAGTCAGGAACCAGGAAACAGGGATGAATTGTTTGTGGAATCCTATTTGAGAAATAAAACAATTGAAAAGCCTGGTGTGTACACAACGTTGATTCCTAAAACCAATCATGGCAGTTTTACAGACTTAGCAGCAGTTTCACCGATCATTAATGAAGCAGGCGCAGATGTAAATGCGATTTATCAATTGATTAACGAAATGGCACTTGGCTTCTTTGATAAACATTTAAAGGGAATTAATGATAATAAAATTAAGGAAATTCAGGAGGACCATCCTGAAATCAACTTAACCATACATTAGAACGTTGTAATCGCTTCTGTGTCGTAGGCGGGAGCTGAGAACGATGAACATCCGCTCTCCATAGTCAAGCGCGAAGTAATACTCAGTTCCCTCCGCTTAGGCTTCGGCCCCGAATGCTACAAAATCAAAAACACGACTTTCATTGGTCGTGTTTTTGATATCATAATCGATATAACCTGCTCAAGATGCCTATTCACCGAAACAGATCTCCCTCCAATTCTATTAATGAATAAGCAAAAAAAGCCCTTTCAGTTGAAGTGGCTTTTCTTATGTTATGGAATATCGAATCCTTCTATGAGCTCTGTCGGCATCCCTTAGCATTCGTGCATAGTCAATAGCGCACCCGGGGTTGTTTTCCCAAAAATAAATTCCAGGACCAAGCCAGTCATAATCTTTGTCACTGGAACGCATTTTATCCTCTTGAAGTAGTATTCTTTCAGCGACAGCTTTATCGCAGCCATGAAAGCCAAGTACGAAATTCGGCAAATTGGAATACATCATTTTTCTTGATATTGTGGCGTAAGTTTACCGTCCTTATCCACAATGCCTGCCTTTTGCAAGAACTCTAAGGACTTCCCACGCGGCTCATGCTTGCTTACACTACTCCCACAACGTTATTTCTGGTTATTTTATGTGTTCTGACTTTTAATTTTACCGCATGTTACCGGATTGTTACCGCGATCACACCCCACAAAGTGACGATAACCTTCGAAGCCTATTCCGATTACTTTGCGGGGACCCCGACAGCTAAGTCGTCTTCCTTTTCAGGGAGTGTATCATTCACTCCCTGACGCGGACTGAACCCCTGACCTCATCGCTGCCAGCGATGCGCTCTACCGCCGTGATCGGTTTCACTGCCCCAATCGATAGCAACACAAGTTTGAATGTGCAACTTTGATCAACATGTTCGATCAAGAATGAGCAGAGATTCCTTACTTGCTTTGAGCAAGTCTGCAGAGTTAGCTGTTACTGTGGCTGCAGACCACTAGACTGTTTTTTCTTCATTCTTGTGCCCAGTATGATCAAGGCGACATAGATTACGATTGCAATCGAATCAATTAAAGTATCATTAAGCGCCGAAATGTCAAGCAATGCCGTTACGCTAAGAATGACCATCAGTCGGATGATCAGAATCGCCACGATCATCCATGCGGCAAACCGGATCTTCGATCGATCACTTTGAAATGACATGGAAGTGAGTGCGATGCCGATGACCAGATTTTCCGCCGTTATTATGTGCCAAACATAAGTGAATACCGTCTGGGTTTCCATGGATATCGCCTTAATGTCGAGCGTCGGCAGCACAACGGATTGCCCGTTCCATACATGCGTGACCGCAAACAGCATTGCAAGAACGCCTGCAATCAGGTAGTAAAAATTCCTAACCTTGATGGTCATCACAACCCTTCTTGGAAATTTCCGCTTCATTCTTTCTGATATCCTTGAAAATTTTGCGGACAAATTCTGCCAACTGTTGGTCGCTTTCGTCATTAAAGTCTCTTAGCGTTTCGGCTGCTCTGTTGAGCAGTTGACTGACCATTTCTAGATGGGCAATCTTCTTGCGCGTTTCTGCATTCTTGGCATCGAGGAACGCAGCAATCTCTTCGCAGTAATCAGGGTCAATATTTTCCATCTTTCGGAAACCTAATTTCCCCCGCATTTCATCAAGAGAAAAATCCGCGTACTGCATGATCTGAATATTCATCAAGTCTATGAGGTCGTCCTTCGAATACCTGCGGTACCGGTTGTCTTTCCGAGACGGCGAGACGATCCCAATCCGGTCATAATACCGAAGCGTATCCTTCGGCAACCCAAGTATCCGCGAAACCTCTTGTATAGAATAAAGTTTTTCCATGAATTCAGAATAACATTGGAGTTGACTCCAATGTCAAGTCGTTTTTTGATGCGTATTGAAGCAATTTCTGACCGTGTTGCTAATTCTCTGGGTTATTAAGACGACCTGCGACTCGCCGAAGCAGATCGCAGCGGTAAATTCAGATGCCGTGCTACTTCATTGAATCATTTCCTTTCCGTCCACACAAGACAAACCCTCAGGATTTCGAGAACCCTGCCAAATCAGAAAAACCACTTCGTATGAAGTGGTTTGGATTCTTGTTTTTGGTAAGCCTAGGAGGATCGAACCCCTGACCTCATCGCTGCCAGCGATGCGCTCTCCCGCTGTTATCCATCTATCATTCCAAGCGTTCTCATCGTTCTTATGAATACGACTGCTGCCTGCGCGCGTGTTGTTTCTCCCTTCGGACTGAACATGTCGGCGTCAATGCCTGTCATAATCTGAAGCTTGACCATCAAGCGCACGTCCTCCAGATAGGCTTTATCTATATCATTTATGTCCTTGTAGCCGTACAAACTTACCCGTTCCTTAGTGAACGGGAGTTTCTCCAGCGCAATGACGGCCGCCAGCATGCTCGCCATTTCCACGCGGGTCAGCGGTTGATCCGGCTTGAAGCTCGTGCCGTTCACAAAGTCTAGCAATCCAAGCTCCTTCGCAGTCGCTACATCACCGTAGTACCACGTCCCGGACTTCACATCGTCATAAGGCTCTGTGATTCCGGTAGATGTGCCTCGTCCTAGCGCCCGAACGAGCATGGAGGTGAACTCCGCTCTCGTTACGGCTTTGTCCGGTCTATACTTCCCGCTGCCAGCTCCGTTAACCAGCCCTTTTGCAGCAGCAAGCTCGACGTACGATTGGGCCCAGTGCTTCTGTATATCGGTAAAGCTCACTGCATTGTCCGCTACGACATACATGCTGTTGGAATGTGAGCTGATCATGACATACCACGTGCCATCGATCCGCATGCTCCGAGCTGTGACAAAATCGAACTTCCCGGTCTCCTCATTATAGCGGAATGCGCCCCATTGCGACGGCATGCCTGACCTATTTTTCGGCATCGGAATCACTCTTGTCAGCGCCTTGCTGAATTGATCCGCCGTCCCGATTGTTTGGCCTGTCTTCGGGTTTAAGATATCGATGCGGAAATCGACAATCGCGCCCATTACTTTGCCTTTCGGCAAGTCGCTTGCCAATGCTGTCTGTATGCCTCTATCGCCGGACTTGTCGGTCAAGGTGATCTTGAAGCTGATATCCTCTGCCTGGAGGCCGTCTGCGGCAAGCAATTCCTTCAGTCCGGGTATGAGCGATGCCAGATGGACCGGTACTTGATAACTGCCGTAAGGCGCTTGAATCTTGATGATAAAAGCGGCGTTATTCCCTTCAAAACGAGTTAAAACGCTTGCCGGCAAACTGACGTAAATCACTCCGTCCTTGGGCGTTGCTTCCAACGTGACGGACGGCTTCGCGGTGTCGATGGTATCCGGATCTAGCGGCACACCGTTATTGTCGATGAACGGCCCGGAAACGGTACCGCTGCTATTGCTTGTGATGGACTTGCCGCTCACCGTCACCGTCGCGGATTGGTCAGCAACCTCCACGCCGTTCAGATACACCGTCAAGGTGTGGATGACATCGCTTGTGGTCGCGTTCTGCGGGATTGCGACGGTTGCCGCCGCGCTTGCGGCGCTGTCCACGTTCGCAGTGGCGGATTCCGCTCCGTCTACATAGACTTTAACCGTTTGCCCGGCGAGATTCGACCCTGTTATCGCGACTGCAGCATTTCCTCCATCACTGGACAATATTGCAGGGCTTGCGGAAATGCCAATCACGACAGGCACCGCTATGGTTAAGCTCATACTTGACGCGTCAAGCGTATTATGAATATTATTTTCAACCGCGTTCCCGGCGACTTTAACCTCGTAAACGCCGTCGCCGAGCGGGCCATTAAACGTCAAGGTATACGTACGCGATAATTCATCATAGGTTGGCGTGTAATCTGCAAATGGCTCTCCGTCCTTCGCTACGCTAATGAGCGCAGACGCATTGGCAGAAGTCAACTCCGCTCCGTCCGACGCCCAGTAGACCGCTTCGCTGACGGTAACGGTCACGAAGGCTGGCGGAGTCGTGAAAATCTGATTAGCGGTGAAGCCGTCGAAAACAACCGTAGGCTTGGTGGTGTCATACAGGTAACTGGCAGTTGTCGCTTCATTGCCGTTGCCTGCCGCATCGGTCACGACTTCCGCCGGAACGATTACCGCCACCGCCTGACCGCTCGCGATCGGGTTGATCACGGCGGAGTAAACAGTCGCAGTGACAGAAACGAAATCCGAAACGGTGCCGTTGCCGACAACGATGTCGCTCTCATCAAAGCCGCTTGCGGCTTCGCTGAAGGTGACGGTAATCGGGAAAGCGGCATTAACCGTTCCGCCTGCAGCGCTTGATAGAGTAACAATTGGTTTCGTGTTATCTAGCTCAAAGGGGTTCGAAACCTGACTCTGCACATTGCCTGCCTGATCGGCTGCGCGGATGTGCAAATACCAGCTGCCGTCTCCGCTAGCTTGCGTCAGCGTATCTCCGCTCGCGAATGCGGACCATCCGCTGACGGGGACGCTCGCGCTTTGCGTCCAGGCGTATTGGAGCGAAGCAGGATCAAGTCCGCTTTCCGCATCCATAACCGTTACGAAGCTTGCTGCGGTTTTCCCGGAAGAGGCATTGCCGTTCACGCTGAATTGAATATCGGGGGGCGTGGAATCTCTCAGCACCGTAATCGTATAGGTTTTGCTTGGCAGCAAATAAGGTTCGACGCGAATTGGAATGACAGTTGACGGCCCTGCTACGTTTACGGCAACTTCAGCGCCGCTCGTTTGCCGCTCATTGTTGATAAACAATGCCCCGCCCACAGCGTCTGCGAGTGTCGCCGTAACCTGCACGGTTGAAACTGAGGGGCCGATATATGACGTTACAGCGGTGACCGAAGGCTGAAACGGCTCAACGAATGCACCCTCTTGCAGCGTCAATCCGCTCAGATCGGCACTTCCCGGAACGGTTGTTTGACCATAAAAATTTAATCCCCAACCAACGACGGAACCGTTCGATTTGAGTGCCAGGGAATGGTAATACCCTGCTGCAATAGCGACGACCCCGCTTTGCGCCTCCGTCGGCACGGTCGTTAGACCGTAATCATTAAGTCCCCATGCGACGACAGTACCGTCTGCTTTGAGTGCCAGCGAATGGTGTATTCCCGCTCCGATGGCGACGACTCCGCTTTGCGCAGCAGAAGGCACGGTCGATTGACCGTTACCATTTTTTCCCCATGCGATGACGGAGCCGTCCGTTTTGAGCGCCAGCGAATGGTTTCCTCCCGCTGCAATGGCGACGACTCCGCTTTGCGCCTCTGATGGCACGGTCGTTTGACCGTACTCATTATGTCCCCATGCGACGACGGAGCCGTTCGATTTCAGCGCCAGCGAATGATAATACCCCGGAGCGATGGCGATGATTCCGCTTTGCCCCTCCGCAGGCACGGTCGTTTGACCGAAAGTATTATCTCCCCATGCGACGACGGTGCCGTCCGATTTCAGCGCCAGCGAATGATCATGCCCCGGAGCGATGGCGACAACTCCGCTTTGCGCCTCCGTCGGCACGGTTGTTTGACCGTAATTATTATATCCCCAACCAACAACGGAGCCGTCCGTTTTGAGTGCCAGAGAATGGGACCATCCCGCTGCGATGGCGGCGACTCCGCTTTGCGCCTCTGATGGCACGGTCGTTTGACCCCAATCATTATTTCCCCATGCGATGACGGTGCCGTCCGATTTCAGCGCCAGCGAATGGTACCTTCCCGCGGCAATTCCGCTCCCTTTGACCGGTGAAGCGAGTCCGACCGGCACAGTCGTTTGACCGTAGTCATTATTTCCCCAAGCGACGACGGTGCCGTCCGATTTCAGCGCGATGGAATGGTGAAGCCCCGCTGCGATGGCGACGACTCCGCTTTGCGCCTCTGTCGGCACGTTCGTTCGACCGGAACCATTATATCCCCAAGCGATGACGGTGCCATCCGATTTCAGCGCCATGGAATGGCCATGTCCCGCTGCGATGGCAACGACTCCGCTTTGCGCCGCCGATGGCACGGTCGTTTGACCGGAACCATTATATCCCCAAGCGATGACGGTGCCGTCTGCTTTGAGTGCCAGCGAATGGTTCAATCCCGCTGCGATGGCGACGACTCCGCTTTGCGCCTCTGATGGCACGGCCGTTTGACCGTAATTATTATCTCCCCAAGCGACGACGGTGCCGTCCGATTTGAGCGCCATGGAATGGTTTCTTCCTGCTGCGATGGCGACGACTCCGCTTTGCGCCGCTGAAGACACGGTCGTTTGACCGGAATCATTATTTCCCCAAGCGACGACGGTGCCGTCTGCTTTGAGCGCCAGCGAATGGGTATATCCCGCCGCGATGGCGACGACTCCGCTTTGCGCCGCTGAAGGCATGGTCGTTTGACCGGAACCATTATATCCCCAAGCGACGACGGAACCATCCGATTTCAGTGCCATGGAATGGCCAAATCCCGCTGCGATAGCGACGACTCCGCTTTGCGCCGCTGTCGGCACGGCCGTTTGACCGTCAACATTATATCCCCAGCCAACAACGGAGCCGTCTGCTTTGAGCACCAGCGAATGGTTTGCCCCGCCGGCAATCTTGACAACCGCCCGGCTGCCGCCTCCCGCCTCCGCAGCATAGGTGAGAGGCGCGCCGATCGGAAGCAGTAAACCGGCTAATAATGCCAGGATCATCGCGACATGAACGAACATGCGCGTTTTTATTGTCAACATGTGATGACTCCTTCCGACATTTTTTTCATTGCTTCGCCCATTATACTTCAAGACACTAAAAGCAAACTGAAAAGAAAACGCCGGATGGCAGCTAGCCGTCCGATGTGCGATTCAACCAATCATGGGGATTCAATGCAATAATTTCAACATCAAGATCAAGGACAGCGCCCAATTCTTTCCGATAGATTTCATCACCGACATGCGCAGCATATTTTCTAGCATCGGCCGCACTTCCCATAAGGAGATACAGGGCAATCATTTTGGCGTGGATCCGCTCGTCGAAAGGGAACCGTTCGGCCCATGTTTGCAGTATCGGCACAGCGCTCCGATAACGCCCCAACTGTACATAGGCATGAACAATCTCCTCTAGCTGCTCCTCGTATCGGAATTCCAGCTCCGTCTTCCGCAGCGATGCCCAACCGTAATCGTGATCTTGCAAATATCCGCCCCGGTACAGTTCGACCGCCCGCTCGGCAAGCGCGAGGTCGAACCCATCGCTCTTGATTTGTCCGCACAACCGCTCATACTCGTACAAATCGCAATGGTCCGGGGATAGCCGCAATCGGTAACTTCTGCTGCCGCCCTTGGATTGTTCTATGACGTCGTACAGGCCGCTTGCCTCCATATCCTTGCGAAGCTGGTAAACGGTACTGTACAAGTTCGCCAGCGTCCGCACTGGATCCCGGCCAGGCCAAAGCGCCTCCATGATCTGCGCTTTATCGACCGGCTCCCGGTTGTGATGAATCAAATAAGCGAGCAGCTCTTCCGATTTCGAATTGCGAAATCGGACAGGCTCTTGGCCCGTCATAATCGCAAAGCGGCCGAAACAGTGAATCGTAACACTCTTCGTACCGACGCGGTCGCCCGCGTTGCCTTCCGATCGTAATTGTCTTTGGAGGCAACGATGCAACGTTCTTTGCATCCGTTCTTCTGTAACCGGCTTCAACAGGTAATCGATCGCATCCGCGTCGAACGCATCCACTGCATATTCGTCATATGCCGTCACAAACGCGATACAGATGTCCTCTCGAATCGATCGTATGCTTTGCGCCAATTGCAGTCCGTGGCTATCCGACATTTCCATATCGAGCAGCACCAGATCGACCGGTTCTGCATGCAGCCGCGCCATAAACTCGTCAACATCCGTAAACAGACCGCAAATGTCCACGCCGGTAAATGCCCGCAACACTCTTTCCACTTGTCGCAGCGCAGGTGACTCGTCATCGACGGCCATCACTCGAATCATACTTCGTCAACTCCCATCAGGAAATCGCATCGTCACTTTTGTTCCTTGATCTTCCTTGCTGTCCATTTCCAGCCCGTAGCCGTACATCCGCAGCATTCTCGTCTGAATATTTCGCAGCCCTACGCCTCCCTGTCCATCCTTGTCCGCGAACAGCGCTTGCAGTAGCGGCTGCGGCATCCCCATTCCATCATCCTCGACCGTAACGATGACAAACCGCTCTTCCTGCCGTACCGAAATGCCTACCGTTCCTCCTTTTTTTCGTTTCATGATGCCATGACGCACCGCATTTTCCACGATAGGTTGAAGCACAAGCGGAGGGAGCATGCAATCCGCATCGGCATCGATCGCATAGACCACTCGCAACCGATCCCCGAAACGAGCCTTTTCGATGTCCAAATACGATTCCGTAAGTTCCAGTTCTTTACTCAGCGGCACCAGCTTGTCCACATGATTGAAATCGAAGCTGCTTCGCAAATAGCGGCTTAGCTTGATAAGCAAACGGTAGGTCGTCTTCGGATCATCCAGCGAGAAAGATACGATCGTATTCAGGGCGTTATACAGAAAATGCGGCTTGATCTGCGCCTGCAAGAACGCGATTTCGGAGTCGACCGCTTCTTCCGCCGACCGTTTCATGTGGAGCAGCGTCCGTACACGCACCTGCAGCTCGTAGGTATTGAACGGTTTCGGCAAAAAATCGTTTGCCATGGCGGCGAAGCCGTTCAGCAAGTCTTCTTGTTCATTCTTCACCGTCGACAGCAGTACAGGCAGATCGGTAAGCGAGTACTTCTGGCGTATGATGCGGCATGTATCGTAACCGGACAACCCCGGCATCATCACGTCGAGAATGACCAGATCGACGCGGGGACGTTGCTCCAGCAGCTTCAACGCTTCCTCTCCGCTGCGGGCAACAAGCACGCGATACGGTTCTATCGCCAGAGCGCTAAGGATGACCCGCAAATTGACCGGATCGTCGTCGACGGCCAGAACCGTGAACTGCGCATTCGTCACGGGTCCATGCTCTGCTGTCGCTGCAGCGAGTTCTGCGGATAACTCGATCGTACCGATCAAAGACGGTGTGTTCCGATAGTCCGTGGCGTGTTCCGTTTGCTCTTTCCCTATGGGCATCGTGAAAGAGAACGTAGAACCTTGCCCCAGAATGGAGGAGACTTCGATGGAGCCGTCATGAAGCTCAATGAGCCGCTTCGTAATGCCAAGTCCAAGCCCGGCGCCGCCATATTCCTTCGCGACCGCCGTGCCGACCTGTTCGAACGAACAGAAGATGATCTCCTGTTTGTCTTCCTCAATCCCGATTCCCGTATCGGATACGAAAAACCTGACCATCTCCCCATCGGTTTCCGCAGTTACGGTAACTTCGCCCGCTGCCGTGAATTTGATCGAATTTCCTATCAGGTTATAGAAAATTTGGAGGAGCCGGTTCTCATCGGCGTATACGAGCGGGAGTCCGTCCGCCAGCCGGATGTCGAGCCGAATCGGCTTCGTTCCGATATAATGGTGGAACACTTGGAGGTTGGCGGTGAGCACTGCCTTTACATTCACTTGCCGGCGATCTAGCGAAACTTCGCTGTTTCTTAGCCGGGAAAAATCCATAATATCGTTAATCAGATTGGACAATCTGCGCGCCACTGAGACGACGGTGGCCAGATTGTCCCGCTGCACTTGCGTCAGGCTCCCTTCCGCTTCATTCATTACGGACTGAGATAAGTTCATGATCCCGTGAAGCGGTGTCTTCAGTTCATGTGAGGTATTTGCGAGAAATTCGTCTTTCTGCTTATCCATCTTAAGGAGCTTGTCCGTCATCGTTTCGATCGTCCGAAAGGCGCCTGTGAACCGTCTGGCCAGTGCAACGGCTTCGATTAACACCATCACCGTGATGCCTAACGGAACCACAGGCCTGCCGAACCCGTGATAACGCAGCGGGTCTGTTAAAAATAAAATATCGTGAATAATCGCCACAATGATGACCAACGCACCGAACAAATGCAGCCATGAGCCTTCCCGCTTGTTCCAAATAGCCACCGCGATGCCGATCACTTGATAAGACACGCTCATGAAAGCAACATAGTGGAACAAGCCGATCCACTCCGTATAGATTTCCGCCGGAAATAGGACGATGGTTGCCATGAATCCGACGCAGATCCATACGAGTGGCTTGATTATTTTGTCAGCGTACTGTTCAGGAAATAGCTCCCGCCGATACATGGTGGCGAAGGTAATCGCGCCATAATAAGAGAAATATTCCATGAAAGTGAGCAAGCCGATATCGGTACTCGGGAAAGACCCGAGAATCAGAACGTCTCTGACAGCCGGCACCCGAAAGGAAATGAGTAGACAGATAAGTCCGAAATAGAGAGCGGACCGTTGCCGCCGACGCAACACATAGATAACGAGATGGTAAACCCCGATCATGAAGGTGCTTCCGAAAAAGATCATATCCCAGGCAACATCGCCTGCGCGCGCGGCGGCAACCCGATCCGGAGTGCCCAACTGCATCTCGTACCAGATGCCGCCGTTCGGATAATAATAATTGGAGACCTGCAGAACGATATCGAACTCACTGGCAACGGGTTGGAAGGTGACCGATTGCGGGACATACGCCGCGTATGCCTCCGCCTTCGATTCTGCAACCTTGCCGCCCTCGGCCACCGTTCGGCCGTCGATCATCATTTTGTATGCAGTGGTGATAACCGGAATGTAGAGAGTAAGAGGCCCGATATTCCCGCCAGTCTTCACTTTCAAGCGGTACGTCGCATACCCGTATCCGGGCAGTGGGCTTCCTTTCAAGCGATACTTGTCCCATACGCCCGGCATGTCAGCATATCCGGTTGGCTCGGGAGGATTCGGTCTTCCGAAGTCGCTGCCGGGCAACAGCCGCTTCCAATAAAACTCCCATTCGCCATTGAGAACCGCTGTGCCGTCTCTGTGAAAGTCCCGCTTCGTCAAATCCAGCACGCCGCGTTCCGCTCTGGGCGGAGCATTCCTTTCATCCGTCGGTTGGATCTGCATTAGGAGAAGGAGCATACCAGAGAGCGTGAACAACACAACTGCAAGCGTAGAGATTTGACGGTAACGTTTTTGAATAGTGCGCATGTCATCCTTCTTTCCGTTCAGGGAGAGCTTCTTTCTTTATATTACCATAATCTATGAAAATAGTGAGAAAAGACGTTACA
>NZ_JAOQJC010000015.1 GCF_025567625.1 Paenibacillus sp. J5C2022 | reverse complement strand
ATATTGCTTTTCCGTCAAATGCTTACGATGCAGGATTTGCTTCGCAAACCTTTAAACGGGGCAGTTTCGCTCGTTGTTCAGTTTTCAAGGAACAATCTCTTTTCTTTCACCCAACCGCTTATCTCGCGGCCGGAATTAGAATATACCATAGCCTGTCCAATCTTGGCAACCCCTTTTTTAAAAAAATTATCTCATCCGTCATGAAGTCCTCTTCCTGCGTAGTTCGCGGCGCGGATACAGACATTATCCCGCTTTTCCTCGTTACCACCGCGAATCCAGCTATATTCCACATCGGCAATTTGGAACAGCGTATACAGAATCCGTTTTTTTGCTAGCTCTCTTTCAAAAATTGTGATAATAGTTAGGACATATACGAGCGAATTCGAATTCTCACCGTACATCTTGGGAGAAGCATCAGGAAAGGAAAGTCTCACATGCTTAAGAGCAACATGATCAAACGATTCCAACAGACGTCATTCCGCACCAAGTTGATTGTGACTTACCTGCTTCTTATCGCGGTTCCCGTCATGTCCGCACTGTTCATCAACGGCGCTCATCTCTATCGCCAGACCAATTCCGATTATGAAGATATCCTTCAACAACTGGATTCGCGTACGAATGTAACCGTTAACGATTTCTTCAACAATCTCTCCCGCAATTCATTCTTCTATCTGACTGAGCACAAGCTCTACAACATTATGGACAAATCCATGCCGTCAACGGAGAACCAATATATTAAAGATGCCAACTATATGCAGACCGCCCTGGAGCAGCTGGTGCTGATCAACGGGAATATTGCTACGATCTCCGTTGCCGCGCCTAATGGCAGTATATATGGCAGCAAGCCCGAGAACGCGCATAGTGTGCTCGAGACCGTCGGCTACATCGGCAAGGAACAGCTGCAGAAGGGCAGCTTCGTCGTATCCGTTCCGGGCAACTACGGCCAGTCGCTCAGCTTGAGCCATAATCAGAAGCAGTTCATCTCCATCGTGCGCTACCTGTCCGACCTTAACTTGAACAAGGGACGGGAAGCGTACGTCAAGATTGAGATTTATGCCAAAGCGATCGAAAACATGCTTGGGGGCATATCGACGCAAGGGCAATTAAAGCTGCAAACGATTGTGCTGGACGGCAACACGATCGTCTATCATTCCGAAGGCCGGCCCAATATGATTGATCCGGAACTTGTCGGTCAGCTGACTTCCTCTCTCTCCCGGCTGGACTTGACAACGGGCAGCACGAAAGTATCCAGACTGGAGTGGAACGATCAGCATTATATGGTAGGCGGCAGTATCAATAAGGTGACGGGGTGGACGATCATTCATTTCATTCCCGATGCACAGATCGTCAATACGTTCATCGGACATTCGTTCAATTACGTCCTATTCAGCCTACTGGCGCTGGCGGCCGCTTTCTCGCTTGCGTACTTCTTCCACCGTTACTTCATCAACCCGATATTGAAGCTAAGCGGCGCCATGAAAACGATAGACAGCGGTCATCTGCATCACGTCGCAGCTTACAGCGAACGCGAAGATGAGATCGGCCGTCTGATCAACAGCTTCAACGATATGATAAATCGGTTGCGAAGGAGCAGAGAATCCGAGATTGCCGCAGGAATGCTGCAGAAAAAATCAGAGTTGAAAATGCTGCAAGCGCAAATCAATCCGCATTTTCTATATAACACATTAAATACCATTCACGCCATATCGGAGCTTCACCGGATGGAAGATATCTCTACGATGACCAAGTGCTTATCCAGCCTGTACAGGTATAACATCAAATACGGCGACGAAGTGACCATTGCCAATGAACTGGAGCAAATCGACAACTACGTGAAGATTCAACAGATTCGCTTCTACAACCGATTTCAAGTGGAGTACCGGATCGATCCGGAAGTCATGCCATGCAAAATATTGAAATTTCTGATCCAGCCGATTATCGAAAACAGCTTCTACCACGGACTCGAGCCTAAAGTGGGAAGGGGAACGCTGAGCTTAACAATCAAACGCGTGGGGCAATCCCTCTATATCTTCGTACATGACGACGGTGTCGGCATCCACCCCGACAAGCTGGAGGAACTGAATGAGATGCTGCGCCAGGATCAGCCACTTGACGGCTCCGACAACGGCAGAAACTATGGACTTATGAACGTTTATACGCGCATCAAGCATTTTTATGGTGACGGATACTGGATGAAGGTCAGGAGCAACCAGCAGGACGGCACCACGATCACGCTCACCATTCCAATCGTTAAAGGAGATGCCACAAAGTGAAAATATTAATTGCGGACGACGAGTATATTGCAAGAAAAGCAGTCGTGCAAATGGTAACGGACTGGAGCAGCTCCGTGCACATACTGGAAGCTGAAGACGGGCTCTCCGCCTTGGGCCTGGTGCAATCGCAGACGCCCGATCTCGTCCTGACGGATATACGCATGCCTGGCCTTGACGGAATCAATCTTGCGGCAGAGATCCATGCCAGCCATCCCGGCATATTCGTCGCCATCATTAGCGGCTATGACGACTTCGCCTACGCGCAGCAAGCGATTCAATACAAAGTGGAGCATTACTTGCTTAAGCCCATGAGCAGAGATGAGCTGTACCCGTTGCTGGATCGGCTGGAGCAGCAGCTTCAAGCCGCAAGCCGAAGGAAGCGACGCGAAGCCCTCTCAGCTTGCTTATATAGTCTGGAGGAGACAGCAGTGACTCCCGAAACGAATACGTTAACGTCCCGCGGCTTCCAGATCGTATTCCTTCAAGCGGATTGGATAGGAGGCGATGAACTAGCGTTGGAACACTTGGACAAGCGAATGTCTGACGCTGTTGTCATACCGGACAAGCATTATGAAGGCTGGCTTGTCTTGTGGATGCCCTTGTCATCGATAAGCATGGGCGAACAGCTTATGCCCCGGATGGAGAACGAGCTGCGGCTGTTGCTGACATCGACGCTGCAACCGGCATTGAAGCGTCAAGGCGGCAGGCTTGTTCATGCAGGCATCAGTTCCATCCAGCACGATGGGGCGCTGTTGCGCCATTGTTATGCCGAAGCCAAAACCGCTGCCGTACAGAGTATGATAGCCGGCTGTGATGAAATCGTTGCATTTCATGAGACAAGGAATGACAACTTCTATGCCGCCGGTGTTCTTCAAGAGTGGACGGAAGCTTTTATCCGTAACCTGCACAAGCTGAAATCGGATGAGTCGGCAGCCATGGTATCGCAATGGCTTGCGGAAGCCCGCAAGCATAAGTACTCCGCGCCCATGATGCAAGACTGGCTGGCCGGTACGATTAACGCTTTGAACGGATTCGGCGAGAAATATTCCGATACGATTCGCTTCCGCTTCCTGGAGCAGCGCAATCTGCTGCACTATCCCACCTTGGACATATTGGGGCAGCAATTGATTGCATCCGTTAAAACTGTGATTGATCATATCCATAGCCATGAAGCACAGCAAGACATCGTAGAAAATATAAAGGCACACGTAGATATCCATTACAAACAGCGGATAACGCTGGAAGAACTGGCCCAGCAGAAGCACTTCGTCGATCCAAGCTATCTCAGCCGCCAATTTAAACGCAAAGTCGGCATGAGCTTCTCCGCCTACCTGCTCCAGGTGCGTATGAACAAAGCGAAAAGCATGCTGGAGAATCAGTGCGGACGGACAGTGGCGGAAGTGGCGAGCGAAGCCGGCTTCAACGATTATTCCTACTTCATCCATATGTACAAGAAGGTGTTCGGAAGAACCCCGGGCAAGGATCGAAGCAAATCGGCGAACAGCCGCAGCGGTCAATGAAATGGTCATTATTCTCATATAAAGAGTGTCATAATTCTCCTATATTCACTGCCGTTCCCGTTGCTACAATGTATCCCGTACGACAACAACAATTACTGCTAAAGGGGATGTACACATGAAAGCAAGATGGTTCAAGGGCGGAATCGCAGCGCTGACTTGTCTGACAATGGTCGTCGCAGCGGGCTGTTCCAGCAATACCGGCAACGGCAATTCTGAAGACGTTTCCAGCAATAGCGACAAGGGCGGCAAATCAGCCGACACGGTAAAAATCGAGTATTTCCAAATGAAGCCCGAAGCTGTTGACGTTGTCAACGATCTGATCAGCAAATTCGAAGCCAGCAACCCCGGCATCAAGGTGGAGCAAAACAATGTGCCTAATCCCGAGAACGTCTGGTCGATGCGGGTGTCGACGAAGGATGCGCCTGCCGTATTCACGCATTATCCGCACAACTCCGTCTTTCAGAAAATGGCCAAGGAAGGCCAGGTTCTCGATCTGACGAACGATCCGCTTATGGCCAACGTTCAACCCGCTATTGCGGACTTGAGCAAAATCGACGGCAAAAATTATGCGGTTCCAATCGGCGTTGCCACACTGGGCATGTACTATAACAAAGAGATGTTCGCTAGCTTGGGATTACAGCCTCCTTCAACGCAAGCAGAACTGATTGACGCTGCCGATAAGCTGCAAGCTGCCGGCATCACTCCGTTCTACTTCCATGACAAAGACTATAACGGCATCCGCCAGGAGGTCGTATACAAGATGGGCCAGACCATGCCGGACATCGAACAATTTCTTGAAGACGTCATGAACGGCAAGGCGCATATTGCCGACAATCCGGATTTCAAGCCGTTCGCGCAATCACTGCTGGATATTCGCAAGTACGGTCAGAAGGATATGATGGGCACCGGTTACGACGACGCCCTGCGCGCCTTCGCGAACGGCGAGACGGCGATGTGGTTCACGGGCATCTGGGCCATTAAGGAAATCAAGGAATCCAGCCCGGATCTGGACTTCGCGATGTTCCCTCTTCCGACTGTGAATGCAGCGGACATCAAAACGCAAGTATCGGTGGATACGGCGATCGGCTTGCCTGCTAATGGCGAGAACGAAGAAGCGGCCCGCAAGTTCATCTCCTTCATGTCCGAGAAGGAAAATGTGGAGACTTACTTGGCGATGGCGGGCTATCCGTCCGGCATCAAGGACGTGAAGAGCAGCCGTGAAGAAATTACTTTGCTGACCGAATTGATCACCGATGGCAAAATCTACCCGACAATCGAGCGCCTCTGGCCGCCGGGAGTGAACGCTGAAGTGGGCAAGGCGACACAAGAGATGTTCGTAACGGGCAACGTGGATCAGTACCTGGAAGCTTTGGACGCCATTTTCTACAATAAACATAATCAATAACGCATAATGCATGCGGGAACGCTGCTTGTCCGAGAGCTTTCCCGCATTTTTAATGGAGGGTCAATTATGACGATAAGAGGATTTAAGCCAGGGGCCGTCTTCTTCCTGCTAACGCTTCCCGCGGTGCTCCTGTACGCTTTCTTCTTTCTAGCGCCGATGTTCATAGGCGTATACTACAGCATGACGAACTGGGACGGCTTCTCCCTGTCCTACGATTTCGTAGGATTAAAAAATTATATCGCGATTATTGAAGACAAGCGGTTTCACAACGGCTTGATGTTCACGCTGCTGTACACCTTCATCGTTGTGATCTTCAAGCTTGGCATCGCACTGCTGCTGGCGCTTCTGCTAAGCCAGTCGCTGAAGCTGAGAGGGCTGTTCCGCTCGATCTATTTCTTCCCTGCCGTGCTGAGCATGATTACAGTCGGCATGGTATTCAATCAATTCTTCTACTCTCTGTTCCCTCCGATCGGGGAAGCGCTCGGCATCGAATGGCTGTCGCGGAACTTGCTGGGACATCCCGATACCGCCATATTCGGCATTGCGCTTACGAACATTTGGCAGGGCTTCGCCATTCCGATGGTTATCTTTATCGCGGGGCTGTCCAGCGTACCGAAGGATCTGATCGAAGCCGCCATCATCGACGGAGCCTCGGCTACGCAGCGCTTCTTCTCCGTCACGGTGCCGTTCTTGATTCCGATGCTGACCGTCAATCTGGTGCTGGCCATTAAGGGCGGCTTGACTGTATTCGATTATATCGTAGCGATGACGATGGGCGGACCGTCCAAGTCGACGGAATCGCTCGGCTTTCTTATCTACCAGCATGGCATGAACGAGATGAAATTCGGCTACGGAACGGCTGAAGCCATCTATGTGTTCTTGCTGATCGGCATCATATCATTCATCCAGATTAAGCTCCTGTCGAAGAAAGAGGTGGGGCAGCAATGAGCAAGAACATGCCGTTTCGCATTTTATCGTACTCGTTCCTGGGCATTGGCTCTCTCTTCATTCTAATTCCGGTTTATTTAACGATTGCGGTAGCCATGAAGACGAGAGAAGAAACGACCAGAAACTTCTTCTCACCGCCGTCAAGCCTGTACTTGGACAATTTCATCAACGTGATGAACAAATCCAACTTCTGGACTGTTGTCCTGAACTCTACTGTCATAACCGTCGCTTCGCTGCTGTTCATGCTCTTGTTCATTCCGATGGTGTCGTATGCCATATCGCGCAACATGAAGCATGTCTACTATAAAGCGGTCTACTTCCTGATATTGTCCGGCATATTCGTCCCCTTCCAGGCCGTCATGCTTCCGATCTATCGCCACATGGGCAGCTTGGAGCTTCTGAATCAGACAGGACTTATCATTATGTACGTTACGCTATCGTTCGCCCAGGGCATCTTCCTGTGCGTCGGCTTTCTGAAGAATATCCCGCTGGAGCTTGATCAGGCTTCCAAAATCGACGGCTGCGGAGTGTGGCTTACTTTCTCCCGTATTATCTATCCACTGCTCATGCCGATTATTGCGACTATTCTCATTCTGAACAGTTTATGGATTTGGAACGACTTCCAGCTCCCTCTCATTATGCTGAACAGACATCCGGATTTGTGGACGCTGCCTCTATTCATTTATAATTTCAAGTCAGAGGTCAGCTTTGACTATACGCTTGCCTTTGCCGCCTTCGCGCTCTCTATGGCGCCTATAACGATCATGTATGCCTTCACGCAGAAGCTGATTATAGGCGGCTTGACAGAGGGCTCTATCAAATAATGAATAGGATGTGCTAATCGATGGAACTGACAGTGATGACATTCAATCTGCGCGTGAACACGCCGGTGGACGGAAGCAACGCATGGCCATACCGCAACAAGCAAGCCGCGGAACTCATTCGCAGGTTCGCTCCATTAGTAGCAGGTACGCAAGAAGGCAAGTATGACATGCTCCGCGATCTGGACCGAGACTTGACCGGCTATAGCAGAATCGGCGAAGGCCGCAGCGGTTATGAGAGCGGCGACGAGGCGATGGACGAATGCTGCTGCATCTACTATCGTCATGATGACGTCTCCATGCTGGAGCACGGACAATTCTGGCTGTCGGAGACGCCTGACCAGGCCGGCAGCGTTAGCTGGGACAGCAGCTTGCCTCGCTTCTGTACGTGGGGACTGTTCCAATCGAAAGAGAAGCCGGAGATGCAATTTTACCATCTCAACACACACTTCGATCATCTCGGACAAGAAGCGCGCGTGGCGAGCGCCAAGCTGCTGCTTCACAAGATAGCCGAGCTTCGGCAAGATTACCATATTCCGGTCGTTGTTACAGGAGATTTCAACTGTTATCCCGACAATCCGGCGATTGTATGCTTGAAGGAACAATTGAAGGATGCATATGACATTCTTGCCGAGCCGGTCGGACGAACGTTCCACGACTTCGAGGGCGGCGTCGAAGGAGAGCCGATCGATTATATATTCACAAGCGAGGATATGGCGATTCTGGAGACATTCGTTTACCGCGATAAGCAGGATGGCGCCTATCCTTCCGATCATTACCCCATTGCCTCCCGAGTACAGCTGCCTTAACCATCTGATATTCGGAGCAAGATTCCGAAGGGAGATTACTTTACGTTGAAGGCTTTTAGAGGTTATATTTTCGACCTGGACGGCACGATCTATCTGGGTCAACATGCCATCGAAGGAGCGGTTCAGACCGTCAATGCGTTGCTGGGCATGAACAAGAAGATTCTATTCCTGACGAATAAGACGATTGAATCGCGAGACTCCTGCGTACGCAAGCTGAACAAGCTGGGCATTCCCGTCACGTTGGAGCATATTCTGAGTCCGGCAGTCGTCACAACCCGGATGCTGCAGGAGCGGTATCATGATAAAAAAGTGTACGTGGTCGGCGAAGAAGTGTTCAAAAAAGAACTGCGGGACAGCGGAGTCCGCTTCGCCGATTCCCCGGAGGAGACGGACGTTATCGTCTTGTCCTGGGACCGCCAGTTCCATTACGATATGCTGAATTTCGCTTATCAGGCGATCAAGAAAAACGGCGCCATTGTCATAGCGACCAATCCCGACCGCACTTGCCCGCTGCCGGAAGGGGAGGTGCCTGACTGCGGCAGCATCATCGGAGCGATCGAAGGAGCTACAGGGGGCAAAGTTCAGACGATTACCGGCAAGCCATCCTGTCATATGGCAGCGGCGGCACTTCAAGCTCTGGGGCTGGAAGCGGAGGAGTGCATCATGGTGGGAGACCGGCTGGAGACCGACATCCGCATGGGGCAGATCGCCAACATACATACGGCTCTAGTTCTAACGGGTGTTGCCCGAAGAGAAGATATCAGCTCGTCGGGCTTCCAGCCGGAGTACGTGCTTCAATCTGTCCGGGATCTTGTGGCTGCCGCGGATTAATTGTATATTGAAAGGCAACTACTATATGAAGTAGATATACAATTCTCTTGAATACGGAAGGGAGCGGGGTCCGGCATGAATACGCCTCAAGCAAGCGAAGAATGGATTCAGCTGCAGAAGGAGCTGCCGCAATGGGTAGAAGAGAGCCGCGCACAATGCGGCGAAGGCAAGGTAGCCTCCTATATTCCCGAGCTGGCCAAAGCGCCGCATGAAGCGCTCGGCATTCAGATTATGAATGGCAGCGGCGCCTCTGTTGTCGCAGGCGACGCAGCGATCCCTTTCACGATGCAAAGCATCTCGAAGGTGTTCACGCTGCTGCTCGCCTTGATGGACAACGGGGAAGCAGCCGTCTTCGACAAGGTCGGCATGGAGCCTACCGGCGACAACTTCAATTCCATGCTGAAGCTCGAGCTTGTTCAGCCTGGCATTCCGTTCAATCCGCTTATCAACGCCGGTGCGATCGTCATCTCCTCCCTTATTGCAGGAGCAAGCGTGGAAGAGAAATCCGATCGAGTGTTGCAGTTCTTCCGCAGACTGGCGGCGAACGACTCGCTTGAAGTGAACGAAGCCGTCTACCGGTCGGAATCGGCGTCGGCAGATTTGAACCGTTCCATGGCATATTTCCTGAAAGACAACGGAGTGCTGCAAGGCAAAGTGGACGAGGTGCTTGATGTGTATTTCCGTCACTGTTCCATCAACGTCACTTGTGCAGATCTTGCCCGCATGGCGCTCGTGCTGGCGTTCGACGGGACCGACCCGCTGACGGGCGAGCGTCACATACCTCGCCGCTATGTACAGATTGCCAAGACGTTCATGGTCACTTGCGGCATGTACAATGCATCGGGCGAATTCGCCATCGAGGTCGGCATGCCGGCCAAGAGCGGCGTCGCCGGCGGCATATTGACGCTGGTGCCCGGGCGATACGGCATTGGGGTCGTAGGCCCAGCGCTTAATCCGAAGGGCAACAGCATCGCCGGCGTCCATCTGCTGGAGACGCTGTCGCAGCGGCTGGACTGGAGCTTGTTCTAGTACAACCAGCCGGCAGATTCATCCGTCCTAATAGCAAGAGACATGCATCAGACGACAATCTGACCGCATGTCTCTTTCTTTCAATCCTCATTCGCTGGACGCTTCACAACCTTGAAGCTGCGATTGAGCGCGAAGAATTGCTCCGCTTTCTCTCTATGCTCCTCCGTAATAAAGCCGCTTAGCGTCTTGAAGGCAATGATGACGGCTGTCGCATCGTCGGCGAAGCCTGCGACCGGAATGAAATCCGGCAGCAAGTCAAGAGGCAGTATCCAGTAGGCGATCGCTCCGATGGCCGTCACTTTGGCCGCCCGCGGCGTTGCGGGATCAAGCGCGCAATAATAGAGCGCCATCACCTCCCGCGCGAAGGGCACTTTGGAAGCATATCGCTTCACCTTGCCCCAGAAGCCTTCCTCGACGTATTTGACTTGCTTGTCGTAATCGCCGATTTTACTCACCCAGCTGTCAACATCCACTTCTTGTTCCACCGGGGCAGTCATGTCCGCTTTCGACGGCAGAAGCGGCTGATTCTCATTCATCCCTTCGGGCACCGCTTCTTCCACCAGCTTCTTCCCGCAATGTTCGCAATGGCGGTCCATTACATTGTCTCCGTCGCCGATCTCCGTCAATTGCTCGCAATACGGACACTCTACTGCATCCATCCTCCCCACTCCTTTACCGTTGTTCTGCCGTTGTATGTCCCCTTAATACTCGTTCGGACGACGAAAGGTTTCAACCCCATTATGGCTCCAGCACATATTGACCATGCACCAGCCCGCTGTAGAATCCGCCCTTGGCGGTCAGTACCTCATGCGAGCCCTTCTCCGCCACTGTGCCGTTCTGGAGCACGACGATCTGATCGGCCTGTTGAATCGTATTCAAGCGGTGGGCGATAATGAAGCTCGTGCGCCCCTCCATCAACCGCTGGAGCGCTTCCTGAATTTTAATCTCCGTGACCGTGTCGATGCTGCTCGTCGCCTCGTCGAGCACCAATATCGACGGATTCGCCAGAATCGCCCTGGCGATCGCGAGCAGTTGCTTCTGCCCTTGGCTGATGCCCGCTCCATCCCCTTTCAGCAGCGCATTGTAACCGCCCTTCATCCGGGAGATGAAGCCGTGCGCATTCGCCAGCTTCGCCGCTTCCTCCACTTCCTTATCCGACGCATCCAGCTTGCCGTATCGGATATTGTCTGCGATCGTGCCTTCGAACAGGAACGGGTCCTGCAGCACGAACGCCATCTGTGAACGCAGGCTGGCCCGCTTCATCGTGCGGATGTCGCGGTCATCGATCTCGATCGCCCCGGTTGTCGGCTCATAGAAGCGGCTCAGCAGCGAGATGAGCGTCGTCTTGCCCGCTCCGGTAGGTCCCACGAACGCCACCGTCTCGCCGGGCGCCGCCGTGAAGCTGACATGCTTCAACGTATCGCCGCCCGCTTCGTACGAGAACGATACGTCACGGAAGACTACCTTCCCTTCCACGGATCGCACCTCCTCCGCCCCGCTCTCATCGCTGCTCTCCACCTCTTCATCCAGCACCTGGAACACCCGCTCGGCTCCCGCCACGGCGGACAGCATCGTGTTCCATTGATTGGCGAGATCGTTCAGCGGACGGGTGAACTGTCTGGAATATTCCGCGAAGATGATGATGACGCCTACCGTAATCGTGCCGCCCTTAAGCGCCAGCATGCCGCCTATTCCGGCTATAATGGCGAAGCTGAGATTGTTCAGGCCGCTCATCAGCTTCGGAATAAAGCCCGAGATGGCCTGCGCCCAGAAGCCGGACAGCCGAATCCGCTCGTTGCGCTGACGGAATTCGCGAATGACCGTCTCCTCTTGCGAGAAGGCTTTAATAATGCGCTGACCGGACAATGTCTCCTCCACGTAGCCGTTCAATTCGCCCAGATTGCGCTGCTGCGCCCTGAACATCCGGCTCGTGCGGTTCGTAATCCATTTCATTCCCAGCGCCATCAGCGGCACGACGAGGAAGGTGAGCAATGTGAGTAATGGACTCAGGGAAAGCATGACGCCAACAATGCCGACAAGCAGCAGCACGCTGGAGAAGACGGAGATGACCGAACTGTTCAGCGTGGCGCTCACATTCTCGATATCATTCGTCATCCGGCTCATCGTCTCGCCGTGCTGCCGCTTGGCGAAGTACGGAATCGGCAGCCGCTGCAGATGATTGAACAGCTCTCTGCGCATCGACAGCACCGTGCGCTGCGAGATAGTGATCATCCATATGCTCTGCAGCCATGTGGTCAGCGCCTGCAGCGAATAGACGGCCGCGATGCCGAGCAGGAACAGCAGCATGCCGCTGCCGCGCTCTACAATAAAACGATCGATCGCCGTGCCGATCAAATAAGGTCCCAGCAGAGCCAGACCGGTGCTGAACAGCACCATCGCCATGACGGCGATAAGCTTGGCGCGGTATTGGATCAGATAGCGCCATATTCGCTTCAGCGTGCCGGCGGCGTCCTTCGCCCGCTGCTTCGGCTTCCCTCCGCCCGCGCGCTCCGCCAGTCTCCCCATTCCGTGCTGCGCAGGCGGGTGAAGGCTTTCCCCCCGGCTGGCAGCGGCTTCCGGACGAGGATAGCGGAACGGCTCCATCAGCTTCTTAAGCATGCGATACCCCCGCCTTCCGCTCTTGTGATTCGCATATGCTGCGATACAGCGCCGAAGCTTCTACAAGCTCTTCATGCGTACCGGATGCAAGCAATTTGCCGTCATCCAGTAGAAGCACGGAGTCGGCCGCTCTTGTGGCGCTTATTTTTTGCGTGATAAGGAAGATTGTGCACTTCCGCTCCTTCAACGCGGCAAGCAGCGCCGCTTCGGTATGGACATCAAGCGCGCTTGTGCAGTCGTCCAGCAGCAGAATGGCAGGCTTCCGCACCAATGCCCTTGCGATCGTCAGCCGCTGCTTCTGCCCGCCCGACAGATTCACACCCTTCTGGCCGACTATCGTATTGTAACCTTGGGGAAGCGACTGAATCGTATCGTGAATTTGCGCCAGCCGTGCGGCCTCCATCACTTCCTCCATCGTCGCCTCTTCCTTCCCCCAGCGAACATTGTCCGCCACCGTTCCGGTGAACAGCATAATGTCTTGCGGCACATAGCCAATCGCCCTCCTCAGGGTGTTCGGCTCCATATGCTGTGCATCGTAACCGTCTATAAGCACGCTGCCGTCCTCGATATCGTACAATCTTGGAATCAGCGACAGCAGCGTCGACTTCCCGGCGCCCGTAGCGCCCATTATCGCTACCATCTTGCCGGCTTCCGTCCGGAAGGACACCCTCTCCAACACCGGCGCTTCTGTATCGGGATATTGGAACGTGACATCACGGAACTCAACGTCTCCCGCTCCTACCGTCCGCGCATTCTTGCGTTGTGCATCGGTCTTTCCAGCACTGCCCGTCGTCGCCACTTCCTCCACCCTTCTCGCCGAAGCGAGCGCGCGGGAGAAATTGACGACGATCATCGCCATTAGCGACAGCACGCCGGTCGTCCTCGTAGCATAGTTGGCAATTGCGACGATCTCTCCCACCGTAACTGCTCCACTCTGATCCAGCTCGATGCGTCCGAACCACAATACAGCGATAACACTGGCGTTCATCACGAGCAGGATGACCGGCATCGTCAGCTCCGTCAGTCTGAGTGCGGCGACCATCCGCTCCATTAATCCATTGCTTGCATCGCTGAAGCGATCGCCTTCATGCTTCTCCCTGACGAATACGCGGACGAGCCGCATGCCGATCAGATTCTGCTGCAGCACATTGTTGACCTTGTCCAGCTGCTGCTGCACCTCGCGGAACAGCCTTTCGCCCCGCTTCATGACCCAGCCCAGGAACAACGCAAGGATCGGAATGGCGCCTGCGAAGTACAAGGCCAGCTTGGCATCCACCAGGAACGCCATAATAACGCTTCCAATGACGAGCAGCGGCGCTCTCAGCATAATGCGCAAGCCCATGAAGACGGTATTCTGAAGCTGCATGACATCATTAGTCAAGCGTGTAATTAACGAAGACTCCGAGAAGCGTCCAAATTCCGTGAACGTGAACCGCTGCACTTTCTCATACAGCAGCTCCCGCATACGGAAGCCGAAGCTTTGACTGACATGAGCGGCGAAGAAAGAGCTGACGATGCCGAATCCGAAAGCTACCACGGATATTCCCAGCAGCACGCCTCCCCACAGGTACACCACGTCTAGGCGGTTCTGCATAATGCCGTCGTCAATGATTTTGGCAATAATATAGGGCTGGAGCAATTCCGCAATAAGTTCAGTGAACATGAGAATTAGAGCTATGACTACTGCAAATCGAAACGGTTTCAAGTTGGAAAATACTGTCCGCATACCGCTCCTCCCCTCGTTACCATCATAATACAATTTCGCCGCTTGCGCATCATCCGGTTCTGGTTTCCTCCACCATAAAGAACTTTAAAAAAGCCCCGTATCTCAGCCGTATGCCGATCGACGGGACTCTCATTTGAGCACAGTTCATTTTCCTGTATCGGATTTCTTCAGCGCCACAGCCAATATCCGCTCGAACCAGCGCCATGGCAGAAGGGACTTCCCCAGCATCGATTGCAGCGAACCTTTCCCGTACGTATAGCGCAGGGATGGAGATTTCTTCCCCGCCAGCCATACGATCTTGCGCGCGATCTCGTCCGGATCGGGAGCCGATTCCGCCGTCCGGCGAGAATAGCCCAACACGGCATCCAGAAGCGGCCGATACGGCGAAGCTTCCGTGACATGAATGTGATCGAACCCTTTATCCCAGATGGACGTATTATAAGCTCCCGGGCAGATCAGCACCGTCTTGATGCCGAAGCCGCTCACCTCATGGCGCAGCGATTCGCTGAACCCCTCCAGAGCGAACTTGGATGTGCAATATGGCGAATAGCCGGGGATGCCGATTCGTCCGCTGACGCTGCTTACATTAATAATCGTGCCACTGCCTTGCTCCCGCATGAGGGGCAGGACGGATTGCGTCATGGCGATGACGCCGAACAGATTCGTATCCATCAGCTTGCGCCACTCCTCCATCGGCACTTCCTCGGCCGCTCCGCCGACGGCATAGCCCGCATTGTTCACCAGCACATCCACCCTTCCGTACTTCTCCCTCACCTGCTCCATCGCATGACGAATATCCGCTTCGCTGGTCACATCCAGCTTCATGCAATCCAGTCGCGATTCGCAGCCCAGCCCTCTTGCCCGCTCCAGCAATTCGCTCTTCTTGTTCAAGTCGCGCATCGTCGCCACGACGCGGTAACCCTTCTCCAGGAAACGGAGACTGGCCAGCATGCCGAAGCCGCTGGATGTACCTGTCAGCAGCGCCACCTTGTCGCTCATCGCGTCGTCCCCCTCTTCCACTTGTTCTCCACCCGCCGCAGCTTGACGCCCTTCTCCGGTGCTTGATATCGTGTACATTCGTAAACAGGACTAACGCATCCCAGCTTAAGGAACAACTCGTCCAATCCCGACACGACCGCCGCCGACTCTTCCTCCCAAGATGCATGGCCTTGCAGCTCCAGCATCACTTCGAGCTGGCTGCGGTCGTGCTGAATGACCTTATATTCCGACACCCGATCGCTGCTTACGATAACAGCGCGTGCGATATAGTCCGGGAATACAGGGATATCGGAACGCCCGTCGCTGCCCGGCAGATAGAACAGATCGTCGCTCCTCCCGTCTATGGAGGCAATCGTGACAAGCGGAGATCCGCAGGAGCAGCAATCCCCCTCCGTAATCAGATCGTTCAAGCGATAGCGGATAATCGGCTGGGATACTCGTGTGAAGTCCGTCACAATGGGCATAAACTTCTTCTTGTCCGCATCGACATATTCCTTCTGAATCGCGACGATATCTTCATTGATATGGAGAGTGCCGAAGCGGCAGGTAGAAGCCAGGAACCCTTCCGTACATTGATAGACTTGATGCAGTATCCCTCCGAACGCCGCTTCAATATAGCTTCTGTCCAGCGGGTCCAGCACCTCTGCGACGGAGATCACCTTCGCAGGGGCAATCGCAAGAGCGCCCCATTGCGCCGCTCCCGCCAGCAGCCGGAGCAACGACGGTGGACCGACCACTATGGATGGCTTGTAGACGTTCAGTTGATCAATATGACGCTCGAGCGGCTGAAGCAGATCGTAGAACCGGAACTGCAGCCGCCTCCCTCTCACCGAGCTGTACAGACGGCTGTCCGCTCGCAGGAAGAAGGCCACCTTCTCGCTAGACATAATCGAGCCGGGAAGCACCTTCGCCAGCATCGCTCCGGCCCACGTATACCTTTCCCAATCGCTGACGAGGAACAGCCCCCGATTGCCCGAAGTGCCGGAGGATAGACCCACAGTGACGCCGTTCATCGCGGGAGAGAAGTCCCGGCTTCGTTCGGCTTCAAGCGCCAGCCGCATCGCCTCTTCCTTCTTCATGCCCACCGTATTCAGGCTATCGAAATGCTCCATCATGATTCCTTTATCTATAATTGGGAAGGAACGCCACTCCACGCTCCGCTTCCCGTCCCACAGTTCACGGTAGAACGGGGATTCCTTCCTGACTGCTTCAATATGGCGGGCAATCCGCTTCTCCTGCCAGCTTTCCAATGCGTCACGGTTATTCCAGTTCCGCAGATAGCGCGTTGCCAGATAGGACCGGAATATCGTCAGCTTATCCCTCACAACGGCTCGCCTCCCTCTATATGCCGGCTCCACGCTTCCATGCAGTGCGACGGAATGATGCGCACGTCCGGGTAGCGCTTATGCAGCTCCACGAGACGCAGGAACGATTCCCGATACTGCCGGCGGCTCGGCATGATCAGCCCCGCTGCGGGATGGGGCGGCCGCTCTTCCCGGTAAGCTGCGCTCGACCAGACAGCATCGGCGCACAAGAAGCATTCGTTCCGTGCGGTGCGCAGGAATAATCCGAACTGCCCCTCGGCGTGCCCCGACACATCGACGGCGATCAGGCTGCCGTCGGCGAATAGATCGTAGCCGCCCACTGCGTGGAAGGGATGCTGTTCCGGCAAGGCGATGTGCGGAGTCTCTTCAATCGGCGACAGCCGATGCTCGAAGTCATCTGGCAGCAGAGCGGGTACGAATCCCCTTCGGACGGCCGACACCCCTTTCAAGCGCTTCACGGCTTCATACGCCTTCCGCGACGCCATAAATTCCGCGTTCGGGAAATCCCGCAAGCCCGCGATATGATCCCCATGAAAGTGCGACACGATTATGCGCTTCACGTCTTCCGGCCGAACGCCCCTTCTCTGTAGCTGACTCGCCGCGCTCTCTCCCAGACAGACGGGCGTCGTCTTGGCGTACAGGGAATATGGGAACGGCCTTGTCGCCTCCAGGAAGCGGCTTGCATAGCCGGTATCGAACAGCAGGATGCCGTGCTGCGGATGCTCAATTACAGCATATCCCGCAGGGTAACGGACATGTCCCCACGAGCCGCCGGAGATTGTGACGAACTCCCGATGGGTGCAATAGCCGGATGCGTGCAGCTGAAGCGTCACAGTCGTCTTATTGATGTCCATTCTGATGTTGCTTCCACCACTCCGCATAGCGTACAATTCCTTCCTCTACACTGACCTGCGGCATATAACCCAGCGCATTCCTGGCGCGAGTATTGTCCAAAGTCTGATGCCGTCCCAGCGCTCCGACAGAATAGCGGGTCAAGAGCGGTTCCTTCTCCGACCCCAGCAACCTCGCCTTCCATTCCAGCAACCCCGCCAGCCCGTAAGCGAGCGGATACGGCACCTTGCGCCGCTTCAGCGGCTTGTCCAGCACGCGGAACAAACGCTCCAGCACTTCGAGCAATATGACAGGCTCCTGATTGGTTATGTTGTAGGCAGCGCCAAGCGCAGACTCCGGCGCATCCGCACAGAGCAGCAGCGCGTGCACAACGTTGTCCACATAGGTTAAATCCATCATGATCCGGCCGCCCCGGAACATCGGCACGCCTCCCTCGTCGTTCGCCCGTATCAACCGGGGCAGCAGCGTCGTATCGCCTGGACCGAATATTGCTCTCGGACGGATGATGATGGCGGGAAGTCCTTCAATGTGCGCTTGCTGCACGATCTCCTCGGCCACCCTCTTCGTCGCGGCATAATGATTCGCGGCCTTTCGGGGAAGCGGGCTATCCTCGGCAACGTTCAACCGGTCCCGATAATTCATATAGATGCTTGGCGTAGACACATGAACAAGCCGGCGGGCGCCGCCTTCACGGCAGCCTTCCACGATATGCTTCGTGCCCAGCACATTGCTGTCGTAGAATTGCTGATAAGCTCCCCAAGGAGAGGATAGCGCTCCGCTATGGAAGACCACATCCTGATCTCTGCAAGCTTCCATTACGATTTCACGATGAGCGAGATTCCCCTTTATGAAAGTGATTCCAGCGTCTTCCAGTTCCTTGCCCGCCACTTCATTTCTGCCGAAAGCCGTCACCTGCCACCCCTTCCGCTGCAAGGTGCCGGCAAGCCTCTTCCCGACAAATCCCGTCGCTCCTGTTACTAGCGCACTCTTCATAGTGAACCATTCCATTCCAAATCAATTGTCGATGCTTCTAGTATGGATACCCTCTCGGACTTCGCAATACGCATCGTCTCCAGCAAAATGCGAAATTGCTCCACCGACGGCCGCGGATCGTCAAGCCGAAAAATAATGTCCCGGCTATGACGAAACGCCGAGGCCCATGCCCTCCATCGCCGGGGATGGCGCAGCTGCGAAGCGCCGAATAGCAGCATCGCCGCTCCAAGCATGCAGGAGGCGCCGGGCTCGGGGAACAACGGCAGCTGTCCGTCATCGGGCGAGACGATCGAGCTAATAGAACCACTCAAGCCAGTCGGGTTGGTTGTGCCGATAATAGCCCCTGCGAAGGCATCGTCATGATGGGGCAGCAGATGAACGCCGCTTGTCGCTCTTGGATTGCATTCGATCGGATATAATCGGCCGTCATGGGCGGATACGATAAAGTCGAACGAGAGCTGGCCTGTGAACCGCTCTTGGGCTGCGAACTCCTTCACCCAACACCATAGCTCATCATGCTGAACGGCTCCCATATGAATACCGGCTCCCAATCCTGCCGTGAATGTCGGCGTATAACAAGCATGAGCAGTCACTCGGCCTTCATGGGCGATCGTGTACGTGCATAACGGCGTGCCTGCAATATATTGCTGTACGACCCAAGGCAGGGACGGACTGATGTCTTCTTCGCCCTGTCCTTCGCGTCGCCATAGCGCCAGTCTCTCCGATAGCTTCGGCTGATCCAGTTCGATGATCCGCACCTTCGCCGAAAATCTGGAATACTCCGGCTTCAGCACCACGCGGCCGGAAAAACGTCCCGACCCAAGCTTCTCCTCCAGCTCGTCCATCGATTCCACTCGCTCGGTATACGGCGTGAGGATGCCGTTGCTTGCCAGATGCTCGATGAACTTCCACTTGCTATGCAGCCGATCCAATTGATCGATTGGCTCGCAAAGCACCTTGCAGCCGGTCCCCAGTTCGATGAAGGCTTTGCCTTGCGCAAGATGAAATACTTCCTCGCAAGTAGGTATGATCATTCCAATGCGCTGCTCCTGTACAATTCGGCGAATGGCCGTCAAGTAGCCTTCCCGATCCCGGTTAGGCTTCGGTACCCGATAGCTCCGCACTATTGCTCTCGACACGCGGCAAAGATGAAAGTCTACACTCTCCGCAGCGAATACAGGATGCCCTGCAGCGGCCAGCCGTCTGGCGATGTCCAGCGCGACCGGCGCTCTCGTGCCGGTAATCAGAATGGGCAGCTTGTCTCTATTATTAGACGGCAAGCCGCCTCCCCCTCTAGTAATCAAGAATAAGTCCTCCCAGTGAGAGCCCCGCCGATGTGCCCAGCAGCAACACCCGGTCTCCCCGTTCAATGCGCTGTCGCTCTATCGCTTCGTGCAGCAGCATCGGGATAGAGGCGGCGATCATATTCCCCCCGTGGTGCGAGACGTCCATCAACTGATGCTCGCCTACGCCCAGCTTGCGCATAATGAGCCGGACCGCCATGGCGCTTGCCTGATGGGGGATAACCAGCTTCATCTCTCCTATACCGGTGCCCGCTTCCCGCATGAGCCGATCGAGGAACGGCGGCATCAGCTTCGAGGTCATACGGAAGATGCCCGTTCCGTCCATCTGGAACAGGAAGTCCTTCCCCGTCGCCTCGAAATTGCGCGGATGGAGCTTCGTACCGCCGCCGCGAATCTCGGACAGAGGAGCGCCGTCGCCGTAGGTTTCCATGGCAGCGTGCACAATTGCAGAGCGGCCGCCCCGCTCCGAACGGCTCAAGACAACCGCGACCGCCCCGTCTCCGAACAGTGCTGCGCTCTCCTTATGCTCCCAGTCAAGACCGACGGAAGCAATCTCGCTGGTCACGAGCAGCGCGGTGCGGTATCTTCCCGCTTCTATCATATAAGAGACGATATCCATTGCGGCGACGAAGCTTAGGCAGGTCGTATTGACGTCGAACGCGGGAACGCCGGAAGCGCCTTCCCCCATCTCCGCCTGTATAAGCGCCGCATTGCAGGGAATCGGCTGCTGGTACGTGCCGCTTGCGCCGACAATGCAATCGATATCGCGGAACGAGATGCCTGCCGCCAGGATAGCCGCCGCTGCAGCCTTGGCCCCCATCTGCGCCGCCGTTTCTTCGCCTGCGAAGTAACGCTTGGCGACGCCGGTCTTCTTCAGCGTCCATCCCGCTTTCACCCCCAGCCTGGCGTCGACCTCTTCGGCAGTCACACACGTTTGCGGCAAGTACTTGCCAGTCCCTATTATTTTCACATAGCGATGTTGCATATCTTGCTCCTCCTGTTGCTTCGATAAGCTATAAAATACTTCAATACGCTCCAATATACTTCAACATCCATCGATACGCTTCATAGGACTCGTATGCTTCGTATGCTTCAAAGTACAGACTCTATCGTCTCTACCCTCTATCGGCGCGATTCCGGCCATGCATCAGTTTCCTAAGACCTATTGTCCGCTTCGAGATTCTACTATTCATACTACTAGGTTTGCGAGGCAATGTCATGTCAGACCCATTTATGGTCCAATGGCATTCATCAGTTTCAACGGAATGGGGAGGGATCATGAATCAGATGCCAGGATGAGATGAGAGGGGAAGGGGGAAGATGCTTGAATAAGCGCTGTGGAGTTTGTTAGTTAAATACAGACAAAGGAGGGGCGCTCCAACGCGCCCCCCCCTTAATCGTCTAAAGCTTAGTCCGCCAGCTTATATAAGGAGAAATCATCCAAATAAAGTTTGGTAGTTGTATTGAAGTTTCTTAGTGATACACAGACTTGCAACTGAGTGGGCACAACTCCATTATAATCAGGTTTGACTTCGAAAATATACTCCAGCTTCTTCCACTTTCCGAATGCCCAGGAGAGTGGCATGTTGTCGGTCCGCACGTCAGCAACCTGAGTTGCACCGGATCTGATGTTGGTCCAGAACTGAATCGTGCCTGTCGTAGTCGGATCCGTTGGCAAGTAGTAATATAGAACGGCCTTATACTTGCCCGGAGCAATCCCCGCGTCAGTGTATTGATAAGGTCCGGCAGCCGACTGGACTCCGCTAGTCACAAGACTATAATTGCCTGTACGAGCGTACTCGTCCGTACGTTGTGTAACTGTAGTTCCCCACGAGTACCACGAAGGGATTACATGAGGTGTCTCAGTATTGCCTAACTCAAACGATGAATTTTTCAAATAATTAGTAGAATCCACAAGATGAACAGGTCTGAAGCTATCTGCCTTCCAAGGCGCCCCTCCGCCCCAGCCTAAAAACTTGGTAGATCCATGATAAGTACGGAAGAAGAAACCCATCAGAGTATTAGTCAGATTCAGATCGACGCCTATGCTGGAGAATGGGATGACCTGAATCGTATTCCAACGATCCGTTCCAATTTGTGCACTTGCTTGCCACTGGGTATCCAGATCCGGTGTCGGTCCGGCATTTGGATCTGTTTTCTTGTAAATGAACTTAACGGCATTAGGATTAGTGAAAAATCCTTTGTAGCCTGATGCGACATCGCCAGTCACATAGGTTTCGACGGAGTCGTCCTGGCCGCTCTTCCACCAGTTATTCGGTGCCTCGGTGCTCTTAATCAATTTGTTCGTCAACACTTCACTGTCAAAGTTTTCATACCCGACATACAGATTCTCATCATCCCACAACAAATATACTTTCGTCTCTGAAGGCGGAACCTCGTTGGAACCCATAACCGTAAACTCGGAGAAAGGAACCGCTGCAGTCCACGGTCCTTGACTGAAATCGAGAGATTGCAGGATCGTCTCTTTGCTGGCCGCTGTTTTAACGGCGGATGCGGAAAGATTCGTGTAAGAGTCCATTCCGCTCAATACGTTGTAGAACCGTTGTCGTACGATTCCGTTTGCCGGTTCCGTATTCACATAGCGCTGTACAGCATCGATAAGCATTCTTTGTACGCCATCCCATGCACCGGAGTTTTCCTTGTTCGTTCTGTCGAGAATAAGATTGTCGCTGAATTCTACTAACAGGCTTTTCCGCTTTTTTGCCATCGCGTAGCTTTGTTCGATATCGTCCAACATTGCCATTGCGGCTTGCTCATCCGCAGGCGTGCTGACTGCTCCTTTTCTCGGATAGCTAAGCGCCGATGCTTCGTAATACTCAAATGTGCGCAGGAGCAGCTCGGCACGCGTCTTCTGCTTGCCTGCCCCGGCATTGGCAACGACCAGCTCCAACAGGCGACGGCTCTCGATGAGGTCTTCCTTCGTCACGATTTCCAGATAACTGTGGTCGAAGAGATTCAAGTAATTCCGCTTATTTGTTGCGTTGAGCCATGCGTTATACCAGTCCGACTGGAAGATACGGGTCGTCCAGAACGTTTCCCAATACTCATAATACTGCTTCAAATATGGAGCCGCTTCCGCACCTACCGCCCGCTCAACCCATTCGTCCGTCAATTCGTTGACATCGAGGTTCGGATTCCACTGTAATTTGGCCGATACCCACGGTTTCGGACCTTCACCAAAGTTCGGATACAACTCCGCGACATGAGCAATAACCTTGTGATCTTCCGCATACTTATAATTTTCCGCCATTTGTTGCATGTACATACGAGGCACATTGTACGGCGATCCGTATAAATATTCATAAAACCCAATATTTGTCGCCTTCTCTTCCCAGAGCGCGGTCTGTCCTTTCCCGGTCGACTCATGTTCAGGCAGTACCCATGTCATACGATCATCCGTAATAAACGGAATAACACGAGGGTTCAGCGGAACGGTCGGCGGGTCATACACATTCAAGTAGGCCAGCAACCCAAAATATTTATCCGGATGTACAGCCAAAACACCTTCTGCTACTTGATTCACCCATGGATAATAAATGTCCGACATATTCAGTACACCCATAGAGTTCAGCTTTCCTGGATAGTTCGGATGATCCGGATTGGATTCACAAAAGTTATCCTGTTTGTCGTTAATGCCCAGCGAATAGGATCTGGCAGTAGGATTCTGATTGAAATATTCAATAATTGTCGCGATCGCTGCATCTGCCGTTTCATTCGTAAAGCATGGTTGCCAGTCATAAGGATGGGTAGGAAGAACCCCATCGGGATAATATTCCGGGTGATCGGCAAAAACAGCAGGATCAAACAATACATTCATGTTATGGTGGAAATTAATCGATTGCTGCATACGATTATCTCTACTCCACTCGCCTTGAATAGCCATCCCGAAGAAATGCCGGGAAATTGCGGCTGGTTCATCTTTTACCTGTTCAGCAGGAACTGCCAGATCTGTTGTCAACGGTACATCCTCGCCGTCAGGTCCAGGCAATAACCAAAGGACACCGACATAGCGCTCGAGAAATTCATCAACGCCATACTCCGTACCCCAAGCTGTCGGTCCGATAATAGAAATCGATTGCTCGTAAGGCCAGATAACAAATCCGTGATCGTCTAGTTCTTGCAGTTCGCTCATTATCGCAGTTTCTGTCTGTGGAGCTTTCGTTCCGACATAGATGCGAACCTTATTGTCATACAGATTACCCGACTGGTTAAGCTCCGTCGTCGTCAAGACAGGTAGCGCAGCATTTGTCGACTTTTTGATATACGCAGCTAATTTATTCGCTGCTGCTCTTGTTTGATTATCTGCGCTCGGTTCCACGATAATTAGCGACTGCGCCTGACCATTCGCTACAATACTCAAATCCGTCGTTGGCGTTGGGTTCGATGCCTCCCCTTCCCTCATCGTTTGGACTGCTTCCCCCAGCAGATTTTTTGCGGTTTCGGTTATATTTTTCTGCATGCCCTTATTGGATAGATGCTTCAGGAAATCGTCTATCTTCTTGTCAGCCTGCTCGGTCGAGCCTTTCTCCAACTGATGTTTGGCTTGCTGCAAGCTGTTTTCAAGCTGCTTCGACAATGGGGCCCGCACCTCACCGGATGCAACCAGTTGATCCAGCAAGAGCAATATTGCATCGATCTGACTCAAAGTAGGGCTGTCAGGTGTCTGTGCATCGGCATTCCGGGTCAAGCCTACCATCGGAGCGAGTACTATTGCTAAAACCAACGTCCACAGCATCCATTTACGCTTCAACATGTTTTTCTTCCTCCATTCGGTAGTTCCCATTTATTCTTTCCTCCCGCTCATACTTTATTGTAACCGCTTGCAATTCATGAATGGAGAGACACATGAAGCATTTCTCCGCGATCCATACACTTACTCCCGTAAGCTTTGCCTATATTGTCCAGGGGTGATGCCGACCATTTTTTTGAAATAGCGAATGAAGTTTTGTGAATTTTGGAAATTGAGCTGCTGCGCAATGTCCAAAATCGTCCAATCTGTATTCTCAAGCAGCTCCTTGGAGATGCTCAGCCGATGTTGCGCGAGATAATCGCTGAAGCTCACGCCCGTTCCTTTGCGGAACACCCTCCGCAAATAGTCGGGATGGTACTTCAATTGCTCTGCGCATGCTTCCAGCGTTAGATCCGTTTTATACTGCTCGTGAATTATTCTGCGCATCTGCTCGGTGATGATATAATATTGCTTCTGCGACTGTTCTTCTCGCCATTGAATGAACGGAGTGAGCACTTTCCCAACGATCCAGCTCTCGATTTCATCCAGGGAGTTAAGCTCGAACAGTTGATCAAATATCGTCTTCTGGTCGTTCAACAGTTGGAATAGAAACTCTTCAGAATCGAGAGAATCCGTCAGCAACGTGACGAGCAAGCGTACCAAATAGAGCTGCAGCTCGCGGTAACTGACGTTGGCCTCCAGCAAATAACGGGAAATTAGCCGCAAGCTCTCCCTAGCCTGCTCGTGATCATTCTCCTCTATCGCTTCAATGAGTGCCTTCTCCAGTGCCGCCGGATACTTGATCCGGACCATTCGATCGGGCGTCAAATCCTCGAAGAAGAAAAATGATTGCTCGATGATGACACTTTTTTGCTTTAACGCCTCTGTCGCTTCCAGGTAGGCACGGCTGGCTTCCTTCAACGAATGAATCGACCGGCTGATCCCGAATATGGCGTCCAGTCCCAAGTAACGTTCGACGGCTGCGCGGATCATCACGATCAGTGATTCGACATATTCACGAAATTGCTTAGACGTCTCATGCATGCTGCCGACGACGATTACCTGGCACTGACCGATCGTAACGACAGGCAGGCTATTGGAAGCGGGAATGAGCTCGCCCATTACATTCTTTACGGCCATCATCATCAGATCCCGGTCGCTTTCCCTGTATCGCGAGCGTTTCCAGTTGCTGATTAGCAGGGAGACAATACAGCATTGCTTCCACTCCGCATTCAACCTGTAATAGGCAGATCTGGCTTCAGCTTCAGCAGGATTAACCTCGCCAATCAGTAGCTTGAACAGGAATAGATCCCGCAATTGGCTGACCTGACCGGCTATAAACTCATCCTTGCCATGCTGCGTTTCCATCAATGACTCCAGACGCGCTTCAATCAGTTCAATTTCATTATATTTATTGTCGGTCTGCGAATCGGACAGACGGACAGCGGAATCGTACAGCTTGCGGATCGGCTTATAAAATCGGCGGTTCATCGCCATCGCGATCAGCAGTGTAAGCAAGAGGACGAGGAAGCAGGTTAAAAACATCGTGTTCCGAATCGATCCGGCATCTTTGGCAATCTCGGCATTCGAGTAGACCGAAACATAATACCAGTTGTTATAGGCCGAGCGACTGACAACCGCCAGATGCGAATTATCGAATTTGAACGTTGCGGGACTCCCGGGCTGAACTGTCCCTTTGATGAGAGCAGCAAATTCGGCGGGAAGCTGGTTCCACTGGGAGGTGAACGATTCCGAAGCCGCCAGAATATGCAGATCGGCGTCGATCAACAGCCTCGCATCGCGATTGTCGTCAGAGGACAGCCGGCGCTCGATTTCATAACGCGGAATTTGCACACCCAGCATACCTGTTGGCTTCATCGCATGGAGCGGCGTTCTTTTCACCAGAGTAACGGCAGCAATATCCGACTCCGACCGTACACCTTCTTTCACCGCGGTATTAGTTCTTTCCTGTTGCGTCACCCAGAACGACTTCTCATTCCTTTCGCGATATCCGACGTACAAGTCGCGATCCGCATGCTCGCTGAGCAAGAACGCTCCGTGGTTGTCGAGCAGCCAGCCTTTGGCGAAGCTGACATAGAATACATTGCTAATTCCCATTTCCATTGTTTGCATCCGGTACAATTGCGAGCTCAGCTCGTTAAACGACTGAAAGTGATGGCTCGAATAATCCCACTCGGTCGAATCCTGCAACAAAGTCGAGTTTGCCAGTTGAGTAAGCGAAAAATCTATAGTCGTATACAATTGTTCAAGGCGCATCTGCGTTTCCGTGAGAAGTTGGCTGTTGCGCTGATCGACCTGATCCTCGACCCGATCCATAAATAAATAGTAAGAGAAGCTGCCTAAGGCAAGCACTGGGATCGCCCCAACAAAAATGCTGATTACCATAAGCCGGATCAATAATCGCGGGGGCTTCCGCATCATAAAAAACCACCTCCTCACGGCCACATATCAATCTGCATTAGATCAGTTTATTATCTCAACGGCTACCGCTGTGTGCAAGCCAAATGGCGGCACGATGAACGAGACGCGATCCGCACGCTTCTCCACCGCAAGCTCCGTCCCTTCCGGGATGATCTGCACACGGCCTGCGTTCAGACGAAGTGAAATTTCGACTTCCTGGACTGGATGCACTTCCTCGATGAATGTCTTCGAGCCTGCCGCCGTTTCTTCGCGTACATGAATTAAATGAACGATCACTCGTGATTGTCCGGGCTGGCGCATAACATTCACCTCTACTGACAACGGTGCACGAACGACGATTCCCGGTTCAGGATTCAATATGCGCAAGCCGCTCAGATATACGTTGCGCAGCCACGGTGATCCGCTTCTCCAATACCCTGCCTCAAGCGGCAATGGTATATACAGGCAACTTCCTTTACCATACGTATTCATTACAATAGATGGATTTGGCGTCCCGACTGCCGGATGAGCGTGCTGGTGGTACACATGGCGGTGAACCTTCGTCTCAACAGCCGGTTCCATAAGTCCGGCAAGCTTCGTTCCGGTTGTTGTCGACACCTTCAGAGTGGGCAATGCCTGGTTTTTCAGCAACAGCGGCATATCCGGGATATTGTCCAGCAGTGCGGCATCAAGCGGATACAGATACGAAACATCGTACAGCCACATGTCAAGGAAGGCGGTGCCGAACACATCGCTCAGCCCGAAGTTGTCGCAGCGTTCTCCATTCGCTTCGTATAAGGAGGTGCGTCCGCTTGCCAGCAGCTTGCCGCCGCTTCGCACATAGTCGCGGATGATTCCTTGCAGTTCCTCGCTCACATACGCTTGATCCGGCAAGACCACTAGCTCGTACTGGCTGATATTCGCCGCCAGCCCATCTTCATCGAGAATATCGAAGTGGATATGCCCTTCCGTCAAGATGCGGTGTACGCCTTGCAGCGTGGCTTCGTCCAGACTTCGCGGCAGTGTCGACGCTTCCAGCATTCGCTTGCTTCCGATGCTATATAATACGGCAACCTGAGGCTCGCTGACCGCTTCGAGCAGCCACGGCTCCAGCGACTGAACCCAGTCGTTAGCGTACTTGACTGCCTCCATAACCGGTCGCGGCACGCTGCCCTTCAATTCGCCGGAAGGATAGGCGACATGACCGAAGCTGATCGAGCCCCCGTTCGCCACAGCGATAGCCGCCGTCGTACGGAGCGTTTCGTGCGGCGCGACCGTCCATTCTCCCCAACTCCCCATCTCGCTTGGCATCATCAGCTCGAACGGCTTGCCGAACGACCGTTTCCAGCGCGCCAGCAGGCTGCCGTACTTGTAATGAGGCGGATGGAACTCCGAAGTGAAATAATCCGCATACCGATCCGCTTCGACTTGACCGAATCGGGGGTCGCCGGCATGATTCCAGCCGATCAGGAAATCCGGACGGATCGCTTTCAGTCTATCCGCCGCATCACGCAGAAACCGGTAGCGGATATCGCGCTGGAACGCTTGCCAATGAGCCATTTCCTTCGTCCCCGGAACCGGTGCTGCGGGCGCCTCATAACCGAATCGGTTGCGATACGCCGTACGGCAATATTCGCAGTGGCAGCAGTCGTCCCATACATACGTGATGTCGAAGAAAAATCCAGACACCTCGTAACGTTCGGCGATTTCTCTCAGTTGTTCATACACGAAATCCCGGTAAGGAGAGTTCATGCAGAGTAGATCGTAGAAGCCGAACGCTTCCTTGATCGGCATCTGATCGGCGCCTCGCTGCCGATAATCCGGGTTGGCCCCGCCAACGTGGTTATTGAGTCCAACATTATAATAGGCGATGATAGCCAAGTTATGTTTCTTAGCCTCAGCTATGGCTTCGCCTAACAAGTCGCCGCTGAGCTTCGTATTCTTGTGACCAATCCGCGTGTCATAATAACTGTTTCCGAACGCGTCTTTAGTCATGAACGTAATCGTTTGCATGCCCGCAGCAGCGGCGCCTGCGATGTAATCCGCCACGTTCAACCGCACCTCCGGAATGGCTTCCCCTACGTGGAAGTCAAACAGTCCGCGACATATCGTTTTGCGGTACAATTGGTTTTCCATCCGTTATCACTCCGTTACTTCTTGTTGATTTTCGCGTATTCGGCAGTAAATTCGTCGATAATTTGATCCCCGCCATTTTTTTGCCATGTTTCAATCGCTTTCTGCCATCCTGCTTCATCCAGTTCGCCCATAATGAATTTGCCGCGAGCGTCTGTAATTTGCTTCTTCAATTGAGCGCCCTTCTCCACGTTAGTTTGCGAGATCAATGGAGTCGTTGGATCGGATACGCCTTTCTTCTCGTTGCCGGCGATGATTTCTTTCCATTTTGTTTCCATTGGCGTATCGCCAGGCTTTGGCCCGAAGATACCCAATTTGACCATAAACTGATTCAGTGGATTAATTTCATTGTTATACAAATCTTTATTTACGTTCGGCACGCCATTTTCCATCTTATACGTATGACCTTCAACGCCGAGCATTGTCAAATCAATCATTTGCTTGTCGGTCATTTTGTCGAAGAATCCCAAAATATTTTTCAAATCCTCCTCCGTTTTAACGCTGCTCTTCGGAAACATGAGAAGTCCTGCGAATCCTGGGTCGGCTTGCACGAATTCCCCCTTCGGTCCTGTGACACCAGTAGCCACATCCAACTCCGCCTGTGGGTTCAACTTCTTCAGATCGGCGAACTGCGCCGTCGTTACCGAGTCTACCGCTGTGAGCAGGAAGCCAGCTTTCCCTTGATTGATATTGGCTATATAACCTTCTTTCACGATCAGGAAGTCCTGGTTAACCAGCTTCTCCGTATACAACTTGTTGTTAAACTTCATTGCTTCCAAATATTCTGGCGTCATGAAGGAAGGAATCAGCTTGCCATCCGGTTGAACACCCCAGTTCAGCGGCGCGCCGAAATAAATGGCCAAATAGTCGATTGCCGCCCCCACGCTCGCCGATCCCAGGTCGCTCAGGCCGAACGTATCATTCTTGCCATTCTTGTCGGGATCATTGTAAGTAAAGGCTTTCAAAACCTCGTACAGCTCGTCAACCGTTTGCGGCACTTTCAGGCCGACATTGTCCAGCCAATCCTTGCGGAACAGGAGACCTGTACGTGATATCGGACGGGTTCTTGGCAATCCGTATATTTTGCCGTCAAGCGAAGTGTTGGACAAAATTTGCGGATTCAAGCTGGACAAATTCGGGTAATCCTTCAAGTAAGGCCCTACTTCCCAGAACATGCCCGAACGCGCGGCATTGACAATATTGGCGTTCTTGTTGTCCGGAATGACAAGCACTTGCGGCATCGAGCCGGAGGCGATCGTCGCATTCAGTTTTTCTTCATAGCCTGCACCCACCACCCAGTTAATATCGATGTTATAGCCGGTGTATTCGCGAATCTTCTGCATGCCGGGACTGTCAGCTTTGACCGGCTCCGTCGGATATTGCGGGACCATCATCGAGATCGTAATCGGAGCTTCGCTCGGAGCAACCGAAGCCGAACTGGAAGCTTCAGGTGCACCTGACGCCGCGGGTTCTTTCGGCTTCTCGCTGCTGCATGCCACCGTAGCACCAAGTGCCATAACAGCAACCATACTACCCACCATTGACTTTTTTACCATTTTCGATAACGTGCTCATAAATGTAGTAACCTCCTTTTTTTGGAACAGTGCTCTATATTTGATTTGGACAAGATGAAATGCTGCGCGGTGCGTCCTTTTAAAGTCGCTGACCTCTGCCCTCCCTCTCGCGAGCGGAACGATCATCTTGGCCAACACTGTTATCAACCTTTGACCGAGCCGAGATAAATTCCCTTGGTGAAATAAGACTGAATGAACGGATATACGCACAGCATTGGAAGCAGCGTGATGACGATAACAGCCATTTTGATCGTGACCGCCGGCGGTACGACAAATTGATCAGTAAACATGCTGGAGTCACCGATTCCCCCTTGCGAAAGGATAACAATTTGCCTTAGCAACACTTGAACCGGCCATTTGGCAGAATCGTTGATGTATAGAATAGCTGAGAAGTAATTGTTCCAATGCGCGACCGCGTAAAACAACGTTAATGTAGCGAGAGCCGGCTTTGAAAGCGGAACCACGATTTTATAAAAAATTTGCAGGTCGTTGCAGCCATCGATTTTGGCCGACTCCTCCAAACCGTCTGGAAGCTGTTGGAAAAAGTTTTTTAGAATGATTAAATAAAACGCGCTAATCGCGCCAGGAATCAATAAAGACAAATACGAATCGATCAGTCCGAGCGACTTCACAACGAGAAACGTCGGAATCATGCCGCCGCTGAAAATCATAGTAAACGTAGCCATAAACATGATCGGCCGTCTTCCGGGCAGGTCTCGTCTCGCCAGCGGATAAGCCATAATGCCGGTCATGGCCAAATTGATTGCTGTGCCTGCAATCGTAATCCAAGCGGACACCCACAGGCTTTTTATGATGGTATTAGTCGAAAAAATATAACGGTATGCCGTCCAATCGAAGCGGTCTGGAAACAGAATGAACGTCTTGCGCAGCACCTCTTCAGGAGCGGCAAGTGATCCGGCTATAATGTAAAGAAACGGCACTAGCGTCATCAGCGACACCAGAAGCAGTATTCCAATATTAGCTGCATCGAACAAGCGGTTTCCCAGTGTTTTTTCGTGTGTCATTGGATTCCCCCTCCCTTCTGTCCTCTGTCAAAAGATGCCGTCTTCTTCGTTTTTCTTAGCCATATAATTCGCGAGAAATACAAGGATAGCGCCAATGACTGATTTGAACAGACCAACAGCAGTGCTATAGCTGTAATCGCCTTGCTGAATAGCAGCCGTATATACATAAGTATCGAACACTTCGCCGACTTCGCGGTTTAACGCATTCAGCATCAGAAAAATTTGCTCGAACCCCGTATCCATAAAGCTGCCCAAACGGAGAATCAGCAAAATAATAATCGTACTGCGAAGAGCCGGTAGCGTGATGCTCCACATGCGGCGAAATCTGCCGGCTCCGTCGATCGTGGCCGCCTCATATTGCTGCGGGTCTACGCCGGTGATCGCCGCAAGGAAAATAATCGTTCCCCATCCAGCTTCCTTCCATATCACTTGGGTCGTAATCATCGTTCGAAACCAGTCCGGACTTTGCAGAAAATCGATTTTCTCCATGCCGGCAACCGACATCAAATCAGGAACAATGCCGTCTTGAATCGTAAAAAACGTATAAAACATGCCGACGACAACAACCCACGAAATAAAGTGCGGAATGTAGACGATCGTTTGCACCGCTTTTTTGTACACTTCCAGCCGCACCTCGTTCAGCATCAACGCCAGAATGATCGGCAGCGGGAAGAAAAAAACGATGTTGTAGATGGCAAGCAACGCCGTGTTTCGGAACAGCTTGAAAAATTCCGGATCACTGAATAAGCGTTCGAAGTGACGGAAGCCCGCCCATTCGCTTCCCGTTATGCCCAGGAATGGTTGGTAATTTTGAAAGGCGATGACGAGTCCCCACATGGGCAAATATTTGAATATCAAAAAGTAAATAATTCCAGGAACAAGCATCGCGTACAGCCACCGATTTCTTACAAGTATCGATAATATAGTGACCTCCTCCTTCCTTTGCGTGATGTTAGCTTGATTATCAGTCGCACCATACATTCCGTCAATAATCCGAACCGGACCAGCGTGCATCTCAGACCGAAAACGCTGTTGCAGAGCGGTTTCTGCAGGCTTTCGAATGTCCTTGCAGGTCTTTCCTGCAAGGCGAACGGCACCGAAGCAACATCAAATTCCACTGTCACACAACGCAACGGCCCGGCCTGTGATCGCGTCACAAGCCGGGCCGTTGTCATTATTTCATTTTCGAATCGTACGATCCGTTAACGCAAGCGACTTTCGATATTGCACGAACTCGCTGTCAATCACGCTGCGTACCTGATCTATTTTCCATCGCAAATGCGCAGCGTCCGTCATATACTCCATGCTAGGCTCCCAGCCAAGCCGCGAATCAGCTTCAACTAACGGAATTGTCTCTTCCGCGTTCGCTATTTCCTTAAGAGCCAGTTCTTCCATCCGCTCCAGCAATACAAGCGCTCTATCCCTATCCGCTGCGGCAAAAAGCTCTTTCTTCAGCTTCCACCACTTCTTGACATGAATCGTCGTCTGAAGTGATCTGGCGATAAACTGTCCCAAACCAAGCATTCTAACGCCGTCTTCCCGCTTTCTGTCTGGCGTCAGCACAAGCGCCCGCTCCAGCAATTCATTGCCTTCGGCCATCAGCTTCAGCATTCGTCCGAGGCTCCTGATCTCCACGTCAATCCGGGACACGCCAAGCGATTGCCTTGGATCATCAAGCGGCTCGTAATCTGTCAATACAATTTCATTGCCGAATAATGCATGCTTAACTGCGGGCATTTGCACAGCTCGTTTGAACATCGCGTTGCGGAAAACAAGCGGATACGACGGACCTACCCGGAATGGCCCATACTGGTCTTCGTTCGTCGGGATATAGTGGGTAATCGCCTCGCTCCACATCTCCCAAGCTTTCAATGCCAACGGCGTGGCTGTCTCTCCGAAATCACGCTTTGCGATCATCGCCAATGCGTCCTCATAAGAAGGACTCGGACTCCAATACGCCCATTTGGCCAGCTCACTTACAAAAGAAGGCCACCAGCCATAATGATGCGACTCCATCAGACCGCTCAAGCCCCAGTCTTGATTCGCTCGTAATAACGCTTCATGCCGCCTGTTCCATTGCTTGGGGAACGGCTCGTAAGGAATAACGCCGAAATCCCATGTCAGCCCGCCCGTATTGCTCATCGCAAGCAACTTAATGCCTCGCTCACTGGCTGCTTCTGCCTCGCTGCGGAAGTATTCACCCGGACCGACATTCGACAACGTGTAATCGACGCATACATGCGTGACATTCTCATTCAGTATTTGCTCGAACATCTCAAACGTCACTTGCAGCGTAATATTGGCGGGCAGTGCGCGGATAAGCTTCAGGCGATCTTCCATCGGTGCATAGCCCCAGTTGTACGTCCAAAACACGATATCCGCATCCGGGTTATGTGCGCGGATCGTTCCCGATAACAGATTAAGCCACTGCGGAAAGTCTTCACAAGGCCACCAGCCCGGACTCGGCTTCGTCTGCGGCTGATCTTCCGGCCAATCAAGACGCAGCATGCCGGTCGTATTCGAATCCTTGCTCGGGAATTCGCACGATTCCCCGACAAGAATGACGCCTTTGAACTTCGGACAGGACTCGAACACTCTTCCATAAGTACTTTCGTAATATGCACCCGCTCCCGGATCATCCGGATGAAGACGGCTGATCAAGTAACTGTACACATATACATCCAGCCCGTACAACTCGGCCCGATCGACCAAATAATTGAAATCCTGATAACCTTCCGGTGTTTCATCAACATCCTTCACGAACACCAATATCGCGTCTATGCCCGCATGTGCAAGCGCATTCAAATGTGCGTCAGGATAGCGATCCAAGCCCCAACCCGAATGAGCCATACGCGGCGAGAACAGCGGCTTACGAATAACGTCCCTGAAAGTCATCACCGGCGCTTCCCGTATATTCATTTCATCCTCGATATAGTAACTGCCCTGCGCCGTCCCTCGTTCATCAAATCCACATACCACAATCCGAGTTCCCTCTGCAACAAGCCGGTAGCTGCGAGATATCTCCAATCCTTCGCCCAGCGGGGGTAATTGCTCTCTCGTCGCCAGAACAATAACCTGTGATCCCGTGGCAGCAGCTTCCGCAACATGAAGGGAGCGACTGAGTCGTACAGACACGTTCATACTTGTAAAGAAATAATCCTGCAAATCCTTGGCCGCAGTCACCAAGAGCGGCTCGGCGCCTGCAGCGATAACGATGCGCCAGTCATCGGAAATTTCCAGTTCACCAGCACCGGCCCGCACACTGGAATCGCGTCGGTTCGGCTTATGCACAACCTCCAGCCGTTTACGGAAATCGTAATTACGCTCCATGCCCCTACTCCTTCATTTAAGAGATTAATGCATTTCTTACCAGCGACAAGGCTCCGATCATGCCTTGCTTATGTCCGAACGAACTCTGCTCCAGTTTCATGTCCACAGCTGCATAACGATTCGCTCTGAGCAGGATGGTTCGTTTTGTCTCTTCGAAAATAATAGGCAAATGCTCAAATACAGGACCGCCCAAGTAAATGACTGATGGGTTGAATAAATTAATTACGTTGCTCAAAGCGATCCCAATCGCATTGCCCGATGCAATGCAAACATCAAGTGCAATTTTATCATGTACTTGATACGCTTCAACGATGGATTCAAATGTACCGCCTTGCTCCTTATAATCACTCTCGATGCGCGGATACGTAACCATATTTTCCAGACAACCGTAATTGCCGCACATACAACGCCCTGCATTTTCATCTACAGTCACATGCCCGAGCAACCCGCCTACATTATTCGCTCCCCTAAGCAATTGTCCGTTAATCATGATTCCAGCCACAATACCGTAAGCAATGTGAACGACAGTGAAATCTTCGACGTCCTTCGCTTTGCCTTCCGCCTTCTCAGCCAGAGCCATTGTTCGTCCGCTTTCGTCCAGATATACCCGGCAACCGAATCTATCATTCAACCTGGACACGATGTCCAGTTCTCCCCAAGTGTTGAGGTTGGGAATATTCACTACTCGCTGCCTCTCCTTATCTACAATCCCCGTGACAGCGATACCTATACCGTCAAGCTCCTCCGGATTCCATTGCGAGTCTATGAGAAATTGTTCAATCTTCTCCAGCAGACTTTCCAAAATATCTGATTGTTCATTAAACTCATCCACGAGATATTCCCGCTCATGAGTGATTCTCATCAGGTTATCCGCAAGCGCAAAGCGTATTCGGTATCCCCCGATATCAAGGCCAAGAAACTTGAACTTCTCAGGATTCAAATACAGCAGGACTTCCTTCCTTCCCCGCCCGCTGCTAACACGATCACCTTCGACAACATAGTTACGTTCAATGAGCATTTTCGTTATATTCGTAATAGTCGCTTGCGAATGCCCTGTCATTCCCGCCAAAGCTTTGCGGGAAACACCGTCACATTTCTGTACAACCCTCACTATTTCGATTTCCATCGGATTGAGTTTCATCCTAAATTCCTCTCCTATGTAATCGTGAAATGACCTCCCCCTTCTATCATTTGTTCTTCTTACAGGGTAAGGCTTAGGTACTATTATTTAATTCATGTAGTAAATTATATATCTTAAATTTCAGATAGTAAATATATTACATAAAATATATTAGTGGAATTGTCTGCTCTCCAAGGTGCCCGGAATAGAAAAAACCGACTCCCATGGGAATCGGTTTCTATAACGTACTACGCTTCTGGTTGCGTATACATGAATTATAACACATTTCACTTCGTTTTCTTAATGTTTAGTTGTTACCCTCACCTAACGACTGGAGGAATTCATCATGCATCTGCGGATATTAAACAACGGGAATATCCCCACCCCGTCCATCATACATATGGTATGAATCGCATTTATGTGTTCGGAGGGATGAGAGATGAATGGGGATGAAATACGCGAGCTGGAACGCGCAATAGCGGAAATAACGGAAATCGCGCAAGGGTTCGGCCTTGACTTCTATGAGATGAGATATGAGATCTGTCCCGCAGACATCATTTACACATTCGGCGCTTACGGCATGCCGACCCGGTTCAGCCACTGGAGCTTCGGGAAGAGCTTCCATAAGATGAAGACGCAATACGACTTCGGCCTCAGTAAAATTTATGAGCTCGTCATTAACTCCAATCCTTGCTACGCCTTCCTGCTGGAAGGCAATTCGCTTATTCAGAACAAGCTGATCGTCGCGCACGTGCTGGCTCACTGCGACTTCTTCAAGAACAACGCCCGCTTCGGCGTATCCAACCGCAATATGGTAGAGAGCATGTCGGCTACGGCAGACCGTATCCATCAATACGAGCTTGAGCACGGTACGCTGAAGGTCGAGCGGTTCATCGACGCCATCCTGTCCATTCAAGAGCATGTCGATCCCACCATCGTGAAGCCCTACCAGCTTGATAAGAAACGGTATATCGAAATGATGAGGAAAGATCATGAGCGTGCAAGCAAAATTGATACTTCAGCCAAATACGACGACTTGTGGGAGCTGGACGAGGAAGCGGCAGCTGAGCGGGAAGAGCGCAAGGAAGCGGAGGCTGCGGAAGCGAAGCGGTTCCCGCCGCGACCAGAGAAGGATATCGTCTGGTTCATCGAGGAATACTCCCCCATCCTGGAAGACTGGCAGCGGGATATTATGTCCATGCTTCGCGACGAAATGCTGTACTTCTGGCCGCAGATCGAGACGAAGATTATGAACGAAGGCTGGGCTTCCTATTGGCACCAGCGCATCATTAGAGAGATGGACCTCACAAGCGATGAGACGATCGAATTCGCCAAGCTGAACTCGTCTGTCGTCGTTCCGTCGCGCAATACGCTCAATCCTTATTATCTGGGCTTGAAGATTTTCGAGGACATCGAGAAGCGATGGGACAATCCGACAGAGGAGGAGCGAATGCGCTTCAACCGAAAGTCCGGCAAGGGAAAGGAGAAAATTTTTGAAGTGCGAGAAGTGGACTCCGATATTTCCTTCTTGCGGAACTATCTGACCAAGCAGTTGGTGGAGGACCTGGATCTCTACATATTCGAGAAGAAGGGACCGGAATGGAAAATCACCGATAAAGCCTGGGAGCATGTACGCGACCAGCTTGTCTACAGCAGAGTAAACGGCGGATTCCCGACGCTGCTCGTGAAGGAAGGCAACTTCAACCGCGCCGGCGAGCTTTACCTAACTCATCAATATGAAGGAACCGAGCTGGATTTGAAATACGTGGAACGCACGTTGCCCAATGTCGTCCAGCTGTGGGGCAAGTCGGTGCATCTGGAGACGATGGTGGAGGACAAACGAATCGTATTCAGCTGCGACGGCAACAAGACGAGCAGAAAGTTCGTATGATCACCGTGCGTTAGAACTTACCACCTTGTCGACAAGCGCATATCCGTATAATCCCCTCCTGAAACGATCATCATAAGCCGGAAACCACTACAACTTCAGGAGGGTTAATCACGCATGAAGAAAACAGCACTGATTTTATTTCTATTCGCTTGCCTGGCCATCGTAACGACTCTGCCTGCCGCTCATGCCAACACCAACACCAACCGCACCGACGTGAACATGAATCGCACAGACGACTTGCTGACAGGCAAAGACAATTACCGCACGAACACCAACAATGTCTATAACAACAACAACCTGCCAAAAAACAACATGTATCCGTACGCCAACAATTATAACAACTACAAGTACAATACGAACAATTATGACGGGTACGACAACAATCGGGTGTATACGAATAATACGCGTTACAATCCTTACAATGGCACTTATAAAGGCTACACAACAACGACAACCCGTACCGGCTTTAGCTGGGGCTGGCTTGGTCTGCTAGGCTTGATCGGTCTGGCCGGCATGCGCAGCAGAGATCGCGAGCGCACGTAACAAGGAACGCTCTTCATCTTAAGAGAGAGCAACGGGGCTGCTTGCAATCAGCAGCAATCGTTGCTCTCTTGTCTTTATTTTACCCGCCTGTCCGTTCTGCTCATTCGCCCGTCTATTTGCTGAATAAGCCAGCTGATGTCGTTCATCAAGGCGCTGTCGCCTGCAGCCATCCCGACATGCTTGTCTGTCGCTTCTTTAATTCGCATACGCAGCTCGGAATCGGCAGTCACATAATAATTATATTCCGCATACTGCCACTTCAGAGCGGAATATACTTTCTGCTCAAGCAATTTATTATTGACAGGGTTGTCCGAGTGAATACCGACGACAACGTCGTTGCTGTACATCAGTACATCCGCGTGATGAACACCTGACACATGCTCTGCGATCGTAGCCAGCTGGCTGCTGTTAACGCGTCCTATAGGCTGAGATAACGGCCTCCAGCCATGCTTGCTGGAACGCGAACGCTTGTCTGTCGGCTTGGCCGGCAGTTGGCCATAAGGCTCTATCGTATCTCCATCGGCGTCGCCGTCGAAGCCATAATCATTGCCCGCTGCACTTGAGCAGCCTGTCACGCTTCCCAGCAATGCTGTTGCCAACGCGGCATAACACAACCATCGTACTATTCCAGTCCTCATCCATATGCACCTCCGTATATGCTTTAACATTTACAGAGACGGTTATTTTATACATGGAAGGGAAGGAATAAGCGCGTCGAAGCCAACGGATTACGCTCTGCAGCATAACCCGCCGGCTCCCTTCAAGCGTCAATGCAGCTTATCGATTAAGCAGACTGCCTACATAACGAAGCAGTTCGTTGGAGCAGACCGGACAATAGCCATGCTCGTCAATGAGCCGTTTTGTTACTTCATTAATGCGCTTCAACTGACTTTCATCCGGCGTCTTCGTAGATGTCGTGATTTTGACGATATCCTTCAAGTCGGTGAACAGCTTCTTCTCCACCGCTTCCCGAAGACGTTCATGGCTTGTAAAGTCGAATTTCTTGCCTTTCCTGGAATAAGACGAGATCCGGATAAGAATTTCTTCGCGGAACGCTTTTTTGGCATTTTCCGATACGCCGATCTGCTCCTCGATGGAACGCATTAGCCGCTCATCAGGGTCCATCTCCTCGCCTGTCAGCGGATCTTTAATTTTCGACCAGTTGCAATAAGCTTCGATATTGTCCAAGTAGTTCTCGAACAGGGTGCGCGCCGACTCCTCGAAGGAATAGACGAACGCCTTCTGTATTTCCTTCTTGGCCAGTGTATCGAATTCCTTGCGCGCCACAGATATATAATTGAGGTAACGCTCCCGCTCTTCTTTCGTAATGGAGGGATGCTGGTCGAGTCCTTCCTTCAGCGCACGCAGCACGTCAAGCGCATTGATGCACTGCATATCGTGCTTGATCAGAGCGCTGGATATCCGGTTGATGACATAACGGGGATCGATGCCGGACATTCCCTCTTCAATGTACTCGTTCTGCATTTCCTTCAGATCGGCTTCCTTGAAGCCTTCCACTTCCTGCCCGTCGTACATGCGCATTTTTTTGACGAGATCCATTCCCTGCTTCTTCGTCTCCTTCAATCTGGTCAGAATCGAGAAGATGGCGGCGGCACGAAGTGCATGCGGCGCAATATGGATATGGCGCATATCGCTCTGCGAGATCAGCTTGGAATAGATTTTCTCCTCTTCCGATACTTTCAGATTGTACGGGATAGGCATGACGATCATCCGCGACTGCAACGCTTCATTCTTCTTATTGCTGATGAACGACTTGTATTCCGACTCGTTCGTATGGGCGATGATGAGCTCATCGGCGCTAATGAGCGCGAACCTCCCCGCCTTGAAGTTGCCCTCCTGCGTAAGCGACAGCAAGTTCCACAAAAACTTCTCATCGCACTTGAGCATCTCCTGGAATTCCATCAAACCGCGGTTCGCCTTGTTCAGCTCGCCGTCGAACCGGTACGCTCTGGGATCGGATTCCGAGCCGAATTCGGTAATCGTAGAGAAGTCGATACTTCCCGTCAGATCCGCAATATCCTGACTCTTGGGGTCCGAAGGGCTGAAGGTGCCGATGCCGATGCGGTTATCTTCCGAGATGAATACCCGTTCCACGAGCACTTCCTGAATATTGCCGTCATATTGCGTCTGCAGCCTCATCTGACAAGATGGACACAGATTCCCTTCTATGCGGACACCCAGCGCTTGCTCAATCTCGGGTCTGAGCTCCTGCGGAATCAAGTGGAGCGGTTCCTCATGCATGGGACAATCCTTTATGGCATACACTGCGCCTCTCTGCGTTCTCGAGAATTTCTCCAGCCCTTTCTTCAGCATCGTTACAATTGTGGACTTGCCGCCGCTGACCGGTCCCATCAGCAAGAGTATACGCTTACGCACATCAAGACGACGAGCAGCCGAATGGAAGTACTCCTCCACCAGCTTCTCCACTGCTCGGTCCAGCCCGAATATTTCCTGCTCAAAAAACTTATACTTCCGCTGTCCCCCCGTCTCTTCCACACCGTAAGATTCAATCATCTCGTATACGCGTGCATGTGCCGTCATGGCTGGGGAAGGTTCCTTGCTTAGCTGCTCGATGTATTCCCTGAAGGTTCCCGTCCACGCCAGTCTCTCGCTCTCTTCCTGATATTCCGATATCCGCTTAAAAATGTCCATGCTGTGCCTCCTCCCAACGCTATGCGCATTTACGCTATTCACTCTCCGCTCGGGAGATTCCCGCTTCCCTATTGCACGACCTCATCAATTCTGAAGTATTACAAGTCTATGCGTATACGAGCCTGAAGTTGCCCAATATTTTATGCTGCGTTCCCACAAGAATCGACATATCTGCCCTTCCCTTTGCTATAATGATGAATTAGGTCCACCGACTGCTTGCGGTAGGAGAGGGGATAGGAATATGGCCGTGAAACGGGAAGAAGAACTGTACGAGCCCATCAAGCAGCACTTCGAAGAACAGGGATACGATGTGAAGAGCGAGGTGCTGAACTGCGATCTCGTCGCTGTACATCAGGATACGGGAGCAATGGTCATCGTCGAGATGAAAAAAACGTTCAACCTCGCGCTGCTTCTGCAGGGAGTTGAACGTCTTCGCTTGAATGGCGATGTCTTCCTGGCTGTAGAGCGCAACAGGAAGAAGAGCGGCGCGCATAATCAGCGCTTCGGGGATCTGGCGGAGCTGTGCCGCATGCTGGGGATAGGGCTCATGACCGTCACGTTCTATAAAACCAAGGCGCCCGTCCTGGACGTGCTGTGTGAGCCTGGCGATCCCCCTGTGCGCGGCAACCGTGTGAAGAAGCGCTCGCGTCTGCTGATGGAATTCAAGGAGCGCAGCGGCGATTACAATACCGGCGGCAGTACCGGCCGCATGCTGATGACCGCCTACCGGGAGAAAGCGCTGCGCTGTGCGTATACAATCGACAGGTTGGGGCCCTGCTCGCCAAGCCGGATAGCGAAAGAGACCGGCTACCGGAGATGCGGCGACATGCTGCGCCATAATTACTACGGCTGGTTCCATCGTATCGAGCGGGGCAAATATGGCTTGCTTCCGTCCGGTGCGGACGCTTTGAAGCAGTATAGCCATGTTATCGAGGAATGGGCTTCGTCCTTCAACGCCGAGCCGTGAATTCCCCAATCGCTTCAATCAGCCTCTGCATCCCGGATGCAATGAGCTTTGGGGAGTGCAAGGCAAAGTTAAGCCTTGCCGTATTGCGCTTCCCGCTGTGTACGTAACACGATGCTCCGGGATGGAAGGTGACGCCCTTCGCACGGGAAGCTCGTAGCAGAGCATCCGCATCAAGCCCCTCCGGCAGCCCCAGCCACAAGTATATGCCTCCCTCTGGCAAAGTCCAGTTCAGATCCGACATATTCCCGTGACGCAGCTCCCGGACCATCGCCGTCAGCCTCTGCCTTCTGCCTCGGGCTGCTTGCCTCAAGCCGTGCTGAATGTTCAATTGCTCCAGATAACGGTATGCTATTGTCTGGGAGATCGCGTCTCCGCTCTCCTGCCTCGCGTCACGCAGCACGGCAAGCGCCTGCTCATTCGCCGTTGCGATCCAGGCGGAACGCATGACGGGAGCGAGCGTATCCGTCAAGCTGCCGATCTGAACGACTGTCGCGCTTCCTCCTGACTGCACCGAAGCAAGCGCAAGCAGAGAAGGATACCGCCGCCGATGATCGCTCTGGAATCCTGTATGGCCATAGAGATCGTGCTCTACAATCGTTACACCGTAAGCCATGCACAACTGCAACATCTTTCTTCTCCGCTCCAGGCTCCAGCATCCCCCCGTAGGATTGCGGAAGTCAGGCACAGCCAGCATCAGCTTGGGCCGATGACGCACGATTAGCCGCTCCGCCTGCTCTGCGACAATGCCCTCCCCGTCACTATCCGCAGCGGCGATAAGAAGCCCCCTTCGGTTGCATAATGAGATGATGCAGTCATCTGCAGGCTGCTCCAGCAATACATAATCACCTGGAGCTGCAAGCGTGCGCAGTGCCAATCCCACCGCCTCTCCCGTTCCTTCCATTAATAGAAGCTGTTCCGGTTCCACCTGTGCGCCTTCTGCATGCAAGAAGTCGCCTATAAGCCTGCGGTATGGCAACAGCCCTTCCCATTCCGAATTGTTCCGTCCTATCGCCGGATCTGACCACACTTGATGCGCAGTCTCCTTTAGCCTTGCAATGTCCGTTCGTTTCATCGGCAGATCGTGTCCTCCGAATGACAGCACGGCATTCTTTTCGTCCATTGCTTCATACCTCCTCCCTATACTACAAGTATCCGTGCCGTTAACAATGTGTTCACAACTTTTCACGTTTTCTTTTCGGACAACGTTGGGTATAATAGACATAGCTAACTTGGAGGTGTCGAAGCAATGGGATTGACGTTTTGGATTGTGATGACCGTGTTTGCATTATTCATCGCTGCCATATTAACCAGCTCTTACAATGAGGACAAAACTTCCGGACTGTAAGCGGTTCATAGGATGAAAGCAAAGAAAGAAGCTCCCCGCACCATAAAGGTAAGGGAAGCTTCTTTTTTGTTTACCACATTAGAACTTTTTTTCTCATTTGCCGAATCGTTAATCGTCGCATAAGGAGGGCAGAGCCCTCTGCTTACGTTAGCGCTTCAGATAGCCCATCTCTTCCATGCATGCTCCGCATACATAGCGCTCCTTGAACTCCTTCACTTCATCCATCGAACCACAGAATACGCATTTGGGACGGTATCTTTCAAGGATGATATGATCACCTTGAACGAATATTTCAACGGGATCGCCCTCGTTCATCAAATAACGTTTTCGCAATGATTTTGGAAGCACAATTCGTCCAAGCTGGTCTACCTTTCTTACAACGCCTGCTGGTTTCATCACTTTCACCTCTTTATGCCTGAATTTGTAAGTATTATTTTGAGAAACCTGTGCGATATTAACTCTTCGACAGCATCTTCTCAATTCCTTCTTCTCATCACTAATTTGTAATTTTCATATTATTACTTCAAATTAACAAAACCGGTTTGACGAAGCGCTTCAAATAATACAATTGCAGCTGAATTTGACAAATTAAGGGATCTCACCTTGTCCGTCATCGGCATCCGAATGCATGTGTCCGGATTCTCGTCTATGAGCGATTGTGGCAGCCCTTTCGTCTCTTTACCGAACACAAAGAAATCGCCGTCTTGATACTGGAAATCCGAATATAACTTGCTGGCCCGCGTACTGGCGTAGAAGAAACGTCCCCCCGCGTACTGTTCCTGCACTTCCTGGAAGGAATCGTGGTAATGCACCTGTACCGCATGCCAATAATCCAGTCCCGCCCGCTTGAGCGTCCGGTCGTCGGTATTGAAGCCGAGCGGCCTTACCAGATGCAGATGCGTCGCCGTCGCGGCGCACGTCCTTGCGATATTGCCCGTATTGGCCGGTATCTCCGGTTCTACGAGCACGATATGGAATGTCATAGTGAAATCCTCCCATCCTTCAATTACCTGTATATTCACGATTTTACACTGGCTTTACGTACCGTTAATCTTCCGCATAATTATTGCCCCCATAATGGGATACATACTAGGAGACAAAGGAGATAAATTGATGCGAAAAAAAATATTGGTTGTGGACGACGAGCCCTCCATCTCCATGTTGATTGATTTCAATTTAAAGCTCGCTGGTTACGATGTAAGATGCGTTGACGACGGTGAAGCCGTATTCGATATGCTCCGTTCATTCCGCCCGGACTTGATAGTATTGGATCTGATGCTGCCGAAGATGGACGGCATTCAAGTATGCCGGGAATTGCGCAAGCAGAACAATGCCGTCCCCATCATTATGCTGACCGCTCTGCAGGACGTAACAGACAAAATCGCCGGCCTCGACAATGGCGCCGACGATTATATGACCAAGCCATTCAGTCCGCAAGAACTCATCTCCCGTATCGGGGCGATATTCCGCCGATTGCAGACGCTACCGGGATCCGCTGATGAGACCACGTATACAATCGGCCAATTGACCGTACTTGTGGAGCAGCGTGAGGTGCGGATCGGGGGAAAGCCGATCGAGCTTACGCCGAAGGAGTTCGAGCTGCTGCACTTCCTGTGCCGTCATAAGGGGAAAGTGCTAAGCCGCCAGCAGCTGCTGCATGGCGTCTGGGATTATCACTTCCTCGGCGATACGCGGATAGTCGATGTCCATATTAGCCATCTGCGCGACAAGATTGAGAAGAACGCGCGCACCCCTGAATACATTATGACCGTTCGCAACGTAGGGTACAAGATGCATATCCCGAGCTACAACGAATCTTTGGCATAAGAGCGGCGAATACAGTGCCTATGCAAGAAGACCGCCCTTCCTTCGTTATCGACGAGGCAAGGGCGGTTTTTTCGTGGCAGAATGATGAGATTAACCGTTACGCTTCTGGAAGTCCGCCATAAATTGAGCGAGCGCCTTGCAGCTCTCCAGCGGTACGGCGTTGTAGGTTGATGCGCGAAGGCCTCCGACATCGCGATGACCCTTCAGGCCGACAAAGCCCTCTTGCTCCGATTGTTTCACGAACAGCTTCTCCAACTCCTCGCTACCCAACCGGAACGTAATGTTCATGACGGAGCGGCTATCCGGATTGGCGCAGCCCTTGTAGAAGCCTTCGCTATTGTCGATTGCGTTGTAGATCAGTGCCGTCTTCTCTTTATTGAATTGCTCGAGCTCCGCTACTCCGCCCTTGGACTTGATCCATTCCAATACAAGCTTCACCATATATACTGCGAAGGATGGAGGCGTATTGTAGAGTGAGCTGCTCTTGGCATGAGTCGCATAACGGAACATTGCCGGAATATGCGCAGGCGCTTCTTGAATGAGCTCGTCCCGCACGATAACGACTGTTACGCCGGACGGGCCCAGATTTTTCTGCGCCCCGGCATAGATCATGCCGAACTGGCTCACATCAAGCGGCCGACTCAGGATGTCGCTGGACATGTCCGCAATTAGCGGCACGCCTACGCTGTCCGGGTACTGCTGGAACTGAGTGCCTCCAATCGTCTCATTGGACGTCAGATGAAGATACGACGCATTCTCGGGGATAACGATTTCGGACTGGCTTGGCACGCGCATATATTGATCGGATTCGGTAGACGCGGCAATCACCGTCTCACCGATGATCTTCGCTTCTTTAATCGCTTTGTTCGCCCACGCACCCGTCTGCACGTATGCTCCAGGACGTCCTGGACGGAGCAGGTTCATCGGAAGCATCGCGAATTGTGTGCTGGCCCCGCCTTGCAGCAGCAGCACATGATAGCCGTCCGGAATTTGCAGCAGTTCCTTAAGCAGTTGCTGGGCGCTGGCGTTCACTTCCTCATACAGCTTGCTTCTGTGCGACATCTCCATAATGGACATGCCTGCGCCTTGGTAATCGACGAATTGCTCCTGGGCTTGCTGCAGCACCTCTAACGGGATTGCCGCCGGTCCTGCGTTGAAATTGTATGCTCTGGTCATCGCTCTCTCCACCCCTTCATCTTTATACATAATAACGCTATGATAGCAATTTTGCTCGGCTTCATCAAGTGTGTGTCAGACAAAAGTCGAACGAAATTATGGGGTTTTCAATAATTATTCGGATTTCATAGTTTTCGAAAGCTCTTTTTTCTAGTTTTTAGTAAAGAATAAAATATTGTACATCCATATCCATACAAAAAACGCTGCCCTGCAAGTCAATCTGACTTGCGGGCAGCGGTACGGGGTTTGCTATGGACGAAACAACTTCCCAACGGTCCCAACCGTGTGCTCGACAATGGCTTGTCCGCCTTCCGGGCCGACGGGATTGCTGGCCGGTACAGAACCATAACCTCCTCCGGCCAACGAGCGCTGGCTGGGGAGATATGTCCCTCCTCCCGCGAGCTGGATCAGAAATGTCTGCACGGCTACGCCTTCGTTGCGCACCTTGATCTGAATGCCGTAATCCAGATAATATTCGTAAGGAACCGTCGTAAAAGCGATATCTCCGATTCGCAGAACATGAATTTCGGCCGGAATCGTCGGGGTCTCCCTCTGCAACTCAAAGCGGCGAACGACACCAAGATGCCAATTCATGCGGCGGTATACATCCGTCACCGCTACGTACCAACGCGGATTGCTGCGAAGCGACGGATCGGCCTCCAGCTTCCGCATTTCTTCCTCGTACTCCAGTCTGAATCTTTCGACATCATGTCGTGCCGTACGAACATCGTCCTCGGTCAGCCGATTAGCCGGCACCTCCAATGTCTCGACATGATGCCTGAGAACCGGAGATGAGACGGCAGTCTGTGCAATGACGGGCAATATTTCCTGTACAGCATTCGCAATCCGCTGCGCGATCTCCTCGCGGGGAGACTGGCCCTTCAGCTCTTGCATACGCGCAGTGGCGGCATTGTCATACAACAGGAAGGGAGACAGATCGCCGGCCGCGCTGCATTGAGGGAGAATGAATAGTTCCCCGCCAAATCGCTGGCGCAGCTCTTGACGGGCTTCAGACCACCAATCCGCGCTAATGACGAACAGGGTCTCGCTCTCCTGAGAAGGGCATGGCACGTTCACGACCAAGCCCGTCAGCTTACCATGACAATCATAGGTCGCTGCAAGATTAATACTATGATCCTCGTACCCTTCAATATGGCGGAACGTATGGCTGACTTCGGGATGCAGCCCGTACATCGTAGACCGGCCTTGCTCGTCAATCCAGCGGCGGTTGCGGCCAACAACCGCATAATCCATCCCGTAAGCCAGACTTCCCGGAGTTCGGGCATTCCAGGCCTTGCGAATGACCTCGGCGATCCGTTCAGCCGCAAATGAGATATAAGCATTAACATTCATCGCTTCGAGCTCAACACCGACGTCGATGCCAATTCCCCGATTCGGGTAATCGGCGGACGGAGCGTAGATCTCAGGTCCAGTGTGGGTATGGGTAGCGCTTATAATAACGTTCATCGGATCAAGATCCGGCAGTTGGCCGTCCAGACGGGCACGCACTTCTTCTCGAAGCACTTCCGGAACAGACAGCAAATCGCAGCTAACAAGCACAGCTTGTCCTTCCTCCGACTCTAGCGCCCATCCGGTTACGCTCAGAGGGTCCATTATTCCTTCGGACACGCGCGCATAGAACATGCCTCTTAGAATGACGGGATGTTCCGGGGTAATATCCCCTTCCGCCCATCCGATTCTCAACGACGAACTTGGATTTGCCATACGAGTTGCCTCCTTCACTTCTTTAACCTATTGAGCCGTGAAAGCTCGCTGCTTAGTACACGCTTGCCATCAGACCTCCATCCACGAACATATGGCTGCCCGTAATAAAAGAAGCTTCATCGGAAGCCAGGAAAGCTAGCAGTTGCGCCACTTCCTCCGGACTTGCGATGCGCCGCATCGGATATTGACCGTACACTCGTTCCCGGGCTGCCTCAGGATTCGGCTGAAAATCAAAAAATTGCTCCACCATCGGTGTGCCGACATCGCCCGGACAAACGCAATTGACCCTGATTCCGGACGATCCATAGGCTACCGCCATCGATTTGGTCAGGGCAATGACTGCGCCTTTGGTCGCCCCGTAAATGCCAAGATCCGCATCTCCGGTCACGCCAAGGACAGAGCTGGTTGAGAGAATTACGCCCTTCTTCTGTTCCAGCATGAACGGTAAAACGTGCTTGCAGCCAAAAAAGACGCCTTTTAAGTTAACCGCTATCATTCTGTCAAATTGTTCCTCCGTACAATCATGCAGCTCCCCCATAATCTGCACAGCCGCATTGTTTATCAATATGTCCAAGGAGGAGAAACGGGATTGCGCCCGTTTGACCGCATTTTTGACGTCTTCTTCTCGGCTGACATCGGCACATATCGCCACACTGCAGCCGCCCGCCGCATTAATGCTCGCGGACACCGTCTCCGCTTTCTCTCCGTCCACATCCACTACAGCCACTTTCGCCCCTTGATCGGCAAGCAGCCTGGCTGTCGCCTCACCGATGCCTGATCCCGCGCCGGTAACAAGAGCGCTTTTCCCTTTCAGCCTGTCTCTCATCCTCCCCATCCTCCCATCCCTTCTGTCTAACCAATCAATGGCAGAGTTCCGTTTATGTATTTTATTACAAACTCTAATACTGCATTAGTATAGTACGAGATTGTAAGTTTGTCTACAATCTTAACGTCAACCAATTATTTTGTATATGCATTCTGCCAGCCAGTTTCGGAGCTTTCGAAAATGGACTCGAAAAAGGCCAACCAGAACATGCTGGCTGACCTAATCAAACGAAAAAGAGCCCGACCGGGCTCTTTTTTACGATTACAATATAATTGCTGTATGCCGTATGCGATTAGCAGCCGAAGTAGAGGCTGAACTCATGCGGATGAACGCGCATGTTGACCGCTTTAGCTTCAGAACGCTTAAGCGCTACGTAGTTATTGATGAAGTCTTCCGAGAATACGCCGCTTTCCGTCAAGAAGCCGGTATCTGCTTCCAGAGCGTCCAGCGCTTCGTCCAGGGAGCCTGGTACGCTGCGGATTTCTCTCTTCTCTTCTTCAGGAAGATCATAGATGTTCTTGTCGAACGGTCCATAACCAAGAGCCACCGGATCAAGATTGCGCTTGATGCCGTCCAGACCGGCAAGCAGCATCGCAGCAAATGCCAGATAAGGATTCGCAGTGGAGTCCGGCGTACGGAACTCGATGCGGCAACCTTTCGGTGTTACTGCAGCGATCGGAATACGAACTGCAGCGGAACGGTTGCCCTTCGAGAATACGAGGTTGACCGGCGCTTCATAGCCAGGAACCAGACGCTTGAAGGAGTTCGTGCTTGGGTTCGTGAATGCGATCAGAGCAGGAGCGTGATACAGAACGCCAGCGATGTAGCTCATAGCCGTTTTGCTCAGGTTCGCATATTGCGTATTATCGTAGAACAATGGCGTGTCGCCATCGAAGATGGACGTGTGAACGTGCATGCCACTGCCATTGTCGCCATACAGCGGCTTAGGCATAAATGTTGCGACTTTGCCCCATTGGCGAGCTACGTTGTGCACGATATATTTATACTTCAGAAGGTTGTCGGCTGTTTTGGTCAACGTGTCGAAGCGGAAGTTGATTTCCGCTTGGCCTGCTGTCGCCACTTCATGGTGATGACGCTCAACGCGAAGGCCGGATTCTTGCATAAGGCGAACCATCTCGCTGCGGATATCTTGCTGGGAATCTGCTGGCGCTACCGGAACATAACCGCCTTTAGTCGGAATTTTGAAGCCGAGGTTCCCGCCTTCTTCCTTGCGCGCTGTATTCCAAGCGCCTTCCTCGGAATCTACTTTGTAGAACGAAGTATTCATGGAGCTCTCGTAACGAACATCGTCGAAGATGAAAAATTCGGATTCTGGTGCGAAGAAAGCTGTTGTGCCGATACCGCAGGATTGCAGGTACTCTTCCGCCTTGTGGGCAATGCTGCGAGGATCGCGATCGTAACGTTCGCCGTCTGGAGTGTTGATGTTGCACATGATGTTCAAAGTAGGATGAGCTGTGAAAGGATCGATATATGCTGTCTCAGGGTCCGGCATCATGACCATATCGGATTCTTCAATGCCGCGGAAGCCCGGGATAGACGAACCGTCGAACGCAACGCCGTTCACGAATGTATCTGCATCCACCTCTGTAGCAGGCAGCGTAATATGATGCGCTCCACCCGCGAGGCTCACAAAACGAAAATCGACAAACTGAATGTTGTTTTCTGTAATTTGCTCCAAAACTTTTTGAACTGACATCTTAACTTCCTCCATTTCCGAACATTAACGTGGATTTTGACTTAGAACGTTCAAGTATTTCGTTATCTATGTCGTTTATTATAAGACTGTGCAATCCAAGCGTCAATAGCTATGTCAGGTATTTTTGATTCACATGTCAGGTAAACTCACGTGGGTGCGCTTACATTTCAGAAAACCTCCTAATTATTTTAAATATTCCCATGTTTCCGGCTCGCAAATTGTCCCTAATTCGACTGTAATCCCCCGTCATACTGCAGTTACAACTGCTTCCGCACCATTTCACCTTAATGCTCCCCAGTTCGGACTAGTACATTATTGCCTGAACAAAAAAGATGGCCCGCCCCGTTCAGGCGAACCATCTTCTACTAATATAATCGGACTACTTCTTCCATTCTACAAAAGCGCTGGCAGGCTCTTTCTCCGTATTAAACTCTTTGCCTACCAGAGTCGCAAGCTGCTCAAGGTCCTTCAGCAAGTTGGCGAACTGATCCGGGAACAGAGACTGCACGCCGTCTCCCGTCATGGAGTTGTCGGGATCGGTATGCATCTCCACAATCAAGCCGTTGGCGCCGGCCGCTACGGAAGCCTTGGACATCGGCTCTACCAGCTCCCGGCGTCCCGTGCCGTGACTAGGATCGGAGATGACCGGCAGATGGCTAAGCGACTGAAGAACGGGGATTGCGGACAGGTCGAGCGTATTGCGAGTATATGTCTCGAACGTTCGGATACCGCGCTCGCATAACATAACGTTGGGATTGCCTCCGGCCAGGATGTACTCCGCTGCGTTAAGGAATTCATCATACGTGGCGCTGAAGCCTCTCTTGAGCAGCACCGGCGTCTGAATCGTGCCCAGTTTGCGCAGCAGGTCGAAGTTCTGCATGTTGCGTGTACCCACCTGCAAGATGTCCGCATACTCGGCACACACATCGACGTATTCGGGCGTCATGACTTCGGTTATCGTAAGCAGCCCATGCTTCTTGCCCGCCTCGGCCATCATCGCCAAGCCTTCTACGCCGACGCCTTGGAAGCTGTAAGGTCCCGTTCTCGGCTTGAAAGCTCCGCCGCGCAGCACTTGACCGCCCGCCGCTTTCACCAGTCGGGCTATTTCATCGATTTGCTCCGGTGTTTCAACTGCGCACGGTCCGCCCATAATAACGAGATTACTTCCGCCGATCTTGACTCCCTTAATATCGATGACCGTGTCGTCGGGATGGAAGTCACGGCTGGCCAGCTTGTAGGATTTGGACACCTTGATCACATTTTCGACGCCCTTCATGCCGCGCAGTTGGTCGCCCAGAGCAGGATCTGCCTGGCCGATGATGCCAATAACGGTACGGTCTGTTCCTTTGGACACATGCGCCTGCACGCCTCCGTTTCTTTCGATATAAGCGACAATTTCCTCTATGCGTTCATTGTCAATATTGGACTTTGTAATTACGATCATGGCGATCTCTCCCTTTACACACATTTTACTTTAGCGCTTTTATGCTTTTTTACTTTTAAGCTTTTTGGCTTTTAAGCTTTTTGGCTTTTAAGCTTTTAAGCTTTTAATCGCTAAAGTAAATATACACGATTACACCGTCTTCGTCAACCGCGGTTTTGTTATTACTACGTCTGGAAAATGTATGCCACATACACTGGAGCATCAAAAAGACGCATCACGACTCTTCTTATGTATGCCTCATACACTGGAGTATCAAAAAGACGCAATCCGACTCCGCTTGTGTAGGCCTCATACACTGGAGCTTCAAAAGAACACATTCCGACTCTGCTTGTGTATGCCTCATACACTGGAGCATCAAAAAGACGCAATCCAACTCTGCTTGTGTAGGCCTCATACACTGGAGCTTCAAAAGAACACATTCCGACCCTGCTTATGTATGCCTCATACACTAGAGCATCAAAATGACGCATCCCGACTCCGCTTGTGTAGGCCTCATACACTGGAGCTTCAAAAGAACACATTCCGACTCTGCTTATGTATGCCTCATACACTAGAGCTTCAAAAGAACACATTCCGACCCTTCTTATGTATGCCTCATACACTGGAGCTTCAAAATGACGCATCCCGACTCCGCTTGTGTAGGCCTCATACACTGGAGCTTCAAAAATGGCGCGCAAAGAGCGGCGAAAGGAAGCGTCTCCCGCTCCCTTCGCCGCTCCGTTCACCGCTCATCGCTAACCGTCAGTTCGCCTTCGCGCGAACTTTCGGCAGCAGCTTCTCCATATTGACTGTACGCTTGATCTCCCATGTGGCAGGATCGTTGTGATCGTACTGCTCGATATATTGAATAACTTCCTTCGTCAGAGCCGTCGGCGTAGACGCTCCCGAAGTAATCGCTACTCGCTCGACACCCGCCAGCCACTCTTGCTTGATCTCGGACACGTCCGCAATACGGTATGCCTTCACGCCGGCAATCTGCTCCGACACCTGCGCAAGTCGATTGGAGTTGTTGCTGCGCGGATCGCCGACGACGAGACATAGCTGAGCCGTACCCGCCTGCTCCGCAACCGCCTCTTGCCGCACCTGCGTCGCCAAGCATATCTCGTTATGCACCTCGGCGTGCGGATACTTCTCCTTCAGCTTCTCCATAATATGACGGATATCCCATTGCGACATCGTCGTCTGGTTCGTAATAATAATGGGGCCGTCCGGTACCTGCAGGCCGACGATCTCTTCTTCCTTCTCGATCAAATGGACGGATTCGGGAGCTACCCCGATTGCGCCCTCCGGCTCCGGGTGGCCTTTCTTCCCGATATAAATGATGTGATAGCCGTCCGCCGTCTTCTCGCGAATGAGATCATGCGTCTTCGTCACGTCCGGACAAGTAGCGTCTACGACAGCAAGTCCCTTTTCCTTGGCGCGTCTGCGCACTTCCGGCGATACGCCGTGCGCGGTGAAGATTACGGTCCCTTCTTGAATGCCTTCCAGTATTTCCAGCCGGTTCGCGCCGTCCAGCGTAATGACGCCTTCCTTCTCGAACGCTTCCGTTACATGCGCATTATGAACAATCATGCCAAGAATATAGATGGGCCTTGGCAGCTCCAGATCTTTGGCCGTCTGCAATGCAAGCACCATCGCATCGACAACGCCATAACAGTAGCCCCTCGGCGATATTTTCACGATTTCCATCCGTTGCACCTGCTTTCTGTCGAACCTCTCTCCAAGAGCATGCAAAAATCAGCTCTCGATGGAGTTCGTTCCTTCTATTATAGACGAATCGCTCCGCTCCGAAAAGTCGATAGGCAGCCAGATGGTGAAGGTAGAGCCCTCGCCCTCTCTGGTGACGACTTCAACCGATCCGCCATGCTCGTCGAGAATCCACTTGGCAATGGACAAGCCCAATCCTGTGCCGGACGTAACTCCGCGGGATTCATCCGCCCGATAGAACCGGTCGAATATGTGGGGAATTTCGTCGCTGTTCATGCCGATCCCCGTATCCTTGATCATCCAGCCGATATGCTGATCCTTCTTGACGGCGCTTAACTCCACATAGCCGCTTGGCGTATATTTGAATCCGTTCTCGATGAATATGAACAGCAGCTGCTGCAAATACTCGTGATTGCCATATACTTGGACGCCTTCCAGCTGCGACAGATTGCCGACCTTCCACTCCGCATGGCGCGGCAACAAGCCTGCACGCCTTACGACTTCTTCCGTCAGCGGCAGCAGAAGCACTTGCTCCTTCTCCATCACATACCCCGCATCCGCCCTTGCCAGCGCCAGCAAGTCCCCTACGAGCGTGCTCATTCGCTTCGCCTCTGCGGATATATCGCTCATCGCTTCATTCGAAATGGTCAAATACTCGTTCGAAAGCGCCAGTCCGTGTGTCTCGGCCCCTTCTCCGTTCCTTATGCCCGCCTGGCCCCACATCTTCTCCAGCAGATCGATATTGCCGCGAATCGTCGTAAGCGGTGTGCGCAGCTCATGAGAAGCGTCGGAGACGAATCGGCGCTGCGCCGTATAAGCTTCATCCAGCTCATTGTAGGCTTTCTCCAGACGTCCCAGCATGGAATTGAGCGTATTGACCAGCGTGCCGATCTCGTCGCGAGGTCCCTCGGAAGGGATGCGCACGCTTAGATCCGTCCCCTTCTCAATCTGCTGCGTCGCATGAATGACGCGTCCGATGGGTCGCAACGCCTGTCTTGCAATGAGCATGCCTACCGTAAAAGCGATGATAATGACTAGCAGCGATGAGAACACTAGCGTATTGCGCAAGCCTTTCAGTATTTTCTCTTCGTTATAGGGTATCGCCCCTACCTGCAGCAGACCTACGAGCCGGTTGTCAATCTTGACCGGGGTCTGATACGTAATCATCTTGTATTTCGATCCTTCGAACATAACGGGTATTTCAGTAAAGACAGGGTTCGTGTTTACGTTAGGACGCTTGGGATATGGAATCACATTGTTCTGCATATTGCTGGACACCTTCACAATACCCGTCTCGTAGCTGACAAGCTGAACGTACATATCCTTGTTTTCGATCCGGGTTCGCAGGTCCAGCTCAATGTTCCTCATATCGAAAATATTATAGCTCGCCGTAATGCCCAGCTTCTCGCTTTGCGCCTTGATCTGCTCCTTCAAATCGAAATACGTATTCCAATGGATAAAGCCGTACACGGCAATCCCAAAGGCGAGAAGCGTCGCGGCCAACAGTCCGGAATACCATAATGTTAGTCTTAGTCGGATGGACATGCCCGATCACCCCGCCTCCCCGCGAAGCACATAACCGGTGCCGCGCACCGTAGAGATAAGGCGGCTTAATCCGCCCTCCTCCAGCTTCTGCCTCAACATGGCGATATATACCTCCAGCACATTGGATTCGCCGCTGAAGTCGTAGCCCCATATTTTCTCCATAATGGCATCGCGCGTCAGCACCCTGCGCGGATTCTGCATGAACAGCAGCAGCAGATCGTATTCCTTGGAGGTCAGCTCGATTCTGCGTCCCCCCCGCATCGCTTCTCTCGCATCCATATCCAGCGTCAAGTCCTCGAATTGCAGCTTGCTGTGGCTGCTCTCAAGCTTGTCCGACTTGCGGCGGAGCAGCGCTCGCGCCCTGGCCAGCAGCTCTTCCAGCGCGAACGGCTTGACGACATAATCGTCCGCCCCCGTATCCAGCCCCTTCACGCGGTCCGCTACCTCATCCTTGGCCGTCAGCATCAGGATCGGCACCGTGCTTCCGGCCTCGCGAATGCGACGGCACACCTCCCAGCCGTCCACCTGCGGCATCATCACATCCAGTATAATCAAGTCCGGCTCTACGCCCAGCAGCAGCTTCAGTCCTTCCGCGCCGTTCGAAGCGGTCGACACCTCATACCCTTCGAACGCCAGACTGCGCCGCAGCATGGACGTAATGCGCTCGTCATCGTCGACGACAACGATATGCGATCTCATCGCTGATTCCCTCCTTCGACTTCATTCACCCATTTATTGTACCGGATATAGGCAAGCCGTTCAAAAAGAAAAACGCAGAGTCACCCCCTGCGCTTCTCTCTCCTCTCCCGCCAGGCGGAAGATTACTGTCCGAATTCTTTCTTGTCGCCAACCTCCAGTTGAATATCCAACTTCTCGCCTTGGCGCAAAATGTTCAACGTGATTGTCTCGCCCACATCTTTCGTCTGAATGGCATCGATGAGATCATCCCGCTTGGAGAAGCTTTCGCCGTTAATGCCGACAATAACGTCGTATTGCTTCAGTCCTGCATGATAAGCCGGCGTCTTGAAGTATACGCCTACTACGAGAGAGCCCTCCGCTTTGTCCAGCTCAAGCTGCTTGGCGATCTCCTCGGTAACTTGCGCAAGATCGGCTCCGATGAACGGCACCGCAGGCTCCTTGTTGCTCTTCAAATCCTCCAGTACCGCTTGCACAGTGCTTGTCGGTATCGCGAAGCCAATTCCTTGCGCCTGGGCGCTTACCGCCGTATTAATGCCGATAACCTCTCCGTTCATGTTCAGCAGCGGTCCGCCGGAGTTGCCCGGATTGATGGATGCGTCCGTCTGCAGCAGATGCTTGTAGTGACGGTCGCCCTGCTGATCCGGAATATCGATCGGCCGCTCCTTCGCACTCAGCACGCCGACGGTAATCGTATGATCGAAGCCGTGCGGATTGCCGATCGCAACGACCCAATCGCCGATATTGCTATGATCGGAGTCGCCAAGCGGCAAGGTCGGGAATTGCTTGTCACCTTTTATCTTGAGAACGGCAAGATCAAGCTCATAGCTGGAGCCCAGCGGTTCAGCAATGAACGGCTCGTCGTAGCCTTGCACCGTCACTTTGATCTGGTCAGCTGTGCCGACCACATGCTGGTTGGTCAGGATGTAGCCTTGCTCATCGAAGAAGAATCCCGTACCGATGCCGGTCTGCACCATCTGTCCGTTATTGCTCTCAGGCTGCTGCTGCTCCTGCTGCGAGCCGCCGTCTCCGAAGAACTGACGGAAGAATGGATCGTCGAACAGGCTTCCGCTGTTGCTTCTATTCTGCATCTTCGTATACGTCTCAACCTTCACCACTGCCGGGCTAGCCGACTCGAACAGCTCCGAGATATTGTCCGGACGGTCCTGCATGCCGGCTACCGCTGTCGTCGTGCCTCCATTGGACGACGGAGGAGCTTCCGTGCCCGATCCGGAACCCGAGCCTTGCGTCTCCAAGGTTGAAGCATCCGGACTGAACCAGTTCTGCACATCCGCCGTATACATCAGGCCACCGACGACCAGCACGCCGGCCAGGAAGGACAGGAACATGGATTTGAACGAAGATCTGGGCTTCTCCTTCTTCGCTTGCCAGCCGCTCTTGCCTGAAGCGCCGCCGGGCTGGAACGGTCTGAGCTGACGCTGCTGCTCTCCCTGGTGCATGTATGGCGATGTCTCGTGCTGCTGCGCATGCGGCTGTTCGGCAGACTGTGCGGACTGTTCATACGTCGCCTGCTGCGGTTGCTCCTGCTGCTGCCGATGCGCATACGGCGGCCTCGCTTGAGCATGCGGATAAGGCTGAGGTGAAGACTGCTCTCCCGACATCGGACCGTAGGAGTAATAATAAGACGGCTTGCTGTCTGCGTCTTGGCCCGTTGATGCGTTGCCATTCTCCTCCCGCTCCCGTTCGGATTGATTCTCGTTGTTTGGCTTGAAGAAGTCGTCATATGGTTTGTTGTTGTTGTTTTGATCGTTCATATTTGATTTCCCCCAATCATGAAAGATAGAATAATCTCTTTAAGTAATCGTGTGTGATTTGCTATAGTTCTATCTTGCACAATCTACCTTAAAACAAACTTAAAATGAACTGAAAACTACATAACTTTTAGGCATTCGGCCATGAAAAAGAGCCGCGCGGCTTGCTTGCGGCTCTGACCTGCTCTTGTCTGTGGGGCACGTTATCGGGATATGACAGGCTCGATCGCTTGCAGCACTTCACGTCCGCGCTCGATCCAATGCGGCTCCACGTCAGCGTCGGGATCGGTCGGAGACTGGAATTGGTCGAACATGGCGCCGACGACTCTTGCGGAGGCTTCCGGATCGTTGCCTTCATTGTAGACGTGCTTCAAAATGTATGGTGAGCCGATAACGACTCTGGCGTTGTTCTCCGACAGCTCGCTGTCCGCACTGCCGTCCGTTACCTGGAACGGGATGCGCAGCCACACTTTATTCTCCTCATCCAACGCCCGGTCAAAACTACCGTTGTCGTAGTCCCAATTGCCGCCAAGCGAAAACCGCTCTTTCTCCAGCTTCACCTGCAGCTCTGTCAGCTTGTGCTCTTGCCCCTCCAATACCGAGGATAATGGTATCACAGCTAGCTCTCCTCCATTCGCAATGAACGCGTTGCTCTTGGCAGATAGTGTGTCCATCGCGACTCCAACTTATGACCGGTTGGCCCACCCTTTCCGGTGCGCCAGCACGGCAAGCTGGGTACGATCCTCCAGCTCGCACTTCATCAGCAGATTGCTGACATGCGTTTTGACCGTCTTGATGCTGATATGCAATTGCTCCGCAATTTCCTTGTTGGACAAGCCATCGGCAATAAGCAGTAGCACTTCCTTCTCCCGCTCTGTCAGATCTTCGTCGCCGGTCTGCGCATTGCGCTGCCGCAGCCCTCTTGTCAACGCCTGCGAGACGTCAGCCGTCATGACCGGCATCCCTTTCACGGCGCCTTGTATCGCATAGATGAGTTCGTCGGCGGATACCGTCTTCAGCACATAACTCACCGCTCCCGCTTCAATCGCCGCATACACCTTCTCATCCTCCAGAAAGCTGGTGAGCATAACGACTTTAATGTCAGGATACAGCTCCGCCACTTCCTTTGTTGACGTAATGCCGTCCTTCACAGGCATCAACAGATCCATCAAGATGACGTGCGGATGCTCCTCCTTGTCCCTGCCGCCGAGCCAAGCCAGCAGTTCTTCCCCATTGGCGGCTTCGGCTATAATCTCAATCTTCGGCTCCAGCATCAAATAAGTGCGCAGGCCGATGCGTACCATATCGTGGTCGTCTACAATCATCACTCTCGTCAAGTCTGCCATACTCATGATATTTGCTCTCCCCGGTATATTTTCGGTATGTTGACCTTTACTCTCGTCCCGCTCCCCAGCTTACTCACAATTTCAGCGGTTCCCCCAAGCTTCTGCGCACGCTCTTGCATCGTGGACAAGCCATATGACCCGCGTCCGACCGCATCCGCCTTGAAGCCCGCTCCATCGTCTACCAGCGTCATGACAACCTGCCGTTCCGTCTCCGCCAGCGTAAGTGTGCAGCCCTCTGCCTTGGCATGCTTCACGACATTGGCCATCGCTTCCTGCGTGATGAGGAACAGCTGATGCTCTTTCGCTTCGCTCAGCGGCTCCACCAGCCGCCAATCCAGTCTGCCCTGCAGCCCGTTCTGCTGGCAGTAGTCCGGGAACCACTTGTCCAGCGCTTCCTTGAGCGACTTTCCTTCCAGCTCCATCGGACGCAGCTGCGCGATAAAGTTGCGCATCTGCTTCTGGGCCGTATTCGACATGTCGATAAGCTGCTTCATTACCGAAGCAGCCCGCTCTTCATCAAGCTCCTGCAGCTTGGGAAGCGAAGATGCGCACATATGAATCGCGAACAATTGCTGACTCACCGTATCGTGAAGATCGCGCGCCAACCGTTTCCGTTCTTCGAGAACGGCAGCTTCATTGGACGCCGCCTCCTGCATAATCTTCTCTTCTCCCAGCCGCTGCAGCAGCTTCATCTTCGCCTCCATGCCCTTCGCCAGCTCATTGAATTCCTGGTATACCGGAACGAAGGAATTATGGCCTTTCTCCGTGATGCGTACCTGATAGTTGCCGTTCACCGCCTGCTTCAAGGACAAGTGCAGCGTATCCACCCGCTGATCGAAGCGCTGTGCCGCCCAATAGCCGAACGCTCCGCTGACGACCACGATGACGACCGCCGACCACAGCTTCAGCTCCAGCAATGAGGACTGCGGGTCCATCATCTTCCACAGCACGAAGGTCAGCAAGAGCGACACGAAGGAGGCAAGCACGAAGATGCCGATCAGCTCCCACTTGCCGCTTCGCAGAAATCGAACCATCATAAGCCCGTCACCCTACCTTCGTGACGCGCGAATCGCCCAGGAAAGTGCTGACGACGAGCTTGATTTTCTTCGGTGCCTCTTCGTAGCGCGGCGACTTGATATTGGTGCTCGTAAATATGCCGCCTTCCCTTCTGCCTAACACCTTCACATCGCCAAGGAACGCATTGGACACTACCTGAATGCCGACCTCATAATCGTTCGGCAAGTATACCTTCACATCGCCGATAAAGGAAGAAATCGTCACCTTCGTCTCGCCGTAAGGAATTTGCGCTCTGGTCAAGTCAAGCACCGTATCCCCGATAAAGTGAGAGATGTTCAGCGGCTTAAGCTCCCAATGGTCATGTCCCATATGAATATCTCCGATGAAGCCCGACCGATTCTGTACCTTGCTATCGTCTCCGCCCCACCATTCCACATAATCGTCATCATCGTCATAGTCGTATTCGTCATCGTAATCTTGTGACTTGCGTTTCCTTCTCTTCCTGCGACGATCCTTCTCATAATGGCCCTCGAACTCATGATAATTCTGCCGGGGCTTCTCCCCGCCGCTATGGTTGGCACCAGCCTTATTCTCCTCACCCAAGTCGCCCGTTACACCGGTGGGGTCTGGATGGAGCGGCGGAGCAGGAGGTACATTGTCACGCCCCTCATAAGGATTGCGATAGGACTTCCATTCGTGCTCCGGCGGCGACTGGCGCTTGCTTCCGGGACGCAATATAATTCTCATGCCGACGATAATGATCGCGACCGGAATGAGGTATGGAATCAGATCGCCAATCGACCATGGCCAATCCAGATTGTTGCCAAGGAAGACGACGCCGATGAATATCATGACGCCTCCCCACCAGCCGCCCGAATCGCCCGACGAGCGCCCCGACAGCAATTGCTGCAGGCCTAATGCGATCAGAATACAGGGCCAGTAGGTAGCGAACAGCGATCCGATACTGATATCGATCATACCGAGCTCCCGCAGCAAGAACACGATGCCGACGGTAATAATGATCAATCCCGTGAACAACCGGCTCGAAAAATTCCCCTTCATTTCAAACAGCTCCTTGTGCAACTGCAATTAGTTTAAACTCAGTATAGCTAATCCCGCATAGGTAATAAAGGGACGGCCGATTGAAATCTGACTCGGTCTGCAGACGGATGCTGCTGGAAAAAAAAGAGAAACCATAAGGGATGGCCCTCGATGGTTTCTCTTTTTGATTATCTCTTCATTATGGACAATTCAGACAGCTGTGTTATTGTTGATTTTGTTGATTTTGATTTTTTTGCATTGCATTCGCTTGGTTAGCCGCGTTTGCCGCGTTTGCCGCGTTTGCTTGATTGTTAGCGGCGTTTTGATTGAACTCTTCCGCGAATTCAGCGTTATACTGGTTATTTTGCTGCGCTGCCGCTTTGTTGTTTTTGTTTTTTGCCATTGCTATCACCTCCCCGTTCAGCTTTAGTATGGCAATTGAACCTTTATTTATTCAGTAAATTTGCCCGCTTAACCGTTAAGATTCCAGATAAGCTTGGGGGATCGTCTTGCTAGCTTGTACAGCCCGATTGATCTCGTTCAGCCAAGCTTGCGTCAGCTTGCCCGACCCTCGTCTCAGCACCTGAACCTCCACTTTCCGCTTGCCCCACTGTTCGTAAACTTCCTTTATCGTTTCAAAATAGAGATCAATTCGTTTTCCTTTAATGGCCGAACCTGTATCTGCCACAACGCCGTAACCGTAACCCGGAATGTACAGAAGCGTTCCGATCGGCAGCACCTTGGGATCTGCAGCAATCGTCGATACGCCGTCGCGCCGCACTTTCACTCCTGAATACGTAATGCCGTAGCCGGGATGGCCGGGCCGCTTGCCCGTAGATTCGTATCCGGCCGTATAGCCGGTGGCGATCACTTCCACCATCTCCACCCCAGTATCGGCATGCTTCAACTCAGCAGGCGCCGCTGCCGCTTCCAGCTTCGTGAAGGGGCTCATCGCAACACATAGAGCTGCGAGCACCATGACCAGCAATTTTCTCCAATATGCAAAAAAGCTTGTAGCCATCTGGGTAACTTCCTCCTTCTAAAGAAGAAGATTACCCATAGCTGCAAGCTTTATCCCTGACAGTTTATTCCTTATTCCCGATTTCCTTAGTCAGCATTGCAATCAACTCAGCCAGCGGCTTGGAGCCGATGTCTCCTTCGCCGCGCTTGCGGACCGATACGGAGCCGGAATTCATCTCGTTCTCTCCCACGACAAGCATATACGGTGCTTTCTCCAGCTGCGCTTCGCGAATCTTATAGCCCAGCTTCTCATTGCGCAGATCGCCCTCGACGCGAATACCGGCTTCCTGCAGCGTCTCGGCTACCTCGCGGGCATAAGCCTCATAAGCGGTCGATACCGGTATAACCTTCGCTTGTACCGGCGACAGCCATAATGGCAGCGCCCCTGCGAAGTTCTCCAGCAAGTAAGCCGTCATCCGCTCCATCGTGCTGATAATGCCGCGGTGAATGACGACCGGACGATGCTTCTTCCCGTCTTCGCCGACATACTCCAGCTCGAAGCGTTCCGGCAGCAGGAAGTCCAGCTGAGCCGTAGACAGCGTCTCTTCCTTGCCCAGTGCCGTCTTGATCTGCACATCCAGCTTCGGTCCGTAGAAGGCCGCTTCCCCTTCCGCCTCGAAGAACGGCAGCTCCAGCTCCTCCACAACCTCGCGCAGCATGCGCTGCGACATCTCCCACATCTCGTCGTTCTGGAAGTACTTCTCCGTATCCTGCGGGTCTCGGTAGGACAAGCGGAAGCGATATTCCTTAATGCCGAAGTCTTCGTAGACTTTGCGGATCAGATTCACGACACGCGCGAATTCTTCCTTGATTTGGTCCGGGCGGCAGAATATATGCGCATCGTTCAGCGTCATCGCGCGAACGCGGTGAAGACCGGTCAGAGCGCCTGACATCTCATAACGGTGCATCGTGCCAAGCTCCGCGATGCGAATAGGGAGATCGCGATAGCTGCGCATGCCGCTCTTGTATACCATCATATGGTGCGGACAGTTCATGGGACGCAATACAAGCTCTTCGTTATCCATGACCATCTTCGGGAACATGTCCTCGCTATAGTGCTCCCAGTGGCCGGATATTTTGTACAGATCGACATTGGCCAGCACCGGCGTATAGACATGCTCGTAACCGAGCCGCTCCTCCAGGTCGACAATATAACGCTCCATCGTTCTGCGCACCTTCGCACCGTTCGGCAGCCAGAGCGGCAGCCCTTGGCCAACCTCGCGCGAGAAGGCGAACATGTTCAGCTCGCGCCCCAGCTTGCGGTGATCGCGCTTCTTCGCTTCCTCCAGGAAGTGCAGATGCTCATCCAGCTGGGCTTTCTTCGGGAACGCCGTGCCGTATATGCGCTGCAGCATCTTGTTCTTGGAATCGCCGCGCCAATAAGCGCCGGCTATGCTGAGAAGCTTGAACGCTTTGATCCGTCCCGTCGACGGCAGATGCGGTCCGCGGCACAGATCGAAGAACTCGCCCTGATCGTAAATGGTAATGACAGAGTCCTCCGGCAAATCGTTGATCAGCTCCAGCTTCAGATGATCTCCCATCTCCTCATAGATGGCAAGCGCTTCTTCCCGGCTTACTTCACGCCGGCGAATGTCCAGATTCTGTCCGGCGATCCGGTTCATCTCCTTCTCGATCTTGGCCAGATCATCAGGCGTAAGCGATTGTTCCATATCGATATCGTAATAGAAGCCGTCTTCGATAACGGGACCGATGCCCAGCTTCACATTGTTCTCTCCGAAAATGCGCTTGATCGCCTGCGCCATCATATGAGCCGTGCTGTGACGGTACACTTCCAACCCGTCCGCAGAATCCAGCGTGACGATCTCAATCGCAGCACCTTCCTGAATTGGCGTATACACATCCACAGTCTTTCCGTTCAATTTGCCTGCGATGGCATTTTTGCGCAGCCCCGGGCTAATGGAGCCTGCCACTTCTTCAATCGTAGTCCCGGCGGCATACTCTCGCACCGCGCCGTCGGGAAAAGTCACTTTCACACTCATTGCCAATGCCTCCCATAATTGAATTAAAGCCATACGATCAGCTTGCGAAACACAAAAAAAGCACGCATCCCGTAAAAGGGACGAGTGCTTGCGCTCGTGGTTCCACCCTACTTCAACCTTGGAACGCCGATTGCCGGCTTCCATAGTTCTCGTATGCTCTGATAACGGAGAGTTCCGGTACAGCTTACTGCCGCCTGCTTGCCAGTACGGTAAAGGCGGGTTCAACTATACAGCTACATAAGGGGTATATCCGCCGGCATCTTGGAAGGAACTTGCAGCCACGATTCCTCTCTCTGAACCATTCGCTTATGGCAGATACTTGTCTTTGTCATTGCTGTTGCATCCGTATATGGTCAACATTATAGCCCGCCAGCCACCGTACGTCAAGGCTGAATCAACTCGTCCAGACTTCTGGAGCAGGCCGAGCAGCCGACGCATACCGTTACCCGTCCATCGAATATGGTCTCGATGGTACGGATGACTCCCATCTCAGGCAGCCGAGTGTGAATATTAATATGCTTCGGCGATGCCGAAATAAGCGAGCTGATGACCATATCCTCAATATTCATTTCCGTCTCCAGCATTTCCGCGACGATCCGGTCTCCTTGCGGCTTGGGATCGATCAGCTTGAAGCTTTCATTGTACATGACGAAATCATGGCCGCCTTTATGGAGCAAATGCACCAGCGGAATTTTGGTCTCCTGAAGCTGCACGAAATACTTCAGCAACGAAATAAATTCCTGGTATTGCTTGTCAAGCACATATTCATCCATGGCGTATTCCACAATTTCCGCAAGCTCCGACCGGTAAGAAGCCATGCGAAAGGTTAGAAAGCCCTTCAGGTTCAATCCCGTGTCCATCTGCAAATACTGATGCAGCTCATCCGCTATCTTGCTCTTTCTTCTGGCGCGATCCGCGTCGTGGAATCGCTTGCCCAGTCCATCCCATTCGCTGCCGAACAGCAGATCGTGGCAATACTTCTCAATGACTGAAGATTCAATCGTGGGGTTGCTGCTGTATTTTTTGCGAATAATGCTGGATAGAAGCAGCGGCTCCAATTCACTAATGACGAACTCGGCAATAATGCCGGCTGCCGCTTCAAATATGGCTGGCCCGTGCTCCTGCAGTCTGAACTGTGGCAGAATGCCGCTGCAACCGATGGATTCACGACTTTTCATGTGAATATCTACCAGAGGAGCCCCTTTCCCGTCAGCCATATGTAATTCATGTATCAATCCTGTCAGCAATTGCTGTTTCAACTTGTCAACGCCGTCATGAAGACTTGCCTGCAACGTTACTGAGAACAAGTCCACGCGCTCACCCCTTTCCTTCCGTTACAGTATATGGCCTCGAGGGGCCGTATATACGAAGGAAAGATTGGTACATGTTCATCGCGGAACAAGAAAAATCCCCCTGCCAGCATGAATGGCACAGGGGGACGCGCACTTATTAATTTTGCATGACGAAATCCTTCTCCGCTCTGTCGGATTCGTTGTACATCCGCAAAATATTGTATTTGGTATCGCGCTGGGCCGGAATTTTGCCAGCTTCGCGAATCAGCTTCAGGATCAGATCGATATTCACCTTGTGGGTCGTGCCTGCCGCAGATACGACATTCTCCTCGATCATCGTGCTGCCGAAGTCGTTGCAGCCGTACTGGAGAGACAGCTTGCCCATCTCGGGTCCCATTGTCACCCAAGAAGACTGGAAGTTGTCAATGTTGTCCAGCATAATGCGGCTGACCGCTACAATGCGCAGGTATTCTTCAGGTGAAGCCTTCTCCAGCTTCAAGTTCGTATTGTCCGGCTGGAACGGCCAAGAGATGAAGGCCAGGAACCCCTTCGAATCGTAACCGCTCGAGATGCATTCATCCTGGGCGTCGCGCACCCGCAGCAGATGCAATGCCCTCTCCTCTATGCTCTCGCCAAGTCCGTATACCATCGTTGCCGTCGTATTCATCCCATGGCGGTGGGCCGACTTCATGACATCCATCCACTCCATCCATGAGCCCTTCAGTCTGCTGATTTTCCGCCTGGTACGATCGTCCAGAATCTCCGCTCCGCCGCCGGGAAGCGAATCCAGCCCGGCCGCCTTCAGCTCGGCGACCACTTGATCCAGGGAAAGTCCGTTCGACACTTCCTTCATCTTCATAATTTCCGCCGGAGAGAAGGAATGCATCGTAATGTTCGGGAAGCGGACTTTAATTTTGCGCAGTAAATCCGTGTAGTAAGTAAACGGCAGATCGGGATTCGTGCCGCCTTGCATCAAGATTTCCGTACCGCCTACGTCCACCGTCTCCTGAATTTTCTGCAGAATGGTATCGTCGTCCAGCACATATCCTTCTCCGGACTTCGGAGAGCGGTAGAATGCGCAGAAGCGGCAGTACACGTCGCATATATTCGTATAGTTGACGTTGCGTCCAACTACGAATGTTGTAACAGGGTCCGGGTGCCGCCGCAGCATCAGCTGATTGGCAGTATGCCCCATCTTCTCTATCGCATCAGAAGCCAGCAGCTCCATGCATTCGTCCAGGTTGATTCGCTCGCCTCTGAGAGCTTTGTCCAATATCGGGTCTATCGTGCTCATCCGCCAGACCTCCTTAAATTTGCTTATCTCATCAATCGTAACATAGAAGCTTCTTCGCAGTCATCCACCAGATCAAGGGTCAATATGTCAAAAAAGCGAATAATGCGCGTCATACAAAGAAAGGCATGCCTGCCCTGAGCGAAAACAGGATTCAGACACGCCCTCCCTATCTTGAAGCGCTAGCTTCTACTGGCCCAATTCCATCTTTGCCGCTTCCAGCGCCTGCTCCAAATCCCCGATCAGGTCGTCGACATGTTCAATGCCGACGGAGAAGCGGAGAAGCCTGTCGTCGACACCTACTGCTCTGCGTATCTCTTCCGGTATATCGGCATGCGTCTGTACAGCCGGATAAGTCATCAACGACTCTACGCCGCCCAGACTCTCGGCGAATGCGATTAGCCGGATATGGCGCAGCACCGGCTCTACGTAACGGGCATCCTTCAAGCGGAAGGAGAAAATGCCGGTATTGCCCGATGCTTGCCGCTTCTGAATCTCATGGCCGGGATGATGCGGCAGCGCCGGATAATAGACATCCTCGACAGCAGGATGCTCCAGCAAATATTCCGCAATTCTCGTCGCATTGTATTCATGACGTTCCATGCGGAGCGCAAGCGTCTTCATGCCGCGCATAAGCAGCCAGGAATCCTGCGGTCCCAGCACCGCGCCGATGGAATTATGCAGGATGGCCATCTCCGAGGACAGCTCCTCGCCCTTGGTGACGATGAGTCCCGCAAGCACATCGTTATGACCGCCCAGATACTTGGTTGCGCTGTGCACGACGATATCCGCCCCCAGCTCGATTGGCCGCTGCAAGTAAGGCGTCAGCAGCGTATTGTCCACGATCGTCAGAAGTCCCTTGCTCTTGGCCCAGCCGCATACCCGCTCCAGATCCGTTATCATCATAAGGGGATTGGTGGGCGTCTCGATCAATAACGCTCGCGTATTGTCCTGCAACGCAGCCGTCATGCCGTCGATATCGTTCGTATCCACATAAGCAGCGCTAACGCCGAATCGGCTCATAATTCTTTCCAGCAGCCGGTAAGTGCCGCCGTACAGGTCTAGAGATACGATGAGGTGATCGCCTTGACTGAAGTAAGCGAATACTGTCTGCAGCGCCGCCATGCCGGAACTGCACGCGAAGGCGGCATCCCCCTTCTCTAGCTGAGCCGCTGCTTCCTCCAGCACCGCACGTGTCGGGCTCTTCGTGCGGGAATAATCGAAGCCTGTGCTCTGTCCCAGCTTGGGATGCCGGAATGCGGTCGCTTGATAGACGGGACAGCTTACCGCACCCGTCTCGGGGTCCGCTTGCGAACCGATTTGCGCCAACTGACTTTCCATTTTCATAGCCTGATCGCCACTCCTATTCTTCATCTATATACCGCCGCCCAGCTCATATGGGGTTTGCTGGTATACATAATAATTGAGCCAATTGGAATACAACAGGTTGGCATGCGCTCTCCACGTCGATAGCGGCATCGCCGACGGATTATCGCCCGGGAAGTAATTGCGCGGCAGCGCGCATGTCATCCCTTTGGCAATATCCCGGTCATATTCGTATTTCAGAGAGGTCGGATCGTATTCGGAATGACCGGTCACGAATATTTGGCGACCGTCCTTCGAGGCTACGATGTAGACGCCCGCCTCCGGAGACTCCGACAATATCTCCAGCCCGTCAATTCCCGCAATATCCTCGCTGCGCACTTCCGTATGACGCGACTGCGGAACGAAGAACAGCTCGTCGAACCCTCTAAGCAGCGGTACGTTGCGCTTCTCGATCGTATGGGTGAAGACGCCGAACATCTTCTCCTCCAGCTCGTACTTCGGCACGCCGAAGTGATGGTACAAGCCCGCTTGCGATGCCCAGCATATGTGGAAGGTGGACGTCACATGACGCTTGCTCCAGTCCATAATCGTCTTCAGCTCTTCCCAATACGTCACTTCCTCGAACGGCAGATGCTCCACGGGAGCACCCGTAATGATCATCCCGTCGAAGTATTGATGCGCAATCTCGTCGAAGGTTTTGTAGAACGACTCCAGATGCTCCGTGGACGTGTTCTTGGATGTATGCGTGGCGGGATGCAGCAGCACCACCTCCACCTGAAGCGGCGTATTGCCGATCAGCCGCAGCAATTGCGTCTCCGTCGTTTCCTTCGTAGGCATCAAATTCAATATCGCTATGCGCAATGGACGGATATCCTGATGATAGGCTACGCTTTCGTCCATGACAAATATATTCTCGTTCGTTAGTATTTCCTTTGCCGGCAAATGGTCTGGCACTTTAATCGGCATCGCCCATCACTCCTCTTGGTCGTTAAGTTGATTTCCAATCCACCGCCAACCAATTCGAAAAAGGCCCTTTCTGCTGAGAGAAGGGGCCACACGTAAACAATGGACCTCTCTCATCTCTCAGAAACTGTTCGTTTCCGCAAGAATTAGCACCGTGCTTCATGCCGGTTGCCGGGCTTCATAGGGCTAGTCCCTCCGCCTGCTCTTGATAAGAAAGTTACCTATTCTTTTGTCGCGGTTCTAAATAGAGGTTGTTCAAAAAGCCCACTTTTGATCACGAAGTAGTCTCATCCAATCTTCTCGGTGCTGAAAACCGGGATTTTTGAACATGTACTAATTAGCTTATACTTTAATGCATTCTGCAATCGCCGTCAAGCGTCGGCTTGCATAAGTTGTATGAAGGGGAATCGGCCCCATTTTCTCCTTGAATGATAAGCGGTCACAGGAGTATACTAGACAAGGATTGACATGAAGGAAATAAATGAGGACAAAAGGGGTGTATGGCGATAATGGAAGGGGACGAACGAACAGTCCGGGACATCAACTGCCAGGCAGTCTGCCGGCATAGACTCTGCTGCAGCCCATTCGCTATAGAAACCCTGCACTTCGATTAAGCAGTATGCCGGAGTGAACAGGGCGATGAAGCGCAATCTGGCATGCGGCTTGCCCGCCGGCAGTCTCCTGCAAGAAGCGAGAGGAGATACTGCGAATGAAAATCAGACATGTAAGCAATGGCGTATTCAGCACGGTTGAACATATTGAACAGACCCTTGTCGCACCGGCAGAGGGCTTCTATTGGATTGATGCCGACGTGGAGGATCTCGTAGAGCTTCAACCGCTGTTCGGCATGCACGATCTGGCCGTGGAAGATTGCTTGAATGAAGAAGAGCAGCGTCCGAAGATCGAAATATACGAGCATCATTATTTCATCGTCATTAACAGCATTCGGTTCGACGACGAGGAGATATTCCTGCGGGCTCTGAACATCTTCCTGGGCAAGCATTATATTATTACCGTCACGAAACAAAAAATCAACGAGCTTCGCACATTAAAGCCGATTCTGTGGGAGCAGGAGGTCAGCCGGCCCGATCAGTTCCTGTATCATCTGGTCGATCTGGTCGTAGACAATTACTTCCTGGTCGGCGATCGCATCGATACGCGCATCGAGACGCTGGAAGAAGACATTCTTATGCATACGAAGAAATCCCACCTGAACGAAATCATCGGCTTGCGAGGCGAGATTCTTTGGGTGAAGAAGGTGCTTGGTCCGCAGCGCGAGGTCATCGCTACCTTGAACAAAAAAGAGCTGAAGCTCATCGACGACCAGCTGCAGAAATACTTCAGCGACGTCTACGAGAACGCACTGAAAATCGCGGAATCGTTCGATACGTACCGCGACCTGATGGGCAACCTTCGCGAGGCGTACCAGTCCTCCCTGTCCAGCCGGGCCAATGAAATCATGCGTGTCTTTACAGCCATTACGACGATATTCATGCCGCTGACCTTCATTACCGGCATATACGGCATGAACTTTGACAGCATTCCCGGGCTGCATTTCCGCTATGGCGCATATGTTTTACTTGGTATCATGCTGCTGCTCGGTTTGTGCATGGCAATTATTTTTCGCAAGAAGGAGTGGCTGTAGCGCCATTCCTTTTTTTGATGGAAATCGAATTATTCGCTATAATGAGAAAGCCAGTGTGCTTTCGGCTGTTGAAAGGGGGAATGACTGGCTATGAATATGAGCCAACTTGAAACACTGCTCACCATTTCCAAAACGATGAGCTTCCGCAAGGCTGGCGAGCTGCTTAACTTGACTCAGCCCGCGGTATCCGCTCAGATCAAGAGCTTGGAAGACGAATTCAAGACGGTGCTGATCGACCGCAATCAGCCCGTTACGTTAACGGACCACGGTAAAGTATTCCTGGAGCATGCAGAGCAGATACTCTCTATCGTGGAAGAGCTGAAGATGAAGCTGTCCGATTTAAATCAGACGCCGCAAGGGCATATTATATTGGGAACGACTGCATCCATAGCCGTACAAATATTGCCGCGAGTGCTGTCCTACTTCCAAAACCAGTATCCGCTTATAAAAACAACGATTTATACGATGCCATCCACGCAAGTGATGAACAGTGTCGAGAGCGGCACGCTGGATGTAGGCATTACTTACTTGTCAGAGAAAATTCCCAATATCGATTCATCCATCCTTTATTATGACACGTTCGAGCTTGTCGTCTCGCCCGACCACCCCTTAAGCCATTTGAATCATACCACCATCGACAAATTAAAAGACGTGCCGATGATCATGCTTGCACCCGACACGCTAGGCCGCCGCTTCGTGGACGGCATCTTCAACAAATACAATGTACAACCGAATATCGTGATGGAGTTGTCCAGCAGCGAAGAAATTAAGCGTATGGTGGAGATTGATCTTGGCGCCGCTATCGTATCCAAGCTTTCGATTCCCAATGAATTGAAGCTGGGCACGCTCAAGATGATTAAGGTGAATGAACTGGAGACGCCCCATCCCGTCGGTGTCGTGTACAAGTCGGGCCGTTATTTGAATACGGCCATGCAGCAATTTCTGAGCGATTTGAAAGGAATGCCTGAGCATCACTTCATAAGCAGCGAGTAGATGAGGAGGAATGGTAAGATGAAATTCGATTTACATACCCATCATATCAGATGCGGCCATGCGGACGGCAACATTGAAGATTATATTGTGGCAGGGATGGATGCGGGGCTAAAGGTCATCGGCATATCCGATCATAGTCCGTTCTTCTACCACGATGAGGATCAGCCTTTCCCCGGAATCGCGATGGCCACGAGCGACCTTCGCAATTATGTGGAAGAAGTACTGCGACTCAAGCGGAAATACGAAGGCCGCATCGAAGTGCTGCTGGGCATGGAGTCGGACTTCTTCCCGGATCATGCCGAAGTGTATCGGGAAGTTTACCGGGACATCCCCTTCGATTACTTGATCGGTTCGGTGCATCAAGTCGGGGGCGTCAGCATATTCAATCGCAACCGATGGAAGAAGCTAGACGAAGCGGACCATGTTGCGGAGAAGGAAACGTATTATGATCTGATCAAGCAATCCGCGCGCAGCGGCATGTTCGATATACTGGGACATATCGATGCGATGAAAGGCTATTATCCCGCCTTCTCCGATATACCCGCTGCGGAGAGCATTGACGACTGCTTGCGGACAATCGGCGAGTGCGGCGTCTCGATCGAGATCAACACGTCTGGCAGCACAAAGGATGTAGGCGGCTGGTATCCGTCTGACGACATTCTGGAGCGGGCGCTCCACTTCGGCGTTAACGTCACCTTCGGGTCAGATGCGCACGTTCCCGGACGCGTCGGCGACGAATGGGAGCTCGTGGCGAAGCGGCTGAAGGAAATCGGCTTTAGGCAATGGCTGTTCTACCGCCAGCGGAAGCCCGTCGTTGTGCCGCTTTAATACAGCACACCCCTTTAGCAGGAGCACCTCCCTTTCCGCCTGACCGGTGGCCAGGGAGGTTTTTTTGGAATCTTGATTGCCTTGCATAAACGCTGAGGTATCTTAACCTTAGGAGGGGCGCTATTAGTGGGGCTATGCGATCATTTTGAGCGATAGCGCACATTCTCCACTCATTTTTGATGGCTATGTTAGCAATATGAGCGATAGAAGGTTACTTTCAAATGAGACGTGGCACTTTAGCTGGGCTATGTGATCATTTTGAGCGATAGCACTCTCTTTTTGCTAATTTTCAGGTGCCATGTGACCATTTTGAGCGATGGTAGGTTACTTTCAGTTGCCCAGACAAAAAAAAGCGGACCCGCTCTCTGCAGGTCCTCAATATATTATATGAAAAGGGGGTCTTGCCACTATAATACCCCCTGGATGTGAAATGGACGTAACAGAAACATTTCATTTGTGTAACAAATGCTGGAGTGTGATCGGACATGTGGCTGTGGATGGCCATTCGCGACGAACAGTCTTGTCGTGGCCGCCGGAGCCATTATCGTCTACAAGGAGAAGCTGACAGCCATGCAATGGCTGGCGTTCTGCTGCATGATTGCCGGACTTGTCGTCATTCGGCTTTGATTGCACTTACTTTTTGTTCGTAAATATGTTACAATGTTTATTAAGAAACGGGGTGATAGCATTGGATTACTCTACAATGTGCCCAAGGTACGAAGCCGCGGCCGATCTGCTAGGGAAGAAATGGACAGGAAGAATTATACGTGTCTTGCTCGGGGGGCCGAAACGGTTCAAGGATATGAAGGAGCAAATTCCGGAGATGAGCGACAAGATGCTTACAGACCGCATGAAGGAGCTGGAGACATTAGGCATTGTCAATCGCCAGGTGTATCCAGAGATGCCGGTGCGGATCGAATACGAGCTGACGGATAAAGGAAGAGACCTCAAGCCTGTCATTGAATCCATCCAAAAATGGGGAGAACAATGGATGTAACGGCTACCGGAACCTATAAATGCCTAAGTCATGAAGGACAGAAGCCTCTAACCCTCTTTATCGAGGAGCTAGAGGCTTTCTTGTTGACTATCTCATCGCATTAATGCATCATCCAGCCGCCGTCCACGTTAATCGTCTGCCCGGTCAGGAAGTCGCTATCAGCGGATGCGAGAAATACAAAGCTCCCCTCCAGATCGGAGCAGTTCATTCGCCGCGCGAATGTCTGACGATCTGCCAGAAAATCCTCAATGCCGATCAGCGCCTCAGCCCCCACCTTCTCCTCCTCTGTCTCCGTCCAGACGGCTCCCGGCGTAATGCAATTCACAGTGATGCCATGTTCTCCAACTTCCCGCGCCAGCGCACGGGTGAAGCCGACGACTGCGCCCTTGGAAGCGACATAATGAAGGAAATCCGCTTGTCCGGTAAAAAAGGTGATGGAAGAAACGTTGATGATCTTGCCGTATTGATTGGCTTTCATGGACGGAAATACCGCTTTCGCGCACAAAAACTGCGATTTGACATTGACCTTCATAATATGGTCCCACTCATCGGACGAAATTTCATACCACTTCTTCCGAGGATCGATCGCCGCATTGTTAACCAAAATATCGATCTTGCCGTAGCGGCGAACCGTCTCGTCGACCATCTCCTGCACTTCATCTTCAAGGGACACATCCGCTTGATGGAAGAACGCCTCGCCTCCCATCCTCCTGATCTCCTCTACAAGGTTATGCCCATGATCGGCGTGAGCGATGTCGTTAACGACAACGCTCGCTCCTTCCTGGGCGAAGCGCTTCGCAATCGTCGCACCAATGGAGCGCGCAGCTCCGGTAATAATGACCGTTCTACCTTCTAACCTCATGCTTGCTGCCTCCTCGTTCATGAGCAAGATCCGCCATCCAATGCGGGACGTGCCGATCGCGTATATTGCAATAATGCCCCCTTATGCTCAAGCTTGGGGGGAGCCCACTTGCCAAGGCGCCGTTCGATAATGGCTGCAATTTCATCAGGGGCCTGCTCCTTGCCGTCCGTACCCACGATGTCGATTGAACGGTTCGGGATATCGATCACGATCATATCATTGTTCTGCACCACGGCGATAGGGCCGCCGTCAAGCGCTTCCGGCCCCAAATATCCGACGCAAGGTCCCCTCGTAGCCCCGGAGAATCTGCCGTCCGTCACCAATGAAGTCGTGCGTGACAGCTCCGGATCGGATGCGATCAGCTCCGACATGAAGAACATCTCCGGCATGCCGACCGCCTTCGGCCCTTGATAGCGAATAATAATGATATCGCCGGGCACAATCTCCTTCGCCAGAAGCGCATCCACCGCCGCACGCTCCGAATCGAACACTTTGGCCGGGCCTCTATGTACTTGCATCTCTTGGACAACCGCCGACTTCTTGATCGTACACCCCTTCGGAGCCAGGTTCCCCTTCAATACGGCAAGCGAACCTTCCTTCTTCAACGGCTTCTTGAACGGATAGATGACGTTGCGCCGATTCAGCTTGTAATTCGCCAGGAACATCTCTGCGAATCCAGGCATTTCATTGTTGCGGAATGCTTCCAGATTATCACGAATTGTGTGTCCGGTCACGGTTAATTGGTCCAAGTGAAGTTCATTCTTCAGTTCAAGCATGACTGATGGAACACCTCCCGCATACCAGAACAGCTCGGTTGGATATTGGCCCGCCGTCTTCGTATCGACGAGCACCGGTATGCTGCGATGGATGCGGTCGAACGTGTCTGCTTCAAGCTCAATCCCGATCTCCCTGGCTACCGCAATAAGATGCATAACCGCATTCAACGATCCGCCGACGGCGGAATGAATCATGATTGCATTCTCGAATGCCTCGCGCGTCAATATGCGAGATGGCGTGATTCCTCCCTCGACAAGACGCATCACCTGCTGCCCGGCTGCACGTGCCGCTCGCTTGATCTCGGCATTCGTCGCCGGAATAAGCGCCGACCAAGGCAGCGCCAACCCAAGCGCTTCCGCCATCACCTGCATCGTAGCCGCCGTCCCCATATATTGGCACGCCCCGCAGGTGGGACAGCAAGAACGCTGGAATGCCAGAAATTGCTCCTTCGTCATTTTATTCTGATCGACTTCCACGCTCATATGCCACAGCTCTTCATTGGAACGCATGCAGGGTCCCGCGCCCATAGCGCCACCCGGCACATGAATGGCGGGGATATTAAGCCGTGCGATCGCCATAAGATGCGCAGGCACAGCCTTGTCTCCCGCCGATGACAATACCATCGCATCGAATGGCGTAGCCATTGCGTGAATCTCGACCATCGACGCAATCATATCCCGGGACAGCAAGGAATAGTGCATGCCGTTGTGTGCTTGCGCAACCCCATCGCAAATATCGGTCGTCGTATACAGCGCGGGCTTCCCCCCCATTTGAAATACGCCTTTCTCAATCTCGCCTACCAGTTCGCCGAGATGATAGGAACTGGGATGACTGGCCCCATGCGTGCTCTCGACAAGCACTTGCACTTTGTCCAGATCTTCGACCGACCAGTCCATCGACATCCGCAGCGCATCGCCTTCAAAGCTGATTTTCCGTACCTTCTGGCTTTCCAATTCCCTTCTGCTATCCATCTACTTCCCCGCCTTTCCCTTGCTGCCGCTCTCCGCGCTTGACCAATGGAAGGTCTGTTCGAACGGATACATCGGCCTCTCAATTCTGTTGTATGGCAGCGATAACAAATTGGCCGTGCTGCTGCCGGGCGTATCCAGAATATAGATGCGGTCGGACAGCTTCTCATACTCCGCCCGGAATTGATTCGCCGACTTCACCATGACCATATCGTAGACCAACGGCTCCAGCCCCATAGAACGATACATGGCAGGATCTCCCGTAAAGGTGGGCTTCTCGGACAACAGCACCGTTATCGTGCCAACCTGGAAGACGACGCATCTTCCCATATCGCCGACCGTATTCTCGGCATAGCCCTGCCCGAAGCGAAACTTCCCGTCCCCGATTCGTCTTACGGTACCTTCCACGAATAGCGGTTCGCCTCCGCTTGTATGCACCGAGTAACCCAGGCTGAGCTTTATCGCGGTTCCGACTCCCGATGCAATTGCCTTGTCAACTGCTGGAGCATCGACCATCGTCATCAGGCAAGTAAGCGTATGCTCCATTCCCATGTCAAGCAACCGCTTCAGCACTGCATTGCTGTCTCCTGTGGAGCCGGCTCCGGGACTGTCCGCCGAATCGGATACAACAACCGGAGCCCCGCTCGGACAGGATAATGCAAGCGCCACAGCCTCCTCCACAGAATATAGCTGTACATCGAACTGCTCCCTTAACTGCCATGCCAGATCGGCCAGCCGCTCCGCTTCCTTCTGTGCACTGCACTCGTCGGCTCCGACGACGACGGATGCGAAGCCCATCTCCTGGATATCCAGCCAAGGCTGAACCGGGAACAGCGATGTCGCAATCGCATCTCCCGACTGCTCCCCCTTGACCGCCTCCCTCCATAATTCGGCGAACGGTCCATGCATCGTCTGACCGTTCTCTGCGGGCACAATCATCGGCACCTTCACCATTGCCACGGCAGGAGCGACTCCCCGACGCATGATCGAGAACAGCAGCTTTGCCGCTCGCGATCCGGTCTGGACAAAATCAATATGGGGAAACGTTCGGAATCCAATAAGTCCATTGACTTGCTGAATCATCCTCCGAGTCACGTTGGCATGAAGATCCAGTGAAATCACGAGCGGCACATCCTTGCCTATGACGCTTCGTATTACACCAAGCAATTCTCCTTCTACATCGTCGCAGCCCTCCGCCACCATCGCCCCATGAAAAGCAAAGAAGACCCCGTCGTAATCTCCTGCCTTACGCAGATGGTCTTCCAAAAGCAGCTTCAGCTCTTGAAGCGCTTCCCGCTTGAATACGCCGGATGAGACCGCATGACCGAACAAAGTAGGAATGCATGTGACACCTTCTTCTCTCGCTGCTTGATAGAAGCCGTTAATCTCATTGGCAACGTTCATCTTCTCCAATTCCTCGCCTTGCACGAACAATTGACTTCGGAAATCATCCATTGTGCTCGGAGACGGACTGAATGTATTGCTTTCCTGCGAAATTCCTCCGACCAACACCCGCAATGTCCTCCACCGCCTTATCGATTTCATTTTACGGTTTAACTATACACCCGAATTGTATGATTGTCTACAATCTTACATATTACATTTGGGATGTCGTCTATAATACTGTTTACTTCCTTCTTTCATTTCAGTACTATAAAAGATACGAACAATGAAGCTATGAAAGAGAGCAGGTAAGTGATATGAGTGATTTCCGATTCGAAGAACAAAAAACAACATCGCTTCGCCATAAAATTACAGATGAAATCCGCAAAGCCATCTTCCAGGGCAAGCTGAAGCCTGGCGACCGCCTACGCGAAGCGGAAATGGCGAAGCAGATGGGGGTAAGCAGAGGCCCGATTCGCGAAGCCCTCCGCATGCTGGAGCAGGAAGGCGTGCTCTACTCACAGCCGTACAAGGACACGATGGTAGCAGAGATTTCCCGTGAGGAAGTAACGGAAGTGCTGCTTCCAATGCGGTTGACGCTGGAGACGTTCGCGATACGCAAGGCGCTGCCCGCTCTTGATGAGCACCATAAGGCGAACCTAGTCCAATTGGTCGACGATATGAGGAAAGCGGCCGCAGACAACGATCTGTACAGGCTTGCGGATAGCGATCTGGCCTTTCACGAATACTTGCTGACGATGTCGGAGACGCCGAACATACTAGGCATATGGAGTTCCATCTACAATCGAATCCGATTGCATTTTATCGTGGAGGGACAGACCTACGACGATTTCACCCCAGTTCTGCAAGGACATGAGCTGCTGCTGAACACGATTCTCGATGGTAACATGGACAAAATAAAAAAACAGCTTGAGCAGCATATATTGGTCGAGACCACTGTCGGATGACTCCGGCAAGGCTAAATATCGTGGATGCGAAAAAAAGGTTATCCTGACGAAGCACTTGTTAGTGCTTCGCCGGATAACCTTTTCTTCTAGCAGGACGGGATCATACATCCTTCGCATTCCGTTTGCTTTAGATTAAGCCCGCCTTCTCCAGTAGCCGTTGTACAATGACCGCGATTTCGGCATTGGTCAAGGAAGCGTCAGGAGATAGTTCATACTGGCTTCTGCCTCTGATTATGCCGAGCTTCACATTCAAGGCAATGCTATCCATTGCCCAGTCGGAGGCCAGCTCAACATCGCTGAACTGCTGCAGCAGTTCTGCTGCTTCCGTGTCAGTAAGCTCGCCCTGCAAGCCTGCGATCTGCATCGCATGAGCCATCAGTACCATAGCCTGCTCCCGCGTCATCTTCTCTTCGGGACGGAAGGAGCCGTCTTCATAACCTTTCAGCAGCCCGTATTGATAGGCGGTCGCCACTGCTGCATAATAGGCATCTTGCGCAGATACGTCTCCGAATGGAGCGTCGTCGCTTACGGAAGGGAGTCCAAGCGCCTTGACGATAATCGCGGCAACCTCTTCACGCGTAACGTCCTGATCCGGCATGTAGCTTCCATCGTCAGAACCTTTAACGACCATACGCGAGCCCATCTCGTTGACGGCGTCTCTTGACCAATGATCGGATACATCGCGGTATTGCGTAGGATTGCTAATTACCGCATATGTACCGTTCAGCATGCTGTTTATTTTGACGAAGAACTGTCCATTCATCTCCACAACTTGCGTAGGAACATGATGGTAAGTCCCGTCCGGATTAATGATTATCGCTGTTGCTATACGATCCGCGTCGGATTCCGCTATCGCAATGAATCGTTCCACATAAGTTGCATACAGCTCTACAGGAACCATGCGATCATCATACTGAGCGCTCACGCCAAATCGCATCGGCGGAACTGCCAGCTCATAACCGCCTTCTTCCGCAGCTTGCTCGATCAGGCTAACGCTCTCATCGGACACCATCTCCATCTCGATGGAAATGGTCAGCTTGTCTAGTTGGAATTGCGCTCCCGCTTGACGCGCCAAAGCAGTCAAGTTCAGCTGATCGGCTGGAAGCCGGTAAGTCCCTTCATCGGTCGTCACCTCAAGCAATGCCTGCTTCAGAATCAATTGCTTCATCACTTCTCCGTTAAGTACGCTTACCCATGCATCCGCAGAGATGGAGATCGGAATGCGGATGACGACACCTTCGTCGGAGACGGCAAGCCGCTTCAACAGCTCCTCTTCGTTCACTGACAATATTGCCTTGCTGCGACCGTTGCTCTTGTCCGTCTTGATGGTGCCGATAAGATACTTGACCCCATCGATGAATACTTCGACATTATCGTCTGCATCCGGCTGCGAAGGCTCCGGATTGGACGGCGTCTCTCGCGAAGGCGTAACCCCATTCGACGGGGCGGAAGGCGCGCTTTCTCCTGCGGCGTTCACGGCTATTACGACGAACGTATATATCGTTCCATTCGTCAAGCCCTGAATCTTGATCGGACTATCAGCGCCGAACGCTTCGATATTGCCCGGAGAGGATATCACCTTGTAGCCCGTTATCTCGCTGCCTCCGTTATCCTCGGGTGCAGTAAATAGAACAATCGCTTGTCCGTCTTCCGAAATGGCTCGAACCTCCCGCGGAGCTGAAGGAACCGTCAGCGGAGTGGCGGATGCTTCATTGGAAGCGGCGCTGACTCCTCCTTCATTCCCAGCCTCCACTTTGAAATAATAAGTGGTCCCGTTCTGAAGCGAGTTCATGGTGTAGGTGCTGTCGGTGACGGTAACATCGGGTATTGCACTGTAAGCGCCGGGTGAAAGCGCTTTATAGACGTTATAGTACGTAGCGCCTGTTACCGTATCCCAATTCAACAATACAGTTGTATTGCCTGCTTGAGCGGACAGATTCTGAGGATTGGCCGGCGCATCTGGCAAGTTGACAGCTTGCGTCACCTGGAAGGCGACAGGCGTCATATTGTCTGCGCTAACCATTACCGTCCCTGTATAAGTACCGGCGGACAGTCCATTGTTCGCTTGAACGGTAAAGGCCGTAGAAGGCTCGCCATCGTTCAGCGTCTGGAGCTGCGGTTGCGTGACGATAAAGTCCGTACTATCCACCGATACAGACAAGTTGTTCAGATCCTGATTGCCGGTCCGCGTAATCGTAACGGTCTTCGACTCTTGCGTACCATCCCCGTAATGCAACATCAATGGCGCAGCCGACCAATTCGCAATTGGAGCGATCGTATAGGTCGGGATCGGCAGAATCGTTACGCTCACATCGAACGTCTGTTGCATAAAGTCGTCGTCAGTTACTTTGAACGTCTCTGTATAAGTCCCGGGAGTGAGAGACAGATTCGGACGGATGCTGAAGTCTGTTATAGTTAAGCCTTGTCCCAACGCATCCGGATCGATCGTTCCGATCGTGAAGTCGCTGTCGGCTCCCGCGTTCGATGCCACTGTCAGACCCGTAATTGCACTAGGGCCTATCTTTGTCAGCGTGATCGCTGCTTCGATGTTATCTACGGCATCCTCCGTATAGCCTTCCGTCAGCGTCGGGAATGTCAGCGAGCTGGTCGATAGCTGCACATCCGTCATGTAGTCGCGCTGAATCGTCACAGTCACATCGAACGTTTTAAGAATGCCGTCGTCAGCAGATACGGTGAACGTCTCCGTATAAGTCCCGGGAGTGAGAGACAGATTCGGACGGATACTGAACAATGTAACAGTCAAGCCTTGTCCCAGCGCATTCGGATCGACCGCTCCGAGCGTGAAGTTGCTGTCGGCGCCCAAGTCGGGTTTTACTGTCAGACCACTAATGGCGCTATGCCCGCTTTTCTCCAGTTTAATTTCCTGAGCAATTCCGTCTACAGCTGCGCTGTCATAGCCTTCTATCAACATCCCAAGCGGCAGTAAGCTAGGAGACACTGTCAGGTTGGTCGTGGGATCGCGCAATATCGTTACCTTCACATCAAACGTCTCATGAATGCCATTGTCTGCCGTAATGGTGATTGTCTCCGTATACGTACCAGCTGGCAGACTTAAAGCCGGCTTAATGATAAATTGAATTGAAAGTACCCCTGGCTGAAAGACATTATGAGGCACCGGCTGTACTGCAAAACTAGAATTGGCTCCGCCACTTGCCGTTACACTAAAATTCGTAATATCCCCCGATCCATCTTTCGCCACAAAGATGTTCATACCAATACCCACGGTGTCCATAAAGCTGTAGCCTTCCGTCAGACTCTGGAATGTCAGAGTCCCTGTTTCCGATACAGTTATCCCTGTTGCCGGTGCCAACGGATCCGCCGAAGCACTCCCCATCCCTCCAACGTTGACGATTCCAATGAGATAACAGAGAACAATAAACGAAGTGAATCCCTTTCTAAAAATGAAATTTCGGCGATTAGCCTTCATCCATATACACTCCTCCTAGCAGAATAATTAACACTAATTACCATCTATTAATTACCAACTTCCCCCCTTCGACAATTATAGTCAATTCCTCCTATGCTGGCTATAAGAAAATAATCATTTATAGTAAAGTAATATTATTGTAAAAACAAAAAGAACCCTATAATCATGATTATATGATTACAGGGTCCTAGTATATCGAGCTTCTATTGACGTGTCGCTTCGAACACAAATGCTTGCCCGGAATGGCCAGGCTGCTCCCCGAGCTTAAAATCTGCAGATACAATCACATCTCTGAAGCCGATGTCCGCCAGCACGAGCTTGAATTCCTCCACACCGTACCAACGAAGTGCAAATCGCTGCAATTCCGTCTGAACTAATGCTCCGTCGCGCCACTTCTCATACTTCAAATGGGATACGGTATATTGATGGAGGAAATCCGCCTCGACCAGCTTCTCCTCCAACGTAATAATCTCTCCGCCAGGCATATGGAATGTTGAGGTTCCTGCAAATTTACCGCATTGGAAGTCGGTGTCGGGCAGGAACAAATCCAGAATGAGCCGCCCTCCCGGCAGCAAATGCTCGTAAAGACGCCGCAAGGCAAGCAGAGACTGCTCGCGCTGTTCGATCAGCAGGAAGGAGCCGCTTGGAATAATGATCGCTTCATAGCGATGCGGCAAAGCAAGCTCCTGCAAGCCGGACTCGTACAAGTCCGCTGTCAGCCCCCTGTCCTCGCAACGCTTGCGACAGCTTGCCAGCATATCGGGAGAATAGTCCACTCCGTCTACTGCAAGACCGGCCTCCAGCAACGGAATCATCACCCGCCCCGAACCGGCCATAGCTTCCAATATGCGACCGTTGCAGCCCTTGAGCCGCTCTACATAATAATCGATATCCCCATTAATGGACTGACCGATCGCCTTCGTATGATCATATACTTCCGTGCATAACGGCCCGTAATTGCTGAATGACATCATGTATCTCCTCCTCATCTGCTACTAGATGGAAGTATACATCATATCAGCCGAACCTTGTGAGGAATAATTGCTTATAATCGTTCTGTCTGCTATTCTCTCTAGCTTCGCAAAAAGCTTAAGCACGCGACCGGCTTCCGCCCGACAACCAATTCCCCTTCTCTCACATACCCTTCCTCGCGCCCTTCAAGCTCCTTAATGACCCGCTTCCGCCAAACCTGCAGTTCGTCCGCCCGCTCCGCGTCATTGGCAAGGTTATGCTTCTCCTGCGGATCGGACGCAAGATCGAACAACTGCTCTTCTCCCGTCTGCGAGTACCAAATATATTTCATCCGACCGTCTGTCGCATAATGATTGGACAGATCGCCGTAAGCATGCTCGCCATGAATATACGCGCGCCAATCTGCGGCCTGTCCCGCCCCGACAGAAGCAACGCTGCGCCCCTCCACTGACTCCGGGATTGGAGCTCCGGCCGCTTCCAGCAGCGTTGGCATAATATCCCTCAGCTCGACGACCTCGCTCGCCGTATATCCCGGCTTCAGTCCCAATGCGCCTGTCGGATCATAGAGAATGAACGGGACCTTCGCACTGCCTTCATAAGCCAGCGCCTTGCGGAAGTAGTGATGATCGCCCATCATCTCGCCGTGATCGGAAGTGAACAGTACGATCGTATTGCGCTGAAGCCCGTATTCCTGAAGCGCATCCAGCAGGCGGCCGATCTGATCGTCCAGATGGGTGATCAACGCGTAATAAGCGGCGCGCGCGCGATTCATGCGGCGCGCGGGAATGTTGCCGCGAAGCGCAGTAGGATCGCTGCCGGAACGTTCCACCGCCCCCCGATCGACCCAGTCGCCTACAGGCAGCTCCGGCATCGGCAAGTCCTTGTACATATCGAAATAAGCCTGCGGCGGATCGAATGGCGGATGCGGACGTACGAACGAGCTCCATAAGAAGAACGGCTTGCCGGGATCGCGCCTGCGCAGAAAGTCGATCGATTGGGTTACGGTCCAATTCGTCGGATGGAGCGCTTCCGGAAGATGCCACGGTCTCGCTACCGTGGATGCGTTGCAGTCCAGTCCCAGATCGGTCATATCCAGCTCCGCTCCCGCCTTCTCGCGCAGCCAGTTCAAGTAATCGTCGACTTGATTGAAGTGCTCCGACGCAGATGTCCCCGTCTTGTCACGGTTGTAATGCGTATAGCCGTCATGCAGCACAATGTTATGGAAGCCGCACAGGTTGCGAGCGGGATACACATGCATTTTGCCTACGCACTGGGTATGATAGCCCGCCTTCGCCAGCTCGCCCGCCACCGTATGCTCATAGCGCCACTCCACCTTGTCCAGATAGCCGACGCGCCCATGGGAGCGCTGGCTCATGCCGGTCATAATGGCGGCTCTTGCGGGAATGCAGGAAGGGGTGGCGCTATAAGCGTTGCTGTACAATACCCCTTGGCGTGCCAGCCTGTCCAGATTCGGCGTCTCCACGACGGAATGGCCAAGCGCGCTTAAGCAATCGAATCGCATCTGATCAACGGTAATTAACAGCAAATTGGGTTTCAACCTGGAATCTCCTCCGATGTTTGAGACTTAATCAATCGTCACTAATATAGCAAGTTTGCATGGTTTGTCAATTGCTGCCGTATGCCGGTATCACGCAATAAGCTTCGTTTTCTTCGCATTTTCCGCCGATTTCTTGATCAAGCCGCTTAATGGACGCTTCAGCAAGAGCGCCAGCAAGAAATTCAGTCCCACGAACGAAAGCAGACAGAGGATATCTCGCAGCGCCGTGGACCATAATATGCCTCCTACGCTTTCTCGAAGCAAGCTGATCGCATAAGTAAACGGCATGAACGGATTTAATGCCTGAAAGAACGGCAAGGTCATACTGACAGGGAACGTGCCTCCCGAGCTTGAGAACTGGAAGACCATGAATATAATCGCAATCCCTTTGCCTACGTTACCGAATACGGATAACAAGGTGTACGTTATCGTGACGAACACCAGACTGACCAGCATTGCGAACAAAATATAAGCCAGCTTGTCCGCAACGTACGTTTTTAGAATAAACAGATTGCCAAGTGTAATGCTCAGCCCTTGCAGCATTCCAATTGTCACGAATGTTCCCCAGCGGCCGAAATATAACTGGTACGGCTTATACTGGCCTTCGACATTGTCAGGCTCCGCTTTCAGCAAGGAGATCAGCAGGGTCGCCCCTACCCATACGGACAATATGACATAGAATGGAGCCATCGCCGATCCGTAATTCGGAATCGCATATCGCCTGTTTTCCTTAATGAGCACGGGACTCGCCAGAAATTCGCTCTCCTTCTGAATGTCGCCGCGCAGCAGCTTGGCCAGCTCTGCAAAGTGATTGTTCGCTTCCACCTCTCGCAGCTTGTCGGCTGCCATCATTACCGCTTCCTCCAGCTGCGGCAGATCGTTCCTGACCAATCCGGAGACGGTATGAATGCCCTCTTCCAGCTCGGGGAGCTTATGCTTCACAAAATCAGCCAAGGCAGTCAGCCCTTGCTCCGCACGCGGCAAGTCTTGTTGAATGAAGCGATCCGCTTCGGCAAGCTTCTTCGTAATAACAGGCAACGATTCCTGGATGACCGGAACCACTTTATTGACGGTTTGAATGAACGACTGCGTTCTCTCCTGCAACGTCTCGGTCAATTCATTCAGCTTCGCTTTCGCGGCTGGCAGCTCACTTTCCAGCCTTGTCAACTGCTCCAGACCATACTCGAGCCCCAGCTCCGCCTCCTGCAATATCGCTTCCAGCTCCGGCAGCTTGTCTGTGAACTTGTTCAATTCACCTGTTGCAGCCGAGGCCAAAGTAGTGAGCCTCTCGATCGCCATTTGAAGCTTTGGCACGATATCGCTGTCGTATACGGCAATGATTCCAGACAACGTATCGCTCGTTTTCGATGCCAGATCGTGAAGTCGTTCCACTTTTTCTCTCACGGGATCAAGTCCGTTTTCCAGCGCTTTTTCTATTTCGTCCAATAGACCGATTTGCGTCTGTATGCGCTCTTGCGTCGATTGAAGCTGCTCGATGCGATCTTGGAGCGGCTGACCGGGAATATGCTCGTTCATCCGCGACAACAAGGCGATCGTATGATCCATGATCCGGGTAACGACAGCCAGGCCCGACTTTACTTTATGTACTTCTTCAGCCGTCGGCATCTGCTCCGGATCAGCCGACAGCAATCGTGCACTAATGGCGGAGACCGTATCTGCTGCTTGCTGCACCAGAATCAAATTATTTTTGACGGACGGAGCTACAATATCGAGTGCGGCTCGATTAGCGGTGAGAAATTCCTCCAATTGGGTTCCGAAGGCGCTTCCCTTCGCGGCAAGCTCGCCAAGACGTTCCAATCCTTGCTGCGCTTCCGTTACAACCGTTAACGCTTTTTTCGACTTGTCGATCGCGTCTCCCATTACACCGTAAACTTGATCGAAGTTGTCGTTCAGCTTCTGTACGCGCGCAGCGGCGCGCTCAAGCTCCGGCAACTTCTCCTGCATGGCCAATATATGCTGGATCGTCTCGCTCCACTTTGGCCATTGCTTGTTAAGCTCCGTAATTTGAGCGGCAGTCTGATTGATCTCGGGAATTTTTTTCTCCACCTCGACGATCAGTTGAGCCTTCTCATGAATAACGGGCAGCTTCGTCTCCAGCTCCAGCACCTTCTGTCCTGCGGCATGGATTTGCGGCAGATGCGCCTCCAGCTCGAAGATGCCGCCCTCTACTTTACGCAGAGTGGGGAGCTGCTCCTCGATCATGACGCCGGCCTCCGCCAGCTTCGTCATCAAGGTCTCGCTTACGGCTTCCGTGAAGCTTTCGTTGATTTGCTTGGCAATGGTCGACACGCCGGAGGAGGTGATCTTGGGCGCTATTGCATTCACTTTCTCATTCACGGTATAAATCACTTCGGGACGATCCAGCTTCCCCTTCACAATGCCCGTAATTCGTGCAGAGAAATCCTCGGGAATCAGAATGCTCGCATAATAGGTGCCGCGATCCACTCCCCTCTCCGCTTCTTCCGCGCTGACGAACGTCCAGCCCAGTTTCTTGTTCTCCGCCAGACTCTCCATTAATTCGGCGCCAATATTAATTTCTATCCCTTCAATCGTCGTACCGGCATCCTCGCTCGTTACGGCCACGCTAATGCCCTGCGTATTGGCATAAGGGTCCCACACGGATTTAATATTCACCCAAGCATAAAGACAAGGCAGCATAATAATAGCCGCAACTAGAAATATCCCCGTCGGAACTTTAAATAAATGAAGCCAATCCGATTTATAGATTCGCCATATCCCTCTCATCCTGTCATCACCTGTATCTGTAAATTGTGCATGCCTCTCCTTTAAGATAACCTACTTTCATCATCTCATCAGGCAATGGCAATCGTTATTTCTCATCAAAACGGAAAAAACAGCGGCAATACCAGCACCATTACAACGCCAAGAAGTACTTGGGCCGGCAATCCGATTCGCACATAATCCATAAACGTATAGCGCCCCGCAGACATGACCAGCGCATTGGGCGGTGTGGAGAACGGAACGGCGAAGCAGATGCTTGCAGCCAGCGTAACGGCAAACAGATAAGGCACCGGGTTAACGCCAAGCTGAAGGGCTGCGCCAAGCGCGATAGGAGCGAATAATACAGCCGATGCGGTATTGCTTATGAACAAGGTGACGAATGATGTGGCGAAATATACGCCTGCAAGCAGAGCAAGCGGGCCGAAGCTTCCCAGACTGAGCACCAACTTCTCCGATATAAGCGCTGCCGCTCCCGTCTTCTCTACCGCGATCGACATCGGAATCATTCCGCCGATGAGCACAATGCTCTCCCAGTTGACCGTCTTGTACGCCTCCTCCATATTGCGGAGACAGCCGGTTGCCACCATGAGCACCGCTGCGATCATGACGGAGACGACGGCTGGGAAAATATCCGCAATCATCAGGACGACCATCGCGATCATAACCGCAGCCGCAATCGGCGCCTTGTGGCTTAGCGGAACAGAAGCCTCCGCTTCCTCCGGCTGCCCGACGACGACCACGTCGGCATGCTCCTGGGACAGCTTCGCGATGCTCTTCCAGGCGCCCTGCACCAGCAAGGCGTCGCCGGAGCGCATTCTCTCTTCCTTCAGCTGGTGAAGCAGATACCCACCTCTTCGCTGAATGCCGAGAATATTCAAGTTGTACTGCTCACGGAAGCCGGAATGCTTGACCAGCTGATTAATATGCTTGGAATTGGGCGGTATGAGTACTTCCGCTATGCCGACCTCCGTCGAGGCGTACCCATCCGTAGACGCTTGCTCCCTCTCTGCCGCATGCTGCGCCAGCAGCTCCAGCTCGCATTCACGGGCGAACGCCTCCACCTGCGGGAAGAAGCCCTTCACATACAATATATCGTTCTCCTCAACGATCGTATCCGGACCTGCCACTTCTCCGTTCAACGTCTTGAAGAAGGGATTCTTGTGGGAGGACTTCCGTCTCACCTCGCTAATATGTATCCCGTATTGGCCCGTCAAGGACAGCTCCTTCAGCGGCTTGCCGATAATGAGAGAACCCCTCTTCGCTTGCACGCGGTACAGATTGTCCGACAAGCTGTACTGCTGCGCCAGCTCCTGAAGCGAACGCCTCTTCTTGCCCCCCTCCTTGTCGCCGCTTGACTTCGGCAGCAGGAACTTGCTGAGCACGATGATCAGCACTGTACCTATCGCAAGGGCTACTGCGCCTACTGGCGTGAAGGAGAAGAACGTCAGTTCCGTGACGCCTGCCTTCATCAGCGTCTCCCGAATGACCATGTTCGGCGGCGTGCCGATCAGAGTGAGCGTTCCTCCCAGACTGCTGGCGAACGCTAGCGGCATTAGCAGCCTGCCGGGGCTGACGCCCGCGCTCATCGCCAAGCTGACGACGATGGGAAGCATGACTGCGACAGTGCCGGTATTGCTGACGAAAGCGCCGATAAATGAGCTGGCCAGCATCACCGTTACAAGAAGCTTCGTCTCATTCTGCCCCGCCAGCTTGAGCAGCCTGCCGCTCACCTGCCTGGCAAGTCCCGTATGGAATATGCCTCCTCCGACGATGAACAAGCCGATCATCATAATGACGACGGAGTTCGCGAAGCCGGACAGTGCTTCGGCGGGATTCAATATATCCAGCACGACCAGTAATATCAGCGCCATTATGGCCACCATATCCGAGCGTATCTTGCCGCTCGCGAACAATGCAGCCGCGCCTGCCAGTATAGATAATGTAATAATCATTTCCGTATTCATAACTAGATACCCCTTATTGTCAATGATGGCCAATTGTTCGCAACATTCCTATAATAGCACAAGTAGGAACAGCCGTCTGTGACGTTGTGCATACTGTTCCTTACTGTCCTGCAAAGGGCTGCATTGACAACAGATGTACGATCTATTATCATTAAATTTAATTTATGATAATAATTATCAATATCATTCGAATCAAAAAAGCAAAGCTGCTCCCCAAGCGGAAACCCGCTTGAAGAACAGCCCGATAAGTGCTACATGCCCAGCCACTTCTTGAACAGTTGCTTCGTCGTATCCTTGTTGATCGCCGCAATCGACGTCGTAAGCGGAATGCCCTTCGGACAGGAGCGCACGCAGTTCTGCGAGTTGCCGCAGCCCTCGATGCCGCCATCTGTCATTAGCGCTTCCAGACGCTCGTCCTGGTTCATCTCGCCTGTCGGATGTGCGTTGAACAGCCGAACCTGTGAGATAGCAGCGGGACCGATAAAGCTGTTACGGTCGTTCACGTTCGGACAGGATTCCAGACAAACGCCGCACGTCATGCACTTGGAAAGCTCATACGCCCATTGGCGCTTCGATTCCGCCATGCGCGGACCGGGACCGAGATCGTACGTACCGTCGATCGGAATCCACGCTTTCACCTTCTTCAAGGCGGTGAACATACGCTCGCGGTTAATGACCAGGTCGCGTACGACCGGGAAGGTGCGCATCGGCTCCAGACGGATCGGTTGCTCCAGCTTGTCAACAAGAGCGCTGCACGCCTGACGCGGCTTGCCGTTGATCACCATAGAGCAGGCGCCGCATACTTCTTCCAGACAGTTGGAATCCCAACATACAGGCGCCGTGCCCTTGCCGTCAGACCTGACAGGATTACGCTGAATTTCCATCAGTCCGCTGATGACATTCATGTTGGGACGGTATGGAATTTCGAATTCTTCCGTATAGGGCGTGGAATCCGGCGTATCCTGGCGTGTGATGACGAACTTAATCGTTTTCTTAGCAGCAGTCGTTTCGGCCATGATTATTCTCCTTTCTTCTTCTTTTTATCCGTTGTATAGTCGCGCTTACGCGGAGCAATCAGGCTGACATCGACGTCCTCATAGGAGATCTTAGGTCCATCCGGCGTCCAATCCGCAATCGTCGACTTCATGAATTGATCGTCGTTGCGGTCCGGGAATTCCGGCTTATAATGCGCGCCGCGGCTCTCATTCCGCATAAGGGCGCCAAGCGTCATCGCTTCGGACAGCTCGATCATATTCCACAGCTGACGAGTGAAGGCTACGCCCGCGTTGTTCCATTTCGCCGTGTCGTTGATGTTGATATTCTGATAGCGCTGCTTCAGCTCTTTAATCTTGTCGATGGTCGCTTGCAGCTTGTCATTGAAGCGGACAACGGTCATATTGTTCGTCATCCATTCGCCTAGCTCCTTATGCAGCACGTAGGCGTTCTCTGTGCCGTTCATGCCGAGAATGCGGTTGTACTTGTCGTCATGGCGCTTCTTGTCACGGTCGAATACTTGGGCGTTTACGTCCTCCGAGGATTTGTCCAGCCCTTTAATATATTCGACGGCTTTCGGTCCTGCGACCATTCCGCCGTAGATGGCGGACAGCAGCGAGTTCGCGCCTAGACGGTTAGCACCGTGGTATTGGTACTCGCATTCGCCTGCGGCGAACAGACCAGGGATATTGGTCATCTGATTGTAGTCGACCCACATGCCGCCCATGGAATAGTGAACGGCCGGGAAGATCTTCATCGGAATCTTGCGCGGATCGTCGCCCATGAATTTCTCGTAGATCTCGATAATACCGCCAAGCTTGACGTCCAGTTCCTTCGGATCCTTATGCGACAGGTCGAGGTACACCATATTCTCGCCGTTAATGCCCAGCTTCTGATCGACGCAGACAGCGAAAATTTCACGAGTCGCAATGTCCCGCGGCACAAGGTTGCCGTATGCCGGATATTTCTCTTCCAGGAAGTACCATGGCTTGCCGTCCTTGTATGTCCATACGCGTCCGCCTTCGCCGCGTGCGGATTCCGACATCAGGCGCAGCTTATCGTCGCCCGGAATCGCCGTGGGATGGATCTGGATAAATTCGCCGTTCGCATACTTCACGCCTTGCTGATAGACCGCGCTTGCCGCCGTACCTGTATTGATGACGGAGTTCGTCGTCTTGCCGAAGATGATACCGGGTCCGCCGGATGCCAGAATGACTGCATCAGCTCTTACCGTGTGGACTTCCATTGTGCGCAGATCCTGTGCGGATACGCCGCGGCATACGCCGTCGTCGTCCAGCACTGCGCCAAGGAATTCCCAATGCTCGAACTTGTTGACCAGACCCGCTGCTTCCCAGCGGCGCACTTGCTCATCCAGCGCATACAGCAACTGCTGGCCGGTAGTCGCGCCTGCGAATGCAGTACGGTGGTGCTTCGTGCCCCCGAACCGGCGGAAGTCCAGCAAGCCTTCCGGCGTACGGTTGAACATAACGCCCATACGGTCCATCAGGTGAATAATGCCTGGCGCCGCATCGCACATCGCCTTAACCGGCGGTTGATTGGCGAGGAAGTCGCCGCCGTATACTGTGTCGTCGAAGTGCTCCCATGGGGAATCGCCTTCGCCTTTTGTATTAACAGCGCCGTTGATGCCGCCTTGCGCGCACACGGAGTGGGAACGCTTAACGGGCACGAGTGACATGAGATCGACATGCATGCCGGCCTCCGCCGCTTTGACCGTAGCCATCAAGCCTGCAAGACCGCCGCCAACGACGATTACTTTATTTTTTGCCATTATGCTTCGCTCCTTGTCTTCAAACTATCCGATATTGCTCCATGCCGCAGCTGCGCTTGCAGCTTCCTTGAACTCATCGCCGCCGAATGCCACCAGCGAGAGGATGAACAGGGCAGATACGATAACGAATACACCCATGCAAATGTACGAAGAGATGCGCTGAGCTCTCGGTCCGATCGTTATTCCCCAACTGATCAGGAACGCCCAAAGTCCGTTGCTGAAGTGGAATACGGCCGCCAGAACGCCAATCACATACAATGCGAACATGACCGGACTGGTCGAGATCGTATGCATGGTCGAGCCAAGCTCTTCATGAGTAAGATTGCCAAGGTATACCTGAATCCGCGTCTGATACACATGCCAGAAAACGAATACAAAAGTGATCACCCCGGTAATCCGCTGAGCCGTGAACGCCCAGTTCCGTCCATACTGGAACCTCCCCAGGTTGGAATTGGACTGATACGCGACGTACAGGCCGTAAATACCATGAAACAATAGCGGTAAATAGATGCCGAAGATTTCCAGCAACGGCAGCAGCGGCAGGCTGTTGATCAGGTGCACGCCTTTGTTGAAGCCCTCAGGTCCGCGCTCGAACGCTTGATAGTTCGTCACTGCATGCACGACAATAAACCCGCCCAGTGGGATTATTCCCAGCAGCGAGTGCAGCTTGCGCGAGAAGTACGAATTTCCCTTCATTTCATTCTGTTCTCCTTTCAAGACTGTGAATGCTTCATCTTGTGTCCATAAACCATTCTACATTTTACATCTAGCCTGTACCCCCGTCAACAAATGTTGACACAGTTTTGCCATACTTCCATCCTACTCCTTTTCAGCTTATAATGGAATTGCTTATTTTTTATTAATTGTTATAACCATAACGCATAAGAGAGGGAAGCACTATGAATGAAGAGCTGCACATCTTCTCCATCATCGTGGAGCAATCCAGCATGAACAAGGCGGCTGCCTTGCTTAACATCTCCCAGCCCGCCTTGTCCCGCAAGCTGGCCAAGCTGGAAGAGGAGATCGGCGTAGAGCTGTTCCGCCGCGTAGGCAAGCGGCTGGAGCTTACCCGAATCGGTCAGCTGACTTACGAATACGCGCTGGAGCAGCGGGAGCTGCATAAGCATTATCTGAAGACGGTAGCCGAATTCAAGGAGACCGGCCGTACTTCTCTCACTATCGGAGCCAGCTTGACGACCCTTCAGACGACGCTGCCGGACATTATCCAGTCACTTACAAGCAGCCACCCTGAGATCGATATTAAAGCCATAACGGGCAAAACGCACGAAATCGTCGCCGCTGTCCGCGAGCATCGCGCCGAAATCGGACTTGTCGCTTCTACCATCGACGATCCGTCGCTCACCTGTCTGCCCCTGTTCGACGATCATCTCATGCTGGTGCTGCCGCGCAATCAGGTGATCACTGAGAAAGGAAGGCTGGATATCGGCGATCTCGGCGGCATGCCGATGATTTTGTTCGCCAAAGGCACCTGGTACCGGTTGCTTACGGACGAGCTGTTCGAAAGCTACAAGCTGTCGCCCGATGTGCGAATGGAGATCGATTCCTTCGAAGCCATTCTTCGCTTGCTGCATACGTGCCGGGCGGGAACACTTCTGCCGCAGTCTTATCTGCGCGAGCAACTGCTCGTCGACAATGAGCTTGTCGTCATCCCCATACGTGAACTGGAGAATGCGAAGCGGACAACCTCCTTGATCTATGGAGATTCCGACGCCTTAAGTCCCACTGTCAGAATGTGCATTAACGAGATCGCCATCAAATTCCCCGGCAGCAAGAAGAGCAGAGGATACGGATATGAAGTGACGCGCAAATCGTTAAAATGAGCTGAAAGATCGGCTTTCAATAGTTATTTCCATTATAGTGGGCTGAAATCCAATAAATTTGCATAAGCCATTAAGGAGAAGATGGAATATTCATTCTCTGTTGTGATATGGTAATGAAGGACTGAGACATCTTATATTGAGGTGAGCTATGACAACACTGATCAAAGAAAAAGAATGGAAGAAATACATACTGGCGGCACTCCTGTTCACGATAATCTTCGTTGTCTTGGAAGTAGCCCCGATGATCGCATCCACATCCAAGCTACCTTACGACAATGGCGTAATTGCGAAAGAAGAAGCGGTTAACCGGGCGACCGCCTTCGCCGAGACGCTGACGGGACGGACCGTCGAGCGCGCGCATGCGTTCCATCAAAGCGACAAGCTGCTTAACGGCTACTTGGCGAAAGAGAAGCTCATCGAGCAATACGTGAACGAATATGATGAGAAGCTCCCAACGGACACGTTCCAAGTTAATGTGACGTTCGGCGATGGCGGCACAGGCTTCCTGTATGTGCATATGTATACAGGAGAAGTCGTCGCTTGGAATATGCTTCCGGATGAATCGATGCCGAGCGACCAGCTCCAGAAGACTGTCATTGCAGAGCTGATGCTGGAACGGGGACTGCGCGGAGTTGGCGTTGAAGATATATGGCTAGCGGATAACGGGAGTTGGGTAGCCGATCTGCCCGACTATAAAATAGGGGAAGCGGAGCTTCAAGTGACGGCAAGAACCGCAACGATACAGAATAAGCCCGTCGTTACCCAATTCAAGCCTGTCTTCCACGCTCCTGACGGTTATATTCAATATGTGAAGAAGCAGGACTTCTGGGCTGGCGTGCTTACGGGAGTAGGCTATCTGCTGATGAGTATCGTGCTGTGCATACTGGCTATTATATACGCTATCCTGTATCGCAAGCATACGTCGTTCAAATATGGCATTCTGCTGACCGTCGTCTTCCTGATCGCCTACATTATAATGAACGTCAATATGCTGGACGGCATAAGGGCCAGCAGCGGCGAAGATTATATGGGTGAAGGCGTCATCGTATTCACTGTACTGTTGACGCTGCTGATGACCATCCCCATGGCAGGCTCAGTTTATATCTCCATCGTTGCCGGGGACGGTCTTTGGAAGGCGCAAGGCTTCCATGTGTGGCCTCGCTTCCGTGAGGCCGGCTACGGGCAATATGTATGGCGCAGCATGGGGCTGGCCTATCTGCTTGCTTTAATTATGCTGGGCTTGCAACCGATCATTTTTCGTGCGCTGGAGGCTATTATTGGCACTTGGGGAACGAGCGATGTGACGATGTCGCCGTACAACATGAAGCTGCTGTGGCTGATGCCTGTGCTGGCATGGGCGGCGGCGATCTCGGAGGAAGCCGTGTTCCGCTTCTTCGGCATCGGACTGTTCCGCAGATGGTTCAGGCATTCGTTCGCAGCGGCCATACTGCCGACTCTGTTCTGGGCGCTCGGTCACGTCATGTACCCGTTCTATCCGTCTACGACAAGGTTGATCGAGCTTATGATTATCGGCCTGCTGTTCAGCTTCATCTTCATCAAGTATGGGTTCATTACCGCGATGTTCACCCATGCCATATTCAACAGCGTGGCCGTCGGCAGCAGCCTGTTCATGGTCGGCAATACGGCGGATATGATCTCCGCAATCTTCTTTATTGTATTGCCGGTGCTCATCGCTTACGTTATCAAGAAGTGGCATGAGAAGCGCGTAGGCGGAACACCGGCCGTCCCACCGGGCATGCCGGACCCCTCCTCGCGCTTATAGCGCGCGCCGGAACACCGGCCATCCATCGGGCTTGCCGCCCCTTCGCGCTTATAGCGCGCTTGCTAAAGCGGCATTTGTTACCATGAAATGGTCATGAAGAATCTGCTTGAAGAGCCCCGTTAATCCACTTGTCCATGGAATAACAGGGCTCTCCAGTTCCTGCGCGTACTCACTAATATTTAACTTTCCTCCGCCTATCTGCCTGATCACTCCACTACTTCCTCTTCACTGTCCATCAACCTAAGCGCGCCAATGCTTACCTTGCTTCACCCTCCCACCTAAACACACCACTACTTCCCTCGACTTCTTGCGCGTATTAGCCACTTTTGTATGAAATATCGTACAACTTCCTCGACTTCTTGTGCCTATCGGCCACTTTTGTATGAAATATCGTACAACTTTCCCGACTTCTTGCTCGTATCCACCACTTTTGTATGAAATATCGTACAACTTCCCCGACTTCTTGCTCGTATCCACCACTTTTGTATGAAATATCGTACAACTTCCCCGACTCCTTGTGCTTATCGGCCACTTTTGTATGAAATATCGTACAACTTCCCCGACTTCTTGCTCGTATCCACCACTTTTGTATGAAATATCGTACAACTTTCCCGACTTCTTGCGCGAAACGTTAAGGATCAGCTACTTGAGAGCGGACGTGGCACGTTTGACGGGGCTATGTGACCATTTTGAGCGATGGAACGCACTTTCCGACTAATATGAGAGGCTATGTGAGCATAATGAGCGATAGACAGCTACTTGAGAGCGGACATGGCACGTTTGACGGGGCTATGTGACCATTTTGAGCGATGGAGCGCGCTTTCCAACTAATATGAGGGGCTATGTGAGCATAATGAGCGATAGACAGCTACTTGAGAGCGGACGTGGCACGTTTGACGGGGCTATGTGACCATTTTGAGCGATGGAACGCACTTTCCGACTAATATGAGGGGCTATGTGAGCATAATGAGCGATAGACAGCTACTTGAGAGCGGACGTGGCACGTTTGACGGGGCTATGTGACCATTTTGAGCGATGGAGCGAGCTTTCCAACTAATATGAGGGGCTATGTGAGCATAATGAGCGATAGGCCAGAACGATTGTGCGGAGGGGCAAGCTGGGAGCAAAAACAGTCCTTCCTTTCGTTACTGCTGCAACTGCTCCCAACTTCCTATTCTTCCCCAACTTCCATCCTATTGCTCTTGCCGCTCTTCCTGCTGACCTTGCCCAGACCCGGGCTTGGATACGGGGTCCGATATGGGGTCCGATACGGACTCGGATACGGGGTCCGATATGGGGTCCGATACGGACTCGGATACGAGGTCCGATATGGGGTCCGATACGGGGTCCGATATGGGGTCCGGTACGGACTCGGATACGAGGTCCGATATGGGGTCCGGTACGGACTCGGATACGGGGTCCGATATGGGGTCCGGTACGGACTCGGATACGAGGTCCGATATGGGGTCCTGCACGGACTCGGATACGGGGTCCGATATGGAGTCCGATATGGACTCGGATTCGGCTTCGGACACCGCCTCCACCGCCTCCACCGCCGACGCCGGTTCCTCCCTCAGCGCCGCCAGAATCGTCGCGGCCAGCTTGTCGCCGATAGATAGCGGCCTGAAATCCTCCACAGCCGCTTCCTTAATCCGCTTAATGGAGCCGAAGTGCTTCAATAGCAGCTTGCGCCGCTTTTCCCCGATACCGGGAATGCTGTCGAGCCGCGACTCCACCATCGACTTCGCCCGCTGCTGACGATGGAAGCTGATGGCGAAGCGATGTACCTCGTCTTGTATCCGTTGCAGCAAGTAGAATTCCTGGCTGTCACGCGGCAGAGGCACAATGCGCGGCGGATCGCCCGTCATAAGCTGAGCCGTCTTATGCTTGTCGTCCTTGACGAGACCGCATACCGGAATCGCCAGCCCCAGCTCATTCTCCAGCACATCGATCGCCGCCGCGATCTGCCCTTTGCCGCCGTCCACCACGATCAGATCCGGCGGCGTCCCACCTTCCTTCAGCATCCGCTCATAGCGGCGACGGACTACCTCGCGCATCGTCTCGTAGTCGTCGGGACCGGCTACCGTCTTCACCTTGTACTTCCGGTACGCTTTCCGATCCGGCTTGCCGTCGGTGAACACCACCATCGCTGAGACGGGGTTCGTCCCTTGAATGTTGGAGTTGTCGAACGCTTCAATTCGGTGCACCGAGGGCAACTCCAACCATTCCGCCAGCGACTCCGCCGCCTTCACGCTGCGCGCTTCATCCCGCTCGATCAGCCTGAATTTCTCCTCCAGCATCATCCGGGCATTGTCGTAAGCCATCTGCACCACCTGGCTTTTCTTGCCGCGCTGCGGAATAAGCACCTTCACCTTCAGCCAGTCCTGCAAGGAAGCGACGACCGTCTCCTCCTGCTCGTCATCACGCTCCGGCGGATGCGGCAGCAGAATCTGCTTCGGAAGCGCCGGATTATCGCTGTAGTATTGAGTGACGAAGGAGATGAAATCGTCATACTCTTCACCGTAGTACGGGAAGCTGGTTCCATGCCGTTCAATTAGCTTGCCCGACCGCATATACAGGATTTGAACGCACATCCAGCCCTTCTCCACCGCATAGCCAAAAATATCGCGATCCATCGCGTCGGACATCGTTATTTTCTGCTTCTCCATAACCGCATCTATCGCCTGCAGCTGGTCCCGGTATTCCTTCGCCCGCTCGAACTCCAGCGCTCCCGCCGCCTGCTCCATCTTGCGCTGCAGCTCTTCTTTCACAATATCATGCCCGCCCTTCAGGAAGCGGCTGATCTCGCCGATCATACGGTCATACTCCGCCTGCTCCACATCGTATTCGCAAGGCGCGATGCACTGGCCCATATGATAATACAGACATACCTTGTCTGGCAGCGTATTGCACTTGCGGAGCGGATACAGCCGGTCCAGCAGCTTCTTCGTCTGCTGTGCGGCGTAGGCGTTCGGATACGGGCCGAAGTACTTCCCCTTATCCTTCACGATGCGTCGGGTGACCTCTAGCTTGGGATGGCGCTCATTCGTTATTTTAATGTATGGGAACGACTTGTCGTCCTTCAGCAGTACATTGTACCGAGGATTATGCTGCTTGATCAGATTGCACTCCAGAATGAGCGCCTCCATGTTGGAGGATGTAATTATGAATTCAAAATCGCGGATTTCCGATACCAGCCGCTGCGTTTTGCCGTCGTGACTGCCGTTGAAATAAGAACGAACTCTGTTCTTCAGCACCTTGGCTTTGCCGACGTATATAATCGTTCCTTCGCCGTTCTTCATCAGGTAACAGCCCGGATTGTCCGGCAGCAGCGCCAGCTTGTTCCGGATATGCTCCTTGGCTTTCGCGAAATCGCCCGAAGGCGCTTGGCTGTCGTTTTTTTCTCTATCCACCATTCATAGGCCCTCCCCTCAACTTGCTTTGGCGATCTTAATTGTAGCATATCGGCAATACGCTCAGCATTCCTTGCCTTACAATTGTCATCATATTCGCTTTACAATCCTTCCGAAGTTTGGGTATACTAATGAAAGCATAAGGTCTGTCAAGGAGGACTTTGGAATGGAAAATGTAAGAGATCCGCGCGAGCATGTGAATGAAGAGCCGCGCCATGATTTGATGGACGTCGTGTTCGGCTTTGGCGGCATGCTTGGTTTCATGACCATTGTGTTCGCCGCTGCGGTTATTGTGAAGTTTATCATTTCCTAGACAATGCGAAGGAAAGCTCCATGCCTGCCGCCAATATGGCGGTTCGCACGGAGCTTTCTTCATTCACGCTTTGCGCCCTCGCTTGTTCTCTCCCGTCACCATCACATTCTCTACATAAGGTCTGATGCGATCCATAATCCGCTCCGCCTTATGAATGTCCTCGCCGTCCTTGTTCGTGAAGCTGAAGTGTCTCTCCAGCGCATCCAGATCGTAGTTCGACGTATAGAATGTCGGCTTCCGCTCCATCCGGTAGTTCAAGATTGCTCCCAGCACATGATCGCGCACCCATGGATTCAAGTTCTCCGCACCGATGTCGTCGAAGACGAGCAGGTCCGTCTCTTTCATCAACTCCACCGTCTCCTTCAGCTTGCCGGGTTCGTGCATGAGCGATTTCAAATCCTCCACAAAATCCGGCATGTAGACGATCACCCCGGAGTAGCCGACCTTCGCAAGCTCCTGAAGCAGATAGCACATGAGAAAAGTCTTGCCCGTACCGAACCTTCCCGCAAGATACAAGCCTTCCTGCTGCAGTCCGTGATCCCGGGTCCGGTCGATATAGCGCAACAGCTGTCCGACAGCCTTCGCCCGCTCCAGATCTCTTGTCAATATCTCATCGGAGGAATATACCCGCCGCAGCGCCTTCTCATCCACATAAAAGCTGCGTATCCGGCTGCGTACGGCCTCTTCCGCCTGACGGGCTAGGAATTTCTTGCAGGATACCTTCCGGTCGTACAGTTGCATCGCTCCGTTCAATTCCTCGGCATGAAGCATCGTATAATGGCCTTCGTAATCGTTGGGACAAGCATCCAGTCCAGGACAATTGGAGCAGTTGTTATACTCTGTCGCGTACTGATAGACGCGATTCAAATTGCGGCGAAGCAAATCCTCGTCCAACTGGGGATACTTCGTCTGCAGCTTCGCAACGAGCGGGTCTTCCTTCAGCTCGGCCAGCTTCTGCTCGGCTTGCCGGGCGATAGACTGCCCCGTCGGCCATGACTTCAACAAGTCGCCCAAAGATTCCATTCTTCATTCCTCCTCCCGCTAAAAATTCTGTGAAAAACCGTACGCCCAGCCAACAGTTTGTCTCTGCCCGCGCAGTCACGCCGTACAGGCATCACTGCTTCCCGTCCAGCTTATGCGCCAACCGGCGAAGTTCCTTCAGCTCTGCTTCCGAAACTCCCGAATTCCTCGTTCCTTCCTGCACGATCGGAGCCGTACAGGCATCACTGCTTCCCGTCCAGCTTATGCGCCAGCCGGCGCAGTTCCTCCAGCTCCGCTTCTGTGACCCCCGAATCCCTCGTTCCTTCCTGCACGATAGGGATGGAGGGCTTCCGCGAAGCGGAGCGGCCGTTGCCGCCGCTTCTGCCGCCGTACGCTCGCTTGCCCGAAGCGGCTCCCGCGCTTCTCGCCGCCTCTTGACGGAGCCCCTTGTCTTGCTCCATCTGCGCCTGCTCCCGCACGTAGACAACCGCCTTCTCGAACGTATCGAGCCCTTTCATCAGCATGTTGGAGGCGACTGCATCCAGATAGGTGCGCGTAATCCGTCCCGCTTCCTGGCTTCCGATCACATAATGGATCAGCACATTGATCACCGGACCCGCCAGCTTGTAGTGCAGATCGATCCGTTCGAACACATTCACAATCCAATCCGGAACCGCACCGGGGAAAAACCGTCTTAAAAACCGCGTATGCGGCTCGTTGCGCATCAGCATATTATATTGCTGAATATCGCAGCGGCCCTGCAGCGGAGACGGCACAGGCAGGAAGTATTGCTCCGACACCTCATACTCCGGCTCATCCCGCTCTTCGTCGTCCGCTTCTCCAGCCATCGCCTCCGCTCGCGCAAGCACCTTCTCCCGGCCTTCATCCCGCTTCAGCTGATGGCGATACAAGCCGTTCGCCTTCAACTGCAGCTCGTCCACATTCAATTCCCCATTGCTGTCGAAAATATCGTCTTCATCCAGCAGCCTGCATAGCCCGGTCACGTTCAAGTTGTATTTATAAGCGACATAATTCACTTGTGCGAGACTGTCGGGACGATGCCGCAGCCGCTCCACACTGGAGCGGTTGGCGGAATTGCGAGGAAATCGCAGAATGATCTCCCCATAGGGAATGCGTGCCGAAGCCAGCTCAGCGCGCGGCGCTGCCTGACGCGCCGGAGCCACCTCCGTCAGCGCCTGCTCCAGCTCCGTATCGAATGACTGCATATTCAGCTGGAACAGCTCGTAGAAAGGCACCGATATGTTCTCTTTCTCCAACTGGGCATGAGCCAGTTCATCCGGCTCGCTGGAGCCGAACGATTCACGCAGCGAGATCACCGCATACTTGCCTACCTTGTCGCGCAGCAGCATCGTCAGATGCACCGTCTGGAAAAATTCTCCTGGCGATAGAGGGCACATCAATTCATATTCATAGATCACTTCCGCATGCTCCGGCACGGCCAATCGGCTGCTCTGCAGCAGACCGACCGCCTCCAGCTTGGACGCCTGCTCGATCAACATCCGCCTGCTCTTCTCGTCCAAGGCCATGCCAAGCCCGAGGAACAGCTTGCGCTGCGGCTCCAGCCGGGAGTAGCCGCTCTTCCCCTCTTCGATCCCCTGATAGAGCAGGTGATAGAGAGAGACTGCCAGCCCGCCAACGATCGGCTGATAGATTAACGTCAGCATTTTATGATCAAGACTGCTTAACGAAAAATCACGAAATATGTAATATCGGTGATGTTCCGTGAACTCCAACATACTTCCAATCCGCATAAATCTTCTCCATCCCAAGCATACTTTCTATCATTTTAGCACAAATCGGTCGCTTGCGAACGATCAGGAAAAATAGAAAAATCCCCCGAATGAGGGATTTTCATCGCTTGCGCCCATGTTATTCAGCTTGACGCTAAAACATCTTGTAACCGCCCCTGCGGAGCGCCCGAATCGCCCAGCCGCTGACAAACGCGCCAATGAGCGCGCCTGTAATGGGGATATAATAGACCAGCGTATAAGTGCCGATGTTGTCCATTGACGGATTCTCCGATGGGTCCCACGGGGACCATATGGCGAGTCCGATCAGCACGATGAAGAACAGCACAACCGGAAACCATGTCGTCTTCAACAGCATATTCAATATAAAGCCGATGCCGAACATCATAACGAAGAACAGCACCGTTGCAACGACGATTTGAACAATATTAACGACTAACTCAGGCATTGCAGCAGCCCCTTTCCCTTGCTCCGCTCACATACGGCATGCTTCAGCCGTCTGCGCAGTGATAACTTGTTCTAGTGTAATGAAAGCGGAAACCAATGTCAATCTGCCCCCGTCAAATGTCACAATCCCGCCATTTGCTACCCGGGAGCACATTACGCTACAATGAAAGCAGTATATCTAGAGAGGAGCATCACGAGCTATGAGTGAAGCCGCACAAACATTGGAAGGCTGGTACGCGCTGCATGACTTCCGCAGCATGGACTGGACGGCATGGCGACTCGCCGAGGAGAGCGAGCGGCTGTGGGCGCTGGACGAGCTTCGCGCCTTCCTGGCACAATGGGGAGTCGTCGAGCAGCAGAAGCAAGGCAGCACCGCCGTCTATTCCATCGTCGGGCAGAAGGCCGACTTCGTATTCATGCATCTTCGCGAGACGCTGGAGGAATTGAACGAGATTGAAGTCGCCTTCAACAAGACGACGTTCGCCAGCTATACATATCCTACCTACTCCTATGTCAGCATTGTAGAGCTGAGCAATTATATGGGGGCATCCGGCGGAGACCCGATGGAAAATCCGGAAATCGTCGCCCGTCTGAAGCCCGAGCTGCCGAAGTGGCGCCATATCTGCTTCTATCCCATGAACAAGCGCCGTTCCGGCAACGACAACTGGTACATGCTGGACATGGAGGAGCGCCGCGCCATGATGCGCAGCCACGGCATGATCGGCCGCAAGTATGCCGGCAAGGTGAAGCAGATCATTACCGGCTCCGTCGGCCTGGACAATTGGGAGTGGGGCGTAACGCTGTTCGCTAACGACGCACTGCAATTCAAGAAGCTCGTCTATGAGATGCGCTTCGACGAAGTAAGCGCCAGATTCGGCGACTTCGGCGACTTCTATGTCGGCAACCTGCTGGACGATGAGAAGGTCGACGAACTGCTCAGCATATAAATGGCAACGAAACGAGACAAACCGCTTATCGGTTTGTCTCGTTTCGTTTTATTGTTCAGGCCTTATGCTGTTCAACGGACAGCATAGCGCATGAGCGCATCGTTTGTTTCGTAAAAAGCCCGTATGCGCCGAGTCTCCTCCGCATCCAGCTGCTTCAGTGGCTCCCGTGTCTTCGGCGAAGCGATCACGCCTTGCAGATACAGCATATATTTCTCGTACGGAATAACGTCATAAGTTGTCATATCCGCTATAATTGCGTTGGCTGCGCGCTGAAGCGGCCGGAGCGACGCCCAATCGCCCGCCTTAGAGCGGACATGCATTTCCGTGAAGAGATGGGGCATCATGTTCATCGTGCTGCCGATCGCGCCGTCCGCTCCCAGCAGTGCGCCGCCTGCATATACTTCGTCATGACCGTTGTAGATGAGGAAATCTTCGCCGCAGCGCGCCCGGATCTGCTCCATTTCGTACAAGTTGAGGGAAGTGAACTTGACGCCGGCACATTGCGGATGCAACGCCATTTCCTCATAGAACCCCAGATCCAGACTAACCCCCGTCGCTCCTGGGAAGTGGTAAATAATCATCGGCAGTGAAGCGGCGGCCATCACCTTCTCGTAATGCCGCCTGATTTCGGCGGGCGACGGTTTGTAATAGAACGGCACGACGGCGGACACGGCGGCGGCACCCGCCCGCTCGGCATGCTTGGCCAATCGCACCGTGTCATTCGTACCGATGCAGCCCGCATGGGCAATGACCGGGACTTGCTTTCCACAGGCCTGAATGACCGCTTCCAGAAGCTGCTCTCTCTCCTCCAGTGACAGCATGAACCCTTCCCCAGTGCTGCCCCCTACATAAAATCCGCGAATGCCGGCATCAATCTGATGACGAATATGCCGTTCAAGCGATTCGAAATCGATCTCGTCATTATCCAGCATCGGCGTCAGAAGCGCCGTGAAAATTCCTTTTAACTGTTCCATATTCATTCGTCCTTTCGCGAACCATGCATTAACCTTTCACGCTGCCTGCAGTCATGCCTTCGATCAGAAACTTCTGGATCAAGGCGAAAATGACAATAATAGGAAGAATTACAATAACCCCGCTGGCTAACAGTCCGCCCCAATTAGTAGAACCAAGACTCTCCAGCAGCTCCGCGATGCCAACCTGAACGGTCTTCGCGGAAATCGAGTTGGTCAGAATAAGCGAGTATTGGTAGTCGTTCCACCCCAGAATGAATGCGTACAAGCTGACGGCGATAAGCCCCGGCAGCGCCAGCGGAATAATGACCGTGAACAGCGTACGAAGCCTGCCCGCGCCATCCATATGCGCCGCTTCCTCCAATTCGATCGGAATCGTCTTGAAAAATCCACTCATGATCCATACGCCAACCGGAATTGTGAGCGTTCCATAAATCAGCACGAGCACCGTCTTTGTATTCAGCAGAGATAACGAAGCGGCCATTTTGTACCACGGTATCATGATCAGCGGTCCTTGGATCATCTGCGCCAGCACGATCAGCACGACCACCAGACTGACTCCCGGCACCCGATGCCTGGCCAGACCGTATCCGCTGATGCAAGCAACCAGTCCCGTTGCGAGCGCAGTCACGGCGCATACGACAACCGAGTTGAGCAGCAGCCGCCCCAGCTGCAATCCGTGATCCGTCAACGCCCATCCATAGTGCTCCCAGGTTGGCTTCTGTATCAGCCAGGAAGGCACCGACGCGAACATTTCCGTGTCGGTCTTGAAGGTTGTATCGATCAGCCATAAAAACGGCAGCAGCGTAAATAACATAAGTACCATCAAACTAACATATCGAAAACCGGTTTGAATCTGTGATTCTTTCATCAGCCGCACCTCCTCTAGTCCAAATTCCGTCCGAACAGCCGGACGTACAGGACGACGATGACAAGAACGAGCAGCATCGACAATGTGGCGATTGCCGAACCCTTGCCCAAGTCGAAATAGACGAAGGAGTGCGTGTATAAATACGTTGGCAGAATACTTGTCGCATAGCCCGGGCCACCTCCGGTAAGCGCCCAGATCATCTCGAATTTGGTCCACGACGCGACAATGCTGACCAGCCCGGTCACATAGATGATCGGCTTCAGAAGCGGCAAGATAATTTGCGTAAAGCGCTGCCAGGCATTCGCTCCGTCCACATGGGCCGCTTCAATCATATCCTTCGATAAGCCGGTTAATCCCGACAGCAGCATCAGCGTAATGTAGGGAAACCCTTTCCATGCCGAAGTAAGCAGAAGCGCCGGCCAAACCCAATATTCATGGCCTAGCCAAATGATATTTTCCTGAATCAGCTTCAACTCGCTCATGTAGTGGTTGAGCAGTCCGTAATGGCCGTCATATATCCACTTCCATATAATCCCTATCACGACGACTGGGGATACCCAGGGCACCATCATCAGCCCCCGCCACAAGCCTCTCCACTTGATTTTGCTGAATAACACCAGCGCCGCCGGAATAGCGATCAGAAATTGCAGAGCGGTCGATCCCAATACCCAGAGCAAGCTGTTTTGAAAGATCCGCCAAAACGCACGGTCTTCTGTCAGCAGCGCCAAGTAATTGTCCAAGCCGGTGAAGGACATTGGCCCGGATGCCAGCAAGGAATAATCGAACAGGCTCAGACGGACCGTCTCGATCAGCGGATAAAATTGAAACGCTACTATATAAAGGACGACCGGCAATAGAAGCAAGTATCCGTAACCGTATGCGTGAATGTATCGTCTCATGTTTTTTGCCTTCCAATCTCCGCTGTTTTATTCGAATTTTTTCTTGACGCCATCGATTCCCTCTTTGATTGCTTCATAAGCCTCTTCCGTCGTGCTTTTGCCGGACAAGTATTTTGCCAGTTGTTCCTGAACGATCACTTCCATCTCGCTCTGCCCCACGATGGTATCCATCGGCACGCCGGATACGTCCAAGAGCTCATTAAAGTCTTTTAGTATACGCTTGTGGCCTTCGATCGCTTTCGGATAAATTTTCTCCGCTTTCTTCACGATTTCATCCAGGCTGGTGCTTTTGATTGCCGTCACATTGACGACCGAAGCAGCCGTGCTGTTAAATTCCTGGCTCGACCATTCCTCCATCAGCTTCCAGGCGATTTCCTTATTCTCGCTGCCCTTGAACATCGCAATGCCGACGTTCGATACCGGCGCTTTCGCCGAAGTGCCCGACGGTCCCTTCGGATAAGCAATAGCCCGCGAAACCTCTACAATGTCGGGGTTGATGCTATATACATTGGCGGTGAAGTAGGTTCCGGCGGCGATCATGCCGACCTCTCCGTTGCTGTAAGCCCGGAACATTTCCGGATACCCCCACGTGACATGCGCTTTGGGCTGATAAGGCTCGAGCTTCTTGAAATGCTCCAGCGTCTCCATATACTTTGATTTGCTCGCCTCCGACGTATCGCTAAGCAGCAGATCGTTGCTGTATGCCGCAGTGAACGGTACCCGGAATGCGAAGCGAGCCACGCCGAGCGGATAACCGAATCCGTATTTGCCGTCTTTCGTCATCAATTCCGCAGCCTTTTCCACATCCGCCCAGGTTTTCAGGTCTTCCGGCTTCATGCCGGCCTCCCCTAGCATTTGTTCGTTCACGATCAACGTGAAGGAATTGGCCAGATTCGGAATGGCATAGGTTTTGCCGTCAATCTGAGCATATTCCAGCGTCCCGGGCAGGAAATCCTCTCTTTTCAACTGCACCCCATCACGTTCGAAGTAAGGCGTTAAATCTTCAAGACCGCCAAGCTGCACCAGGTTCGTCACATCTTGCGTCATCGCGATATCCGGATAATCGCCGGAATTGATCATAACCGCCAGCTTCTTCTCCATATCCGACCAAGACAGGTACATGTATTCGATATTGACATTCGGGTATTTTTCTTTCATTGCGCTTTTGAACTGCTCAGCCAGCTCCTTCTCTGCTTCGGACGTCCCGGGATAGACAAAGCGGATATCCGCCTTGGCTTTCGTCCAGTCCGTCTCTCCAGTCTCCGCATTGCCGCCGGTTTCGTTCGTACCTTCCGCTTTTTCCGAATTTCCTTTTCCTCCGGCGCATCCGGCCATGAGCATGGCGATCGTCAACAGTATGGAGACGAACAAACCTGTTCTTCGCTTCCAGCTTTTCATTGATTAACCCCTCCCTGATTGGTTGCCTTCATGTTCAGTACCCATCTTACCCGCCCCGTCACTTACGGACAATGCGTCAACTTCAAGATTTGGTGGACTCTGTAATGGATTGTCCGTTGTTGGGGGAAATTGTCTTGCCGAAGCAGCCTTTCGCCTGCTATCTTAAGTTTCATAATGGTAGTTGTTTAATAATAGTAAGGAACGAGGTGCAGCCGTTGTTTTCTTTCCGCAAATTGCAAAATCGCCTGTTTCTCTATTTTTTGCTGCTGGTGCTCATTCCGCTTATTACGCTGGGTTGCTTCTCTTATCTTATGGCTACCCGCTTCCTTGAAGAGGACACGGTCCATAGCCAGGAACAGACGATGACATTGATCGCCGGCAATATTGGCATGCTTCTGAACGACGCCGCAGATATCACCTCCTATATCGCCAATAATGAGAGCTTGCGGCTATTGCTGGACCCTGCATCCGAACCGGCACCGAGTAATGGAACGAATGCCGCTGCGGCCTACCTGGACAATATCAATAAAGCTAAATCGTATATCACTTTTCTTGTTATCTATGGAGAAAATGGCTTCGTCTATCGGGATTTCAGCCAATTCTTCCGTGAGATCGTACCTTACTCCGATTTACTGGAAAGTCCCGTCTACATCGCCACCGCTTCGAAAGACGGCGACGCGCACTGGACGTTCTCTAGCGCGCCGATCTTCTCGTTCGGACACAGCTACAATGAAATCATGATCGGGCGCAGGCTGGTCGACATCTACGACCGGGATCAAAAACTTGGCATGCTGTTCATGGGCGTCGACAGAGACGCCATCGCGCATATTATTGAACCTATCCAGATCGCGGGTTCCACGAATATATTCGTATTTGACGGCAATTACAACATCGTTGCCGGCAAACATGAAGATGAGGACTTGAACACAGCGCTGGAGGATGATTTGAAATTAAAGGAGGAGCTGTTTCAAGCTGCAAAACCTATTGAACTGCAAATAGGCGGCAAGTCTTACCTGGCTTCAAGCGCCCGAATTGATCCATACGAATGGCATGCAGTAAGCCTTACGCCGATATCGGTCATTAAACAGCAGCATGGCATTATGCTGAAGGTTACGCTTGCGCTGGCGATAGTGCTGCTGATTACGGTCGGTCTCATCTCTGCCTGGCTGTCCAAGAGCATCACTTCGCCGATCAAAAAATTGCTGAAATCGATGAGCAATTTCAAACGGGGCGATTTCAACCAAAATGTTGAAGTCGCTTCACGAGACGAGATCGGACTGCTCAGCCAAAAATACAATGAAATGGTAAGTGAAACCAACGATCTGATCCAGAAAGTGTACGTCAGCCAAACCCATCAAAAGATGATCGAGCTCAAAACGCTGCAAACGCAAATCCAGCCCCACTTCCTATACAATACACTGGATTTCATTTTCCTCAATTCGAAAATGAATGGCGACGAAGAAACAGCCAAGGTTGTCCAGTCCCTTAGCGAATTGTTCCGCTTGTCGCTGAATCGCGGTAAAGATTATTATACCGTCAATCAAGAAATGAATCAGATCAAGGCCTATATTCATATTCAACATGCCCGCTTTCCAAACCGGTTTCGTCCGGAGTACGATGTCGACACCGGTATCGGCGGTTATTACACGATGAAGCTGCTGCTGCAACCAATCGTCGAAAATGCGATATTGCATGCTTTTCATCTTCCGTCGAATAGAAACGGCATCCTTCGGATTTCTGCACGGAGAGAAGGGGACGGCCTGGTGTTCGAAGTAAGGGACAATGGCTGCGGCATGGGCAGCGAGCAGGCGAAACAATTGCTGGAAGCCCCGGCGAGTGCAGGCGGCGGTTATGGCATCCGCAATGTTAACGAACGCTTAACGATGATGTTCGGCAAGCCGTTCGGCTTGCAAATCGACAGTGAACTGGGCCAAGGCACGCGCGTTATCCTGAAAATACCGTTAATTGAAAGTGAACAAGATTGGAGGCTGCTGTATGAAAATCATGGTCATTGACGATGAACCGATCGTTACAAAAGCGTTGCGAAAGCTTATCCCATGGGAGGAGCACGGCTTCGAATGGCTGCCTTCAGCCGAGAACGGATGCGATGCGCTGGACAAAATCCAGGCTTGTCGGCCGGATCTGATCGTAGTGGATTGCCAAATGCCGCTGATGAACGGACTGGAGCTGCTCGAAGAAATAAACCGCCTTCACCTGCCGATCAAGTCATTAATCCTAAGCGGTCATGACGAATTTGCCTATGCTCAGCAAGCGATCAAGCTCGGTGCGTCGGATTACTTATTGAAGCCTCCGGATATCGATCTGCTGCTTCGGCTCGCACTGAAGATCAAGCAGGAATGGGAGGAGGAGCAGAGACTCAAAAAACAACTTGGCGAGCAGTTGCCCCTCATTCGCTATCGCTTTCTGCAATCGCTGCTGGAAGGCGCTGGAATAAGTGAACAACAGTTTTGTGAGAAAACCGCCTATTTAAACATTCCGTTGAAGCCCGGTCCTTATATGATCGGAGTAATGGAGATTGCGGAAAATCCCGATTATCCGCGTCAGTACGGATATGAAGATCAACAACTTATGAATTTCGCCGTGCTCAACGTTGCGGAAGAAACGCTGTCGGCGCATCCCGGCAAATACTTGTTCCATGAAACTGGCTCTCGCTTCATCATGATTGTCAATGTAAGCGGAAGTACAGCCGGTAAGGAGCAGTTAATGGCGACCTTCCATCGGCTCGTGTCCAATCTGCAGGAAACCTTGCATTATGATGCGACGATCGGCGTATCTGGCTCAGGCGACAGCTTGAACAGGGATGCGAGAGCCTGTCTGGAAGGAGCCATTACGGCACTTGAGTATCAATATTATACCGGTCCCAATGAAGTGATTGCAGTGGACGATCTGGAATGGGAGCGGGCGAGCTCCGTCCACGGCAAGAAAGTGTCGGCTTACCCGGTGGACGAATCACTTCGCAAGGCGCTCAAGATTGGCAATCCCGTTCAGCTCAACCGCTGGATGGAAGACTTCAAATCCCATCTGATCGAACGCGACTATCCCGTACAGGTAACCAAGTCCGTCACGCTGCAGGCGATGGCCTCCGCTGCACAGGCGTTATGCGAAATCCATCCGCGCCTGTCGACCGACGAGCTGCTTGACCCCGCCCGCATCGAGCGATTTCTCACGGCAGCGTCGATTGAACAACTGGGCAAGGAGATCGAAAGTTACTTGGGCGAATTGGCGCAGCTTACCGTCAGCTTGCGCAAATCAGGCAAAAACGCGGTCGTGGAAAAAACAAAGTGTTATATCCAAAAGCATTATAAAGAACATATCACGCTTGAAACTGCCGCACGCCAAGTATTCCTGACCCCCGTCTATCTCAGCTTTCTCTTCAAGCAGGTCGAAGGGGTGAATCTGTCCGACTACGTAACGGATGTGCGCATGAGGCAAGCGAAGAAACTTCTGAGTGGAACGACGATGAGAACATATGAGGTGGCGGCGCAAACGGGTTACACCGACGAGAAGTACTTCAGCCGCCTCTTCAAAAAGCGATTCGGCTTGACGCCTACGGAATTCCGCAACAATTCCATGACAGAATCCACTTCATCTTGAGGTTGTCCCCTCGCCGGGGACGGCCTCCTCTGCTATGCTGTCAAGGACTGTTGGCTTCCAAATATGTAAGCGCTTTAAATCGAATCAGAGAGCCAACTTCAAATCGAACAAAGGAGTGAATCCATCATGAAAAAAAGTCTGAGCAACACTCGTTTCATTTTCCTTCGCGCCTTCGCGCTACTGATTGCCGCTTGCTTGATTCTGCCCTCATTCGCAGACAAGGCAGGCGCGTTCAAAGTCGACCAAAGAACGCTCTATCGCAATGACAGCGGTGAGTCTTACTGGTGGACGCATATGCGTTGTGCTGCGATCCCATCAGAGCCGAACCCGCAAATCTTGTGCACCGTCTCCAAAGATCCTCGCGAGAACCCGAATTTGAGCGATGTATTCTATGACATTGCATATGCGACAAGCATCGATCTGGGAGAAACATGGACGCCGTTGTCGGTCATTCCGCAGTATCAATGGAAGACGCTTCCCGACGGTTACGATGGAATGCTGATCGATCCCGTTCCTGTGTATCACGAAGAGAGCGGCAAAATCATCCTGTTCGGCATGGCCCAGTCCTACGAAATATCATCGACATCCGTGCACAAAAAGCATAATTATCCCGCTTACGCCGTATACGATCCATCGACCGACGAGTGGAGCGGCGATTGGCAGATATTCGACTGGCCAGGCACATATGGCCATACCGGCAGCGTCTATCCGCATGTACTGGAGGACGGTAGCGGAGATATTCTATGGCCGGTCAACCCACTGGACGGCAGCGGCAGCATTCGGGTAATGAGAGTATCGTTCGACGGCACTACATTGGACTATCAAAGCCAGAGTGCGGCGATCGTCAATACGGGCGGCAACGGAAATCGCTCTGGAATCGAACCTTCAATAACTGCATTCGATAACAGCTATTTCATCGCCATGCGAGATGATTCGCAGAATCGGCTGGCCGCAAGCGCCGACGGCATCACATGGCAACCGGCAGTACCGCTGCAATGGGAAGATGGCACTTCTGTCGCAGGCAGTATGAATACACAAATGCACTGGATCGCAAGACCTGACAAGCTGTATCTTGTCTATACCCGCCAAGACGTCTCCAATGCCGATATTTTCCGTTACCGCGCGCCGCTCTGGATGGCGGAGGTGAATCCCGATACGTTGCGGCTGAAGAAGGAAACCGAACGTGTCGTTATGGGCATAACAAGCGACAGGGCTCAGCTCGGAAACTTCGGCGTGACCGATATTTCCCCTCAATTAAGCATTGTGACGAGCAATGAATGGAATTCCCTTGCGCCTAATCGCGCAATAGTCTCCAGAATCTGGTGGGAACAAACGCAGCTCGGCGGCTGGGAGTTCGATGAGGGATCAGGAGCAACCGTACATGATCTCACCTTGAACGGGTATGACGGAACCGTCATCGGCGCGAGCCGTGCAGCCGGCGGCAAATTCGGCGGCGCCCTGCAATTCGACGGAAGCGGTTACGCCGACTTGGGCGATCCGGGAGATGAAGCATTCGACTTCGGCCATCAACAGAACTTTACTGTGTCCGTATGGGCCAAGACTGACTCAACCGGCTCGATACAGTATGTCCTGAACAAAGGCGATACGAATGCCGCTTATTGGCTCCGGTTCAAAGCGGATGGCACGCTGCGATTCCTGCTTGATTACGGCAGTACTTATGACGACGTACAATCGGCCTCCTCCTACGCGGACGGCATCTGGCATCACGTCGCGGGCGTCGCCGACCGTAACGGCGGACTCCGGCTATATGTCGACGGACAACTGGCTGACGAGAATACATCACTGACAGGCGGCAGTGTATCCAACTCGCTGCCGCTTACAATTGGCTTCAACGGAAGCAGCTCGATGAACGGGCTGATTGATCGCGCAGGCCTTTACGATTATGCAATGGACGAACTGGAAATTCAACAATTGACCTGTATGGCCGGACACTGGACGTTAGACGGAATCATCGCGGGAGGACTGGCTTACGATTCGACAGCCAGCGGCAACGACGGCGCTCTGCATGGCGTTATGACCGAGTCGAGCGGGAAATTCGGAGACGCGCTCCGATTTCCCGAAGCCGGTGCCTATGTCGACCTTGGATTGCCGGAGGATGGAGCATTCGATTTCGGCATAACCGAGGATTTCTCCATATCTGCATGGGTCAAAAGCTCTGGCGGCGGCGTGCAATATATCGCCAACAAAGGGACGACGAATGCCGCTTATTGGCTTCGGTTCGAAACAGACGGTACACTGCGGTTTCTGCTCGATTACGGCGGCACAGCCGATTACGCCCAATCGGGATCTGGCTACGCCGACAACCAGTGGCATCATGTTGTTGGAACCGCGGATCGTGACCAGAACGTCAAGTTGTACGTCGACGGCGTGCTGGCCGGACAGAGCACCGGTGTGACGGGAGGAAACGTGTCCAGTCTTCATCCGCTTACAATAGGAACGAATAGCAATAATACGATGAATGGCCTGATCGACGAGTTTAGACTCTATCGTTATGCATTGTCGGAAGAAGATGTGCTGGCTTTGTTCAATTCGTAAGATGCAATAGAACCTGACGTTATTGTTCCACCAATCATTCTGGTCGGATGCTCAGCTGCGGCACTTGTTGTTTAAGCGTTCTCGCCGACAGCTGGGCTCGGCCAGATCTCATGCAAAAAAAACGCCGAAGCAACGGCTTATGCCATTGCCCCGACGTTGTTAACGGGAACACGTTACTCGTCGTCCTCGCCATCCTGCCCGGCTTCCAGACGCTTCGCTTCCAAATACTCCTGGGTAGCCTTGTCTCTGGCACGCCCCTTATCCTTCAGGCGCTCGATCGCAGGCTGAATCAGCAGGTCAATCTCCTTCTGCACCGTGTATGCCAAGTCGTGACGGAGCTGAGACTCCAGATAGGAGCCAACCTCCATCAAGGCATTGTAACGATCCAGCTCGTCTCTCGTAAGCAGCCCCCGGACTTGAACGCTGCAGTGTCGCATTACAGGAATTTACCTTTGCGCAGAACGAGCGGAATACCGCCGATAATGAACAGGTAACGCATATCGATCAATTTCTTCAACCAAGCGGCTACGCGGCCTTTGTACTTCTTGCCGAAAGCGATACCGATCGCTTCGCCTTTGCCCAGGGAAGCCACAGTGCCTTTATTGGAGAACTCGAATTTCTTCAGCGACTGGTTGCGAATAGATGCGACCAGATTATGCGCGCATACGACGCCTTGCTGCATGGCGATCTGAGCAGTAGGCGGATATGGACGGCCTTCAGGATTGAACATCAGCGAGTTGTCGCCTACGACATAGATGTTGTCGTTGTCAGGCGCGCGAAGGAATTCATCGACCTTCACACGTCCGCGCATCGTCTCGAAGCCCGCTTCCTCGATCAGACGATTGCCGCGAATGCCGCCCGTCCAAATGACGGTAGCCGACTTGATCTCTTCGCCTTCGCCCACCACTACGCCTTCAGGCGTGCACTCCTTGATCGCTGTGCCAATGCGGAACGTTACGCCTTTATTTCTAAGGACGTTCATACCGTACTCTACAAGCTCAGGATCGAAGCCCGGCAATGCTGTAGGAGCGGCTTCGACATTGTAGATTTTCACCAGCGACGGATCTACGTCGAACTGCTTGCACAGCTCAGGGATGCGGTCAGCCAGTTCGCCAATGAACTCGATGCCTGTGAAGCCAGCGCCGCCTACGACGAATGTCAGGTAGTCGGTACGATGAGGCTCGCGCTTGTAGCGTGCGAATTGATATTCAATATGCTCGCGAATCAAGCGAACGGAGTTAATGCTGCGAATGTTCATAGCGTGCTCGCCCAGACCAGGGATGCCGAAGGTTTCAGGCTCGCCGCCAAGTCCGATGACGAGGTAATCGTAGGACAGTGTGCCATCCTCCAGAATTACCTTCTTGTCTTGCGGACGAATTTGAACGACTGTCGATTTGACGAAGTCGATCTTGAACTCGTCGATCAGCTTGGAGATGCTGACGCGCGCATTCTCAGGATTGTCTGTACCGGCAGCAGGCATATGAAGATGAGTCGTAATGTAATGGTAGTCATGCTTGTTGACCAGCGTTACATCCGCTTCATTATAGTTCAGTTCTTTCTGCAGACGAAGAGCCGTCAACACTCCGCCGTAACCTGCACCGAGAATAACAATTTTCGGTATGTTGCTCATTGTGAGATCCCATCCATTCCTTATATTCTTTTCCTCATCAGCACGAATCACTTTGAAACATGCCGCTTAAGATTGTGAAAAATTACACAAACCCAATCAAAAAATAATGTTTTTCATAGCTTGTGTTCAAAAAACAAAACTTATCAAGACTGCGCTTCGCCGATCAATGACAATTATCGACAACTTTGGAGCAGCGGTCGCATATCTTCGTAAAGCCCCCATAGAGGTTTTTCATATACAACAGACATATTACAGACTTTTCTAAAAAAGTTCAAGAGTAAAATGTACGAAAATGTTCAGCATTGTGCACAATAAAAGATTTCCCTCTCGCGATGCGAAAGCTTATAATGGATAGCGTACCCAGATATTATCAATCGAGATGGAGGTGCTGTATTTGCCAAACTCAGAATTATTGGACAACAATATTGCAGATATCATTATAATTGGCGGAGGACCGGCCGGAATGTTCGCGGCATTCTACGGAGGAATGCGGCAGGCGTCTGTCAAAATCATTGAAAGCATGCCTCAGTTAGGCGGGCAGCTTGCCGCTCTGTATCCTGAGAAGTATATATATGATGTCGCCGGGTTCCCGAAAGTAACGGCTCAGGAGCTGGTTGACCGGCTAAAGGAGCAAATCGGACTATTCAATCCGGAGGTTTGCCTGGAGGAAAAAGTCGTCAACGTCGTTAAACGCGACGAGCGGCTGTTCGAGGTCATAACCGACAAAAGAACGCATCATGCCAAAGCTGTCATCATTACGGCTGGCGTCGGCGCGTTCTCGCCGAGAAAATTGACGATGCCGGAAGCGGAATCGTTCGAGAAGACCAACCTTCATTATTTCGTAGGCGATCTGCAACGGTTCAAAGACAAGCATGTCTTGATTAGCGGTGGCGGTGATTCCGCCGTAGACTGGTCGCTTATGTTGGAGCCGATCGCCGCCAGCGTCAAGCTTGTGCATCGCCGCGACAAGTTCCGCGCACACGAGCATAGTGTAGAGAACCTGATGCAATCACGCGTTCAAGTAATGACGCCGAAGGAGATTACGGCGCTTCATGGTGTAGACGGCAGGATCGAGAAAGTGACGATAACCGATGTGAAATCCGGTGAAGCCGAGATCATCGAAGTGGATGATGTCATCGTCAACTTCGGCTTCGTCTCCTCGCTGGGGCCGATTGCGGAGTGGGGCATCCAGATCGACAGCAATTCCATCGTAGTCGATACGAGGATGCAGACCAGTATCCCCGGCATTTTCGCGGCAGGCGACATTACCACCTATCCCGGCAAGCTGAAGCTCATAGCGGTCGGATTCGGCGAAGCGCCTACGGCAATCAACAATGCGAAAGTATACATTGATCCAAGCGCCAAGCTGTCCCCCGGTCACAGCAGCAACATGAAGCTGTAAATTAGGATAGGCATGGCTCATCGTTTATACAATAAAAGGGTATCCTATTCTTGGCTCATTCGTTGCCGGTCTTGTCCGTCAGACTGGTGCTCCAAGGAGGATACCCTTATGTTTTGTCCTATATGCAATGGATTAAGAACGGTTCAGGAGAATTGTTCCGTCTGTGGTGAAGAAGTCGCGGATTGCGGGAGAGTTGCGGATTGGGTAGGTCCGTATTCTCCATATGAACCTGCTCTGGAGGCTGGTTCGTCCATGCGATCTGCAACTGATGACTCTGAGCAAATATGTCGTCATCTCTTTTGCTGCAAAGTCTGCGGAGAGTACCATGAGGTTGCAATCGCCTTATGGCGATTGTAGCTGCTATAGCTGCACTGCTACAAGATAAGACGGCTTGTTGGTAGTCCTTCAGGCAGAATGCCTTTGATCCTTGGCTTCCAGTCCTCTGCGTTTCATCTCGAATGCAAGCATGCGAATAAATTCGGCCTCCAGTTTGTATTCGATCGCAGCATAATACGTATCAATCAGAAGCTTGTCAGAGAGCTGATCCATCCCTTCTCCCCCTTTCCTATTATTCCCTTAACGGCCTGTTCTTATCGTAGCATGGCTCATAATAGGGGGACAACTCACCTCTTATTCACACCAAAATGTGGATAGTCTGTGAATGACTTGTGCATAGCAGTCGAATGATAAGGAATAGCGCGGTGGATATTGTGGACAGACTTATCCACATCATATCAAGTGCTTTTATCTATAAAAAACTTTAATAGATTGATAGAAAACTATTAATGGAATATTTTAACGGCGTTAAGAAACCGCGTCCACCATGCAGGTGCTTACGCAGCTACTTCCGGCGCTCCAACCGATGCCTTCACTCCCTACTACCTCCCTGGCAGCTGCTTTCGGCGTCCCAATCGATGCTTATATACTAGCTGGCCTGGCTATGACGCTATTGCGGCCTCGTATTAACTTCGAATATCCACACTCTGCCCTGCTTGTCGATGCCATAATCGAAGCCAAGATGAGTCACGCCAGGGAAACGCTGCTCCAGCACTCTTGTGCACATTACGGTTAGCTCTCTCAGCTTGTGCTTCTTCGCCTTCACATGGGCCGGCCCGAATGATGCGCGAATTCCCTCGCCCGCCAGCACCATGTCACCGCCCTGGCACAGATTCGTCACGAACAAGCCGCGTCTCGCAATACGCCCTACTAACGAGCGGTATTCCCACCTTCCGTTCGTCTTCACATATTTCACCCGATAATCGATCGGTCTTCCGTTCACCGTTGCCAATGCGATTCCTTTCTGAATCAAATAATTTCTTCGGCCCGTCTTCCCCTTCAATGCCGCTGCAAGTGCTTCGAAGCTTGCAAAGCGATTCGTTTGATCTCTCAATGTATAGGCATATCCCTGTGCTGTGCGCGTTACCTTGATGACCCCGCTCCCTCCCGAGCCGACGATCGGCTTGATGACGACCATGCCATGAACGTCCAGCATGCTTCTGAGCTGATCCGGCGAATAGCGCCTCGTTGGAGGAATGTGCGGCACGATGCCGGGATGGGACATCAGCGCTTCCGTCTTCGCCCATTTGCTGGCAAGCTGTCGCCCTCCATGGTTGGGGGGCGCTTTATGAAGCTGGTAGCCTCCTTGCAATAGACCTTGCAATCCTTGCAACACCTTCATTGCGTATGCTCCTTCCTGCCGCCATAGTGTACAACCTATCTATACAATATATGGCGGAAGGAGTCGCGAAGCTTGGATGATTGTCAGGGAGGGACTACTGCTTAATGCCGGCAGCCTTCCTCCCCGGGATGCTGAATAACCCCACAAAGTGGGGCTTTGCATCGAAGCTTGCACTGGTACTTTCCGGGGGAACCCGGAACTTATACACTTGATATATGAGGATTCATACACTAATTCGGCTCGCACACCACTTTTCGGCACTCCAGTGTAGGATTCATACACTAATTCGGCTTGCACACCACTTTTCGGCGCTCCAGTGTAGGATTCATACACTAATTCGGCTTGCACACCACTTTTCGGCGCTCCAATGTAGGATTCATACACTAATTCGGCTCGCACACCACTTTTCGGCGCTCCAGTGTAGGATTCATACACTAATTCGGCTCGCACACCACTTTTCGGCGCTCCAATGTAGGATTCATACACGAATTCGGCTCGCACACCACTTTTCGGCGCTCCAGTGTAGGATTCATACACTAATTCGGCTCGCACACCACTTTTCGGCGCTCCAATGTAGGATTCATACACTAATTCGGCTCGCACACCACTTTTCAGCGCTCCAATGTAGGATTCATACACTATTTCGGCTCGCACACCACTTTTCGACGCTCCAGTGTAGGATTCATACACTAATTCGGCTCGCACACCACTTTTCGGCGCTCCAATGTAGGATTCATACACTAATTCGGCTCGCACACCACTTTTCGGCGCTCCAATGTAGGATTCATACACTAATTCGGCTCGCACACGGGCCCCCATCATTAAAAAAAGCCCAGTCCGCAAGCCGAACGGGTCCGGCTTGCGGCCGAGCTTCGGCCACACTTGCATATGAATGTCAGGCAAAAGCCGAATTAATCGCCCTTATTCTCGAGCGCCGCTTTCAGCTTGTCGGCCAGACTGTTCGTCAGAGGCGCGTTGTCGCTGTACTTCTGAACCAGCTTATGCTGTTCGCGCTTATTCATACGAGCGCTGTTCTTATCCTCCAGCATCTCGATAACATTGCACGGCTTGCATTGCGCGAACTTGCCCGCCTTGCCGTCCCGCAGATCCATCTTCTTATGACACTGCGGACAGCGCTTGTTCAGCTTCACTGGCTCCGCCGCACGACGATAACTGCACTCCCGGTCGGAGCAGACAAGGGATTTGCCCCGCTTGCTGTTAACCTCCATCAGCGGCTTTCCGCAATCCGGGCATTTCGAATGCGTCAAGTTATGCGGCTTGTACTCCTTCGTCTCCCGCTTCACTTCCGCCACCCACTTCTCCGCTTGCCCGCGAATACCGCGCATGAACGACTTGGCATCGCCCTTCCCCTTGGAGATCCGCTCCAGCTCATTCTCCCACTTCGCGGTCAATTCCGGACTGCGCAGCTCGTCGACGACAAGCTCGATCAGCTGCTTGCCCTTGCCCGTCGGCACGAGCTGATTCCGTGTCCGCTCAATCGTATCGGTTGACAGCAGCTTCTCAATAATGTCGGCCCGAGTCGCGGGAGTGCCAAGACTGTGCTTCTCCATCCTGGACAGCAGCGTCGCTTCCGTATACCGAGCCGGCGGCAATGTCCGCAGCTCCTTCACGGACGCTCCCTTGAGCGGAATTCCGCCACCTTGCGTCATCGCGGGAAGCAACTGCGCCTGCTGCCGCTCCTCGCGGCCGCCGCGGTCATCGTCTTCATCCTCGTCGTCATCCGTGTAGTTGCTGCCATACAGTTCCTTCCATCCGGCATCCTTCTCAATCTTGCCCTTGGCGTAGAAGCGGTCGCTGGCGACAGCCAGCACGACACTCGTCTCGTCATAACGATACGGCTCGTAGAACAGCGCTATGAAGCGGCGCACGATCAGATCGTACAATCTTCTCTCGTCATTGCCGAGCGCATTCAATTGTACGTATTGCTCTGTCGGAATGATTGCGTGATGGTCGCTGACCTTGTTGTCGTCGACGATCCGCTTCGTGATGGCAAGCGGCTTGCGCAGCGCCTTTCGCGCCAGCGACGCATAAGGACCGACCGCGACGCTCTCCAGCCGCCCCTTCAACGTCGGCGCCATATCGCTTGACAAATACCTGGAATCCGTACGCGGATATGTCACCAGCTTATGCTGTTCGTATAATCTCTGCAGCACGTTGGACGTCTGCTTCGCCGAGAAGCCGAGACGCTTGTTCGCATCCCGCTGCAGCTCCGTCAGATCGTACGCATGCGGATGCGGCTCCGAGCGCTGGGTTGTCTTCAGTCGTTCCACCTTCGCCAATGCGGCCTTGTTCACTCGAGCGGCTACGGCATCCGCTTCCTCCTTGCTCCACAGTCTGGCTTCCTGACCGTCACCGGAGCGCCACTGTCCGGAGAAGCTGCCGAAGCTCGCCGATACCGTCCAATAGGGCTTGGACTTGAAGTCCTCGATCTCCCGCTCGCGGTCCATCATCATTCCCAGCGTAGGCGTCTGAACCCGGCCGGCCGCCAACTGGGCGTTATATTTGCACGTCAACGCCCGAGTCATGTTCAGGCCGATCAGCCAATCCGCCTCGGCGCGGCATACGGCCGACGCATACAGATGATTGTAATCCTTGCCCGGCTTCAAGCTGTTGAAGCCATCCTTGATCGCCTTGTCCGTCTGGGAGGATATCCACAGTCGCTTGAACGGCTTGCGCCAGTGCACCAGCTCCATAATCCAGCGGGCAACCAGCTCCCCTTCCCTTCCGGCATCCGTCGCGATAATCAATTCCCCGATATCGTTTCGCTTGCACAGCGAAGCGATCGATTTGAATTGATGCGACGTCTCCTTCATCATTTTAATATTCATCTTCTCGGGGAGCAGGGGCAAGTCCTCCAGGTTCCACGTCCGGTATTTCTTGTCGTAATCCTCCGGCTCCGCCAGTTCGACGAGATGCCCGAGCGCCCAGGTCACCACATATTGGGGCCCCTCGATGTAGCTCTTGTTCTTCCCCTTGCAGCCCAGCACTCTCGCAATTTCCTTGGCGACGCTTGGCTTCTCCGCCAATACCAATGACTTCATATGTCTTCTCGCTCCAATCCCACTGTCGTTATGGAGACAATACCATATGAGCCATGCGTGCGCAATGCCGGCAGCATCATTCTGAACTAGCGCTGCTTCCGCAGCTGCGGAAGCTTCCGGTATGTTCCCGCTCTCCATAACCACTCAAGCGGGCCCATCGCGAACAATCGTAACCAGACGACGCTAGCCGTCACTTGTAAGCCATGAATGACAAGAACAAGCCATAACGACTCCATTAATCCGATACTGCCGGAATAGCCGAACAGTTGTCCCGCAAGCAGAACAAGAAATGTCTGGCCGATGTAATTCGTAAGCGCCATTCTTCCGTAATCGCGAAGCGGACTTAGCAGGCGCCTGAACACCGGGCTGCCCATAAGCATGACGAAGGCACCGATATAAACTCCCGTCACGACGGGAGTAACAAGCAGTCCCGCTTGAATGAATTGACTTGCCTTAATCACCATGGGATCGTCAACGCCTTCTACGACCATATACGAGAACGGTTGCCCAGGCGCCAATGAGTATTGATAGTACAGGCCTGCGGCCCCAAGCAGCAGCATAATAAGCGTAAATACGGCCCAACCCTTGCGCTTCCGCCCGATATCCTCAAAGACGCGATATTCCCCTGCAGCCATGCCCAGCAGCATGAAGCCCGGCACCAACAGAAGCTTCTGTCCCGTAATAGCGCATACCGCAGTAATAAGCAGTCCGGCCGCCAGCTTGAACTCTCTCCTTGCCTTGTATAGCGGCAGCAGCAAAGCGCCGAACACCGCATACGGCATCAATGCCTCTCCGGAATTGAAAAATACGTGCGCAAGACCAAATAAGAACAATAACCCCACTCGTATCAAAAATAACAGGTAGCCGTTATTCCCTTTGGCATTCGCTCGGGATATGAAAAGGTAAAAGCCTACGCCGAACAGGAAGGAGAATATACTGAAAAACCTTGCTTCTACGAACAAATAGAGGAATTTCTGATACATCTCTCCCGGCGTGTCCGCTTCAGGCATACCGATGTCCAGCAGTAAAATAACGTTCACAAACAATATGCCGATCATCGCAAAACCTCGCAAATAATCCAGCACATCCAACCTATGATTTAATGAATTGCTTCCCATAACACCCTCCAGTTGCAACAAAGATTATTCATGTTGACTTTGACATTATAGCGAAATGAGCAAACTTCAACCATCGAACTTTCTTACATTCAACATGACACATTCGTAAGAGTGTTCGGAGAGTGTGTCCTCTCATGCGTAAGATAAGGAAAATATGGTATGATCGTTTCTGTACTTTTAATTTAAGCAGTAAAGGAGACATGTAATCCATGAGACGACGCTTCGCTGCAATGCTTGCCGGTATTCTCATCGTGTACGGCGCATTAACCTTCTATATCGGATGGAACGTCTGGCTGTTCCTGTCCCATACAACCGGCTGGAAGGCCCCTCTCCCCTATGGAATCGTCATCGGCGTGCTAGCGTTCGGTTACATCATCGGGCGCATGGGACAGTCTACGCGCTTGCGCTTCATTGCACAGCCAGTCAAGTACATGGGCGCTTACTGGTTCGGCTTCTTCCAATACGCCATCCTTCTGCTCCCGGCCGCGAACGTCGCCGCTCTTCTTCTCCGGTGGGCGGGCGCTCCTGATTCCGTATATATGACGACGGTAGGCGGCATTACAGCTTCGCTGCTAATCCTTATTATGCTCCGTGGCGCTTGGAACGCATGGCATCCCGTCATACGCAAGTATCAGGTGACGGTGAACAAGAATGCCGGGGCCCGAACGGGACTTCGAATCGCGATGGCATCCGATCTTCATCTGGGCACAGTCATCGGCAAGACTCATTTGAAGCGGTTGCTCAAGGTGATCGATGACATAGAGGCCGACATTATTTTGCTCGCTGGAGATATTCTGGACGATGAACTGGAACCCTATGTGGAGAAGAGAATGTCCGAAGTGCTGGGAAGGCTTCATGCTCCGCTCGGCGTGTTCGCTGTAACGGGCAACCATGAATATATCGGAGGAAAGGTGCCGGAATTCGTGACGGAGATGGATGCGATCGGCATTCGCGTGCTTATGGATGAAGCCGAAGTGATCGACGACAGCTTCATCGTCATTGGCCGCAAGGACAAGGCTGCAGCGGGGATGGGCAGGCAGCAGGACGGTCGCGGAGCGGGAAGGGCCACCCTGGAAGATCTCGTGCAGCCGTTTGACGCCAGCTTGCCTCTTATTTTGATGGATCATCAGCCCTCCAGTCTGGAGGAAGCCGCGGCGAACGGCATCGATATCAGCTTGTCAGGGCATACGCACCGTGGACAGATGGCTCCGAACCATTGGATTACGCGCCGCATGTTCCTGCTGGACTGGGGGTATAAGCAGATTGGCGGTCTCCACGCTATCGTCTCGTCGGGCTTCGGTTTCTGGGGCCCGCCGATGCGTATCGGCAGCCGTTCCGAAGTGCTGCAGATCGATGTAGTGTTTGACGGGAGCGATAGGCTGGTGAAAGAAAATTAGTTTCAGCACGGGGCAGCTGTGTACAGTGTTATGGCAGCAGTCGGCGAGGAGCTGTGGCGTCCCGAAGACACAGGAAAGGACGCCTTGCGGCGTCCTTTCGCACACTTTGCTACTTCCAACCGAGGTCACATCGCCTACAGCCAGCCATTCGCATACTTCCCTATCTCCAACCGAGGTCACATCGCCTGCAGCCCGCGATACGCACAATTTCCTGCCTAACTTAAAATTCAATTTTGGGTTGACAAGAAAGGACGCCTTGCGGCGTCCTTGTCATCCCTTAAGCTGCCGCTTCATCCGTGGAAGCTTGTCCATCCTGTCCGTCTGTACAGTCTCGCTTCATACCGTGCTTGCCGCCGGCTCGAAGAGGAAGCTCCCCGTTCACGAGCTTTTGGACATGTTCTCTTGCGCCCTCAAGCTTTTGCTGCATATCCTCCTCCGTCAGCTTGCCCGCTTCTACCGCTTCCTGAAGCTTGGCTTCAATCTTGCTTATATGCGCCTCCACGATCATCTCCAGATCGACGCCCTTTTCCTCCGCCAGCGATGCAATGGTCTTGCCATCTCTTAAGGATGTCCGCAGCTCTTCATGCGTCATGCCCAGCGCCTCCGCTACTCCGTCCATCATCACGTTCATCTTGCCGCCCATCATCACTCCATGCTTTCCGTGCTTCCCAGGATGATGCTGGAGCTTGCCCCCATCTTCCTTCGTACCCGCCTGCGGATTAGCCGGATTGACGCTGGCCGCCTGATCGCTTCCTTCCTTCTCTGCAGCATTCGCCACATTTCCATATCCGTTCCATTGCGCGCCCACTCCGATTGTCAGTGCAAGCGCAAGCGCGCAAGCCGCTGCTGCCTTCACTGCATTTTTCTTCATCATGACTATCTACCGCCTCTCATTTATTTGGTGGTACGATAGTTAGTCTAGGCCAATTAGCTTAACCCTCCCTGAGCGAAAGGTAAAAATTAGCTTAAATCGCATTACGCTATGCGTATGTGAAGGGATGACGACAGCCGTCTCCATTTGCTAGAAACGGCGATATATTGTACAAGATCAACTTTTTGCATCGCCTTCAGGAAGGTCATACTAATAGATGTGTGCAAAAGGAAGAAAGGTTGTCGATTGTCATGACATTACCGGCTAACAACAACATATCGTCCAGACTTCTGGTCATATCGGATATTCACGGCCACCGGGAAGGCTACCTCCGGCTGCTTCAGGAAGCCGCCTACGATCCCTTCATGGACCAATTAGTGCTGCTTGGCGATTACATCGATGTACAGAAGACCGCCACATGGGATATTCTCGATATCATGCGCGAGCAGACCGCCGCCGGGGCGTTAGCCATCCCCGGCAACCACGAGCTTAAACTGCTGGCGCTGGCAAGCGCCGGGAAGGGTTCGGACAAGCGCACAGACTATGCCGAATGGATCAAGTCACTCCCGCTGCATATTGCCCAGCGGCAATACTTGTTCGTCCATGCCGGCATTCGTCCCGGAGTACCGCTTGCGAAGCAGTCGGAGAAGGATCTGACCGAGATTAGGGAAGCCTTCTATCGTTACCCTGAAGACAGCTTCGCCAGACAGATGGACAGTGAGGAGGATGGCACAGCTTCGCGCCGGATCGTATTCGGCCATACGCCCACCTTCAAGCTAGGCGAAGTGGCCGGACGTCTGTGGCGGGATCATCGGCGAATCGGCATCGATACGGGCGCCAAGCACTTCTACCGGCTTACCCTGCTGGATCTGACCAACCGGCTTGCCTACTCCTGCGCAACGCATACCCGCTATCGCTGCAGCGACTTCAGAGTGGAAGCATTGGACTGGTCGAGATGGGAAGACTGACTCCTCACGCTATGCGGAGTCGGTCGCGCCGGCGTTCAGATTGTTGCGCCGGTATTCGCTTGGCGTAACGCCGGAGAATTTCTTGAAGGCGCGATTGAAGGAGCTGAGCGACAGATAGCCTGCCTCCTGGGCAATGTCCTGAATGCGAAGATCGGCCTTGAGCAGCATATCCATCGCCTTCTTCACCCGGAATTCATTCACGTAATCGACGAAGTTAATGCCCGTCTTCTCCTTGAAGTACGTCGACAGGTATCCCCCGGTAATATTCAACTTCTCCGCCACCCCCTCCAGGGAGATCTCCTCCTTGAAATGCTCCTCCATATAATCGGATACGAAGTATACGATCGGGTCATGCTCTTCCTTCTTCAAGCGAATAAGCCTGCCCGCCTCGCTCAGCAGTGTATCGAAGTAATCATGAAGCTCTTCAACGGTATGAATATGGCCGATGACCTCCGGCAGGCCGCTTACGCATACCGTATCCAAATGCTGGGCATGCAGCTTTCGGAACACCTTGGCCGTAACTTCCTTCGCGAATTCGTGGAAGTGGGCTCTGCTGTATTTCTTCGCCATTTGTACGGTAAGCCGCTTCAACGATTGGATGACATGCGCATCGTTGCCTTCGTGTAAGTTCACGTCAATTTCCTGCTCGATCGAGCCGTATGGGAGGAATGGCATATCCGGTTCCCCTCCCGGTCCGACAATTCGCGTCTCATCGTCGAATGGACGGTGCCGCGACAATTGCTGCACCTCGCGATAGGCATCTTTCATTTCGTCGGCCTGCTCGAAGAGCGAACCGACAGCAATGGTGAAGAAGCAGTACGTCCGGTCTTCCGCCAGCACGCTGCAGATCGGCTGCAGCGGCTCCATCACTTTCTCCTCCGGTTCATTGCCGTATACGACGGCCAATATCTGATCCCCTTCGATCTGGAAGATCAGCGTCTCCATATCCGTCGTGCGAATCGCTTGATGAATATACTCCCGAATATAATAGCTGGCATCCTTATGAAGCTCCTCCTGGAAGCCTTGACGGAATTTCAGCTCGAAGAGCACGAACCGGTATGGGCGGCCAACCTCCTCATCCCCATGCACATAAGGCAAGTTGTCGCGGATCCGCTTCAAGTTGTTCATGAACGAATAGTAGCGCAGCTGATCGCTCTTCTCCTCCAGGTCCTGCAGCGCATCCCGGTTCACTTGCATCATGCGGCTAATATTCCGTTGAATCAGCTCGAACTCGTTGCCTCTCCCGTCATGCGAATGAGCAGTCTCTTTCCGAATAGTCTCCACGATTTTGCGCACGGGATTGCTGTACCTCACGCTGAAGTAGATCGAAGCGATAATGCCGATCGCAGTAGCCAGCACGAGAAGAACGACAAGCAGTATGATCAGCCGTTCGACCGGCTGGGAGACGCTCGTATCCGGAACGACGTTCACATAGGTCAAGCCTGTCGCCGAGCCTTTCTTATAGAAGTAATAATTATCGCCGCTCTTTATCCAATTCCGCTCGAAGTCGAGACTGGGCAGTTGACCGGAGGGATTGGAGTCGTACGCCAGCAGGGCATTCCCCTGCTCATCCAGTATATACAGGTTCTTGTTGATGGACTGGTGCAACTGCCCAATCAGTCTGTCCGTATCGATCAGAGCGAGAATAAAGTATTCCGAGCTCCACCTGTTCTTCACCATGAACGGGAACACGTCGGTTCCCTTGTCCGCGTGAGACTCGGCGAAGCTGGTCACGGGATGCAGCTTGATGGCGAAAGGCTGCTCCAACTGCTCCAGCCAATAACCGGGAGAGTGCTCCACGTTGATATGGTGCTTGCTGAACATCGCCTCTGCGCCGCTGCCTCTGACCTTGTCCAGTGCAAAGCTCAGCTCTTTGTCATACAGAATAAGATCCTGTAAATACAATTGCGCATTGTTGGTGGTCGCATTGAACGTCTCGATTAGCTTAGCCGCCATGACATAATCCAGCTTAGTGGACTCCGTAAATTTCCTGAACGCTTCGTTGTTCAATTGCAAGTCCATAAGCACGCTGGTCAGCGTCTGAAAATATTGCTCGAAGCTTCGGGTCGTCACGTTCAAGTTGGCATAGTTGTATTTCACGATTTCCTCGTGCACGCTTTTTTTGAACATCCAGAGCGAAGCCAGGCTGAAGCCGACGAACAACACAATGACCGCCATGAAATTCATAAACAGTCGAAGCATTAATCGCCTGTTGCCGATCGCCTTTCCCAATCGCTGCTTCATGCCGCAAACCTCCCTTTTATCCGCTTTATTTCGGCTCTAGTCATATTTTCGAATGATGCGCAAAATTGCGAAAAACCCTTGAAAACGCTAACAAATCGCAATACCGATTATTTTCATGCAGGTTACTATCTTATACTATAGGCCCATAAGCTTGCAACACCAGCACAACAGACAAGAGGAGAGGAATGTATGAATAAAAGAATTGGAATGCGGCTGTGGAGAGAACGCTACCTGTTCCTGCTCCTGCTACCGGGGCTTCTATACTTTCTTGTGTACCGATACCTTCCTATGGCCGGCAATATCATTGCCTTTCAGGACTTCAGCGCCTTCCGCGGGTTCTGGCATAGCGAATGGGTCGGATTCAAGCACTTTGCCAAAATATTCGAAGATCAGGAAGTCGTTCGCGTCATATGGAACACGCTCTACCTGTCTTTCCTGCAAATTCTGTTCGCCTTTCCCGTATCCATCGTGCTTGCGGTCATGCTGAACGAGGTGCGCAACAAGGTATTCAAAAATATCGTGCAGTCCATCGTGTACTTGCCGCACTTCCTGTCATGGGTAGTCGTAATCGGGATCGTCACGACCTTCCTGAAATCCGACGGCATCGTCAATCAGCTGCTTGGCGCGTTATTCGGTATGGAAGCGATTCCATTCCTCCAGGACTCCTCGTGGTTCATGCCGCTAATCGTACTGGAGGTCATCTGGAAGGAATCCGGCTGGGGCACGATCATCTTCCTGGCGGCGCTCGCAGGCGTCAATCCCAGCCTGTACGAGGCTGCTGTCGTCGATGGCGCGAACAGATGGAAGCAGATCTGGCATATTACGCTGCCGGCCATTCGCAGCACGATCGTCATTCTCCTGATTCTGCGTCTGGGCAGCGTCCTGGATGTCGGCTTCGAACAGATCTTCTTGATGCTTAATCCGCTTAATATGGATGTCGGGAATGTGCTGGATACGTATGTGTACTTCAAAGGAATCGAGCAATCCGACTTCAGCTTCGCGACAGCGGTCGGCCTATTCAAATCGTTAGTCGGCCTAGTGCTCATCGTAGGAGCCAACCGGCTGGCCAAGCGCTTCGGTGAAGAAGGCGTATTCTAAAGCAGACAGGGGGAAAAAACGACAATGAACATTCACACGCCTATGGACAGACTGCTGGGCGGCGTCAACATCGTACTACTTTTATTCATCACGCTAGGCATGCTGTTCCCGTTCTACTACATGGTCATCGTCTCATTCACGTCTTATGACGAATTCGTCACGAAAGACCTGCTCCTCTTTCCGGAGCGATGGGTGACCGATGCCTATACGTTCATACTAAGCACGAAAACATTTTTTCGCTCCATACTGGTAACGATTTTTGTGACGGTGGTCGGAACGCTGCTCAGCTTGCTGCTGACGACGATGATGGCCTACTCCCTTACGCGGAACATTACCGGCCAACGCGTCTTTCTGTTCATGGTCTTGTTCACCTTCGTGTTCGGGGCGGGCATCATTCCGACCTACATGGTCGTCAGAGAGACTCAAATTCTGGATACGTACTGGGCGCTAATTATTCCAACGGCGATCAACTCGTTCAACCTGATCGTCATGCGCCAATTTTTCCTCAGCATCCCGAAGGATCTGACGGAAGCCTCCGTCATAGACGGAGCGAACGATCTGCAAATATTCGGCCGCATCATCGTGCCGTTGTCCAAGCCGGCTCTCGCGGCATTCGGCCTGTTCTATGCCGTCACGAACTGGAACACTTACTTCAACGCGCTGATCTATATTTCCGATCCCGCCAAATGGACCGTGCAGGTTGTGCTCCGCCAGATCGTCATATTGGATCAAGCCTCATCTCTGTCGGACGGCGCCCAGATGGCGCTCGGACAGAACCCGCCTCCGGCGGAGACGATCGGCATGGCAGCGGTGCTTATCGCCACCATTCCTATTCTGATCGTCTATCCGTTTCTGCAGAAGCACTTTGCGAAAGGGGTGATGCTGGGATCAGTGAAGGAATAACGCTTGTCGGCATGTTTTGCTATTGAATGAAAGGCGGTCAAACAATTATAGTGATAAAGGGAGGACATCTATCTTGAAAAACAACAAAAAATGGCTTACTGCCCTGCTTGCCGTATCCATGACAGCCGGTCTCGTCGCTTGCTCCGGCGGCAATGACGCATCCCCGGGCACATCCGGTTCCACAGGCAGCAACGCGTCCGACAACCAAGCGGACAAGAAACAGACGATTACATGGTTCGAAGGCACATGGGAAAGCCCGGTTCCGGAGCCGAAGAGCGACGCGGTTGCAAAAATAAACGAAAAATTCAACGTCGACTTCCAACCGCAGTACATTCCTTGGGACACCTATGAAGAGAAACTGGCCGTCAAGATGGCGTCCGGCGATCTGCCCGATGTCATTGGCATGGAGGAAGTCAATTCCAACTATGTGAAGTGGGCGAAGGACGGTGCTTTCTTGCCGCTGGAGGAGCTGCTCGACGATTATGAGACGATGAAAATCGTTCCTCCGTTCGTAAGGGATTCCTTGACCGTCGATGGTCATATGTACGGCGTTCCGACATACTTCTCCGCCAAGGGCGGCAAGAAGATGGTCATCCGTCAGGACTGGCTGGACAAGCTGGGCCTTGATATGCCGACCAACTACGAGGAATTGAAGCAGGTCGCCATCGCATTCGCCAAGCAAGATCCGGACGGCAACGGCAAGGACGATACGCTTGGACTGGGCCTTGCGAAGAACATCTATTACGATCCGCAGAACGGCGCTTACTATCATAATGATGCCTGGTACCACAAAAATGAGGACGGTCAGTACATTCCGGGCATGATCTCTGAGGCGAACAAGGAGAAAATCCAGTTCCTGATCGATCTGAGCAAGGAAGGCGCCATCAGCAAAGACTGGGCGGTCACAACATATAAAGACGTCTTCAAAGAGTTCAACGCGGGCAAGGTCGGCATCTGGTACGAGCAGCCGGGCGTACAATCTGCGAACGGCATCTACCCTCCGACACTGATGGCGAACGCTCCGGAAGCGGTAGTCGCTCCCGTACCTCCGTTCAAGGCTCCTGACGGCAGCGAAGGCTTGAAGATGGGCTCCGGCTGGTACCGGATGTACCTCGTCTCCTCCAAGCTGAAGGATCAGCCGGAGAAAGTCGCGAAAATTTTGGAAATGATCGACTACATGCGCGGCAGCGTGCCGCTTAACGAGCAAAATCCGCAAAACGAATTTTTCGATTGGAAAATGGGCGGTGAAGGCGAAGGCTACACGATGGTGGACGGCCTCGCATCGAAAAATCCGGAGAAGCGCTCCATGACCGCTCCGGCCGCCTATATTCTGGACTTCAGCTGGGCTGAGAACGACGTCGACCTCGAAGAATTCATCGAGCTGTCTCCTACCCAGGAAGGCAAGGACTTCAATCGGATGATGACGGACATGCTGAAATCGACGAAATGGTACATCGATCCGTCCGGCCGCATTATCGCTCCTAACTATATGGAGAAGAAGACGGAATTGAAGAAGTATATTACGGATGAGACGACGAAAATGATTATCGGTCAGCGCTCCATTGACGAGTGGGACAAGATGGTCGAAGAATGGCTGGCGAAAGGCGGTCAGGAAGCGATCGATGAAGTGAACAAAGCGATTGCCGACAGCAACCTGCAAGGGGAATGGCAATAACGAAGCAATAAAGGCAGTCTGGCGGGCTCATGCTCCGTCAGACTGCCTTTTCTTTCGTTACGTTGCCCGCTCCTGCAGCACGCTCTTCATATAGCTCCTGCTTGCGATGAGGAAGTAGAGGAGCTGCATCGCAATGTAGATGCCGATGACGACGAAGGAATATGTCCAGTTCGACATCTCCATCATGTTGTCCAGCGATTGCATGGCGAACAGAGCGTGACTGATGCCTACCGCGCATGGAATGAAAAATACGATGGCGATCTGGGAGACGATAATACGGCGAATCTCTCCCCTCGTAATGCCGATTCGCGACAGGCTGCGGAACTGCTCGCGCTCCTCCTGCAGCTCTGTGAACAGCTTGAAGTAGATCATGCTGCCCGCGGCGACGAAGAACAGCAGGCTGATGAACATGCCGATGAACAGCGTCAGCCCCATGGACTGGTTATTGGATGCGAATCGCTCCGTCCGCGTCATATCGGCTTCGGATTGGAACGGTTCCGGTATAAGCTGACGCAGCTTGGCTACCGTCGCCTCCGCCTTCTCCCACTGGTTCAATTCATAACCGTAGAAGACCAGCCTCTCCTCTTCCGGAACGCCGGCAATCAGGTTCGCGTAGGTGTGATCGTCCATCACGAACGTCGTACCGACCGATTGGATGAAGGTATTCATCAGATTTTCTTGCACGATGCTGGAGATAGGGTATTCTACTGCTTCTCCATTGATACGGCCTCGTACCGATTTGGAAGCGGCGTCTCTGTTGTCGCGAACGTAGCCATGGATCAGTATCAGCTTGCCCGGCTCCGCTTCAATCGATTTCAATCCTTGCTGCTGCGCCATTGCATTGTAATCGGTATTGGATATAATCATCCCGTCCCACGTCGTGTCGAACTCAGGCTCGCTGCCGAACCATATGCGATCGTCGGCATATACGCCGAACGCTTCCAAGGGAATGCCGACGGTTCTCGTCTCATAGTTGACCGTAACCCCGTCTTCCTTCAATATGCGCTGCATGTCGTTCGGATCGATCACATCATGGGTATGCAGCCCCTTCTCCACATAAGCAATCGTATAAGGAGAGAGCACTCGCGTCGAGTTTTTCATATCCACTGAGAAAATATAGATCGTCCCCATCGCCGTCATGACAACCGCGCTCATGATGGATACGACGAACAGGATGCGGGCGTTGTCCTTAATCTTGTATCCCAACTGCGCGAAGGTAAGCATATTGGTCCGCTTGTAATACATGCTCTTGCGCTTGCCTGCCCAGCGCAGCAGCAGAATGCTGAGCTGCGTGAACAAGAAGTACGTGCCGACGACTACGGTAGCCAGTATCGGCAGCGCGAGCAAGCCGAACGTTGCGCCATCCATGATGAGAGCCATCGCATATCCCGCTCCGAGACTGATCACGCCAATTGCTACAAGGATGGGTGAATAACGCAGCTCGCCTTTCGGCTGCTTGCCCGCCTTGAGCAGGTCGATGATTTCAGTACGGCGCATGCGCATAACTGTCCATACGGAGATGACGAGGAACAGGGCGAAAAAACCGATTGCCGTTGTGAGCAATGCCTCCAGCGGAACGGCGAATGGAATCGTCTCCGTTAAATCCAGCAACGCTCCGATCGCCATGAAGAACAGCTTGCTGAAGAGCATGCCGATGCCGATGCCTGCCGTAATCGCGAACACCGCAATGAACAGATTTTCATACATGATCAGCTTTCGCAGCTGCGTTCTCGTCATCCCGAACAGGGAGTATAGCCCGAATTCCTGCTTCCGCGTCTTCAGAAAGGCGGAGTTGGCGTACAGAATAAACAGGAACGAGAAAATAATAATCAGATACAAGGCAAACTGCATGCCGTCCTGCACATTGGACGCCCCCACAATGTCGCCGTACACCACTTCGGGATGAAAGTTGAACGCCGCATACATGTAGAAGATGCATACCGAAAATACGCTGCTGAGAAAGAAGGCGCTGTATGCGCGCCAATTGCCCCTGATGCTGCTAAGCGCGAGAGAACGGAACGTCATCGAAATTCCCTCCCAGTACGCTGAGCGCATCCAATATTTGCTGGAAGAACGCCTGTCGATTGCTTCCGCGGCGAATTTCCGAGAAAAATCTGCCGTCCTTAATGAACACGATTCGCTGACAATAGCTTGCCGAGAACGGATCGTGCGTGACCATCAGAATCGTCGCCTTCAATCGTTCGTTCATATCCTTCAAGGCGTCCATGACGTCCTTCGCCGCCTTGGAATCCAGATTGCCGGTCAGCTCGTCGGCAAGCACCAGCGAAGGCTCATGAATAATTGCCCGGGCAATAGCGGCTCGCTGCTTCTGCCCGCCGGATACCTCGTAGGTACGCTTGTCCAGTATATGCGCGATTTGCAGAAGCTCCACGATCGGCTTCAGCCGTTGTTCGATCGATCTTGGAGCCATCCCTTCCATGACTAACGGCAATATGATGTTCTCCTTGATCGACAAGGTGTCCAGCAGATTAAAGTCCTGGAAGACGAAGCCAAGCTCTCTCCGCCGGAATAGAGCCAGCTTGTTGTCCGTGAGGCGTGTCGGATTGATCCCGTTAATCTCCAGCTCTCCGCTCGTCGGCCGGTCGATTGTCGCAAGCAGGTTCAGCAGCGTCGTCTTGCCGCTGCCCGACGGCCCCATGACGCCTACGAACTCCCCCGCTTCCACTTGCAGATCGATATCTTCCAGCGCTTTGTAGGTGACATTGCCTTTCGTGCTGTATATTTTGCCTAGCCCTTGGGCTCTCAGTACACTCATTGCTTCTTGATCCTCCCTAGTCATTCGTCATATCGTTCTCGTGATAGGATCAGTATATACGGAAGCAGTGCGGGAACCCATCGATAATCCTTTCATTGTTCCGCCTGTAACCTTACAATTCTGTCACTCGGACATGACATGAATGCCGGCGGGCTTGAAGACAAGGCTGAACGCCGTGCCCTCCCCCGGCTCGGAAGACACCGAGATGGCATGTCCCAGCTTCATGCACACTTGCTTGGTCAAGTAAAGTCCCATTCCCGTCGATTCCCCGCTCGTCCGGCCATTCTCGCCGGTGAAGAAAGCATCGAATATGCGGGACAGCTCTTGCTTCGGTATGCCGATGCCTTCGTCGATAACAGCCAGTACCACTTCTCCTCCCGCATGCTCCGTTATCCGGTAGATCAGCTTCTTGGAGCCCGGCTTGCTCTTGCTGTATTTGATCGCATTGCTTGTCAACTGATTAATGACGAAGATCATCCACTTCTCGTCCGTCTCCACCCACGCCTCGCCTTCAATCCGGGGATAGATGGCGTACTGAATGCATAGCCGCTTATGGGCATTGACCGAAGCCCTGATCAGATCGTGCAGCGGCTTGCGGCGAATATGCACATCCAGCTCGAACTTCTCCAGCCTTGCCGTATGCAGCATCATCTCCAGCCCCCGCGTCATGCGCTCCGTCTCCTCCCTGACGCTGCGGGCAAGCTCTCCAAGCTCCGCTTCGCCGATGGCGCTCGAGCCTTGCGCTTCCTGCATATGCAGATCGATGACGGATATCGGCGTCTTCATGTGATGCACCCATTGCATCACATAATGATTGTGCATCTCCTGCTGGCGCCGGTAGCGTCCCAGCTCGTTCAGATAAGCGCGATGCTGCTCCTCCAGCAGCTTGACGACAAGCTGCTGCTCGCTCGTTACGGCCGCACCGATAATCATCGGCGCTTGAAGCTCGTCAGATTTTATAATGGCTTCTTTCAGTTCATTGTAATAATGCCGCTGTCTCACGTAATCCAGTACGAGCCATACGCCAAGCATGAACAGCGCCAGCAGCACGAAATAGACCATCGTCCCCGTCTCCACAAGTCCCGGATGCCGTGCCGTCTCCAGCAGGAAGAGGCTCGATGCGAGACCGATTATGACGATTACGAGTCCCATATACAATAAGCGGTCCTTCAGGAACAGAATGAGCGACAATCCCTTGCCCGTCGTCCTCATGTTGCCGCACCCTCGCGCAGTACATCTTCGGACAACTTGTACCCCTGCCCTCTAATTGTCTCGATTATCTTCGGCAGTCCCAGCTCCTCCAGCTTCTTGCGCAGCCGCGTCACATTGACCGTCAGCGTATTGTCGTCGACGAATTGGACATCGTCCCATAACGCCTCCAGCAGCGATTCACGGGGAATGACATGGCCCGGCTTCCGCAGCAGGCATTCCGCAAGCAAGCCTTCATTCTTCGTCAGCTCGATCTTCCGTCCCTTCCATTCCAGCTCGCTTCGGCTCAAGTGAAGCTTCAGGCCATGGGCCGACAGCTCCGAAGCGTCATAACGCACAGCGTTCTCGGTTCCGCCTTCTCCGTCCGAACCGCCGCGGCCCATCGTATCCGGCAAAGCCGCATATTCGCCGTACGCGCGTCTTAGTGCGCTTCTTACCTTCGCCATCAGCAGCTCCAGTTGAATCGGCTTCGTAATATAGTCGTCGCCGCCGTTCTCGATCGCCATCACCTGGTCCATCTCCCCGGCTCGGGCGGAGATATAGATGATAGGCATGCTGGAGCGCATTCGAATCTGGCGGCACCAGTAATAACCGTCGAAGTACGGCAAGTTGATATCCAGCAGTACCAGATGAGGGGCGAACGCTTCCAGCTGTGGCATCAGTTCGCGGAATTCGCTCGCCGCAGCCGCCTCGTATCCGTACTGCTCCATTCGCCCTCTCAATATCGCAGCGATCTTCTCATCGTCTTCCACAATAAATATCCGATACATCCTGATCCTCCACCTTCTCTCCGGAACTTGTCATTTCTATATATGTGAGAGAGCAACTTGTACCATTCCCTCTATCTTATTACTATAACCATTCCACCGGCAAACTTCATCCCAGTCACTGGCAAAATCCAGTGAGAAAACGCCTGACGGCGTCCTTCATACATATATCCAAATTGCAACCGAGGTTACATCGCCTGCAACCCCAGTACCTCCTTCTGCTTCATTCGCAAGCGAGGTTTTTTCGATGCTCCAGTGTAGGATTCATACACTAGCCCGGCTCGCACACAAAGTGGGGCAATGCTTTGAAGCCTACCGGGGTACTTGTTATCCTATATGGTGACAAGACGTTAATCGTTTGAAAGGGATTAGCGATTCTCGATAGAATATGTATGAAGATAATCAGGTAATAAATTTATACACATAAGGAGATAAAGCTATGGCAAATAACAAATTACTAAGAATGGACAATGTTGGTGTCGTTGTAGAATCCCTTGATGACGCAATCTCTTTCTTCGAAGAGATTGGCTTGAAGCTCGAAGGGCGGACTACTATCGAAGGTGAATGGGCTGGTCGCGTAACCGGGCTGGGTTCACAGTGTGTAGAGATTGCTATGATGGTTACCCCAGATGGCCACAGCCGACTTGAACTTTCGCGATTTCTCACCCCTGTTACTATATCTGATCACCGAACTGCTCCGGTAAATGCCCTCGGTTATCTACGCGTTATGTTCACCGTTGAAGACATTGACGAACTGGTATCCAGACTCACTAAGTATGGTGCTCAACTCGTTGGAGAAGTGGTTCAGTTCGAGGACTCGTATCGGCTCTGCTACATTCGTGGAGTTGAAGGGCTTCTAATCGGTTTGGCGGAACAAGTGGGTAATAAATAAGTGACGAGGGACTAAACTAACGGGTACTTTAGTTCAATCTTCAGAGAATTAAAACCTATAAAGGAATCCTAAACTGGGGGTAGACAGATGGAGAAGCAAGCATTAGAACTTTATAAGGGATTCATTGATGATTTAGTAGAACTACGCCCATGTGTGTTACCATGCTGGATAGCGGGTAATGGCTGGCCGAAGACCGTTGAAAACGAGAAGATCAATAAAGTTTTGAGTGAATTGACGACAGAACAAAAAGAGGTAATAGCACTGATCGCCCAATCGGCTCGAGATGGCGGGATTCATGATGTACTTGTATATCTTACAGATCAAATCAATCTTGAAGGGCTTGAAATCGTGAAAAATGAAGTAAAAATGGCAACTGATCCCTTTGACTCTGGTATGCATTATGATTGGGTATGCCGCAGAGAAGGAGATTCATGGCCGGATCAGAATAGCTAATTTCGTAAATCACACATTAAGCTATCGGGGAACTTTAGCTCAATACACAACTTAGATGAAGCTGCCGTTGCAATTGACAGCTTCATTACGTTAACTTGCAGTATTGCGGAGTATGAGCACGAAAATCAATGTAAGAAATAAAGAATGAATTCTGATTTGCGGAGAGGGGATTCGTGTTGGAGTATAAAGGTTTAATGGAACTGAAAGATGTATTTTTCTTTGGTCTTACAGAGCCTAAAGTAAATGAATTAAAGCTATATTTTAGCAGAAGCAAAATGAGTGATACACCTGAACGGCTTATTATTGATAAGAAAGAATTCGGGGACTCGTATTCGATAAATGCTGATAAAAACTCTCCAATAATACAAATTGATTTTCAATCATACATTGCATATTCCGTTCGAAATGAATCCTTTACAGTATGGGATGATTACGAGGAATTTGAAGGGATGATATTTAGGGTATACAAGAAATCAAGGTATCTGGACTTTGTTTCTGTTGGAACTTTCGCAACAGAGGATTTTCCAGGACCATTTAAGCACTATGGGATTTCTTGTCTTGACCACATAGTTGACATTGTCACAATATCAGAACCTGTTGTGACGGAAGTGAAACGCTAAGCTATCTGGGAACGATAGCTCAATTAGCCGCCTCTTAACATAGCCTGAATAAAAAAAGACAACCACCGCTTGGATCGCGATGATTGTCTCCTTGTTCTGTTACGCTTATGTCAACTACCAGCCCCGTCTCACCAAATGCTCCAATATAGCTCTAAGCTCGCCGTCATGCTCAGTCGCTTCCTCCGTCTCGCCTTTTACTTCAATTGAGGTAATATCAAGCTTGTAAGTCTCGCCGGCAGCGGATGGAGCGAAGATCAGCTCCCGTTCGTTCTCAAGCACGACTTGGTAGCCGAGCTGCGCGAATGCGCTAATGAAGTCGGATATCTCAGGCTGTTTGTCCTTCGGCAGCATGATCAAGGCTCGCAGCATTTTGCTGCTTGCACCCCTGATCAGCTTAAAGTGAACGATGCACTCTCTCATAGTTCAACAGGGTCCTCCTTGCGTTCTTACTTCAATGCGGCTCCCGTTCCATTGTTCTTCCCGAACGGACCGGGAAGCTTGCTCCACACCTTCGCGTGCAGCCAAGGCGTCAGGAAGCGGTCGACTCCGAAGCGTCCGGCATTCGTGCCCGCGACAATGACCAGCAGACCCAGCAGCAACAGCCAAGGGTTCGAGCTAACCGTGCCCGCGAACATGAACATGAAGTTCATCATAAGACCGAAGAATGCAGCGGTCAGCGTCAGCGTTCCCAGAATAAGGCCAATCCCAACCAGGAACTCTCCCCAAGGGATCAGGAAGTTGATGATCTTAACGTTCGGCAGCGCGAAATGCTCGATAAAGGCGTTGTACGTCGGATACATCTCTGTGCCCGAACCGCCGTCCATCACTGGGTTTTCCACTACGCGATTCAAGTAGCCGGCAGCATCGAAAGCCTTTTCGCCTGTAATTTTATTCCAACCGGATGTCAGCCATTTATACCCTAATACCAGTCTGATCACGGTAATGATGCCTGCTGTCCATACATTCTCTCTCCATAGTTTCATCATTTGCCATCACTCCTTTGCTTGATGTCTCAAGTATATTGGAGATGATTGGCTTTCGAAGTGACTTTTGTCACAAATTCAGTTCAGAATGTGTAAAAGTCACTATTGCCTATTGTGCCGGCGCATCCCACGGCACCAGCAGCTTCACTTCCGTCCCTTCTCCCAAAGCCGAAGTTACCGTCAGCTTGCCGCCAACCGCCCTGGCTCTCTCCTCCATGCTGAACATGCCGACGCCTGTCGGATCTCCGTCGGTAAGGAAGCCGGCTCCGCGGTCTGCGATCGTCACGGCGACTTCATACTCCCGTTCCTCGATCGTCACCTCCGCCTCCTGAACCCCCGCATACTTGGCAATGTTGGTGAGCGCCTCCTGAATAACGCGATAGATCGCCGTCTCCTTCAAGGAGCCCAGCCGATTCCGCAAGTCGTTCGTGAACTGCACGTCAATGCCGAAGTGCTCGGAATAATTGTCGATATACGTACGAATCGCAGGACCTACCCCCAGATCATCCAATACAGACGGCCTTAGCTCCCAAGCCATCCCTCTGACATCCTCCATGACGCCGGACACCTCGTCGCGGAGCTGCTTCAAGCCGTCAACTCCCTCATGATCGCCGATGAGCCTGTCAAGTCCGATCAGCAGCGAGAACAGGCTTTGGCCTACCCCGTCATGCAGCTCCCGGGATATTCGCTTGCGTTCCTCTTCCTGCACCTGCATGACTTTCTCCATCATGGCCTTCAGTTCGCGCTCCGCTCGCTTCCGGTCCGTCACTTCCGTACGTATGGCCAAATATTGATACGGCCTTCCCTTCTCGTTCAGGAACGGCACGATCGTCGTATTCACCCAATAATAGCTGCCGTCCTTCGCCCGGTTCTTCACTTCGCCGCGCCATACCTCGCCGCGCGAGATCGTGCGCCACAGTTCACGGAAGAAATCTTTGCCGTGATAGCCGGAATTGATAATGCGGTGATCCTGCCCCAGCAATTCGTGCCGTTCATACTTCGATATTTCGCAGAACTTGTCATTGACGTATAGTATGGCGCCTCTGGCATCCGTTATGGCTACGATCGACGAAGCATCCAGGGCGAACTTGACGTCCGACAGCTGCGCCAGAGAGTGCTTGGCGCTGGCCAGCAGCTCGTCGTCCTGCAGTTGCTCCTCCAGTCGGCAGAGCAGTTCGCGTACTTCTTCACCGGCATTGCCAATCCAATTATAATGCCCTTCTCTACTCAAACTGCAGCAACCCTTTCTTCATCGCAAATTTCACGAGATCCGGCCGCGACTTCAACCCCAACTTGTCCATCAGGTGGCTCTTGTGCGTTTCCACCGTCTTGACGCTGATGTACAGGTTGGCAGCGATCTCTTTGTTCGTATACCCTTTCGCCAGCCAGCCCAATATTTCCTTCTCTCTGTCCGACAAGGTATCATAGGGGCTTGCACCGTCTCCCCCGTTCCTGATCCGGTCCATGTAATCGTTCATCAGCTTCTTGGTTGCAGTAGGATACAGATAAGCGTCGCCGCTGGCGACGCATTGAATGGCCGACACGAGTTCATCATGCGGCGCATTCTTCAATATATAGCCCGAGGCTCCAATTCCGATTGCTCGGAACAAATATTCTTCATCGTCATGCATCGTCAATATAAGGACAGCCGTATCCGGCGACAGCTTCTTCAGCTCGGAAGTGGCTGTCATGCCATCCTTGCCGTGTGGCATGCTGAGGTCCATCAGGACGACATCCGGCGACAGCTCCTTCGTCAAGGCGATCGCTTCGTCGCCTTCAGAAGCTTCCCCCACGACTTGAATGCCGTGCTTGCCGTCCAGCAGCATGGCCAGTCCGGACCTGACGACGGCATGGTCGTCGCATATTAACAGCTTGATCATGATTCCCCTCCTTTGTTCTTTAATTTCTATTATAAAGGGTTCTGCTTGTAATCACAGCCAAAAATTCACACCACCATCTTCTTTACAAATTCTTCGCCCCATTGCCGGCCGATCTGGAGATGCTGAGGCGTGTACACCTCACCGCTCCTGCGCCCAAGCAGGACGATCCAATTATATTGCGCGTCCTGCTTCAAAGGGATGGCGGCCGCTATACTTAACGATTCCGTCAACATAATGGCTTCACCAAGCTTGAAGCGCTCCCCGTCCCCAAGCGGCGCCTTCGTCTCCATCGGTCTTCCGGCACGCAGAGCCATGCCCGACAGCCCCTGTGTCGCTCTCTGACGAATAGCGACCGTCCGTTCGTTGCGGTGACCGCACATCTCCACCCATTGCAGCTTGCGCGTCGAAGCGTCCAGGTGCCCGACCGCCACCACTTCGCTCTCCGTCTGATGCATAAGCACTTGCAGCCAATTCCGCACTTCTGCTCCGGACTCTTCTTTCATATTCATAACCATGGCACTAACCCTTTCGTCATCTGACATCAACCCGAACGTCACGCATTTCTTACCACATAAGAATGTATCAGTTTTCGAGATGCTCGAAATCCAAAATTGTTATTGGCGATATATTGTAGTTTCTATTATAAAGATTTATTTACCCGATGTAAGTCAGGAGAATTCCCCTAATATAATCAGGGAGTTCCCTGATTACGCCTGTCGCCCCCTGCAAGTATGATGAAGACATAAGGAATCTCGAAAGGATGATGGCAGTGAGCATTTACTTTGCAACCGATACAAAACCCGAAACGACGAAAGAACATCTCTGGCATAACGGCGGCATTACGGATGTCTTCTCCGCAGAACAATGCGATCAATTGGCTTCCGTCATGCATATCAAGCGGCTTCCCGCCGGCAGCTACCTGTTCTGGGAAGGCGACGAATCGACGGCCGTCTATTGGGTGCTGGAAGGCCGGATGAAGCTGCGCAAGTCAACCAGCGACGGCAAAGACTTGCTGCTGTCCATCGTCCAGTCCGGCGATATGATCGCCGACATTGATGCCTGGGACACCTTCCACCGCTACAGCGCGGAAGCGATGGGCGAGGTGAAGGTCGGCGTCATCTCCCGATTGCAGCTGGAGATGCTGCTATGCCGCAATGGCGAGTTCGCTTACCGCTTCGCTATGTGGATGAGCCAGATCCAGCGGCAGACTGAATCCAAGCTGCGAGATCTGCTGATGGGCGGCAAGAACGGAGCGCTCGCTTCCACGTTAATCCGTCTGTGCAACAGCTTCGGCATTCAGCAGGAGGATGGGCTGCTTATCGACATCAAGCTGACCAACAACGAGCTGGCGGAGCTGGTGGGCACGACCAGGGAAGGCATTAACCGGATGCTAGCGAAGATGAAGCGCGACGGCATTGTGGAATGTGTCGGAACGGGCATGCTCCGCATCGTGGACTTGCAAGAGCTTCGCCAGATGGCCGGATGCCCGGACTGTCCGTTGTGTCCCAATCATATTTGCCGCATATAGCAAGGCTGAAGGCAAGAACTAGATGAATCATCCATTTAATTGTCACATCCCTCCAGTATAAAGTGATATTTCTCACAGAAGGAAGAATGCGGCGGGCATATGATTAAATTGTAAGCTATTGAAGGATAAGGAGTGAGCAAGCATGGCTGTGAAAGAGAAGAAGATGGCTGCCGGACAAACTGCTGGCGAGATAATTGACCGATTGGTAGAACGCGCACGAAAGGCGCAAGAACAGTTCATGTCCCTGTCTCAGGAGCAAGTGGATCATATTGTGCAGAAAATGGCGCTGGCCGGACTTGATAAGCATATGCAGCTCGCGAAGATGGCGGTGGAAGAAACCGGCCGCGGCGTATATGAGGACAAAATTACGAAGAATATTTTCGCAACCGAGTATATTTATCACAGCATTAAATACGACAAAACCGTTGGCATTATCGAATCCAATCCATATGAGAACTACCGGATGATCGCCGAGCCAGTAGGCGTTATTGCTGGCGTGACGCCAGTAACCAACCCTACATCCACAACGATGTTCAAGGCGCTGATCGCCATTAAGACACGCAACCCGATCATATTCGGCTTCCATCCATCCGCACAGAACTGCAGCGCCGAAGCTGCCCGCGTCCTGCTGGATGCGGCGGTAGAAGCGGGAGCGCCGGCCCATTGCATTCAATGGATCGCCCAGCCTTCCATGGAAGCGACGGGACTGCTGATGAACCATAAGGGCGTAGCGCTCGTGCTTGCAACAGGAGGAGCAGCGATGGTAAAGGCGGCTTACAGCACAGGCAAGCCTGCGCTCGGCGTAGGCCCAGGCAATGTGCCATGCTTCATCGACAAGACAGCGAATCTGAAGCAAGCGGTAACGGACCTGATCTTGTCCAAGACATTCGACAACGGCATGATCTGCGCTTCGGAACAAGCAGTTATTATTGAAGAACCAGTATACGATGCGGTGAAAAACATGATGAGCGCGCTAGGCTGCTACTTCTTGAACGAGCAGGAAACCGCGGCTGTATCCGGTCTGGTCATCAACTCCGAGAAATGCGCGGTTAACGGCGTCATCGTCGGCCAATCCGCTGTGACGATCGCCAAGATGGCAGGCGTGAACGTACCGGAGGACACGAAAATTCTCGTCGCGGAGCTTGGCGGAGTAGGCGATGAGTATCCGTTATCTGCCGAGAAGCTAAGTCCAGTGCTGGCTTGCTACCGCGTCAAAAATGCCGAGCAGGGCATCCAGCGTTCCGCTGAGGTCGTGCAATACGGCGGCATGGGCCACTCTTCGGTCATCCACTCCAGTAATGAAGCGGTAATCGAAGCGTTCGCCGCACGCTTGCAGACTGGACGGGTCATCGTCAATTCGCCTTCTACACACGGTGCGATCGGCGACATCTACAATACGAATCTTCCGTCGCTTACGCTGGGATGCGGTTCATACGGCCATAACTCCACGACCAACAACGTGTCTGCCGTCAACCTGCTCAACATTAAGCGCGTAGCGGACCGTACTGTGAATATGCAATGGTTCAAAATACCGCCGAAAATCTACTTTGAACGCGGTGCGACCCAATATCTTGCCAAAATGCCGGACATCAGCCGTGTGCTCATCGTCACAGATGCGATGATGGTCAAGCTGGGTTACGTCGAAAAGATCGAATATTACTTGCGCAAACGCAAGCAGCCCGTTCAAATCGAAATATTCGAGGATATTGAGCCCGATCCATCAGTGGAAACCGTGGCGCGTGGCACCGATGTGATGAATCGCTTCCAGCCGGACTGCATCATCGCACTTGGCGGCGGCTCTCCGATGGATGCAGCGAAGGCGATGTGGCTGTTCTATGAATACCCGGACACGAATTTCGAAGCAATCAAAATGAAGTTCCTGGACATTCGCAAGCGTGTCTACAAATATCCTAGACTTGGCAACAAGGCGCAGTTCGTCGCGATTCCGACAACATCGGGCACTGGCTCGGAGGTAACTTCCTTCGCCGTCATTACCGACAAGAAAAACGGCAACACGAAATACCCGCTGGCCGATTACGAGCTGACGCCTGACGTAGCGATCATCGATCCCGAGTATGTATACAGCTTGCCGAAGACAATCGTCGCAGATACCGGGATGGACGTGCTCACGCATGCGATCGAATCGTACGTATCCGTCATGGCGAACGACTATACGGACGGTCTGGCGATGAAGGCAATCCAGCTTGTCTTCGAGAATCTGGAGAAATCGTTCGCAACAGGTGATGTAGTCGCCCGGGAGAAAATGCACAATGCGTCGACGATCGCCGGCATGGCCTTCGCCAATGCGTTCCTCGGCATCAACCACAGCTTGGCGCATAAGTTCGGGGCGGAATTCCACCTCGCGCACGGCCGCACCAATGCGATTCTGATGCCGCATGTCATTCGCTACAATGCGCAGCGTCCGACGAAGTTCCAGTCGTTCCCGAAATATGACCACTTCAAAGCGGATGTCCGTTACGCCGAGATCGCCCGTATGCTGGGATTGCCTGCCGGCTCCACAGCCGACGGCGTGAACAGCCTGATCGAAGCGGTGCGCAAGCTGAACCGTTCGCTCGGCATACCGGAGAGCTTCCAAGAGGCGGGCGTGAACGAGAAGGAATTCCTCTCCAAGGTGGATTACTTGGCCGATCGGGCGTTCGAGGATCAGTGTACGACGGCCAATCCGCGTCTGCCGCTCGTTACGGAGCTTGCGGAAGTGTACAAGAAAACGTACTACGGCACGTTCGAGTAGAGAAATAGCTCGGTCGGACGTTAGCGAAGCAATGCCACTTATTCGAAGGAGATGAGAGCCCTGCGCTCTCTCTCCTATTATTCCCTAGGAGGTTACAAGTATGACTACCACCAAGCAGCAAGTAAAGCGGGATGATGCATGGCAAGGATTCCAGGGCGGTCAGTGGGAGCAGCGCGTCAATGTCAGAGCGTTCATTCTTGCGAACATGACGCCTTACGTGGGCGGCGATTCCTTCCTGGCAGGCGCGACGGAGGCGACGAAGAAGCTATGGGATGAGATTAGCGAGCTGACCCGTCAGGAGCGGCAGCGCGGCGGTGTGCTGGATGTAGACGTGAATACGCCATCCACGATTGTGTCCCATAAGCCGGGGTATATCGACAAGAAGCTGGAGCAGATCGTCGGCGTTCAGACAGACGAGCCGTTCAAGCGCTCGATCCAGCCGTTCGGCGGCATTCGCATGGTGCAAGATGCTTGTGAGGCGTACGGCTTTGAACTTCCGGAAGAGATTGTGAAGCTCTTCACAGACATTCGCAAGACGCATAACCAAGGCGTATTCGACGCTTATACGCCTGATATGAGGCTGGCGCGCAAGGCCGGCATTATTACCGGCTTGCCGGACGCTTACGGCAGAGGCCGCATCATCGGCGACTACCGGCGTGTGGCGCTGTACGGCGTAGACCGACTCATCGAGGAGAAGAAACGGGATCGGGCGTTGACCGACCATGCGGATATGACTGAAGCGGTCATGCGCGAGCGCGAAGAGCATTCCGAGCAGCTCCGCGCGCTGCTGGAACTGAAGGAGATGGCCGCCTCTTACGGCTTCGACATTTCCCGGCCTGCAAGCAATGCGCTGGAGGCGGTGCAATGGCTGTATTTTGCCTACCTGGGCGCGATTAAGGAGCAGAACGGAGCGGCGATGAGCCTTGGCCGCGTCTCCACCTTCCTGGACATCTACTTCGAACGCGATCTGAGAGACGGCATGCTGACAGAGCAGGAAGCGCAGGAGATGATCGACCACTTCGTCATGAAGCTTCGCATCGTGAAGTTCCTACGTACGCCGGACTACAACGAACTGTTCAGCGGCGACCCTACCTGGGTAACGGAAGCGATCGGCGGCATTGCTGAAGACGGCCGGCCGATGGTCACGAAGACGTCGTTCCGCCTGCTTCATACGCTGTACAATCTGGGTCCTGCTCCAGAGCCGAACTTAACTGTGCTCTGGTCCGAGCAGCTGCCGGAAGGCTTCAAGAAGTTCTGCGCCAAGGTATCCATCGAGACCAGCTCCATCCAATATGAGAACGACGACCTGATGCGTCCGCAGTTCGGGGACGATTACGGCATCGCCTGCTGTGTATCCGCTATGCGGATCGGAAAGCAAATGCAGTTCTTCGGAGCTCGCGCCAATCTGGCAAAGGCCCTTCTGTACGCCATCAACGGCGGCGTGGATGAGAAGCTGGGCTTGCAAGTCGTATCCTCGGCGGAAGCGCCGATCACAGCCGAATTGCTGGATTATGATGATGTAGTAGCGCGCTTCGACAAGGTGATGGATTGGCTGGCAGGACTGTATATGAACACATTGAACGTCATTCACTATATGCATGACAAATATTGCTACGAGCGACTGGAATTCGCCCTGCACGACCGGGAGATTATCCGCACGATGGCATGCGGCATCGCCGGCTTGTCCGTCGTCGCCGACAGCCTCAGCGCCATCAAGCATGCCAAGGTATATCCGATCCGCAATGAGGACGGCATCGCTGTCGACTTCCGCATCGAAGGCGACTACCCGCAATACGGCAACAACGACCAACGCGTCGATGACATTGCCGTCGGACTTGTAGAGACGTTCATGAACAAGCTTCGTACGCATAAGCCGTATCGCGACGCCATTCCGACGCAATCCGTCCTGACGATTACTTCGAACGTCGTCTACGGCAAGAAGACGGGCTCGACGCCGGACGGACGGAAAGCAGGCGAGCCGTTCGCGCCCGGCGCCAATCCAATGCACGGCCGCGACCGCAAGGGCGCGCTCGCTTCGCTCGCCAGCGTAGCCAAGCTGCCTTACGAGCACTCGCTTGACGGCATCTCCAACACGTTCTCGATCGTAGGCAAGGCGCTGGGCCGAGAAGCGGAAGGGCAAGTCGACAACTTGACCGCGCTGCTGGACGGCTATATGGGCAACGGAGGCCATCACCTCAATGTGAATGTGTTCGATCGGGCTACGCTGCAAGCGGCGATGGAGCATCCGGAGCAGTATCCGCAGCTGACTGTACGCGTATCGGGCTATGCGGTCAACTTCATCAAGCTGACGAAGGAACAGCAGCTTGAAGTCATCAGCCGGACGTTCCACGGTGAAATGTAATGAGCGACGTCAGGGGCCGCATTCATTCCTTCGAAACCTTCGGCACAGTAGACGGTCCCGGTATACGCTTCGTCTTGTTCATGCAAGGATGCGCATTGCGCTGCCGCTTCTGCCACAATCCCGACACTTGGGATAAGGGAGACGGGCAGGAAATGTCCGTAGATGAAGTGCTTGCGGAGATCGAGCCGTATCTCCGCTATTACCGGGCATCCGGCGGCGGCTTGACCGTTACGGGCGGAGAGCCGACGCTGCAAGCCGCTTTCGTAGCGGAGCTGTTCCGGGAAGCGAAGCGCCGCTACGGGCTGCATACCGCACTGGACAGCTCCGGCTACTGCGAGCCGTCCGTCGCGGACGAGACGGGACTGCTTGAAGCGACTGATCTGGTGCTTCTGGATCTTAAACAGATAAATGAACAGAAGCATATCGGGCTTACTACCCAGTCTAACGAGCGCATTTTGCGCTTTGCTACCCATCTGTCGGACATCGGCACGACAACGTGGATCAGGCACGTGGTCATTCCCGGCGTCACGGATGATTACAGCGATCTTCAGGAGCTTGGACGCTATATCGGCAAGCTGAAGTGCGTGCAGAAGATCGAGCTGCTGCCCTACCATCGGATGGGCGTATACAAATGGCAGCAGTTGGGCTTGCCCTACATGCTCGACGGGGTTCCCGCTCCATCCGAAAGGGATATGGAGCGCGCTCGGGCAATCGTAGAGCTGGCTCAGCAGCTGGCGAAGCAAGAAACGTGATTCTTGAATCGTGATTCTCGAGTCGTGATTCTTGAGTCGTGAATGATGGATGCAAGAGGATTGAAGCAAGAGGATTGAAGCAAGAGGATTGATGCAAGAGGATTGATGCAAGAGGATTGATGCAAGAGGAAAGATGCTAGAGGAAAGATGCAACAGGATAGTAGCCCTCTTCTCAAGGAACGAAGAAGATAACACACAATCAATCGCGAGCATACGAACACTAAAGTTCATGTTCAGCTTATCGGCTTCATTCAGCAGCCGGACCGAGGAAGCCCCATAACGCCTTCGTGGGGCTTCTTCTTATTTCCCTATATTCTAACCAGGGCACGATTGTTGGGGCTATGTGAGCATATTGAGCGATAGAAGGCTGCTTGGGGGCGGGCGGGGCTCGATTGGCGGGGCTATGTGAGCATTTTGCGCGGATGGAGCACACTTTTCAGCTTTCATAGGAGGCTATGTGAACATATTGAGCGATAGAAGGCTACTTGGGGGCGGGCGGGGTTCGATTGGCGGGGCTATGTGAGCATTTTGCGCGGATGGAGCACACTTTTCAGCTTTCATAGGAGGCTATGTGAACATATTGAGCGATAGAAGGCTACTTGGGGGCAGGCGGGGCTCGATTGGCGGGGCTATGTGAGCATTTTGCGCGGATGGAGCACACTTTTCGGCTTTCGTAGGAGGCTATGTGAGCATAATGAGCGATAGAAGGCTACTTGGGGGCAGGCGGGGTTCGATTGGCGGAGCTATGCGAGCATTTTGCGCGGAT